>CAVYWV010000001.1:0-1251639 GCA_963772395.1 uncultured Actinomycetota bacterium | reverse complement strand
TCTCGAACGCTGCGTTCGGCTGCACTCGATCTCCTCATTTGTTCACACCCTTGTTCACACCCACCGTCTCCATGTCCCGCCGGACCCAGCACTATGGCGCCGGGCAATGCTTCCTGCGTCTTGTGCGCTCGCCCGGGCTCAGACCGGTGAGCGAAGAGCCTGCAGAGGGCGCGAGTAGGTGCGGAAGCGTCAACCCGGAGGTCGGGGCCCCGGCTGAGAACGCCCATTCTCGCTGTCCTGACCGCGGGAAAGAATCGTGCTTCACCACAGCGCGACTTGTCGGCTGCGGTCCGCAAGTAGAGGCTGCGCGAGAGCAGTCGTTGGGATGCGATGCCGCTTACTGTGTCGGACCGCCGGCGAGTTCGCGGAACACATCGAACGACGCATTCTTCACCCGCTCGAGTCCTCGATCGGCACCGCGGACCAGGTCCACGAGCCCGAACTCCATGAACCACTCATCGGGCTTGGCACTCTGGTCGAACCGGTAAAGCCAGTCCACCATCGTGAAGAACGGGAACCAGGTGTAGCCGGCGACGGCGTGACCCTCTGCGCGTAGCTCAGACAGTTCGGCCGCCGAGTCCCGCAGCCATTCGATCTTCTCCCCAGGTGATCCGACGAGCGAAGTCTCGGTGACGACGATCGGCAGGCCGTAGCGAGCGGAATACAGCTCTACGAGTTCTCGAAGACCTCTCACCCCGGAGGGGATGGGAGCGAACACGCCGTCGACGATGCTGCCGTTCGAAAAGCGCGGGTAGTAGTTGACGCCAACGATGTCGGGCGTCACCGCGTTGTCACGGAACCACTGCAGATCCGCATCCGTCACGCCGTGCTCGCGGAGCCAGCCGCGCAGCGGGTGCGCATCATCGAAGCGTCCGCTGATCAGATCCAAGGACAGGAACTTGCGTTCGTCGAGTATCTCGCGGGGCACCGGAGACGTCTCGCCTTCGTAGAGGAAACCCGCATCGACGTGTACGAACGTCGGGTCGGGGTGCACTGCAGCGATCTCCTGCTTGTGCGTCAGCCGGACCATGCCTCCGCCAGCGAGTTGCATCAGTACCTTAACGAACCCGTCCTGCCCGTGGAGGTAGGGCGGCCACTGGCCGTTCTGACCGCACCACTCAGCGTTCACGAGCGGCTCGTTCAACGGAGTGAAATCCGACCAGACATCCTTGTAGCGCTCGGCGACGGCGCGCGCGTACGATGCCACGCGCTCCGGGTAGGACGCGTTGAGGAAGGAGTTGTCCAGCCACAGCGGAGTGCCGTAGTGCATGAGATCGACCACGCACCGCAGTCCGAGCTGCTGCATCTTCGCGGCGACCTGGTCGATCCAGGACCAGTCGAACTCCCCCGGCCGCGGCTCCACGAGGTACCAGGGAATCCCCCAACGCAGGAACTCTGCGCCGCTCTCTCACCAGCTCGAGGTCATCGCTCCAGCGCGCGTAGTGCTGCGTGAGCTCGTACTCGTCGAGCCTGCGGTGCCCGAGAGCTTCTTGGGGAATGAAGGTGTCTTCGATGCCGACGCCGTAGCGGAATCGGCCGTCGCGGTACCAGGGAACGTCGCTCACGCGGCATCCTTTCGAGTTGGGTGGCTTTCGAGCTGGGCTTACTTGAGTCCGGTGGTAGCTATACCTGCGACGAAGCTGCGCTGGATGAGCAGGAAGAAAATGACGACCGGCATCAGTGCAAGCAGCGACCCCGCCATCAGCAGCCCGTATTCGACCACGTGCTGGCCCATGAAGAGCGCGAGTCCCGCGGGGAGCGTGGACGTCTCGACCGAGGACGACATCACGAGTGGCCAGAGCAGATCGTTCCAGTTGTATTGGAAGTGGAACAGTCCGAGCGTCAGCAGCGCTGGGCGGGCGAGCGGCATGATGATGCCCCAGTAGATGCGCCATTCGGACGCGCCGTCGACCCGAGCGGCCTCTTCCAGATCCTTCGGCAGCGAGAGGAAGAACTGGGTGAGGAAGAAGATGCCGAACGCATTGGTCATGCGGGGGACGATCAGGCCGGGAAGGGTGTTGGTCAGCCCCATGCCGTTGAGCATGTCGTACAGCGGGATCAGCGTGACCTGGAACGGCAGCATGAGCAGCAGCAGGATGGCGACGAAGACGACGCCGCGCCCTTTGAAGGGCAGTCGTGCCAGCGCGTAAGCCGCCATCGAGTCGAACAGCAGAGAGATCAGCGTGACGCTGCCCGCGAAGATGATCGTGTTCACGTAGAGACGCGCGAAGGGGATGCGGTTCCAGACGTCGACGAAATGATCGAGTGTCAGTTCGCGGGGCCAGAGTGTCGGCGGATACGTGACGATGTCGGCCTCGGGCTTGAATGCGGTGAACAGCATCCAGATGATCGGAAGCAGCATCATCAGTCCGATGAGGATCGACATGACCGCCAGCAGCCATTTCGCGGCGCGTGGGGTTCCAGGGCCGCTGCGACGGCGCGGCTGACGCGTGGGATCGCCGAACTCGTCGGCGTTGATGGGGAGCGCAGTAACGGACATCAGTAGGTCACTTGCTTTCGACGGAGAAAGCCGAACTGGATCATCGAGAGGATGAACACAAAGATCAGCAGAACGAACGAGATCGATGAGGCGTAGCCGAACCTGAGTTCTTGGAAGCCCTCGCGATAGATCAGCATCACGAGCGTCTCGGTGGTGAAGAAGGGGCCTCCGCGCGTCATGACGTAGATCTGGTCGAAGGCCTGCAAGGTGGCGATCAGCGCCAGCACGGAGACCAGCAGAGTCTGATTCGACAGCAGCGGCAAAGTGATGTTGCGGAATCGCTGCCACGGGCCGGCGCCGTCCAGGCGTGCCGCCTCGTACATGTCGACTGGGATGGATTGGAGACCTGCGAGGTAGATCACCATGTAGAAGCCGACGTTCTTCCACACGCCGACCATCATCACCGCCGCCATCGCGTAGCGCGGGTCGCTCAGCCAGCCCTGCTCCGGAACGATTCCGATGAAGCTGAGCCAGTAGGACAGCAGACCGATGTTCGGGTCCAACAGGAAGGCCCACGCGATGGCGATGATGCCGAGCGACACGATGAACGGAAGGAAGATGGCGGTCCGGGAGAAAGCGCGGCCGACGAAGCGCTGGTTCAGCATCAATGCGAACACCAGAGCGAAGATGACGGTGACCGGCGTGACGACCACCGCGTAAAGGACCGTGTTACCGAAAGCGTTCCAGAACGCCGGGTCCCGGAACAGTTCGACGTAGTTGTCGAGCCCGATGAACTCCGCGGCGCGGATCAGGTTGTAGTTCGTCAGCGAGAGATAGACGGCCTGGATCATCGGATACACCGTGAACACGATCAGGACGATGAGTGCGGGTGCGAGGAACAGCCAGGCCGTGACCGCTCGGCGCCCGGTCGCTCTGAGCCCCGGCCGGCGTGCGTTCGGCGCTTCGGTGCGAGCCGAAGGAGGACTGATGGTCGTCGTCATCTGGATCCTTCCGGAGGCGGGCGGCGCTCGTGCGCGCCGCCCGCCTGTCGAGTCGTGCTACTTGTCGAGCTCGGCCTGCACCTGAGCGGAGGCTTCCGCGAAGATCTCCTCCACCGTCCCCTGACCATTCAGCGCCTTCTGCAGCGCGGGCGTGAAGACGGTCTCGAGGATGGGGCCGCCCTGCGCGATGCCGGGCATGAGGATCTTCGCGCTGTCCGTGACCTCGGTCGCACCGAAGATCGCCGGGTAGGGGCTCTTCGTCACGAGGTCGGCGACGTCGGAGCGCGTGGGCGGGAACCCCGAACCGTCCGACCAGGTGGTCTGTCCTTCGACGGAGTTCCAGTAGGCGAAGAACGTGTACGCGGCATCCTTGTCCGCGTCACTGGCATTGGCCGGCAGCCCCATTGCAACGACGTCCGCCAGCACGGCATCCGCGGTCGGACCGGCGAACGGCTTGGCGAGACCGTAGTTGAGGCCGGCCTCGTCGAAGCCGGTCGTCATCCACGGACCCACGATCTCAATGGCGGCTTTTCCAGTCTGGAACAGCTTGTCAGCATCCGCCCCGTTCAGCCCGACGGGTGAGGCCTTATGGTCTCTGACCAGCGAGACCCAAGTGTCGAGTGCCTCGATCGACTCGGGATCGCCCAGAGTCGAGGTGGTGCCGTCGTCCGAAACGATGCTGCCGCCGGTTCCCCAGAGCAGGGAGGGGAAGATCGGCACGGTCTCGTGATCGGCGAGCGCGATCGCGAACTGTTCGGGTTTTCCGTCACCGTTCTCGTCGACGGTGAGCTTGGGAACCATTGCGGTGAACTCGTCCCACGTGGTGGGCGGGGCTTCGGGATCGAGGCCCGCAGCGATGAACAGATCCTTGTTGTAGTACATCATCATCGGCGTGAAGTTCACCGGGACGCCATAGTTCTTGCCATCGAACATCGACGCTTCGACTGCCGCCTCGGTGAGCGCGGCACTGTCGTAGTCGGCGTTGTCGTAGTAGTCATCGACCGGCATGAACAAACCCTCGGACGCGAACTGCGGCATCCGGGTCGCCGACATCGCGATGATGTCCGGCCCGTCGTTGCTCGCGACCGATGTGAGCACCTTCTGGTACAGCGTGTCCCACGGCATGATGTTGGTCTTCACCTCGATGCCGTCCTGCGATGCGTTGAAATCGTCAACCACCTGCTGGAGCGCCGGCCCGTCTGGACCCGTGAAACCGTTCCAGAAGTTCAGGACGATCTTGCCGTCCACCGTGCTGTCATCGCTGCTACCGGCTGAGCCTTGCCCGGTGCATCCCGCCAACGCGAGCGCTACGGCACCGATACCGGCGGTGATGACGACGTTCCTGCGAGACCGCCCACGCCGACCGGTGTCGGGGCTGTGCTGTGTGTTCATCGCTCTTTCTCCTTCGAATACCGTTCAACGTTGAACGAACGGGTCGAATACTGTTATACATGAACGGTAAGCGTTGAACAAGACACGATGCTGTGCCAATGTGAGCGGCGCAGGATCGCAACGGAGAGGGAGGCGCATGGCCCGTCCAACACTCAAAGACGTCGGCGACCGGGTCGGCGTCTCGGCCAAAACCGTCTCCAATGTCGTCAACGGAACCGGTTGGGTCACCGACGAACTGGCGGCTCGCGTTCGGGTCGCGATCATCGAAGTCGGATACCGGCCTAACGCCGCAGCACGCAAACTTCGCAGCGGCCGCAGCGGCATGATCGCACTGGCCCTGCCCGAGCTCAGTCAGCCCTACTTCGCGGAGCTTGCCTCAGAATTGGTCCGCGCGGCACAGGAACGATCGATCACGGTGATGGTGACCCAGACCGACGGGCGGGCCGACGCGGAACGACGCATCAGCGACGGAATCGACGCACCGGTGATGGACGGCCTCATCATGAGCCCGCTCGCGCTCGGAGCCACCGACTTCGACGGACGCCTCGACACCACGCCGCTGGTGCTGCTCGGCGAGCATGTCGGCGACAGCGCGTTCCCACAGGTCAGCGTGGACAACACCGCAGCAGCCCATGCCGCCACCTCGCATCTTCTCGCGCAGGGATGCCGCCGCATCGCCGCCGTGGGCGCGCAGGCCGTGGGACCCAACGAGACGGGGGTGCTCCGTCTGGCCGGCTACCGATCCGCCCTGGCCGAAGCCGGCATCCCGTTCGACGAGCGATTGGTGATCGAAGTCGACAACTACCACCGTGTCGACGGCGCCCAGGCCGCTCACCAGCTGATCGACGGCGGACTCTCCCCGGACGGGATCTTCGCGTTCAACGACCTGCTGGCGCTCGGCGCCATGCACGTGCTGACCACCTCAGGACTGCGAATCCCCGAAGACGTCGCGGTCATCGGCTTCGATGACATCGACGAAGCTCGCTACAGCACGCCGGCTCTCAGTTCGGTGTCGCCTGATACGGCCGCCCTTGCCCGGCGCGCGATCGACCTCCTGTTCGACGCACCACCGAGACCAGGCACACACACGATCGACTACTCCATCGCGCATCGCGCCAGCACGAAAGGACCAGCCGAGTGAGTGCTCTCGCCGCGAAGACGCCCTCACACAGGATGGCACCTACCCTCGTCCCCAGCTGCTCCGCTCGTCGTGGTGCGACCTTTCCGGCGAGTGGGACTTCGCCCGCGTCGACCAGCCCGAAACCGCAATGCACCAGGTCGTCTTCGACCGGAAGATCATCGTTCCGTTCCCGCCCGAGTCACCGGCATCCGGAATGAACGAGACCGGATTTCTTCCTGCGGTCTGGTATCGGCGGAGCGTCGGTCGGACCGAACTGATCGAAGCCGGCTGGGACGTAGCGCACTCCCGGGTGCTGCTGCACTTCGGTGCCGTCGACCACACCGCGACGGTGTGGGTGAACGACCACCTGGTCGCCACCCATGAGGGCGGGCAATCCCCGTTCACGGCCGACATCACGTCAGCCATCGACTCGGATGCCGAGAACCTCATCACCGTCCGGGCAGTCGACCCTCCGGGCGATGTCTCCGTCCTCCGCGGGAAGCAGGACTGGCACGAGGAGCCGCACGCGATCTGGTATCACCGAACCACCGGGATCTGGCAGCCGGTCTGGCTCGAGTGCGTGCCGACGGGATTCATCGGCGGTCTCCAGTGGCGCACGGACCTTCCGTCAGCGACCGTTGAGCTGGACATCGAGCTTCACGGAGTAGTCGATCCGGAGTCATGGGTACGCGTGTGCCTCTCTCACGACGACGTCATTCTGGCTGAAACGACCGTCAAGACGCTGGGCAGCAATGTGTGCTCGGCTCGGCTAGTCATCCCTTCACAGCTCAACGGCCAGCACTACGAGGAGCTTCTGTGGACGCCCGAGCGACCGACGCTGGTTAGCGCGACCGTGGCTGTGGAGGATCGTGCGGGAACGGTCGTGGACAGGGTCTCGAGCTACCTCGGACTGCGCAGCGTGCAGGCCACTCGCGAGAAGCTTCTCGTCAACGATCGCCCCGTGACGATACGCGCGGTCCTCGCGCAGAACTACTGGCCCGAGACACACCTCGCGGCCACGTCGGAGATGCTCCGGCGCGAGGTGGAGCTGATCCTTGATCTCGGATTCAACACGGCTCGGGTGCACCAGAAGGCGGAAGACCCGCGCTTCCTGTATTGGGCCGATCGGCTGGGACTGATGGTGTGGGCCGAGACGGCAAGCGCCTATGCGTTCGATCACCGCGCGATGACGAGCCTTGTGTCGGAATGGACCGCGATCGTGCGCCGGGACCAGTCCCATCCGTCGATCATCGTGTGGGTTCCGTTGAACGAAAGCTGGGGGGTGCAGCACATCGCTCACGATGCCCGGCAGCAGGCCTTCAGCCGGTCGATCTCAGACCTCACACGCGCGCTCGACGGCACGCGTCCGGTGATCTCGAACGATGGCTGGGAACACTCCGCCTCCGACATCTGGACGATCCATGACTACGAGGGAGATCCTGCCGTGATTGCGGTCCGCTACGGCGATCGCGCGAACGTCAGAGCTATGCTTGACGGTTTCGGTCCTGCCGGCAGGCGCATGTCCGTGGGCGAAGCGGGCTATGACCAACCGGTCATGCTCACCGAGTTCGGCGGTGTCAGCCTCGACACCGGGTCTGACGCGGACTGGGGCTATTCGACCGCTTCCGACCCGAAGACGTTCGAGCACCATGTGACGGCGATCCTACGAGCGGCTGGTGGCGCAAGCGGACTCGCGGGGTTCTGCTATACGCAATTGACGGACACGGGCCAGGAGACCAATGGTCTTCTGTACGCCGACCGTACTCCGAAGTTCCCAGTGGAGAGCATCCGCGCCGCCGTGCGGAGCGAATCGGCAGCGTAGCCAGGTCACGGGCACGATGTTGACAGGTCAACGCGCTCGCCAGGGTCAGCACCACCATCGAGAGCTGAGGCGGGGCTGACCCGGCCTGCAGACGCTGGCTACCCGACGCGCGACGCTGAGAGGCACGAGCGTCCCCGGTCCAGCTCGACCGCATACCTCACCGAGATCACCCCAGCTGCATTGAGTCTCAAACCAACGAATCCCGCGGGTCTCAATTCCCAACAACTGCCTTCGAAGTAGCGGATTGAAGGGAATCAGTCACAAAGGCCGCTGCCCGCGGTACGCCACACGCGATTCTCCGAATCGCCGTTTGTATCGCCGCAAATCGGGCGTCAGATGGGCCGCACCGGACCCTCCAGGTGCGGAACGTCGCGTGTCCGCGAGCGAGGGGCTGCCCACTCGACTCCGTTGGCGATCACGCGCTGGATATCGGGGTGGTGGTAAACGGGGTATTCCTGGTCGCCGGGGCTGAAGTAGAAGATTCGCCCGCGTCCGCGCGCGAAGGTGACGCCCGAGCGGAAGACCTCGCCTCCGGAGAACGAGCTGATGAAGATCGTTTCGTCCGGGTTCGGGATGTCGAAGGGCTCTCCGTACATCTCCTGCTCCGCGATCACGATGGGGTTGGGCACGCCCTCCGCGATCGGATGCGCCGGCGTGGCGGTCCATACGAGCTCGCGCTCCGCGGAACTTCTCCACCGCAACGTGGCCGTCGTGCCGAGCAGGCTGGTGAAGATCTTCGACCAGTGACCTGAGTGAAGCACGACGAGTCCCATACCCCCGAGCACGTGCGTCTTCACTCTCTCCACCACCACGTCATCGACCGCGTCGTGTGCCTCATGCCCCCACCAGAGCAGTACATCGGTGTCGGCGAGGGCCGCCTCGGTCAGGCCGTGCTCCGGATCGGCGAGCGTCGCGGTGCGTACCTCGGAGCGCGGCAGCTGCTGCCGCAGGGCGTCCGCGATCACGCGATGGATGCCATCCGGATAGATTCGTATGACCTTCTCGTCCCGAGTCTCGTGGATGTTCTCGTTCCAGACGAGCAGGTTCAGAGGTCGCGTGGTCATATAGCCACGCTACTTCATCCGCTTTGCCCCCGATCAAGGCGGTCAGAGATGGCAGGCTCGGTAAGGAAAGTGGAGTGAAGTGATCAGATGACTTTGCATCCCGAGAACGATGCACCCCATGCGGCTGATGACAACTCAAGCCCCGCTCGCGTCGAGCCAGGGTCCGGTCGATGCTCGCTCACGAACACGTGGTGGCCGACCTTCGACCTCTGGGTGAGCACGAGCTTTCGCTGGCGCATCCGATCGACGCGATCCGGGCCCTCATCGAGCCCGAGGTGAGGGCCGCACTCGCCGTTTGTGTCACGGCGATCGTGGAAGAGACGCCGGTGGGAGCCGGGCGCCGAGCGGATGCCGTCGAGGCGATCTCGAAGGCGACCGGAATGCCGTTCGCGCTGGCGACGGGAATCAATCGTGAGCCCCGCCCTGGGTCCCCGATTGGGCGAGGCGCTCTTCCTCGGCGCAGCTGACCGATTGGACTCGGAGAGCTGCACGACTGTGTCGCCGGTACCGACACCCCAGCGGCGAGGATCACGCTGAGTGCGAACGACGACAGGATGACCTCCGCAGAAGAGCGCATCCTCCGCGCTGCGGCTCGAGCAGCTGTCGCGACGGGCTGCGCGATCGGAAGTCACACCACGCGCGCCCACGTCGTCGAGGCCCAGCTCCACATCCTCGAACGGCTGACTGTCATCAACCCCTTCCGTGCGTCTCTCGCCCCTTGTAGCCCCAGGTTCCGCCCTCCGACGAAATATCAGATGATTCGGAAGGAGGTGTCGGCAGAGAGGTGCATTGTCGGATTCGAGCGCCCCTAGCCGCGCAATTCATAAGATGATTTTGCTAGCATCACGACGCGGGACGGATCAGCCAACCGCTCAATGACGAGGGGCTTTGCATGTCGAGTCGTACTTCTTTCTGGAGTTCGTCCGTGGCCGACGACTGGGAGCACGGCCTCGTCGCGGGTACGGGGTCTATCGGCGCGGTCTTGTCCGGTACGCCCGCACGTCACGCGATTCACGTCTGTCACGAGGAGTTCTTCCTTCCGGTCAACGCCGCGAAACGCGCGCCGCGCATCGCACCAGGTCTGACAGACGTGCGCGCCGCCGCGCTCGCAGGCGACACCGACGCCGCCGCCGCGATTGTGGGCAGACTCGCGCGCGAAGACGGCTACCGCGGCACCTTCATCTGGACAGATCCATTCACCTCCATAGCCGAACTCAGCTGGACGCCCGATGAGGCGGGGCAGGCGATCGACTATCGGCGGACCGGTGACTTCGAGACCGGCCGCGTGGAAGTCGGCTGGTCGGATGCGGATGGCTCGGGCACGCGCATCGCTCTCGTGCCCGACAGGGCTAGCAACGGGATGGTGGTGCAGCTCGTCTCTGATACAGGAGGCACGGGCGTGCTCGGCTTGGGCCTCGGCGACGATTCCTCAGTTATCGAGGCTCCATTCGCCACGGACTACGGGGCGTTCCTCCACCCCGCTCGCCCCGAGATATTCGGCAGGACCATGACGCTCGACGTTCGGGTCGATGAGGACGCTCTTCCGCCGTTCGTGCAGGAGAACCCCCCGAGCCCTTGGGCGCCTCGACACGTGAGGATCCTCATCGATCTGCCCGATGACTTGAGCTTCGAGGTCGTCGAGGAGGGTGTGCGCCTGCACCTGCGCGCCGGGCAGATGGTTCAGCTGCCGATTCGGATCGGGCTGAATGGCGGACTCGCTCAGGCGACAGCACCGGACGGCACGACGCACGCCTCCCTGTTCGGCGCCTCCTCGCTCGATCTGCAGAGCGGCATCGACGACGAGATCTCGTACGACGAGGTGCTCGAGCGTGCGCGGGGGGGAGATGCGCAGGCTGTGCTTTCCGCGGTGGAGTTGGCGTTCGCCGCCGGCCGGCACACGATCATCTCGTCGACGGGTGTGCTGCCGCCAACCCTGGTGGGGATCTGGCAGGGGACGCGACGTCCGGCCTGGTCGGGTGACTGGACGCAGAACGGCAACGTGCAGCACGGCGGGGTTGCGTCGCTGGTCGCGTCCGGAACCCCCGAGCTCTTCACCTCGTATCTGCGGGCGATCTTCCGCCACGTCGATGACTACGCGGCGAACGCCGAGCGTGTGTTCGGTGCGCCGGGATGGATGCTGCCCGCGCGATTCAGCTCGCATGGCAACAGCAACCACTTCGCCGCGGACTTTCCGCACCAGTTCTGGATCGCCGGCGGCGCATGGGTGCTCCGGATGGCGTGGGACCAGTTTGCCGTGACGGGCGATGTCGCGACGTTGCGCGAGTACGCGTGGCCTCTTGCCCAGAACGTGATGAGCTTCGGGATGGGTGTCGCTTTTCCTGCCCATGACGGCAACTTGCACTTCGCGCCCTCGTACTCGCCCGAGAACGCGCCGGGCAACAGGACGAATCCGATCGCCGTCGATGCCACCATGGACATCGCCGCGTTCCGAGACGCGGCGCGCCTGGCGATCAGGATTGCCGATGTGCTCGGCGAAGACGCGGATCGCGACGGTTGGCGATCGTTCGCTGACTCGCTCCCTCCGTATCGGGTCGCGGAGGACGGCACGTTCGCGGAGTGGCTCGATGAGACCATCGCGGAGCAGATGGCGCACCGGCACGTCTCTCAGCTATACCCGTTCTGGTACGAGGAGGACGAGGCCGCTGCATCTCCGGAACTTCGCGAGGCGGCTCGGCAGACAATCGCTCGCAAACTCGCCTGGCGTGAGGAGAAGCCCTGGGCTCCGCCCCGCGGCCGCAATGAGATGGCCTTCGGCCTGGTCGGACTCGGCCTGGCCGCGGCGCGTCTGGGCGACGCCGATGCCGCGCGGCGCTGCGTCGAGTCCCTGGCTCGCGACTACTGGCGCCCGAACTCCGTTTCCACACACGATGGAGACGCGATCTTCAATGTCGACGCCAGCGGCGGGCTGCCCGGGATCGTGATCGAGATGCTCGTGCAGTCCGGCCCTGGCACGCTGGCGCTCCTGCCCGCCGTGCCGTCGTCCTGGCCCTCGGGTTCGATCCGTGGCGTGCGGGCACGCGGAGGCGTCATCGTCGAACACCTCGCGTGGGGTCCCGACCGAGCGTCCGCTACGCTTCGGACGGCTCCCGGCTCGGAGGCAGCGCGAAAAGACGACCTCGTTGCGGTCATCGGCCCGGATGGCCTCACTCAGACCGTCGACCTAGGGTCCGGTGAGGTGAAACTCACCTGGTCGACGCAGGCATGAGCGGGTGGAGTGCTCGCCGACGGCAGTAGTCTAAAGATTAGATCAATGACGGATGGATCATTTGCTTAGGGCCAATCGCCCTCGTTTGATCCACTTATTGACACTTATTGATCCGACGTTTAGGGTTTGTTTGAGCCTGCAGTGCTGCAGAAAGGATGCCACAGCCGATGACACACCGTCTGAGCTTCAACCACCCGAAGACGAGTGTGCGACCTTTCGTCGGCGAACGGCGGGGATCGACATGGTGATACCCGGCGGAGCCGGTCTGGACGTCGGCGGGGTGACCAGAGAGTTCCGGACGGAGAAGAACTCGCGGGGCATCAAGGGCCTCAAGCGCAGCTTCCGCCGGCACTGGCAGCTGTACCTGCTCCTGCTGGTGCCGCTCGCGTACTTTGTGATCTTCAAGTACGTGCCGATGCTCAATACCGTTATCGCGTTCAAGGATTATAACGTTGTAGACGGTGTGTGGGGGAGCGACTGGGCCGGGCTCAAGCACTTCGAGCGTTTCTTCGCGAACCCGGTGTTCTGGCCCGTCCTGCAGAACACCTTCATCTTGTCGGCGTACGTCGTCCTCGCGAGTTTCCCGGTCCCGATCATCCTCGCGCTCGCGCTCAACGAAGTGCGCTTGAAGTTCTTCAAGTCCACCGTGCAGATGGTGGCGTATGCGCCGTACTTCATCTCCACGGTCGTCGTTGTGTCGATGACGATCCTGTTCCTCTCTCCACGCATGGGGATAGCGGCAGACGTCACGCAGTTCTTCGGGCTCGGCACCATCGACTTCCTGAGCGACCCCGACTTCTTCCGCCATATCTATGTCGTCAGCGACATCTGGCAGACGATGGGTTACTCCGCCGTGATTTACCTGGCGGCCCTCGCGGGAATCGACCCAACGCTGTACGAGGCGGCTCGCGTCGACGGCGCCAGCCGATGGCAGAAGATTCTCAACGTCGACATCCCTGGCCTTCTGCCGACCGCCATGATCGTCCTGGTGCTCGGCGTCGGCAACGTCATGGCCATCGGGTTCGAAAAGGCGTATCTCTTGCAGAACAGCCTGAATATCTCGCAATCCGAGATCATCCCGACGTACACATACAAGGTCGGTTTGCTGGGGGCCGACTTCAGCCAGGCCGCAGCCATCGGTCTCTTCAACGGTGTGATCAATCTGGTCCTGCTGCTGGGGGTCAACGCGCTGGTCAAACGACTGACAGGAAACGGACTGTGGTGAACTCGACCGCACAAGAGCCCAGAGTCGAGGCCTCGGTGCCTCGCGAGCCTCGAACGAACGAGCGCAAGCGATCTCGGCGCATCAAAGAGTCTTCGACCGACCGCGTCTTCATGGCCGGCGTGTACATCCTGCTGACCACGTTGCTGCTGTGCGTCCTGCTTCCCTTGATATGGATCGTCGCCAGCTCCTTCAGCGACCCCCTGGCGGTTTCTTCCGGTCGTGTGGCGTTCTGGCCGGTCGACTTCACGCTCGAGGGCTATCAGCGCGCACTGAGTGACAGCTCGATTCTCACGGGGTTCGGCAACTCGCTGTTCTACACCGTCGTGGGAACGGCGATCAGCCTCACTCTGACCGTCGCGATCGCCTATCCTCTCTCGCGCACTGCGCTGTGGGGGCGTCGCGGCATCACCCTGTTCGTCATTTTCACCATGCTGTTCGCCGGGGGGATCATCCCGACCTACCTGGTCGTGCAGAACTTCGGCATGCTCGATACCCGCTGGGCGCTCATCCTGCCGCAGGCCATTGGGGTGTGGCAGGTCATCATCGCCGTCGCGTTCTTCCGCACGTCGATCCCCGACGAACTCTACGAGGCGGCGCAATTGGACGGAGCGAGCGATCTGAGATTCTTGTGGACGGTCGTCCTCCCACTGTCGAAGCCGCTCCTCGCCGTCATCGCGCTGATGTACGCGATCTACCAGTGGAATTCGTACTTCGACGCGCTGCTCTACCTCCGGAATGAGGATCTGTATCCGTTGCAGCTCGTGCTTCGCAACGTCCTTATCCTGAACCAGACGGCGCCCGGTCTGGACGCGGCGGCAGCCATGGAGCGCCAGCAGTTGGCCAACCTGATGAAGTACTCGCTCATCGTGATCTCGACGGTCCCGGTGATGCTGGTCTACCCGTTTGTGGCCCGATTCTTCAACAAGGGGATCCTCGTGGGCGCCGTGAAGGGCTAAGACATCGTGACGGATCCGCACCGCCTCAGCTGGCGCCCGGGTGCCCTCGAGTTGGACCTCGACCTTCCGACGGACCGCGCGCCGTCCATTCGACGCCTTGCCCGCGTCGGCGACGACCTCATGTCGGGAGAGGGCTCGGCCATCCCGATCGCCGAGGTCCATATCGGCGGAGAAGGCTCGGGCACGTCATCCTCGGAGCGCCTGATGGGAAGCGCCGTCGGACTTCGGCTGCGAACGACAGGCCACCGCACCTGGGCCGATGGTGACATGGCTCATCTCGAGGTGACAGCGCGTGATGGCGTCTCGGGAATCCAGGTGAGAGCGCAATGGTCCGCCTGGCCCGACCTTCCGGTCCTCCGTTGCGAGACGGAGATCATCGCCGGTCACGAGGCCGTCGATCTTCGCGCGGTCTCATCCGTGGCCCTCGGCGGGATGTCGGAGCCTGGTGCGTCGTGGTGGCACGATCACGACGTCAGTTTCGCCCATAACACGTGGTTCCGAGAGATGGTCTGGCAACGGAGAACACCCGCGGAGCTCGGACTGGATGACACGGCGCTGCGGGACTGGGGCATCCCGAGTTCTCGCGCGTCCTTCAGCCTCGGGCAGAGGGGAAGCTGGTCCACGGGGGGTCACCTGCCCATGGGGATTCTGCGTTCCCGGGCCTCAGATGGTCGCTCGCTGCTATGGCAGATCGAACACAACGGGGCGTGGCGATGGGAGATCGGCGACCAGGGCGACGCTCTGTATCTGGTTGCCGGTGGCCCGACCGATCAGTCTGCCGCGTGGATGCGGCGGTTGCAGCCGGGACAGCGGTTTGCGTCTGTGCCGGCGACGTTGGTGGTGGGCGGAAGTGACGACGACATTTTCGGCGCTTTGACCGCGGCGCGACGTCGGACTCGTCGACCGCACCCCGACAACGAGAACCTCCCGGTAATCGTCAACGACTACATGAACGCCCTCGGGGGAGATCCCACGCTTGAGAATCTTCCGCCGTTCATCGACGCGGCGGCTCGGGCGGGCGCCGAGGTGTACTGCATCGATTCGGGCTGGTACACCGACGGAGGGCAGTGGTGGCACGATCTGGGTTCTTGGGAACCATCGTCTCGACGGTTCCCGGACGGCTTCGACGCGATCACTCGCCTCATTCGCGAAGCGGGCATGGTGCCCGGCCTGTGGCTGGAGCCCGAGGTGGTGTCGGTCGAAAGCCCCGTCGCTCGGCAACTGCCCGCGGATGCGTTCTTCCAACGAAACGGTGAGCTCGTCATCGAGTCGGGGCGGCTGCAGCTCGATCTGCGGCATCCTGCAGCGCTCGCCCACATCGACGGAGCGGTCGAGCGACTGATCGCCGACCTGGGCCTCGGGTACCTCAAGTTCGACTACAACATGGACGTTACCCAGGGCACCGACGTCAACGCCGACAGCCCCGGCGACGGTCAGCTGGGTCATCAGCGTGCGTTGCTTGCCTGGGTACGTGACCTCATGGACCGCCACCCGGGCCTCGTCATCGAGAGCTGCGCGAGTGGAGGCCAGCGAATGGATGCCGCCACGCTGTCCGTCCATCCGGTGCAATCGACGAGCGACAATCAGGATCCGCTGTTCACTGCGGCGATCGCGGCGGCGGCCCCGACCACCGTGACCCCCGAGCAGGGCGCCGTGTGGGCGTATCCGGACCCGTCATGGACGGATGAACGGATCGTCTTTACGGTCGCGAGCGCTCTCCTGGGTCGAGTCCACCTTGCCGGCCGGATCGATCGGCTTTCCGACGCTCAGATGCGTCTGGTTCAGGAGGGCACCCTGGCGTACAGGGCGACGCGTCCACGCATCCCGAAGGCACTGCCGTTTTGGCCCCTCGGACTGCCGGGATGGCACGACCCCGTCGTCGCACTGGGGCTGCGCGATACCGAAGGAGAACTGCTCACCGTCTGGCGTCGATCCGGTTCCAACACGGTGCGCGTGCCCCTCGATCCCGTACCCGGTCGGACGTGCGTCGTTGATGTCGTCTTTCCGACGAGTCTGCCGACGAACGTTCACTGGGACGCGAGCGTTGGCGACATCGTGCTCGAGCTACCTGACGAGCCAGCAGCGCGCACGCTGCGGGTGCGGTGGATTGCACATGCCGGTCGGCGAACTGGCCGCGGGTGACTCAGTTCGCGTCGACCTCGATGGACGTGGTCGCCGAACCGAGACGCTGGCCGCGCACGGTCACGTCGATGCGGCCGGGGCGGGTCGGCTGCACCACGGCCAGCGCGTGGCCGCGGAACGCGCGCTGTCGCTCGTCGGTATAGGACTCTGATGTGACGGGCGCTGCCGAGCCGAAGCCCCGCAGGCGACCGACACCACGCACCTCTATCTCGAGGGGTTCTTCGTCGTCGCCGGCCAACGTGCCGTGTTCGTCGACGACCTCGATATCGAGAAAGACGAGGTCACTGCCATCCGCGGTGACGTGCGTGCGGTCTGGTCGGATGACGATGTGCCGAGATGCCCGTGACGTCTGAAGCGCGCAGTACTCGCCCCGATGATCGCCACGGCGAGCGACGGCCTCGACGGCGCCGGGCTCGTACACCGTCGTGAAAACGGCTCGGTACCGGTGTGGCGGGCCGCACGGCAGCGTCCCCGCCGATACGCCGTTCACGAACAGCTCGACCTCGTCGGCATCGCTATACACCTCGATCTCTACCGGGGCCCCTTCCAACCCGGGCCAGGTCCAGCTTGCGGAGCTGTCTGTCCATGACCACGGCGCGGGCCTTCTTTCCCGTCCGAGGGTCGCCGGGTTTCGGACCGCGATGTACGGAGTGGAGCGCAGCCCGAACACGATCTCGCGGTAGTAGGACGCGGGGCGTCGCCTGCCGGTGATGTCGATGTCGCCCGCCCAGGACGCGATCCACGGGTAATTCGCCAGAGTGCCACCGGCGTTGTCGCTGACCCGTATAATGCGGCCGCCCGATCCCTGGCTCTCCGAGATGGTCCATGCCGGTCCACGTGAAGTCGCCGATCACGTGGTCGTTGGCCAGGACGGACGACCACAGCTCGTCGATGCGCGTCGGGAACGTCTCGGTCCCCACGATCACGCGGTGGGGGAAGGCGTCGTGATCGGGCGCGTAGCGCGAGTCCAAGTAGTTGAGTCCAGCGATATCGAGGGCGGCGAGCGGCTCGGCGGTCAGCGCGGTCACCGCCGCAGAGACGCCCAGCGCGTTCATCCGGTCGGCGAGCGAGGCCATCATGCCGTTGATCTCGGTCACCTCCGCTCGCGCCCACTCGACGAGGTCCTCGTTGTCTCCGTCGATCTCGTCTGCCATGACCAGAAGCGCGCCGTTGACGCCGCTCGTGACGAAGCGTGTCGGGTCGAGCGTCCTCGTCTCGGTGGCGAGTCGCCGCACCCACGCCGCGCCGGCTCCCGTTCCGATCTCCGGAATCTCGTTGCCGATCGAATAGGCGAAAACGCTCGGGTGATTGCGATCCTTCCGCACCATCGCGGCGAGGTCGGCGCGCCACCAGTCGGGAAACGCGAGCGCGTAGTCGAAGTCGTGCTTGGTCCGCGTCCACATGTCCGTCAGCTCGTCCATGACCAGGACACCCAGTCGGTCGCAGGCCTCGAGCATCGCGCGACTCATCGGCTGGTGGGCGCTGCGGATGGCATTGAATCCGGCGGCTTTCAGGATCTCCACACGGCGGTGCTCCGCCCGATCTATCGTCATGGCCCCGATGACGCCGTTGTCGTGGTGAACGCACGCGCCCCGCAGCTTCACGGTCGCGCCGTTGATCCGCAGACCTCGCACGGCGTCGAGTGTCAGATGCCGGACGCCGAAGGTTGTCGAAGCGATGTCGCGGGCCTGCTCGCCGGACAGCAGGGTCGACTCGACCCGGTACAGCGCGGGTGATTCGACGGACCACCGACGGGGGCGCGAGATCAGCAGTCGCTGATGAGTGGTGGCGTCTTCGCCGGGCAATATCGTGACCGGGATCTCGTCGGTGGCGACTTCCAGGCCCTCGGGATCGAGGATGCGAGTTCGCAGCCGGCACGTCGATGGAAGACGGTCGCCGTTCTCCAGCGTCGTATCGACCTCGATCATCGCGTACTGATTGTCGATGTCTGGAGTCGTCACGGTGACGCCATCGAGAGCAATATGGACCGGGTCGGCGACGACCAGCCACACCGGCCGGATGAGACCCCCACCCGAGTACCACCTCGAGTCACGGTGGGCCCGCGCTTCGACGCGGATCGTGTTTTCGGCACCGTAGCGGAGGTAGCCGTCGAGACAGACCGAAAAGGTGGAGTACCCGGCGGGGCGGTGGCCAACGAGGTCTCCGTTGACGTACACCGCCGCCGAGCGGTACACAGCCTCGAACTCCAGCAGAACGGTGCGCCCGCGCCACTCTTCCGGTGCGTCGATGACCCTGGTGTACTCCCAGGCGCCGCCGGCGAAGTAGCCGGTCGCGCGGAGCTCGGGGTCGTCTCGGCGAACTGTCGAGACGACCGCGTCATGCGGAACGGTGACCTCTTCGGTCGGGTCCTCGCTGTCGGAGCCGGCGAACCGAGCACGGAATCGCCATCCGTCATTCAGGCCCTGACGAATCACCGGCTGAGCCCTCGGTGGCGTTGCGCCCTCCCGGGCGTGCCGTAGGGGTAGTCATCGATTGAGGGCGCGCTGACCGCGGTGAGCGTCTCCAACTCATCGGTGGCGAGTTCGAGTTCGATCGCGCCGAGATTGTCGCGCAGTTGCTCCACGGATCGCGCCCCCAGGATGACGGAGGTGACGGCAGGCTGCGCCGCGAGCCATGCCAGCGCCACCTGCGAGGACGAGGCACCGTGCGCCTCGGCGACCTCCGCCACCGCGTCGACGATCTGCCAGGTCCGGGGGTCCGCGTTCCGCTGCTCCCAGGCCTCCATGCCGCGCTGGGGATTCTCTCCCAAGCGGGTCGCACCCTCCGGCCGCACATCGCGAATGTACTTGCCGCTCAACCATCCGCCACCGAGGGGCGACCAGGGAAGGAGGCCGATGCTGGCGTCTAGGGCCGCCGGAACTATCTCGTGCTCGATCCCTCGGACCAACAGGCTGTACTGGGGCTGCAATGTCACGGGAGCGCTCCAGCCGCGCTTTTCAGCGAGCATGGTCGCTTTGGTCAGTTGCCACCCGGTGAAGTTCGAAAATCCGTAATATCCGATCTTGCCCGCTGAGATGGCGTTGTCGAGGAACCTCAGCGTCTCGTCGAGCGGGGTGATCGCATCCCAGGCGTGCATCTGGTACAGGTCGATGTGTTCGACGCCGAGGCGGCGCAAAGACGACTCGAGGGCGATGCGGAGATGTCGTCGCGAGGTGCCCACATCGTTCGGCCCGGGTCCCGTGGGGAAGCGGCTCTTGGTTGCCAGCACGATCCCCGCAGCCTCGGAAGGGTGGGCGGCGAGCCAGCGACCGATGATCTCTTCGCTGCGACCCTCGCTGTAGATGTCTGCCGTGTCGATCAGGTTGCCGCCTGCAGCGACGTAGGAATCGATGATCGCGTGCGATGCGGGCTCGTCGGCCTCACTGCCGAATGTCATGGTTCCCAGCGCCTGCTCGAAGACGGCGGTGCCGCTGTTGCCGAGTCGGCGGTAGGGGGTGCGGGCGGGCTGTGACGTGGTCATGCGTCCAAATGCTCCATCTGGTGTCGGCGGAGGACGAGGCGCCCGCCGAATCGCGGACGCCGAGGGCGCGTCATGCACCCGGAACGGAGGCGGACGACGGAGACAGAGCGCGAGGGGCCGGGCGAGGCCGCCCGCCCTTTCGTCAACACGGTCCCGCCGAATCGACGAGCGTGTGCTGCGCCCTCGTTCATGATGACTTCTCCTCAATTGGCCCGTCTTCTTCGACAACCCGTTACGCAGCCAGGTTGCGGCATTGGTCTGATGATTATAAGCCTGGCGATTGTCGATGCGCAGCCGGAATCATCTATATGGCCGAATAGTGCGCCCGCTTTCGTGGCTGCGCCCAGATCGGTGTCTTTATTTATCTGATCTCTGGGTCTTCCTCTGCAACCCCCGTACACTGACTGCGTGGCCGCAGACAATGACGATTTCCCGACAGGTGCGGGATCGCGATCCGGCCATGTGATCGACCACGTCAAGCGGATGATCGCTGCGGGCGAGCTCAAGGCGGGCGATCGACTTCCCATCGAGAAGGATCTGGCTGCACAGCTCGGTGTCTCCCGGGGATCGCTCCGAGAGGCTGTCCGCTCCCTCGCCACCCTGGGCGTTCTCGAAACGCGTCAGGGCGACGGCACGTATGTCACCCAACTCGACCCCGTCTCGCTCCTTAGACCCCTCGAGTTCTGGGCCGGCCTGCAGGAGGCGACGAGGTCCGTCGACATCCTCGCGGTGCGCCGCGTGCTCGAGACGGAATCTGCAGGCCTCGCGGCTGTGCGTCTCAGCGACGATGAGCTGGACGAGCTGGAGGGCATACTGGCCGAGATCGACGCCGGACTGGCGACGGGTGAACTGGGCCCCGAGTCCTTCATCGACGCCGACGCGGCCTTTCACCGCCGGATCGCTCTGGCCAGTGGCAACGCCGCGCTCGCCGCTCTCATCGACAGTCTGATGACGCGAACCCTGCGTGGCCGACTTTGGCGGGCCATCACCGAACGAGACTCCGTCGGAGAGGCCCACGCCGACCACCGGGCGATACTCGCAGCGCTCCGCACCCGCGATGCGGAACGTGCCCGCATCCGGATGGCGGCACACCTGCTCGGTGTCGAGCTGTTCGCCGCGGAGCATCCGGTGGAGGACAGCTTTCCTCAGGCGTTCGGACCCGAATTGCCGGTCTAGACCACCAAGACGTTCTCGGTGCTGCGATCGAGCCAATAGGTGCCGTGCGGGTACTGGTATTGCTCGATCGTTGCTGGATGCAACTCGGCGCTGTAGCCCGGCTGTGAGGGCAGCACGTAATGCCCGTTGGCAACTTCCACCGGATCGACGAAGTGCTCGTGCAGGTGGTCGACGTACTCGGTGAGGCGCTGGTCGAGCGATCCCGACACCGCGACGTAATCGAAGATGGAGAGGTGCTGCACGAGTTCGCACAGGCCGACGCCCCCGGCGTGCGGACACACCGGTACGCCGAACTTGTGCGCCATCAGGTAGACCGAGAGGATCTCGTTCACGCTGGCAAGACGCGCCGAATCCAGCTGGCAGAAGTCGAGGGCCTCGGCTTGGAACATCTGCTTGAAGAGCACCCTATTCATGCCGTGTTCGCCGGAAGCAACCCCGATCGGTGCCACGCCACGACGGATGGCCGCATGACCGAGCACATCGTCCGGACTCGTCGGTTCTTCGATCCACAGAGGACGGAACTCGGCCAGCGAATTGATCCAATCGATGGCCTGCGGCACATCCCACACCTGGTTGGCGTCGATCATCAGTTCTGCGTCCCAGCCGATGACCTCGCGCGCAATCCGAAGTCGGCGCCGATCTTCGTCGAGGTCCTGGCCGACCTTGAGCTTGAAGTGTCGATAGCCGTCTGCGACGGCCTCGCGCAGCAGGGCGCGAAGCTTGTCATCCGAGTATCCGAGCCATCCCGCGCTCGTCGTGTAGCACGGGTACCCGCCACGCATCTGCAACTCGCCGATTCGCTGCTGTCGATGGGGATGGCCCGCACGCAGGATCTCGAGAGCCTCGTCGCGTGTGAGCGCATCCGACAGATAGCGCAGGTCGGCCGCGTCGACGAGCTCTTCGGGGCTCATCTCGACGAGGAGTTGCCAGAGGGGCACCCCGGCGCGGCGAGCGGCCATGTCCCACACGGCGTTCATCACAGCAGCCATCGCCAGGTGCACGACGCCCTTCTCGGGCCCGAGCCAGCGCAGCTGGGAATCGGATGCCAGTTCGCGGTAGATGCCGCCCAGGTCGTCCAGGATGGCGTCGACGTCTCGCCCGATGAGGGGTTGGGCTCGCTGGCGCGCGGCTTCGACACACAGATCGTTCCCGCGACCGATCGTGAACGTGAATCCATGTCCCGAGAGGACGCCGTCCGTCTCCAGCACGACGTAGGCGGCGGAATAGTCGCCATCCTTGTTCATCGCGTCGGAGCCGGCGGCGTCGAGCGAGGTGGGGAAGCGCACGTCGTGTACGCGGACACCGGTGATGGTCGTCATCAATCATTCCTTCATAGATAGCCGGGGGAACTTCTTCGTTCGGCTGATGCTCCGAAATCCGCTCCCGAATCCGCATCGATCTGCAGCGGATGCGACGCTCACGATAAAGATCGGATGTTTGTATCCTAGCCAAGTATCCGGCCAGTATGTTCGACGAATTCTCCGTCAGCTCGTTCAATCATGGCGATCTAGGTGTAATTGAAGCCATCTCTATACAAATACGTTCGATGATTTCCAGTAGGGTAAGTCGGGCGGCGTCAGTGAAGCGCCGATACAGCGAGCGATCGGGAGCCCGTGCGATGAAAGAAGCCAAAGTGGCTTTGGTGGTGCGCGGCGGCTGGGACGGGCACGAACCGATCGAGACCACCGAGTCGGTGATGCCGTTCCTCGTGACCCAGGGCTACGACATTCGCGTCGAAGAGGGCACCGCGGTCTATGCAGACGAGGAGGTCATGTCTTCGGTCGACCTCATCGTGCAGGTCAACACCATGAACACGATCGCCGATGAGGAACTCGCCGGGCTCACGCGGGCCGTGGTCGGGGGTGCGGGTCTCGCCGGTTGGCACGGCGGCATCGCGGACTCCTATCGCAACAGCGCGGACTACCTGCAACTCATCGGGGGGCAGTTCGCGCACCACGCGGCCGTGCCGCACGAGGAGCGCATCGGCCAGCAGTCCGATCACTACCTCGACTTCGCCGTGAACATCGTCGGCGACCGCCGGGAGCATCCGATCGTCGAGGGGATCGAGGACTTCGACCTGCACACCGAGCAGTACTGGGTGCTCTCCGACGCATACAACGACGTGCTGGCGACCACGCAGATCGTGCACCGCCCGTTCGACGCGTGGACCCGATCATTCACGGTTCCGGTCGTGTGGACTCGTCTCTGGGGGGCCGGGCGCATCTTCGTCTGCACCGCGGGACACAAGCTCGACATCCTGAACGAGCCGCCCGTTCGCACAATCATAGAAAGAGGACTCCTATGGGCAAGCCGATGAACTCTGACGCACCTCTCCGGGTGGGGCTGGTCGGCGCCGGCTTCATCTCGCGCATGTACTTCGACACCTTCCAGCAGATCCGCGACGAAGTGCGGTTAGTGCGCGTCGCCGACGTGGATGTCGAGCGGGCCGCCACCGCCGGAGAGGCACAAGGGGTTCCCGGGGGGAGCGTCGACGAACTCTTGGCGGATCCTGACGTCGATATCGTCCTGAACCTCACCATCCCCGCGGCGCACGCCGAGGTCGCGATTCGTTCGCTGGACGCGGGCAAGCACGTCTACGGAGAGAAGCCGCTCACCGTCACGGTCGCGGAGGCGCGGACGGTGCTCGAACTGGCCGAGAAACGAGGCCTCTGGATCGGCTGCGCGCCGGACACCGTGCTCGGCACCGGCATACAGACCGCGCGTCGGGCCATCGACGAGGGGCTCATTGGGCGCCCGATCGCGGCAACGGCGACGATGGCGATCCCGGGGCACGAAGCCTGGCACCCCAACCCCGACTTCTACTACGCACCGGGCGGCGGTCCCCTCTACGACATGGGTCCCTACTACCTGCATGCCCTCATCACGTTGCTCGGACCCGTCGCGCGCGTATCCGCATCGGCGTCTCGTCCCCGCCAGGAGCGCGTGATTGCGACGGGCCCACGCGCCGGCGAGCGAGTGCCCGTCCTCACCGACACGCACATCACAGGGCTGCTCGAACATGTCGGAGGTGCGGTCACGACGCTGACGATGAGTTTTGACACCGTGGGTACGCGCGCGGTTCCGATCGAGGTGCACGGCCTGGAAGGATCACTGCTCGTGCCCGACCCGAACGAGTTCTCGGGAACCACGTCCGTCAAACTCCGGGGCGAGGACTGGAAGTCGCTTCCCGTCTCGGCCGGCTACGAGAACAGCTCACGCGGGTACGGACTGCTCGACTTCCACCGCACCCCGGCCGGCGAGGTTCCGCGCGCCGACGCGGTATTTGCGTTGCACGCCCTGGAGATCATCGAGACGATGATCGAATCGTCCGCGCAGGGTCGACGCCTGGACCTCGGCCCCGCGGCGGATCGGCCCCGCGCCGTCCCGCTCACATCGCTCTGAGGGATCGGACCCCGACTCTCATCGAGAGACGGGGTCCGATCCGGAGGACTGCAGAAGGCTCAGCTGGCGCCGGTCGGGAAGGCTTTCCCAATCGCCCCCGCCCAGGCAGGCGAAGGCGCCGGCACTCACCGCGGTAGAGACGCATTTCTCGATAGGTTCCGCGCGCATCCACTCGGCGAGGAAACCAGCCACGAATGCGTCGCCGGCGCCGACCGTGTCGCGTGGAACGATCGGAATCGCGGACCGCCGGAGCATCCGACCTTCGTGGAGCACAAGGGTACCCGCGGCGCCGAGCTTCAGGGCGATCGTGGTCGCGCCGAGCGCGGCGAGGCGGGTGACGATCTCCTCGTCGGTACCGTCTCCCACCAGCAGCGCCCCCTCGTCGCGTCCGGCGAAGACGAACTGAGCGGATGCGGCGAGTTCGCGGTAGAGCGGTCGCGGATCCGTCCCGCGCCAGAGCGACGGTCGGTGATTCACATCGAAACTGACGGGGACGTCCGCCTCTGTGGCCGCATCGATCGCGGCGAGGGCAGCATCGCGTGCCGAGTCGGAGATGGCGGCGGTGATGCCGGTGACGTGCACGAGCTGCGCGGAGGACACCAGATCGGCATCGACATCTGATGGCGCGAGCCTGCTCCCGGCGCTGCCCGAGCGCCAATACTGGACGGCGGTGTGTCCGGGGGCGGCTTCGGACTTCATCATCGCGCCGGTGCCGGCATCGGCATCCACATGAGCGCGGACGAGCACGCCCTCGGCGCGGAGTTCCCGGACGATTCGGCGACCCGCGACATCGTCGCCGGTGCGACCTATCCAGGTCGCCGAGCCGCCCAAGCGCGCAACCCCGATGGCGACGTTGCTCTCGGCTCCGCCGAACGACATCCGGTAATCGTCCCCACGATCGCCCTCGCCGGGATGTGCGGGGCGGAAGAGCGCCATCGTCTCACCCAACGTGATGAGGCCTTTCTCCACCACGCCTTCGCTCATCATTCGGACCGACCGCTCGGGCTGGCCTCAGCCGCGATACGGATGGCGGACCGGCTGCGTTCCGCCACCGCGGAGATGTCGCCGG
Organism: uncultured Actinomycetota bacterium; assembly: GCA_963772395.1. Taxonomy (GTDB): domain Bacteria; phylum Actinomycetota; class Actinomycetes; order Actinomycetales; family Microbacteriaceae; genus Microbacterium. Next base: position 1,226,123 of record CAVYWV010000001.1, on the reverse strand, counting down.
CGTCGAGTTCACGCCGCGGCGCCAGCCAGCTACCGCTGACGGCAGGAACGGCCGGCAGCGAGAGATAGCGGCCGAGATCGTCGGCTCCCACGCCTCCGCTGGGGACGAACCCGACGCCGTCGAAGACCGCTGCGAAGGCGGCGATTGTCTCCCACCGTCCTAACCGATCGGCGGGAAAGAACTTCAACGTCTCAACACCATCGCGTCTGGCGCGCTGCACCTCCGTCGCGCTCGCCACGCCCGGCAGCACGTCCATGCCCAGCGCGCGTGCGCGATCGACGATCTCCGGATCGTATCCGGGGCTCACGACGAAGGATGCCCCGGCATCGGCCACCGCGTCCACCTGAGACACGTCGAGCACCGTTCCCGCACCGACGGCGAACCCGGCGGGTGCGCGAGCGGCCATGGCCGCCAGCATCTCCAGAGCCCGCGGGGTGCGCAGGGTGACTTCTGCACACGTCACGCCGCCGGCGTCGAGGGCGTCCGCGAGGTCGGCGGCGACCTCCGGGGCGTCGCTCACGACAACCGGGATGATCGGCCGGGAGGCGAGCCATCCGCTCATCGTCCGAGCCACCCGCCATCTACGGGGAGCGTGATGCCGTTGACGTAGTCGGAAGCGCGGGATGCCAGGAAGACCGTTGCGCCGCAGATATCGGATGCTTCGCCCCAGCGCCCCGCTGGGATCCTCTCGAGGATGCTCGTCGACCGCTCGGCGTCGCCGCGAAGCGGGGCGGTGTTGTCGGTGGCGATGTAGCCGGGAGCGATGGCGTTGACGTTGACGCCGTGCGGCGCCCACTCGTTCGAGAGAGCCTTCGTGAGTCCGGCGATGCCGGACTTCGCGGCCGTGTAGCCGGGGACGTTGATGCCGCCCTGGAAGCTCAGCAGTGAGGCCGTGAAGATCACCTTGCCCCTGCCGCGAGCCAGCATCCCGCGCGCCACCGCCTGGGTGAGGAGAAACGGGCTACTGAGGTCCACCTGAAGAACGCGGTCCCACAGGGCGATGTCGTGCTCGGCAGCGGGCTGCCTCTCGATCGTCCCGGCATTGTTCACGAGGATGTCCACGTGCCGCTCGCGCAGCACGGCGGCGAGTTCTTCCACGGCTGCTCGGTCGGAGAAGTCGCACGCCAGCGACGTGAAGCCGCGACCATGCGCTCGCACAGCACGCGAGACGGCGCTCTCGGACGCGGCCACGCGGCTGCTCACAGCCACGATGTCTGCGCCGGACGAAGCCAGAGCATCGGCCATGGCCAGGCCGATGCCGCGGCTGGCGCCGGTGACCACGGCCGTCAGCCCCGAGAGGTCGAACAGCGCGGCGGTCATCGCTCGCCCCCGATCGCAACCAGGAGCTTCAGGGCCTGACCGCCCTCGAGCTGCTCGAATGCCTCGCCGGTGTTCTCGAGATCCACGATGCCCGTGATGACGGCGTCGGTGGGGATACCGCCCCCCGCGAGCAGGTCCACAGCGGCCTCGAAGTCCTGACGTTGGTAGACGCGGGCCCCGAGCAGGCGCAGTTCTCGCCAGAACACCCGCTGCAGATCGATCTCGCGCGGCTGAGGGTGGATTGCGACGACCACGATCGTCCCGCGGACCTTCGCGAGCGCGGTCATGCCTTTCACCGCGGCGGGAGCGCCGGAAACCTCGAAGACGACGTCAGCGCCCGCGCTGGATGTCCACTCTTCCACCCATTCGACCTGGTCGACAGCGCGGGGATCGACGGTTGAAAAACCCAGGTCTGCGATGGATCCGCGTCGGCGCGCGTCCGGCTCGATCACGACAACCTCTGCGCCGAAGTGCCGGGCGACGGTGGCGATGAGCACGCCGATGGGGCCGCCCCCGATGACGACCGCTTTGTCGCCGGCCGCCAGTTCCGACCGACGTACGTCGTGGACGGCGACAGCGACGGGCTCCACCAGGGCCGCGTCCCGCAGCGAGAGATCGTCGGGGAGGCGAACGAGGGTCGAGGCGGGAACGTTCCACAACTCCTGGAGGGAGCCGGGCGAGTCGATGCCGATGAAGTCGAGATTCTGGCAGATGTGCTCGTTGCCGGCGCGGCATGCCGGGCAGGTTCCGTCCCACGCGAGCGGCATAACGGTGACGCGGTCTCCCGCTACCCAATCGGCGACACCGTCACCGACCGCCTCGACGACTCCGCTCATCTCGTGCCCGAAGACGAGCGGGTGGGTGACACGAGCGTCCATGTCGCCGTGGAAGATGTGCAGATCAGTTCCGCAGAGGCCGGTATAAGCGACCCGAATCTGCACCTCGCCGCCGACCGGAGCAGTCTGCTCCAGCTCGACGGGTGCGACGGTGCGGGCCGAAACATAATGGAGTGCGCGCAAGAACCGGTTCCTCTCCAGTGAGTGACGCCGAAAGCGACGACCCTTCAATCCTAAGGGCAGAATCGGTTATAGATCAGATGTATAGTCGGGCATCACGGTGCGCGGCTTTCTCGTTTGCGCATAGAAGCGATAGCGCGCTAGCTGCCTTTCGCAGATACATCAGATGTTGCGTGTTCCCGATCAAGGAGGCTGGGATGCGAACCCGAGAGACGTCGAGAGTGCCGAAGCTCACCGAAGTCGGGTTTGGTGGTTCGCAGATCGGCAATCTCTATCGTGAGGTCGACGACGCCTCGGCCCGAGCGGCTGTCGACGCTGCCTGGGACGCCGGGGTGCGGTACTTCGACACCGCTCCGCACTACGGGTTGGGGTTGTCCGAGCGTCGACTCGGCGAGGCCCTACGGGACCGGCCGCGCGACGACTACGTGCTGTCCACCAAAGTGGGTCGGCTCCTCGTGGAGAATCCGGATGGCGCGGGCCGCCCGGATGACGAGGGGTTCGCCGTGCCCGCTACGCTTCGGCGGCACTGGGATTTCAGCCGCGACGGGATCCTTCGATCCGTCGAGGCGAGTCTTGATCGACTCGGTCTCGACCGGATCGATATCGCCTACCTCCACGACCCCGACGACCTCTGGGAGGCCGCTTCGACGACCGGGGTGGGAGCGCTGGTTGGACTGCGCGAGCAGGGCGTGCTCGGAGCGATCGGCGCGGGCATGAATCAGGTCGGCATGCTCGCCGATTTCGTCGAGCGCTGCGACATCGACGTCGTCATGGTTGCGGGCCGGTACACGCTGCTCGACGACGCTGCTACCGACCGATTGTTGCCCGCCGCCGCCGAGCGATCCGTGGCCGTCGTGGCCGCGGCCATATACAACTCCGGGCTGCTCAGCTCGCCCCGTCCTGCCGTCGACGCGAAGTACGATTACGCATCCGCTCCGGCCGACATGATTGAACGCGCTCACGCCATCGCCGACGTTGCCGAGCGGCACGGGGTGGATCTGCCCAGCGCAGCGATCGCCTACCCGCTTCGGCGCCCCGAGATCACCTCCGTCGTTGTCGGTCTTCGCACCGTCTCGCAGGTGGAATCGACCCTGCAGCGCTATCGCACCCGCATACCCGACGCCCTCTGGAACGAACTGGTTGCCGACGGGCTCGTGCACACCTAGATGGCAGAAACGCCGTCATCTCGGCGTGCACGGGGGAGATATACCCGCAGCGCTGTCTGCGCGGAGACCGCCGGCCAGGCGGCGTCGGGAACGATTCGCCGAACCCGGGCGACCCACTCCGCAAAGCTCCCGCCGACGCCAAACGATGTGCTTACCGGCCAGTCGCTGGCGATCATGGCACGCTCGGTCCCGAAGACGTTCAACGCGTGCTCGAGGAACGCATCGACGTGACGGGTGAAGGCGGCGGGGTCCTGCGACTCGGCAGTCAGGCCCGACAGCTTGACATACGTCCGCGGGCGAGCAGCCAGGTCCGCCAGGGCGCTCGCCCACGCCGAGCCCGCCATACTCCCGATCCCCTCGTCTACCGGGGGCTTGCCGAGATGATCGAGCACGACCGTCAGTTCGGGGGCTGACTCCAGGAGGGCGATGAGCGCGCGCACCTGACCGTGTCGGATGCACGCGTCGAACGTCAGGCCTCGAGCTGCCACGATGAGTAGTCCCTCGGCGATCGCGGAAAACCGCTCAAGGGGAGTGTCCTGCAGCAGGTGGCGAACTCCGACCACCTTTCCGATGCCGACGAGACCGTCCAGCTGGGCGGTGACATCGGCCGAAGATCGTCCCAGGTCCGCCCCCGCCACGATGCCGACGAGTTCTGGCCAGTCCAGGCCCGACACCCACCGGGCCTCGGCGATCGGGTCGGCGCCGTCATCGGCCGCCTGCACGAAGATCGCCCCTGTCGACTGCGCTCCGCCACGCGAATACTCTGCCGGAAGCATGGGCCGATTCACGACCGAGCCTTCCAACCACGCATAGCTGCCCACTCGCGGGTCCCACACGTGCACGTGGGCGTCGACTAATGTCACGGGTTCTCCTGGTCTCACCAATGGCCATTCTGCACCCGGCCGCGCGCGGCACAGAAGATCGGGGGGCGAAGCACGCGCCTCACCCCCCGATCAGTGTGTGCGCTCAGAGCGCCGCGTCGTACGCTGCCTGCCAGATTTCGAGGTAGCGGTCGACACCCAGCCCCTGGAGGCCTTCCAGGTAACTGCTCCAGTCGCCGTCGTTGTTCGGGTCACGCACCCCCGTTACGAACTCCGCGGTCGATGTCGCGACGTTGCTCTCGATGTTCGTCGTCAGCGTGGACAGCTCGTTGCCTTCCTCGACCGGCACCCAGAGGTCCCAGTATGGGAAGATCGCGTCGGATTCCTTGCCTTCGTAGAGTTCGGTCGCCTCGAAGAGTCGACGTTCGAAGCCGGGCTGTGTGTTGATGTCGAGCGGCGCCACCTGCGCGTTGCGGAATTCCGCAGTCTCGAACACCTGGGCCATCGGACCCCAGCTGCCGTTGTAGTCGGCTTCGTTCTCCTCATCGACCAGGATGTCGAAGAAGGTCGCCTCGAGATCCTGGTCGAGTGCGATCTCTCCCTCCTCAGCAGCGCGCCAGCCGACGTCCTCTACGCCGAACTCGCCTCGCATGTGCCCTTCTTCGGTGAAGAGGTAATCCATCATCTCCATGATGATCTTCTGCTCGATCTCGTCCGCGGCCTTCGTGACGACGAAGGTGGCACCGGGGGCGCTCGGCAGCTGGTACGTGGCGTTCGGACCGTCTGGGCCCTCGAGCGGCGGGATGGGGAAGTACTGGTTGTCGCGACCGTCCTCCTGGCCGATGCTGACGAACAGGCCGGAGTGAATGACTGTGCCGCCGCCGACGATCACTGCTTCGGCGTTGTTGCCCGTCCCCTGCATCGCGTCGTCACCTTGCGAGAACGCGGCGGAATCGATGAGCCCCGCCTCCCAAAGCTTGTTCAGGAACTTCAGTCCCTCGCGCCAATCGTCCTGCATCGGTTGCATCTGCACCGTGTCGCCGTTGAGTCCCAGTGAGACCGGCTGCCCGTTTGCATTGGCTCCGGTGTTGAAGGAGTTCGAGATGAACGCGTTCATGATGTACGGCACGATCGACCACTGCGAGCTGCCGGTGATCGGGATTTCGTCCGCGACTCCATTGCCGTTGGGGTCCTGCGTCTTGAAGGCCGTCATGACGTCGAAGAACTCGTCGGGCGTCGTCGGGGCCTCGAGTCCGAGCGTGTTCAGCCACTCCGTGTTGATCCAGAACTTGTACGGGTACGAGCAGTGGAAGCAGTCATTCCACTGCGGAAGACCCCAGATAGTGCCATCGGGTGCGGTGGCGAGCGACTCGAAGCCGGGCTCAGCGGCGAGAGCGTCGGCGATATTCGGTGCGTACTCGTCGATGAGGTCGTTGAGGGGCAGGATGACGCCTTGGTCGCCGTAGCGCTGCAGCTCTGCTTTGTTGAACTGTGATGCCCACGGGACGAGCATGTATGCCTCGGGCAGGTCGCCGCCGGCCAAAGAGATCTGGCGAGCCTCGTTTGCCGCCCCCGACTCATAGCCGGTCGTCTCGAACTGGATGTCTACGTCGAACTTCTCCTCCATGAGGAGGGTGAAGGAGTTGGTGTTGAGATCCATCTGGCCACCCTGCTCGCCGAAGATGGTGATGACCTTCTGGTCGTCTGCCTCTCCGGGGGAACAGCCGACGAGCCCGGCGGCTACAGCCGTGACGGCCGCGATGCCGACGACGGAGCGACGGGTGAGTCGCACCCTGTCGGATGTGTGTTGTCTGGACAATGTCTTACCTCTCTGTGATTGCGACGGACGTGCTCTGGGACGAAATGACACGGCGCGAGGTGCGGCGCGTCACACCAGCGTCATCGATAGGGCGAAGATGACGATGAACGAGTACGTGAGCGGGTCGACCAGCAGCGCTGGGGAGAGCGGTGCATCGCAGCCGTCTCGCCGAACTTGCACGTGGACCTGCGCGATTCTTGTCGTGATCGGAAGTCGTACGCAATTCCCAGCAGCACATCATCCGAACTTTCCTTTCTGCAACGTTGCAGGTATTCCATCACCGTAAACGTCTGATCATTCCGTGTCAATATAGTCGCGCAGGCCCGCGACTCGGCCAGGAGCGCCGCATGTGCTCTCATATTTGAGGTTTGCAATACTCTAAACATCGGATGATCTGGATGAGGGCATGGGTGCCCATATCGCGCGACACAGAGACTTGAGGACGCAAGATGACCAACACCCCTGAGTGGAACGACCCTGCCGTGTACGAATGGGGGACCGAGCCGGCTCACGCCTCGCTCACGCCCTACGAGACGCACGCGCAAGCCGTTCGCGCTGATCGACTCGATTCCCCGTATCCGCCTGAGCCTCGACGGCGAATGGAAGTTCCGTTGGTCGGAGAACCCGGCGGCGAGGATGCTTGAGTTCGCCGGCGACGGCGTCGACGACTCGGATTGGGACACGATCCCCGTCCCATCCTCGTGGCAGCTGCACGGCTACGACTTTCCCATCGGGACGAATACCGTCCTGCCGTGGACCGGTGCCAACGGAAACAACGAACAGCCCCAGCCCACCGGCGACTATCCGCATGCCCCGACCTCGTACAACCCGGTCGGCCAGTACCGCACGACCTTCGAGCTGCCAGAGGGGTGGGCGCCGCGTCGCACCTTCATCCAGTTCGCTGGTGTGGAATCCGCCTACTACCTCTGGATCAACGGACACAAGGTCGGGTACCGCGAAGACAGCTACACATCGGGCGAGTTCGACATCACCTCCCACCTTCGTCCCGGACCGCAACGTGATCGCTGTCGAGGTGTATCGCTGGTGCACCGGTTCGTACCTCGAGAACCAGGACAACGTGCGGCTCTCTGGAATCTTCCGCAGCGTCTCGCTGATCTCCCGATCGCCGGTGCTGATTCGCGACTTCACCGTCCGTACTCAGCTGGACGACGAATTCGTCGACGCTGTGCTCGAGGTCACCGCAGACGTCCGCGACTACGCCGGCGAGAGCGCCGGGCTCACCTACAGCGTCCGGGGCCGACTCTTCGACGGAACAGCTCCCGAGGCGCCCGAGGTGTGGACGGAAGCCACGAGTGTGCAGCTGGCCGGGGTCGGTGCCGAATCCTCTGTCGGGACTCTCGACGCCGGTCCGGCAGCCGCGCCTGTGGTCGGCGGAACGACCGGATCTCTACACCCTCGTCCTCGAGCTGTGCGACGAGGCTGGATCGGTTGTCGAACGTGTCTCCACACGTGTCGGCTTCCGACGAGTCGAGGTCGTCGACGGTGTCCTGTCTCCTCAACGGCCAACCGCTGTCTCTCCGCGGTGTCAACCGTCACGAGTGGAGCCCGCGGACCGGGCGCATGCTCACCCGCGAGGACATGATCGCCGACATCCGGCTCATGAAGCAGTCCAACATCAACGCCGTCCGCACCTCGCACTACCCGAACGATCCCCGTTGGTACGAACTCGCCGACGCGTACGGACTGTACATACTCGACGAGGCCAACAACGAAACCCACATCAACCGTATCGACGACGACGGCAAGCCCAACATCCCCGGCGATCGTCCAGAACTGCGCGACCCGCTGGTGTGGCGGATGCGGAACGTGGTCGATCGTGACAAGAACCACGCGTGCGTCATCGCCTGGTCGATCGGCAACGAGTCCGGCGTGGGATCCAACCTCCAGGCCATGTACGACTGGGCCAAGGAACACGACCCGACCCGCCCGGTCAGCTACCAGGATGGGACCGGCTCCGGTTCACCCATTCGTCCCGACGGGGCTCTCCGACTTCGACGGCGACTTCTATCCGCCCGTCGCCGAGTTGATCGCGCGAGCGCAGCGCGACCCCCGGCCGTACCTGCTCATCGAGTACGCATTCGCCCAGGGGAACTCCTCCGGCTACCTCGACGAGTACTGGGCCGCCATTCGAGAACACCCGCGGCTGATGCCGGGCGGGTTCCTCTGGGACTGGGCCGACAAGGGGCTGTGGTGGGAGGTCCCGGGACGGCCGGGCGAGGAGTTCCTCGCGTACGGCGGCGACTGGGGCGACGATCCCAACGATGAGGGCGCACACATGAGTGGTCTGATGCTCGCCGACCGAACACCGACACCGAAGCTGGAAGAGGCCAAGCTGGCCCAGCAGCCCGTCAGCATCGCTCTGGTCGACCCGCACACCCTCACCGTACGGATCACGAACGAGTACCTGTTCACGAGCTCTGGACGGGCACCGCTGCAATGGGCGATCACCGAGGACGGAACGCGATCACGAGCGGAACGATCCCCGGCGATCAGCTCTCGATCAGCTCCGTTGCAGAGCGCCGACATCACGCTGTCGGGCTCGCTGCCGGAGGCAGCGCACGGGCCGGCTCCGAATACCGGCTCGAAGTCTCGATCGTTCTCGACGCTCCCACTTCGTGGGCGGATGCGGGCCACACCGTGGCCAGGGCGCAATTCGCGCTTCCCGTCGATGGGCCGCCCTTGCTGCACATCCGGTCGTCGGAACTGGCCTCGCCGGATGTCCGGCAGACCGACGAGATCATCGAGGTCTCCGGCGACGACTACGCGGTCAGGATCGACCGCTCCACCGGTCGACTCACGTCTGTGCGGTACGACGGCCGCGAGATGCTGGCGAGCGACCTGATGCCGAACTACTGGCGTGCCCCGAACGATCCGGAGCTGTCGATCCCCGAATTCAGAGAGACCTTGCCGGAGCCATCTCTCCCGTGGCGCGGTGTCGGTGAAGACTGGGCTATCAGCGGCATCGAAACGGCGTCCGTTCCGGGTGGGGTCCGGGTGACCGTGCGTGGAACCGTGACCACGAAGGTGCCGTTCCGTCCCAGCAACCTCATCACGACGTCGGCGCAGTCGATCGTGTACACGATCTACGGCAACGGGCAGGTGGATGTGCTGTCGACCTTCGAACCGGTACCTGACACTCCCAACCCGCAAGTCGTGGGGACGACATTCGGGCTCCGTCCCGAGTTCGCAAACATCGAATGGTACGGCCGCGGCCCGTGGGAGTCGACCGCTGACCGTCTGAGTTCGGCCTTCTTCGGTCGCTACTCGGGATCGGTCGCGGATCAGGTCACCCCGTACAGCCGACCGCAGGAAAGCGCCAACAAGGCCGACACCCGCTGGGCCGCTCTGACCGACGATGCCGGCACGGGAGTGCTGCTGGTCGCTGGCGGAAGCATGTTCCTCAACGCCCAACCGAACAGTCCGGACGAACTGGCCGGACACCGCCACTGGCACGAAGTGCCTGAATCGTGGCGGACCGTCGTGCGCGTAGATGCTGCGCAGGAGGGCCTCCAGGGCGGCAACTGGGACGTGCTGAAGCGTCCGGACAAGTACAGCAACACTCCGGCCAAGGGGCCGTACAGCCTCCTCTACCGTGTACTTCCCCTTCGCGAAGGGCAGGATCCCGTCGGCTGTGGCGAGGCAATACGTGGAGAACGTGGAGGAGTCTGGCTCGTGCTGAGGAGCGTCGGAGCCGCGATGAACGAGCCAGCGCCTTTGGGGCAAACGGGCATCTCCGTCTCCGAGTTGTGCGTCGGAACCAGCCCGCTCGGCGGCACGCCGGCACTTTACGGTTACGACGTCGAGGCCGAGACAGCGATTGCGACCGTTGAATCTGTGATCGGAGAGCCCTCGATCACGTTTCTCGACACCTCGAACAACTACGGGGCGGGGCGGAGCGAGCGGCGGATCGGAGAAGCGATCCGCCGCTCAGGCGGGCTGCCCGACGGCTTCCTCCTCGCCACGAAGGCTGACCCCGCGCCCCGCGATCGGGATTTCACCGGAGCCCGCGTTTTCGAGTCGTTCGCCGAGAGCCTCGATCGGCTCGGCGTGGAACGCGTGCCCGTCTTCTACCTTCATGACCCCGAAGCGTTCGATTTCGACGACCTGAACGCTCCGGGCGGCGCGGTCGATGCGATGCAGGAGTTGAAGCGGCGGGGGTCGGTGGACGCGATCGGCGTTGCCGGCGGTGACTTGGCTGACATGCGGCGCTACGTGGATACGGGTGCCTTCGACATCCTGTTGAACCACAACCACTACACGCTTCTTGACCGGAGCGCCGACCGCCTCATCGACCACGCTGTCGAAGCGGGTCTCGCCTATGTGAACGCCGCTCCCTACGCCAGCGGCCTTCTCGCGAAGCCCCTCGCAGATCGGCCGCGGTACCGATACGAGGAGCCGGGCGCCGAGGTCCTGGAGAGGGCGCAGCGCTTGCGCGGCGTGTGCGCTCGATACGGAGTGCCCCTCGCTGCAGCCGCTCTGCAGTTTTCGACGCGAGACCCGCGGATAACGTCGACGGTTGTGGGGGTGTCTTCGCCAGGCCGTGTGGCACAACTTGTGCACAACGCCGCGACCGTGATTCCCACCGATCTCTGGGCGGCGCTCGACGAGGTCTACGAGTAGTCCGGCCATTGCTGGGGACGGGGTGCAGCGGCCGGGACTCGTGATGCTCGAGCCGTGCCGCGACAGACGGCCACCGTACGGTCGCCGGACGGCACCTGTCGGCGGCGCTTGAGAACCGGCAAGACCGCCCGCATTCGTCGTCGCGGCGAGGTACGTCATACGGACGCCCGTAGACCCGACTCCTTGCGCCGTTGCCGTGGAGCAGACGCCCACCGTAGGTAGCCGACAGGCATGCGGACAGCCGGCGGTTAGTGACGGTCGCTACAGGGCGCGGAGAACGCACGTTCGGCGTGATTTCGAGGATCTCCCTGTGCTGAGGAGTTCGACACTCCTCGAGCCCGATAGTTCGCTGGAGGGGCTCAATCGAGCGGTTTCGTCGCCGCTCTTTCGCAACTCTTTCTCGCTACGGCCCTTACCCGGAAAAAAACCCCCGATGAACGGGGGTTTTCTGGCGGTGACGGTGGGATTTGAACCCACAGACCCGGTCCCCGGTTCGATCAGCTGAGTCGGTTTCCGTTGATTTCACGCGGGTTCAGCCATCCGCTTCGATCAACTCGAACCAGTTCGATTCAGTTGAAATGTTGCCATTCGGTTGCCAAGCCGCACGGCGGTCCTGCAAACATCGCAACCGGTCACACTCGTCGATTGACTATCTTCGCCACATTGCTAATCGTCCAGATCGTAGATGAAAAGCTGGTCCTGCGCTCGTAGATCTGCAGGAGCCGGACACTCAGCCAGCAACGACCGAGGCTGCCATGGTCGGTGCTGACGTGACCGCTTCTCGACGACGAAACCGGAGGCCATCAGGCTGTATCGCACGTTTCCGATTGAGCACTCGCAGGCCGATCGAAGCCGAGCCTTGCCGCCAACTCGGCGTCAGTTGGCTCGACCTGAAAGGATCCGTCGCCGAACACGATGACCGGGCTACTCGAGCCGCCACTGATTCGCTCGGCTGTGGAAGCTGCGGATCGATCTCCCATGATGTCGTGAAACTCGAACGGGATCTCGAGCCTGTCCAGGAGTGCGCGTGTGCGGAGGAAGTCCACGCAGTCTGGTTTTCCGTAGATGGTGAGCGCGCTCACTGACGTCCTTTCATTTTGCAGGTCACCGCGCCATGAACCCCCCATCGATGGGCAGGTTCACCCCAGTGACCCATGTCGATTCGTCGGATGCGAAATAGAGCACCGCATAGGCGACATCGATCGGAAGCCCGAGGCGTCGGATGGATTGCGACGCTGTGTTCACCTTTTCGTACTCTTCCAGTCCGCCGGGGAACGCGTTAGCAATTCCCTCGACCAGCGGCGTGAGCACAGTACTCGGATGCACGGAGTTCACCCTGATGTTGTACTTGCCGTAGACGGCCGCGTCCTGCTTCGTCTGCATCGTCACCGCACCCTTGGCGACGTGGTACGCCGTGAACTCGTCGTTGCCGGTGAGGCCGTAGATCGACGAGAAGTTGATGATCGACCCACCCCGCTGGGCGATCATGTACGGGAGCGCGTGCTTCGTGGAGAAGAACACGCCCTTCACGTCGATGTCGAAGAGCGCGTCCCAGTCGGACTCGATCGAGTTCGTGCGTAGGGCTTGGCGACGCCGATGATCGCCTGCACAGTTCACCAGGACGTCGATCGTGCCGAACCGATCGCCGACGGCGGCATACGCCGACGCGACGCTCGACTCGCTCGCGACGTCCATCTGCGATGAACGGTCGCTGCTCCACCGTCTGCGCGAATCTTCTGCGCCGTCGCCTCGCCTGCCGATTCGTTCACGTCGGTGAGCACCACTTCCGCACCCTCCGCTGCGAACAGTTCCGCGGTCGCGGCACCCATTCCTGATGCCGCGCCGGTGATGACCGCGACTTTGCCATCGAGCCGGTTCATACGCGCACATCCTGCTTGCTAGAGGAACGACCGCGTAGCCGGCCTCTTCGGCTTCGCGACAGAAGGCCTGGTACACCTGCCCGCCGCCCATGTAGACCTGAAACTCGTGCGGCTTCCCGGGCACGTTCTGGCCGAAGAACCACGCATTGGCTTTCTGGCCTTCTGAATACATGACCGTCGCCTGGCCCGCGCGGTCGACCTCTTCGGCCCACCACTCCTCGGACTCGGGCGTGGCCTCGAGGTCGCTCGATGCCGTTCGTCTCCGCCCAATCGATGGCACGTGCCATCCACTGCGCTCCGAGCTGAATCGGGACGGGGAGGTTCGAGTACGGGGTCTGCGGGCCGAGAGACAGGAGAAGGTTCGGGAAGCCGTTCATCGAGATGCCCAGGTTGCTGCGGATCCCATCGCTCCACTTGTCCCGCAGTACCTGGCCGTCCCGCCCGACGATGTCGATGTTCGTGAGCGTTCCGGTCATCGCGTCGAACCCGGTGGCGCAGATGAGCACGTCGAGCTCGTACTCGGTTTCGCCGACCTGCACGCCCTTCTCCGTGATCGCGGTGATGGGAGTCGTGGCGACGTCGACGAGCGTGACATGCGGAAGGTTGAAGGCTGTCGTAGAAGCCGAAGCCGGTCGGCACCCGCTTGCCGTTGAAGGAGTATGTCTTCGGGCGACAGCAGCTCTGCGGTTGCGGGATCCTTGACGATCTCTCGGATCTTGCTGCGGATGAACTCGGATGCCAGTTCGCTCGACTCGTGGTTGGTCGCGAGGTCGTTGAAGCACTCGTTGGCGAAGTGGAATCCGCCCTCGTTCCACTTGCTTTCGAAGATCTGCCGCCGCTGCTCCGGGGTCGACATCCAGAGCGCTGTGCTGGCGCGGGCACCATGTCGACACCGAACGGGTGAGCGGCTGCCCGCTCCCAGATCTCGTCGTAGGTGGCGCGCACGTGAGCCAGCTGCTCGGGGGTGACCTTGTCGTTGTTGGTCTCCACGATGAAGTTGGGCGTGCGCTGGAACACGACGAGCTCTGCCGACCTCGGGGGCGATCGTGGGGACGATCTGGATGCCCGAGGCGCCGAGCCCGATGAGGCCCACCCGCTTGCCGCGTGAGGTCGATGCCCTCGCGCGGCCAGCGTGCGGCATGCACGAGCGTGCCCGGTGAAGCGTGTCGACGCCGGGGATGTTCGGCCAGATGGGCTGGGAGAGCACGCCCATCCCGCGAGATGCAGGTACTTGCGTGCGTGAGCGACGTCGCCGCTTGGTCGTAGATGCACCCGCCACAGGTTCCTCTCCTCGTCGTACACCGCGCGATCTCGACCCGGGTGTTGAGCCGGATATCCTTGCGCAGGTCGAGCCGATCTGCGACGAAGTTCAGGTAGGCGAGCACCTCCTTGCCGGACGGGTAACGCTCGGTCCACACCCACTCGTCACGGACCTCCTTGGAGAACGAGAAGGAGTAGTAGCTGAACTCGCTGTCCGTCCGCACACCCGGGTAGTTGTTTATCCACCAGGTGCCGCCGATTCCTTCTGCGCCGTCGACGACGAGGGTGCGCTGTCCGATCTCCCGGAGGTGATGCAGGACCGCCAGGCCGGAGAAGCCTGCTCCGATCACGACGCTGTCGTAGTCGGTTGCTGTTGTCGTTGTCCATTGACTTTCCTTTCATAGATTCGCCACGGCACCGCTTCTGTGCGATGAGGGCGGTGTGTGCGGTGGGGCTCAGCGCGCCGTTCGACCGGCGTGGTACCAATTCGCGATTCTGGTGACTTCCTGGTCGGCCCTGTCGTGCTGGCCTGCCATGAAGGGGTAGACGTGCTGCATGCCCTCCCCGATCGAGAAGGTCACGTCGACGCCCGCGCTGTGCGCAAGGCGCTGGAGGCGAACCGAGTCGTCGTAAAGCGACTCGACGTCACCAGCCGTGATGTACAGGCGCGGAAAGCCGGTGAAGTCTCGGTAGAGCGGATTCGCTCTGGGGTCCGTCGGCTCGGTGGCGCCGGCGATGTAGCGATCGATGTTGCCCTGCAGACCCTCACGCGCGATCAGGAAGTCCGTCGCGTCGTTCGTTTCGATGGTGACCCCGTTGTTCTCCATGTTGAGCCACGGCGAGATCGTGATCACCTGCGCGGGCAATGGAAGACCGGCATCCATCAACTCGAAGACGGTGCTGATGGCAAGGTTGCGCGCCAGCGCTGTCGCCGATCGGTGTGATGTCTTCGCGGACGGTACCCCTGCTCCAATGAGGGCTCGGAAGACGGCCACGCCGTCCTCGAGCTGGGCCGGGAACTTGTGCTCCGGCGCGAGCCGGAAGTCGAGGACGAACGCGTGCCCGCCGGCCCTTTGGCGATGTGCGCCGCCAGCTTGCGATGACTGGATGCCGAGCCGAGCGCGAAACCGCCGCCGTGGAAGAAGATCAGGATCTGCGTGGGCTCCGCGCCGAGCGGCATGACGAGGATCCCGGGAACTCCGCCGATCGTCTCGTTCGTTGTAGGTCACGCCCTCTGGCTCAGCAGTGGCGCGCTGCCAGTCGTCGAAAATGAGGCGGAGCAGGTCTGTGGAGACGGGCGCATCGCCCGAGCAGGCCCGAGTTCGCGGATCCAGTGCGCGTAGATCTCGCCGAGCAAATCGGTCGGTGTCGGCGATGACATGAGGACTCCTCGAGCGTGCGGGGCCTCGCCGCTTCTCTGCGATGAGACCGAAACTGATGCCGTGGACCTTGCTCCACGACTTCAGGTTGCACGGTCGAAGTGCCGCCGAAATAGGGCCGTCTCACAATGAGACACTCCGGTCGCAATGTGACTCATTCGCTCGCCGTGAACGCTGAGACGATGAGTTCTCTCCGAGGGCTCTCAGGCCTTTCGGGGACATCAGCACCACACGACAACCCAGCGCAGATGCTCCGTCACGGACGACGAGCAGATCGACGAAGACCTTCCGGCCTGGACCACGAGTCCGGATCGGATCGCGCAGGCGAATTGTCTACCGGGCAAGCGCGTCATGCGCGCTGCAGCTCGATTCCCGCATCACCATCACAAGGAGTTGAAATGCTTAGAAAGACCGGAACCTCGTTCGCGGCGCTGGTCGCTGCGAGCCTGCTGGTTCTCACGGCCTGTTCGACGGGAACCGCCACCGGCGCCTCAAATGACGCGAGCGGCGGGGCCGGGGGCACTGTCACAGTCGGCACCTCCGGCGTACAGGGCGACATCGGAGACATCGCGGAGTTCTGCGGTGATCAGCCGATCAAAGTCGCGTTCGCTGACGGGTTCGGCGGCAACTCCTGGCGCAAGACCACGCGCGCCATCTTCGAGGCAGAAGCTGCGAAGTGCGCCAACATCACGGAGGTCATCTACACGGATGCGCAGGCGGACACGCAGAAGGCGATCGCCGACATCAACTCCCTCGTCGCCCAGGGGGTCGAACGTCATCGTGTCGTTCACCGACGGCGGCGAGGCGCTGCTGCCCACCAGTCAAGAAGGCCACCGAGGCGGGCGTCAAGTTCGTCTCGATCGTCGCTTGCCCCGGCGGCGAGCCCGGTGTCGACTACGTCGACTGCGTCTCGGAGAACGTCGACACCTACGGCAACGGCCTCGCGGAGTGGACGATCGACCAGATGGGCGGCAAGGGCAACCTCCTCATGACCGGTGGCCAGGCCGGCAACCCCTACTCGCAGGCAGTGTACGACGGCGTCGATGCGAGGCGGTCGAGGAGAACCCTGACATCGTCCTGCTCAACGAACAACTCGGCGACACGTTCGTCGACACGGGCTGGGAGCCCGGCAAGACCAAGCAGGTCGTCGCCGGCCTCATCACCCAGTTCGGCGAGATCGACGGCATCGTCGCCGACTACGGCGGAGGTTCGGTCGGCGGCATCGAGGCGTTCGTCGATGCGGGCAAGCCGTTGCCGGTCTGGTCGGCCAACGACTCCAACCAGTTCGCATGCCTCTGGTACCAGTACAAGGACAGCCAGCCCACGTTCCAGATCGCCACCGAGTCGTCTCGCAACTGGGTCGGCAACTCCCGCGCTGCACAAGGGACTCGCCGTCATTCAACGGTCTCGCCGAACGACGAGCCGTCGACCTACAACCTCGAGATCATCGAGGACTCGACGAACCCCGACCTGCAGCCGGTCTGTGAAGCGGATCTGCCGAACGACGCGATCCTCTCCTCCGGACTGACGGTCGAGCAGCAGAAAGAACTGTTCAACCAGTAGCACCGCCGGGGACTGCGCGCGGGCGACGACCTTCACTCGCCGCAGGTCCCGACACCATCACCGACTTCGACGATGAAGCCCTGGTTCAGTCGTCGGCAAACAACGGAGTACCGACATGGATCGTTTGAAGGACAAAGTCGCCATCGTCACCGGCGCAGGTCGTGGCATCGGCCGCGCGATCGCCGAGACTGTTCGCCCGCGAAGGCGCCACCGTCATCGCAACCAGCCAGAGCCCTCACGCCGACTTCTCCCGACGGCATCGAGTTCGTGCAACAGGACGTGGCCGACGAAGCGACATGGGACGGGCTCGTCGACCAGACCGTCGCAGCACACGGCCGCATCGACGTCCTGGTCAACAACGCCGGGATCATCGCCTACGAGCCACTCGCCGAGCTGTCACTCGACGACTGGACCCGCGTGATCGCCGTCAACCAGACCGGCGTCTGGCTCGGCATGCGCGCGGTCATGCCGCGCATGCTCGCGCACGGCAACGGCTCGATCATCAACATCTCCTCGATCTGGGGCAACGCGGCGGTCGCCGGCGCGCACGCCTACCACGCCACCAAGGGCGCAGTGCGGAACATGTCGAAGAACGCGGCGATCACCTACGCCACCGAGGGCGTCCGGGTCAACTCGCTGCACCCGGGCTTCATCGTCACGCCGCTGACCGATGCGCAGGACCCGGCGATCAACGAGTACGTCGTCGGCATGACGCCGATGGGCCGGGCGGGCAGGCCGACGAGATCGCGTACGGCGCGGTGTTCCTCGCCAGCGACGAGTCCAGCTTCGTGACCGGCTCTGAGCTCGTGATCGACGGCGGGTACCTGGCGCAATGACCAACCGATCGCAGCAGACGATCCGACCGTGAGTAATCAAGAGACGACCCAGTCCTGCCGACGAACACCTGCACGCGGAGCGTCGAGCTGCGGCGACGTTCGCACTGAGCCTCGCCGGAATCGACAAGACCTTCCCGGGGGTGCGTGCGCTCAAGAGCGTCGACCTCACCGTGCTGGCCGGCGAGGTCCACGCGCTGGTCGGCGAGAACGGTGCCGGCAAGTCGACGCTGATGGCCGTCGCGTCCGGTGCGCTCGCATCCGGACTCGGGCTCGAGATCTGAGATCGTGGGCTCACAGCTCGTCCGCGCATCGCCCGACGAGGCGCGCGAGCTCGGACTCGGCATCGTCCGCCAGGACCCCGCACTGCTTCCCGACCTCACCGTCGCCGAGAACATGGCCATCGGGGTCGGACGCACACGGCGCGGCCGGCTCTGCGCGAGCTCCCCGTTGGGCCCAGGAGCATCTGGATCCGTGGCAGATGGGCATCGATGCGCGCGCACGGGTATCCGACCTCTCTGTCGAGCAGCGCTTCATCGTGGAGATCGCGAAGGCGCTCGCGCTCGAAGCCGGAGGTGCTCATCCTCGACGAGCCCACCGAGCACCTCAACAGCGACGAGGTGCAGCGCCTGTTTCGGCGGGTCCGCGAGCTCACCGCCGGCCGGCACGGCTGTCGTCTACATCTCCCACCGCATCCCGGAAGTCAAGGAGATCGCAGACCGGATGACCGTGCTGCGCGACGGCGCCGTGCGCGGTACGTTCCAGGCGTCCGAAGTCAGCGAAACGCAGATCATCGAGCTTGTCGTCGGCCGGGCCCTGGACGCGGTCTTTCCCCGCCAAGGGGACGGTGCAATCCACATCCGCCCCTGCGCTGGTGGTGACCGACCTCAGCGGGCCTCAGTTCCACGACTTCTCACTGTCAGTGCGGCCGGGCGAAATCGTGGGACTTGCCGGGGTGCAGGGCAACGGACAGTCGGAAGTGATCCGCGCGATCGCGGGACTCGAGCACTCGTCGGGTCAGGTCAGCATCGCCGGCAAGACCGTGCGGCGCGGCAGCAACGCAGCGGCTTCTCGTGCGGGAGTGGTCTACGTGCCTTCGGACCGACACAAAGAGGGAGTCTTCCTCCCCCTCGGGGTCGGCGAGAACATCGCCATGACGACTCTGCGGAAGGTGACCCGTTGCGGGCGTCGTGAGCGACGCGGCGATTGCCCGCGTGGCCCGTCAACAGATCGAAGCGCAGTCGATCAAGACCCCGTCGACCCGCACCCCGATGGCCTCGCTCTCGGGCGGCAATCAGCAGAAGGCCGTGCTGGCCCGCACCCTGCTGTCACATCCCACCGCGCTCCTGGCCGAGGAGCCGACCCAAGGTGTCGACGCAGGCGCTCGCGTCGACATCTACAGCATTCTTCGCGGTGCGGCCGATGACGGAGCCGCCGTCGTCATCCTCTCCTCCGACGGTGTGGAGCTCGAAGGGCTCTGTGATCGGGTGCTGATCATGTCTCGCGGCAGTGTGATCGCCGAGCTCGAGGGCGACGCGGTGACGGAGGCAGGCATCGCTCGCGCCGCGCTCACGTCCACGTCCGTACGCAAGCGCGAGGTCAGCACGTCACGATCGAGCCGGTTCCGCAACTGGCTTCGAGGCGACCATTCGCCCGCCGCAGTGCTCGGCCTGATCATCGTCGCCCTTGCCGTGCTCGTGGGGATGTCCAACCCGTTCTACTTCTCGCCGTTCAGTCTGAACAACATCCTCTTCACCGCAGCGCTGATGATTCTCATCGGCTCTGCACAGCAGGTCGTCGTGCTCGGATCCGGCTTTGACCTTTCGGTCGGTCCGTTGTTGAGCTTCCTCGTGGTGATCGCGTCGTTCTTCGTCATCGACGGCGGAAACATCTTCGTCGGCATCGGGCTGATGATCGTCGCGGCGCTGGCGGTCGGGTATGTGAACGGGTTTCTCGTCACGAAGTTCAATCTCAGCCCGGTTGTGGTCACGCTCGCCATCGCGCTCGCGCTCCAAGGGCTCCTTTTCACTTTGCGTGGCACACCGGGCGGAACGATTACGCCCGTTGTGACGGACCTCGTGTTCGCGAAGGTCGGCTTCGTGCCGATCATCGCCGTGGTCGCGGTCTCGGTCGCACTGCTGCTCGAGTGGGCTCTGCGCAGGAGCCGTTGGGGCGTGGAACTCCGCGCCGTCGGTTCCAAGCGGGATGCGGCCGAGCGTCTCGGCATCCGTGCCAAGCGGGTGCAGCTGCTGTCCTATGTGCTGACCTCCTTCCTCGTCATGCCTACCGCGGTGGTGTTGATGTCGCAGATCGGGGTGGGCGACGGACGGCCCGGCCTCTCATTCACGCTCACGTCCGTGACGGTCGTCGTTCTCGCCGGCGCGAGCATCTTCGGCGGGCGCGGATCCTTCATCGGAATCATCGCGGCGGGCGTCCTCGTCGCACAGGTACTGGGGATCCCCACGTTCCTGGGACTTTCTGGCGCGTGGGGATATTGGCTGCCCGGACTCATCACGGTCGGCGCCGCCGTTCTATACGCGCAGCTTCGCAGAGTGAGGAAGAGCTCATGATGGCAACGACCGACAACGCGACGGTGTACTGGCGACGCGTCCTGTCAGGAGGATCGATCCCCATCTGGATCGCGACGGTCGCGCTTTTCCTGATCAGCCCGCTGATCGCGCCAGGCAGTCTCAGCTACTCCTCCGTCGTCGGCATGCTGCCGTTCGCTGCGGTCCTCGCAATCGCTGCGGTGGGCCAGACGCTCGTCGTGCAACAGCGTGGATTGGATCTGTCCGTACCCGGAATGATGGCTTTCGGTGCGGCCCTGGCTTCCGGGCTGCCCCAGTGGTATGGCTGGCCCGTGTGGCTGGCGGTGGCCGCTGCGATCATGCTGCCGGCTCTCGCAGGATTCGTCAACGGCATCGTCGTCACCCGCTTCGGGGTGATGCCTCTTGTCGCGACCCTCGGCATGAACGCGATCCTCCTCGGTACGGTGTTCGCCATCTCGAACGGCACACCGGCCGGCGCCCCCCAGGCGCTTGCTGACCTGGCCAAGGGGAAGATCGGACCCATCCCCATCGCCTTCTTGTTGGCAGTCGTCGTGGTGGTCGTCGCGGGGTTCATCTCGCAACGCACCATTGCGGGCCGTCGACTCACTGCCGTCGGCGTGAGCGAGCCTGCGGCGGCGGTCGCCGGCGTGCGTGTCGGCCTGTACCAGACCATGGCATACGCCGCCGCCGGCGCTGCCTACGGTATCGCCGCCCTGATCTACACCGGCTACGTGACCACTCCCCCGTTGTTCTTTGGCGACGCCTACCTTCTCCCCACCGTGGCCGCCGTGGTGCTCGGCGGGACGGCACTGACCGGCGGCAAAGCCGCGATCGTCGCCACCGGTGTCGCGGCGCTCTTCCTGACGCAACTCGGACAGCTCTTCCGCTCGGTCGGCTGGGCAGAACCGTTGCAGCTGATCGCGCAGGCCGGCGTACTTCTCGCCGTCATCCTCCTCCGGGAGCTCGTGCCGTCTTTCAACAACTGGCGCAAGGAGAGGAGGAGCCGTGCGGTTCCCTCGCCTACGTACTGAGCCGGTAGGCCTTCATCTTGCGGTACACAGTGGCCCTCGACACTCCGAGGATGTCCGCAGCCCGAACCCGGTTGCCGTTCGCTTCCTGGAGTGCCTTGCGGATGGCTTCGAGCTCGACCTTCTCGATCAAGGTCAGGGTCTTCGAGCTCTGCACGGCGGGGGGCAAGTCGGACGGCACGATCGTGCCGGTCTTACCACTCGTGACGAGCTGTCCGATCATGCGACGAAGCTCCTTGATGTTTCCAGGCCACGCGTACGTCCGAAGGAGGGCCATCGTCTCGTCGTCCGGGCGCAGGCGCGCGGACGGCGCCGTGGACGTCGCTATCGCGTGCCACAACTCGGGGAGGTCTTCGGTGCGTTCACGCAGCGGCGGGACCCACAGCGCACGTGCATTGAACTTCAGTTCGAAGCGCTCGACATCTTCGCGGGTGTCGGTGGAGAGTGTCATCAGGATCCGAGCCGAGTCCGGGTTCGACTCGATCAGCGCTCGCAGTCCGT
This sequence comes from uncultured Actinomycetota bacterium, assembly GCA_963772395.1. Taxonomy (GTDB): domain Bacteria; phylum Actinomycetota; class Actinomycetes; order Actinomycetales; family Microbacteriaceae; genus Microbacterium. The sequence goes on along the minus strand of CAVYWV010000001.1, from coordinate 1,204,347 downwards.
CCAGCGCCGCGGCGTCGAGCGTCTCAATGCCTCGGATGATCACACGCTGAGGCTGACTGAGGGCGGTCGAGGTACGGGTCAGCCACTCGCGCGTACCGAAGATGTGCTGCTCAGCGGCGTCACACAAGAGCGAGTCGGAGCCCACGCCCGACGCGTACTGGCGACCCAGAGCGAGGGAGGTCTTGCCCACTCCCGCTTCGCCCGCAAGGATGATGGGCTCGTGGCCGGCGCGCAATCTCTCGAGCTGGTTGATCGTCGACAACCATGCGGGGGCCCTCCCGACGGGTCCGGTGGCGGCGGGAGCCGCGTGTCCGGTGCTGAATCGGGCTGCCGTCGACCCCTCGAGAACGACGACACTGTTCTGAGGACCGACAGAGGTGAATGTGAGTCGGGTCGGCCCGGTCGACAGCTCGACGACATAGGTTCCGGAGGGCGTGGACTCGTCCCCGAGACTGCGCAGAACATTCATGTCGTGGCTGGTGAGCGCACTGGCCTGCGCGCTCTGAATCATCGCGCCTTGCGGCCCGAAGGCGACGACGGGCTGACGCTGGTTGCGACTGAGTCCGAGGAAGACATTGAACATCTCGCGGGCAGCTGGCTGTTCGACCGAGAGCAGGTGCTGCTCGAGCTGAGTTGCGATGGAACGAACCAGCGGCTTGATGAGATCAGTACGCGGAGTGAGGTCACAAGAAAGCGTCACGACGGCCAGAAGCTTGCGGGTGATGGGATGCAAGACGGGGAACCTGTGCAGACCACGTCCTGGTAGAAGTCCGCATAGTGCTCGGTGCCGCGGATCTGAACGGGCTTGCCGAGCGTGACCACCGTTCCGACCCCGTTGGTCCCCACGACATTCTCCGCGAGTACGGCTCCCCGCACCGTGCCGACCCGGTCGAGATGGTTTTCAGCCTGACGGTCTTCGAACCAACGCTGCAGGATCTGACCGCGGGAGTCGGCCAGCAGGAGCGCGAGCCCGGTGCCTTCGATGTCCTCCGCAAACCGGCGCAAAGGCGCGCCGAGCATATCCAGCAAATGCTCGTCGAGAAGACTCTCGGGTACGTGCGGCACATCGTGGATGTTTCCGGGGTCGCCGATGGCAGCGCGCGAGCGCATCCACGAGTTCACGAGCTCAGCATCAGGCGCGTTGGCTTCGGGCGCGGCGAGCACGCGCGCTTTCGCGCTTTCGACCCGATGAGCGTCGAATTCATTGTTCAAGCTGCACCTCCATTGGCGCACCATGCCGTGGATTTCGGGATCCCGGCCGCGCCGCACGGAAACGCGCAACGTGACCCAGAGGCGGCACTCTCTAGGCACATATTACGGCTCCGGGGTAGTAGGAGCCCGGTCGCAAACCACCTGCATCGCCCTTCGTCCCGCAGTACACCCGCTAGCACTTGCTGAGAAGTGCGTACTATCGTAATACGAGAATACGGCCGATGTGCACCCGCTGACAACTCCACCAGCCCATCGAGCTTCATCGCACCACCACCAAAGAGAGAGAGTCCGTCGTGTCCCTGCTAGCTGAAAGTGATGCCATCGCCGTCCTCCGCGGACATGCAGTACCCACGGGCCTCTTGATCGATGGCCAGTGGGTGACGACAGGCAAAGCGATTCCGGTCGTCAACCCGGCCGATGGCACGGTCGTCGGCGAGGTCTCCGATGGGTCGCCGGATGATGCGCTCCTGGCACTCGATGCGGCATCCCGCGCAGCAGCGGAATGGCGCGCATGGTCTCCCCGAGCGCGCGCGACTCTGTTCCACGCCGCATACGCATTGCTGCTCGCTCGCGCCGATGCCTTCGCGGATGTGATGGTCCTGGAAAGCGGAAAGCCCCGGGCCGAAGCGGCTGGAGAGTTCGCCCTGTCCTCCAGTTTCTTCCTCTGGTACGCGGAGCAGGTTGCCCACCTTCACGGCACATACCAGGGAGGCTCGCCCGGCGGATACCGGGTCATCGAGACTCATCACCCGGTCGGCCCGAGCCTGCTGATTACGCCGTGGAACTTCCCGATGCTGATGTCGGCGCGCAAGGCCGGCGCCGCGCTCGCCGCCGGCTGCACCGTCGTGATGAAGTCTGCGCGCGAGACACCCCTCACCGCAGCGCTGCTTCGCCAGCACACTGCACGACGCGGGGTTCCCGGCGGGCGTGGTCAACCTCGTGCACACCAGCAACTCGGCGGCCGTCTCCGCGGCAGTCATGGCAGATGACCGGCTGCGGAAGGTGAGCTTCACCGGCTCGACGGGAGTCGGCACGACGCTTCTGACCCAGGCGGCGCCGAACATCGTGAATTCTTCGATGGAGCTCGGCGGTGACGGCCCGTTCATCGTGCTCGACGACGCCGACGTCGACCTGGCCGTCGACCAGGCCATTGTCTGCAAGTTCCGGAACGCGGGCCAGGCGTGCGTCGCCGCCAACCGCATCATCCTGCACTCGGCGATCGCGGACGAGTTCACCGCGAAGTTCGTCGCGCGCGCGAAGGAGCTGCGCGTGGGCGATGGCTTCGACCCACCGGCGATGTCGGGCCCGTGATCTCCGCAGAAGCAGCGCGACCGCGTGGTCCGGACTCGTCGACTCCTTCCAGGAACGTCGGAGCGCACGCTGCTCACCGGCGGCGCAACGTCATCGACGGGCCGGGGTTCTTCTACGAGCCGACAGTGCTCAGCTTCCCCGCGCAGGATCACGAGTTCTGCAACGAGGAGCTCTTCGCGCCCGTCGCCGCGCTCTACCGTGTCGACTCGCGTCGGCGAGGCCATCGCACTTCGCGAACGACACGCACTACGGGCTCGCCGCATACCTCTTCACTTCGTGATCTCTCGCGCGCGGTCGCCGATCGCAGAGCAGTCTCGACTTCGGCATGGTCGGCATCAACCGCGGCATCATGGCCGACCCGGCGGCGCCCTTCGGCGGCACCAAGGCGTCCGGGCTCGGACGCGAGGGCGGCCATGAGGGCATCTACGAGTTCATGGAGCGGAAGTACATCGCACTCACCATCAACGAACAGGCGGGACTGAGTTGACCGAGTCAGACATCTCCAACCGGATCGGACTCGGCCTGCTTCGGCAGCCGAAGACCGTGCTGTTCGGGCCCGGCCAGCGTTTCCAGCTGCCCGCATCTCGTTCACGCGCTCGGCGACCCGTACTCATCTGCACGGACGAGCGGATGGCGACCACCACGGAGTTCACCGAGTTGCGCGACGGCTCCTCACCGACCACGGGATGCACGGTCGCACGTCTTTCCGCAGGTGCAGCCCGATCTTCCGCGCACCGACGTCCGTCGAACTGGCCGCAGAGTTCAGCGCGGCGGGAATCGACGTCGTCATCGGGCTCGGTGGCGGGAGCTGCCTTGACATGGCCAAGGTGGCGGCCATTGGTGCTCGCGCACGGCGGCGATGTCCGTGACTACTACGGCGAGAACCTCGTCCGCGAGCCGGGCACTCCGGTGATCACCGTACCCACGACCGGCGGAACGGGCGCCGAGGTCACCTGCATCTCCGTCGATCTTCGACGCCGAACGGGGCATGAAGGTGGGCATCGCGAGCGAGTACCTCGAGCCCCACGCGGCCATCATCGATCCGGAACTCACGCTCAGCTGTCCACCCGGCCTCACCGCCGCGACGGGCGCCGACGCACTCATCGCATCTCGTCGAGTCCTTCACCGATCGAGCGAAGAATCCCTCCCGCAGCCCAGATCGCCGAACACCTCTACGTCGGCAAGAACCTGCTGACGGACGTGTTCTGCCGCACGGGCTCTGACACTGCTCGGGCAGCTCTCTGGAGCGCGTCGTCGCCGATCCGGCGAGCCTCGACGCCCGCTCCGACACCATGATGGCGTCGTACTGCGCGGGCATGGCCATCAACACGGCGGGGACCGCCGCAGCGCACGCCATCCAGTCTCCCATCGGCAACCTCACGCACACGCCGCACGGCATGGGCGTCGGTGCACTGCTGCCCTACGTCATGCGATTCAACCTCCCTGCCACTGTTCCTGTATTCGCCGAGATGGCAACACTCTTCGGCGTGCAATCTGCCGAGGCGAGCGAGATCGAGAATGCTCGGCGGGCGATCCTTCGAATCGAGGAGCTGCTCTCGACGCTCGGCGTTCCCCCTGACCTCGAAGAGCTGGGCCTTCGCCCGGAAGATTTCGACTTCGTCGCCAGCCAGGCCATGCTCGCCACCCGACTGACTGCAAACAACCCCCGGGAACTCACGTAAGGAGGCGATCCTCGACATCCTCGAGCATGCCTACGCCGGCGACCGCACCTGGTGGGAGGTCTGAGGCCGCGATGCCTCGCACCGTGAGTATCGCGGGCACCGGCTCCATCGGAGTCGCATTCGCCGTACTGTTCGCGAAGGCGGGCTTCAACGTCCGCATGTGGGATGCGTTCCCCCGCGCGTTCGACCGCGCACGAAGTGACCTTCGGTCGCGGTCTGGAACTGCTCAGCGACGCCGACCTTCTCGTGGAGAACCCCTCTGTCGTGATCGATCGCGTGACATTTCACGACATCCTGCTGGACGCGCTGCAAGGTGCCGAGTTCGTTCAGGAGTGCGCTCCCGAGACCCTTGAGATCAAGCGGGAGATCTTTCAGCAGCTGGGCGCCTACAGTGAGCGTGGACGCGGTGCTCGCAAGCTCGAGCTCGGCGATCGTCTCGAGCGAGTTCGCAACGGCCACACCCGCACGGGATCGCGTGCTCATCGGTCACCCGGCAATCCTCCCTACCTGATCCCCGTCATCGAAGTGGTCCCGTCGAGCTACACCTCACAGGAGTACGTCGACAGAGCGGTCGAGATCTATCGATCCGCTGGCCTCAGACCAGTCGTCGTCCACAAGGAGATCGAGGGATTCGTGTTCAACCGACTGCAGGGCGCTCTGCTGCGCGAGGCGTACTGCCTCGTGCGCGATGGCGTCGCGACCGTCGATGAAGTCGACGAGGTCGTGCGCAGCGGACTCGGACGTCGCTGGTCGTTCATCGGCCCCTTCGAGACGGCCGACCTCAACACGCGCGGCGGCATAGCATCCCACGCGGAAAAGATGGGCCCGGCGTATGCCCGCATGGGTGCGCTCAGGTCACAGGATGATGCGTGGACAGAAGAGCTTGTCGAGAGAGTGACGCGTGAACGCCGCGACATCTTGCCGCTTGACGAGTGGGACGAACGTGTTCGCTGGCGGGATTCTCAGCTGATGAAGCTCACGTTGCTGTTGGACTCATCGTCGACTCTGGGGGCGGCCCGAGTTTCTTCCGATACTCCACCAGCGCAAGCCGCCCCGCACCTCTGATGTGTTCCTCGCACGCGGCGCGCGCGAGCGCTGGATCACGGACCTTCGCAGCAGCGTGCACGATGACGCGCAGCTCCTCCATCGAATGCGCGACACGATCCTCATCGACGTACGCATAGTGGCGGAAAATTCCGATACGCGTATGGATGCCGCGGAGGTTGGCCTCCAGGACCCCGTTGTCAGCGCCCTCAAGGAGGAGCGAGTAAAACCGATCTTTGGCCGCACCGCGACTCTCGACCGTGCCCGTGTAGGTATGTTGCCTCCATCTCCGCGAGATGAGCGCGCAACGCCTCTGCTTGCGCATCGGAGGCTCGCTCCGCGAACAGTTCTCCGGCGAGGCCCTCGAGCGCGCGTCGAACCTCGTACAGCGCCTCGATGTCGCCATCGGTGAGGACGGTGACTATTGGACCGCGGTTCGGGAGCATGGTGATGAGCTTCTCCGACTCCAGCTGGCGTAGCGCTTCGCGCACCACGGTGCGTGAGACTCCGTATCGCTCACAAAGAGTGTTCTCAAGCAGACGGTCACCCGGATGCAGCACGTCATCGAGGATCTCCTGGCGCAGCGCGCCCACCACTTGCTGGCGAAGCGGGGCGGCCTCCTGCCGAATGTGCGTGCCATTCGTGACCACGTTCACTCCTTTAGCTCGTATGACGATCTTATCGAGTGTCGCTTGGGTCGCCCTTCCGGCAACTCCCGTCCCGGCACTCGGTGACGACGCCGACCACGACGGCCCCATCTGCTTCTGATTTCTCGGCGAGCTGGCGAGATCAGACGTACGTCGATGTTCGGATGAGCCCCGTGCATTCCTACCGTGGGGCTCATGCCCACGGTCGGGTGAGGCCGGAGCGGCGAACTCACCGGCACTGCTCGCGTAGGTGTCGACGGAAACCGCGGAATTCCGTCGCTCGAGACCGCACGGAGGTTCGAAGGTCGCGCACGACCGGCGCGCTGCCGACGCGACTCGACGGGCATAACGCGTCGAAGGATGTTGCCACGGCGTTGCCAAACCGTTGCCACGAAATGGAAAAAGCCCTGATGATCAGGGCTTTTTCTGGCGGTGACGGTGGGATTTGAACCCACGGTAGGGGGTTACCCTACACAACTTTTCGAGAGTTGCACCTTCGGCCGCTCGGACACGTCACCGCCGAAGAGTTTACGTCACGACGCGCGGAGCCGCTAATCGAGCGACGACTGCAACAGCGAACGAGCCCGGACACCCCGCGCGCCATAGGTTGAGTCTGTGGCAGAGACCAAGATCGCGGCGATGACCCGTCCGCAGCGGCTGGTGGTCTGGATCGCCGCGCTCGCGTCGTTCGTCGCCTTCCTCGACGGCACAGTCGTCAACGTCGCACTTCCCGCGATCGAAGCGGAGCTCGGTGGAGGTCTGATCACGCAGCAGTGGGTCGTCGACTCGTACCTGATCACGTTGGGCGCCCTGATCCTCGTGGCAGGGTCGGTGAGCGACGCATTCGGGCGCATCCTCGTCATGCGCATCGGCCTGATCGGGTTCGGCATCGCGTCGATCGCGGTGGCCGCGGCCCCCGACCCGCTGTTCCTCATCATTGCCCGCGGATTCCAGGGGGCCGCGGCCGCGTTCCTGGTGCCGAGCTCGCTCGCGCTGATCACCTCGACCTTCCGCGGCGCCGCACAGGGGCGTGCGATCGGCATGTGGACGGCGATGACCACCACGGCGATGGTCATCGGTCCGCTGATCGGCGGCCTCTTCGTCGACTTCGCCTCGTGGCGGCTGGTGTTCCTCATCAACGTCATACCGATCTCGGTGACGTTGGTGCTGCTCCACCTCCTCAACCAGCAGGACGTGCGCCGGCCGGGCGCCAAGATCGACTGGCTCGGAGCCGTCCTGTGCACGCTCGGTCTCGGCGCCACCGTTTTCGCGCTGATCGAGCAGCCCCGCCTGGGGTGGGATTCTCCGGTGATCTGGCTGACGCTGGGCGGCGGCATCCTGCTGTTCGCCCTCTTCCTGCTGCGGCAGCGTCACGCACCGCAGCCGATCCTGCCGCTGGACATGTTCCGCGTGCGCAACTTCTCGTTCGGCAACGTGACGACCGCCTTCATGTACGGAGCGCTCGCACTCAACGGGTTCGTGGTCGTGGTCTACCTTCAGACCGGCGCCGGCCTGCCGGCGACGCTCGCGGGCCTGGCCAGCATCCCGATCACGATCCTGATGGTGCTGCTCAGTTCGCCCATGGGCACCCTGGCCGGCCGCTGGGGTCCACGCCTGTTCATGACGGTGGGCCCACTGCTGATGGCCATCGGCTCGCTCCTGCTGCTCACGGTCGACGAGGACTTCTCGTACTGGACCCAGGTGCTCCCGGGAATCGTCGTCCTCGGATTCGGTCTGGCGGTGACGGTGTCACCGCTGACGACCGCGATCCTCGGGGCCATCGAGACCGAGCGCTCGGGGATCGCATCGGCGGTCAACAACGCCGTCTCGCGGGTCGCCGGTCTCATGACGATCGCCGCGCTCGCCGCCATCGTCGGCGGATCGCTCGACCTGAACGGCTTCCACCGCGCGGCGATCGTGACCGCGGTGCTGATGGCCACCGCCGGCATCGTCTCGTTCTTCGGCATCCGCAATCCGAAGCGGATCCCGACGGATGCCGCGGCCGAGGTCGATTCGGCGAGCTGAGCCTTCGGCCTCGCGTTCGATCCGGCCCTGCCACACTGGTCGCATGGCCGTCATCGAGAACTCGAAACTCACCGTCGTCGGCGCCGGCAGCGTCGGCGCGAGCGTCGCCTACGCCGCGCTGATCCGCGGATCGGCGCGGCACGTCGCGCTGTACGACATCGCCACGGCGAAGGTCGAAGCCGAAGTGCTCGACCTGGCGCATGGCACCCAGTTCACGGGCTCGAGCGACATCATCGGCGGCAGCGACATCTCGGTCGTGGAGGGATCGCACATCGTGGTCATCACGGCCGGTGCCAAGCAGGACCCCGGCCAGTCCCGCATCGAACTCGCGAGCGTGAACGCCCGCATCATGAAGTCGATGATGCCGCAGCTGCTCGAGGTCGCACCCGACGCGATCTACGTCATCGTCACGAACCCCTGCGACGTGCTCACGGTGCTCGCCCAGGAGCAGACGGCCCTCCCGCCCGAGCGGATCTTCGCCTCGGGAACTGTCCTCGACACGTCACGACTGCGCTGGAAGCTCGGCCAGCGCGCGGGCGTCTCGACCTCCAGCGTGCACGCCTACATCGTGGGCGAGCACGGCGACACCGAATTCCCGCTCTGGTCGACCGCGACGATCGGCACCGTCCCGATCCTCGACTGGGTGACCGCGGGTCATCCGCGCATGGACGCCGACGAGCTCGACGCGATCGCGATCGACGTGCGCGATGCCGCCTACAAGGTCATCCAGGGCAAGGGTGCGACCAACTACGCGATCGGCCTGTCGAGCGCACGCATCGTCGAGGCGGTCCTCGGCGACGAGCATGCCGTGATGCCGGTCAGCACGGTGCTGCACGACTACCACGGCATCGACGGCGTCGCGCTCTCGGTGCCATCGGTGGTCAGCGCATACGGTGCGAGGCCGATCCACGAGGCACCCTTCTCGCCGATCGAACTGGCGCTGCTGCGCCGGTCCGCAGACACCTTGCGCGACGTCGCCGACTCTCTGCGTTGAGTGCGACGTCGCCGCTGAGAGGGCTAGTGCGGGCGACGGTGTTCGAACAGCGCCGCGAGCTTGCCGAGCGAGGACTGCAATCCGGCGATGTGCTGGGCCGCATCGATGCCCGAGGGCACGTCCTTCGCCTCGACGGTGACCTCGGTGCCGATGTCGGCGTGCACCTGCGACCCGGGCGTCTGGTCGGGGTCGTCCGAGAGCACCGACTCGAAGGACCACTCCATGAACATGGTGCCGGCGAAGGCCGGGTCATCCGACGGGAACTGCACCGACCACACGATGCGACGGGGCGGGATCATCGCCACGATCTTCGTGTCGGTGACGTCGGTGTTCTCGGAGTACTTGCCGGGGGAATCGTGGGTCTCGTACGTGAGCACGGTTCGGAATCCGCCGCCCGCTCGCAGATCGAAGTGCTCGAGGTGTGCGTGCATGCCCTCGGGAGGCAGCCAGGCCGCCAGAAGACCGGGATCCTGGAACGCTCGGAACACCTCCTCGGGGAGGGCGGCGATACGGCGGTGGGCGGAGTCGACGCGCATGGAATCAGCCTATGACCGCAGACCGGCTCGGGCGAACGCCGCGGTGCGGCATCCTCCTGTCGCATGCCCCGCCTACCCTTGATCCATGGCGACCCGACGCACGACGACGTCCGCGCCGTACCGGTGCACCGAGTGCGGATGGACGGCCCTGAAATGGGTCGGTCGCTGCGGCGAATGCCAGCAGTGGGGCACGGTCGTCGAGGCGGCCGAGACCACGGGAATCAACCGCTCGGTGACCCCGATCGCGCCCAGCGCCGACCGCGCGGCACGGCCGATCACCGCGATCGACACCCGTGATGCGCCCCGTCGCACGACCGGGGTCGGCGAGTTCGATCGGGTGCTCGGCGGCGGCATCGTGCCCGGGGCGGCGATCCTGCTCTCCGGCGAACCCGGTGTGGGCAAGTCCACCCTGCTGCTCGAGGTCGCGGCGCAGTCAGCCCGCGCCGGCCGCCGCGTGCTGTACGCGAGCGCAGAGGAGTCGACCGCCCAGGTGCGTCTGCGCGCGGAGCGCACAGGCGCCCTGCATGACGAGCTTTTCATCGCCGCCGAGACCGACCTCGCGACGGTCCTCGGGCACGTCGACGAGGTGCGCCCGGAACTGCTGATCGTCGACTCGGTGCAGACCGTGTCGTCATCGCTCTCAGAGGGAATGGCCGGGCACCCCAGTCAGGTTCGCGAGGTCGCCTCCACCCTCATCCGTGTCGCGAAAGAGCGTGGACTGCCGGTCATCATCGTCGGCCACGTCACCAAGGACGGATCCATCGCCGGCCCCCGCATTCTTGAGCACCTCGTCGACGTGGTGTGTCAGTTCGAGGGCGATCGCCAGACGTCGCTGCGCTTCGTCCGCGCCCTGAAGAACCGCTTCGGGCCGACCGACGAGGTCGGCTGCTTCGACATGACGGGCTCGGGCATCGCCGAGGTGGCCGACCCGAGCGCGCTGTTCCTCGGTCACGGCAGCCCCGAACCCGGTACGTGCGTCGCGATCGCCCTCGAAGGGCGCCGTGCCCTGCCGGTCGAAGTCCAGGCCCTCACGATCGTCACGAGCGCCCCGAACCCGCGCCGCATCGTGAACGGCGTCGACGCCGCACGCGTGGCGATGGTGCTGGCGGTGCTCGAGAAGCGCGCGAGCATCAAGACATCGAACCTCGACGTCTACGTGTCGACCGTCGGTGGAGTCCGCTTCACCGAGCCGGCCGCCGACCTCGCGATCGCGATCGCCGTCGCCGGGTCGGTGCGCAATGAGTCGACGCCGAAGGCACTTGCCGCGATCGGCGAGCTCAGCCTCGCCGGCGAAGTGCGACCGGTGACGCAGACAGCCCAGCGGCGCAGCGAAGCCGCCCGGCTCGGATACACCGACCTGATCGACAACCGCTCGCTCACCGTCCGCGGCGCCCTCGACGACGTCAAGACGCGCTCCCGCGGCGTGCCCGGCAAGGACGTTCCGGAGTTCTGAGAGCGGATGCCGCGCTCAGCGCTCGCGGTGGGTTCGGCGATACCGGCTGTCCCTGATGCCGAGGACGATCGGGATCACCAGTCCTGCGGCACACACGAGGCCCGCCATGAGGAACTCCATCCGGCGAGTGTGCCGCATCCCCCGGCGGATGTCGAGCCCGGTCTCGGTGAGCCCGGTTTCGTCGTGAGCCCGCCGGGCAGCGTCAGGCGTCGAGCGCGGCGATGAGGTCGGTCGGCGTCGCCTGCATCGGATGCGGGCCGGCGATGTCGATGAACACCGTCGCGATGTCGTCCTCGTGCAGGCCCAGGAACGCGCGGAGCCAGCCGGGCGTGTTGAGGGCGACCCCGGGCGGAAGCGTGGCGGGCTTGTGCGTGGCGTCGCTGAAGAGCAGCAGTGCGATCTCGCCGCTGCTCGGATCGCGAAAGGTCCACACGCCGGCATCGAGCGGGTCTTCTCCTCCCGGCGGAAGCAGCGGCACGACCGTCGGGCCGTGCCGCAGGGCGAAGGCCACCGCCGCGAGATCCTGCGTCTGCAGGGCGTCGGTGAGGGCGACGTTGCGGAACTCCGGCTGCTCTTCGTTCACATCGCTCGCGCTATGCTCCGGCATCCGATCAGCGTAACCGTCCTGTTCGGCAGTCGGACTGGACCGGTCAGGCGAGGAAGCCGCGCAGCAGCGCCTCGGAGCCGGCCAGGTGCTCCAGAGTCGCCGCCTCGGCGGCATCCGCCCGGCCGGCCAGGATCGCCGAGACGATGCGCTCGTGCTGGGCGTTCGAGTGCTCGATGTTGCGCGGCAGCAGCGGAAACGTGTCGAGCCACGCATTCACGCGCGCGCGGTTGGTAGCCGCGATCTCGACGAGCGAGGGGATGCCGGCCACCTCGGCGATCGTCAGGTGCAGGAGAGTGTCGAGCCGGCGGTAGTCGGCGGCTTCCGCGATCGATGCGGCCTCATGGCGCGCCCAGAGGTCGGCGCGCGCCTCGGGCGTGAGGGTGCGGCCCGCGGCAGTCCGCGACGCGCCCGCCTCGATCACGCGTCGCAGGCCCAGCACGTCGTCGAGTTCGTCGAGGGGGACGACGCCGGGGTGCGGCGGCTGCGGCAGGGGGTCCGCGACGAAGGTGCCGCCATACCGACCGCGGCGGCGCACCAGGAAGCCGGTGTCGGCGAGCTCGCGGATGGCTTCGCGAACCGTGTCTCGGCTCACCTCGTACCGCGCGGCGAGCTCGCGCTCGGGTGGTAGCGACTCGCCCGGCGCGACCACGCCCAGCCGGATCGTCTGCACGAGGCGGGCCACGGTGTCCTCGAGGGCATTGCCCGCGCGCAGCGGCCGGTAGACGACCCGGCGCACCTCGCGCAGCGGCACCTCGGTCACCGCGACACCGTCGCACCCGATGCCGTATTCAGGCTGAGAGCGACCCGGGGGCCCCGACACGCCGGCACGAGTGCCATCGCGCCCCTCTCAGCCTGAATTCGGTACATCAGCTCGACTTCCGGTTTCGTCGCTGACCCGCTCAGAGCGGCGTCACGTACGCGTTGGTGACACCGCCGTCGACGACGAAGGCGGTCGCGGTGATGAAGGAGGCGTCGTCGGAGGCGAGGAAGGCCACCGACGCCGCGAGTTCCTCGGGCTCGGCGAACCGCCCCATGGGGACGTGCACGAGCCGGCGCTGCGCGCGCTCGGGGTCCTTGGCGAACAGCTCCTGCAGCAGCGGCGTGTTCACCGGGCCGGGGCAGAGCGCGTTGACGCGGATGCCCTGTCGCGCGAACTGCACGCCCAGCTCGCGCGTCATCGCCAGCACGCCGCCCTTCGACGCGGTGTAGCTGATCTGCGAGGTCGCCGCCCCGATCAGGGCGACGAAGGATGCGGTGTTGATGATGGAGCCCTTTCCTGCGGGCACCATGTGCCGCAGCGCGGCGCGCGAACAGAGGTAGACGCTCTTGAGGTTGACGTCCTGCACGCGATCCCAGGCCGGCAGCTCGGTCGTCTCGATCGAGTCGTCGTCAGCGGGCGAGATGCCCGCGTTGTTGAACGCGATGTCGATGCGCCCGAACTCGGCCGCAACCCCGTCGAAGACCTCGTTGACCTGCGCCTCGTCGGCGACGTCGAGTCGACGGAACACCCCGCGAACCTCGGATGCCGCAGCCTCGCCGCTGGCCGAATCGAGGTCGGCGATCACGACGAAGGCGCCCTCGGCCGCGAACCGGCGCGCGGTCGCGAGGCCGATCCCGCTGGCGCCGCCCGTGATGATGGCGACGCGGTCCTTGAGGCGCTGGGTGAGGTCGACGGTCATTGCTGGTGCTCCCTGGGGTTCGTGGCGTGGTTCGTGGGCCGCGTGTGAGGTGGGCTCGTCGAGCGGGTGCCGCTCACGAGGCATCCGTCGCGAAGAAGACGTTCTTCGTCTCGGTGAAGTGCTCGGCGGCGTCGGGCCCGAGCTCACGACCGAGGCCGGAGGCCTTCATGCCGCCGAACGGGGTCGTGTACCGGACGGACGAGTGGGAGTTGACCGACAGCACGCCGCTCTTGACCCCGCGGGCCACGCGCACCGCGCGGCCGAGGTTCTCGGTCCAGATCGATCCGGCCAGGCCGTAGATCGTGTCATTGGCCAGCCTGATCGCGTCGGCTTCGTCCTCGAACGGCAGCACCGCGACCACCGGCCCGAAGATCTCGTGCTGCGCGACCCGGTCTCGCGGGGAGTCGGGGAGCACGACCGCGGGTGCGAACCAGAAGCCCGGGTCGTTCGGGGCCGATCCCCGGAAGGCGACGCGTGAGTGCTTCACGAACGGCGTGACGGTGTCGCGGTGGGCCGCCGAGATGAGCGGGCCCATGTCGGTCGACTCGAGCATCGGGTCGCCGACGCGCCAGTCGGCCACGGCGGGTTCGAGCAGCTCGAGGAAGCGGTCGAAGACCGACCGCTGCACCAGGATGCGGCTGCGTGCGCAGCAGTCCTGACCCGCGTTGTCGAACACCGACCCCGGTGCCGATGCGGCCGCGCGTTCGAGGTCGGCATCCGCGAAGATCACGTTCGCGCTCTTGCCGCCCAGCTCGAGGGTGACCGGCTTCAGCGCTCGCGCGCAGCCTGCGGCCACATCGGTGCCGACTTCGGTCGAACCGGTGAAGACGACCTTGCGCACGTCGGGGTGAGAGACGAATCGCTGCCCGACGACCGAGCCCGATCCCGTGACGACCTCGAACAGCCCTTCCGGCAGTCCCGCCTCGAGAGCGAGTTCACCGAGCCGCATCGCGGTGAGGGGTGTGAGCTCGGCCGGCTTGAGCACGACCGCATTCCCGGCGGCGAGCGCGGGGGCGAAGCCCCACGCGGCGATCGTCATCGGGAAGTTCCACGGCACGATGATGCCGACGACCCCGTACGGCTCGTGGAAGGTGACGTCGATGCCGCCCGCGACCGGAATCTGCTGACCGACCAGCCGCTCCGGTGACCCGGCGTAGAAGTTCAGCACCTGCGCGACGTGCGATGCCTCCCACCGAGCCGAGGTGATGGGGTGCCCGGAGTTGAGCACCTCGAGCAGGGCGAGTTCCTCGACGTGGGTCTCGACGACCCGAGCGAAGGAGCGCAGCGCGTCGGCGCGCGCGAGTGGGGCGAGTGCCGCCCACACCCTCTGGGCGGAGACCGCCCGCGCGATCGCGGCGTCGACCTCGCCGACACTCGCGCGCGACACCTCGCGGAGAGGTGCGGCCGTGGCCGGGTTGATCACGGTGAAAACACTGCTCACGACATCGCTCCCGAGTTCATGCGCGTATCGGCATAGAGCGACGCCTGAGCAACGAGTCCGGCGAAGAGCCGGCGATCCTCCAGGTCCTGCTCCGGATGCCACTGCACTCCGAGCACGTAACCGTCGCCGGTCGACTCGAACGCCTGCGGGAGTCCGTCGTCGGTGCGCGCGGTCACCACGAGACCGTCGCCCAGCTGGTCGAGGCCCTGGTGGTGGTAGCTGTGGACTTCGAGGTCGTCGTGCCCGACGAGTGCCGCCAGGTTCGTGCCCGCGTCGATCTCGACGGAGTTGGACGCGAAGACACCGCCGCCGACCCGGAACCGTTCGGTGCCCAGCGCCTCGGGCAGGTGCTGATGCAGTGTGCCGCCGCGCGCCACATTCACGAGCTGGAAGCCGCGGCAGATGGCGAGCACGGGGATGCGGCGCTCGTCCGCGCCGTGGAACAGAGCCAGCTCCCAGGCGTCGCGGTCCGGCCGCGGATCGTCGGTGAGCGGATGGCGCTCTGCCCCGTAGAGCTCCGGCTGCACGTCCTTGCCCCCCGTCAGGATCAGGCCGTCCAGTCCGTCGAGGACGACGGATGCCGCCAGCTCGGGATTCGGCTGCGGCGGAAGCAGTACCGCGACGCCGCCCGATGCCGACACCGCATCGAAGTACACGTGCGGGAGGAACGCGGCCTGCACGTCCCACACCCCCTGCTTGGCCTGCTCGAGATACGTCGTCAGACCGATGACCGGCGCACGGCGGTGCGTCGACCGGATGTCGTCAGAGTCGTTCGAAACCACGGATCCGCTCCCAGTCCGTCACGGCGGCGTCGTAGGCCTCGACCTCGATCCGCGCCTGGTTGAGATAGTGCTCGACCATGTCGTCGCCGAATGCGGCGCGCGCGACGGTCGACTCCTCGAAGAGCTTGGCCGCATCGCGCAGCGTGGTCGGCAGATGATCGACGTCCGACGAGTACGCATTGCCGGCCAGCGGGTCGGGCATCGGCAGCTCGTTCTCCACCCCGTGCAGTCCGCCGGCGATGATCGCCGCGATGGCGAGGTACGGGTTGACGTCGCCGCCCGGCACGCGGTTCTCGGGGCGGAGCGACTGGCCGTGGCCGATCACGCGGAGCGCGCAGGTGCGATTGTCGAGGCCCCACGCGACACCCGTGGGCGCGAATGTGCCCTTCTGGTAGCGCTTGTACGAGTTGATCGTGGGCGCATACAGCAGGGTGAACTCGCGCAGGGTCGCCAGGATGCCGGCGATCCAGTGCTCCATGAAGGGACTGAATCCGTATTCGCCGTCACCCGCCATCACCGGAGTGCCGTCGTTCCCGCGCACCGACAGGTGGATGTGGCAGCTGTTGCCCTCGCGCTCGTTGAACTTGGCCATGAAGGTGAGCGATTTGCCGTGCTTCTCGGCGATCTCCTTCGCCCCGCTCTTGTAGATCGTGTGCTGGTCGGCGGTCTCGAGGATCTCGGCGTATCGGAACGCGATCTCCTGCTGACCCAGGTTGCACTCGCCCTTGACGCCCTCGCAGTACATGCCGGCGCCGTCCATGCCGCGGCGGATGTCGCGCAGCAGCGGCTCCAGCCGGCCCGAGGCGAGCAGGTCGTAGTCGACGTTGTAGTCGGTCGAGGGCTTGAGGTCGCGGTAGCCCTTCCCCCACGCCTCGCGGTAGGTGTCGTCGAAGATGATGAATTCGAGCTCCGTCCCCGCGTAGGCGGTCAGCCCGCGCTCGGCGAGGCGCTCGCGCTGGTGCTTGAGGATCGCGCGCGGCGACTGCACGACCGGGTCACCGCCCTCCCATCCGAGGTCGGCCATCACGAGCGCGGTGCCCGGCATCCACGGGATTCGCCGCAGTGTGTCGGGATCCGACAGCAGCATCATGTCGCCGTACCCCTTCTCCCAGCTCGACATCGCGTAGCCGTCGACCGTGTTCATGTCGACGTCGACCGAGAGGAGGTAGTTGCAGGCCTCCGCCCCGTGCGGGAGGACCTCCTCCTGGAACAGGCGGGCGGACACGCGCTTGCCGACGAGGCGCCCCTGCGCGTCGGCGAAGGCCACGATCACGGTGTCGATCTCGTCGGCCGCGATCGCGGCGTTCAGTTCCGAGACGCTGAGGTTCCCTGGCATCCGACACCTTCCTTGGCGCTGTGCACCGCGCGTGGAGAGCGCGAGCCGATGGGCGTGCGCCGCGTCCACTGTAACCACGAAGTTCGCTGCAAAGGTAGACAGAACCCACCTTTAGGCATCACAATCATGCGCAAGGCGCCCCTCTCCGCGCCGCACCCGAATGCACGGAGGATCGATGTCCCAATCCAGCAATGCGGCTTCGCGCAGTGATTCCGCCAAGGTTGCGGGAGCAACCTATACGCGAGCAGGCCAGGGATACTTCGAGAAACGGACGCTCAAGCGCTCCGCCGGCATCTGGGGTCTGTGGGGCCTCGCTGTCGCCGCCGTCATCTCGGGCGATTTCTCGGGCTGGAACTTCGGCATCGACTTCGCCGGTTTCGGCGGGATGCTGATCGCCTTCGTGATCCTGGTCGCCATGTACTACGGCATGATCTTCTCGATCGGAGAGATGGCCGCAGCCATGCCGCACACCGGCGGCGCGTACTCGTTCGCCCGATCGGCGATGGGACCATGGGGCGGCCTGGTCACAGGAGCCGCCGAGACGATCGAGTACGTCGCCACGACCGCGGTCATCGTCTACTTCTCGGCGTCATACGCGGACGCGATCACGAGCGAGCTGCTGAACTTCTCGATGCCCACCTGGGTGTGGTGGATCATCCTCTACGTCGTCTTCATCGCCCTGAACTCCGCCGGCGCAGCCATCTCGTTCAAGTTCGCGATCGTGGTCTCGATCATCTCGATCGGCATCATCCTGGTCTTCTCGGCCATGGCGATCTTCTCCGGCGCCTTCCAGTGGGCGAACCTGTGGGACATGGTGCCCGACCCGGGCCAGACCGAGTTCCTTCCGCACGGTGTGCTGCCCATACTGTTCGCGCTGCCGTTCGCGATGTGGTTCTTCCTCGGCATCGAGGAGCTCCCGTTGGCGGCAGAGGAGTCGAACGACCCCGTGCGCGACATCCCCAAGGCGGGGTTCTGGGCCCGTGGCACTCTGATCGTCACCGGCCTGCTCGTGCTGTTCCTCAACACCGGGGTCATCGGGGCCGAGGCGACCGGAGTCTCGGCCGAGCCGCTGCTGGACGGCTTCCGCGCGATCGTCGGAGACCAGCTGGCCGCACTGCTCGCGCTGTTCGCTCTGGTGGGTCTGCTCGCTTCGCTGCAGGGCATCATGTTCGCGTACGGACGCAACATGTACTCCCTCTCCCGCGCCGGCTACTACCCTCGCTTCCTCTCGCTGACCGGCAAGCGGCAGACGCCGTGGGTCGCGCTGACGGTCGGCGCCGTGATCGGCTTCATCGCGCTCGTCGTGCTCGACACGATCGCCGCACTCAACGAGGGCGCGGGAGCGGTCGCCGGGGCGATCGTGCTGAACATCGCGGTCTGGGGCGCGGTGCTCGCGTACCTGCTGCAGATGATCTCGTTCATCATCCTGCGCAAGAAGTTCCCGAACGCCCGCCGCCCCTACGTGAGCCCGTGGGGCATCCCGGGCGCGGTGATCGCGGCCGTGATCGCCGCACTGATCTTCGTGGGCTTCCTGCTCAACCCGACATTCGTCCCCGCGATCATCGCGATCTTCATCGTGTACGTCGTGATCCTGGTCGGCTTCGCGCTGTTCTTCCGCCACCGGCTGGTGCTCTCGCCCGAGGAGGAGTACGCGCTGTCGGAGGGACAGCACTGGAATCCCGAGGAGGAAGGCTATGACGCCATGGAGACGGAGGTCTTCGGCGACAAGCCCAAATCCTGACAGAACCCACGCAGGGCAGCGGGGTCGCAGTGATCCGGGGGGATGCTGCGGCCCCGCTGTAGCGCTGACGGAGGCGGATGCCGCACCCCGGATCATCGACGGGACATGACTCGGCCCTCTCGGGCCACCCCCTGCGCGGGGAGTAACTCGAGAGGGCCAAGTGCTCTCCGGGGGGTCAATACCTCGCTGGGGACGAGACGCTGCTGGGGACAGCTATGAACCCATCGAACGGGAGCTGTTCACAAGCGTACGCGCGGGATCGAAATCCGTCTGTCCCCTCTTCGGGGGACAGTTCACGCGAATGGAGACTGCTTCACAAAGGGCGCTCAGTAGAGCAGGATCTGCGCCGACTGCGTCGAGGCGATGCCGCCGATCTCCACGCTCAGGTGGTACGACGCCCCGCCACCTGGCGCGCTCTGCCGGTCGGAGTCGCCGCATGTCCCGACCGCCGAGCGGGTGCGGTCCCAGCTGAGCGGTGCCGCGCTCGAAACGGACTGGCCGGCCGCGAGGAGCACGACCATGTCGTTGGGCTCGGTCTGGCAGTCGGTGGAGCGCCACCAGATGTCGCTGCCGCTCATGATGGTGAACGATTGGCCGCTCGTGCCCACGTTGAGGGTGCAATCGGTCGCGCCGTTGTTCGTGAGCGTGATCGACAACTGCGGGTTCTGCCCCGGCTCGTACGTCTCCTGGTCGCTGACGGCCTCGACCGCGACATCGCGCGCCACACAGGGCTTCGCGGTGGGCGTCGCCTCAGAGGACGCCGTGGGCTCGACCTCGGCCGCGGCATCCGCCGTCGCTTCGGGGGTGGGTGCCGCCGTCGGCGTGGGCGATTCGGCCGTGTCGGGCACCGGAAGCTCGGTCGCCGCGGCCTGCGTCGCCGACGGAGTCGGAGTCTTTGCGGGGTCCTCGGCCGCCGTGCCCCGCCAGGGCTGAGCGATGAGCAGCCAGACCACCGCGGCAACGGCCACCAGCGCGACGAGCAGCACGATCCGCCGGCGTCGGTAGACCGCCGCGGGATGCCGCCTGCCGGGAAGGTCGCCGCTCATGCCTCCAGGCTACGTTCGCGCTCCGGACACGAGGGGTCGGCACGCGCGGGCTGACGGCATCCTGCCAGCATCGTCAGAGCCGCTTGAGCATCCGGGTGTTGCCGAGCGTGTTCGGCTTCACATGCGCAAGGTCGAGGAACTCGGCCACGCCCTCATCGGGGCTGCGGATGAGCTGCGAGTACACGTCGGGGTCGACGACCTGCTCGCCGATCTCCTCGAAGCCGCGCCTGTGGAAGAAGTCCACCTCGAAGGTCAGGCAGAACAGCCGCGAGAGTCCGAGCGAGCGGGCGTTCTGCTCGAGCGCCCCGACGATTCCACGGCCGACGCCGTGGTGCAGCCATTCGTCCGCGACGATCAGGGTGCGCACCTCACCGAGGTCCTCCCAGATGACGTGCAGGGCACCGCAGCCGATCAGCGTGCCGTCCTCGTCCTCGGCGACGACGAACTGCTGGACCGCCTCGTAGAGCACGACGAGGTCTTTTCCGAGCAGGATCCGCCGCTGCACGTACGGCTCCAGCAGGTCGCGGATGCCGCGAACATCGGCCGACCGCGCCGCGCGGACCCTGAACTCGCTCACAGAACAACCCTACGGCGCACGAGCCGCTTGACGACGAAGAGCGGATGCTCCCCACGCCCTCTCCACGCATCGCTTCGCGCTGCGCGGAGCCTCGGGGCGCGTGGGCCCGGGCATCCGCTCTTCGTCGTGGAAACGGCTAGCCGACCGCGAGGTCGGGCGTGGCCGTGATCTCTCCGGCAGCGACCGCACCCACGGCGACCTTCTCGCCACGGGGGCCGTTCTCGAACACGAACTCGCCGTTCACCGCGTCGACCGTGATGTGGTCGCCGGCGTTCAGCTCGCCGTGCAGGATGCGCTCCGAGAGCCGGTCCTCGACCTCGTGCTGCATCGCGCGACGCAGCGGCCGCGCGCCGAGCGCGGGGTCGAAGCCGATCTCGATCAGCTTCTCCTTGGCCGCCAGCGTGAGCGCGATGGTCATGTCGCGGTCCAGCAGGCGCTCGCCGAGACGCTTGGTGAACAGATCCACGATCTGCACCAGCTCCTCCTTCGACAGCTGCGGGAACACGATGATGTCATCGACGCGGTTGAGGAACTCGGGCTTGAAGTGGCGCTTGAGCTCTTCCTTGACCTTGCCCTGCATGCGGTCGTACGACGTCGACGAGTCGCCCTCGACCTGGAACCCGACCGGACCGCCCGCGATGTCGCGCGCGCCCAGGTTGGTGGTCATGATGATGACCGTGTTCTTGAAGTCGATCATGCGACCCTGACCGTCGGTCAGGCGACCCTCCTCGAGGATCTGCAGGAGCGAGTTGAAGATGTCGGGGTGCGCCTTCTCGATCTCGTCGAACAGCACGACCGAGAACGGCTTGCGCCGCACCTTCTCGGTGAGCTGACCGCCTTCTTCGAAGCCGACGAAGCCCGGAGGGGCACCGAACAGCCGCGAGACGGTGTGCTTCTCGCCGAACTCCGACATGTCGAGCGAGATGAGCGCAGCCTCGTCGTCGAAGAGGAACTCCGCGAGAGCCTTGGCGAGCTCGGTCTTTCCGACGCCGGTCGGACCGGCGAAGATGAACGAGCCGTTCGGGCGCTTGGGGTCCTTGAGGCCGGCGCGCTGACGACGGATCGTCTTCGAAAGAGCGGCGATCGCCTCTTCCTGGCCGATGACGCGCTGGTGCAGAGCCTTCTCCATGAAGACGAGACGCGAGGACTCCTCCTCGGTGAGCTTGAACACCGGGATGCCGGTGGCCTGAGCGAGCACCTCGGCGATCAGACCCTCGTCGACGACCGCGTGGGTCGCGACGTCGCCCGACTTCCACTGCTTCTCGAGCCGCAGGCGCTCGGCGAGGAGTGACTTCTCCTCGTCGCGCAGCGATGCGGCCTTCTCGAAGTCCTGGTCCTCGGAGGCCTGCTCCTTCTGCTGACGCACGTTCGCGATCTTCTCGTCGAACTCGCGCAGCTCCGGCGGGCTCGACAGGATGGACAGGCGCAGGCGGGCGCCGGCCTCGTCGATCAGGTCGATGGCCTTGTCGGGCAGGAAGCGGTCGCTGACGTACCGGTCGGCGAGGTTCGCGGCGGCCACGATCGCGCCGTCCGTGATCTGCACCTTGTGGTGCGCCTCGTAGCGGTCGCGCAGGCCCTTGAGGATGTTGATCGCGTGGGGCAGGCTCGGCTCAGCGACCTGGATCGGCTGGAAGCGGCGCTCGAGCGCGGCGTCCTTCTCGAAGTGCTTGCGGTACTCGTCGAGCGTGGTGGCGCCGATCGTCTGAAGCTCGCCACGAGCGAGGAGCGGCTTGAGGATCGAGGCCGCGTCGATCGCACCCTCGGCGGCGCCCGCACCCACGAGGGTGTGGATCTCATCGATGAAGACGATGATGTCGCCGCGCGTGCGGATCTCCTTGGTGACCTTCTTCAGGCGCTCCTCGAAGTCACCGCGGTAGCGGGAACCGGCGATGAGCGAACCGAGGTCGAGTGAGTAGACCTGCTTGTCCTTGAGCGTCTCGGGCACATCGTTCTTGACGATCGCCTGCGCGAGACCCTCGACGACGGCGGTCTTGCCGACGCCGGGCTCGCCGATCAGGACGGGGTTGTTCTTGGAGCGGCGGGAGAGGATCTGCATGACCCGCTCGATCTCCTTCTCGCGACCGATCACCGGGTCGAGCTTGTTCTCGCGCGCGGCCTGCGTGAGGTTGCGGCCGAACTGGTCGAGCACGGCCGAGCCGCCCTGGGCGGCCTGGGTGCTGTCGTGCGCAGCGCCGCTGACGGCGGCCGGCTCCTTGCCCTGGTAGCCCGAGAGCAGCTGGATGACCTGCTGGCGCACCTTGTTCAGGTCGGCTCCGAGCTTGACGAGCACCTGTGCGGCGACGCCCTCGCCCTCGCGGATCAGGCCGAGCAGGATGTGCTCGGTGCCGATGTAGTTGTGGCCGAGCTGCAGAGCCTCGCGCAACGACAGCTCGAGCACCTTCTTGGCGCGCGGCGTGAACGGGATGTGACCCGTCGGCTGCTGCTGTCCCTGCCCGATGATGTCCTGCACCTGCTCGCGCACGGCGTCGAGCGAGATGCCCAACGACTCGAGCGCCTTGGCGGCGACACCCTCACCCTCGTGGATGAGACCGAGCAGGATGTGCTCGGTGCCGATGTAGTTGTGGTTGAGCATCTTCGCCTCTTCTTGGGCGAGCACAACCACACGACGGGCGCGATCCGTGAATCTCTCGAACATCATCCATTCCTCCGGCCTCGGGGCCATGTGGCGCACTTCCGCGCGCTTACATCGAGGGTAACGACGGGGGGATGCCGATGCGGCGGTGTTCGCCATGGGCGTGATGCCCGCGGCGACCGCACCGCGGTCGCGGGACTAGTCGCTGCCGTAGATCGGGATGCGGACGTCGTCGAACTCGGGGCTGCCGGCGAGCACGAGCGACACGTCGCTGTCTTCCTCGAGTCCCTCGACGACGGCGACCGTCGCGCGCGGGGCCATGTCCATCGTGCAGACCTGGTCGGCGGCCGGCGTCTCGAAGGTGACGGTGACTTCGGCGGGACCGGAGGCCGCGACCTCGGAGATCACAGGAGGGCAGGAGGACGAACCCCACGTCAGCAGCACGAACTGTCCGTCGGCGTCGGTCCAGCCCGCACTGGGCAGGTAGTCGGTCATGCCGCCGCCGGCGAGCCCCTCGACACCCTCGAGGTCGGCACTGCCCGTGAAGCCGTCTCCGGTCACGGTGATGGCGAGATCCTGGGACGGGTCGACGCCCTCGGGCACCTCGACGAGGGTCACCCGGGGAGCCATGTCGGCCGTGCACGCCGTGTCTGCGTCCGGCTCGACGAGCGTCACTGCCAGCGATCCATCAGCCTGAAGCGTCGCCTCGTCGGCGGCGGGCACGCAGCTCGAGCTGCCCATCGTCACCAGGCCGATGATGCGCCCGTCGTCGAGCCACGCCGCCTCGATCTCGGACTCGGTGCCGTCGCCGGCGGTCGGTGTGGACGAGGGCGCCGCAGATGGGCTGCTCGCGCATCCTGCGAGTGCGCCGCCTGCCAGCAGCAGGGCGACGGGGAGGGCGAGGAGGCGACGAGCGAGGGTCATGCCTCCGATCCTCGCGTATGGCTGCTGAGGTTCGCCAGGGAAATCGGTCACGGAGAGGTCACGGCGCGCAGTGGGTTCGTGCCCCAGAATTCTGCGCCGCCGCGAGCACTCTGCGATAGAACTCAGCGTGGGTACGCATCACTTCGTGGTCGGTCAGAAGCCGGCCGTCCCGCCCGCAGCGGCGGCGATCCGAGCCCGCAGATCGGAGTCTCCGGCGAGCCGGCGCAATGCCGCGCGCAGCGCCCGGGTGTCACGAGGAGCGACGCGGAGCCGTTGACGCTCGTCCTCGATCCACTCAGCCGGGCCCGCCCTCGTCGGCGACGATGCTCGGCGCATCCCGCCGCGAGATACTGCAGGACGTTCTGCCCGAGCGGCTCGGGGCGAGTGGATGCCTGCACGGCGATGTCCCAGCGGCCGAGCACCGGCGCGACGTCCTCGACGTGGCCGAGGAGCTCGACGCGGTCCGCCGATGCCGAGCTCGGCGGCGCGAGCCCGAAGCTCGTCTTCGAAAGCCTCGTGGCCGAACGGCGCGCCGCCGGCCAGCTCGAGCCGCGCGTCACCGTCGGGGAACGCGTCGGCGAAGGACTCGAGCAGCAGCAGCTGACCCTTCCAGGGATCGATGCGGGCGAGCATTCCGATCCGCAGCGGTCGGCCCGGCTCCTCGGCGCGTGGGCGTGACACGTCGCGCCGGAGGCCGGAGGCGCTCGGGATCACCGCGGTGACGGCATCCGTCCGCAAGAAGGGCAGCGCTGAGGCCGAGCGTCGCCTGCGAGTTCGCGACCACGCCGTCGGCCCGCGGCAGCGCGACGCGCGACATCATCGCGAACCCGAAGCGGCCGAGGGACTCGGACGTCGACGAAATCTCGCAGGTGGACTACCAATGGCGTGCGCGACGACAGCGCGGCGAGCGCGCCGTAGGCCGCCGACCGCGCCGTGTTCGCATCGATGAGGTCCGCCGTGCGGAATCCCGGATCGATCCGGGTCGCCACCGTCTGGACAGCCAGTTCGACCGGCCGCTCCCAGCAGAGACGCCCACGACCCCGAGCTCACACCGGGAGGCTGTGCGGTTCCCCCCGCGGAGGAACGCGCCCCACACCGAAGGCCGCTGAATGCCCCGTCCTGTGTCCCCGGCGGTACGAGGAGCACGCGGCTGCCACTCGGCGCCGGCGGCGAGCATGCGCATGAGCGCGAACTGCGCGCCGCCCGGGGCGGCGGTGTGGTCGAGATGAGCGACTCGCGTCGCGCTCGCGCAGCGGCTCACCGAGCGTCGCCGCCGAGCGCTCGGCGATCCCACCGAGAGCCGCGAGCAATGCCGCCTCGATCCTGTCCGGCGGCAGCCACGTAGGCCCCGTCGTCTGCGCGGCTCATCCCGAAGAGCGCTGCGGCGAGATGGGCGAGAGGCACCACCTTCGCCGTCATCTGGGCATACGCGGCCTGAAGATCGCGACCTTGTGGATCGATCACGTCGTCGGCGGCCGCGTCGCTGTGGTCGCCGCGATGGTCGGCCATGCGGGCGATGGTCGCGACGAGGTCACGCGCGACCTCGGGGCGCCGGTCGGCGGTCCGGCGGCGATGCGACCGGCCTCCCGCATCGTGAACGTCATCCGCAGCGCCGACGGCACACGCGCCAGCACCTCGTCGCGCTGCCGGCGGCTGGCGACGAGCACGAGGTTCGACCCCGAGATCGAGTCATCTGTGATCTGAGACGCCGCGTGTGCGGACCCATCCGCACCCAGAACTTCGGCGCACGGCCTGCACGTGGCTCGCCCATCGGCGCACCCACCGGGCCGGCGAAGCCCGCGCTGCGCACGCGGACCGACGACGACAGCGCGGCAGGCAGATACCAGCCGCTCCAGGTCTGAAGCAGCACAGCGGCCAGCGGCGAACGGTGGATGTTGCCGGTGCACACGGTGAGGATCGAGAATTCGGCCACCACGCTCCCCCCATCACTCGACGGGAACCGAGTTCGAAGGCTCTCGTCGATGTCGGAGATGAACGGCGGATGATCGGCGATCGGCAGGTCGCCGTGCAGGCTGTCGTCGATGTCGGAGATGAACTCGATGACTCGCGGTAGCC
Organism: uncultured Actinomycetota bacterium; assembly: GCA_963772395.1. Classification (GTDB taxonomy): domain Bacteria; phylum Actinomycetota; class Actinomycetes; order Actinomycetales; family Microbacteriaceae; genus Microbacterium. The sequence continues at coordinate 1,178,641 of CAVYWV010000001.1, read as the reverse complement.
GACGACCGGCCCGCCGGCCAGCAGCCGTCGATCCCCAGCAGCACTGCGGTCGGAGTCATCCAGTGATCCGAAAGGACCCGCTCACATAGCCGTTCGGTGTCATGGAGGGACTGCGGCTCGGTGCGCTCGGTCAACGTGTCAGCGTCGGGCGGGAGAACAGCAGCAGCGGATGTCGAGCTCGGGCAGCAGCTCGCGCCACTCGGCGACTCTCTCGATCACGGGCTCGCAGCCGCCGCACGTGGAGGAGACCGACAGCAGCAGAAGCGGACGCCGCTCGGCCAGGGTGCGCAGGTTGATCGTCGTCCCGTCGGCGAGTGTGAGGGGCACGGCGGGTGTGCGGGTTCGGATGTAGTCCAGCTCTTCGTCGTCGTCCGCTCCCTGCTCGTACACCGGCGCAGTGGACGCGGCCGGCTCTTCGTCGCCGCCCTCCGGCCAGACGACGAACAGCGCGGTCACGACGGCGATCGCCGCAGCGAGGAGCCACAACCATGCGGACAGTGCCGCGGCGGCAGCGAGGGCGCCGCCGAAGGTCGGGGTCGTCCAGACCACGGCTGCCGTCAGTGCGGCCAGCAGAGTGAGCCAGGCGTTGCGCGCCACCGTCACTTCGTCACGCGCTCTGCGCACACCGAAGCATGCGCACGACGCGTCGTCGGCTCGCGCGACAGAGCGCCACACGAGCCAGAGGTAGGCCGACATCAATACCAGGGCGACCAGCGCGGCGAGCAGCCCCAGAATGCCGCCCAGCAGCACCAGAGCGAGACCGAGGAGCCAGTTCACCCCACGGATGCGCCCGGCGGATCCACTCCTTGCGCAGCGGCTGGGGAACCCCGATCTCGCTCCATCCGGCAAGGTCGTCGGGGTGTCGCAGCTTGCCGATGGCGCTTGCGATCAGAACTGCGGCCATGACGAATGGCGCGACGATTGCGAGCGGCCCCAGCATGACCCGATCCTAGGCGCAGTGCATGGTGGAGGCAGAGGCCGACCGGGGAGGTGCTGTGCGCGTACTGCGGATCTCGCACAGCGCGACGGTCGCGGCATGGCGCGGGCGGAACGGGCGCTGCGCGATCTCGGCACGGACGTCACCCTGCTCGCCGCCGCGCGGTGGAACGCGGGGGAGCCCGGTCACCCTCGTCGCGGGCGAGGAGGGTGAAACCGTCCCGGTCCGGACCTGGGGTTCGCATCCTGCGCTGTTCGTCTACGACCCCGTTCCGCTGTGGCGGGCACTCGGTGAACAGTGGGATGTCATCGACATCCACGAGGAGCCGTTCGCGCTCGCCACCGTCGAGGTGCGCCTGCTGCGCGCCCTCCGCGGCCAGCGAGCGCCGTACGTGCTCTACACCGCGCAGAACCTGTTCAAGCGGTATCCGATCCCGTTCCGATGGCTCGAACGAGCGGCGCTTCGAGGCGCTGCCGGCGTCTCGGCGTGCAATACGGAGGCGGCCCGCATCGCCGAGCTCAAGGGCTTCGCCGGACGAGCCAGGGTGATCCCGCTGGGCGTCGACCCACAGGATTCCCGCCGCTGCCGAGCCGGCGTCGGAGTCGACGACTGCGACGGTCGGGTTCGTGGGGCGCCTCGTCCCGAGAAGGGGATCGACGTCCTGCTGGACGCCGTCGCCCGCACGCCGCTCCTGCATGCGCGTTTCGCCGGCTCCGGCCCGCTCGCGTCATCCCTCGCCACACACGCGAGGCGAAGGGGCATCGCGGATCGTGTGACCTACACCGGCGTGCTCTCACCCGCCGAGGTGCCTGCGTTCTATCGGTCGCTGGACGTGCTCGCCGTCCCGTCCGTCCCCACCGCGCGATGGACGGAGCAATTCGGTCGCGTCGCGGTCGAGGCGATGGCCAGCGGCGTGCCTGTCGTCTCCAGCGACGCGGGGGCCCTGCCCGACGTCGTCGGAGGTGCCGGCATCGTGGTGCCTCACTCGGATGCCGCCGCGCTCGCGGACGCGCTGCTGGAGGCCACCGGGCCCGCGGCGCGGAGCTGCGTGCGGCGGGCTTCGTGCGCGCGTCGGAGTGCACGTGGGAGGCCGTGGCGCGCGACTACGTCGACCTCTACGCCAGCACCCGGCGCACGAGCATCCGCGCCCGCCACGCGATGTGGAGATCATCGTCGTCGCGTACGGTGCTCCCGACATGCTGCGCGTCGCTCTGGAACCCGTGGCCGGCATGACGGTCACCGTCGTCGACAACTCGTCGCTGGCCGAGATCGCCGCGACTGTGCGAGGAACTCGGCGTCCGGTACATCGACTCCGGAGCCAATCTCGGCTTCGGAGCGGCCGTGAACGTCGCTCTGAGCGACCGGCGCGCCCCCGACGCCGACGTGCTGCTGCTCAACCCCGACGCGCGGGTCTCGCGCGACCAGATCGGTGCCCTGCGCGTCGCGCTGCACGCCGCACCCGACCTCGCGAGCGTCGGGCCCGTCCAGACCGACGACTCCGGCCGCGCCGCCCGCGTGGAGTGGCCGTTCCCGACGCCGGCCAACGCGTGGCTGGAGGCCATCGGGCTGGGGCGCCTCCAGCGGGCCCGCTTCGTGATCGGATCGGTGCTGCTTCTGCGGGCGGAGGCGCTCGCCCAGGTGGGCGGCTTCGACGAGCGGTTCTTCCTCTACGCGGAGGAGACGGACTGGGCATACCGCGCATCGCTCGGCTGGCGTCACGCGGCGGTCCCTGGTGCTCAGGCCGTGCACGCCGGGCGGCGACAAGCTCCGACAGCAGGCGGCGCGACGCCCACTTCTACGCCTCGCAGGAGCGGTACCTGCGCAAGCACTTCGGTGCCGGCGGCTGGCAGGCGCTCGGGTTGCGAACTGGGCCGGAGCGATGGCGCGGGCGATCGCTGTTCCCCGGCGCGCGCGGGGCGCCCGCCGGCGGGCGGCGATCTACCGGCTCGGACCGGGCAGGTCGAGTCGCGTTCCTGCGAAACGCGTCGTGACCGGGCGGCCGACGCCGACCGCCAGACCGCACATCGTGCAGATCGCCCCCTTCATCGGCGGGGGCAGCGGCGTGGCCGGGGTCGCGTACAGCCTGCGAGCGCAAGTTCATCGCGATGGGGCGCAAGGTCGAGTCGTTCACCGACGCCACGGCGCACGGGGCACGCAGCGACGGTGGCCGCGGCATCCGTTCCTGCGTGCGTCCGCCCTCCGCAATGGTGTGGTTCACCACCGTCGGAACCTCCGCGCGCGGCGCTACCTCGCCGAGCGCCCCGACGCCGTGTCGATCTGCCACAACAACGTGATGACCGGCGACATCTACGTCAACCACGGCGTCCTCCGCGCTGCGATGCGCGCACGCGGCAACGGTCACTGGCGGATGGTCCGCAATCCGACCAACATCTTCACCTACGTACGCGACCGATCCGCTATCGCAGCAGCATCCACCGGGCGGTCGTGGCGCTCTCGGCGTCGAGGCAGACACCCTGCGCCGAGTACGGTCGGGTCCGCTCGCGCGATCGTGATCATCCCCAACGGCGTCGATCTGGACGGTTTCGCCCGCGACGCCCACCGAGCGCGCGCGAGGCGGCGCGGGCTTCCACCTCGACGACGACGACCGCGTCGTCTCTTCGTCGGCCACGAGTTCGACCGCAAGGGCCTCGCATTCGCGATCGAAGCGCTGGTGCACGCACCGACCGTGCTCCTGCTCGTCGTCGGCGGCTCACCGCGATCGATGCGCCCGCGCAGGCCGCGCGCGTCGGCGTCGAGGATCGCGTCTGTTCGTCGGCACGCGGACCGACCTGCCGCTGTTCCTCGCCGCGGCCGACATCTTCGTGCTCTCCGAGCGCCTACGAGGCGAACGCCCTCGTGTCCTCGAAGCGCTCGGGCCGGCCTCCCGGTGATTGCGACGCGCCGTGGGGTTCGCGCCGGAGCTCGTCGTCGACGGCGAGAACGGCTTCCTCGTCGACGGGACGCCGCCGAGATCGGCGCCCGATCGAGCAGCTCGCCGCGGAGACCTCGCCGCATGGGTGCGCGCGCTCGCGCGAGCGTCCCGGCGCACTCCTGGCGTGGAACGGCTGAGCGGTACGTCGGGCCGGCACGGCTGGCCGAAGAGCGCAGCCGAGGCCGACGCGCATCGCCGGGCACCTCGTGGCCGGCGGCTGCGAGTGCATCCACGCGATCCGCTCGGACCGCTTCGCCGGCGTCGAGCAGTTCGTGCTGCGCCTCGCCCCGCCAGGCCAGGCCGGTCACCGCGTGACCGTGCTCGGCGGGCGCCGGAGCCATGGCGCAGCCGCTCGCGACGCGGTGTCGCATTCGCCCCGGCCGTCACCGCGATCGACGTCGCGAGCCGTCGCCCGCAGCGCCCATCCGACGTCGTGAACACCCACATGACCGCAGCGGATGCGCGGCCGTCGTCGCGCTCGCGCGACTCGCCCGCCGCCCGGCGATCGTGGCGACGCGCACTTCGCCCAGCCGCGCGGCCGATCGGGCCCCGCTGGACTGACCATCGCCCGCCGCTCGCATCGACGCAGATCTCCATCAGCTCGACCGTCGCCGCGGCGTCGAGGTGCCCAGCACGGTCGTGCCGAGCCGGCCTGCCGGCCCCGGCGCCGCGATCCGCCCGTGCGCGAACGGATCGTGCTCATGGCGCAGCGCCTCCAGCTGGAGAAGGAGACCGATGTCGCCATCCGCGCGTTCGCGGCTCGGGAATGGCGAGCGAGGCTGGGACCTCACGATCGCCGGCGACGGCCCCGAGCGAGACGAACTCGCCCGCCTTGCGAAGAGCTCGGCGTCGGCGCGGCCGTGCGTTCGTCGGGTTCCGCCCGATGTCCCGCCACTCATGGAGCGGCCGGGCTCCTGATGGCGACGCGCCCGAGCGAGACTCCGGGATTGCGGTGCTCGAGGCGATGGCGACCGGCTCCCGGTGGTGGCGGCCGACGCGGCGGTCACCCCGAGATGCTCGAGGGCCTCGATCCGCGCGCGCGCTTCGCGCCGACGATGCCGACGCGGCCGCGCGCGACGAGTGCGCTCACGACGAAGCCGCGCGCGCGTCTCTCGCGCCGCGGCCGCAGACGTCAGGCGGACGGAGTTCACGCTCGATGCGCAGGTGGACGGCACGGATGCGGTCGTACCGTCGCGCGATCGCTCGGAGACGACGATGACCGACCTGGTCGTGATGTCGCTGGAGGCGATGGGACGACGTCTGGCGGCGCAACCAGCACCTGGTGGCCGGCCTGCTCGCGAGCGACCCGAGCTGCGCGTCCTCTTCGTGGAGCCCCCTGCCGACCCGCTGCACGACGTGCGATCGGGCAGGCGACCGCGGATCGGGCATGCCGTTCGTGCGGTCGCCGGACCGCCCTCGGCTGCATCCTACCGCCCCATGAAGTGGCTGCCGCGCCGGCTCGACGCCGGAACGGACGAGCGTCTCGCGCGGCGGGTGCGACGCGCCGCGAGAGCCGGGCATGACGGCGCCGCTGCTGTGGATCAACGATCCGAGGGCGACGACCCTGGCTCGCATGACCGGCTGGCCGACGTGTACGACATCACCGACGACTGGCTGGCCGCCGATCGCCCGGCCGATGCCCTGCGGCGTCTGGCCGCCGAGAGGCCTGCTGCTCGCCCACGCACAGGCCGTGATCGCGTGCTCGCCCGAGCTCGTGCGACGCAAGTCATCGCAGCGCCCGGCTCCGGCACCCCCGCTTCAGCTCATCCCGAACGCCGTCGATGCCGCCGCCTACCGGCTCCCGGCTGCGCGACCCGCCGATCTGCCGACCGGCCGTAGCGCGGTCTACGTCGGCACCCTGCACGCGGACCGCCTCGATGTCGACCTGTGCGCGCGACGGCTCGCCGCGGCCGGCGCCGCGGTCGTCGTGCTGGTCGGCCCGAACGTGCTCTCCGACGCGGACACCGCGCGGCTGAAGGAGGCGGGCGCCGTGCTGCTCGGCGCGCGTTCGCGCGACGAGGTGATCGGCTACCTGCAGCACGCCGACGTGCTGATCGTGCCGCACGTCGTGACCGCCTTCACCGACAGCCTCGACCCGATCAAGCTCTACGAGTACCAGGCAGTCGGGCGACCGGTCGTCTCGACCCCAGTCGCCGGGTTCCGAGACGCTGCCGACGACCGCATCGTGATCGCGGATGTCACAGATTTTCCGGATGCCGTCGCGCGCTTCATGAGTCGGCGAGACCGCTCGTCGCCGGCACTGATCGGGGGGTCGCGGACTGGAGCGTCCGCGTCACCGCCGTCGTGCGGTCCTCGGCGAGGTCCGGAAACACGAACCGCCCACGCCGTCGTTTGACGGCGTGGGCGGTTCAGGCGTACCGGTGCCTACGATCTACGGGAAGAGCGTAGCGATGCAGGTCTTCTCCGTCTGCGTGAAGTCTCTAGCATGAGGCACCCTGGATCGGGTTGAGGCCTGATGCCTGGCCGTGGCGGGGGGCTCTTCGCCTCCGCCGGAGATCGGTGAAGTTCACGACAAGTTCGCCGTTCGAGCTGTCGGGGGCATTCTCCGTGAGCAACGCGAGATTGAGGACCGTGTCGGCAGGGATCGTGAACGGGTTGCCGAGTGCGTGCACGTGTCCAGATTGACGACGGTGACCGCACCGAGGTCTTCCCCATCCAGGAACGCGAAGTCAATCGTCACTTCGATCGCGAAGTCGGTGGTGTTCGTCGCCGTCATCCTGAAGACATAGCCCTTGTAGAGGCCCTGCGAGTTGCCGGGCAGCTTGCAGCCACCGTTGGCGATCTCGAGATGCCGCCCGACACGGCGAAGGCGGGGACCGGCGCGGCGACCGCGATGGCCGGCACGGCCCACGCCATCGCCTTCGTGACGGTGCGGCGGCTGACGCCTTTTTGGGGCTCTTCAAAATCGATGTCGTCACGGTTGTTCCCTCCGAAGTCTGCTGTGTGGTGAGGGCTGTCTCACGTGCACGCCCCAAATCGTGCTCGTTGGACCCGAACGCTCCCCAAACGAGTCCCTTCCCCGGCCGGACGAAGAAGGCTTTCGATATTACCGCATCCGGCCCGCGCAAACGTCATGAGTTCACAGAACGGTATCGGAACGACTTCGTCGGAGCACAGCCGTCGCAGGCGGACGGGCTCTTCTCGACAGGATTCCCCAGGGGTCGGTGCCCGGAGCGACGGCATGTCGGGCATGGGGGTGAGGTATGGCACGCAGGACGCGTGAGGCGAGTCTCACGAAACAGCTCGGGCAGCTGCTCCGCATGGCAGGCGCAAGTCCCCGTGGCTGGGTCACAAGCACCGTCGCCGCCTCCTTGGTGCTCGCCGCGCTCGATACCCTCGGCATCGCCGCGATGATCCCCCTCACACAGCTGATCGGCGGCGCGCCAGCGGTCAGCGGCGCGCTCGGCTTCCTCGCCGACGTCGCCGGCACGACCTCACCGACGGTGCTCATCCCGCTGATCGCAACGATCATCACCGTGCTGTTCGTCCTGAAGAGCGTGGCGGCGCTCTGCTTCCGCTGGTGGCTGCTGGGACGCACGACCCGCGTCTCGGCCGTCGTCGCCGCCGAACTGCTCGGACGCTACGCACTAGCACCGTACGCCGATCACCGCTCCCGCCGACTCAGCGAGATCTATCGCAATGTCGGCGACGCGACGAACCAGGGCACGTCTGTCCTTCTCGCAACGGTGAGCATGTGCACCGACGTGCTCATGCTCGCTGCCATCGTCACCGTGCTGGCTATCGCGGCGCCAGTCGTCACGCTCATCACGGTCATCTTCTTCGGGATCTTCATGCTCGGCGTGCAGCAGCTCCTGCGCGCAAAGCAGATGCGCCTTGGTGAGGAGATCGCGGCTGCGAGCCTGCAGGCGTGGCAATTCCTCCTCCCCGGGCTCGACGGGTTCCGCGAGGCCAGACTCACCTCCAGCGCATCGGGTTTCGTGGACGGCTTCCTTCACGCACGTCTGCGCGCCGCCCGCGTGGGTCGCGAGATGGGCATCCTGACCGAACTCCCGCGCTACGGGCTGGAGATCGGCTTCATCCTCGCCATCGTGGGCATCTCGCTGTACTTGTTCGCCACCGGCTCACCGGCCGATGCGCTGACCGTGCTGGGCCTGTTCTCGGCGGCCGCGCTGCGCGCGCTGCCGACGCTGAACCGGGTCGCCGCCAATCTGGCGACGATCCGGACCGGCCGAGTAGGGCTGCGCATCGTGCTGGGCGCCGCAGATGAACTCGAGTCCGGGGGCAGGCACGACGAGCAGCCCCGTACCAGCGAGCGGTTCTCGGGCGACATCGTCATCGACGACCTCGAGTTCACGTACCCGGATTCCGACGCTGCCGTCCTCAAGGGTGTCTCGATCGTGATCCCGCAGAACCGCACCGTGGCCTTCGTGGGTTCCAGCGGCGCGGGCAAGAGCACCCTCCTGGACCTCGTGCTCGGACTCCTGGAGCCTACGCGCGGGTCGATCGAGTGCGGCGGGCGCTTGATCTCCGACGACAAAGCAGGCTGGTACAACGAGCTCGGCGTCGTGCCCCAGGATGTCTTCCTCGTCAACGACACCATCTCCGCGAACGTCGCGTTCGGCATCCCTGCGGAGCGGATCGACGAGGCGCGCGTCAGAGACGCCCTGGCAATGGCACAGCTGTCCGCTGTCATAGCCGAGCTCCCGTCGGGGCTCGACACCGTCGTCGGCGAGCGCGGTGTGCGGCTCTCGGGCGGCCAGCGCCAGCGGCTCGGACTCGCGCGGGCCCTCTACCGCCGCCCGAGCGTGCTCGTGCTCGACGAGGCGACGTCGGCGCTCGACAACGCGACTGAGCACGAGATCGCGGCGACACTCGCGAAGCTCAACGGAAGCATGACGATCATCGTCGTCGCCCACCGCCTGTCCACGGTGCGAGGAGCGGACATGCTCATCTTCCTCAAGGACGGCAACATCGAAGCCTCCGGGACGTTCAGCGAGGTTCGTACCGAGAATGAAGAGTTCGCCCACCTGGTCGAACTCGGCGAGCTACGATGACGGCGCGTGCGTCAGCGCCAGCGGCGCGCCTTCCAGCGACGACGCGCTCGCCGGGCCGTGTTCAACGATCGTTGCGTCGTGCGCCGGACTGATGCCTTGCTGCGCGCTTCGCGCCCCCACTCCAGCCCGTCTTCGCGGCGAACTCGACGACCTCGGCATCCAGCGGAGAATCCGAAGCGAGCACATCGATCATGTAGTCGTCTCTGCGCTCCAGATAGGGCTCCAGCCGGAAGGGCTGGGGGATCAACTCGTCGAGAAGGCCGGCGATCTCGAGGGTGAGCATCGTGCGCATGCACTTCCAGCAGGACGAGCAGTTTCGGCCCTCGCCGGGCTCACTGATGACGCACACGTCGAGGCACCGCGCCTGCGGTTCGACCGGCCAGCGCCACAGTCTTGTCCACCCTCGACATGGCAGGGTTTGCGGAGCTCAGGACGAGCGACGGCGTCGACATCAGCGGCAGGGAGATCGGATCGACCCGCGCTGCTCGCTGGTGCCCGGCAACCGCGATGTGCTCGAAGGAGTAGCCGGACGCGCTGTAGAAGCGGCCGATTCCCGCTCCGAGCAGATGCGGCACGGCGGCGTTGCGGAACGTGACCGTCTCGAGGAAGCCCATGTCGGGGTAGAAGTCATCGAGGTTGCTGTCCATTGTCACCAGCGGCAGGCCGAGCGCGTCCGTCACTCGCCGGATGCCGATGCATCGCTCCCGCCAGAGATCCCGGCCCTCCGGACCGTGCGCCCCGACGTTGTTGTTCAACAGGTGCGTGATCCGCAAGGGCTCCGGCACGCCGTCGGAGAGCGCGAACTCGCTCAGGACCGCGAAGGAGTCCACCCCCGCAGAGAATCCGGTGGCGACACCTTGCGGCATGGGTCCTGCCGCTGCCGTCGCGTCGGCCGTCACGCGGATCGCGCTGCACGCAGGGTATACGAGCCTCAGCAGGCCCTGCAGGTCGCTGTTGAGCTGGTAGAGCAGCACATCCGTGACCTGGCCGCCGATATGGAGATCGCGCCCGCGTCGCATCGACGGCAGGAGGAGCCCGATCGCCACATGGTCTGCGCGCTCGCTCAGCAGCCCGGCGTGCGCGGCGTCGACCTCGAACCACAGCGGCTGGTGACCGGCGACATCCGTGATCACCCGCACACCGCTGTCGGTCCGCTCGCGGCGCGGGGCCGCCGTGTGCAGTTTCTCCACCACACCAGTGTGCCTGACGAGCGCTTGGCGGTCGCCTCAGTGGAACCCGTCGATGGCCGTCCAGTGCGGGTCGAGCTGGTGCGCACTGACAGGCTCCGGAGCCCGCGCATGGAATCGGGGCATCACGATCTGCGCATCATTGTGGATCGCGTCGGCGACATAGGCCGCCCAGTAGGAGAACGTCGAGTTCGTCCCGATGATGCGGCTCGCAGACGCCACCGCCGCGAAGTTCGTCCACGCGTCGGGTTCGGCGTAGTCGACGATGGGTGCCGCTGCGCGCACGACCGGTTCGAGGTGGGTCCGGCACCATTCGGCGTCATCGGAGACCACCAGAATCCGCCGGATGTCGTCGAATCGCGTCAGCGCCTCGCGGACATACCCGACCTGATCAAACGCGTATTTCTTGCGGAATTCGGTGTAATAGTCGCCTCGTCGGATGTTTACCACGAGAGTGCCGGAGTGGTCCGGCTGAAGGTGCGGAACAAGGGTATCCGCGACGAATGCACGCAGATCCTCTCGCGTGAAATCGACCCCGAAGCGCTGGTAGAGGAACGTGTTGTCCCACTCCCGCCGGTCCGGGAACCGGATGTCGTCATCGGTGACGGTGAGCGCCTCGATCTCCGGCATGAGATCCAGCCACGGCGCCATCGCACGCGACCGCCGCACCACCGTGGGCGAGCCGGCGGCCGAGCGGCGATGCGCGCGCAGCCACAGGTACAGGAAGTTGCCGACGCGCAGTCCGTAAGCCGGGCACATGATGACCGTGCGGTCGCCGAAGCGGAACAGGTCCAGGATCGCCGACCCCCCGGAGCGCGCGATACCTGTCGCGGAGCGGCTCGCGCGAGCCACGACGCGACGGACATTCACCACCGGCCCCACCTCATCATCGGCTGAGTCCGCGTCTCACAGTTGTACGTCGGCGTAGGCGGGAAGACGTGCGACGCGGAACCGGCGGTTCGGGTCACGTGCGAGAGGTGCCCTCAACGCAGTGAGCCACGGATGCCGCGCGCGACTCCTCCATTCGGCCAACTCGCGTGGCCAATCTCGCTCCGAAGCATGCCCGGACACGACCGACTTCTCCACCATCTGCGCCTCGGTGCGAACCCAGCTCATGTGAATGAGAGCTTGATCCGCGGGAATGACCGCATGGACCGGTGTCGTTCGAGGGTGCGCAGGATCTCGGTTCCACGGCGAGACATCGACCCGGAAGGAGGATGCGGACCTCGCCTGCCGCGCCAGGGTCAGGGTGGTGCCGGCGCGGACGGCTACGGGACCGGGGAACCCGGATTGGACAGTCCAGAACCGTCCGCAATGCTCCAGGAACGCACCCGACGGGGTACGGGCGTAGAAGTTCCGCGCTGGATACGCGAGGGTTGTCGCCCCGCGACCCTCTGCGACTCGGATGAAGTGTGCAAACCTGCCCGGTGCCGGGACGATCTCGTCCGTATCGATCTGGATCACCCAGTCGGCGCCCTCGGACGCGGCGTCGAGAGCCGTCTGCCGTTGCGCGGTCTCGGCGTGCAGGGGATAACGGCTGGGGTCGACATGGTCGCCGGGCAGCAGCACCGTCTTGCCCTCGGGGTCGGCTGCCGCGATCAGCCGCAGCGACTCCTCGACCGACAGCGGTGCGCCCGTCCACGATCGTCCGCTGCGATCGAACGAGACGACGATCCGGTCGACCATGTCGTAGTAGGACCCGATGCTGCTGGCGATCCATGCGGGATCTCCGGCCAGCACATATGCGTTCAACCTCATCGCAGGGCCTTGGCCCGACGGATTCTCAACGTGGCGAGCATCGCCGCGAACACGCCGCTGGTCGTGCCCAACGCATCGGCGCCCGCACGGCTGAGCCCGCCCGCGAGCCCGCGCACTTTGGCCTCGCGTGTCGGACGCCGCCGCAAGGCCGCCACGCCAGTGGCGGACTCCCGCACGATCCGGCTCGCGATCGTCCTCGCGTATCGCCGCACATGCGGGTCGCGCCACCCGAGCGTGGTGGTCAGCAGCACCACGTGATTTCGTGCTCCGAAGTAGCGATACCGCAGATCGAAACGCTTGCCGCGGGCATACTCTCCCGCCACATGGCGGACGATCGCCGTCGGCGTGTACAGCAGGGTCATCCCGGCACGCCGCATCCGGAGCGCGATGTCCGACTCCTCGCGCAGACACGTCCCCGGGTACAGGTCGCGGATCCCGCCGAGCGCACGAACGCTTGATAGGCGCACCGACATGTTGGCCCCGAGCAGATGGTCGACCGGAACGACCTTTCCCGGGTCGGCGGCGAAATAACCGGTGAGGCTGCCGTCCGGCAGCAGCAGTCCGATCTGTCCGATGCCGGTGCGTTCTTCGTCGGGCTGATCGTTGCGGGCTCTGCCGCCGACGCCGGCCACATTCGGATCTGTGTATAGGGCCAGGAGTTCGGCCAGCCAATCCGGTTCGGCATATGCGTCGTCATCGATGAAGGCCACGATGTCCTCGCGCAGGTCGGCGATCCCGATTCTGCGGGAGGTCGCTGTAAAGCCGGCACCCCGGTCGTTTCTTCGATACTCGGCGTCGGAGAACTCGGCGAGGACCTCCCGGGTTTCACCACCCGGCGACGCGTCGACCACGATGATGCGTGCGGGGCGGACAGTCTGTGCCATGAGGTGCTGGAGGCACGTGCGCACGTGGTTCGGGCGCTGATACGTCGCCACGACCACCGATGCTGTGAGACCCACGGAAGCGCCCCTCTCCAACCTCCATTCAACTAGATTCCCCAGCGTCCGTGATCCACCGTTGCACCGAAGGCCCACCGGCGCCACCGGCGGGCCTTCGGGCTAGATTGGGGCGGGACTCGCCGACCAGAAACGGGATCGCCATCACCACGTCGCCCCGCCTCACTATCGCCACCATCGCGACCGACGCGCCGATGGGCGCGCAGGCATACCAGCGTCAGGTGATGTCCCGCGCCACAGCCGCCCTCGCGGAATCAGGCCCCTGGCGCGTCCGCGAGATGGTCGTCAGATCCTTGCGATCGTCGCTCACGGGGACCAGACGGTTGCCGCTCGGCGCGGTGACCCGGGCGTCTCCCCGAGTCCGGCGTGAGGTCGGCAGGCTTCTCTACGCAGGCGACACCGTCTCGCATCGCATGAACCTCGAGCTCCCCCCCGCCCCCGACGGCGATGTCATCACGCTGCACGATGTCGTCGCGTGGCGGTTTCCCGACGAATCCGCGCCCGTGCCCGCCGCCGCTGAAGAGGCGCGGCGCGCTGCGGCTGTGATCTGCGTGTCGGCGTTCAGCGCCCAGGAGGCAGTGGATCTGCTCGGAATCCGCGACCCGCACATCGTGCACAACGGTGTGGATGAGCGATTCTTCGACGCGCCTGCGATCGGGCCGAGCGAGAGGGCGGCGCTCGGCATCGGGTCGGAGTACGTCCTGCATGCCGGCGGGGCGGGCCAGCGCAAGAACCTCGAGGCCCTCGCCGAGGCGTGGCCGCGGGTAGCTCGCGAACACCCCAGACTGCAGCTCATCCTGAGCGGGCCCCCTCATCCGCGGCGGACCGCATTGTTCGCAGGGGTGCCGGCGGTCATCCTGGTGGGGCGCGTCGCAGACGAGGTCATGCCCGGCCTCGTCGCCGGAGCAGCCTGCGTCGTCGTGCCGTCGCTCTATGAGGGGTTCGGCCTGCCCGTGCTCGAGGCGATGGCCGCGAACGTGCCTGTTGTCGCGTCGAACACGAGCAGCCTTCCCGAGGTCGCAGGTACCGCCGGGATCATCGTCGCCCCGACTTCACAGGGAATCGCAGACGGTCTGATCCTGGCCACCTCCGGTGACGCGAGCATCGCGAGCCTCGTCCGCGCGGGACGACTACGCGCCGACGAATTCACGTGGGAGCGCAGCGCCCGCGAACACGCTCGCGTCTGGGAGTCGGTGTCCTGACCCGAGGTCTCGGCGTCACCGGCCACGGGTGCCGAAGATCCCGAGCGGGAACGACCTGAGCCCGGGGAGCATCTCGACCACCCGCGAGAGCGACCGCTCGAGGTCATCGCTGCGGCGCGCGACCATCTCGGCATCCACCGTCCTCGCGGTCGCCTCGAGAGCCGCGAGCGAGAGTTCCGGGTCAAAGCCCACATACCGCGTCCGGCCGGGTGTGAGCGCGGTCTCGTAGTCGCGGAACTTGAAGTCGCCACCGCCCAATGGCGGCTCCAGGGTCGTCCATGCCGCCGGGATTCCGTACGAGTCGGCCGTCACGAGCCCATGGAGCGACGTCGTGATCACGCTCCTGCACGCTGCAATCTCGCGCACAGCGGCCGCCGCGCCCTGATGGACATTGATCACGCGCACTCGCGCGCCCTCCGTGCGCGCAAGTTCCGCGAGCCCCTCGTGCCGGCGATGATGGCCGTGCGGCACGATGCCGACATCCCATTTGGTCCTTGGTCGCCTGAGGTGCCGAGCCATCAGCATCCCCGGATCGCCGAGTGCGACCGGCCCCTGCACGCCGGCGAGCTCGCGGGTCAGCTCTCCCCGGACGGCGAGGAATCGCGCCTGGGGAAGCGGGTGCGCCCGCTCCTCCATCAGCCCGGAACCCCAGACGACGCCGTCCCAGTCCTCCGGGAGGAATTCGAGGATGCTGCCGATCCCCGCCATCCGGGACGCGCCGGCCGATCGATAGCCGGCGGCGAGTCCGTAGTGCGGAAGCAGCCATGGTGTCATGTCGTCGCCGAAGTTGGGGTGGCCGTCCCACCAGAACGCGGGCACGACGACGCCGCCGCGCCACATGCGACCGCGCGTAGCGGCGAGCCCGAAACGACGCGCCTGGCGGGCCCGACGTCGCAGTGGACTCGAATAGCTCATGACCCGTCCGATGCCGGCTCGAGGACCGAACGGTACAGCGACTCGTATGCGTCCACGACACGCGTCCAGGTGAACTCGCTCACCCGTCGCGTCCCGTTCTCGGCCAGGCGTTTCCGCAGAACGCCGTCGCGGGTGATCTCGAGCAGTGCGCGCGCGAAGGCCGCTTCGTCTTCGGGGTCGATGAGAAGGCCGTCATGGCCGTCGGTCATGAAGTCGGTCGCACCACCGCGACTGGTCATGACCACGGGCACGCCGGCGCGCCAGGCTTCCAGCGCGACGATTCCGAATGCCTCAGCGCGGCTCGGGACGACCACCGCGATCGCCCCACTCATCGCGTTCGCGACGGATTGCGTGGTCATCGCTCCGGTGAACACGACCCGCTCGCCGAGCCCGGCCCGCTCCGCTGACGAGACGAGCGACTCGCGCTCCGGTCCGTCGCCCACGATGACAAGGCGGATGCTGCCGTCGACGTCCGCGCGCGAGAAGGCGTCGATCAGCAGGTCGAACCCCTTCATCCGCCCGAGCCGGCCGACAGCGAGCAGGTACGATCCGCGCGCCGCCGGAAGCGGCGCGTCGGGGTCGGCCCGAATCGTCGGATCCACCCCGTTCGGGATGACCGCGCCGCCGATGAGCCCGTATCCGCGCCGCAGGTCGGCGAGCACGAACTCCGACGGTGCCGTCACGGCCGCCGCGGAGCGGATCGCGCGCGTGAGCGATCGGCGCAACAGCGCCGACCGCCCGTACACGCCGCGATCGTCGGCGAGTGTCTCGCCGTGGGACGTCAAGATCTGCGGCCCCCCGAAACGACGCCGCAGGCCGTCGGCGTAGACGCCGTTCGGCCCGAAACAGTGGATGTGGACGACGTCCGGGTGCAAGGACCGGTATCCTCTCACCCATTCTCGCCACGCGCGCGGAACGCGCCCCGCGAAGCGAGCGAGTGCCGACACCGACCGCGCGGGCAGAGGCGTCGGCAGATACCGCACACCGACTCCATCGACGCGGCTCACCGATGAATGACCGCCGCGGTCCACCGTCCAGACCTCTACCGAATGACCTCGATCGAGCAGGCCACGTGCGACGTGCGCGACGTGCGATTCGACGCCGCCGATGTCCGGAGCAAACGACGACGCAACGAGTGCGACCGCCAGCGGCCTCATCGAGCTCGTTTCACGCCTGTGGGGCGCCGCGACGCCGCCGATTGCCTGCATCCACCTCGACTGAGGCCGCATCGAACAGCTCGTCGATCGACATCTCCTCGAGACCGTCGTCGTCGAGGTCCGCCGACTTGAGCTCTGGAGCAGTCCGAACGGGCTGAGCGGTTCGTTGGGGCTGAGCCGGCGGGGCGGTTCTTTCGGGCTGAGCCGGCGGGGCCTTTCTTTCGGGCTGAGCCGGCGGGGCCGTTCTTTCGGGCTGAGACACCGGAGCGGCCGTTGCAACCTGAAGGTCGACGGGGGCTTCGGCAGCGGCGCTCTTGCCCTTCTTCCCGCCGCTCGAGGTCGTTGCCGCCTTACGCGGGAGATAATCGTGTCGGTACTCGTGGGCATACGGGGATGCGTCGATGCCCTTCAACGGCGTCTTGTTCAGCACAAGCCCCAGAACGCGGCCGTGCGCCTTGTGCAGGGTGTCGACGGCTTTGTCCACGAGGTCGTACGTCGTGCGGCCCACGCTGACCACGAGAAGAGCGCCGTCTGCCTGATGCGTGAGCACCGCCCCGTCCGTCACCGGCAGCAATGGCGGCGCATCGATGATCACAGTCGCGAACTCTCCGATCTGAGCCAGCAGCTTGTGCATGCGGCCCGACCCGAGAACCTCACTCGGGTTCGGAGGGATGCTACCCGCCGTCAGGATCAGGAGGTTGGGCACCATCGCCGACCGCTGCAGCACATCGGTGAGCTCGGCGCGGCCCGCGAGCACGTCGGTCAATCCGGCGCCGCCCGGGATGCCCATCGATTCGGCAACCGTCGGCCGCCGCAGGTCGCCGTCGATCAAGACGACCGCGGATCCGCTCTGGGCGAGCGTGATCGCGAGGTTGCAGGCGATCGTGGACTTTCCGTCCCCCGGAAGGGGGCTGGTCACCACGATCGACCGGGGCGGATTGTCGACATCCATGAACTGCAGATTCGTGCGAAGCGATCGCAGCGATTCGGCGATCGCGAACCGGGCGCCCTTTCCAGGATCGGCCGTGGCATCGAACACGCGATGTCCGCCATCGAACGCGCTCGAGGCGGGAATCGTGCCGACGACCGGGAGGTGAACGCGCGCCTCGACGTCGTCTGCGACGCGGATCCGGCGATCGGATGCCGTGCGAACGAGCGCGAAGGCGATGCCGGCTCCGAGTCCGAGGACACCGCCGACGATCAGGGCGGTCGTGGTATCCGGGAAGATCGGGGTGCTTGAGACGGTCGCTGCGGCCGCCGAGTAGATCGTGACGGGTGCGGACCCGGGCGTGCCGTCGCCGTCAACCTTGTCGATACTCGCCGCGAGCGCGTCGATCCACGCCTGCGCGAGTGCCGCTGCATCCGCCGGCGATCCGGCCAACGCCGTGACTTTGAGGATCGCTGTGCCGTCCGGGTTCACGACAGTGACCTGAGACGCGATCTGGTCGGGTGTGGCGGAGCTGCCCGTCGCATCGATCGCGTGCTCGGCGACCTCTCGCCAGGTCGCCATGTCGAGGTACGTCGGAACCTTGGACTTGGCGAATCCTTCGTTGGAGACGATGCTGCCTTCCTCGGCGGACTCCACGCTCTGGATGAGCCCGTTCGCGGTGGCGGAGTACACCGGCGTCTGGATCAGTGTCCAGCCGAAGGCGACGAGGACACCGACGATGGTCATGAGCACGACAGCCAGCCAATGCCGGCGCAGGCCGCGCAGATAGTCGCGCAACTCCATCGCCCCTCCGACCTTCTCTCCCCGCGCCATCGGCGATCCGCCCGGCGATGGGGTCCATCGTATGCCACGACGCCCACAGTTCCGGTGCGTCACCACCACTGGCGGTCATCCTCAGCGGCGGCGGCGACCCGCAAACAGCCTCCGGCGGAGCTCACCGACTCCCCGGACCAGGCGCGCGAAGAACTCGCCAACCACCTCGCGCCGGGTCGGCGGCCTCCCGAGCTCGTGGGCCAGGTGTTCCACGTTCACCAGCGGCGCGCGTGCGACCACGCGCAGCCGGGCAGCCAGGTTGGGAGCGGCGACGACTCTCGCCCACCACTCCTCCGCTCGACTGCCGCCCTGACTAACCGCCTTCCATAGCCGATAGTCGCGGGCATCACGATGCGCATCCACGCGACCGAGCGCGGTATCGAACGCCACGCGCGCATCCAGCGCATCGATCTCCGCCTCCAGCTTCGTCCGATCCTCGCTCGACGCATCCCGCCAGGTTGCGCCGAGGTCGGGGATGCGCGGTCCGCGCCTCCGCGCTCCGTTCAGCACGAGGATTGCAGCCTGCGCGGAAAGGCTCGGAACTGGACAGCGGACCCCGCCGAAGTCCATGCTCTGGCGCCCCGACCACAGTCGTGCGAACGCAGCGGACGGCTCGAGCGCTATTCCGGGAAACAGCCGGTGCAGGTCGAGGAAGCCCCAGATGTCGTGCCGATATGTCTGGGCGTGACCGAAGGGCGAACCGTTTTCGAATGTGCTGTAGACGAGCCAGCCGGCGGCCCGCAGGTCGTGGTCGAACCGATCGACATGGGCCGGGCGGACGAGGATGTCGATGTCGGACCCCGCGAGCAAAGACGGCCGCAGACTCGGGTCGACCGCATCACCCTTGATATGGAGGACGTCGATGCCCGCTCGCTCGGCGATCGTCTGCACCGCGGCGCGCCCGAGGTGCAGTCGAATGATGAGAGGCACCGCCACCAACTCATCGGTCGTCGTCACGGCACGTGTCCGGCCGGAGCGGGAACACCGAACGCTTCCAGCTGCGCATCGTCCTGTTTCGATCGAGCCCACTCCTGCGCACCCAGGCAGATTCCCGCGATGACGAACGGCACGGACACCTGCGCCGTCACCCAGAACAGGTCGAACTGGGCTTGGACGATCCGACTCAGCACGACCGCGAGCGCGAGCGTGCCGTACATCGGATCCACGCGGAACAGCACGACCAGCATGCCGATCCACATGATGATGAAGGCTGCCACGCCGACAACTCCCGCAGAAGCGACGACCTCCACCTCAGCCTGCGGAGGCTGATACGGCAGGATCGGGTCCTGGTACCAGAATCGAAGTCCGTGGCCGAAGATCGGCGAATGCTTCCAGTACGCGTAGACCTCGCGGAGCCAGTCCAGCCGCTGGAAGAAGGAGTTGTGGACGTTCTGCGACTCGATCTGCTCGATGACCATCGAAACGACCAGCCAGACCGCGGGGATGACCAGGAGCAGGGCGAGCCGGGAGTGGCCGCCGCGCCGTGCAACGACCACCAGGACGGCGATCACGAGCCCGACCCATGCCTGCCTCGACTGGGTCATGAAGATCGCGATCAGCAGGAGTCCGAGCGCCAGTCGCGTCCACCGGAGCGGTAGCTGCGCCCACGGCGGGTTGATGTACAGGATGAGCGCGGCGAAGGACATGAGCGTGCCGGCGGCGTTCTTGTGCATCGAGAACGGGAATGAGGGATAGATCGGGCCGAAGTTGCCTCCGGCGTAGGAGATCACACCGGAGACGATCGTCCCGACGGCGATCACGCACGAGGCGAGGATCATCGCCGAGAAGGCGTACTTCGCGTAGCCGCCCCTACCGAGCGCCCACCCGACGATCAGGGCGCCCGAGATGAGCAGCCACGCGTGGAACCACTCCACGGTGTTCGCGACGAAGGGGTTGACGATGACCGTGAAGAGCGTCGCGAACTGGTAGACGAGGTTCAGCCAGAGCATCGCCCGCAGTTCCCGGCTGTAGGGCCGCTGCCCCAGCAGCACCGCGGTGCCGAGTGCGGCGGCGAGCGCGACATCCGAGGCGGACAGATCACCGCCGCCGAGGCCGACGCGCTGGACGACGAACAGCGCGGGCATCGCCATGAGTGCGATCGCAAGCGGCTTCGATGCGGTCAGCACGACGCCGATCGCGAGAAGAGCGAGTGCGGATGCAGTCACGATGGTATTGCCGCTGCCTCGCTCCAGGAGGTAGTAGACAGCGAGTGCGGCGCCGGCGGCGATGAGTACCCATCGCCACACGTTGGCCCACCAATCCGCGATGCGCGCGCGCCACACCTGCGCACGCACGCTCGTCGAACTCATGGACCGACCCCCCTCGAGGCTCACTCCAGTATCGCAGGCGTCATCCCTCTGCGACGAGCAGACCCCCGGCTACGAGGCCCGCCACGAACGAGTCGACGTCCTGCTCGATCTCTTCAACAGGCCTCGCAGTGCGTGCCGCGACCCGATCCGCGATGCTCCGGCTGTCCGCGTTCACCGACTCTTCCCAGATCAGCGCCGCGACATCGCGGAGCACGACGATGGGGCCTTCGGGGAGCCGGGACACGTAGACGACGCCCTCGCGCGACTCGACTGCTACATCCGGACCCCGCACGAGCACATGCCGCGGTGTCACGCGGAAAGCCTACTCCCGACTCGTGCGCCGGCCGACGTCGATCCGGGGGTGTCGGCGAGCGCTCCGCATACCATGAGCGGATGACCACCCCCATCACGATCTCGGTGATCATCCCGGTGTTCAACGGCGCTGAGACCATCGACGCCCAGCTCGAAGCGCTGTCGCGACAATCATGGAGCGGCACGTGGGAAGTCGTCATCGCCGACAACGGCTCCACCGACGACACGCTCGCTCGGGTCAACGGCGCGGTCCACCCGCTTCCCTCGAAACGAGTGGTCGATGCCTCGGCGCAACGCGGCCCGAGCTTCGCCCGGAACGCCGCTGTCCGCGTGGCCACCGGCGACATCCTGCTGTTCATCGACGCCGACGACACGGTGGAACCGGGGTGGCTCAGCAGCATGGCCGACGCGGCCGAACATCATCCGCTGTTCGCAGGGGCGTCCCGCGAGCGCGGCGCTCGAGGCGGCGACCCTCGCGCCGGGCTGGGCCGAGACACCCACTGGTCGAGGATCCTGCCGTCCGACGCCTTCCTGGATGCGGCGGCTTCGAACAATCTCGGCGTCCGTCGCGATGTGTGGAACTCGGTCGGAGGATTCCGGGAGGCGATGGTCGCCAGTGAGGACACGGCCTTCTGCTGGGATGCGCAGCTCCTCGGCTATCGGATCCATCGCGTCGACGACGCGATGGTGACGTATCGGATGCGATCGCGCCTGCGGGATCTCTGGCAGCAGCAGTACCGATGGGGCATCGCGGCAGCGCAGCTGTATGCGCTCTACCGCGACGTGGGTGCACCCCGATCCTCCACGCGAGGGGCCCTCGTCCGCTGGGGGGGCCTGATCCTGATGGCCCCGCTCGCGTTGTTCTCCTCAGACGCCCGACGCGATTGGGTCGGGCGGGCCGCGCGGCGCGCGGGGCGCGTCCACGGGTCGGTGCGATTCCGAGTGCTGTTCCTCTGACCTCTCCCGCAGGGAGGGAGCCAATGCCTGCCCAGGCGGTTTCAGATTCCGCCGAGCACCGCGCGAAGTCGCTCCCAGGCCCACGTCCAGTCGTGCGACTCCGCCCAGGCGCGTGCTTGGACCCCCATCGAGGCTCGCAGTTCGGGTTCGGCGGCGAGCCGGCGGATCTCGCCGGCGAGTGCCGGCGCATCGTCGGGTTCCACGAGGATCCCCGCGGAACCCAAGACCTCCGGAATGCCGCCCACCCGACTGGCGATCACCGGCAATCCGGACGCGAGGCCCTCCCCGACCGTCAGTCCGCTGGGTTCCGGCCAGCGCGACGGAACCACCAGAACGTCCGCGGATCGCAGGAGACCGGGAACCGCGGAGCGGTCGGTGAAAGGCTCGAACAGCACCCGCGCGCCAGAGCGAGCCGCGAGGTCTCGCAGCTCTCGTTCGTACGGGGACAGCGGCGCAGCCGGGTCGAAACCGTGGCTGCCGACGACGACGAACTCGGCCTCGTCGGAGCCGAACTCCGACGCGGCGCGAACCAGGACATCTACGCCCTTCTCGCGGATGATGCGTCCGACGTACAGGACTCGCAGCGGACGACCACCGCGCACACGCGGCGCCGCAGGCCCGAATCGCGAGGTATCGACACCGTTCGGCACGACGTGCACTCGCGACTCCAACCGACGCGGCAGTCGCTCACGGGTGCTGCGAGCCAGTGACTCGCTTACGCACACGACGGCGGCCGCGGTCCCCAGCATCCGACCCGCCTCTGCCTGCGAGTAGGTCCGCAGCAGCTCGTTGTGCGCGTAGAGCACGACCTCGTGATCCGTATCGCGCAGGAGCCACGCCAGGATCGGTGCGTTGTGGGCGAGCACGATCGATGGCGCAAGATCGCGGATCGTGTCGGCGATGGGCCGGTAATAGGAGGCGATCGCGGCTCGCGGCAACCCGATCCGCCCCGCGATCAGGTCGGCGTAGCGGCCGACCCGACGCGGAGCCGCCGCGCCGATGTATTCGACGAGGTCCGCACTGTCGTATCGCGGTGCGTAGGTGAATCGGTCCACGACCACCGCCTGTCGTGGGTCGCCGGCTGCCACGGCCGCGGTGGCGAGCCCGTGCACGACCGTGGGTATCGCCGAGCCGGTGCGAGGAGAGTAGTGATCGCCCGGTGTGATCGTGTGTACGACTCTCCGCGGCGGCATGGGGCAATCGTAGGACGTCGTTCAGCCGTCGCCGGCGCTCGCAGCCTTGGGCGAACTCCGCGGAACGGCGCGCTTGGCCCAGTCGATGCACGGACGCTCGACCGTGATGAACAGCACAAGTCCCACGCCGAGGACTGCGCCGAATCCGATCGTCCACAGCAGCAGAAGGAGTATCACCCCTTCTTCGACGTGAAGGAACTTCTGGAGGAACTCCGACACGTACCACAGTGTGGGCTGGTGGATGAGGAACAAGCTGTACGAGCGATACCCGAGCCACGAGATCGGCTTCCACGCGAAGACCGCCCCGGCCGCGGGAACCGACAGCACCAGGACGATCAGCGAGCCGAAGAGCACCGACAGCCCGAGGTCGCGAATGGGCAGTATCGTGCCCTGGAAGACAGGAAGGGTTGCGACAAGATATGCCGCGACCATCACTGCGAGCAATCCGACGACGTGCGGACGCCGGATCCTGTCGCTCACCCGGAATCCGATGATCGCCGCCAGCATCCCGGCCGCGAATTCGGTGAGACGGCCCAGTCCGCTCGCCGCCCAGAGGAACTGATGCGGAAAGTCGGGTCCGGGAACGAAGAGCTCGACTCCGACGCGGAACAGGACCGAGACGACGATCGCGCCGACCAGGACTGGCCACCCCCAGCGGGCCGCGGCCAGCAGCAGCAGGGGGAACAGCAGGTAGAGCTGCATCTCCAGCGACATCGTCCACAGGCTGCCGTTGATGGACGACCAGTACTCCGGGAAGAACAGATGCGTGAAGGTGGCGTGGCTGATCAGGTCGCCGAACGTCGGCATCGGCTGCCATGATGCCTCACGCCCGAACACCCGCACGAGGATGACGAGCGCCTGCGGCAGGAGGAACGCGTAGACGAGCGCGACGTAGTACGGCAGGACGATGCGCCGCAGCCGACGGCGGAAATACGCGAGCGTCGAGAACGTGCGATTGCGCTCGGGGTCGCGCGCGAAGGGGAGGAACAGGACGAATCCGGTCAGCACGACGAAGAAGTCGGGCCGGATATTCTGCGAGATGATCGACGACAGGACGGGAATCTCGGGGCGACCCGCGAACTCCCAGGAGTGGAAACCGAAGACCGCGAGGAATGCGAGCGCCCTCAGCCCGTCGATCGACGCGATGCGCGTCGATCGTTCGCGGGGGCCGGATACCACCGGCCAAGCGTATTGCAGGGGGGTCGGCGCCCGTGTCCGGCGCTGTTGAGGAGCGGGCGGTGGTCGACGAGCGGCGCAACCTCGCCCGGCCTTTTCGGCGCCGCCGGGCGATTGCGCGTCCGGCCGTTCGATCGCGACCTCCACCTCGTAGAGTGAGACCATGGCGCACGGGATCACCGAGGTCGTCGATCGGAAGATGTGCATCGGGTGCGGGGCCTGTTCCGTCCGTACTTCGGGAGCGATCCCGGTCACACTCGGACGCTTCGGTCTCTACGAGGCCGATGTCAGCAGGGCGACGGACGCGCAGCTATCCGCCGCCAGCCGCGTCTGCCCGTTTTCCGACATGTCGAAGGACGAGGATGAGCTCGCGCGCGACCGCCACGGAGAGCTTGCTCGCGACTCGCGCCTCGGTCGGCATCTGTCGATCCATGCCGGTCGAGTCGTCGATCAGGAACGTCTCCTCGGGAGCAGCTCCGGCGGGATGACATCCTGGGTGCTGGAGCGGCTGCTCGAGAAGGGGGTGGGCGATGCGGTGATCCACGTCGGACGCAGCGAAGGTGCCGAGCTCTTCGAGTACACGATCTCGCACACCGCCGACGAGCTTCAGGCGTCCCGCAAGTCGATCTACTCGTCGACCACCTTCGCCGGCGCCGTGGCGACCATCCGCGGCGACGGCCGGCGATACATCGTGGTCGGGGTGCCGTGCTTCATCACCGCCCTGCGCCTTCTCGCCGATGAAGATCCGGATCTCCGTCGTCAGCTCTCCTTCTTCGTCGGGCTGGTCTGCGGCCACTTGAAGAGCCAGTTCTTCGCAGAATCCCTTGGGTGGCAGGCCGGCATCCGCCCGGATGATCTCGCCGCCATCGACTTCCGAGTGAAGAATCCGCGCCGCCGCGCATACGCCTACGACTACGAGGCGCAGAGCCGGCGCGACGGGCGGACGCGCAGACGCAGCGTCGCGGCCACGATCGACGGCAATTGGGGCTACGGCGCGTTCCAGCCGGAGGCGTGCAATTTCTGCGACGACATCTTCGCTGAGACGGCGGATGTCGTGCTCGGCGACGCGTGGCTGCCGAAGTACACCGGCAACTGGCAGGGGACCAACGTGATCGTGACGCGCGACGAGCGCGCGCGAGAGATCCTGGCGAAGGGCGCGGATGCCGGGGAGATCGTTCTCGAGACCCTCAGCGCGAGTGAGGCGGCGCAGTCGCAGGCAGGCAACTTCCGCCATCGCCGAGATGGACTGCGTGCGCGGCTCGCAGACGACATCGCACGCGGGCTGAGTGTTCCGCGCAAGCGCGTCGAGCCCGGGTATGATCATCTTTCGCCGCAGCGGATCGCGCTCATCCGGCAACGCCGCAGCATCTCGGCGCTGTCGCTGACCGCGTTCGCCGATGCAAGGGAGTCTATGAGCTTCCGCCGATACCGGGCACCGATGCGCTCTGCCATCAGGGCCTACCGGCGCCTGAACGCCTCGGGCTCGGCGTTCGAACGCCTCAGGGCGGCTTCTCGCTCGTGGCGGCAGCGCTGGTGATGGCAGGGCCGGCGCGGACGATCGGGATCGTCACGATTAACGACAGCGGCAACTACGGCAACCGCCTGCAGAACTACGCCCTCCAGGAAGTCCTTCGCGGCATGGGGTGGGAGGTCGAGACGATCCGCAACTCGCCGCAGCCCTGGCCGCGCACCTTGCTGATCCCGCGGATGCTGCATGAAGTGCGCGATGACCCTGGCTCGCTCGTGCGGCGCGGCGCCGAACGGGTCGGGGCGAGAGAGTCCTCGAACCCGACGGCGACTGCTCCCTTCCTGGTGCAGCGCCGGGCGGCGATCGCGCGGTTCACCGACGCCTTCATCCGAACGTCCGACAAGTCGTTCGTCGACATGCCCGCCGATTACTGGTCGGAGCGCTACCTGAAGGTCGTGACCGGCTCCGATCAAGTGTGGAATCCTACGTATCGCCGGGCGCAGGGCTTCGACTTCCTCGACTTCGCAGAGCGCGACCGTCGCCTCGCCTACGCCGCGAGCTTCGGCGTCGACTCTGTACCGCGTTTTCTGCGGACGCGTTACGCGGAGTGGCTCGCTGAGATCCCGCATCTGTCCGTCCGAGAGCAGGCGGCCGCCGCCATCGTGCAGCAACTTACCGGAAGGGATGTGCCGGTGGTCGCGGATCCGACGATGCTGGTCGACCGCTCGGTTTGGGATTCCCAGATAAGCCGTGAACCGAGAATCAGCGACGAGCCATACGTCGCGCGATTCATGCTCGGTGAATCCAGCGCCGCCCAGAATGCCCGATTGGTCAACGCTGCCCGAGCGGTCGCCGATGTCGTCGTCGACCTCAATGATCTGGCTCATCCCGAGCATTCAGACATCGGGCCGGTGGGATTCGTGGCGGCGATCGCCCGTGCGTCCCTGGTACTCACTGACTCGTTTCACGCGAGCGTTTTCGCTCTGCTGTATCACCGGCCTCTGATCCTTCGATCTCGCTTCTGGGGTGACTCGAGGATCACTTCGCTCCTTGGCGCCCACGGCATCGTCCCCGGACCAACCGTCGACGAGATCCTCATGCTGGGTGATGTCGACTGGGCAGCCGCGGACTGCTCACGCGATCGCCGGCGCGCCGAGTCTCTCGACTTCCTCCGCGAGGCGTTGAGGGTCGCCAGCACCGCAAATCCGTGACGTTCGAGCGCGGACCCGACGCTGATCGAGGCTTCCCGGTCGGCGGAACCCGGCGCTACTGGAGCGCGCTCGTCAGTCGGGCCAGGTTGTCGAGCACGGTCGAACGCAGCGGCTGCTTCTCCCACTCCTCGAGCGTGAGTTCGCGGCTCAGCGATCGGTAGTCCGCTTCGACGTCACGCATCTCGCGGACGAACTCCTCGCCGCGCACGAGCATCGAGATCTCCATGTTGAGGCCGAAGGAGCGCATGTCCATGTTGCTCGATCCGATGATCGCGGCCTCATCGTCGATGGTCATCGACTTGCTGTGCAGGATGTACGGCTTCCGGTACATCCAGATCTTGACGCCGGCGCGCAGCAGCACCTCGTAGTAGCTGCGCTGCGCGTGGTAGACGATGGCCTGGTCGCCCTCTTCGGAGACGAACAGCTCCACGTGCAGGCCGCGGTGGCATGCCGTCGTGATCGCGTTCAGCAGCGCTTCGTCGGGCACGAAGTAGGGACTGACGATGATGATCTTGCGCTGCGCGTAGTAGATCAGCCCGAGGAACAGCCGGAGGTTGTTCTCGAACTCGAACCCCGGGCCGGACGGGATGATCTGGCAATCCAGATCACCCGGGCCCGACTTCACGCTGAACAGATCGATCTCGTCGGTGAGGATCTCGTCGGTCTCGCTGAACCAGTCCGAGAGGAAGACCGCGTTGACGGATGCCACGATCGGACCCTCGAGCTTCGCCATGAGGTCCACCCAGTGCAGCCCGCGCTTGATGTTCTTCTTGAGGTTGTAGGTCGAGTCCGTCACGTTCTGCGACCCCATGAACGCCACGGACCCGTCGATGACCAGGAGCTTGCGGTGGTTGCGCAGGTCGGGGCGCTGGTACTTCCCCTTGAACGGCTTCACCGGGAGCATGAGATGCCACTGCGCCTTCATCGCCGTCAGCCGCTTGAGTGTCTTCTTGTAGAAGGGCTTGCCCCGGTTGGCCCAGTGATCCAGCAGTACGCGCACGGTCACACCGCGGGCCGCGACCTCCTCGAGCGCGCGGAACAGATTGTCGGTCGCCTCGTCGGTCTGCAGGATGTAGAACTCGATGTGGACGTAGCGCTCGGCGCCGCGAACCGCATCCGCCATCGCGTCGAGGCTCTTCTGGTAGTCCGAGATGAGATGCGCCGCGTTGTCGCCGGCCAGCGGCATCGCGCCGAGGTTGCGATTGAGGGTCACCATGGAGGTGAACCAGTCGGGTGCGTGCGGCCGCAGTGTCCCGAAGTCGAGATGCTCGCTCGTGTCGTGGATGTAGGTGTTGATCTGCTCCTGTTTGCGCCTCCGCTTCCGCGGCAAGCGCGGGTTGCCGATGAGCAGGAAGAGGAAAACCCCGATCAGGGGGATGAAGTAGATCGCCAGCAGCCACGCCATCGCCGCGGTCGGTCGGCGATTCCGCGGAACGACGATGATCGCGGCGATGCGGATCGTCACGTCGGTGATGAAGACGAGGATCACCCACCACGTCGCATCGAACGTGATCGTCATCAACTGCCTCCCCGCGCAGACGTCCCCTCAGCGTAGTGGGACTTCAGATCAGCGCTCGGACGCGGCGGGTGCCGGCGGAAGACCTCGCTTGGCGCGCTCCTCGGCTTCGATGCGGGCGTAGACGCGCCGCTCGGTGCGGTCCGCGCGCAGGATGCTGCGCAGGATGAAGAAGAACAGGGCGCTGACCACCACCGTCGGCAGCAGTGACCAGAACACCGCAACCCAGTAGTCGTCCATTCCTCCAGGATACCGCCCGTCCCCTCCTCCCCAGCCCGCCGTGGGCTCCCTTCGATCCACAGGGCCGGACCGGTCTCGTTCACACGGGCGGCGCACGAAGAGGGTCGTCCCATGACCACGATCGTCAAAGCCGCGAACGCGGCCCAATTCCTGTCCCTCGTCCCCAAAATGCTCGGCTACCGACCGACCCGCAGCGTCGTACTCATCCCCTTCGCAGGAGCGCGCAGCATCGGTGCCATGCGGTTCGACCTGCCCGGCGAGGCCGAGTCCGAAGAGATCGATCGCATCGCGGCAACCCTCATCGGAATGGTCTGCCGGCTTTCCGAAGCCGATGCCGTCGCGGCGGTCGCCTACACAGACGAGCGCTTCGACGACGACGGGATGCCGCACCGCGACCTGATCGAGGCGCTCGAGAAGCGCGCCGATGCCTGCGGGGTGCGTGTGACCGATGCACTGTGCGTGGCGGCGAATGCCTGGGGGTCGCATCTCGATCCCGCCTGCCCGAGGGCGGGTCGCCCGCTCGACGAACTCGGCGAAGAGCCCCAAGGCGTGGAGCACCTCACCGTGGCGGACGGTGATCAGGCCGCGGGATCGGAACTTCCGGCGGTCGACCTCGCCGAGAAGGAGCGCACAGGCCGAGCTCTGCTCGCACTCGAGGAGGCCGTCCAGCTGCTGTGCGGCTCCGAGTCCGCGGGACCGCCGCGCTCGGCAGCGCGTGCTCGCCCGCGCGAGGGAGCCGAGGCGGCGGCATCCGATCCGTCTTCCTCCGACGGCCGCCGCGTCGACCCGCAGGCGCTGGCCGCGGTCTGCACGCTCGATGATCTGCCCACGCTCTTCGAGGAAGCACTCGGATGGGATGCCGAGAGCCTCGCTCCGTTCGAGGCGGCGGCACTGGCCTGGTGCCTCGCGCGGCCCGCGCTGCGCGACATCGCCCTCGTGCAGTGGTGCGGGGGCATGTCGGCCGGGGATGAGGCGCTCGACGCGCAGCTGCGCTGGGAATCGGGCGAGGAATACCCCGCCCACCTGGCGATGCAGATGTGGGGAGAGGGCGAGCGGCCGGATCCCGACCGGCTCGAAGCCGCGCTCGCCCTCTCCCGACGCATCGCGGCGGCTGCTCCTCGAGAAGTGCGTCCGGGAGCCCTCGCGACGTGCGGGTGGCTCGCCTGGGCGCTCGGCCGATCCACGCACGCCGAGCGGTACGCGATCCTGGCGTGCGAGATCGAGCCGGAGCACGGTCTCGCCGAGATCGTCCGCTCGTTCGTCCTGGCCGGGCATCTGCCCGACTGGGCCTTCCGTCAGCAGCCGGTAGATGACGTCCGAGGCTGAGTGTCGGCGGATCGTCGGTCGGCGCATCACCGGCCCAGACGTCGGAGGACCCGCTTCACGCGAACCCGGCAGCCGGCCGCCGTAGACCCGGCGCGACAGGTAGCGGTTCAACACACGTTTCTGCGCGGGGCTGAGAGCTGCTGCTCCTGATCTCCGCGATGCCGGATCGCTGAAGCGCCCGCAGCTGACTGGAGTCATGCGGCCAGCGCTTGGAGAGACTGCTGCGTCGTGTAGTACTTGGTGCACAGCACCTACGGCACGCGCACGAACTCCCCGAGGAGCGACAGACTGAGAAGCCAAGTCCAGTCCGCGGAGTACTCGCCCTGCTCGTTCGCGTGTATTCCGCCGACCTCGGCGAACGCCGACGCGCGGAAGAGGCCGCGGTTCGGCACCCACCACGTCCCCGGCCTGGTCACCATGATCCGCGCCCGCTCGACGGGGCTGGTGACGCCCTCCAGTTCGTCGAAGACGTGGAGTGTTTTCCGATCCGTCGAGTTCGTGGACGATCATGTCGCTGAAGGCGAGAACCGCCCGCCCGTTTGCGGCCAGCGCCCCGACGAGTTGCTCGACGTAGGTCGGCGCGACCACGTCGTCGTGGAATGCGAAGAACATCAGCTCGCCTGCGGCCCGCGCCATCAGTTCGTTCGAGTTGCGCAGCCAGCCGAGGTTGGCGTCGCGCTCCAGTACCCGCGTGTCCGGGTGCGCGTTCGCGAAGCGACGCACGATCTCGAGGGTGTGATCCGTCGAACAGTCGTCGCCGATGAGGATCTCGAGATTCGTCCACGTCTGGGCAGCGAGACTGTCGAGAGTCCTTCGGATGAACTGCGCGCCGTTATAGGTGGGGACGAGGGCGGTGACGCGCGGGTTCCACGCTTGGGCCGGGACGATGTCGTTCTCCCCCATCAGCCTGCGATCTGGGTGGCGAGTTCGCGAGCGAGCCAGGGCGCGGTCGAGTACTTGCCTGTATCGACCGAGAAGTAGGAGCCCCGCCGTTGCACGCCGTAGCGGTCGCGGCGATGCAGCCCGGAACGGGGGTCATCGAGTGAGCCCGACCCCTGAGCGAAGACGAAGCCGCCGTGCACGATCGCCGATTCGGCGTCGTCGAACAGCGGCCCGATCCCCGGCATCAACGGCTCGAGCGCTGCGCGCACACGAGCGATGAACTCGTCGGCGAGCGCTCCGGTGGGCAGAGGCGTCGCCTCGAGTTCGAGCTCCCCGCCCTGGGCCGTCAGACCGACCGGGTACCACGAGATGTAGAAGTCCCTGCCGTTGTAGTTCTTCACATCGCCGAAAGGGCCGACGGCAATCAGGGCGCTCGGCAGGTCGGACGGCGTGCGCGTGCGGACGAACACGCACTGCCGGAAGCGATGCGTCCACGGCGGCACGGGGTCGATGCCGGCCGTGACATCGATCGGCAGACGCCCGTTCCAGAGTGCGTTCACGACGAGATCGAACTCCTCGCCGTCGCCGTCGCGTGTGCGCACGCTCCACTGCCCTGTTGAGCCGCCTCGCTCCTTCACTCCGACGACGTCCGTGCCGAGTCGCAGCACGAGACGCGGTGTGGATGCGGCGGCGCCGACGAGTCGGTCCGCCACCCACTGCGTTTCGACCGATCGCTCAGGGACGCGGAACCCCGCGACGATGTCCGCGCCGGCGAGAGTGGGCAGCTCGTCCGCACCGATCTCCGCGGTGCGCGCGTCGGACACGTCCACCAGGTAGCGAGAGGCGTCGGGATGCTCGCGCACCAGCGAGCTGATCGCGTCGAACTTCGGCCTGAGTACCTCTGGGCCGACGACGGAGTCGCGATGCACCAGATAGATGTCGTCGTCCGCTGTCACATGATCGTTCAGGTCGGCGTCGATGAGTTCGCGCAGCCGATCTGCGAAGAGCAGTCCGCCGGTCAGGAGGTGCCGCGCCGTGTCGAGTGTGGGGTCCGCCCCGTAGATGTACCCCAGGTGGATCTTGCCCTCGTTCCAACGGCTGGCGGCGGCCATCGGCGCAGTCTCGCGGTCGAAGACGGTCACGTCGAATCCGCGGCGGGCGAGCTGGATCGCCACAGAGCACCCCATGATCCCGGCACCGAGGACCGCGACCCGGCGTCGGCTCATGAGACGGCCTCATCGACGGAACGGTCGTCGTCATACTCCGCCGAGTCGTACGGGCCATCGGCGAAGACGATGAGGGTGGAATCCACGCCGACATATGTCTGCTGCGCCCAGATACCCGCCTCGAGCAGCGCCGCCGGGTGGCGCTCGTCGAGCGTGAGGCGAGCATGGGCCCCCTCGTGGCGGACCTCGACCTCGATCGCCCCGCTCGCACAGAACAGCACCTGCCGCACGCGCCGATGGCCGTGACCGCCGCGCACCGACCCCCGCGGCGCACGAACGACGAATGCCCGCGCGGCGCTGAACCCGAAATCGTCGAAGGTGATGGGCGTCAGGACACCGCGATCATCGCGGAAGGACTCGAGTTCGAGAACGCGGACCGATCCGCCCAGCAGGAGCGTGGGCTCGCGGTCCGCAGTCGCCTCGGGTCTGGTTTCGTGCGACTCGGATACAGGCGTCACCGGCTTCTCCCAGGATGTGCGCGACTGCGTGATCGCTCGGGGCCGAGACCGCAGCGAGTCGAACATATACCCGCCGCGTGCGGCGGGACAATGCGCGCTACTTGACCAGGGGGAAGAGGATCGTCTCGCGGATGCCGAGACCGGTGACGGCCATCAGCAGCCGGTCGATTCCCATCCCGAGACCGCCCGAGGGCGGCATCCCGTGCTCGAGCGCCCGCAGGAACTCCTCATCGATGCGCATGGCCTCCAGATCGCCGCGCGCGGCGAGCTTCGCCTGCTCGGTGAAGCGCTCGCGCTGGATCACCGGGTCGACGAGCTCGGAGTAGCCGGTCGCGAGCTCGAACCCGCGGACGTACAGATCCCACTTCTCCACGACACCGGCGATCGAGCGGTGCTCTCGCACGAGCGGGCTGGTATCGAGCGGGAAGTCCATCACGAACGTCGGCCGGACCAGGTCGCCCTTCACGAAGTGCTCCCAGAGCTCCTCGACGAGCTTGCCGTGGGTGGCCAGCGGCGGCTCATCGATTCCCTCGCGCGCGGCGAGCGTGCGGAGCTCGTCGAGCGAGGTCTGCGGGGTGATCGAGACGCCGGACGCCGCCGACAGCGAGTCGTACATCGAGATGCGGTCCCACTGACCGCCCAGGTCGTAATCGGTGCCGTCGGCCCAGGTCACGGTCGTCGAGCCGGCGACGGCGACGGCGGCGTTCTGCACGAGGTCCTGGGTGAGGTCCGCGATGCCGTTGTAGTCGGAGTACGCCTCGTAGGACTCGAGCATCGCGAACTCGGGGCTGTGCGTGGAATCGGCGCCCTCGTTGCGGAAGTTGCGGTTGATCTCGAAGACACGATCGAGCCCGCCGACCACGGCGCGCTTGAGGAACAGCTCGGGCGCGATGCGGAGGTAGAGCTCGGTGTCGAACGCGTTGGAGCGGGTCACGAACGGACGCGCGGATGCCCCGCCGTGCTGCACCTGCAGCATCGGAGTCTCGACCTCGATGTAGCCGCGGTCGGCGAACGTCTGGCGCAGGGAGGCATTGACCTTCGCGCGGGAGCGGACCGTCTCGCGCGCCTGGTCGCGGACGATCAGGTCGAGGTAGCGGCTGCGTACGCGGCTCTCCTCGGAGAGCTCGGAGTACATGTTCGGCAGCGGCAGGATGGCCTTCGCCGCGACCTGCCAGTCCGCGACCATGATCGACAGCTCGCCGCGGCGGCTCGAGATGACCTCGCCGCTCACGAAGACGTGATCGCCGAGGTCGACGAGGTCCTTCCACCGCTGCAGCGACTCCTCGCCCACTCCGGCGAGCGAGACCATCGCCTGGATGCGGCTTCCGTCGCCGGCCTGCAGGGTCGCGAAGCACAGCTTTCCGGTGTTGCGGCTGAACACGACGCGGCCGGCGACCGCTGCGGTCACGCCGGTCTCGGCGCCGGCTTCGAGGTCGCCGTACCGGGCGCGGAGCGCGGGAATCGTGTCGGTGAGGGGAACGCCGACCGGGTAGGCACCACCGGCGGCATCGGCCCGCTCCGCGATCAGCCGCTCGCGCTTGGCGAGACGCACCGCCTTCTGCTCGAATACATCGTCTTCGCCGGGCTCGGGTGCGCCGGCGGGCTCGGGCGTGCTGCTCATCGTCTTGGGGGCTCCTCGGAAGTCGGCCCCAAGTCTATCGGCGGGCGCCCGCACGCCTTCCGGGACGATGTCAGCCGTCGAGGGGTTCGACCGGTCCCTGCGAACCGGCATCCGTCAGCGCGTGGTCGACCGTGGAATGGATGAGCGCCGACAGGTAGCGACCGGGGTACGGGATGCCGGCCTGCGCGAGCAGCTCGGTGGACTGGCGCACGATGGAGCGCGAGAACTCGGTCGCGGTCGCGAGCGCCTCGGCGTAGGCCGCGCGGGACTCCTCCGCCACCACGACCGGTTCGCAGCCCAGTTCCACCGCGAGCGCCTGAGCGATCGGGAGGACCGGGGCCGGCGCGGTGACGGCGGCATACGCGTGGACGAGCTGCTTGAGGTCCATCGTGGTTCCGGTGAAGGCGACCGCCGGATGAACGGCGAGCGCAATGGCGCCCCGGGCGGCGGCCGGCGCGAGCACCTCGGTTCCGAACGCCGGGTCGGTGTGCAGTACGAGCTGCCCCGGCTGCCATGCGTCCAGTTCCGCGAGTCCGCTGACCAGGCCGGGCAGCTCATCGTGCGGCACGGCGATCACGACCAGCTCGCTGCGCCGCACGACCTCGAGCGCGTCGAGCACGGGCACGCCCGGGAGGATGGCCTCGGCTCGCTCATCGTCCGACCCGCTGGTGATGCCGACGATCGCATGACCGGCGCCGCCGAGAGCCGCACCGATCACCGGCCCGACGCGTCCGGCCCCGATGATGCCGACCCCGAGCCTGCCGTCGCGCCTCACGGGCGGGGCTCCGGGCTTGCAGCGGGAGCAGGGTCCGGTTTTGCGGGCGCCGACTCGATGGATGCCGGTTCGGGGGGTGCCGGGTCCGAGGGCGTCGGGTCCGGATGTGTCGGTTCCGAACCCCCGAAACCCCGCCCTCGTCCTCGCTCGGTGGCTCCTCGTCCGCCCACCGGTGGCTGTGGTCGCTCGAGGCGGCCGTGATCGCTGCGGCCTCGGCGTCTTCGAAGACGGCGAGCGCGGCATCCCGATCGAGGATGCCGAGGCGCCCGGGCACACGACCAGTGATCGTGTGCGCTCGGATGCTCGCGACCGAGAGCGCGCGATCGAGCGGCCCCTGCTCGATGCCGATGCTCTGCAGGCGCGCGAGGGGGAAGACCGCGAGCTTGCGCCAGATCGCTCCGCGGCGCAGGAGCAGCGCGTCGGGCAGAAGCAGAAAGCCGTTGCGCTTCCACGACAGCGGACGCAGCAGACGGGCCCGGCGGGGGGTATTGGTGTACGGATCCTCCGCCTGGGGACCGAGGATGCCGTGCGCGAACACGAGCGGCCATTCGCTCTCGGGCAGGCCCGGCATGAGCAGGCGCAGCACGCGCTCGACGTCGGCGCGCGTGCCGACCGGCAGCACGGTCGTGAACTGGTCGTTGGCCCCGTCGGCGAGTCCTCGACCCGAGAGGCGGTTGACGGTGATTCCCCACCAGCCGAACGGCCGCCACAGGATCGACTGGTCGACCTCGACGGCGTGCACGCGGCCCGGAGGAAGGATCTCGGTGATCGTCGTGAACAGGCCGAATGTGATGCGCACCCCGCTCGGCGTGGGCGCGATCGAGTAGCGAAGAGAGCGCGTGATCGTGCGCACCCAATAGGCCCCGAAGCCGATCAGTGCCGGGACCAGGGTGAACAGCACCCACGGTGTGCCCGCGATCGAACCGACGATGATCGCCACCACGATCGCGATGAGCCAGAGCGTCGATGTGCTGAGCAGCCGCGAAAGGATCAGCCGGCTCACCGGGATGTGCACGACCGACTCGGGCTCGGTGACCGGCTCTTCGGCGCCGGAGATGAGCCCGGTGATGCCCGCAGAGACGACGGATGCCGCAGCCGACCGACGCGAGAGGCCCGGGTTCGCAGCCTCTGACCGCGCCGCGGAGACCCTGCTTCCCGATGCGAGCCGCAGGATGTCGGCGCGAACGGCTTCGGCGTTCGCGGTCGAGAGGTACTCGAGCTTGACGTTGGAGTCCAGACCCGCGCCGACGACCTCGAGCTTGGCCATTCCGACGAGCCGCGCGAACATCGGCCGCGTCAGGTTGACGCCCTGCACGCGGTCCAGAGGCGCGCGACGGTGGGTGCGGAAGAGCACGCCGCTGCGCACCTCGACATCGTCGCCGGTGATGCGGAATGTGTGGAACCGCCACGACAGGTAGAACAGTCCGATCAGGATGAGCAGGATGCCCAGCAGCGCGAGCCCCGCCACCAGGTAGAGGTTGTTCGCGATGATGAAGTCGATCGGATCCCCACCGCGGAACTCATCGACATCGACGTTTACGTCGATGTCTTCATCGATCCAGGGCAGGAAGATGAAGACGAGACGGTCCCGCAGATTCGCGATCACGAGTCCCGCGATGACGACGAGGAACAGACCGCCTCGGAACAGCGGGGTCAGCGGATGCAGGCGGTGCCACTCACCGTCGCTGAGCTTCGGTGCTGCCCGCGCCACCGCGGGCACAGGGCCGGGTGCGGTCGTCCCGGCGGCCGGATCTTGGTCGAACTCGTTCACAGTCCCGTCCGGCGTGCCTCTGCGACGTCGACGAGCGTGTCGCGCAGCTTCTCGGCCGCGTCCTGCTTGAGACCCGGAATCACCACGCCCGTCGATGCCGCCGCGGTCACGAGCTTCAGCTGAGCGATGCCGAACCCGCGGTCGAGCGGTCCGTGGGTGATGTCGATGAGCTGCATGCGGCCATAGGGAACAGCCACGACGCGCTGCCACAGGATGCCGCGGCGGAACACGAGATCGTCGCGCCGCAGCTGGTACCCGTACGCGCGCGCCTGCCGGGGGGTGATGATCATCGTCCACAGCAGGATTCCGAGGAAGATCCCGCCCGGGATCCACGCCCACCACTGCCCCCACAGCAGGGTGACCAGCAGCACGGCCGCCAGCACGATCAGCGCGAAGACGCCGGTCGAGATGAGCTGGACCCACACGTACTGGCGCGCGAGCTGATGCCAGGTCCCGTCGCCGAGCGGAAGCCTGCCGGCGGAGCGGGGCTCACGCACCTCGTCGTACGTGTCGCGGTCGAGCACATCCGGCGCGGTCACCCGCTCGCCGGCACCCGCAGGCTCCTGCTCAGTGGTCGTGAGTCTGGAGTCCGTGGCGTGCGCCAGCGAGCCGGGGGTGTGGGGCGGAGCCCCACTAGGCCTCGCCTCCGGGCTGTTCGTCATCATCGTCCTTCCGGATCGTGCACAGGTGCTCCGCATACAGCCCCGCCGCCACCAACGCCGCACCGCACACCGCGGTCGCGATGATGGCCCCCAACGAGCCTACCGAGGGCGAAACGGGGCGGGTCAGCAGAAAGAGTGCGAGACCGCCCGCCAGGCCGGCCACGACAGCACCGACGATGCTCGACGCCTTCGCCAGGATCGCGACCCGCAGTGCCCAGAACGGGTTCACCGGCGCGGCGAGCGTACCCCGCGTCGCACGGCGGATCGGCAGCGCGAGCACCACGACGATCGCTCCGAGCAGGACGAGGAAGATCGGGAGCGTCACGGAGGGGGTGAACGTCGCGCGTCCTCCTGCGGTGAGCGCCTGGTCGAGCAGGAATCCCGCAGCGACACCCAGCGCCGCGGAGAGGATCAGGATGCCGGGACGGGTGCGCTTCACGGAGAACTCCGGAGCCGGGCGATCAGGTCCTCGACACGGCCGGCGCCCGGCAGTTCGGCATCCGGGTCGACCGACAGCCAGGGCACGAGCACGAAGTCCCTCTCGGCGGCACGAGGGTGCGGCAGGGTCAGCACGTCGTCGCTGCTGATCACGTCGCCGTACGCGATGAGGTCGAGGTCGAGCGTGCGATCACCCCAGCGCTCCCGCCGATCCCGCCCGTATCTCGTCTCGATCGCGCTGCAGGAACGCCAGCAGCACCGATGGGGCGAGCCGCGTCGTGACGAGCGCGACCGCGTTCAGGTACGCGGGCGCCTCGGCATCCGGACCGTCGGGCTTGACGGCCACCGACTCGACGGCCGCCGACGCCGTGACCTCGTCGACGAGCGGCAGCCGCTGCAGGTCGGCGAGCGCGGCGTTGAGTGTCGCGGAACGGTCTCCGAGGTTCGCGCCCAGCGCGACGACGGCCCGCACGGGTGGCCGGCGCGCGGGAGTGAGGTCTGCCGAGAAGCCCTCGGCAAGCCGCCGGCTCACGAGCGCGTCCCCTGGTCATCGTGCCGGGGGTTCGCCTCGCCGGATCGGGGCTCCCACGCGTCGGGTCGAGAGCGACGGATCGTGACCGACACGTCGGCGAACTCCAGGTCGATCGGCGCGCTGGGCTTGTGCACGGTGACAGCGACCATCCGCACGCCGTCGTACGCGAGCAGGGCGTCGGCGATTCGCTGCGCGAGGGTCTCGAGAAGGTTGACCGCCTCACCGCCGACGATCGCGGCGATCTTCTCGGCGGCCTCGCCGTAGTGCACGGTCTCGGCGACGTCGTCGCTCGAGGCGGCGCGGTCCGTGCTCACGTAGAGCGTCGTGTCCACGACGAAGTGCTGGCCGTCCCGACGCTCCTGCTCGTAGACGCCGTGGCGCCCGAAGACGCGCAGGCCCGTCAGCGTGATCTCGTCGACGAAGTCCATCGGTCATCCCCCTC
Organism: uncultured Actinomycetota bacterium; assembly: GCA_963772395.1. Classification (GTDB taxonomy): domain Bacteria; phylum Actinomycetota; class Actinomycetes; order Actinomycetales; family Microbacteriaceae; genus Microbacterium. The sequence continues at coordinate 1,140,284 of CAVYWV010000001.1, read as the reverse complement.
CCACATATCTGCGACGCGCAGGGCGTCTCTGGTCGCGACGACGTCGTGCACGCGAACGGCCCAGGCTCCCGCCCGTGCGGCCAGGACGCTCGTGACCGCCGTCGCGAGGTCTCGACGCGACTCGGTCACCGTGGGGTCATCCGAGGTGCCGTCGGTGCTGAGCGCCTCCGCAAGGAAGCGCTTGCGGCTCGTGCCGACCAGGACGCGGTGGCCCAGACCGATCACGCGCGGCAGCGCGCGCAGAACGTCCCAGTTCTGCAGGCCTTTCTTGCCGAAGCCGATGCCCGGGTCCACGATGAGCCGACCGGGCGGGATGCCGGCGGCAGCAGCGGCATCCGCGCGCTCGGTGAGCTCGCGCAGCACTTCGTGCACGACGTCGGCGTAGTCGGCGCGTGCGTACATGTCCTCGGACGGGCCGCGCCAGTGCCCCACGACGAGCTCGGCGCCGGTGCCGGCCACCGCGGCGAGAAGATCGGGGTCGGCCAGACCACCGGACACGTCGTTCACGAACCGTGCGCCCGCCTCCACGGCGGCCAGGGCGGTCGACGCGTTCATCGTGTCGATGCTCACGGCGGCGCCCGCCTCGACCAGCGCCCGAACGACGGGCAGGACCCGCTCCTGTTCCACGCGCGGCGAAACGCGCTGCGCGCCAGGACGCGTCGACTCGCCGCCGACGTCGAGCACACTCGCCCCTTCCGCGCGCAGCCACAGACCGTGAGCGATCGCGGTGTCGGGGTCGACGTAGCGGCCTCCGTCGCTGAAGGAGTCGGGGGTCACGTTGACGATCCCCATGATGAGGGTCGTCATGCGCGCGACGCCCCGAGGAGCGCGATCAACTCCGCCCGGGCGGCCGGTTCGGACAGTTCGCCACGCGCGGCGATCGTGACGGTGGAGGCATCGGGCTGTCTGTCGCCGCGCATCGTGACGCACTCGTGTGCGGCATCGAGCACCACCAGTACGCCGCGCGCGTCGAGGGATGCCACGATCGTGTCGGCGATCTGCTCTCCGAGCCGCTCCTGCACCTGCGGACGCGACGCGAGGATCTCGACGACCTTCGGCAGAGCGCCCAGCCCGACCACCTGCTCTCCGGGGAGGTACGCGATGTGGGCTCGTCCTCGGAACGGCAGCAGGTGATGCTCGCAGACGGACCGGAATGCGATGTCGCGGAGCATGACCGCTCCGGATGGCAGCGTCTCGGGCGCCGGCCCGCGGGCGACCGAGATCGTGTGAGCGAGAGGGGCCGCGGCATCCTCCCCCACCCCTGAGAAGAACTCGGCGTACGCATCGGCGACGCGGCCAGGGGTCAGCCGCAGGCCCGGGCGCTCGGGATCCTCCCCGATCGCCGCGAGCAACTCGCGGACGAGCGCAGCGACGCGCTCTCGGTCTACGGCCACGGGCCGAGCCTACGCGGTCGCGGGTCGCGCCTGACCGGTGGGACGACGCTTGGCGGCCTTCTCGGGTGCGCCCTGCTCGACCTCGACGGCCGCGGCGATGCCCTCGGGGTGCACGCGACGCGGCACCTCGACGGGCGGCTGATACGAGACGGGCCGCTCATCGCTCGACAGCCACTGCGGGCGCGGGGGGAGGCGCTTGACGTCCTTGAAGATCTCGGCGAGCTCGAGGTGATCCAGCGTCTCCTTCTCGAGCAGCTCGAGAGCGAGCCGGTCGAGCACGTCGCGGTTGTCGTTGAGCACCTGGTATGCCTCGTTGTGCGCCTGCTCGATCAGCGCGCGTACCTGGTTGTCGATGCGCTCGGCGATCTTCTCGCTGAACTCCCGGCCGTGGCCCATGTCGCGGCCCATGAAGACCTCGCCGCTGGCCGAACCGAGCTTGACCGGACCGACCTCGTTGGTCATGCCGTACTCGGTGACCATCTTGCGGGCGATGCCGGTGGCCTTCTCGATGTCGTTCGATGCGCCCGTCGTGGGGTCGTGGAAGACGATCTCCTCCGCGACGCGCCCGCCCATCGCGTAGGTGAGCTGGTCCTGCAGCTCGTTGCGCGTGACGGAGTACTTGTCATCGAGCGGCAGCACCATCGTGTAGCCGAGGGCCTTGCCGCGGGGCAGGATCGTGACCTTGGTCACCGGGTCGGTGTTGTTCATCGCCGCCGCCGCGAGGGCGTGTCCGCCCTCGTGGTACGCCGTGATCAGCTTCTCCTTGTCGCGCATCACGCGCGTGCGCCGCTGCGGGCCGGCGATCACGCGATCGATGGCCTCGTCGAGTGCGCGGTTGTCGATCAGCTGGGCGTTGGAGCGCGCCGTCAGCAGCGCGGCCTCGTTCAGCACGTTCGCGAGGTCGGCGCCGGTGAAGCCGGGGGTCTTGCGGGCGACGACCTCGAGGTCGACGCCCTCGGCGAGGGGCTTGCCGCGGCCGTGCACCTCGAGGATGCGCTTGCGGCCCTTCAGGTCGGGCGCGTCCACGCCGATCTGGCGGTCGAAGCGGCCGGGGCGCAGCAGCGCCGGGTCGAGGATGTCGGGGCGGTTGGTCGCCGCGATGACGATGACGTTGACCTTCGGGTCGAAGCCGTCCATCTCGACGAGCATCTGGTTGAGCGTCTGCTCGCGCTCGTCGTGACCGCCGCCCATGCCGGCGCCGCGGTGGCGGCCGACGGCGTCGATCTCATCGATGAAGATGATCGCGGGCGAGCTCTCCTTCGCCTGGTTGAACAGGTCGCGCACGCGGCTCGCGCCGACGCCGACGAACATCTCGACGAAGTCCGAGCCCGAGATGGAGTAGAACGGCACGCCGGCCTCACCGGCGACCGCGCGGGCCAAGAGCGTCTTGCCGGTTCCGGGAGGGCCGTACAGCAGCACGCCCTTCGGGATGCGCGCGCCGACCGCCTGGAACTTCGAGGGGTCCTTCAGGAAGTCCTTGATCTCCTGCATCTCCTCGATCGCCTCGTCGGCGCCGGCGACATCGTCGAAGGTGACCGTCGGGCTCTCTTTGGAGACGAGCTTGGCCTTGGACTTGCCGAACTGCATGACCTTGCTGCCGCCGCCCTGGGCGCTGGAGAGCAGGAACCAGAACAGCAGACCCAGCAGCAGCAGCGGGAGCAAGAGCGAGAGGAATCCGTCGAACCAGCTCGGACGCGGCACGGCGTCGTTGAAGCCGTCGGACGGGTCCGCGGCGTTGATCGCGTCGACGACCTCAGCGGCCCGGGCGGTGACGTAGTAGAACTGCACGTCGGACGCGCCGTCGTACGGCTCGGAGAGCTTCATGTCGACGCGCTGGTCGCCGTCGGTGTTGAGCACCTCGGTGACCGTGCTGCCGTCGAGCAGTTCGAGACCCTCCTGGGTCGAGATCTGCTTCGCGCCGCCCAGGCTCGAGATGAGGGAGAACCCGACGATCAGGAAGATCCCGATCAACAGCACGTAGAAGAGCGGGTTTCGGGTGATCTTCTTGAAGTCCATGGTGCGGGCGGCGCCCGTTCCCTTTCGTCGACGATCCGCTCGAGGTATCGGAATACCGCGGCAGCAGTGGATTCAGGGTATCGCGGGGATTCTGTGGCTTGACTGCGTATTCGCCCTCGGCGTACGAGCTAGGCGTACACGTGAGGCGCGAGGATCGCGACGTCCCGCAGGTTGCGGTACTTCTCGGCGTAGTCCAGGCCGTACCCGACGACGAACTCGCTCGGGATGTCGAAGCCGACGTAGCGGCACTCGACGTGCACCTTCGCGGCGTCAGGCTTGCGCAGCAGGGCGAACACCTCCACGGATGCCGCACCCCGGGAAGCGAAGTTCTTCAGCAGCCAGCTCAGCGTGAGGCCGGAATCGATGATGTCCTCGACGATCAGCACGTGCTTGCCGTGGAGATCGGTGTCGAGGTCTTTTCGGATCTGCACGACGCCGCTCGACTGAGTGCCGGCGCCGTACGACGACACCGCCATCCAGTCGATCGGGACGAGGGTCGGCAGCGCGCGCGAGAAATCGGCCATCACCATGATCGCGCCCTTCAGCACGCCCACGAGCAGCAGCTCCTTGCCCTCGTAGTCGTGTGCGACCTGCGCCGCGATCTCCTCGAGCTTCGCGAGAATCTGCTCCTCGGTCACGAGGACCTGCGTGATCTCACTCTGGACGTCGGCGGCGCGCATGAGGGAAAGTCTAGGCTGGCGGCACCGGGCGACGAGGCCCGCAACGATGAGGGGTTCGTGATGGCCGGACTGGACGAGATTCTCAAGGCGCTTCCGATCGATGACATCGCCGCGCAGCTGGGCGTCGAGCCGAGCGAAGCACGACGGGCCGTCGAAGAGGGCGGAGCCACGATCCTGAGCGGGCTTCAGCGCAACGCGCAGACGCCGGAGGGTGCGGCGGCGATCGAGAAGGCGCTCGGCACCCATGGTGGGGAGGTGACCGGGGGCAAGGTCGATCTGAACGCGTTGAGCACCGACGACGGCCAGAAGATCCTCGGCCACATCTTCGGCGGGCAGGAGCAGGCCGTCGCACAGAGGCTCACCGAGGAGCCGAAGACAGCCGGCATCGACTTCGGCAAGCTGCTGCCGATCCTCGCGCCGATCATCATGGGTCTGATCGCGAATCAGCAGAAGGGCAAGACTCCTGCGCAGGGCGGTTCCGCCGGAGGAGGCGGTCTCGGCGATCTGATCGGCGGGCTGCTCGGCGGCGGATCCGGTTCGGGCGGTGCCGCGCCGGGTGGCATCGACATCGGCGGAATCCTCGGAGGACTCCTCGGCGGCAGGAAGTAGGCGCTCTGCGGCTCAGGATGCGGTGAACTCGACGCGTCCGCCGGTGCGTCGAGCGCGGCATCCGGGCAGGTCGATCGGCCCCTGCCCCGACCAGTCCGTGACGAGCCTCGCCACTTCGAGGGTCTGCGACCGGGTGAGGCTCGCGCCGAACTCGGCCGCGACGACGTGTCGGATGATGCGGTGCCGCAGGGCCGCCGGATTCGCTGCGAGAGCCGCAGCTGACACCGAGATGCCGGCTTCGGCGTGCTCGACGATGTCTTCGATCGTCTCGTCGATCATCTCGTCGAAGGCCTCGGCATCCTCGCGCAGCTGCGCGGCTGTCCGGGCGAGCGCGGTGGCGACTCCCGGGCCGAGTTCGGCCTCGAGCACCGGCAGCACCCGCTCACGCACACGGACGCGGGAGAACCGAGGATCGACGTTGTGCGGGTCTTCCCACGGATCGAGGCCCTCTGCCGCGCACGCGGCGCGGGTCGTCGCGCGGCGCACCTCCAGCAGGGGCCGCAGCAGGGCGACACCGGGGGCCAGTTCTGAAACGGCCGCCATGCCCTGCAGACTCGTGGCGCCGGATCCACGGGCGAGACCCAGCAGCACCGTCTCAGCCTGGTCGTCGAGCGTGTGCCCGACCAGCACCGCGCCGGCTGCGAGATCGGATGCCGCGGACGCCAGCGCGGCGTAGCGCGCAGCGCGCGCGGCTGCCTCCGGGCCTCCGTCCTCGCCCACTTCCACGTGGGCCACGCGAGCCTCCAGGCCGAGAGCTCGTGCGCTCTCCGCGGCAGCGGCCGCGGCACGCGCCGATCCCGGCTGCAGGCCGTGATCGACCGTGACGCTCGCGACGCGCAGGCCGAGCCGGGGTGCTTCGAACGCGGCGGCGGCAGAGAGCGCGAGCGAGTCCGCGCCGCCCGACAGCGCCACGATGATCGTCCGGCCGGCCGCGATCACGGTCAGCGCACGCCGGACGGCGAGCCGCACCTCGGCGACGGCGGGATCGAGAGATTCGCGGTGTGCCACGGCCCCTACGGTAGCCGTCCCGCCCTCGCGAAGCCCCCGAGTAGGCTGGTGCGCGGCATCCCACCCCGTCTTTCAAGGAGCACACGCATGGCACATGACGCCGTCATCGAGATCCCCCGCGGCAGCCGCGTGAAGTACGAAGTGGACCACGGCACCGGCCGTGTGTTCCTCGACCGCGTGCTGTTCACGCCGATGGGCTACCCCGCGGACTACGGCTTCTTCGAGAACACGCTCGGCGAGGACGGCGACCCGCTGGACGTGCTCGTGCTGCTGGACGTGACCCTGTTCCCCGGTGTCATGGTCAACGTGCGCCCGGTCGGCGTGCTGAAGATGAAGGACGAGGCCGGCGGCGACGACAAGCTCGTGGCGGTCCTGACGAAGGACCCGCGCTGGAGCCACATCCAGGACCTCGACGACATTCCCGAGTACACGAAGAAGGAGATCGAGCACTTCTTCGAGCACTACAAGGACCTCGAGCCCAACAAGTGGGTCAAGGTCGACCAGTGGGGCGGCAAGGACGAGGCCGACCGGCTGCTCGCCGAGTCGATCGTCCGCTTCGCCGAGCACGAGGGCCAGACCAAGACTCAGGGTGAAGGCGAAGCCCCCAAGACCGTCTGACGTCTCGCTTCGAAGGCGGATGCCGCGCGCGCGCGTCGTCCGCCTTCTGCGTTCCCACCGCCGAGGCGGCTGACGATCAGAGCCAGACGCCCCGAGCAGCCATGAAAGGCTCCGGGTTCGTGGTGCGTCCGTAGATGTAGACCTCGAAGTGCAGATGGCAGCCGAACGAGTTGCCCGTGTTGCCTGTCGCGGCGATCAGCTGGCCGGAGCCGACCCACTGTCCATAGCCGACGTAGAAGCCGCCGCTGGAGATGTGCGCATACCCGGTGGCGACGCCGTCGCCGTGGTCGATCTTGATGTAGTTGCCGTACCCGCCGTTGTAGCCGGCGTAGACCACCACTCCGGACTGCGCAGCGTAGATGCCCGACCAGCAGGCCTGTCCGAGGTCGGTGCCCTCGTGATAGCCGCTGGAGCAGTAGCCGCTGCCGCACTGCACGTAGCGCGGTCCGTATCCGGAGGTGATCCCACCCGATCCGGGTCTGGCCCAGCCGGTGCCGCTGACGGCGCCGCCGGCGCCGCCGCCGCCTTCCGCCGCCCCCACCATCGCCACCGCCGCCGCCGAAGCGGCTGCCGCCGCGGCCGCTGCCGCCTGCTCTGCGGCGCGACGCTCGGCCTCGGCCCGCAGGTACGCCTGACGCTGCTCTTCGGCGATGCGGGCGGCCTCGACGCCGGCCTGATAGTCGGCGATCGTCTTGGCCGTCGTGTCCTGCAGAGCCGCGAGCTGAGCCTCGAGCGTCGAGAGGTTCGCGGTCTGGGCGTCCAACGCCGCCTGAGCGGCGTTGGCCGCCTCCTGCGCGATCACCATCTTGCTCTCGGCCTCCTGCTGGAGGCGGTCGCGCTCGGTGCGCGCGACGATGGCCTGGTCGCTGAGGCTCTGCGCCGAGTCGCGAGCGGTGACGGCGTCGGAGTAGACGGACTTGTTCCGCTCGATGAGCTTGTCCATCGTGCCGAGACGGGCCAGCAGGTCATCCGTCGATGCCGCCGAGCCCGCGAAGAACAGTTCGAGCGATGTGTCGTCGCCGCCGTCGCGATACAGCTGAGCCGCGACGCGGCCGGCCTTGTTCGCGGATTCCGCGGCCAGTGCGGCCTGCTGGTCGGCCTGCGCCTGCAGTTCATCGGCGCGGCGGGCCTGTGCGAAGAAAGCCTGTTGCGCTGCGTAGAACGCATCCGAGGCGACCTTCGCCGCGGCCTGCGTCCGTGCGACCTCTTGGTTGAGACTCTGGATCAGCCCCTGGATCTTCGAGACCTCGGCGGCCTTGGCCGCTTCGTTGGCCTTCGCGGCCTGCACGTCGTCCCACGAGGGGTAGTCCGCCGCGAACGCGGCGGGCAGCATCGGACCGGCGACGCCGCCCACGCCCAGCACCGCGGCTCCGAACGCGCCGATCGCCAGGGCGCGCCGACGGGTGACCTTCGGCCAGAGACCGCGGCTCTCCTCGGGTGTCGGCGCGCAGCCGCACTCGTCGAGGGACTTGTCGGAGTCCACGGGTCCTCCCATCGCGAGATCGACTTCCCTCACACTAGCAACACGAGTCACATGCGCAACGGGAAGGCTCGCAATTCCCCATCCTGCTCCTGTTCGGGCGGATTCGCACCTGCCTATTTCACCTAGGGACCCTCGCCGGTGCCGGCAGGCGCGCGCTCGATTGGCGGATCAGCGAGGGATTGCGTATGCTTGAGCGTCGGTAACGGTGAGCCTCCGGGTTCATCCGGCCCCATCGTTTAGTGGCCTAGGACGCCGCCCTTTCACGGCGGTAGCACGGGTTCGAATCCCGTTGGGGTCACTCCCGACATACAACTTCATACGCATGGCCCTGTAGCGCAGTTGGTTAGCGTGCCGCCCTGTCACGGCGGAGGTCGCGGGTTCAAGTCCCGTCAGGGTCGCTCCACAGCGACGGGCCCTTTCTTAGAAGAGGGCCCTTCGTCTCGGACGCGGCATTCATGGATGCCGCGAGGCTCTGTAGCTCAGTTGGTAGAGCGCACGACTGAAAATCGTGAGGTCACGGGATCGACGCCCGTCGGAGCCACTGAGACCCTCGTGAGGCTTCTACTCACGGGGGTTTCTTTATGCCCGATCGAGAGGCTTTCCTGCCGGGTCGAGAAGCGGTATTTCCTGGTTGCTTAGCTGCTCACGCTTCCGCAAGGGCGTCAACTGCGGCATCCGTGCCTGGGCCGCCGCCCGACAGGGCACGATGGCAGAGACCGTCGCACTCTCTTCTTTGTCGATCAGCCGGTGACGACACTCCTCTTCCCGGAATGGCCGCCGACGACGTCGTCTCCGGCGACCGTGGCGAGCTGCCGGGATCAGAGTCAGCATCGGCAAGGAGAAGGTAGACGCTCGCGGTCCACGTATAGGCACGATCACGAAGGCCCTCCCCCGTAAGTGCGTCGAAGTTCTCGGCAAAGCCACTCCGCTCGCACAACCTCCGAAACCGCTCGCTGACCTCGTCCGCAAGGCTGACCTCACCGGCCGCTCGAAGGCCCGCTTCGACGATCATCGTGGAGGGCGCCCATATCGGGCCGCGCCAATAGCCGTCGGCTTCATATCGCGGCGAGTCGATGAGTTCTGTCGCAAGCCCGAAAGGGGTGAAGTGCGACTCGATCTGCGTGACCAGGGCAGGGAGCGCTTCGGCAGGGAGTTTGTGCGCGGCGACGATGGGCAGCGTCGTGAGAAGACTTGTCGTACTCGCCGGGCGGGAGCCGAGCACCGAGCGAGCGGACAGCGTCTGACCATCCCACAGTTGTTCAGCTAGTGCCGTTGTCAGTGCGGCCGACTCCGCGCGCCAGCCGGCTTCGTCTTGTGGTTCGACTTCTCGAGCGAGAGATGCGAGCTGATCGAGCTGGAGCATAAGGAATGCGGCGAGGTCGGGTGACTCGATCAGTCGATCCAGGTCGAACACTGTGGAGTTGTCCCATCCACTGTCGTTGCCGTGCTCGTAGAAGGGCAGAGCGCTCTCGGGCGCGCGGCGATGATTGAGCCAGTAGCGGGACCAGTCTGCGAGCCGGTGATAGACCTCCACAAGAATTTCCCTCGGGATCGGGCTGGAGAGGCGTTGACGTAGCAGCCCGAACACCCACCCGTGGATCGGGGGTTTAACGAAGTTGTAGAGGACCTCGGAGTGGGTGATCGAGTCCGGCAGCGCACCGGTCTCGGCTTGATGGTCGAACACGACGAGAAACTGATCCAGTGCGAGTTCGGGATGTGATTTTGCGAGGGCAAGAGCGTTGAAGCAGTGGTCCCAGCTCCACACCTTGTCCATCCAGTGCTTCGACATCAGCACCGTCTCCCGCGTTACGAACCCCAGTGGACGAACCGTCGCGGACCACAGAACGTAGGCGGCGAGGGTGGCGGCCGAATGGTCTGAGCGCCACGGGGCGACCGAGTCAGCAAACGCGTCGAACTCGGCGCCGCGCGCAGCGACTACCTCGTCAAATGTGTCGATAAACTCCTCTGGTTCCGGCTCCGAGACCACTTCCTGGATGGCGATCTCCCACGCGCCCCCATCAGCGCCCGCGAAAACACTTCTCTCGCCCGCGCCGAGTAGTTCTGACCCGACGATCGCAAAATCGCCGCTGATCGATGTGATGCGATACCGACGACCGGTCTCGTAGGACGTGAAGACAGCCGCCCCGTCGAGGGGCGAGGTGTAGAGAAAGCTGCCCGAAAAAGAGGTCAGGGCGACCGCGGCATCCTTGAGCTTCAGCGCCAGCCCTTCCCCACGTAGTCGGAGGGTGTCGACGCCGGCAAACGCGGTCTCTACGAAGCCCGACTCTGCATCCCATCTCAATCGTTCGGGGCTTGCCGATGGAACCTTCTCGAGCACCTGACCAGCATCGAGAGGCTGGAATACCAGAACCGGGTGCATGCCGGTCTGATGCGATACCAGGTGCACCTGAGTCGATCGCTTGTGCAGGCCGATGACCCGCGAAAGCGACAGCCAGGAGCCGCGCATACTGAAGGGCACTTCATCGAGAGAGAACTCCAGCGACGGCACGTCAGTCCTTCACTGCGCCCGCGGTCACTCCGGCGGCGACGTACCGCTGGGCGACGATGAGCAGCACTGCTGCAGGGATGGATGCGACTACCGCGGTGGCCATGATCGCGTTCCAGTCCTGGGTGTTGTTTCCGATGTATCTGTAGATTCCCATCGTGATGGGCTGAAGGTCGCCGCCGCGGTTGAGTGTGGAGGCGAAGATGAAGTCCGACCATGCCCACAGGAACGCGAAGAGCGACACGGTGACGATCGAGTTGCGGCTCACCGGCAGGATCACGGACCGGAAGGTTCGCCATGCCGATGCGCCGTCGATCTTCGCTGCGTTCATCAGCTCGTCCGGAATGCCGGCCATGAACGCCGTGAAGATCAGTACCGCGAACGGCACGGCCAGCGTGGAGTCGGCGAGGATGAGCCCCGGAACGGTGTCGAGGATCCCCCAGTTGAAGAAGATCAGGTAGAACCCCATCGCCATGATGATGCTCGGAATCATCTGCGCAATCAGAAGGGTGAAGTCCATGGCGGTGCGCCCTCGAGGGCGCAGCTTGGCCAGCGCGAAACCTGCCGGGGCGGACAGCACGAGCGTGAGGAACACGGTGCCGAGGCCGATGATCAGGCTGGTGCCCAAGTACGGCAGCTGCTCGCTGAGGACGGTCTGGTACCCGTCGAACGTGGGGTTGAACGGAAACAGGTTCGGGGGGTCCTTGCGCAGCTCCGTCGGCTGAGTGAGCGACACGTTGATCATCCAGTAGAGCGGGAACAGCATGATCGCGGTCAGAATGACGCCGATGACGGTGTTGACGGTGCGGCGTAAGGAGGTCATGAGTTCTCCAGGCGGCGCTGGGTGCGGATGTAGATGAGGCCGAAGACGAAGGCGATCAGGATCAGCAGGTTGCCGACCGCGGCGGCGGGGCTGAGTTCGGGCGAGCCGCCGCCGAAGCCGAGCCGGTACGACCAGATCGCGAACGTGGTCGATGCGTTGCCGGGCCCGCCCCGGGTCATGATCCAGATGATGTCGAACACCTTCAGGGTGTAGACGAGCCCGAGCAGGATCGTGATGGCCGAGACGGGTCGAAGCAGCGGGAAGGTGATGCGCCAGAACGTCTGCCAGGCATTCGCACCGTCGAGCGAAGCGGCCTCGTAAATGTCGTTTGGAATGCCCTGCAGGCCGCTGTAGAGAATCACGAGGTTGAAGGGGATGCCGATCCAGATGTTGGCGAGGAGCACCGAGACCATGGCCCATTGCGGTGATGTCAGCCAGTTGATCTGGGGGATGCCGAAGACCGCCAGTCCGGCATTGACCACGCCGGATTCACTGTTGAGCATCCACGCCCAGGTCGATGCCGAGACCAGCAGGGGCAGGAGCCAGGGAACAAGGAACAGCGCACGCAGCGTTGCTGACAGCGGGAACCTCTTGAAGAAGAAGACCGCCAGAGCGAGGCCGATGGAGTACTGGAACGCGATGGAGACGATCGTGAAGACCGCGGTGTTGACGAGCGCCGGCACGAAGGTCGAACTCTGTATGACGTCGACGTAGTTCTCGAACCACACGAACGGTGCAGTGCCGTCGATGAACGACCTGAGGGTGTAATCGCGGAAGCTCAGGTCCAGATTTCGGTAAAGCGGAAACGCGTAGAAGACGATCATGTAGATCGCCACGGGCGCGATGAACGCCCAGGCTGACAATTGGCTGCGCAGCCTGCGCCGTGAGCGGCGAGTCCGTACTTCGCCGGACTTTTGGGGGCGTCGTGGGGCAGAGGAGGCGGCGTCCATCAGGGACGCAGCCTCCTCTGCGATCACGAGCACAGGTGTCTCCGCCGCGGACGGTGGTGTGGACATCTGACTACTCCTTGAGGACCTGTGCGTACAGACTTGCGGCTGGAGCGAACTTACTGGAGCTTCTCGTCCGCAGCGGCCTGAGCTTCCTTCAGCGCGTCGGCAGGTGTCGCCGAGCCGCTGAGGGCGTTCTGGATAGCGGTGTAGAGCTGCTCGGAGATAACGCCGTACGAGATACCGAGGTTGTCGGCGGTGCGCGGCTTGGCGTCTCCGACGGCGTTGATCCAGAACTCCAGCGTCGGATCTGCATCCAGCTGCGATGCCTGGCCCTCCGCCGTAGGGGCGACATAGCCGAGCGCGGTCGCACCGGTGTCTCCCGTGCTCAGGCAGTCCACGATCTGGGCGGACGTCTCGTAACGAGCCGAGTCCTTCTGGATCGGGATCGTGATGAACTCGCCACCTGTCGGGGCAGGCGCGACGCCGCCGTTGAACCCCGGGACCTGGATCGACTTGTACCCAGCCTCGTCCGCGGCGGTCTTGAACCATGATCCGTTCTCGGCGAAGGCGTACTCTCCGGTCATGAACTCGTCCCAGCTGGTCCCCTGGGTGTTGGAGAGCACCGAATTCGGCGCCAGCCCCTTGATCACCCAGTCAGTCCAGAGCGTGAGCGCCTGCTCGGCCTCCGCCGAGTCGAGCGCCGTCAGGTCTGCCCCTGCGCCCCAGAACGACGGCAGGAATTGGAAGGTGCCTTCCTCCGTACCGACCGCCGAGAACGTGATTCCCTTCTTGCCAGCAGCGACGACCTTCTCGAGGGCGGCAGTCAGCGATGCGGCGTCCGTCACGGAAGCGATGTCAACGCCCGCGGCCTCAAGGAGGGTCGGGTTGTAGTACAGGCCCAGGGTGTTCGCCCCGACCGGCACCCCGTAGTACTTGCCATCGATCTCGCCAGCACTGAGGATGTTCTCCTCGATGTTCGACACGTCGAAGCCGTTGTCCTCGGTGGTCGTGAGCAGCCCGGCGTCGGCGAGCGTGGACACCTTCGGGTTGTCGACCATGGCGATGTCGGGAAGGTTGCCGGCGGCCGTGGTGAGGTCCTTGACGGTGTCTCCGGTGTTGCCGGCGTTGCGCTTGATCGTGATGCCGATCTCAGATGCGCAGGCGTCGATCGCTTTCGCCCACGTCGACGAAGCGTCGCGGTCGGGATACGGATCCCAGAGCGTGTACTCGGTCGAATCGGCGGAAGGCGTCCCTGTGCTTCCCGACGATGAGCATCCGCTGAGTGCTGCGGCGCTGACGCCGAGAGCGATGATGACCGCACCGATGGTGCGGGCCTTACGGGTGGTGTCCACTGTGTTCCTCTCTGAAGGGTGGTAGGGGTCGTGCTTACCTGTGCTGGTAACGCATTTGGAGGTATCGAACCGGTTCGATTGAGATGCGGACGTCTGTGGTTCGCGACGACCGATCAGCGGGTGCTTCCTCGATCCGTCAACTCAGGTGCAATGAATCGAACCACTGGCGCGTCGGCGCTGTCGTGATCTTTCATCCGCTGCACGAGTGCCTGGACCGCGGCGCGGCCCAGCTTGTCCGGCGATGTCTCAATTGCCGTGTACGGCAGCGAGAACAGTCGTCCGAAGTCTTCTGAAAAGATGCCGACGACCGAGATGTCGTCCGGCACCTGCGCTCCCCGAGCGTTCAATACCGGAGGAAGCCCGGCGATCATCGCGTCGTTGTGGATGATGAGCGCGGTGGCCGTGGGACGCTCGTCGAGAATGGCGTTGAGCGCGGAGGCAATACGCGGCTGCTCCGTCTCGCCGAAATACGGGAAGATACGCAGGCCATACCGCGCGCCACGTTCCAGGGCGGCCTCGCGGAAACGCCACACGTACGCGCCACCACGCGCAATCACGTGCTGGTGGGGAGAGATCAGGATGATCTCTCGGTGCCCGAGTGCGTAGAGGTGGTCCACAAGCATGCGCGCCGCTTCACCGAAATCGAGATCGAACACGTCTAGACCCTCGGTGTCACGCGGAAGTCCGACCAACGCCCCCGGTTGCCGAGCGGCGCGCAAGGGTGCGACACGGGAATCTTCGTGGCCGACGTTCAGCAGAACGACGCCGTCGACCATTTCAGAGTCGGTGATGCGCTGCAGCGCTCGTGGGCCGTCCTCCTCGGTCACCATCAGAATGTCGTAGCCCCACTCGCGTGCAGCGTCCGAGATTGGAAGGACGTACTGAAGCATCGCGGGTGAGAATTCGTCACGGAAGAACTGGACGAACAGTCCGATAACCATCGTCTGCGATGTCGCCAGGGCCCGAGCGCCCGCGTTCGGGGTGTAGCCGAGTTCGTCAATAGCGGATTCGATACGCTCACGGGTCTCCCGGGAAATCGCCCGCTTGCCGGACAGCGCATAAGAGACTGTGCTGCGGGAGACACCCGCGAACTGTGCGACGTCGCCGATCGTGGTCACGGGATCCTCCTGTTCTTCCTCGAACCGATTCGAGTTCGAAATGATCTCTTCCAGCCTGCTCACGCAGCGAGATGTAGTCGAACGCACCTGAATTGCCCTTGTCCTAGTCGAACACTGGTTGAGTTCGACCCGACAAATCGATACTGTAGTCGAACCGGTTCGACGATGCAAGCAGTCGATCGATTCCAACATTCGCCCTTCGAGGAAGCACACGTCGTGACCGACACCATCACACCATCGCCCTCCGCGCCGGCCGTCATACAGCCGATTGCGCCGGTCTCGCCGACTCGAGGAGTGCTTCGTCCTCTGGGTTTGGATGAGGTACGGCTGACGGGTGGACTGTGGGGGGATCTCCATCAACTGAACGCCGATGTGATCATCGACCACTGTTATGGCTGGATGTCGAAGATTGGATGGATCACCAACTTCGACCGCGCCGCAGGCGCGGCAGGCGGCGAGCACGACGGCATCGAGTTCGTGGACTCTGAGGTATACAAGCTGCTCGAAGCGATGGCCTGGCAGCTGGGCACCCGCTCCGACGACGTGCTCGAAGCCCGCTACCAGGATCTCGTTCAACGCATCGGTGCAGCCCAGGAAGCGGACGGCTACCTTCACACCAGCTTCGGGCGCGAATCTCAGCGGCCGCGATACAGCGACCTGGAGTGGGGCCACGAGTTGTACTGTTTCGGGCACCTCTTTCAGGCCGCCGTGGCCAGGCTGCGCACCGGACACGACGATGACCTGCCGGCCATCGCCCGGCACCTCGCTGATCATCTCTATCTCGAATTCGGACCGAGCGGCCGGACTGCCGTCTGTGGCCACCCCGAGGTGGAGATGGCGCTCGCCGAATTCGGGCGCGCGACAGGCGACGAACGGTATCTCGAACTTGCCACGGTACTTGTGGAGCGACGCGGCCATGAGCAGCTGCAGACGACCCTTTATCAAGGGCACGAGTACTTCCTGGACGATCTTCCCGTTCGTGACGCCAAGGTCCTGAGAGGGCACGCGGTTCGCGCACTGTACCTGTCGTCAGGCGCGGTCGACGTCGCGATCGAGAACGACGACGACGAGTTGCTCGCCGCTGTTCAGACGCAGTGGGCCAATACTGTCGCGCGACGCACGTACATCACGGGAGGCATGGGATCGCATCACCAGAACGAGGAATTCGGCGACGACTATGAGTTGCCTGCGGACCGCGCGTATGCCGAGACGTGCGCGAGCATCGGATCGGTGATGTTGAGTTGGCGACTGCTGCTGCGCACCGGAGAGCCGCAGTACGCGGACCTGATTGAACGGACCCTGCTCAACGGCATCTTCGTCTCGCCGCGCGAAGACGGCCGAGCCTTCTACTACGCCAACACCCTGCACCAGCGCACCGCAGGCGAAGAGGAGACAGCAGTGGGGCTGAGCGAGAGAGCGGAGGCGACGCTGCGCGCGCCGTGGTTCGAGGTTTCGTGCTGCCCAACCAACGTGTCCCGCACGCTGGCAAGCCTTCCCGGCTACGTGGCCACATCTGATGATGCCGGCATCCAGCTGCACCAATACACGCCGATGCAACTCGACACGACGCTGCCCGACGGCCAGCGTGTAGGCCTGCGCGTAGCCACCAGTTACCCGTTCGACGAAAAAATCGTCATCTCACCCACCCGCGATCTCGTGACTCCGATCACGCTCACGCTCCGCGTCCCCGCCTGGGCCGTGAATACCGCTGTCGCCACCCTTAACGGCGAACCAGTGGCCGTCTCCGGCGCGACAGTTGCAATCACTCGATCATTCCAGGAGGCGGACGTGATTGAACTCGTCCTGCCGATTGAGCCCCGATTTACGTGGCCCCATCCATCGATCGATGCGGTACGCGGTCAGGTCGCGGTCGAGAGTGGTCCGCTTGTCCTAGCCCTGGAGGATGTCGACCTGCCCGACGGCGTCACCGTGGAAGGAGTGACGGTCGACACTGCCATCACGCCGACGCGGACGAGCAACGGCGCCGTCGTCAGCCTGCGCGTGCATCCACCGCAGGCAACCGACTGGCCCTTCGGCCCAGTGGAGAGATCAGTTGGCGTACCGCTTCAGGCAGATCTCATTCCGTACTTTCGATGGGCGAACCGCGGATCCTCGACGATGCGGGTGTGGCTCCCGGAATCGGATCGGTCTTAAGAAGGCGCGATGTCCCTCAGCGAACGCGAGGTAGCCGAAGCCTTCTCGAGGCGCGATTTTGAGGACGCCATCCCGTACATCAGCGAGCGAGTCGTGTGGCGAATGCCAGGCACAGAAGAGTGGAAAGGGCAGGCTGCCGTCGTAGAGGCGTGCAGGTCGACGACAGCGGCGCTCCACAACACGCGGATCGATCTCGCCGAATGGACTGTAGTCGACGGTGGAACGACTGTTGCGGTGCACTCCCTCATCCGCTACCACGACGGCGACGAGACATCAGCGGTGGCTGCTTGCGACATCTACGAGTTCGTCGACGGAAGTATCGTGCGCATCACCTCTTACAGCGTCGAGGTGTAGCGCGGACGAGTGGTCAGCCGCCCTTTCGACCAGCTTGCAGAAAACAGCGGACTGTCACTAGAGTCGAATCGGTTCGCTTGGGGGTGGCGCCACATGGTTACCATCGGTGATGTGGCGAGTGCGGCCGGGGTATCCCGCAGCACCGCTTCCTACGCTTTATCGGGCAAGCGAACGATCTCGCCCGAGGTTCGCGCCAGGGTGGCGGACGCAGTCCGTGAGCTGGGCTATACGCCTAACGCCGGCGCGCGTGCCCTTGCCACCTCCCGCACGAGCGTCATCGCGCTTCTGGGTCGGTTCCTCCCTGATGAGTTCGCACCGGCAATGCTGCAATACATCCTCGGAGTGACAAACCGGGCGCGCGAACTGGGCTACGACACACTTCTCGTTTCCGAGGAGGACGGTACGGCCGCGCTCCAGCGGATTTCGTCTTCGCGGATGGTCGACGGGTTCGTGTTGCTGAACGTCGCCGAGAAGGACGACAGGCTGCCCGTCCTGCGCGGCGCACAGCAGCCCGGCGCTCTTCTCGGTCTTCCCGGCGATCCCAGCGGTGTTGACGTCTTCGACCTCGATTTCCCCGCTGCCGGTGGATTGATGGTGGACGCCATGTTTCGCCTCGGGCACCGCGAGCTGATCCTCGTGTCGCAGCCGTTGCACGTGATCGAACGAGGTGGCGCATACGTCTGGCGGCTCGCCAATCGTGCGCGCGAGCGTGCCGACGAGCTGGGGATCACGCTGCATAGCTATCACGGGGCGTCCGGGCAACCGGAGATCGGAGATGATCTGAATCGGTTCCTCGACGCACACCCTTCGGCGACCGGAATGCTCTTGAACAACGAGGCCGCATCCGCGGCCCTGCCGAATGTGCTCGCAACACGTGGGATCACGTGCCCAGAGGATCTGTCTGTGATCGGGCGATTCTCCGACGAGTTCGCACGAATGTTCTCCCTGCCCTATTCGGCAGTCGACAGCGCCGCCGATGAACTCGGTCGGCGTGCCGTTGAAGCCCTGGTCCGGCGAATCGAAGAAGGCGACTCGTCGTCACCCATCCACATCGAGTTGATCACTCCCGTCATTCACGATCGCGGTAGCTTGGCGGCGCCGCGGGAGTGATGTGGAGTGCTCGGCGGCATACCGAGTCACTGCATTCGAAGTCAGCTGAGGGCGCCGACTCAGACCGCGTTCAGTGATCCGCGCTCTCGCGAGAAATGACAGATGCCGGGTTACCGCTTCGTCGAAGCGATAACCCGGCATCTGGTGACTCGGACATACGGTGTGCGACTCGGGTGGGGTCGCATACCGCCTGTCAGTTGCCCTCCTTGCTACTTCTTGAAGGAGAACAGGGCGGTGTGCGTTGTCCCATCGCTGAGTTGCAGCGAGAAGGTGGCGCACTTTCCGGCCCAGGACTTGTCGGTCTTCCAGACGTAGGTGTACTGGTCCGTGGCGGCGTCGTACGTGAGGCCGCTGGCGCCCGCAGTCACCGTCTGCTCGATCTCGTCGACGGTAGCCGAAGCCGAGCACGATCCGAACTGCGCGGTTGGTGACCCGGCCGCGAACACGTTCAGGCCCTGGTCCCCGGCAAGCGAGAACTTGATCGGAACCGCACTGCCGCCCTTGACCGAGTTGACCACATCTCCCCCGTCGACTGGGTCGGCGAAGCCTGTCCAGTTGTAGACGACCGAGTAGTTGCAGCTCACCTCTGCCGAAGCATTCCCGGCGACGTCGGTGGCCGTTCCGGCTGCCGCTGCGACGGTCTTCGCGCCGACACTGGTCGTGTCCAGCTCGATGGAACCTTCAGCAGCTGTGGCGAGGCCAGAACCGTGTTCCTCGTCGCTCGCGGTCCACGTCGCGGCCGCCGAGGCGCCGAGCACGACCGGATCGGCCGGGCAGGTCAGGTTCACGACCGGCGCTGTGATGTCAACACGGGTCAACTTCCAGAAGCGATCAGCCGTCTGCGCGTCGGTCGCCGTGGTCGCGGTGGTAGACCCACCCGTGCCGAGGACGATCGATCCGTTGCGGTTGTTGCCCGAGGAGTCCTGGAGCGTTGAACCGCCCCCAGCCTCGTCGAACTTGTACTGCGCGACATTGCCCGCAGCGGCCTGACCTCCCGCAAGCGCGGCGACATCACCGGCCGACAGTGCCCGGTTGTAGATGGCGAAATCATCGATCGCGCCGTCGTATGCCGGGTCACTGTACTGGGACTTGCCCAGATAGTTGCGGGTGGTGTTCCCCAGAGCCGACGGCTTCAACGTCATGTTGTTGTTCGTTGCGACAACGGTTCCGTTGAGATACATCGTGCCCTGGTTGCCCGAAACGGTGACGACGACGTTCGACCACTGGTTCAACGGGAAGTTCTGCCCGCCGTACGTCAGTCGCTGCTCAGCGCCCGCGCCGCCGTTTGTGATGGCGAACCGAGGTCCAGCACCGCCGGCGTTCGTGGTGAGGAACATGTTGACCGTCTGCCCGGTGCCGAAATCAAACACCCGCGACCAGTTCGTCAGAGCCGCCGGTTTGATCCAGGTGGAGATCGACCAGTCGCCGTTGAGGCTGCTCACGATCCCGCTGGGCAGCGAGCCGTGGGACGCGGTCTTGCAGAAGTCCAGCGCCGTTCCGATCTTGCCGGGCTGGCGGGTACCGTTCACCTGGCAGTTGGACGTCGGCGACCCGTCGGTCCACTGAATGACGGCCGCTCCATCGCTCTTGCTCAGGTTCAGGACACCCAGCGTCTTTCCGGTCGCGTAGTTGGCCAGACGAACGCTGCCCTTGCCGTCGGGGACAAGCTGCCAGAGCTGCTCTTCCGCGTTCGTGTCATCCACGATCACGGCTGCAGCACCATTTGACGTCGCAGCGCCCTGGATTGCAAGCACACGACCGCTCGGGGTGTGCACGATCTTGTACAGGCCGAGACCCGCAGGCACGGCCTTCCAGACCTGACCAGTCGTCACTTCCGGGGCTGCCTGGACCACAGGTGTCCCCTGGGCAGTCGCGCCCCCCAACGTGGCCAGCTGAAGCCCTGAATTGGCGTTGGTCAGCGAGTACGTTCCCGCGAGATCATCCGGATCACCAGCAGGTGTGACCACCACCTGGTAGCCGTACATCGGGTTCATCACGATCGGGACCGTGATGGAGCCGTCCGCCGCCACGTCATATGTGGTGTGGGAAATGTTGATCGGCCCCTCCGTCTTGACCGTCCGACCATACGAGGCCGTGAAGTCCAGCTGGACGTTGACCTTCGAACCCAGCGACAGCTTGTCGAGCCCGTTGATCTCGACCGAGGTCGGTCCGGTGTTTCCGCCGGTGATGATGCGCACTTCGTCACCCGCATCGCTGACGGATGCGGCTCCGTCGAGCGGGCTTTCGTTGGACGGCGGCGTCGTGGTCACCATCTGCCCGCTCATCTGCGCGTACCAGGTGTAGAGCCAGTACGCCCCGTTCGGGTCGCCGTTGCGACCGGTGAGCAGGTCTCCGAGTGCGCCCGACTGGTTCCAGAAAGGGAGCTCGGCGCGGGTGATTCCGTAGCGTTCGAGCTTGGCGATGTAGCCAACCAGCGGGCCGGAGAGACCGACCTCAGCGGGGGCGGCGTACTCGGTGATGTCGATCGGAGGCTCGGGGAGATTCAGGTCCGACAGGATCTTGCGGACGTTCTCGACGTCGCCTTTGATCTTCGACGAGCGGATCAGCTCGTGCCATTCCAGAACGTCCGGGAGAGTGTTCGTTGCCTTCGCGTGCTCATAGAACGCCCGCATGCTTGAGATGTTGTCCGAATAGGCCGGGCCCTGGATGGGCATCGCCGGGTCAAGGGTGCGAATCAGCCGGTACGTGTCCGTCCACATGTCAAAGAACGACCCGTTAGCCGCCTGCCACGTGATGTCCCCCTCGTTCCAGATGGCATACGCGACGATGTTGGTCTTGCCGGAGGCCTTCGTGTCGTTGACCATCTTCTCGACGGCGGGAAGCCACTCGGCCTTGTTGTAGCGGTACGGCCAGCCGGGGAGATAGTCCACCAGCCGGATCACCACGTCCGCGCCGGCTGCTTTCGCGTCGTCAGCAACAGAAAGAGCATCGCCCGTGGGCTGCTGCGTGCCACCTTCCGGCTTCTGCACGAAAGTGTGCGGCTTGATCGGAAGGATCTTGTCCAGCGACGGCACGCCCGGGCTGGCCAACCCGTACAAAGAACCGCTCGCCATATGAGTGACAGGACGGAACGGCTGATCGGCCTGGACCACCAGCGTCGATGCCGGACCTGGGGCCGCATCGGCGGGTGCAACCATGGCAAAGAGGCCGCCGGCCGCAACAATGCTCGTTGCAGTCAGCGCCGCAACAGCGCGTCGACCCCGAGTCCGTAGTCCGAGGGCGGAATACCGCTCACCTTCTCGAGCATCCGCGCGCCACATCGGCCGCCGAGGCGTAGATATTTTCATCTGCTTCATCTCCATTGATCGAGCCGTTCCCGGTCGAACTGACTCAGTGTCCTGGGTTCGATGAGGAGTCGAACCGGTTCGATAGCATTAAAGCATCGAACCGGTTCGCTGACAAGAGCGTCGTATAAGCCCACCGGATGCTCGCCTGAGCTCGGCAAAACTGAAAATCGTGAGGTCACGAGATCGACGCCGTCGGAGCCACTGAGACCCTCATCTGGCTTCTACAGGAGCGGTTTCTTCATGGCCAGCGCCCGCCGGCCTCTTTCCCGAAAGCGGCGCACGGCCGCACCCCATTGACGGCGGATGCCCGGACTTGCGAGTCTGACGACATGATCATGTCGCAGCGCGCGACGAGGGCAAGGTCCTCGATCGACCGCGTCACGAGCTTCTTCTCTCGCATCCAGGCAGTGGCGCACGATCCCGAGGCACTCGATTTCACGTTCGGCAACCCCCACGAGATGGCCCTGGCCGGGCTCACCGACGCGATGCGGGCGCAGATCGAGCCGAGGTCCGTCGACTGGTACGCGTACAAGTCCAACGAGCGCTCGGCGCAGGAGGCAGTCGCCGACGGCCTGCTCCGAGACCTCGGGATGGAGTTCGGAGCCGAAGACATCGCCCTCACGCAGGGCGCCTTCGCGCCGCGCACCCGCTGGGCGGCGGCGCGCTCAGCCGCTTCGGCGTTGGATGAGGTGATACGCATGGCCGCAACGATCGCGATGCCACGGGCACGAGCACAGCGAACGCGAACTCCCGCCAGGGGCGTCGACCCCACCGGTGCGCCGGCGCGGGATCCTCGACGAACCCTCGACAGCGCCGAGCAGCACCGCCACCGACGACTACCCACTTGTCGACATCGCCGAGCTGGTGATGCAGAGCGAACGCGCGAGCACGATTCGGCCAGTGCCACAGGTAGGAGTACGACCAAGCCGACGCTCGCGCCCCACCCGGAGATTCCGCTGACCGGCCCCCTGCTGCGTGAAGCTCGCGACGAGGATCATGGCGATGCCGATCCACGCGGTCACCGTGGCGACCACCGCTCGCAGCCCGGCGGACGATTCCTGCATCGAGGGGAGCCTCGACACGAGCAGAGCCAGGAGAGCACCGCCGGCGAACTCCCACGCTCGGACGAACGTGTTGAAATAGGCCTCCCCGGGTGAAGTGGAGGTCATGGTCGCCGAGACACGAGAGACCCGGCGAAGACCAGGCCGAGCGCGAGCGCGAGCGCGATCCGCACGGCGCTCCATCCGGGCGCTCCGCCACGACGTCGGATGATCGCGCCGACGAGCAGCGCGATCCCGACGATCAGGATCGGCCAGATCACATAGAGCTGCTCCTCGACGGCCAGCGACCAGTAGTGCTGGACGACGGAGGGCGCGTCATCCTGCGCGAGATAGTCGATCGACTCGCGCGCGAACAACCAGTTCACGACGTAGAGAGCGCTCGCGCCGACGTCGGTGAAAGCACTCGTCTTCTCGTTCGCCGGCATCCAGATAACTGTTCCGACGAGCGTGACCGCGAGCACGAGCAAGGACGCCGGGAGCAGGCGCCGAATCCTGCGAGCCCAGAACGCGGGGACGGAGACGCGACCCGTCTCTCGCAGCGCATCGGCCCAGGTGGACAGCAGCACCAGGGTCACTGCGAGCGCGCGGACCTGGATGTCGGCGCGGAAGCCCGCGCCCCGCGCCGGGCGCCGTCGGCGCGATCGCGCTCGCCCTCGCACTGGTCGCGGACGCCGGCGACGAGGTGATCATCCCTGTCCCCGGCTGGTTCTGCTACGACCCCATGCTGCTCGCGGCAAACCTGGTCCCGGTCGGCGCTGCGCTGGACCCGGTCGACTTCTCCCTCGACATCGATGCGATCGCCCGGGCGATCACTCCCCGCACGCGCGTCGTGATCGTCAATTCGCCGTCCAACCCGACCGGGCGCGTCTTCCCGAAGGAATCCTGGGACGAGCTCGCGGCCGTGCTCGAGAGTGCGTCACGCACGCACGGGCGCCGCATCTGGCTGCTCTCCGACGAGCCGTATCGCCGCATACGCTTCGACGGGATCGACTTCGCCAGCCCGGTCGCCTCCTACCCGTGGAGCATGATCGACTACAGCTACGGCAAGGTGCTCCTCGCCCCCGGTCAAAGACTGGGCTACCTCGCACTGTCACCGCTGCTGCCGGCATCCGACCGCGACGAGCTGCGCGGCGCCTTCATGCCGATCCAACTCGCCATCGGGTGGAACTTTCCGAACGCGCTGATGCAGCACAGCGTGCCCGCCCTCGAGAGTGTGTCGATCGACATCTCGGAGCTGACCCGCAAGCGCGACCGGCTGTACGGCGCGCTCAAGGACGCCGGCTACACGCTGACGCGGCCGGAGGGCACCTTCTACCTCTGGGGCGAGGCTCCGGAAGCAGATGCGCCGGAAGCAGATGCTCAGGCATACTGCGACGCCCTCGCCGAGAAGGGAGTGCACCTCATGCCGGGCACGATCTTCGAGCGCCCCGCGCATTTCCGCGTCTCACTGACGGCCACGATGGACATGATCGAACGCGCCCTGCCGCTGCTGGTCGCGGCCGCACCCGCGCCGTAGCGCTTCGCGGCCGGCTCATGACTCGAGCGTGACGTCCACCTGGATCTCGGCCGCGAGGGCTTCGAGCGCCGAGGTGACGGCATCCACGTCGACGGCGTCCTCGACCCTCACCTCGATCGACGCCTCGAACAGCCGCCCGCCCGACATCGCCGCATCGTAGGTCTCGCTCGACATCCGCTCGATGCTGAGTCCGTGCGCGCTGAGCGTCGACGAGATCTCGCGGACGATTCCCGGATGGTCGTTTCCGAGCACGCGGAAGGCGAACCGACGCACACCGCCGGCCTCCGCGGCAGCGGCCTCGCTCTCGTGGACGGCGACCGTGAGCAGACCCTCGAGCCGCGACAGCGCCGAGCGCAGCTCATCGACGCGGCCCGTGGGGACGGACACTTCGATGATCCCCGCGAACGCTCCCGACAGCTCGGCGAGCTGGCTGTTCTCCCAGTTGCCGCCGTGCGCGTCCACGACGTCGGCGACCGCGGCGACCAGACCCGCGCGGTCGGCTCCCACCACGGTCAGCACAAGCGTTGTCATGGGCCTCAGCGTACCGATCACAGTCGCAGGGTCCAGGGGTTCCCCGGGAACGCGCCGTACCATGTGCGGTGAGGCGCTCGCTCGAGAACCGGGCGCCACTGGCATCTTGGGGAATTTCAGAACTGTGACCGATTCGACTCGCAACGGTGCGCGCGCGCACCGCGTCTCCGCCCGCGTGCGACGCCGTCGACGGCTGGCCGTGTTCCTCTCGGCGGTCGTGCTCGTCGCTGCCGTCGTGACCGACCGTCTCGGTGATCGCGCTGAACCGCGGCGACGCCGATGCCGCGCCGGCGCCTTCCGGATCGACCGCGGCGAACTCCACGCCGACCCCGGCCGCCACCCCGCTGACCGCATCGCAGCAGCTCCTCGAGACGACGGACGATCCGAACGCGTGCGCGGTGAGCTTCGCAGGCGACGGCGTCGCCGGACGCGCCGATGCTCCAGACGCAGGGCGTGCTGTACACGGGGCTGCCGATCCCGCAGCGCGACGGCCTCGTCTTCGCCGGCTGGTACGCCACGCCGACGGATGCCGCCGCCTTCGCGATCCCGAGCGCGGATCAACGGATCCGAGCTGGTCGCCTGCACTGACCAGCAGATCACCCTGTACGGATCGTGGAAGACGCCCGAAGAGAACGTCGCCGAGAACGCCCGCATTCCCGATCATGATGTACCACCAGTTCACGACGCGCCCCGAGGGTGAGGACGGATGGCTGCGCGGCAACTACGCGTACATCGGCGACTTCGACGCGCACATGAACCACATCGCGACCGGCGGCTTCTACCTGCCCACGTGGGACGAGCTGAGCGCATTCATCGACGGACGGCTGTGGCTGCCGACTCATTCCGTGATCATCACCGACGACGATGCCGATCAGACGTGGTTCGATCTGGCCGCCCCGGTGGTCGACAAGTACAAGCTGCTGACGACGTCGTTCATGATCACCGCGGCCCGCCAGGACGCGGCGCCCAACCCTACGTGCTGCGGCGCTCGCACACGCACGACATGCATCAGGCCGGCGCGAACGGACAGGGCCGTATCGTCAACTACACCGTGCCCGAGATCGTCGCCGACATGGAGGCGTCGGCCGCCGCCCTCGGGGTCAAAGAAGTCATGGCCTACCCGTTCGGCCATTACAACGACACCGCCAAAGCAGGGTCTTCGAGAGGCCGGCTTCGAGATGGCCCGCACGATCGAGCCGGGCTACGTGACGATCGGCACCGACAAGCTCGCGCTTCCCGTCGTGCGCGTCAACTACGGGATGAACGTGGACGCGATCACGGGGCTGATCGGCTGACTCTCAGAGCTGCTCTCCGAGGTACGAAAGCCCGCGTTCTCGTTCGACGGTGAGGACGCTGTTCACGCGGTCCCGGTCGCGGGCGAAGACGCGTCGGCGACCTCACGTTCTTCTACGACGAGAATGCGATGGGGATCCGAGGCGTCCCCGACGATCTGCGCATTCTCCTGCTGAACAACGGGGGCTGTGCGGTGATGCGCGTGCCCCTGCCGTCGGACTGTTCGGTTGCCGCTCGGGCTGCGGGGAGATCTCTGAGCAGGCGATCAGCGACGCACGGCGGTGGCGTCGGGAGAGTCGGCTAGAGCTCGCCGGGCGACATCGCCTGCGCATCGAGCTCTTCGACGATGTGGCGCGCCCGGCTCGCCTGCGCGCCCGGCTTCCGCGGCGCGTAGACGACGAGCGAGTGGAACACGAACCGCACGATGAACGCGACGATGAGCGTGATGCCGGTCGCGATCACCGCGGAGATGTGTCCGCCGCTGACCATGAGCGCCAAGATCGGGATGCGGATGATCAGCTCGGCGTTGTTGAACGTGAACGACTTGGCGAACCGCGCCCACACACCTGACGCCTCGCTCTTCATATCGTGGAAGACGAACCGCTCCTGCAGCAGGAAGTTCGCGATGATCGTCACCTCGGAGGCGGTGATCGCCGCGACGATGTAGTTGACGCCGAGGCTGGTGAGCGCCCACACGATCGCGATGTTCGCCACCGCCCCGAGTCCGCCGATCACAGCGAACAGAGACATCTTCCCGAACCTCAGGGCGGTGAGCTGCGTGAGGAAATGCAGGCCCTGGCGCAGGGACGCTTTCGACTCGCCCGCGTGACGGCCCGCGAAGTGGAACGGCACCTCGGCGGTGCGCAGGTTCTTGCGCGCGAGGATCTCGAGCAGGATCTTGAACCCGCGCGGCTTGAGGGAGGCGGCATCCACGGTCCGTCGGTCGATGAGGAAGAACCCGGTCATCGGATCGGTGACGTCCTTCAGCCGGACCGGGAACATGGCTCGGGTCAGCGCGGTCGACACCTTCGAGACCAGGACCCGCGTGCGATCGGCGAGCCCCACCGACGTGCCGTCGCCCGCATAGCGCGAAGCGATCACGACATCGACGTCGCCGCGCGTGAACCGCGCGTACAGATCCCGGATCTCCTCCGGCGGATGCTGGAGGTCGCCGTCCATGACGAGGCAGGCATCGGCCGCCGCGGCATCGAAACCTTCGAGGACTGCACCGCCGAGCCCTCCGGAGCGGTGGTCGCGGTGGATGAGCCGAACGGGCAACGCCGCGGATGCCGCGACCTCCCGGATCACATCGGGAGTGCCATCGGTGCTGTCGTCGACGAAGACGATCTCCGCGTCGATCCCCCGGGTCTCCGTCGCGACACGACGAACCAGCTCCGCGACGTTGGGAGCTTCGTTGTACGTCGGCACGATGATCGAGAGTTGCATGCGCGTCTATCGTCGCATGTGCCCGCTGGTGCGGCATCCGGCGGTCACCCAGGCTGCATGCCGGAGAATGGATGCATGACTTCCCCCTCCTCGACCATCACGGTCTTCGGCGCTGACTGGTGCCGCGACTGCGTGCGCACGAAGAACCAGCTGAACTCCTTGGGCGTGAGGTACGACTACGTCGACCTCGTGACGGACCCTGCCGCCGCCGACGTCGCACGCGAGATCTCGGGGCGCACGAACATCCCCGTGGTCGTCTACCCCGATTCGTCGCACCACGTCGAGCCGTCCAACGCCGACGTGGAGTCGAAGCTGCGCGCGCTGTCCCTTATCTAGCCTGTGGGGCCTCAGTAGGCTGAAGCCTGTGAGCAGAGGCGCAGTGTGAGCGAGGGCGTGCAGGACAATACGCGCACGATCGAAGGGTCGGTCGTCACCGACTTCTCCGACCGCATGAGCTACGGCGGGTACCTCGAACTCGACACCCTTCTGGCGGCGCAGCATCCGCTCAGCTCGCCCGAGCATCACGACGAGCTGCTGTTCATCATCCAGCACCAGACGACCGAGCTCTGGCTCAAGCTCGTGCTGCACGAACTGTCGGCCGCGTGCGTCTACCTGCGCGAAGACCGCCTCGCCCCCGCCCTGAAGTGCATCGCGCGCGTGAAGCACATCCAGCGCACGCTCACTGAGCAGTGGTCGGTTCTGGCGACATTGACTCCGGCTGAGTACGCGCAGTTCCGCGGCGTTCTGGGCAATGCGAGCGGGTTCCAATCAGCCCAGTACCGCGCCGTCGAGTTCACGCTGGGCAACAAGAACGCGGCCATGCTGCGCGTCTTCGCCACCGATCCCGCAGCCGAGAGGCTCGTCCGGGAGAGTCTCGAAGCGCCGAGCCTGTACGACGAGTTCCTGCGCCTGCTCGCCCGGTCGGGCTATCCCATTCCCGCCGAGGTGCTCGAGCGCGACGTGACGAAGGCGTGGACCTTCACGCCCGAGCTGGTGCCGATCTTCGCGTCGATCTACGCCGACCCGCAGTCCCACTGGGCGGCGTACGAGACGTGCGAACAGCTCGTCGACCTCGAGGACAACTTCCAGCTGTGGCGGTTCCGCCACCTGAAGACGGTCGACCGCATCATCGGGTTCAAGAAGGGCACGGGCGGATCGAGCGGGGTGCCGTTCCTGCAGAAGGCCCTCGAGCTCACGTTCTTTCCCGAGCTCTTTGCTGTCAGAACCGAGATCGGGCAGTGACGGATGCCGCACCACGACCCCTTGCTCCTCCTCGAGCTGCTCGGCCCTGACGCGAGCCTGTGCCGTCGTGCGCTGAGCGGCGAGTCCGGCGTGGCGCTGCCCCCTCTCATCGACCACCATGTGCACCTGCATCTGATCGAGGAGCGTCACCTCGGGGCGCACGGCATCGCGGGAGTGCTCGACCTCGGCGGTGACCCCGTGAACCTCGCGCAACGGCCCCACGCCGGTATGCCGCGGGTCGCATATGCCGGGGCGTTCCTGACCGCACCGGGCGGCTACCCGGGCGGCCGCTCGTGGGCGCCGCCTGCGGCCGTGCGCGAGGTGACCGACTCGTCTGCGCACCCCGGCGTCGCCGGCGGTGCGGCGACCGCGGTCGATGAGCAGGTCTCTTTCGGAGCCGCGGTGATCAAGCTCGCCCTCAACGCACAGGCGGGTCCGGTGCTGGATGCCGCCACCCTGGCCGCGATCATCGCGGCAGCGCGCGAGCACGGGCTCCCTGTCGTCGCACACGCGCAGGGCGCCGGAACGGCGCAGATCGCGATCGACGCAGGCGTCGACACGCTCGCCCACACCCCCTTCACCGACCTGTTGGATGCGGCGCTCATCACCCGTGCGGTGACCGCAGGTCAGCGCTGGATCTCGACGCTCGACATCCATCGCGACGACGCGCGGAGCCGCGAGACCGCGGCAGCGAACCTGACCGCGTTCGTGCGCGCCGGCGGAACCGTCCTCTACGGGACGGACCTCGGAAACGGCGACCTGCCGGTCGGCGTCAATGCGCGCGAGTTGTCGGCACTTCACGGTGCCGGCCTGCGCGGAGAAGACCTGCTGGCGACGCTCACCGATCCGTGGCCGGGCGCGGAGCGGTCACGCGGCGTCTGCACGTTCGTCCCGGGCGAGCCGCCCGCCGATCTCGACGCCGTGCCCGCATGGCTCGGTGGCGCGACGGTCATCCCCACCGAGGAGCTGATCCATGATGACCACAGTTGACGGCCGCCCGCCCAGGGCGACCTCCGACACGCTTGCCGCAGCGGCCGAGGTCTTGGATGCCGCCGATCCCCTCGCGCCCCGGCGCGACGAATTCATCGGCTCCGAATCGTCGCTGGTCTATTTCGACGGCAACTCGCTCGGCCGCCCGCCGCGCCGCAGCGCCGAACGTCTCGAACGATTCGTGCACGATCAGTGGGGCGGTCGCCTGATCCGCGGGTGGGACGAGTCGTGGATGGAACTCCCCTTCCAGATCGGCGACACGATCGGCCGCTCCGTGATCGGCGCGGCGCCGGGTCAGACTGTCGTCGGCGACTCGACCACCGTGCTGCTGTACAAGCTCATCCGAGCCGCGTTCGACAATCAGCACAGCGCCGACCCGGCCCGCGTGGAGATCGTGGTCGACACCGACAACTTCCCCACGGATCGCTACCTCGTCGAGGGCATGCGCAGAGCGCGGCGGGCGCGTGCGCTGGATCGAGGTCGACCGCGCGTCGGCGTCACCCAGACACGCTGCGGGATGCCGTGGGTCACGAGACCGCCGTGGTCGTGCTGAGCCATCGCGACCGCTCCGGCTTCCTCGCCGACGCGGCGACCCTCACGAAGATCGCCCACGACGCCAGTGCGCTGATCCTGTGGGACCTGTGCCATTCCGCCGGATCCGTCGCGATCGAGGCCGATGCGTTGGGGTTCGACCTCGCGGTCGGATGCACGTACAAATACCTCAACGGCGGGCCGGGCTCTCCCGCGTTCGCCTACAACGCCGCACGCCATCAGGCGGCGCTGGAGCAGCCGATCCAGGGCTCGATGGGCAGCGCGGACGTCTTCGCGATGGGACCGGGGTACACGCCGACGCCGGGAATGCGCCGCTCCTGTCGGGCACGCCGCCGATCGTCGGCATGCCGCCCTGCAGGACACACTGGCGCTGATCGAGGAGGTCGGCATCGCCGCGATCCGGCAGAAGTCGATCGCCCTCACGGAGTTCGCCATCCAATCTCCGACGAACTGCTCGCCCCGCTGGGCGTGACCGTCGCCTCGCCCCGCGATGCGTCGAGCGCAGCGGGCGCGTGACGCTGCAGCATCCGTCGATGCGCGCCGTCACGGCGCGCTTGCTGAACGCGGACGTGATTCCCGACTATCGCGACCCCGGCGGCCTCCGCGTCGGCCTGCGCCCCTCGACCAGCTGCGCCGAGACCCTCGACGGCATGATCGCCGTGCGCGCCGCGGTCGCCGCCGAGACCGCGTAACCGGCGCGGACCCCGCGCCGCCCGTCGCGATGCGCTCCGACGCTCCCGACGCCGACGGGCAGCTGCTGGCGGACGACGTCCACCGCCCCAACCGCCTGTCCGCGGGAACGATTTACCGCCTGCGCCGCACCGACATCGATCGCCTCTCCTGACATCCAGACGCGCATCAGCGGCTGGAACTCAAGCTTACCGCGCCGTAAGCTGGAACCTCCCGCCCGAAGGAGGAAGACGCCGTGACGCCCAGCGCGAAATCACCCACCCTCGCCGAGGTCCGCTCCGCCGCGTCCGGAGCCGACACGTCGAGCGTGCCGGACTCCGAAGGAGCTTGATGCCGCGATCACCGGCTCGGCCTCGGGGCCCGCGCCTGGTCGCACCTGACTCTCGGTCAGCGAGCGCCTGTGGGAGCGTCTGCGCGCGACAGCCGCGAGCGCCGAGGAGTGGGCCAACACCGCCGCGCTCTCGAAGGGCCTCAAGCCCGGCCACGCGCTGCGCGGCGAGGAGTGGCTCAGTGGGCCCTACGCGACGCTGGTCGCACTCGAGGCGTCACAGGAGCTGGAGGCTCTCGCGAAGGGTGCCAGCCCGCTGAAGGGCGACCACGAGGACGAGGATGCCGCCCCAGGCGGCCAACTGCGACGCCGCGCCTTGTTGCCGCTGCGCCGCGATGGAGCGGCTGCTGCTCTTCGGTATCCGGGTGAGGTGTGGGTCGAAGCCGTGACGGAGAGGCAGGCGCGCCAGTCCGCAGCTCGGCCAGCTGCGCCCTGCCCAGAGCGGCGGGGTCGGCCTGGTGCTCGGCGCCGGCGGAACGTCACCTCGATTCCGTCCTCGACGTGCTGTACGAACTCCTCGCCTTCGCCGTCATGATCCTCAAGGTCAACCCGACCCAAGACGCCCTGGTGCGGGTCTATGACGAGCGCCTGACCGCTGATCGAGGCAGGCTTCCTGCATCGTCCGTGGCGGCGGAGAGGTGGGCGCCTACCTGACAGCCCACAGCGGAATCGACCACGTCCACATCGCCGGTGCCGCCCCGACGTTCGATGCGATCGTCTGGGACGGCACACTCACGCTGCGGGCGCCGCCGCGAGGGTCGACCCCTGCTGAAGAAGCCGATGGCCTCCAGAGCTGGGCGGGGTATCGCCGTCGTCGTCGTGCCCAGCCGGTGGAGCGACGCCGACCTCGCTGTCGGAGCCGAGCACATCGTAACAATGCGCCTTCAGAACAGCGAACGGACCCGTCGCCGGCCAGGTGGTGATCCTGTCGGCGCGGAGTTCGGCCCAGCGGGACCGCGTTCCTCGCCGAGCTGCGCCGCGCATTCGGAGCCGCTCCGCGCACCCGGTCTGGTACCCGCGCAGCGACGAGAAACTCGAGGCTGCGGCATCCAGCTATCCGAACGCGACCCGCTGCGGTGACGGCACCGGCTCCTCGTCGAGACCGGCCCCGGCGTCGACGCGACAGCGCTCGAGACCACCGAGTACTTCGCACCGTCCTGGGATCGTCGATCTTCCCGGCAACGGCCAGGAGTTCCTGGACGCGGCCGTCGCTCACGCCGAACGACAGGCTCGTCGAACCCTGGCGCGAACATCCTGATCGATCCGTCCACGCAGACCGCGCTGGCGCCGGCTTCGAGAACGCGATCGCAGACCTCGGCTGGGCGCCATGTCGATCGACTCATCAACAGCCTTCGCGGTTCGGCTCACTCCGACGCCTGGCGTTGGCGCTTTCCCGGCGCGACCCTCGAGAACGTCGTGGCGCATCGGCGTCGTGCACGACGCGCTACTACGACGGTATTGAACATTTTCCGTGACCCGCGGGCCGTTCCGTCCGTTTGCCCCAGTGGTCCGGGATCATCCGCACCATGAGCCTGTCGAAGGGATCGGTGCCTGCCAACCGCCGTGGTTCGTCGACTCCCGCACGGGGGCGACGGTGAGCGAGGGCTTCACCGGCTGCCGCATGGACGGCAACCTCGCGCGCATGGCAGGCACCTACGTGCAGGCGTTCCGCGCATGACGCGTTCGTCGGCCCGTACGACGCGCGATCTGACCGCCGACTACATCATCGTCGGCGCGGGTTGCGCGGACGCCGCGCTGGCCGCGCGGCTCTGGGAGTCCGCCACCTCGGTGCTGCTGCTCGAAGCGGGCGCGCCCGACAAGGCGCTCGAACTGCACGTGCCGGCCGCCTTCTCGAAGCTCTTCCGCGGTGAGTACGACTGGAACTACGACACCGTCCCGCAGCCCGCGCTCGAGAACCGGACGATTTCTGGCCCCGCGCGGCAAGACGCTCGGCGAGCCGTCGTGCGCTCGACGCGATGATGTGGACGCCACGGGTTCGCGGCCAACTACGACAACTGGGCGGATGCCGCCGGCGGCGCTGGTGGTGGAAGGCGCTGATACCCTGCTTTCCCGCCGCATCGAGCGCGCCGAAAGAACCGGCGGAATTCCCGCGGGCGCCACCGGCCCGCAGTCGATCGAGCGCCAGCGCGACCCGCGGACGCACACCACGGCGTTCCTGGACGCCGCCGTCGAGGCCGGTCACCTGGTGACCCCACCGAACCTGCCGAAGGCCGGGCTTCTCGCAGACGATGGTCTCGCAGCGTCGCGGTGCGCGGGCCTCGACCGCCGACGCCTATCGCCCCACCAAGATCGCCGCAACCTGACGGTCGTGACCGGCGCCTTCGTGCGCCACATGACTTCGCCCACGCCTCCGAGGACGCCCTCCCTCGGGCCACAGGTGTCTACGTGGAGGTCGACGTAGCCCGGCAGGCTGTCGCCCGCCGCGAGGTCATCCTGGCGGGCGGCGCGGTGAACACGCCGCAACTGCTCATGCTGTCGGGCATGGGCCCCGCCGCGCACCTCGCCGTCGCGGCATCCCGATCGTCTTCGACAGTCCGGACGTCGGTGGAACCTGCGGGTCGCCTCTTCGTCGCGGGGCTGACCGGACCGCGCACGGCGGCACCCTCTTCGGCGCCAAGCAGGCCGGGGAGCTCGCCCGCTATCTCACCGTGCGACGCGGATGCTGACCTCGAACGAGCGCGGAGGCCTCAGTTTTGGTGGCGCCGAGGTCACCGACCCGCCCCGGTCTGGCGGTCGCTGCCGACATCGATCATTTTCGCTTCGGCTAACTATGTCGGCGAAGGCTCGTTCCCCTGCCCGAGGAGGGCCTGACGGATCGGGCGATCCTGCTGCGCCCGCGCAGCCGCCGGGACCATCCGCCTGCGCTCGGCCGACCCGGCCGACAAGCCCGAGATCAAGCCGAAGTATCTCAGCGACCCCGACGGAATCGACGAGGCGACCATGCTCGCCGGGCTCGCCGAGTGCGAACGACTTCGTCGCGACCGATGCGCTGCGCGCCGTCACAACCAGCAGGGCTCGGGTGCAGCCCGAGGGAGGCGGAGCGTGACGCCGTGGCGCCGCCGAGCTCTCACTGCGCCGCTACTCGCACACGCTCTACCACCCGATCGGCACGGCGCAAATGGGAACAAATACTCAACTCGGTCGTGGATCCCGAGACTCCAGACCCGGGCGTCAACAGCCTGCACGTGGCCGATGCCTCCGTGATCCCGTCCCTCATCCGCGGGCACACCAACGCCCCCGCGATCGTCGTCGGCGAGGTGGCCGCCGACCTGATCCGAGGGCGCTGAGCCGCGCGTCGGCGCCAGCGAAGCGGTACCGCGTAGCCGCGACCAGGGCCGCCGCGATGCCCGGCTCGCTCGCCGATACCGGCGTGGTCGACAGCAGTAGCTCGGCCCTCGCCGGGCATGCAGTACCGCGCTGTCATGATCGGCGTGCAGATGTCGTAGCCCTGCACCGATGACCCGCGGATGTCGCGGAGCGACGCCGCGTCCTCGATGAGCTGCTGCTCGCGGAACCAGCCGTGCAACGAAGTAGTGGTTCTCGATACGTGCGAACGCGGTCGCCGCGGCGGGCTCGGTCATGTCGGCGACGAGCTGGGCGTCCGGGCGAACGGCGAAGTCAACGCCTCCCAGCGCCCGACCACGCGACAGCAGCCAGAACGAGTCAACCGCCGATAGAGGTAACCGTCGGCGATGGTAGGCCTCGATCATGCGCGAGCAGCTCGAGCACCGAGATCGGCGTGATGAACTCCTCCCACGGGTCGGGGAAGATCGAGGACGCACCGCCCTCGTAGAACCACTCGAGCTCGTGACGGCGCAGGGTGAAGATGCCGCGCAGCACCAGTCCGGTGACGGCATCCGGGTGGGCCTCGGCGTAGGCGAGCGCGAGCGCGCTGCCCCACGAACCACCGAAGACCTGCCAGCGATCGACGCCCAGATTGCGGCGGAGAAGTTCGATGTCGGCGACCAGGTGCCACGTGGTGTTGTAGCGCAGATCGGCACGAATTCGCTGCACGTGGGCGTGCTGCGACCGCAGCCCGCTGGTCAACAGTACGATTCGGTACCGGGGATCGAGGACCGATCAGGTGCCAGGCCGAGGTGCCGCGCCCGGCCCGCCGTCCGGGAAGGCGACTCCCTCGGGATTGCCGCTCTGCTCCCAGTAGATCCGGTGCCCATCGCCGACGAGCAGATGCGGACGCGTAGGGCTCGATCTGGTAGAGGTGCTCGAGGTGGCCGCGTCGGTCATAGATCGTTTCCGGAGACGGCGAAGGCGTCGCACGCTTGAGCGCCCTGCTCGAGGCCGGTGGTGAACGAGCGGGCCCGCTGCTGGCTGGAGCCGTGCGTCCAGCTCTCGGGGTTCACCAGCACCACCGGAC
Source organism: uncultured Actinomycetota bacterium (assembly GCA_963772395.1). GTDB lineage: Bacteria > Actinomycetota > Actinomycetes > Actinomycetales > Microbacteriaceae > Microbacterium. Next base: position 1,104,756 of record CAVYWV010000001.1, on the reverse strand, counting down.
TCCCTTGCTGGATGTGGTCGTCTCCGACCGTCTGCGCCGCGTTCAGCGCGTCGTTGATCTGCTGCGGGGTGGGGGCCTGCAGGTAGGGCACGCCGTTCTGCCGTCCTCGGTCTGAGATGCGGCCGCCACCCATGCTCCGGCGAAGCAGTCGGCCTGCAGCTCGAGGCGGACCGACAGCTCGTTCGCCTGGCCCGGGTCGTTGTTGCTCTCCGATCGAACCTTCTTCTCGATGCCGAGCTGCTGCTGGATGTGATGGCCGTACTCGTGGGCGAGCACGTAGGCCTGCGCGAGCGTACCGCGGTGGCGTCGAACTGTTCGCGCAGTTGGCAGCGTGGGGGTCGACGTAGATGGACTCCTCGGGAGGGCAGTAGAAGGACCGGTCGCATTCGAGGCCGTGCCGCACTGCGTGCTCGTCGAGCCGTCGACGATGATGGACTGCGGCTCGCGGTAGGCCTCGACGTTCTCGGCCAGAACTGATTGATCGAAAGGGATGCCGCGGCAAGGCGGCAGTCATCGCTGGCGTTGGCGTCGGCACCGGTCTCGCAGTTGGCGATCGCCGCGCCGAGACTGAGCAGGTTGGGCAGCCAGCGCCGGCGACCGGAGAGGTCGGTGCCGGTGAAGGCTGGAACAGCAGGACGGGCGGCGCGCGAGCCCCGCGATGCCGCCGCCGGCGACGGCGATTCCGCCCACCGCGCCGCAGGCGGAGTTCCCGACGCTCGCGTTGTCGTTGAAAGTCATGCGTAGGCAGCCCGCGTCGCGGGCGCCTCGGGCTCGGGGACATTCCGCTGCGGGGGTGCGGATTGTTATGCTGATCGGCTTCCGCAGTCGCAGAGGGACCGGAATTGAGCCGCTTCATGGCGACCGACTCCTCCGCACCCGACCCCCGGGACCACCACCGATCCCGCCCATCACCGGCGCGGGCGGGCAGATCGGCTACGCGCTCCTGTTCCGGATCGCTGCCGGCGGTGCTCGGCAACGGCCGATCAGGCTGAAGCTGCTGGACCGCAGGGTGTGGACGCCGAGGTCGCCCTGGAGCTCCAGGACTGCGCGTTCCCGCTGCTGCGCGACGTGGTGGTCACCGACGACCCGGCTGCGGCGTTCGACGGCTGCAGCATCGCTCTGCTGGTCGGCGCGCGTCCGCGCGGCCCAGGCATTGAGCGTGCCGATCTGCTGGCTGAGGAACGCCAGGATGTTCGGGCCGCAGGGAGCGGCGATCAACGCAGGTGCCGCCGACGACATCCGCGTCGTCGTGGTGGGAAACACGGCCAACACGAACACGCTCATCGCCGCGGCATCCGCCCCCGACATCCCCGCCGACCGCTTCACCGCCCTGACACGGCTCGACCACAACCGGCCATCGGCCGGCTCGCCGACGCCCTCGATGCGCGTGCCGACGAAATCACCCAGCTAACGATCAGCGACCGCTGGCCGTGCAGATTGCGGACGTCTGGCACGCCGTGGTGCGGGGCGAACCCGTGAGCATCGCTACGCCTCTCGGCTGGGCGGCCGTGCGAAAGCAGTTCCTGGCTCGATGACGTCTTCATCCGCGTGTCGCCGGGCGCGGCGCGGAGATCATCGAGGTGCGCGGCTCGTCGTCTGTCGCCTCCGCCGCGAACGCGGCCATCGGCCTGGTGCGCGACGAGCGCCCGGGGCACCCCGTGGACCTCCGCCGCGGTGGTCTCGCGCGGCGAGTACGGCGTGCCGGAGGGGCTGGTGTGCTCAACCATCTCGTCGGGAAGGCAGCGGCTACCGCGTGATCGAGGGGCTGCCGTAGACGGCCCAGGCTCGGGCGCGCATCTCGACCACGTCGATGTAGAGCTGTGGCAGAAGCGCGACGCGACGCGCTCTCGGGGTGCTGTAGCAGCGATGGAGATGCTCGTCGTCGCGGGTGGTCGAGTAATCGTGGTCGCCCTGGCCACCGCCCTGGCTCCGCGCGTGGGAATCGCCGGGCCGCTCGCGCTGGTGGCGATCGGCGCGACCCGTAGATCTTGATCCCCTCCTTCCCTGCGTTCGAGGTCGATCCCGGGGATTCCGTCCTGGTAGGGGTGCTCCCGCCTCTGCTGTACTCCTTGCGGGCGGTGTCGCTGCCGGCGATCGAGTCCCGCAGGGACTTCCGGCCGATCGCCGGCCTGTCGATTCTGCTCGTGCTCGTGAGCACCGCTGCCTCGCGGTCTTCTTCGCGCTCGTGATGCCCGGATGGTACTGTATTCGCGACGCGCTCGGCGCAACTGCTGACCCCGACGGATGCCATCGCCACGTCGATCGTCAGAAAGCTCAAGATCGCCGCATCGTGACGATGCTGGAAAAAGCAGAGCCTCCTCAACAATCCGGACATCGCTGGTGCTGCTGCGGACGGCGATCGCCGCGATCGCCGTCGGAAGCGTGCCGGTCGGCGGCGCGATCTGGGCGTTCGTGTGGGGCGTGATCATCGCGGTCGTGATCGGCACGCTGGTGGGCTACGCCCTGCGGGTGCGCACCTCGATCGGCCACTCCGCGGCGAACACGGCGCTCAGTTTCGTCGTGCCGTTCGTCGCCTACCTGCCCACCGAGCAGCTCGGCGGCTCGGGCCTGGTGGCCGGCATCGTCGCCGGAATCATTGGCACAGGCCAGGGCGCGGCGCGCTGGTTCAGCTCCGAGGAACAGACGACTGTCGGACGAACTGAACTGGCGCACGGTGGAGGCTCATGCTGGAAGGCGCGGTCTTCCTGGTGATGGGCCTACAGCTCAAGGAGATCGTCCACCACGAACATCGAGGACCACGAAGGCCTCTGGCACGGCGCCTGGCTCGCGGCGTCCGCGATCGCGGTGACCCGCATCATGCCGTAGACTGCGAGGCTTCGTCGGTACTCGTCGCGTCGCCCGGGAAGACGCGCGCGAAGGTTCAACCGCGCGCATCTGCACAGCTTCAACCAGCGGGATGGAGGAGATGGGAGCGCGGGCCAAGCAGCTGCGCGGCGATGGCACGCCGCGTGGACCGTCGTACCCGAACGACAGGGAGAGGCGCCTGCAGCAGATGCGGACCCGCGTGTCGCGCACGCTCGCGACCTCGGGCTCACCCAGGCCTCGCCGCTCGGCTGGAAGCACGGCACCTTCATCATCGTATGGGCGGGAATGCGCGGCGTCGTGACCCTGGCGGCGGCACAACGCTGCCGGAAGGTCCGACTCAGGCGCTGCTGGTGTTCGTGGCATTCCTCGTCGCCGTCGGCAGCCTGATGCTGCAGGGGTTCACCCTGCCCTGGCTCGTGCGCTGGCTCAAGCTGGAAGGCTGGGGGATAGGAACGACGGCCGGGAACAGGGCCGCCTCGACGGGAGATGCGCATCGCCGCGGCATCCAGCCTCACCGCGGGAGAACTGAACGGCAGCGGGTCGCCGTTCGCGGCGAACTCGTCAACGTCGTCGGAACGCGGATGACGCAGCCGCCCGACGACGACGTGACCGCGTGCCGGGCATAGAGGTGCTCGAATTGCGCCTCGCCCTCATCAGCGTCATGCGCGTGCGCTTGAATGCACTCTCCCGTGACGGCGCGTTCAGCACGGCTGCTCTGCGCCACGCTCTTCGCCGAGCTGGACGCCGATCAGCTCAGCCTCGAGCTCCGGCTCGGTGACCGAAGACGGTTGAAGGTGACGACGGTTGAATCGGCCGCGCGCAACGGGCGGTATAGCGACGGGTGCGATACGGGTGAAAATGGACGAATCGGCGAGACGACGATGCCGCAATAACGCGCTCGGCCGCGCTCGACGCCGATCCGCACAGTCAGACGAGCCCTCTGCACCTGCCCCATCAGGCGGCTGACTGCCCGAAGTGCCTCACCGAGCTGCACGGGAGGCGCGACTGGTGGCTGGCCCGCCCGGCGGCTCGCGCCTTGTCGGCTTGGTGATACTCCCGCGATGACATGCCGAGTGTGACCGAGCAGCGCCGACGAGCTACACGTTTCGGCGTGCCGATCAAGGGTTCCGGCATTGCCGCTCCCAGACGCTCGAGTCGTAGGAGGAGCGCCTGGTGCGGCTATTCGGCACGCTCCGCACCGGCGATGTGCTACGTCGTGGCGACCGTACGTGCGCTCGGCCGCAACATCGACAAACGCGTACGGTCGCCGAGGAGCTGCACCGCCGCGGAGTCGTCGTGAAGGTGCTCGGTCACGGCGGCCGGCGCCTGTTCGAGCGGGGCGCTAGCCGCGGACGGATGCGCGGATTCATCGCCGTCGGTGCGATGAGTCTACGCCCGCTTGTCGGTCAGCGACTCAACTCGCGAGGAACCGAACCTCGGTCACCGGGAACGGCAGGGACGAAGTCAACCTGCGGTGATCGCATATCACCCCAGCTCTGCCGCGAGCCTGGGGGTCCCGTCGGACACGTCGTCGACTTCATCAACACTCCGCGATGATGCCGGCGATCTCCAACGTCGCCCGCATCTTCATCGTCTCGATGATGATCGGTGTGGCGCTGTTGGTACTGGTGGGAGTGAACATGAGCGCGAGCAGGATCGTAAGCACCTCGGAGACGGCGACCAGAGTCGAGGATCCCGTCGAGCAGACGCTGTTGAGCGCCGCAGGCGACGAGGTTCCCCCAGGGGGAGTCGTCGCGGGCTCGTTCAACCAGGAATTCCCCGGCGCCGACCCGTACGCGGGCATTCCGGTCGACGAAGTCGGCCTCCCGCCGCTGAGCGAGGCCGAGCAGGAGGCCGTGGCGCGCGAGGCGGACCGGCTCGCAGACGACCTGGACGCACGCCGCAACCTCTGGACGCCGTCCCGGACGCTGCCGATCGGGACGGCCTCGGTGGTGTGCGCGTCGACAGCGGATCTCGCACGTACGGAAGCCGGTCCTCGGCCGACCGCGGGATGACGCCTGGCGCAGCTCGGCGACATCGTCTATTGCGAGTACGCGGCCGACCCTGGGGCGTATGCGGACCGGATGACCGAATGACCTCCCCGCTCAGGTCCGGCTTTCGACCCACCTGTCGGGCTGGAACAGAGTTGCGTCGGCGCGGCGGCTGTCGTCGAAGATCGGGCCTTGGTCGCCGGCTACCGTCACCGCGTCGACGTACACGCCGCGACCGTGCGCAGCCGAGCCCGTCGTGTACGTCCAGCGGATGTGAGTCGTCAACGGGTTGAGCTGCGCCGTCGCCCGCAACCATTGTCGGCCTTCGAATCCGGTGACCGTGCCGTCACTCTGCCAGCGATCGCCTCCTACCCCCAGCGACAGCGGAACCAGCTCCCAGGTCGCACCGCCATCGGAGGATGCGTGGACGGCTCCGCTGTCGGTTTCGAGGGTGTCGTACCACAGGTCGAAAGACAGCTCCGCGCCGACGGCGGGAACTGCGACCGGAACGGTGAGCGTGGCGGTCGTGTCGTCCGCTGGCCCGGCGAACCACGCGGTGCGACCGCGCGTGGGGCGTACCGGAGGGGCCATGGCCAGGTCGGTGGCGACCGCCGCGCGCGGCGGATTGTCAGCGCCCCACGTGCGGCTCGGGTGCACGCGGTTGGTGAGCAGGATCATGAAGGAGTGTGCGATCGGGTCGATGACGATCGATGTTCCGGCGAACCCTGTGTGTCCGCCGTCACCGGCGAACTGAGCGCGCCCATGTATCGGCGTTGATCGAGCTCGAAGCCCAGCCCGTGCGCGTGGGTGGGGAAAGCCTGGTTGTAGTCAGTGAACAGCGTGCGCACCGATTGCTCCTCGAGGATCCGGGAGCCCTTGTATTGGCCGCCGTTGAGCAGGGTCTGCGCCAGCACGGCCCAGATCGTCCGCAGTCGAGAAGACGCCGGCGTGCCCCGAAACCCCGCCGACGCAGTACGCGTTCTCGTCGTGCACGCTGCCCCACACGATGCCGCGGCCCGTCCAGGGCTGGTATTCCTCGGCCGCGATGCGGGGCTTGAGTGAAGCGGGAGGGTTGAACATCGTCTCGGACATGCGCAGCGGCTCGGTGATGCTCTGTGCGATCACATGATCTAGCGACTCGCCGGTGACGGTCTCGATGACTTTGCCCAGCGTCATCATGTTCATGTCGGAATACAGGAACGCCTCGTTCGGCGGAGTCGCCGCGCCGCGCGTACACGGCCGCCCACTGGTCCTCGCGGGTGCGGGTAGGCGCACAGCCTCCGGCTGTGGGTCGGGGGGAAGCCCGGATGTGTGGGTGAGCAGGTTGAGAATGGTGATATCGGACTTGCCGTTGGCTGCGAAGGCCGGGATGTAGCGTGCGACAGGCGCATCGAGCGCGATCTGGCCGTCTTCGATGAGTTGCACCGCGGCGATCAGACGTGAACAGCTTCGTCATCGAGGCCAGAGATCGAAGATGGTGTTCCGTCGCATCGGAATCCACTGGTCCGGCGGAATGTCGGTGGGCGTGTCATTGAGGTAGCGCAACGCATAGCCGACAGCGTCATGCGCCACGATGACGCCGTCGTGGACGGCCAGCGCCACTGCGCCCGGATACACCGGATCCGACGGCGACGGCCGCAGGAACCGAGTGATGTCCTCTTCGATCTGATCGGTGTAGCGGGGAGCCGAAGCGACCTGCCGGGGGCCGGGGTGGCGCAACGTCATGCCCGGCTCCGCGAAACTGATGTCGGCGCTGGTCACCGTGGGCGGCCCGGCGACCCCCTGCGACCCAGCCGACTGTGCGCTGACCGTCAGGCCGACGATGGCAACAGCACTCGTCACGACGCGCAGCAAACGCATGAACCCGAAACCCACACCCGGATCAACCATCTCGACCCCCAAGGTCACCTGATATCCCGTTGCCGCTGTTTTCTGATATGCATCACGATCGTTCCACTTGCGGATCGTCTTCAGTAGCCCCCTGTGCCCTCCCGTGCTGCGCCTCGGGCTCAAACGCCAGGCGGTGCAGTGGATCGCAGAAGTGGTCGATCGGCGCAGGCTTCGTTCATCCGGATTGGTTGCCGAGCGGGCGCCGCCCCGGAGTTCACCCCGACTTCGCTCTCCGTGCCGGTGGTCCGTGTCGCGACCGGGTCATCCGCGTGCGCGAGTTCGCCAGGTGGCAGAGTCTGAACGTGCACGCTCACGCCGGTGGTGGCGTCTCAGAGGCGTGCGCGAGGAGCGCGTCTACCATCCAGCGCTGGATAGCACCGACGTCGTCGGGCCCGAGGCCAGCCACATCGGTCAGCCAGACGCGCGTCTCGATTCCGCATGCGGCGCGGAGCGCCAACGCGAGCCGCCGCGTGCTTTCGCTGCCGAGTTCGTCGGCAAGCGGTGTGAGCGCATCCACAAACCACGGGATGACGCGGCCCTGTCTCAGTGGCAGGTCATGCGCAACCGTGCCCAGCGACAGGCGCAGCATCGCACGCTGCTGCAACTCCGTCTCCCGGACCAGGTCGATGACGAAGTCCGCGACGAGCGCGACGCGCTCTTAACGCCGGACGGCGGTGGGTCGGGAAGCGCGGTTGACAGGGTTGTCTCCGGGTAGGCGGCCGCGAGGAGTTCGGTCTGCGAAGTGAAGTAGCGATAGGCGGTCGTCCGTGAGATCCCGGCGGCCTCCGCGGCATCCTCAATCCGCGGAGTGTCACCGGTCGTGATCAGTTCGCGCGCGGCCGCGATCAGCTGATCGCGGGTGCGCTGCTTCTGCCGTGCCCGTCCCGACTCGAGGTATCCCGTTGACATGAGATTCATGGTATGCCATTCTCATTACGGGATTCCAATCCCATGAACAAGGGAGGTCAAGATGTCTGGGCAGACGATGAACGCTCCGGTGATCCGGCGCGCCGGCGAGGGCGAGCAACAGTGGTTCTTCGGCGGGGGAGTCTTCACATGGAAGCTGAGCGATAGCGACGGCGACATCCACCTGGTTCAGGTCGACATGGTCCGGGGCAAGTGGACGCCCGTCCACACGCACCCTGTGTCGGAGTCGATGTGGGTGCTCGAGGGGCAGATCCGCTACCGAATCGTCGATGACGATCACGAGCTCGGACCGGGCGACTTCGTCATGGTCCCGGCGGGAGTGCCGCACGCCTTTCTGGTGGAGAGCGCAACGGCGAAAGTGCTCGGCATCCAGCCGACGTGCGAATGCGAACCGTTCTACCGCGGAGCGTCCGAGCCTTTGGAGGGGTCGGATTGCCTCGTCGACTTCGACCGGATCGCCAGGAGCGCGCAGGAGAACGGCGGGATCCGGATCGTCGGGCCCCCACCGTTTTAGTCGCGAGATTCGCGGGTGAGTCGCGCGATCGAGGACGACTGGGCGACGCTGGATGCGTACTTCTCGGGTGAGGTCCTGCACTGCATTCGTCGCAGCCGAAGCTGCTGCCTGCTGAGCGCCCGCTCACGGGTCAGTGGTCAGGTCAGTCTTCTTCGCTCAGCACGCGCCACGCGTGCGCGACGACGAACGGCGAGATAAGAAATGGAAATGCTAAGCCAAGTGCGGCAGGCCGCTCTCGCGGCATCAATATTCGCGGGACTCGGCCATCTCCAGGATGTGTATCTTGGGCGCGCCGACCTTGGCTGGAGCCTTCTCAGGTGAGGGCCAGACCTTCGTGCGAAGAATGTCAAGGAAACCGCGGGCATCTATTGCCGAGTCGAAGTCGATGTCCAAGCATCACCGCGTGCTCATCGTCCACGGGGCGGAAAATTCGGTACCTGCGCGCGCCCGAACGCGCGCGTCCGCCGGCATCCTTCTCGAAGGCGCTCTTCCACAAGTCATAGTCGCGAACCTCAAGCTCGACTCTCAGGGTTGCCATGACTTCTCCCTCTTCGATCTATGTATAGGCTATTCATTAGCCACGGACAGTAACCATTACACTGGTAATGTATAACTCGTGGAGCCCGAGGTCAAGAGCCGTCGCTACGACTCGCCTCATCGCCGCGCGCAGGCGGAGGCGACGCGCCAGGCGATTCTCGACGCGGCGCAGCGGCTCTTCGAGCGTCAGGGCTATTCGGCCACGTCTGTTCCGGCGATCGCCGAAGAAGCAGGTGTGGCGCAGAAGACGATCTACGTCCACTTCGAAACCAAGGCCGCACTGGTGCACGCGCTGTGGGACGCGCGCCTCGGCGGTGACGAAGCAGATACTCCCGTCCTCGAGCGAGAGTGGTTCCGAGCCCTTGTCAGGGAATCTATCCCTGAGCGCAAGATTCGCCTCGCCGCGGCACAGGCGCGGCGCGTCAAGTCACGCTCCGGCGCCCTCCTGGAGGTCATCCGCGCCGCCGCGTCCACCGACCCCGACATCGCGACGCTGTGGGCGAGCATCGAGGCGAAACTCCTCGATGTGCAGCGCGCCATCGTCGAGCAACTACACGCCAGCGGGTCCCTTGCCCGATCCCTCGACGTTGCGCGCGGAACCGACATCCTCTGGACGCTGAACCACCCCAACGTATGGCAACTTCTCGTTGCCCGCCGGGGATGGACCGACGAAGAGTACGAGCACTGGATGAGTGGGATTCTCTGCTCCCAGCTGCTCGGCCCGCCTCGAAATGAGGAATGACCTGCGGCCCGCCACGTCGAAACTTGATCGATGTCCGGAATCCGGCAGGATCTCCGCCTGGCCACTGGGTATCCCTACCCGCCAAGAGTCACAGGATCGGTGACAATCGTCTCACTGAGGGGGCGTCGAGTGACGATGCGCCGCTGCAGAAAGCAATCGCTGCGCCGCGAGAATTTTGGCGCCGCCTCCTGACGGCGGGTTTAACTCCTCGAGCCGCAACGTAACGCGCGGCGCGATCGGAAGGAGGTGCGTTGGGCGTGCTAGTGGGGCGTCGCAGATCGCGCCGAGTTCGTCGGCGGAGTCGATCAAGAGGGCGACCGCCGCTACTTCGGCGAGCGCTCTTGAAGCTCCTCGACGTCACCGAAGAGGAGGTCGCGATCCCAAAACTCGCTGCGGCATAATCACAACAGCTGAACTCGCACGGTGTTGAGAACTCCACCAATCAGAGGGACGTCACCGTGCGCGCAGCAAGCACTCCACCTCGTTGGCGGGCGGGGAGGGGCGGGCGCCATCTTCACTCCGGTATCGGGAAGGCGAGCCCGTGGTCCTTGCACAGCCGACTCACGCTGCCGTAGTCGACCTCGAGGCTATAGCGAGCGTCGAGCGCCGCGCCTGCCTCACCGTCCATCATTTCCGGATGGTCCGCCATCTCTCGGAACAGGTGCTCGAACCCTCCGGGCGAGATGATTTCGAGGACACGGCACGGACCGTCCCCGGCGTTCCAAAAGGTATGCCATTGATTCCGGGGCTTGAAGACCAGTGTGCCCGCGTCCGCGTACAACACCTCATCACCCAACTGCGCTCCCATGCGCCCTTCTAGAACGTAGCTGTACTCGTCTTCGTTGGCGTGGCGGTGCAGAGGGGCGACGAGTGTCCGGGGTGGCACAGGATGCTCGACGAGGGAGAACCCGCCACCGGATTCCTCGCTCCACACCAGGAACCGGACACCGAAGGAGCCGAAGTCAACCGTCTTGCCATCGTGAGGTCCGATGATGCGCGCAGGCGGGAAATCCACGGCCCAACCTCTCTCTTTGCTGCACTTGTCACGGACAATAGTCCTCGTACGCAGGCGGCGCCAGAAAAAGCAACCGACTGACCCAGATCACTGGCCAAAGTGATCGATATTGTCTGGGAGCTGGGTCCTCCATAAGGAGGCAGCAGCATTGATTGATCGAGCGCAAACGGCTCGCCTGCAGGCCGGTCATTCTGTTTGTTCGGGGGACGTGGCGAGTCGCTTCCGTCACTCGTCACTCAGCGACACCAGGTAGTTGTAGCGATTGACGATGGCTTCGATGATCGCCGATGTGCTGACGCCTTCGGCGGCCTGATAGGCGCCCAAAGCACGAATGCTCCCTGATAGCGGGCGAAAATGTCTACCGCGTCGGTGTCGGGCAGGGTCGCCGGACGGAAACCACCACGTAGCGGTGACGGAATCGCAGATCCGCTTCTCCGCTTCGTTCAGTTGGCTGTACGTTCGCATTGTCGTCCTCGCTGACGAGAATCGCCGCATCGTGCAGGCGAGTGGGATCACGTCCAGGCTGTCTGACGCGAATCCCGGGAATGCATCGCGTGGGCGTCCCTCTCCGCGGCGAATGCGGCATCACGCGGTGCGGTCGCGATGATGACGATCGCCTCGAACGCGAGGCACACGAGGCTGCCGTGTGGCCAGTAGCCAAATAGAAGAGTTCCCACGACGAGAATCAGCAATGTCATCCCGAGCAGTACGCGCACCCCGACTCGCCACTGTCGACCCGCGGTCGCGGCCGCGGCGATTCCGCTGAGGCCCACGGCGACGAGGACGTAGAACTCCCACCCCCACGTGAAGTGCAAAGGGGCTCGCTCCGACGAGTTGAGATAGCTGAGCGCCGTGATGGGCGCCCCGATGATGATGAGCAGGGCCATCGCGAGTCCACCCCACCGGGCTCGCCGAAGGTCCGGGGCGGCGGCGATACCGATGGCGAGGAACGAGAGGCTGACCAGAGCGCCGAAGACGACGTAGGGGTTGCCCGCCCATTGCCGCGCTTCGACGTACATCGGGTATTCGAAGACCCACACCCACTGGGCACTCCCAAACGCGGTGGCCACCAGCGGAAGAGTTAATGCCGCCCACAGGCCGCCGAGCCCTGCCAGCAGCGCACGCCACATCCTCGACCTATCCGTGCTGGAACGGCCGTGGTTCGCGCTCATGCGCTGATTGCACCACCGATCAGCGGCGAACGCCAGTGAGTACTCGAGCTCATCTTCATTGTCACACTCGCATTCTCAGCGACCATCCGGTGCTCCTGTGCCTGTCGCTCACCGCCCGAATGCCGGTCCTCCACCGCACTGATCTGTCGTTCCGGCATGGAATGGCCCGCTGAGGGGACCTGTGAGACCGGTCAGTGGCTGCTCTCGCCGACCCAGACCATCTGGAGCTGTGCGGGAGTGAGCGACGTATCGGGCAGGTGCGCGAAGGTAGTCGTCATGACCCAGTCGTTCGGCGGGTAGTCCGGCCATGTGAACAAAGACGGGCATCGCGCGATCGCCCGGCGCGCCGTCGACACGATCGCTGCTTTCAGCGCCCGCGAACCCTCTCCGCCCCCGGATCTGCCCGGGCCCGGTTGATCCCTTCCCGGCGTGCTCCCCCCGGCTCTGTGTCGCAGGCGACACGCCCTTTCCTATTGACAAGGGCAGGTTTATGGTGTGACGTGACGGCCCCAAGGGGGACGGCTGAGAGTGCATGGGGCCACTGAGGCAGGAGGTCATGATGGCTCTGCAAGATGACTCCGAGCGGGCGCGTGAGCCGGAGGAGCAGGATGTCTCAGCTGGTGATCAGCTGGCGGCAGTCGGCGAGAGTCTGGGCGTGGATGTTCACGATCTGATGGTGCTGAGCGAAGACAGAGCCCATTTCGCGAGCCTCTCTGGGCCAGCATGGACTTTCAAGCTCTTCAACCCAGAGACCCAGGAGAGCTGGCGGGTTGTGCTCGACGCCAACGGGAAGCCCGTAGATGTCGCCGAGCTCATGACCGCCGAGCTGCGGGGACGCCGGGACCAGATGGGCGCGCTGCAGCCGGCACTTCATCGGCTCCTGGAGGGCCGAGACGGAACGCCGGGATCGGGCTCGGATGGCGGCGACGGGCGGATCTCTGTTCTCATCCGGTACGAGATCGATGAGCCGCCCGAACCGCTGGACAAGCTCGAGCTCGACTCGCGCGAGCTCGACGAAAGCGACCTCTACGAACTCGACAAGGTCGCCCGTCGTCACGACGAAGTGGTCGCCGAGCTGACCCTGGAGGTGCATCGCGAGCTGATGCGCGAATTGGGTGTCGAGGTCGAGGATCCATTACGGATCTCGGGTCCGTTCGTCGTCCTTCCTCTCCCATCAGACGCCCTCCGGGTGCTCGCCACGAGCGACCGTGTCGCTTTCGTGGGGTTGGCGGGCGAGCGCGAAATTGCCGACTACCCCACGATCGCGGAGAGCCTGCCGACCACGAGGACGGAGGTGGTGCACAGCAGCGGCTTCCGCGGACGCGGCATCCGTATCGCGGTCCTCGAATCGGGCACGACCGACATCTCCGCGTCGTGCTTCAACATCGCGGCGACGCAGGACACGGGCCAGGCCTCGAACAACCACATGACGAAGAGCGTCGGGATCATCGGCAATCGCTACGCCGACGGCAAGTGCGGTGGTGAGTGGCAGGGCTACGCTCCCGATGCGGCGGTCTACCTCGCCAACGTCGACGACTACGTCGACCGATATGGCTGGGCGCGCGAGCGAAATGTGAACGTCGTGACGATGAGCTGGCATTTCGGAAGCGAGGAGACCGACGGGGCGCTCAACAGTCGTGACGTGTTCTTCGACTATTGGGTCAAGCGGTGGCCCTACCCCAGCGTCTTCACCTCGGCGGGCAATGAGGCGGATGACGCCTTCTCGTCGGGCAAGGGCTTCAACTTCATGGGGGTCGGCAACGTCGTCAACGAAGACGACGGTGATCGATGCGACGACGTGATCGCCACCAGCAGCTCATGGAAGAATCCGACGTCGCCGCACAACGACCACGAGGTGCCTGCCGTCGCGGCGCCTGGGAGCAGGCACGCACTGCTGGGCTCCAGCTTCGGCGGAACATCGTGCGCCACCCCGGTGACGGCATCCATCGCGGCGCTATTGATGAGCAGGAACGGGCGGCTCAAGATCTGGCCCGAGGGGATCCGCGCCATCCTGCTCGCCACCGCGAACTATCAAGATGCCGATGACAACGACTACTCGCGAACCAGAGACGGTCGAGATGGCACCGGCATGATCAACTCGCTCTATGCGATGTGGACAGCCGGCAGACGCGAAAGCGGTGGAACCCCGCAATTCCGGGCCCACGACTACGGACTCGCGCGGACGAACGATTTCCGCCGTGGCTACTTCGCCCGCAGCTGGCGGATAAGTGTCCCGACGACCCAGTCACGGGTCCGCGTGGCTTTGGCGTGGAACTCCCGAACGGTCGGAATCTTCGGCATCCCGCTCGCGAGCTGGCTCGACGCCGACCTCGACCTGCACGTCTTCAACCCTGCAGGCGACCTCGTGGCGACCGGAACTTCCTGGGACAATTCCTGGGAGTTTGTGGAATTCACGCCGAGGCAGGTCGGCGACTATGAAGTGCGGATCCGCGGATTCGATGTTCCGGACGACTTCTCGAGCTGGTTCGGCATCGCGTGGACGGTGCATTATGACCTGTGCTGATCTCTGAGCCGACACGCGTGCCGCTCCAAGACTTCCTCGACAAACTCGTCGCTCAGCTCGGCCGCGAGGGGCACACCCTCGTCGTGCTGGACGAGCGACCGCTTCGCCTGCTGCTCGCAACCGGGTCGTACCTCACCATGACACTGCGCGACAAGACCACGGGCGAGATCCTGGAGCCGACGATCGACCTGACGAACGGGATGCTGGTAGACCCTCGACGCCTGCGCGAAAAGGACCGAGCCGCGGCAGCGGGCTACATCGCGCTGACGCCACGGCTGCGCGACCTGCTTCTGCGTCACCCGCACCTTACGGCCTTCACGGTGGCGGTGCGTCGGACCGGCGGCGAGACGGAGCGCTGCACCGTGGACGCAGCGCAGGTCTTGGCTTTGGCGCAAGCATCCGATGTCGTCGGCCTGGACATCGCCGAGGATGTCGTGGTCCCCGACTGACCTCGAGCGTTGTCCACCGGTGACCGCGGCACGATTCATGCCGCCGCGGACTTCACGGGATACCTACTGTGGAACGTCTTGTCGCAGGCCGGTCATCCTCGCGAAACCGGCGGAGACGCCAGCACTTGGCCGCGCCCGCTGAAGCCACGAGCCGGGTGCAGTGGCTGGCTGCTCGCGTAGGTGTCTGAGAACAGCGACGCCATCTGTCCGGCATCGTGGGAGTTCATCGCATCCCGCAAGCGGTCGAGCATGCTGGCCATACCACAGAACGTGGACCCACCTCTTAGATGCGGGAAAGGCCCTCAACACCCGAACTTAACCCCCGCGACACCACCACCCGGTCGCCGAAACCAACCCTTGACCGACCGTGGTGGTGCACAGACAACAGAAGACAGCGTCATCGCGAGAGCGACCGTCCGGTACTGCAGCGGATACTCACTGAACCAGCGTCGCGCGATTACGGTGACAACATGGCCTGCGGCTAAGAGACGCTCGGTGAGGATCCGAGACCATGGCTCTGCCTGAGCCCCGGTCACATCAGCCCGCAAATCGTCTCTGGAGGTCGGCGTACGAGATCGCGTCGTCAAGGAAGTCGAGCGTACCCTCGTCCAGAAGTTCGCGACCCGCGCGTTCCAGCAGTCCGAGCGCCGCGCGCGCCAGGCTGCCGCCGAGGCTGACTCGCCTGACCCCGAGGGAGAAGAGCGTGCGTGCGTCGATTCTGTTGGCGAGCCCGGCCACGATATTGAGTGGTCCAGGGATCGACTCGGCGAGACGACGAATCTCCGCGGCTTCGACAACGCCCGGCACGAAAATGCAGTCGGCGCCTGCCTCAAGGTAGCCCAGCGCGCGATCGACGGTCTCGCGGAAGGGATCACCAGCGCTCCCCGCGAAGTAGGCGTCGGTGCGGGCGTTGAGCACGAAGCTTCCCGCGGGGGCAGCTGCGCGAGCGGCCGCGACTCTATCGACCGCCTCGTCGACACGGAGCAACTTTCCGCGCACGGCGTCCTCGATGTTGGCGCCCGCCACGCCGAGTTCGAGAGCCCGCGACACCGTCACGCCCACCTGTTCGGCGGTGTCGCCGTATCCCGCTTCTAGATCGGCGCTGACCGGCACGCGCACCGCTCGCGTGATTCGCGCGATGTGCTCGAGCATGGTGTCGCGGTCCAGATCTCCGCCGTCCGGTACGCCCAGTGACCACGCGATCCCGGCGCTCGTCGTAGCGATCGCTCGGAAGCCCACTTGTTCCAGAATGCGGGCTGAGCCGGCATCCCACGCGTTTGGGATGATGAAGCCGGGCCCCTCGTGGAGTCCGAGCAGCCGGGACGCGGAAGAGGATGCGGCGCTCATGGGCCGATCCTGCCACTCCTGCACGCGCCCCGTCTCGCAGTACGCGCGCGACTTGACGAACGGTGTCGTCCCCTTGGTCGCAAACGCTTGGATCACTGACTCTGTGACTCGCGGCGACGTTGAAGGCGCGAGCCGACCCCGCGCTGACGAGACCGCATGGACGCCGTAGTGGCAACGTTCGGGGAGCAGTTTCGAACTCACCTTGGACCGCAACCGATCGAAGGACCGGCTTACCTTCGTCGGATCGAAGCCCGCGACTAACCCATCGACCCTGCGCCGTGCGACTTCGCAAGCTGTTCAGAGTTGAGCGACGACTCGAATGAGACCACAGACGATTGCTGCTGGCCGCTCAGTCGGCGGGGACTTCGATGACCAGTTCGTCGAGTTCGAGCCGCGGAAGGGTCGCCTATCGCGGCCGGATCGTTGGCCACGTGAGCCTGACACCCTCCTGCGAGCTGATCGCGTACGCCTGCGCTAGTACAGTTCCTCAGTGCCATCCGGATCGGAGCTGTTCTATGCCCGTCACCGTTGAGCTCACGATCCCGGGCTCCGTCGCCGGCATACCGGAGCGGGTCGAATCAATCTGGTGGGGTCATCGTGACGAGCAGACGAACGCTGAGGGACGAAGATCCTGAGCGCCTTCGTCAACGGCTGGCTCAGATTCAGATAGAGAGAGCTGCGATTCTCGATCGTGGTTGGCCGGTCGATGAAGAGGATTGGAGTGAGGAGCGCTCGGACTTGCTCCACGATCTCGCGATAGAGGAGGGCCGTATCCGCAAGGCGCTGAATCTTCCGCCGGGTGAGTGGGATGCGGGAGTGTGGCCGGACTGGATCGGCTGGTCAATACTGACGTTCGTCGTCGTCGGCATCTTCGTTGTGGCGTGGATGGCTAACTAGGCCCATCTGGTGGCCTGTCGGGCAAGGGCGCAGAGGTCATCGTCTCCCGCATTGGCCTTGATGATCGGAGCCGTCGCGGCCGCGGAGGTGATGCGGGGAAGAAGCTTGGAAGGGCTTTGTGGTAGTTCGTCGGCGCTGACCGCAGCGCCCGAGCGGCCCACGCCAGCGCACTTGACGTGGCCCCGCCTGCGCTCGGTCGGCCCGTCGCGCCCTGTCATGGCGGTGGAAGATGGTCGGCGGTACTCTCACGTCAGCAATGTAGTGGGGGCGGGTATGGGCGACCGCGACACATCCGATGCGGAACGGATAGCGAGGTACCTACATCTGTGCGACGTCTTGCCTGATGACGTCGTCGTTGCCGCGAATGCGTACGCCAGTACGAAGCTCGCCCGGTACAAGCGTGATGCGCTACTGGAGATTCTCGCGCCCTTCCGAACGTCGCCGGGGCGCGGCGACATCGCCTCTCCACTGCTATTCGGAACGTTGCTCTGCCAGGCGCTTCGGTACCGACAGGAGCACAACCGCGCGGCCAGCCCACCACCTGCACCGACAGATCCTCGAGCGGGGGTGAACCCCGTTCTTGAACTGATGAAGATGGGCGCAGGCCTGTTCTTCATCTATTGGTTCATGGTCAGCCCCGCACTGACCTCCTACCTTCTGTCGAGTGATTCCGATCAACTTGCCGCGGAGCGAGCCTGGCTGCAAGACCCCGGCCCAACCCCGAGCACCTGGTCCTACGCGGGACACCACGACGGCGATCCCGACTTCGGAGGCGGCTGACTCCCTCGCGAAAGCCGGTCCTCAATCGGGTATCGGTCGCAGAATGTCGCGCCACGGAACTTTTACCGGTCGTAGCTGGATGCCAGAGGCGCCGCGAGCGCGTGCACGAGCGGACTGGGGGCGCCCTAAGCCCGTCCGTCAGCGACCGGATCTACGCCTCGCCCCCGCTGGCCACAGTGGTTTGGGTGACAATTCCGTGATCAGGGACCCGCATGGGGCGAAAGTACGCGTCCGCAAGCCGGTCCTTCTCGGGGCGATTGATATCGCTGGCTGTTGCTGGTGCCCGGGCAGCGCCGCCGTAGAGCGACACGTGGATGGGGTTGCTCTAGGCTTCGGGTGTGCCGACCCGAGGTTTGAACTGGCGCGATGCCGCGCAGCCTCGAAGTCCTGGGGTTCGCGCGTTTCGCACGAGCCGCCGCGTGGGTGCCGTTTTCGGGACGCTGGCGATGCTAATGGCGAGCGGTTGCACGGGCACCGCACCGACCCCGTTCACTGGCCGCAGTGCGTCGCCGACTCAGACCTGGAGCGCCGCGGAAGTGAGCTCTGTTGCCATCGGGGACGGACGAGAGGTCTTCCTCGAGTGCCGCGGTTCCGGCGAGCCGACGATCATCCTCGAATCGGGCATCCATGATGCCAGCGACTATTGGACGGTCTCGCAGGTGCTGACGCCAGCGGTCGAGACACCGGTGATGGATGCTCTCGCCAAGACCAACCGGGTGTGCCGATACGACCGCCCTGGAACCGTGTTGCCCGTCGACCCGCCGATGATCACCGACCGCTCGACGCCGGTGACCATGCCGCGCACGATCGGCGACGCGGTGGCGGACCTTCATCGTCTGCTCGAAGTGGCGGAAATTCCGGGACCCTATGTGCTGGTCGCGCACTCGTGGGGTGGGATGATCGCTCAACTCTTCGCGCGCACTCATCCCGAGCAGGTCTCTGCGCTGGTGCTCATCGATGCTTTCGCGCCGAGCATCCGGGAGTTGCTGGGAGGGAAATGGGATGCCTACGTCGAGGTGCTCAACAGCCCCCCGGGCGCCCAGCCCCTGAGCGAGGACCCGAACTACGAGAAGTACGACGTGGACGCAAGCATCGACGAGATTGCGGCAGCGCCGCCTCTGTCCGATATCCCGTTGGTGGTGCTCACGAAGACGGAGCCGTTCCCGGAGTTTCCGGCTGGCGCGGACATGACCAACGACGACATCGATGGCGTCTGGCCGGCCGCGCAGCTGTCGCTCGTGCAGCTGCTGCCCAACACCCCGCAGATCATCGCGCACGGCAGCATCCACTACATCCAAGTCACCGAGCCTGACCTCGTCGTCGCAGCGACGCGCCTCGCGGTAGCCCGGATCGTTGGAGAAGACTAAGCATTCCCGCCTCATCTGAAAGGTGCACCCAGGGTCTCTCAGCGGGGGCTTCGAAGTCGGCCGGGAGTCTGTCTGGCGGTTTGCCTGCGCGGACCCGCAGCGCCAAGCAATCGCGGGCCACAACTCCAAGATGTGTCAGCCCGTAAGCCGGTCCCTCACCCGACGGGCGATGTCGAGATGAGGTCGTCCGCGTAGGCGGTGACCGCGCGGCCGTACAGAGGCAGCGTCTGGGCCAGCGCTCGCAACGCGACCTGGAGAGCAGCCTCATGTCGGCCGACGTCGTGAAGGGCCAGCGCCAAGAATGCTTGGGCTGCGGACCCGGTCACGGTGTCCGGTCCGCAGTCCTCGAGCAGGTCAATCGCGGCGCGAGCGTCCCCCACATTACGAAGGGAGCTCGCGAGTTGGATGATCGCTTGCGGCCGCTTATCGCCTGAAAGACCATCGGCGAGAGCCTTTTGGTACAGCGGGATCGCATCTGATTCTCGGCCTAGGAAGTCGTGCGCTGACGCCCACTCGTAAACCGCGTCCGGGTCGTCTTCAGGGCGTTCATCGACCAGCTGCTTCATTGCCGCGAGCGTGAGTTCCGGCCGGCTGTGGTCCGCCGAGCTCCAGAATCGATCGATCCGCTCGCTCCATGATTCATCCACTGAGTCATCCTGACAGAGCACGCAAGGTGGCCCGCAACCCGGTACCTTTACGGACACTCGTCACACGATCGTTGGCACTTGTTCCGTAGAGGGGCGTTCAACGACGTCCACCGAAGGTGTCATTCACGCTACCCGCCAACCGAGTGATCATTGCCGGTGACGGCAGCGGCCATCATTGTCATGCACGTGCTGCGTCCTCGTCGATCGGGAGCGCCGAACCATCACCGAGGGAATCCTTCCCGATGACGCTGAGCATGCCGTTCGGCTCAAGAACCACGGCGCCCACCCCGGACATGTCGCCGAACCCGCCGCTGCGAACGGCCTGCATTAGCTGCGATTCCGTCAATCGATTCGCGCGCATCGCGTCCACGTTTATGGCGCCGGCCGAAACGATGATCACGGGCCGCGACGTCACCGTGCGGCGAAACGCACCCCACCGAGTCGACAGCCACGCCACCAGCGCTTGGAGTGCAGCCAGCAATACCAGCGCGGTCGCACCCTCCGCCCACGACACGTCCGTGCTCAAAAGGATGGTTGCGAGTGTCGAGCCCAGAGCCACCGTCACGATGAAGTCGAAAGCGTTCATCTGACTGAGCGTTCGCTTTCCCGACACGCGCATTGTGACGATCAGAAACACGTAGGCGGCCGCACCGACCACCACCACACGGAACAGCTCCGGCCATGAATCGAACCACATGTGTGGCAACTCCTCTCTGGTATCCGCCTCGCGCGAAACCGCGATCACCGCCGCACCGGCTGGTGACGGCGAGGGCATGCGGCTGGCGAGACCCGGTCATGACGGCCGTGTCCCTTCGCGGTGCTCGCTGGCTTCATCGGGCTGCTCCTGAATGGGCTCGGTTGCGGGAGTTGGAGCGGGACCCCCGGCGCGGTTGTGGAGAAAGTATGCCCGATGGTTCCCGCCAGGGTGGCGAAGACGGCGACGGAGTAGATGGCCAAGATGACCTCGAGCAGCCGGGGGAAGAGTCCGGAAGCGTTGAGGGGCTGCCCGACAATCGTGGCGAGGGCGGCTTGATGGAGCGCCACGGCGTAGTCCTCCTGTGACCCGGCGATGTACAGCAGCTGGCTGGAAACCAGAATGACGACCGCGGTGAGGGCGATTAGCCACCCGATCCGGTTGGTGAGGAGCCGCCCCGCGGACCGGGTTCCGCGGACCCCTGCCGTGATGGCTCCGCCGAACATGGCAATCCTCGCGACGCGAATCGCTCTGAAGGCTTGGAACGCTCGAAAGAAGCGGAGGAATGGGACCAGGAGGAAAAGCACCTGCCACCAGTTGCGCTTCCAGAAGGCGGCCGCGTACCCGGCGACGTGCGCTCGAAGCACGAACTCCGCCACGAAGACCAGCCAGAAGATCCACCCGACGACACCGAGCACGGCCAGCAGGGCGGGGTCCTTCGCCAGGAGTTGCGCGAGCACGACGAGCAGGAACACGATCCCGAGGACCCCGAGGGGCTTGTCGAGCCGCCGGGCAAGCAGCTCGGCGTGCTGCGTGCCCGGCGGGGCCTGATCGCGCTGATCGTCATCCATGTTCAGGGCACCGAGGGACGGGTGCGTAGCGCCGCCAACGCGGTCGTCTCAAGCTCGACATGTTGTCTTCCCGTGCTAGGAGAAGGCAACTCTGACATCCGGGGCCCGGCTCCGCGACGGGGTTGCCTGGTCGATCGAAAAGTGTAAGCGCGTCCGAGCCGAGCCCATCCCGTTGAGCAAATGCCCGCTCGCCTTGCCCGATGGCTTGCCCGATGAGCGTCCGCCGATTGCGCACCCAGGTGCGCAGCGATGTCGGAGGTGCATCGTACATTTGTTCTATGTCCAGAACGCTCGATCTCCTGCCCGCGGAGGTCGAAGCCGTGCGCGCGCTGTGGTCAGGAGCGGATGCCGGGTCGTTGAGTGACAGCGAGTTGATCGCCGTGCACGAGCGGTATTGCCGGATGCGGCGCATGCTGGACGCGGATCAGGCTCAGCTGGCGGCGGAGATCGCTCGTCGGTCCCGCCCGGAGCTGGGGTCGGAGGGTTTGGCGAAGAGCCAAGGGTTCCGGAACCCTACGGCGTTGATCGCCGCGACCACGGGAACCTCTGCCGGGGATGCGGCACGGCTGGTGAAGGTCGGTGAAGCGACGGCTCCCCGGCTGCTGCTGTCGGGCGAGAAGGCCCCGGCGCGGCACCCGCACGTCGCCGAGGCTCTGGCGGCTGCGACGCTCACGGAGCGGGCGGCAGGGGCGATCATCGCACTGCTGCAACGGGTCGCGTTCCGCGCCCGACCCGACGCTCTCGATGTGGCGGAGAGAACCCTGGTGGAGCAGGCCGCCGGGTTGACGATGGACCAGCTGAACCGAGTGCTGGTCCGTGCGGAAGCGTGGCTCGATCCGGACGGTGTCGAACCCCGCGAGGATGAGAAGCGCGGCTTAGAGCTGCTGACGATGCGGGAGGTGGACGGCATGTTCGAGTTCACCGGCCGGCTGACCCCCGAACACGGCGCCCCGGTCAAGACCGCGATCGAAGCGCTCGTCTCCGCGGAGATGCGCGCCACCCGCGACGCGCAGCGGGATGGGACCGCTGACCCGGACGTTCCGCGACGGTCGGTCGTGCAGATGCAAGCCGACGCGCTCGTCCGGCTCTGCGAGCACGCCCTGGGCTGCGACCACACCGACCTTCCCCTGCGCGGAGCGACTGTCATCGTCAGGATCGCCCACACCGACCTGGTCGAGGGGACCGGGTTCGCGACGATCGACGGTGCCACCACCCCCGTCTCGGTCTCCACCGCCCGGCGGATGGCCGCCAGTGGCGGGGTCATCCCCTACGTCCTCGGCGGCGACTCCCAAGTTCTTGACTGGGGCCGCACCCGCCGGTTGTTCACCCCGGCGCAGCGGCTCGCGCTCGTCGAACGCGACGGAGGCTGCGCAATGTGCGGGGCGCCGCCCGGACATACCAAGGTCCATCACATCCGATGGTGGGCCAGAGATACCGGGCCTACCGACCTGAGCAACGGTGTCCTGCTATGCGAGTCGTGCCACCATCGCATCCACGACAACGGCTGGGACATCCGCATCGACGGACTCGGCATCCGCGCGAAGGTCTGGTTCATCCCGCCACCCCACGTCGACGCCAACCGCACTCCCCGACTCGGCGGACGAGCCCGCTACGACTACGCCGCTTGAGCGCGCACGGGCGGGGTGTGCCGAGACAGTCCGCCCTGGACGATCAGGCGCCCACGTACGCCTTGAGATGCTTCGCGGTGAGGGTGGCGCCCTTCGCTATCAGGTCGGCGGGGGTGCCCTCGAAGACGATCGTTCCCCCGTCATGCCCGGCTCCGGGTCCGATGTCGATGATCCAGTCGGCGTGCGCCATGACGGCCTGGTGGTGCTCGATCACGATGACCGAGTTGCCCGCAGCGACCAGGCGATCCAGCATCCCGAGCATGTTGTCGACGTCGGCGAGGTGCAGGCCGGTCGTCGGCTCGTCGAGCACGTAGATCGCGCCTTTCTTCGCCATTGAGATCGCCAGTTTGAGCCGCTGCCGCTCACCGCCCGAGAGGGTGTTGAGCGCCTGGCCGAGGGTGATGTAGCCGAGACCGACGTCGATCATGCGAGCCAGGGTGGTGTGCGCGGGACCCTTGGTGAAGAATTCCGCCGCGTCGGCGGCTGACATCCCGAGCACTTCGGCGATGTTCTTGCCCTCGAGCGTGTACTCGAGCACCTCATCGCTGAAGCCCGTCCCCTCGCACAATTCGCAGAGCGTCTCGACCGTCTGGGTGAAGCCCAGTGTCGTGATGATGACGCCGAGACCCCTGCACGCCGGGCACGCGCCCTCCGAGTTCGCGCTGAACAGGGCGGGCTTGACGCCGTTCGCCTTCGCGAAGGCCGCCCGGATGGTGTCGAGGATGCCGGTGTACGTCGCCGGACTGCTGCGGCGGTTGCCCTTGATGGGCGCCTGGTCGACGACGATCACATCGTCGAAGTCGGGGACGTTGCCGTGGATCAGCGACGACTTTCCCGAGCCGGCGACCCCCGTGACGACCGTCAGGATGCCGAGGGGGATGTCGACGTCGACCTTCTTGAGGTTGTGCTGCGTGGCCCCGCGGATCTCCAGCGTGCCCTTGGCCGGGCGGGTCGACTCTTTCAGCCTCGCCCGATCGTCCAGGTGCCGACCGGTGATGGTGTCGGATGCGCGCAGGCCCGCGACGTCACCCGTGTATTGGATCTCTCCTCCCGTGCGACCCGCGCCGGGGCCGAGGTCGACGATGTGGTCGGCGATCTCGATGACCTCGGGCTTGTGCTCCACGACCAGCACGGTGTTGCCCTTGTCGCGAAGGAGCATGAGGAGCGCGTTCATCCGCTGGATGTCGTGCGGGTGCAGGCCCGCGGTGGGCTCGTCGAAGACGTAGCTGATGTCGGTCAGCGCCGATCCCAGATGCCGGATCATCTTCGTGCGCTGCGCTTCGCCGCCCGACAGGGTTCCCGACGAGCGGTCGAGCGAGAGGTAGCCGAGCCCGATGTCGACGAACGAGTCGATCGTCGCGCGCAGCCCCTGCATGAGGGGTGCGACCTCCGCATCGTCGACGGTGGCGAGCCAGTCGGCGAGATCGGTGATCTGCATGGCTGCGGCATCCGCGATGTTGATGCCTTTGATCTTCGATGACCGTGCGCCCTCATTGAGACGGGTGCCGTTGCAGTCGGGGCAGGCGGTGAACTTCACGGCGCGGTCGACGAAGGCGCGGACATGCGGCTGCAGCGAGTCGCGGTCCTTCTGCAGCACCGACTTGGTGAGCTTCGGGATGAGCCCCTCGTAGGTCATGTTGATCGCCTGGATCTTGACCTTCGTCGGCTCCTTGTACAGGAAGTCCTGCATCTCCTGCTCGGTGTAGTCCTCGATCGGTTTGTTCGGGTCCATGAAGCCGGACTCGGTGAACGCCTTCACCATCCAGCCGTCGACGTTGTAGCCGGGGATCGTGAGCGCGCCCTCGGAAAGCGACTTCGTCCGGTCGAAGAGTTCGTCGAGGTCGATGTCGCTCGCCTCACCCAAGCCCTCGCACCGCGGGCACATGCCCCCGGTGATCTCGAACGAGCGGCGCTCCTTGACCTTCTTCCCGCCCTTCTCGAACGTGACGGCACCCGCCCCCGAGACCGACGGGATGTTGAACGAGAAGGCCTGGGGTGAGCCGACGTGCGGCTGCCCGAGGCGGCTGAACAGGATGCGGAGCATCGCCTGCGCGTCGGTGGCGGTGCCGACCGTCGATCGAGAGTTCGCCCCCATCCGCTCCTGGTCGACGATGATCGCCGGACTGACGTTCTCGAGCGCGTCCACCTCGGGGCGGTTCAGCTGCCCCATGAACTGCTGCACGAACGTCGGGTAGGTCTCGTTGATGAGCCGCTGCGACTCATTGGCGATCGTCGCGAACACGAGAGAGGACTTCCCCGATCCGCTCACCCCGGTGAACACCGTCAGGCGACGCTTCGGGATGTCGACGCTGATGTTCTTCAGGTTGTTCTCACGCGCTCCGACGACGCGGATCATCTCGTGCGAGTCGGCGATGTGGATGCCGGGTGCCTCGGCCATGGGGTCCTCTCGATCGTGACGACCCTTCATTGTGCCGACAATCGAGGACACCGCGCTTCCTCGATGCTGCTCGACGTTCGGCGATCAGTGCGAGCGCTGCACCTCAGGCCGCGTCGGCGACGGCCGGTTCGATCGCGAAGTTGTCGCGGAAGACGCACTCCGGATCGACCTGCGCCTTGATCCTGCGCAGGCGCGCGAGGGTCTCGGGTGGGAATGCCTCGGAGATCCGCTCAGGGCGCGGTGAGGAATCGAAGCTCAGATACATCCCTTCGGCGTGCTCGGCGACCCCGCGCCAGGCCGCGTCGAGTCTCTCCGCTCCCGCTCCCAGCGCGACCACCGAGAAGTTCGCAGACCGGTGCGAGTACGCCGTCGCGTCGTCCGGCACGTCGGCGACCGCGCCCCCCACGGCCCGCAGCTGGAAGAAGGATGCCGCGCCGGATTCCAGCATCCGTACGGCCGCGTCGGCGAATTGCGGAGTGACGTGGTCGATGAGCGCCGACCGCGAGTGCGGTTCGCCGCGGCCGCGCTGGGGACCGAGGTCGGCGTTGGACATCACTCGCGCGTAAGTGGCCAGCTGCACCGACTGGTCCACCAGTGGGCCGAGCTCGGCGAAGGGCTGCAGGCGGGAGATGATCGTGTCGGGATCGTCGGAGTCGACGGCTCCGTACAGCTGCACGATCTGCGGCTGCCCCGGCGAGCGGGCGCCGGTCAGGAGGAAGAGCGTCACGTCGCGCGGCGAGGCCTCCATCGTCCGGCCGTACTCCTCGAGGAATCGCCCGAGGTCGTCGGCCTCGAACGCGAGCTGCACCCAGCCGATCTCGCCGCACCTCGTCGACCTCGAACTCGAAGGAGGTCACGATGCCGACGTTCGCCCCCGCGCCGCGCACCGCCCAGAACAGATCCGCGTTGTCGTCGGCATCCGCTCGTACGACGGATCCGTCTGCGAGCACGAGCTCCACCGCGCGCAGATGATCGATCGTCAGGCCGTGCTCGCGGGCGAGGAACCCGATTCCGCCGGCCGTTGCGAGTCCCCCGACGCCCACGCCGCCGTAGTCGCCCGAGGTCAGCGCCCAACCGTACTCGCCGAGAGCCGCAGCGACCTGCATCCATCGCGCACCGGCTCCGATGCGCACGAGCCGTCTCTCGGGATCGATCACCTCGATGTCGGAGAGATGGCGCAGGTCGATCACGATCCCGCCGTCGTTCGTGCTGCGCCCGCTCACGCCGTGGCCACCGCTGCGCAGCGCGAGGGGCAGCTCGGGATGCCGGCGCGCGAAAGCCAGCGCCTCCACGACCTGCTCCGTCGATGCGGGCTGCAGCACGACGCCTGGCGCGCCGCCGCGCATGTAGGTCGCCCGAACATCGGGATACTCGAAGTCGCCGGGCTCGATGGCCCGCAGACCGGCCGGCACATCGTCGTAGGCGATGCCCTCGCGGCGTGCGGCCAGCGCGGCGGAAGAGCGCACGGCCGCCTGCGCCGTGCCGCGCTCGGCGCGCGCGCCCGCCACGATCTCGCGCACGAGAGGGGCGACATCCTCGCCGAAGCTCTGGAGAAGCCGAGGGTCGTCGCCGGAGAGGATGAAGGTGCCGATACCTTCGTCGAGCGCGAGACGCACGAGCCGATCAGCGAATTCGGCGGGGTCGGCGGCGAGCTGCCCGACGTTCAGGAGGCGTCTGATCTCGCGCGGATCGCGCCCCACGGATGCCGCCGCCTCGTCGATCGTCGCGTTGCCTTTCGCGAGGTCGCCCGGCTGCATGTACCCGAGCGAAGGGAGCCAGCCATCGCCTTTTCGCCCGGTCAGCGAGAGCATGCGCGGCTTGTAGGCACCGATCCAGATCGGGATGTGGTGAGCGGCGCGCGGCCCGCGCTTGGCGCCGTGGACGCGATGGTGCCGGCCGTCGGTGAAGACGCCGCGTCGCTCGCTCGTATCCCACAGTTCGCGGATCACATCGATCGCCTCCTCGAGCGCGGTGACCGCCTGGCCTGGGCTCAGCCGGGTGCCTCCCATCGCCTCGATCGCGTCCCAGAAGCCGCCCGCTCCGAGGGCGAGGTCGAATCGCCCTCCGGAGAGGAGATCGAGGCTGGCCGCGCTGCGGGCCACGACCGACGGCGGCCGGAGCGGGATGTTGAGCACGTTGGGGGCGATGCGCACTCGCTCGGTGCGCGCCGCGATGAAGCTCATGAGGGTCCAGGTGTCCAGGAACGCGGGCTGGTAGGGGTGGTCCTGGAACGTGACCAGGTCGAGGCCGGAGGCCTCGGCCGCCTGACTGAGCAGCACGGGGGCCTGCGGGTTCGCCGCGGCGGGAGTGATGAAGGCGCCGAATTCGAGCGCGTGACCGTAGTCCATGAGGTCCTTTCAGCCGGCCGTGGCCGGAACGCGCTCTGTCGGGCGAACGCGGGGAGTCGGGGGACGGATGCCGGTGAGGAAGATGTCGAGCAGCACGGCACGGTCGGCCGGCGCACCGAGCCGCACCGCGTGCTCGAGGCCGCAGACCAGGCGCTGGAGCTGCGCCGGTGTGATGTCATCGCGCACAGCGCCGTCCCGCTGAGCCCGGGTGAGTACGGCGGCGTACCCGGCGAACACCTTGCCCCGCGCGGCGGCGCACTCGCTGTGCACGTCAGGCTCTGCGCGCGCCAGGTCGGTGAGCACCGCCTCCAGCCCACCGTCCTCGAGCTGGAGTTCGAGGGCTCGCTCGAGGAACCGGCGCAGGGCTCGATCCGAGTCCGGGTCGTCGGCGGCCGCGTCGGCGGCCTCGCTCAGCCTCGCGAGTGCATCGACGCTCAGCGCCTCCACGAGCGCGCGCACGGTCGGGAAGTGGCGGTAGACCGTGCCGATCCCGACTCCGGCATCCCTCGCGATCTCGTTGAGTCGGAGGGACCGCACATCGTGCCCGCGTGCGACCTCGAGGATGCGCTCGCGGCTGCGCACGGCATCGGCTCGAGGACTCATGCGACCATCCTACGGGATAAACGGATGAGATATCCGTTTAAGGCCGACGGGGTTTACGGCCCGCGGTCAGCGATCTCGAGCGCGCCAGCACCCCTCGACGTGATCGTCGACCATCCCTGCGGATTGCATCAGGGCGTACATCGTGGTCGGGCCGACGAAGCGGAAGCCGCGCTTGCGCAGCGCCTTGCTCATCGCGTCCGACTCGGTGGTCGTCGCCGCGACGTCGGAGAAAGCGGTCGGTCGGGGCCAGTCGACGGGTGCGAACGACCACATGAAGGCATCGAACTCGCCGGGCTCCATCTCCAGCAGCAGGCGGGCGTTGGAGATCGTCGCGAGGATCTTCGCGCGGTTCCGGATGATTCCGGCATCCTGCATCAGTCGTTCGACGTCACTCTCGTCGAACGCGGCGACCGCCGCGGGGTCGAACCCCGAGAAAACCTCCCGGAAGTGCGGGCGCTTGCGCAGGATCGTGATCCACGAGAGTCCCGCTTGAAAGCCCTCGAGGGCCATCTTCTCGAACAGCGGTCGGTCGCCGTGAAGGGGTCTGCCCCACTCCTCATCGTGGTAGCGGCGATACTCGTCGTCGTCGCCGACCCAGGCGCAGCGCGCGACCGCATCGGGGCCGACTCTCACATCCGCGCTCACCCAGCCACCCTACGGGCGGGAGCCGACAGCCGCTGCACGCAGTCCCTCAGCGCCTCTTCGAGATCGGGGTGCGCGAACCGGTAGCCGGCGGCGATGAGT
Source organism: uncultured Actinomycetota bacterium (assembly GCA_963772395.1). Taxonomy (GTDB): domain Bacteria; phylum Actinomycetota; class Actinomycetes; order Actinomycetales; family Microbacteriaceae; genus Microbacterium. The sequence goes on along the minus strand of CAVYWV010000001.1, from coordinate 1,075,865 downwards.
CGCGCCGGCAGCACCCAGCGGCTTTTGAGTACGAGCTCGGGTTCGGTGCGCAGCACCCACATCGCGGGCTCCAGCATCCATCGGCGAGCGGGAAGCCCGACCGGAGCGCCCACGATGCGGCGCAGGGTGCGCATCAGCGTGCGGTTGTCGGACGGGTTGGGGCTGGCGAGATTCACCGGCCCCGCGATGTCGTCGCGTTCGATCAGAAATCGGATGCCGCCGATGACGTCATCGATGTGGATCCAGCTGAAGCGCTGGCGGCCGCGCGTGTCGTGGTGCGGCGAGCGGCCGTTGCCGCTCGGGTGTTCCCCGATGCCCCGGTACCGCTGGTGCTGCGGCCAGCGCCCGTCGATGTGGGGCCCCCCGAGACCGAGCCTCGACAGGCGCACCAGCATGCGGGTCGCCGGACCGTCGCCCAGGACGATCGCCATCCGCAGCGCGACTCTCCGCGTGCCGGGCAGCTCGCCGTCGAAGAACTCCCGCTCCCAGCTCGAGGCGACATCGACCGAGAAGCCGCTTCCGATCACGCCGGTCTCTTCGGTGTGCGGACGGTCCATTGCGTGCCGATAGATCGTCGCGGTCGAGGCGTTCAGCCAGACTCTCGGTGGGTCGGCTGTGGCCGCGACCGCGTGGCGCAGCATCCGCGTCGTCTCAACCCGTGAGCGCAGCACCTCCTCGCGATTCGCGTCGTTGTAGCGGCAGTCGACGGACTTGCCTGCGAGGTTGACGAGCACGTCTGCGCCTTCGACTGCTCGGGCCACCGCCGCGGGGTCCGACCAGGTGACCTCGGCCTGTCGTCCTATGGTCTGGACGTCCCAACCGTCCGCACGGAAGACTTCGGCGAGCGTGCGGCCGATGAATCCTGTCGCGCCCGCGATGACCATACGTCGTGGGTTGATCACGATGCCTCATTTCTGAACGTGTTCAGAATAGGATACTCTGAGCGACATGCAACACCTCACGTCGGGCTCGGTGTACCAGCAGGTGCTGCAGGGAGCGTGGGACGACCTCGATCCGCGGCTGAGAACATACTTCGGCCCCACGCCTCCGGGAACAGTGGGAGTGGGTCGTGGTGTCTACGACACCGCGGGCTCGCCGGGTGGGCCTGCTACGGCCGGTCTTCGCCGTGACCGCGCGATGGCGGATTCTGTTTCCCGAGGTCGGGCACGACGTGCCCTTCACGGTCATCAATGCGCCGCAGCCGGACGGGACCCTGACCGCGACGCGGACATTCGTGTTCCCGCACCGGGTGCGGGTCATGCGCGACACGGTGCTCGTCATCGACGGGCGCCTGGTCGAGCGCATCGGGAAGCGCGGCCGACTCGAGCTGACGCTGGACGTCATCGTCGACCAGGGCGGGGTGCGCCTGGTGTCGCGAAAGCTCTCCCTCCGGCTCGGTGCGCTCGCCGTGCCGCTGCCTGCATTCGCGCAGGTCACGGTCGACGAGCGGGCAGTGGACGAACGCCAGCATGTCGATGTCCGTGTTCGAGCGCCCCTCGTCGGCGAGATCTTCCGCTACGCCGGCACCTTCACCTACGAATACGTCCCCTGCGGCGAGACGGACGGACTGTGACGGCGGACGCCGGCTCGATGCACACGACGACCAAGAGCGAGCGAACGCGTGCGCTGATCCGAGGGGTGGCGCTGAGGTCCTTCCGCGAGCGCGGCTACGACGCGACGACGATCCGCCTCATCGCGCAGGAGACGGGCATCTCGGTCGGGACGACGAACTACCACTTCGCGAGCAAGAACGACCTCGTGCAGGAGCTCTACCTCGATGTGCAGCTCGCACATCGCGACGCCGTCACGCCGCTGCTGGCCGGCACCGACGATCTCGTCGACCGGCTCGCACTGGTGTTCCGGACCGGACTGGCCGAGCTCGAGCCGTATCACCGCTTCGCGCCCGAGTTCCTCTCCGCGGCGATGTCGCCCCGCTCAGCGGTCAACCCCCTCTCCGAGGAATCGACCCCGTCGCGCGACATCGTGGTCGGGGTGTTCCGCGATGCCGTCATCGGCGCCAAGAGGTCTGTGCCCGTCGAGTTCGAAGAAGCGCTGCCGTCGGCCCTGATGATCGCGCACCTGCTGCTGGCGCTCTTCTGGGTCTACGACTCCTCGCCCGGCCGTCAGCGGACTCATCGACTGCTCGACGGCGGGCTTCGTCTCTTGAGGCTCTCTTTGCCGCTCCTGCGCGTGCGGGTGCTTCGCGCGCCGTTGCGCGAACTGCTCGACCTGGTTGCAGAAGTGCGCGCGTGAGCGCCGCTGCTATTTCTTGTTCGCGACCTTCTCGGAGATCGGAGCCTCGCCCGACTCGGCAAGCGCACGGTAGTACTCGCGGGCCTCGTCCTGGCGCGCCTGCTCCGCGCCGGAGGCGATCGGAGCGCGCAGGTGCTCGGGGGCGTAGCCGAAGGCGTCGACGAGGTCCTGCGCGTGCGGCCGCAGGCGCAGGCAGAGCCGGTCGATGTACGACGACACGGCCGCGGCACGCTGCGCCGACAGGCGCCCGTTGATCAGGTACCACGCCAGGTGCTTCTCGATCAGGCCGAGTCCGAACAGGTCGCGCAGCCAGGTGAGGACGCGCTTGGTCCCGTCGTGCTCGACCGCGTTGACGGCATCCGTGAACGCCTCCCACTGCAGCAGCTCACCGTGAGCGCGGGCGGCCTCGATCAGCTCGGACTGATTCGCGTTGAACAGGGCGGCCGCATCGGCGGACGAGAGACCGGATGCGGGACGCAGGCGCGCCGCGATGTCGGTGACCATCTGCTGCACTCGTCCGGTGAGCAGCTCGTGCTGCTGATCGGCGCGAAGGCCGCGTTCGACCGCGCGCGCGGTCGAACCGAAGTCGCTGACCGCCTGGCCGAGCTGCCGCAGTCCGGCGCCGTGGAACACCTTGCCGGCGGTCTGGCCGAGCGGCGTAGGCCGCCAGACGCCTTGGCGTCCTTGCCCTTGAACTGCTTGCCGAAGTCGCTGAGCAGACGCTTGCCGACGAGCTGCAGCAGCACGTTGTTGTCGCCCTCGAACGTCGCGTAGATGTCGAGGTCGGCGCGGAGTCCGACCAGACGGTTCTCGAACAGGAATCCGGAACCGCCGCAGGCCTCGCGGGCTTCCTGCAAGGTGTCGAGCGCGTGCCAGGTCGACAGCGGCTTGAGAGCGGCCGCGAGCGTCTCGAGGTCTTCGCGGTCGGCATCCGTGTCGGCCTTGCCGCTGAAGACCGCGTCGAACTTCTGCAGGAACTCGTCGTGCACGAAGATCGACGCGTACGTCGTCGCGAGCCGGGTGAGCAGGCGGCGCTGGTGCTTGCCGTAGTCCAGCAGCACGACCTCGTCGGTGCCGGCGCCGGAGTCGAACTGACGGCGCTGGTTCGCGTACGTGATCGCGATGTCGAGGCCGAGCGCCGATGCCCACGCGGCGGAGCCGTCGAGCGACACACGGCCCTGCACGAGCGTGCCGAGCATCGTGAAGAAGCGCCGGCCCGGGCTCGAGATCTGGCTCGAGTACGTGCCGTCGGCAGCGACGTCGCCGTACTTGTTCAGCAGGTTCGTGCGCGGAACGCGGACGTGGTCGAAGTGCAGCCGGCCGTTGTCGATGCCGTTCAGCCCGCCCTTGAGTCCGTCGTCCTCGCCGCCGACGCCGGGCAGGAAGTCGCCGTTCTCGTCGCGGATCGGCACGTAGAAGCAGTGCACGCCGTGGTTGACGCCGTTCGTGATGAGCTGCGCGAACACGGTCGCGGCGATGCCGTGCAGCGCCGCGTTGCCGAGGTAGTCCTTCCACGCCGCGCGGAACGGCGTGTGGATCACGAACTCCTCGGTGTCGGGGTCGTAGGTGGCCGTGGTGCCGACGGCGGCGACATCCGAGCCGTGGCCGGTCTCGGTCATCGCGAACGCGCCGGGGATCTCGAGGCTCATGATGCCGGGGAGCCACTTGTCGTGGTGCTCCTTCGTGCCCAGCTGCAGCACCGCCGAGCCGAACAGGCCCCACTGCACCCCGGCCTTGATCTGCAGACTCGGGTCGGCGGCGACCAGCTCGGCGAATCCGGCGATGTTCGCGCCGTTGTTCGCCGCGCCGCCGTACTCCTTCGGGAAGGCTCGGAGCACACCGCCCTGCTCGACCAGCAGGTGCATCTGGCTGAGCACGCGCTCGCGGTGCTCCTGCATGCTCAGACCGTCGACGCGCCAGAACGCGGGGTCCTTGATCATCTCGCGGGCCTCGCGCCGCGTGTCTGCCCAGGTGCCGAGCAGCATGTCGGTGACCCGGTCGACATCGATGCGCGCATCGGATGCCTCGGCGGCGGAGTGCGGAGCGGTCGGAGCACCGCCGGCGGGCGTGCGCTTGCTCGTGGCGGGCTTCTTGGAACGGACGGCGGCGTCGGCCATTTGCGTCACCTTTCGGTGGGAGGGAGGAGTCTCTTCGACGGTAGGACTCCCACAAGTCGGCACCAAGTCCGTTGGACGATGTCCACAACGCCCTCCGGCGGCGTGTGCCCGCGCGATTGTGCGCTCCCGACAGCGGCGGGGCCGAAGCCAGGGGATGCGATCGCCCCGCGAGTGGTTGCGGGTGTCGGTGGCCGGATCGACAATGGGCTCCCATGGGCACACCCGACGACACGCAGGTGACTCTCCGGCCGTGGGCCGCCGAGGATCTTCCCCTCCTCGAGCGCAGCAATACGCCCGAGATGACGGGCTACCTGGGGGGTCCCGAGTCGCCGGAGGAGGTGCGCGAACGACACGAACGCTACCTCCGGCTGAACGCAGCCGGCGACGCGCACATGTTCCGCATCGACGTCGATGACACACCGGCCGGCGGCATCGGCTGGTGGCCGACCGATCACGACGGCCTCCCCGCGTACGAAACGGGATGGAGCGTCCTGCCCGAGTGGCAGGGCAGAGGCGTGGCGACGGCCGCGCTTCGGCAGCTGATCCGGCTGGTCGCCGCCGACGGCGGGCGCGATCTGCTGGTCGCGTATCCGGGCGTCGACAACGGGGCCTCCAACGCGCTCTGCGCTCGAACCGGGTTCGCGCACACGGGCTCGGGTACCGAGCCGTGGCGCGGCGGAGAGCTGAGCTTCAACAGCTGGGTGCTCGACATGGGGCCTCTCGATCTGTCGGGGCGTCAGCCCGACCACGTCGAGCGGTTCGACCAGGGTTCGCTCGACGAGTCCCGCTGGTGGCCGTACTACACACCGCACTGGTCGTCGCGCGCCGCATCCGCCGCCCGTTTCGAGACAGGCGATCGCGGACTCGCGCTGCGCATCGACGCCGATACGCCGCCGTGGTCACCCGAGTTCGACGGCGAGGTTCGTGCGTCGCACATCCAGACCGGCCAGTACTCAGGACCCCTCGGCAGCGCGATCGGCCAGCACCGGTTCCGCGACGGGCTCGTCGTGCGGGAGGAGCAGCCCGAGCGGCGGCTGTGGCTGGCGCACTTCGGCGTCATCGACGTGCGGATGCGGGCGATCACGCACGCCGATGCGATGGTCGCGTTCTGGCCGATCGGCTTCGAAGAGCACCCCGACGACTGCGGTGAGATCTGCATCGCCGAGATCTTCGGCAGCGAGCTCGACGACACGGGCGGCTGGGTCGGCGTCGGCGTGAAGCCGCAGCGCGATCCGCGGCTCACCCTCGATTTCGAGAAGGTCTGGGTCGACGGCGACCTGACCGATTTTCACGACTACGCCGTCGAGTGGGACGCCGAGCGCATCCGGTTCTTCATCGACGGCCGCTGGGTCAAGACCGTCCCGCAGCGGCTCGACTACCCCGTGCAGTTCATGCTGGACGTGTACGACCTGCCGAACGAGTCGGGAACGAGGGATGCCGCTGCACGGCCGTTCCTGTTCGAGGTCGAGCACGTCCGCACCTTCCCGCCGCGGTGAGACGCGCGGGCGGACGCGGACGCCTCGACGGTCGAAGTCTCGGTCGGCACACAGCTGACCTGAACCTTCGCGGACGACAATGGGGACACGCCTGCCTCCATCGAGATCACCGCGGTCGACGGTTCCGAGTACGAACTGTCGGTGTCGGTGCCCTGATCGGCCGGACCAGCCGACGCGAGCGGCGGCCTCATCGAAGCTGGAGGCCGCCCTCGGGTCGGTTCCGTTACAGCGTGAGACCGTGACCGAAGCGGAACAGCGGGTCTTCCGTGTCGAACGGCACATCGGGACGTGATGCCTCCGCCGCCGCCATGCTCCGCGGAACATCGAACGGCAGTCTGCCCTGCGCGACGGCAGCGCCGGTGAGAACGTCCAGCAGCGCCTCCGCGCTCACCCCCCAGTTGGCGACGACAGCCGCGGCGACCTCGGTCAGCGGACCCAGGATCGCCGGGCGGTCGAGGAAGACATCCACCACGGTCGGCACCTGCGCGGCGACCTCGCCGACGTGGGCCAGGACGGCGGCAGGGAAGTCGAGAGAACCGGCGTGGAAGAAGTCCTCGAACGGCGTGCCCCGCAGCTCGTACGGTGCGTGCAGACGCAGGACGGCTGCATCGGCCTCTTCCGGAGTTTCCACGACGGTGCCGTAGGCAGCGGCGACCTCCGGGGCGATCCCTTCGACGTAGAGGCGCAGACCGGTGCGCAGCGGAAGGACCGGGCCGGCGGCATCCGTCGCGCTGTTCGTGAGAATCGTGACGGATGCGCGCTGCGCGGCATCTCCGGCGGCCCGGAAGTGCGCGCTGCCGACGATCCGGTCGGCCGCTGCGACATCGACGAAGGGATCATCGAACAGTCCGAGCGTGAACTTCTCGCGCAGGAGGCGCCGCACCGACACGTCGATGCGGTCTTCGGCGACGAGGCCGTCCCGCACCACCGAGACGACGAGCTCGGGACAGAACTCGCCGCCGAACTGGTCGACGCCGGCCTCGAGCGCAGCCACGAGGCGCTCGTGCGGGCTCAGGTGCTCGAGGCCCCAGGCGCGCGCGGGGTACGGGTGGCCCATGATCGGTCGGTCGTTGAGGACGCCCCAATCGGCGCACACGATGCCGTCGAATCCGTAGTGCTCCCGCAGCAGGCCCGTGATGACGGACTTGTTGAACGCGAAGCCGACTTCGTCGTGCTCGGTGCCGACCGGCATGCCGTAGTACGGCATGATCTGGCTGGTTCCGGCGGCGAATGCGGCCTCGAAGGGGATCAGGTGCAGGTCGAACTGCCCGCCCGGATAGACCTGCTCGCGGCCGTACTCGAAGTGCGGGTCTTCGCCGCCCTGCTGCGGCCCCCCACCCGGGAAGTGCTTCGTCATCGTGGCGACGGAGGTGGTGCCGAGGGCCTCGCCCTGGAAGCCGCGGATGTACGCGGCACCGAGCTCGGCGGTCAGCTCGGCATCTTCGCCGAACGTCTGCAGCTGTCGCGCCCAGCGGGATTCGGTCGCCAGGTCGATCTGCGGGTGCAGGGCGACGCGGATGCCGACCGCGGTGTACTCCTGGCGGGCGATGTCGGCGAACCGGGCGACGACGTCGGCGTCCCTGATCGCCGCGAGGCCGAGCGGCTCGGGCCACTGCGAGAACGGGCCGGAGAGGATCGCCGCACCCGGGTTGTCGCTGAAGTGGTTGCGCGGGTCGCTGGAGATCGTGACGGGGATGCCGAGTCGCGTCGCGCGGGCGCGCTCCTGCAGGGAGTTCTGCCAGCGTGCGATATCGGATGCCGCGTCCTGCGCGCCGAACAGGTTGAAGTGCGTGAGCTTGAGGTCGGCGATGAATTCCTCGTTCGAGGGGAGCCCGAATGCGGGCTGGGCTTCGGCGAGCGTGCCGCCGGGACCGGCGGTGATCATCGCGTGGAAGAGCTGGCCCGCCTTCTCTTCGAGGGTCATCTCCGCCAGCAGCAGGTCGAGCCGCTCTGCGCTCGGGCGGGAGGGGTCGAACCAGGGACGGGAATCGGCAGCGTCATCGCTCATTCGTCCAGTGTAAACCTAGTGACCACTAGGTTTTCATCCACCCGCGGAGAGCTCAGAACAGTCCGACGATGCGCCCGGCTTCATCGACGTCGATCGTCATGGCCGCCGGCACCGCGGGCAGCCCCGGCATGGTCATGATGTCGCCGCACACCATCACGATGAACCGGGCGCCCGCGGCGAGGCGCACCTCGCGGATGTCGACGGCGTGGCCCGAGGGAGCGCCGCGCAGTCTGGGATCGGTGGAGAACGAGTACTGCGTCTTGGCCACGCAGACCGGGTAGCCGCCGTATCCCTCCGACTGCAGCCGCTTGATCTGCGCGCGCACGGCGGAGCTGGCCGTGATCTCGGACGCGCCGTAGATGCGGGTGGCAATCGCCTGCATCTTCTCCCACAGCGAGGCCTCGTCGGGGTAGGTGAACGCGAGCTCGGACGGCTCCGCGCACAGCCGGACGACCTCCCGTGCGAGCTGTTCTGCGCCCGCCCCGCCCTCTGCGAAGTGGGTCGCGACGACCGCCACCGCCCCCGCGCTCTCGACGGCGGCGACGAGCGCGGCGACCTCGGCGTCGGTGTCTTCCGAGCGATGATTGATCGCCACGACGGCGGGCAGACCGAAGGTCTCGCGCACCGTCGTCAGGTGCCGCACGAGGTTGACCATGCCGTGCTCGAGCGCCGAAACGTTCTCGGTGGCAAGGTCGGCGACCTCGACCCCGCCGTGGTACTTCATCGCGCGCACCGTCGCCACGATCACTGCCACCGACGGGCGCAGGCCCGTGGTGCGGCACAGGATGTCGACGAACTTCTCGGCCCCGAGGTCGGCGCCGAAGCCGGCCTCGGTCACGACGTAGTCCGCGAGGCGCAGGGCGGAACTCGTGGCCAGGTACGAGTTGCACCCGTGCGCGATGTTCGCGAACGGGCCGCCGTGAACGAAGGCGGGCGTGTTCTCCAGGGTCTGCACCAGGTTGGGGGCAAGGGCGTCGCGCAGCACCGCGGTCATCGCTCCGTGCGCACCGAGGTCGCGCGCCGTTACCTGCTGCCGGTCGCGCGTGTAGCCGACGACGATGTCTCCGAGCCGCTTCTTGAGGTCATGAAGGTCGGCTGCGAGGCAGAAGATCGCCATGACCTCGGAGGCGACCACGATGTCGAAGCCCGACTCGCGCGGGTAGCCGTTGCCGGGTCCTCCCAGGCCGATCACGACGTCGCGCAGCGCGCGATCGCTCACATCCAGCACCCGGCGCCACGTGATCCTTCGCACGTCGATGCCGAGCGCGTTGCCGTGATGGACGTGGTTGTCGATCAACGAGGCGAGCAGGTTGGTCGCGACGGCGATCGCCGAGAAGTCACCCGTGAAGTGCAGATTGATGTCCTCCATCGGCACGACCTGCGCATAGCCACCGCCCGCGGCACCGCCCTTCATGCCGAACACGGGCCCGAGCGCCGGTTCGCGCAGGCAGATCATGGCTCGCTCGCCGATGCGCGTGAGCGCGTCGCCGAGTCCGACTGTCGTGGTCGTCTTGCCCTCGCCGGCGGGCGTCGGCGAGACGGCCGTGACGAGCACGAGCCTGCCGGGCGGCCGGTCTCGTATCGAGGCGAGGTAGTCGAGCGAGATCTTCGCCTTGTAGCGGCCGTAGGGCTCGAGGCTCTGTTCGGGGATGCCGAGGCGCTCGGCCACCGCCGTGATCGGAAGCATGTGCGCCGCTTGGGCGATGTCGATGTTGCTCAGGCTCATCGTCGGATCTCCTTGCGCGCATCATCGTCGGGGCGCGTTCGGTCAGCCTACGATGCAGACGCCGCGATCACTTCGAGCACCGCGGCGCCGTACGCCTCGCGCTTCTTCGCGCCGATCCCGGTGATCCCGTCCAGGTCGCCGAGCGTCGCCGGGCGGTGCTCGGCGAGGGCCCGCAGCGTCGCATCGCCGAAGACGATGTAGGCCGGCATCCCCTGCTCCTTGGCAACGCCGGCCCGCCATTCGCGGAGAGACTCGAAGACCGGACGATCGGCGGCGGCGAGCGCCTCGGATGCCGCGGCCTTGCGCGCACGGGATGACCCGCCCCCCGAACCGCCCCGACCGAGCACATCGCGCCGCAGCGGCACCGGGGCCTCGCCGCGCAGGACGGCGGCGGCCGGCTCGCCGAGCGCGAGCGTGCCGTACTCGCCCTGGGGCACCAGAATGCCGCGGGCGAGGAGCTGGCGGATCACGCTGCGCCAGTCCTGATCGGTCAGGTCGGCGCCGAGTCCATACGTCGACAGGGCGTCGTGGCCCTGTTGACGGATGCGGTCGGTCGAGGCTCCGCGAAGGATGTCGACCAGGTGGCCCGCACCGAAGGCCTGACCCCGCTCGCGCTGCAGACGCACGATCGTCGACAGCAGCTTCTGCGAGGGGATCAGCCCGTCCCAGGTCTCGGGAGCCTCGAGGCACGTGTCGCAGTTGCCGCACGGACCGGATGCCTCGCCGAAGTAGCCGAGGAGGTTCTGGCGACGGCACGCGACCGTCTCGCAGAGCGCGAGCATCGCGTCGAGGTGCTGGCCGAGGCGTGTCTTGTACGAGCGCTCTCCGGGTGACTGGTCGATCATGCGGCGCTGCTGCACGACGTCGCCGAGGCCGTATGCCATCCAGGCGACCGAGGGTTCGCCGTCGCGACCCGCGCGACCGGTCTCCTGGTAGTACCCCTCGACCGACTTCGGCAGGTCGATGTGCGCCACGAAGCGCACGTCGGGCTTGTCGATGCCCATGCCGAACGCGATCGTGGCCACCATGACGACGCCGTCTTCGCGCAGGAACCGGGCCTGATTCGCCGCGCGCACGGAGGCATCGAGCCCTGCGTGGTACGGCAAGGGCGTCGATGCCCTGGGTGCGCAGGAACTCGGCGGTCTGCTCCACGCTCTTGCGACTGAGCGCGTACACGATGCCCGCGGCTCCGGCCGGCTGCGAGCGGATGAACGCGAGCAGCTGCTTGCGCGGTTCGACCTTCGGGTCGATGCGGTACTGGATGTTGGGGCGGTCGAAGCTCGCGACGAAGTGCTGCGCGTCGGGCAGCTGCAGGCGCTGGGTGATCTCGCGGTGGGTCGCGTCGGTGGCCGTCGCGGTCAGGGCGACGCGCGGAACCCCCGGGAACTGCTCGCCGAGGTCGCCCAGCGTGAGGTAGTCGGGGCGGAAGTCGTGGCCCCACTGCGACACGCAATGCGCTTCGTCGATCGCGATCACGCTCAGCGTGCCGCGCTGCAGCAGAGAGCGCGTCGATGCGCTGGACAGCCGCTCGGGCGCGACGTAGATCAGGTCGAGCTCACCGGACAGGTAGGCGCGCTCGACGGCGGCGCGCTGAGGCGCGGCCTGCGTCGAGTTGAGGTACGCGGCGCGCACGCCGTTCGCGATCAGCGCGTCGACCTGGTCGTGCATCAGCGCGATGAGAGGACTCACGACGAGCCCGGTGCCCGGTCGCACGAGCGCGGGGATCTGGTAGATCAGGCTCTTGCCGCCGCCGGTCGGCATGAGCACGACCGCGTCGCCCCCGCCGACGACATGATCGATTGCGGCGGCCTGGTTGCCGCGGAACGCGTCGTAGCCGAAGACGGTGTGCAGCGCCTCGCCGGAGGTGGCGTAGCGCGACGGGCGTCGCGCTCGGGACAGCGGGCGGTGCGGATGCCGGTGCCGTCGTCGGCGGCATCCATCCATCGTCGGGTGGAGGAGCCCACGAGTCGTCGGGCGGCTCCCAGTCGTCATCGGGCGGAGGCTCGTCGCCGGTCCACACCGCATCGGCGTAGGGGTCGGCTGACGGGATGCTCATCCGCTCAAGGGTAGCCCGCGCGGCCGACACCCTCTTCTACACCCAGACGAAGGGCGCCCTCCCCAACGGGCGCCCCGGTGTACGCGGCGTGACTCAGCAGTGGGTCGCGTCGTTGCCGTCGAGTGAGGCCAGCAGCGACCCGAGCCCGCCGGGGCCGTCGACGCCGAAGAGACGCGCCACGTTGCCCAAACCGAGGCGCTTCTCGCCAGCGAACGAGCTGGCGTGCTCGCCGAGGCCGCCGTCGGATTTGGCTGCCTGGGCTGACACGACGCCCCAGCAGTTGCTTCCTTCCGCGGCGGACGCGGGTGCGGCCAGGGCGAGACTGGCGACGATGCCGACCGCTCCGGCGAGTGCGATCGCGCGAGTTCGGATGCGCATGTGAACCTCCTTGATCGAAGACAGTCGGAATGGCCGCCTACAGGCTCTTCCTACACTTTCCCCGTCATCGACGCCAGGGGATTTGCGCTGGCCCTCACGAGCCGTCGGGCGACGGGTCCGGCCGCGGGGCCACGCGGGTGGCACCCCCGCCCTCCGGGAGCGACGGGATCAGCATCCCGCGTTCTTCATCCCGCGCGAGCGCGGCGATGAACCCACCGACGAACGTATCGCCGAGTCCGATCGTGGTGGGCGCCGCCGTGTCCAGCGCGAATGCCGGCACGACCGCGACCCTCGCACCGAGTCGCTCTTCCAGCTCGTGCGCGAACTCCACCGCCCGCGCCTGCCGCGGCACGAGTCGCGTGGCCTCCCACTCGGCCATGCTGAGCGCGTCACCCACGCGATACCTCGTTGCCGCCGCAGTCACTGCTCCCTCGAGTGCATCGCGCCATCGCGAGGAGTCGTGCGCCAGGGCGAGTGCCCAGTGCTTGGTATGGACGACGAGCACGGGAACCGGAATCAGCTCGGCGGTGCGACGGAGCGCCGCCTCGACCTCCGCGGCGTCCAGCAGATCGACCAGCCCGCCGTGATAGCCGAACAGCTCGTCTTCGTTCATTCCGTAGACGTCCACCGTGCGCGCCATGACATCACGCACTCGCACCCCCAGAGCGGGATCGTGGGATCCGGCATCCTCGAAGATCGCAAGAGCATCTTGCTGCATGGCGGCGGAGGCCGCGACCACGCGCGCAAGTCGATCCTCCAGGATCTCGGGGTCTTGGATCGTGTTGAATCCCGAGATCAGGAACAAGCGAGACTCGGCGGCGAGGTCTTCAAGACGCGGCGAGAGAACGAGCTCCCGATTGGGCCGATCATTCACGTAGATGAGGCGGTTCGGATGCGGCGCCACCAGCTCCGCGTCCACGAGCCGGATCACCGCCCCCGCGGGGTACTGGATGATGACGTGCGGGTCGGTGGAGTCGGCGGAGGCGCTGCACACCCACGACACGGTCCCCGGCAGCAGCCGGCGCACGGTGTCATCGATGCTCACCAGGTGGACTGTGCTCGCGATCCCGAGTTCAGCCATCGCAAGCGCCGCCCGCACACACGTGCCGCCGAGCGTCGAGACGAACCGGAAGCGCGCGGCGAACCGCTCGAGCACGGCCGGCGACGCGACGAAGCGCTCCCCGCCCCTCCCCTCCCGCAGGAAGGACAGGATCGACACCACGATTCCGCGCTCGTCGCCGATCGGGGCTGCGGGGTCCAGTTCCGCCGCACGGACGCCATGCGCATCCGCGAGGCCCTGGAGCGCCGCAGCATCCCACACGATCTCGTAGTCGACGGTGCCGCCGAGTCCCAACAGCAATCCGGATCCCACTCGCTGATCCTCCCTCGCGCCCGAGACTCAGTACAGGCCGGCCTTGCCGTCGGCACCGAACAGCCTGATCTTCTCGGCCGCAGTCACCTTGAGCGCGGCGATCGGCTCGGGCTGGATCGCGTTCGGCTCGCGGAGTCGCTCGTCGGTTCCCAGGATCTCGCGCATGCGGTTGTGGTACGAGACCTTGATGTCGCTCGAGATGTTGATCTTGTTGATTCCGAGCGAGACCGCGCGAGCGAGTTCGGCATCGGGGTTGCTCGATCCCCCGTGAAGCACGAGCGGGATCCCGACCGCCGCCTTGATCTGCTCGAGCAGATCGTGACGCAGCTCGGGGTTCTTCTCGGCCGGGTACAGACCGTGCGAGGTGCCGATCGCGATCGCGAGGCTGTCAACCCCGGTCTCTTCGACGAAGCGCACGGCGTCCTCGACGTTCGTGTAAATGATCTCGGCCGCGCCCGACTCACCGTAGCTGTCGTTCGCACCGATGGTGCCGAGCTCGCCTTCGACCTGGACGCCGACGACGTGCGCCGCCTCGACGACCTTGCGAGTGAGCGCGACGTTCTCTTCGAACGGCAGGAGAGACGCGTCGATCATGACCGAGGTGAATCCCGCCTGGATCGCCGTGATCATCTGCTCGTACGTTCCGCCGTGATCCCAGTGGATCGCGACGGGCACGCTCGACCGGTGCGCACGCGAGTGCATCGCGGCTACCAGATCGGTCGTGACGTGGCTCACCTCATCGGGGTGGATCGCGATGATGACCGGGGCGGCCAGCTCTTCGCTGATGTCCATCACCCCGTTGAACATCGCCCAGTCGCTGATGTTGAAGGCCGGGATCGCGAAGTTGTTTTCGTTCGCGATGTCGAGGATGGACTTGCCGGTGTAAAGCACGAGAGGTTCTCCGTTTCGATGGGGTCTTGGGGTCGGATCAGCTCTTCACCGAGCCGGACGTGAGTCCGCTGATGAAGAAGCGCTGGAAGAAGAGGAAGAGAAGCAGCACGGGGATCGACCCGAGGATGCTCATCGCCATGATCTGGTTCCACTCGTACGAGTGCTGGCCCATGAGCAGCTGGATGCCGATCGGGACCGTGCGCATGTCGAGCGTCCTGGTCAGGGTCAGGGCGAACAGGTACTCGTTCCACGCGATCATGAACGTGTAGATGCCGACCGAGACGATTCCCGGGACCGAGATCGGTACGAGCACCCGCCACAGCGCCGTGAACGACCCGGCGCCGTCCATGCGGACGGCTTCATCGAGTTCACGCGGAATCGTGTTGAAGTAGCCGGTCATCATGATGATCGAGTACGGCAGCGTGAAGACCATGTACGTGAAGATCAGGCCCGGATAGGTGTTGTAGAGACCGAGCGCGACCACGAGGCCGAAGTACGGGATGAGCAGCGTGATCGGCGGAACGGCCTGCACCGTGACGATCACGACGTTGACGATGCGCTTGCCGCGGAACTCGAAGCGACTGAACGCGTACGATGCCTGGATCGCCACCAGAAGCGTCAGGATCGTGACCGCACCAGCGACGATGTAGCTGTTGAGGAAGAACCGCAGCGTCTCGGGGTTCGTGAAGATCGCGATGTAGGCATCGAAAGAGAAGCCGGGGGTCAGGAGCCGGGGCGGCAGCTCGAAGATCTCGGTGTTCGACTTGAACGAACTCGAGAGCATCCAGAGCACCGGCGCCGCCGCGAAGATCGCGCCCAGCAGGAGTCCGATGTAGACCCCCGTGCGCTGGATGCCGCGGTTTCTGTTGATCGCAGTCGACATGTCAGTCCCTCGCCCTCTGGTGGCGTACGTAGAAGAAGGCGAGCACCATCGACATCAGCAGGATCAGGACCGCGCTCGTAGAAGCCAGCGAGAAGTCGTACGTGCTGAACGCGAGCTTGTAGGTGTACGTGCTGAGCACTTCGGTGACATTGATCGGACCGCCCCCGGTCGTCATCCAGATCAGCGCGAACTGCTGCGACGTCCAGATCAGATCGAGGAGCACCAGGCTCACGATGATCGGCTTGAGCTGAGGCAGCGTGACGTTGAGGAAGCGCTGCCGTCCGTTCGCGCCGTCGACCGTCGCCGCTTCGTAGAGCTCACCGGGGATCCCCTGCAGACCCGCGAGCAGGCTCACCATGAAGAAGGGGTAGCCCGCCCAGATGTTGATGAACGTGACGGAGGCCAGGGCCAGCTGCGGTGACGAGAGCCACTCGATGTCGGTGTTGAGGAGGAAGTTGATCACGCCGTTCGGTGCGAGCAGCATCCTCCACAGAACTGCGATGACGGCAGCGGTGAACAGCCACGGAAGGATGTAGAGGCCGCGGAAGAAGGCCCGGGAGACGCCGTCGATGAGGGGACTGTTCAGGAGCATCGCGAACGTGAGGCCCAGGACGAGGTGGGCCGCGACGCTCGTGAGCGTGAAGATCAGGGTGTTGCTGATCGCGTTGAAGAATGCGCCGTCGCTCAAGATTGTGACGAAGTTGTCGAGGCCGACAAACTCGGGCGCCTTGTTCAGGATGACGTTGTCGAGGAACGAGTACCCGAGCACCATCACGATCGGAATGATCATGAGGATGACGATGAGGATCAGTGTGGGAGCGAGGAACCCATAGGCCTCAGCCGCGTTCCGGCGGTGGCGCCGCTTGCGGCCGGCTTTGGACCCGACGACGAGTGTCGTCGTGTCGGGGGGGAAGTATGTCTGCGTCATTGGAGAACGAATCCTTGTGTGGACGGGTGCCGCGAGGCGCTATTCCTCACCTCGCGGCACCCGTTGCGAATGGGCTCAGAACTCGGCGAGCCACGCCTTCTGCGCGTTCTCGAGCGTCGTATCCACGTCTTGCTGACCATCCAGCAGGGCCTGGAACTGCTCACCGAACTCGCGCATCAGCTGCTCGGCGACGGGGAGCCCGGTGAATTCGTTCGCCGGGTAGCCGGCCTGGTAGATCTCGAAGGCCGTCGTGAAGAGCTCGTCCTTGCCCGTGAAGTCGGGCGCGGAGTTCACGTTGCCCGGGAAGGCGTTGGCGATCGTCGAGAGCTCCGAGTTGACGTCGGCGCTCATCAGGTATTCCACGAGCTTGAATGCAGCGTCCTTGTGCTCCGAATTCTCCGCGACGCCGATGCCCCACGAAGCGTAGGGAATGCCGCGCTCACCCTTGAATCCGTCCTCGGCGGGGATCGCCGAGATCGAGAACTGCAGGTCGGGGTTGCTCTCGCGGATCAGGTTGATGTGCGAAAGCGAGTCGATCATCATGCCGACGCGGCCGTTCGTGAACTCCTCGACCTTGTCCTGCTCCTTCATGGTGAAGGATCCGGGTGCGATCACGCCTTCGTCCCACAGGCCCTGGATGTACTCCACGACACTGCGGACGTCGTCGTTCGTGACGTCGGGCTGACCGTCGGCGAGCATCGTGCCACCCGAGGCCCACGCCCACGACATCACGTCGTTCTGCACACCGTTGGGAGCTTCCAGCGAAAGCGGGAGCGCCCAGCCCGATGCCGCGCCGCCGGCGGTGATCGCCTTGGCTGCGGTCTCGAACTCGCTGCGCGTGGTCGGCGGAGCGGCGATGCCGGCGTCGGCCAGGAGCGTGTCGTTCGTGAAGAGCGGGTAGACGAAGTTGACCACGGGGATCATGTACGTCGCGCCGTCGACCTGGATCTGGCTGGCCAGCTCGCTGTCGTCGTAGTCGGCCTCGGCCATGAGGGCCGTCAAGTCGGCGATCACTCCCTGGCTTGCGAAGTCGTTCACCCAGGCGCCGTCGAGTCCGACGACATCGGGCATGGTGCCGGATGCCGCTCCCGCGAACAGCTGCTCCTTCGTCGAGGCGTAGGGACCGCTGACGAGCTCGACAGTGATGCCCGGGTTCTCCTCCTCGAACGCGTCGATGAGACCGCGGAAGGCGCCGTCGGGCAGCTCCGGTTCCCACCACTGTGCGAATTCGATCGTCACGTCGCCCGAATCGGAGGCATCCCCGCCTCCGGATCCTGAACAGCCGGCGACGACGAGCATTCCGCTCGTCACCAAAACCGCTCCGGCGATCTTCGCCATGCGACCCTTGCGAGCAACGTTGCTCATCTTTCTCCCTCTTCCGGTATCTGCCGCTTTACGCATTTATTTGCTGTTTATTGCGACAACCGTGATGCTAGCGACATCCTGTCGCCCCCGTCAACTGTCGACATCTGAATCGTGACCTCGCCGTTACTTTCGGGTATTTGCAGGCTTCACGCACAGCTTTCTGCCGTTTAGTGCTCAATCGGTCGATTTTTGATGCATCGCGCCGATACGGCGTGCTAGAAATTGCTGTATGCCCCGTGATACCGCGCGCATGGAGAAGTCGCGGCATTTGCCCGCAAGTAGGCGTGCCGCTCTGCTGGAACACCTCGGAACCACGGGTCAGCTGACCGTCGCCGAGATCGCGGCGACGTTCGACGTGTCGATAGATACCATCCGCCGCGATTTGGATCAGCTCGACGCCGACGGCCTGCTCGTGCGTACGCACGGCGGTGCCGTCGCGAGGGCGGCCGCTCCACGGAGCGACCGCGCGCTGGATGTCCGCCTCCACATGCAGACCGCCGAAAAGGAGGCGATCGCCGAGCTCGCCGCCGGGTTGATCGTCGACGGCTCCGTCATCATGCTCAACGGCGGCACGACGACGCTCGCCGTGGCACGCAAGCTGAGCGATCTGCGCGAACTGACCGTCGCGACAAACAATCTGCGCATCCCTTCGGAGATCCCGAGCAAGTCCCTTCGTGACCTCTACGTGTTCGGCGGATCGGTGCGAACCGTCGGTCAGACGACGACGGGGCCGGTGAGCTTCCAGGTGACGGCGGGCGGCGATCAGGTCGACGTACAAGCGGACATCGCGATCATCGCCGTCGGCGCCGTCGCGACGACGGGCTACTCGACCAGCAACCTCGGCGACGCCGCGATGATGGCCGAGATGATGGCGCACGCCTCTCGTGTCGCGATTTTGGCCGACTCCACCAAGTGCGGTCGGCGCCTGTTCGCGCAGATCGCCGAGCTGGGACGTGCGGACTGGTTCATCACAGACAGACAGCCCGATGCCGAGCTGGCTGATGCCCTCGCCGCCGTCGGCGTGACTGTGCTCACTCCGAACGAGGGACCGGGCTAGAGGCGCAGCACCTCGGTGATCCGTACGATCGCGGCACCCTCCTCCTCGGATGCCGCGAGATCGACCTCGCCGCGGATGCGCCAGTCGTGGTCTCCGGCCGGGTCGTCGATCGTCTGCTCCACCTTCCACACGCCGGATGCGGCAGCATCCGTCTCATCCACCGTCACGAGCCTCGGCGAGCGCGCCGGTCCTCCGGTCAGCATCTCGTCGTGCTCGTCGAAGTACGCGTCCAGCGCAGCGGACCAGTCGATGTCGGGGTCGAGCTCGGCGAGCTCGTCGTCCTTCTGCAGCGCCGCAAGGCGCACGCGGCGGAACAGCTCGTTGCGCACCAGCACGAGGAACGCGCGGCGGTTCGTCAGCACCGACGGCGGCGCGGGCGGCACCACGGGCGCGGTCGGGTCGACGACCGGGTTGATCAGGCTCTCCCACTCGTCGACCAGGCTGGAGTCGACCTGGCGGACGAGTTCGCCGAGCCAGGCGATGATGTCGAGCAGCTCGGGCGTCTGAGCCTCGGTCGGAACGGTCTGGCGGATCGCGCGGTAGGCGTCGCTCAGATAGCGCAGCACCAGCCCCTCGCTGCGGGCGAGCTGGTACACCTGGATCAGCTCGGCGAACGACAGTGCGCGCTCGAACATGTCGCGCACCACGGACTTCGGCGACAGCTCGAAGTCGCGCACCCAGGGCTGAGAAGACGCGAACACCTCGAACGACTGCTCCAGCAGGAGCGCGAGCGGCCGCGGATAGGTCACCTCTTCGAGCAGCTCCATGCGCTGGTCGTACTCGATGCCTTCACGCTTCATCGCCGCGACAGCCTCGCCGCGCGCCAGGAACTGCTGCTGCGACAGCACGGGGCGCGGATCGTCGAGCGTCGCCTCGATCACGCTGACGACATCGAGCGCGTAGTGACCGGTGCCGGCGGCCTCGGGTGCATCACCCGGATCGAGCAGGCCGATCGCGGCGAGTGCGAACGGCGACAGCGGCTGATTGAGAGCGAAGTTCGGCTGGAGGTCGACCGTGAGACGGATCTCGGGATCGGCCACGACCACCTCGGCCGCGACCAGGGTGCGGAAGATGCCCAGCGCGCGCCGGGCCAGCTCGTACCTCCGGGCCGGAGATTCGTGGTTGTCGAACACGAGCGACCGGACGTTCTCGAACACGTCGCCGCCGCGCGCGATGACGTTGATGAGCATCGCGGCGGTCAGCTGCAGGTGGGGCTCGAGAGGCTCGGGCTCGGCCGAGACGAGCCTCTCGAAAGACGCCTCGCCCCAGTTCACGAAACCCTGCGGCGCCTTCTTGCGCACGATCTTCTTCTGCTTCTTCGGGTCGTCTCCGGCCTTGGCGACTGCCGCGGTGTTCTCGATCTCGTGCTCCGGCGCCATCACCACCACGGTCCCCGCGGTGTCGTATCCGGCGCGGCCCGCCCGCCCGGCGACCTGATGGAATTCGCGGGCACTGAGCTGCCGCATCCGCTGCCCGTCGTATTTGGCGAGCGCGGTGATCATCACGGTGCGGATCGGCACGTTGATGCCGACGCCGAGCGTGTCGGTGCCGCAGATGACCCGGAGAAGCCCGCGCTGGGCGAGCGTCTCGACCAGCCGGCGGTAGCGCGGCAGCATGCCGGCGTGGTGCACGCCGATGCCGGCGCGCACATATCGCGAGAGCGTGCGGCCGAACGCGGTCGTGAAGCGGAAGCCGCCGATCGCCTCGGCGATCGCATCGCGCTGCTCGCGACTGACGATCCGCACCGATGAGAGGGCCTGCGCCCGTTCCATGGCCGCCGCCTGCGAGAAGTGCACGATGTACACGGGCGCCTGGCCCGTCTCGAGAAGCTCCTCGACGGTCTCGTGCACCGGCGTCCGAGCGTACGAGAAGTGCAGCGGCACGGGGCGCTCGACCCCGGTGATCACCGCGGTCGGCCGTCCGGTGCGTCGCGACAGATCCGACGCGATGCCCGTCACGTCGCCGAGGGTCGCCGACATCAGGATGAACTGCGCACGAGGCAGCAGGAGCAGCGGCACCTGCCACGCCCACCCCCGGTCAGGATCGCCGTAATAGTGGAACTCGTCCATCACCACCTGGTCGACGATCGCGGCGGCACCCTGGCGCAGCGCCAGGTTCGCGAGGATCTCGGCCGTGCAGCAGATGATCGGGGCGTCGGGGTTCACCGACGAGTCCCCGGTCACCATGCCGACGGTCTCCGCTCCGAAGATCTCGACGAGGGCGAAGAACTTCTCGCTCACGAGCGCCTTGATCGGAGCGGTGTAAAACGTCCGCCCGCCTCGCGCCAGGCACGCGGCGTGAGCCGCGATCGCGACGAGCGACTTGCCCGTACCGGTCGGCGTCGACAGGATGACGTTCGCGCCCGAGACGATCTCGATCGCCGCTTCGTCCTGCGCCGGATACAGCGACAGACCACGATCGAGGGCCCACGCGACGAATCCGTCGTAGATCGCGTCGTCGCCGGAACCGCTCGGGATGCGGTCACGCAGCGAAGTCGACACCCCCCGAGTCTGCCAGTCCGGCCGCGGGGCGGGCGCGCTGGCGGAATGCGACACCCGCCCGTACGTTGAACAGAGGGACGAAGGGAACCACATGACCACCCAGCCCACCGCACGTCCGACACCCGCAGCCGAAGAGGACGCCGCTCCTCGCGTCGAGCGCAACGACGGCGAGAGCCGCTACGAGATCTGGGTCGGAGACGTGCTCGGCGGATTCACCGAGTTCGAGCCCGACACGCACGGTCGCCTCGTCTTCCCCCACACCGAGATCGACCCGGCGTTCAAGGGGCAGGGTCTCGCCGGCATCCTGGTCGAAAAGGCCCTCGCCGACGTCGCGAGCCGGGGAGAGACGATCGTTCCGCGGTGCCCGTTCGTCGTGCGCTACCTCCGCCGCCACGACGTCGATGGCCTCACGATCGACTGGCCGAACGAACCGGGCTTCGTGCGATGACACGGCTGGACGCCGACGACGCGGTGCACGCCGAGTCGAGCACCGAGTGCGACGGTCCTCGCGCGCTGCTGCTCGAATCGCGCGAAGTGCCGCTGGGCGGCGTCCGCGCGATGTCGGTGCACCGCTCGCTTCCGCAGCGGGATCTGCCCCTCGTCGGCGCGTGGTGCTTCCTGGACCGGTTCGGACCCCAGGTCACGCGCATGCGCGTGGAGCCGCATCCGCACATCGGACTGCAGACGGTGACCTGGCCGTTCGCCGGCGACATCCGCCACCGGGATTCGATCGACAGCGATGTCGTCCTGAGCCGCGGCGCGCTGAATCTCATGACCAGCGGCGAGGGCATCTCGCACTCCGAGTACTCGGTCGGCGAAGACGCGGTGCCGCTGGATGCCCTCCAGCTGTGGGTCGCCCTCCCCGATTCCCGTCGCCACGGCGGGCCGGCGTTCGAGCGCCACGAACAGCTGCCTTCGCTCACCCTGCCGGCGCTGTCGGGGCCGCCGGCGAGCGCCACCGTCGTTCTCGGCGAGCTGGCCGGCGTCTCGTCGCCTGCGAGCGTGTACACCCCGATCGTCGGTGCCGAGGTCGTCCTCCCACCGGGGGCGCGCGTCGCGGTGCCCCTCCGGCCCGATTGGGAATACGCGATCGTCGGCGTCGAGGGTGTCACCGGAGTCACCACCGGCATCGCCGGCGCCGACCCGGTCATCGAGGTCGATCGGCAGCACCTGCTCTACCTCGGCACCGGACGCGACACGATCGAGATCAGTGCACCAGAGGGGTCTCTGATCTTCGTGCTGGGCGGCCAGCCGTTCGAGGACGAGATCGTGATGTGGTGGAACTTCGTGGGCCGGTCGCACGAAGAGATCGTCGCCGCGCGAGAGGCATGGGAAGCCGGTGCATCGCGGTTCGGGCACGTCGTGGGTCACGGCCAGGAGCGAGTGCCCGCACCGCCCCTCCCGGGTGTGCGGCTGACCCGTCGTCGGCGCCGCATCTGACCGAGGCGCCCCTAGACAGAACCGAGGGGTCAGCCGCTCGGTCCGTCGCGGACGACGAAGCCGGAGACCCCGGTGGAGCCACTGACCTCCGCACTGCCGGAGTACTCGACCACCACGACGTGGATGCCGGGGGTCTGCGCCGGCAGCGCGAACCTGACGCGTCCCTCCGCGAGGGTACCCAGGTACGGCGTCGCGTCGACCGAGACGGTCACCGATCCGCCCGCCGGCTCACCGCGCACGGTCTCGACCGCCACGGTGACCGCATACGCGTCGTCTGCGGTGCCCACCGAGCGGTTCATCGTCACCGCGACCCGCGAGCCGGCCTTCACGACGACCGGGTCGCTGAGCGCGGTTCCGGCGTTGAGGTTGTCGCGCTGCCGGGCCGTGACCTGCGCCGTCAGTTCGCTGCCGGCATCGGTCACGCGCACCCGGTATTCGCTCTTGGTGGCCCCGTCGATGGGATCGCCGTCGCGCAGCCACTGGTACGTGAACGACATGTGTTCGGGCACCCAGGTTCCGGGGTCGACGCTCAGCTGCTCGCCGAGCCGCCCTTCGCCGCTGACGACGGGCCGTGCGTCGATGACCGGGGCGGGCGGACCCGCGTCGATGCGCACCATCGTGCGGGCGGCTGAGTCTCCGTACCTGATGACCCCCAGATAGTCGGTGTCGTGGCGCAACCCGCTCCACGAGAGCGTGTACGCCTCGTCTTGGCCGGCGACCACCGACAGCGCCTGCGGTGCGACCGAGAGCGAGCTGTCCGCGCCGGAGACGACCGCGGACGTCAGGTCGAACGTCATCCCGTCGGCGGCTCCGCTCAGATCGGCCATCACGAGGTAGCGGCCCTGGGGCGGATCGATGAGTGTGACGCGCTCCTCGCCCGCGATCGTCGATCTCCAGCTCTCGTCGAAGGTCTTCTCCTCCGAACCCGTGAGCCGGTACACGGCCAGGTCGAGGTCGCTGCCATCCGATGCGACGAGGGCGAACTCCGCGAGCGGGGACCTCGCGGGAATCGGCACGACCCACGCGATGCGGCCGTCCTCGTCGCCGGATGCCGCATCGCCGGAGTGGCCGGGAGCCGGGTCGTCCGGGTCGATGAGCAGTTCGACCGGAGCCATGCCGACCGCGTCGAGTGTCAGCTCGCCCGTCACGCCCGACACGAACTGCGCGTTCGCGGTGCCGTCGATCCCCTCGCCGGCGACGAGCGAGGTTCCGCTTGCGATCGCCGGGCGAACGGCGAGGGGTGAGCGGACGATCGTGCCGTCTTCGCCGGTCCACGAGAGGAAGCCCGTCGCCCAGACCTCGGCGGGTGCGCTGTCGTTCGTGAACGCGACCGTGAAACGCTGCGTGTCGCCTGAACCCGCGAACGTGAGGCTCGCGGGACTCACGGTGACATCGATGCCGGGAATGCTGGCGGCGACGTCGTAGGTGCCGGCCCGCGTCGCGGTCAGAGTGCGGGTCACCGTCTGCTTCTGCCCCAGCTGAGGGATCGAGATCGAGGCGAGATTCACGTCCCCCGCCGGATCGAGGACATCCATCTCGGCATGGCCGTGCTCTCGCAGAAAGCCGGACCACTGCTCGGGCCCGTTCAGATACAACAGCCCGGGGTCGAGCATGCGGTCGCCGTCGACCTGGCCGGCCCCCTGCGCGAAGGGGTCGACACCGGCCGAGCCGTCGGCATAGAGAGTGTCGGAGGCCGTGGTCATCAGGGCGGACTTGACCTCGTCGGGGGTGGCCTGCGGGCGAGCGGTGAGGTACTTCGCAGCCAGCCCGGCGACATGGGGCGCCGCCATCGACGTCCCCGAGGCGATGTCCCACGCGGACTCGCCGGGCCGCGAGTCGTGGGTCGCGGCGAGAACGGCGACGCCGGGTGCCGCGACATCCGGAGTCAGGACGTCGCCCTCGCCGAGCGGCCCGCGACCGGAGAACTCCGCGATCTGAGGCGACGGGATGAAGACATCGGTCAGATTTCCGACCACGAGGGTCGCTGTCGCACCGGACTCGGCTCCGGCCAGCAGCGCGTCGCGCCCACCCGCGTCGATGTGCACCGTGGGGACCGCGTCGAGCTCGGCGTCGAGCGAATCGGGTGTGACGTTGACCAGGATCATGCCCACGCCGCCCGCATCCGCGACTTCGCGCGCTTTCTCGCTGCGCGGATTCGTCCCGCGATCGCACACGACGATGCTGCCGTCCACGACCGCGGGATCGAGCGTGCCCAGGTAGCAGAGATGAGCGTCCGCCGAGCCGTCGAGCGCCGCGTCGCCGGCGTAGACGACCGGTGCGCTGACGGGTTCGGCGTCGCGGACGGATGCCGAGATGCCGGGGGCCTCGAACCCGTCGGACAGGCGGACGGTCGCTTCGAACGCGGGGGAGGTGGATGCCGCGACCGTCGTGTACCAGGGGGCGCCTCCCTGCGCCGTCGAGGCACCGGGGCCGGCGTTGCCGGCGCTCATGGCGATGAAGACGCCGGCCGCGGCGGCGTTGTGGAACGCGATGTCATCTGCCCCCCATCCCCGATCGTCTGGAGGTCCGCTGAGCGAGTAGCTGACGACATCGACGCCGTCGGCGACCGCTCGGTCGAGGGCGGCGAGCACGTCGCTTCCGACGCAGACGTCGTCGAGCGTGGACAGCGGGTCCTGCCCGACGAAGCAGGCCTTGTACGAAGCGATCTTCGCGTCCGGACCGGATCCCGCTGTCGCGTCGAACTCGGCGCCGTCGATCTCGACGCCCACGGCGTTGCCGGCCGCGATGCCCGCGACCCGCGATCCGTGACCGTCCACGTCTTGCGGTGACAGGGTGTCGTGGCCGAAGTCGAAGCCCGCGGCGGCGGCACCGGCGGCGAAGAACTGCGCGGCGACGAGCTTCGTGGAGTAGTCGGAGCGCGACCACTCCTCGTCGCTGAGGCGCGCGCTGCGGAACTGGCGACCGTCCCCCTTGTCGAGCACGACCGTGTTGCCGACGAGATAGGGGGCGACGCCCTTCTTCGACCCGAGCCGGTCGCCCGCGAACGAGGGATTGTCGGGGGCGATGCCGGTGTCGATCAGGCCGATGACCACGCCCGCGCCACTCGTCGGCTCGACCGCGGTGTCGACGGCAGTGGCGGACCGAGCGCCTGCGGCGCCTCCTGAGGTCATCGTGTCGGGACGGAGGATCTGGTCGGGGTAGACGGCGGCGACTCCGTCGAGTGCGGCCAGCTGTGCCGCGGCATCCGTCGTCATGTGCGCGCTGAAGCCGTTGAGCACCACTTGATACGTCGCGATCGGCTCCACGCCGGCCTTCTCCGCGACCTCCTGCTGACGAGCCTCGAGGAACGCGACGTACTCGTCCACCCGCGACGAGTGCGAGTCGAGCTTCTCACCCTCGCGGGCGGCTGTGGCGGCCAGGCCCGGCTCGCCGCCGGCGTAGGTGGCTGCGGGGTCCTCGTCGAGCAGAACGATGTAGGTCCCGGTGGGCGACTCGGCCGGGCCGGGCGCGACCACATCGAGCGGGGCGCCGAGGGCAGCCGTCGCGCTCGTTCCGCTCACGAGCGCGGCGAGCGCGGCGCAGACCGCTGCGCGCATCACTCGTTGACCCATGACGGACTCCCGGTGGGGTGTGCCGGCCGCGCGATCGCTTTCGGTGGTGCCGCGCAGCCTGCCGCCAACCTAACTCTCCAGCGGGCACGAGGAAAGGCCCTGAAGGAAACGGCCCGACAGGCGCGCACTGCGCTGGGCAGGTGGTAACGGCATCCCGGCTCTCGACGAGCGTCCTGCTCACCTGCGCGGCGATCGGCGTCGCCACAGGAGCCCTCTCGGCGGGAGCCGGCGCCATCAGCGGACCGGTCTCGGCCACCGTGCCGATCATCTACGGCCTCGTGCTCGGCGTGCTCGCGCGATTCGCACCAGCCGCGTCGCCCTTCCGCCCACGGCAGAGGGGCCCGCCGCCGATGCGGCGAGCCCCTCGTCCGTCAGATCAGTGCGCGGTCAGAGCGTGGTCGTGGCTGAGGCCACCACCACCCGCGGGGAACGTTCCCTCCGGTCCCGCCGGATCCGGCAGGTTCAGCCCGCCCGGCACCGACTTGCCGACGACGCCGTTGACCAGCTCCGTGGAATAGGAGTAGGCGAGAACGGCGAGCGCGATCGCGTCGGAGTTGATCTCCAGCGCGTGCGGGTTGACGTTGTCGATCGTGTCGCAGTACTGGTGGTAGCAAGGATCGAACCATTCACCGGCCGTCCCGCCCCAGATCAGTTCCTGCTCGGCGGTCTTGACCTGCTCAGCGCCCGTGAAGAGGCCGCCCGAAGGGATGCCCTCGAGGATGAACGCCTCATAGTCGCTGCGACCGCTGAATTCCGCGTCGTCGTACGGCTCACCGACGCTCGTGAAGTACCGCTCGAACAGGTCCTCGATCTCGACCGATCCTTCGGGCACGACCACGGGAGCCGGGAAGGTCGACTCGTCGCCGTCGTACACCATGAAGATGTAGTTCGGCGAGCCGATCATGTCGAAGTTCAAGTACAGAGCGATGCGGTCCTTCTCAGCGTCGCTCAGCCCGTCGACGTATGCCTGTGAGCCGAGTAGTCCCGCTTCTTCGGCACCCCACCACGCGAGGCGGATGGTGTTCTCCGGCTTGAGCTTCGACAGGTTCTGTGCAAGCTCGAGCAAGGCGGCCGAACCGCTGCCGTTGTCGTTGATGCCCGGGCCTGCGGCTACCGAGTCAAGGTGCGCGCCGGCCATCACGACATTGCCGTCGTTTTTGCCCGGAAGCTCCGCGATCACGTTCACCTGCGGGCGCGACTCGGGAGCGGGCACGAATACGCGCGCCGTGGAGCCGGCTTGCGCAAGCGCGACGCCGTCAGCGAAGGACGCTCCGACGACGGGGATCGGCACGACGTCCGCTGCACCCAGGGTGCCGACGATCAGGTCCAGCCGATCGGGTGTGCCCTGGTTCATGATCACGACGGCCTCGGCACCGGCGGCGTAGGCGTTGAGTGCCTTGACCGAGAAGTTGCAGAAGCCACGCTGGATGAGAGCGATGTCCATCGACCCCGAGAAGTCCAGACCCGCGAAGTCGCCGGGCTCACACCCGCTCGTCGTGGTCGCCGGCGCGTCGAGTGCCAGATCGACGGGGATCACATTGCCCGCGACCGTCCCATAACCGGTGCCGGTGAAGGCACCCGTGTCATAGGGAGGCGGTGGAGTGGTCATCGGACCGGTCTGCTCGAGTTCAGCAGGACCCACGTAGGTGAACGCGAACTCATCGAGCGAGACATTCCAGCCGGCGGCTTCGAGGGTTTCGACGACATACTCGACACTGGCGGTGTAGCCGGGCAGGCCCGCGGCGCGGTTGCCGCCGTTCGCGTCGGCGATCGACTGGAACGCCTGGAGGTGCTCGGTCACACCCGCCGCTGACACGCACTCTGTCAGCTTGGCGATCGTGTTGTTGTTGCGGTTGTCGCACGCAGCCGCTGGGGGCGCGGCGAGTGCGGCGCTCGTCGGAAGTACGACGAGTGCGAGGGCCGTCGCGGTCGCCGCGGTGACGGCGATCACTCTTCGGGAAGGTCGTGCAGACATCTTCATCTTTTTTCTCCTTCACGGCCGGGGGTCTTCGTCGACTCCCGGTTGGGGGGTGCTGCCGGGTAGGCAACTCCGTCGACGCTAACCCGCGGCGGCTCGGCGCGCCACCCCCCATTGACGAACGGCTCCAGATCGGACAGAGCCGGATGCCGCGACCCTGAGCCCTGCAGAGGGGCCGGTCCGCGGCATCCGTCGCTTCGTATGAAGGGCTACCGTTTGCCTGCGATCTGGCGGCTCACGATGTCGCGCATGACCTCGTTCGTGCCGCCGTAGATGCGGTGTACGCGGGCGTCCAGGAACGCCCGGGCGATCGGATACTCCATGATGTAGCCGTACCCGCCGTGCAGCTGCACGCAGATGTCGAGCACTTCCCATTCGCGCTCGGTCGTCCAGAACTTGACCTTCGCGGCCTCTTCGGCCGTGAGCTTCTTGTCCTTGTACAGCAGCATCGCGCGGTCCACATAGGCCCACAGCACGTCGACCGTGGTCGCGACGTCTGCGAGGCGGAACCGCGTGTTCTGGAAGTCGATGATCCGCTCGCCGAAGGCCTCACGGCTCTTCGTGTAGTCGACCGTCCACTCGAAGGCGGCCTCAGCGGCGGCCGCCGCCGCGACACCGATCGAGAGGCGCTCGAGCGGAAGATTCATCATCAGCTGGATGAAGCCCTTGCCCTCTTCGCCGCCGATGAGATTCTCCGCGGGGACGAAGACGTCGCTGAACGAGAGCTCGGCGGTGTCATGGCCGTGGAAGCCCATCTTGTGGAGCTTCTTGCCGTGGTCGAAGCCCTTCATGCCGTTCTCGATCAGCAGCAGGCTGAACGCATCGGCTTTGTTGCCCTCGCCGGTCTTGACGAACGTCACGATCACGTCGGCGGTCTTGCCGCTCGAGATGAACGTCTTCGCGCCGTTGACGATGTAGCCGCCCTCGACTCGCTTCGCGGTGGTCTTCGCACCGCGCAGGTCGCTGCCCGCTCCGGGCTCGGTCATCGCGAGCGCTCCGAGGATCTCGCCGGTCGCCATGCCCGGCAGCCACTTCTCCTTCTGCTCCTGTGTGCCCATGTGCACGATGTAGGGGATCGCCAGGTCGTCCTGGATGCCGAGAGCACCGGCGAGCGATCCCACGCCGGCGCGAATGGTCTCTTCGCTGACGACCGCGCGGAAGCGGTAGTCCTGCAGCATCCCGGCGCCGCCGAATTCCTCGGGGACGCTGAGCCCGAGAATGCCGGACTCGCCCGCCGCAAGCATTGTTGCGCGGTCGATCTCGCCGGCGGCATCCCACTGCTCGCGCTTCTCATTCGTCGCGTACCGCTTGACGAACTCCTTGACCACGTCGCGGAATGCCTCGTGGTCCTCGTCGTAGATGTCGCGTTCCATGTGCGCCCTGCCCTTCTGTCCACGTCGGTGGCGCGGGCCGGGTCTTGTGATCGCCGTGCGCGGCCGCGTCGCCGCTGGCGATTCTAGGACACGGAGAGGGGCGCATGCTGAAACGCCTGTGACATTGCATCCCATTCTCTGCGGTACTGGGTACCGCGTTTGTGGGATGCCGCCACCCCCCGCCGCGCGGGTTGTTCCGGCGCGTGGCCGACTACAGGTACGTCGGTGCCGCCGGGAGCCCGAAGAACTCCTCCAGCGTGTGCCATCCGCCGTCGTGGTACGCCCGGGCGAGCTCGGGGCCGATGTAGCGCAGGTGCCAGGGCTCGGGGCTGTACCCGGTGATCGGCGAGTACCCGTCCTCGTAGCGGGTGACCCAGCCGTACTCCCACGAGTGCGCGACGATCCATTGACCCTGTGCCGTCGCCGCGAGATCATCGAGCGTTCCGCAGCCGCCCTCGCACGCGACGACGTCGCCTGCCAGACCCGACTGGTGCTCGCTGAAGCCCGGGCGCGCACTCGTGAGGTCGGCCTGCTCGACCCCTTGGGCGTCGACCTGGCTCCCGTACGTGGTCTGCTGCGTCTCGTAGGAGCGGAATCCGCTCTGCAGCGCGATCTCGCCCGCACCGGCAGCGGCGGACGCGCCGGCCATCGCGGAAAGCGCGGCAGCGGCGTCCGTGCGCAGGGATCCGCCCTCGATGCTGCGCACCCCGTCGGGCATCGCCAGCGCCGCGGGCCGATAGTCCAGAGGTGAGTTCGGACGAGTCTTGTTGAGCACGACCCACACGCGAGCGGGATCGTCCAGCGCGACGCAGGGCGCTGTGCCGCCCGCGACCGCGGTGCGGAAGGCGTCGGCACCGCCCGCGGCGGCGATCGCGGCGTTATCGTCGCCCGCGGCCAGCGCGTCGGCGAAGGCGGGAATGCCGCACAGTTCGACCACGGCAGGTGCGGCCTCGATCGTCGGTGTCGGGAGCGCTTCGACGGGCACCGGCAGCGGCACGCTCACCTCCGCGGGCGGCGACGCCGACTCGACAGGCGTTGACACCGCGGCGACGCGGCCTTCGGCGACGCCGGGCAGCGCCGGTCCGCTGAGGGCAGCCGTGACGGTGGCCGTGGACGCGAGCACGAGCGACACGATCACGGCCAGGCCGGCGACGATGCCGGGCCGCGCCGTGCGCGGTGCCTGGGCATGACGCGCCGGCGGGGCGGGGGGCGCCATGAGCTGAGCTGTCTTGGCCGCACGACGAGTGGGGGCAGGTGCGACCCCGCGCGCACCGACTCGGATCGGCGTGGGCCCGGTGCTCGTCCGGCGCCGACCGTTCGAGCGGAGGGGGAGCTCGACGGGCACGGGAGTGTGCGCGGCCGCCAGGTCGATGACCGGCAGCGGCACGGTGTGCGGCAGCGGTTCTCTCGCCGCGTTCTCTTCGGCGTCGGCCTGCACTCCCGCGTCGACGTGCGACTCGGTCCGCACCTCACGGGCGCGCTCGGCATCCCGCTCGCGCTGCACTCTCGCTGCACGACGGGACATCGGGGGGTTGTGCGGTTCGGGTGCCGTCACTCGCCCTATTCTTCCCTGCGAGAGCGTGGCGGTCGAGGCCTTGTCGTCGCGACGGCGTTTCATCGGTCTTCTGTTCTAGCTGGCCTTGACTTACATTCGTAATTCTGTTCCCATGGGTGCATGCGTTGGCAGGGTCAGGAGTTGGGCGTGGCAGATGCCGCGGCCCTCCCCGGTCTGGAACAGCTCAACGGGCTGGTCCGCTCGGTGACGACTCCCGAGTTCGCCGACATCACCTTCCACGAGGTCATGTGCAAGAGCGCGCTCAACCACGTGCCCGGGGCGTCGGCGATGCCCTTCGACTGGACGGTGAATCCCTACCGAGGATGCAGTCATGCCTGTGCCTACTGCTTTGCCCGGGGAACGCACGAGTACCTCGAGCTCGACGCCGGTCGCGACTTCGATTCGCAGATCATCGTCAAGATCAACGTCGCCGACGTGCTCGAGAAGGAACTTCGCCGCGGCACCTGGGTGCGGGAGCCGGTCATGCTCGGCACCAATACAGACCCCTACCAGCGTGCCGAGGGCCGCTACCGGCTCATGCCGGGGATCGTCTCCGCGCTGACCGAGTCGGGCACGCCGTTCTCGATCCTCACGAAGGGGACGCTGCTGCGGCGCGATCTTCCGCTGCTGCGCGAGGCGGCGGCATCCGTCGATGTGTCGATCGCGTTCTCGATCGCCGTCTTCGACGACTCTTTGCAGAAACTGCTCGAGCCGGGCACGCCCTCCGCGGCCGCGCGGCTCGAGACCGTGCGGGCAGCGACGAACGCCGGCTTCCGGGTCACCGTGTTCCTGATGCCGATCCTGCCGCACCTGACCGACTCGATCCCTGCGCTCGATCATGCGCTGAGCGAGATCGGCGCAGCCGGCGCGGTCCGCGTCGTGTTCGGTGCGCTGCATCTGCGCCCGGGTGCGAAGCAGTGGTTCATGCAGTGGCTCGCGCGCGAGCATCCCGAATTGGTGTCGTCGTACCTCGGCCTGTATCCCGGGGCTTCGGCGAATGCGCCGAAGCCGTACCGGGCGTGGCTCTCGAAACGGGTTCGACCCCTGCTGCGCGTGCATGGGCTCGACGGTCGCGCGGAGGACGATGAGCCGCGCCGTTCGGCGATGCCCGGTCTCGCCGCACGTCCGCAGTTCGTGACGACCTCCCGCGGTCGCGTGACTGAGGAGACCGCCCGGCTGTTCTGAGCGACGTCGGCCTGTCTGTCGGTCGGGGCGGGGCGCCACGCGCGGCCGAGCTGCTCGAGGAGCTGGTCGGGTGAGGTCACGGGTCGGCTGCGCGAGCCGATCGTCGGGAGCTCTTCTCGGATCGCCGGCACGGAGGCCTCACGAACCTCACGTGTCACGGTCCACCCTGCGACCGGCACCGGAGAACGCAGAACGGCCCCGGTCGTGAGACCGGGGCCGTTCGGGTGCTGCTGCGGGGCGCCGCCTAGGCGGTGAGCTCGTCGGCAGTCGGCACGCGGCCGGCCAGCTCTTCGATCGTGTCGTCGCCCGGACGCACGTTCTGGTACGGCGCATCGATCTCGGCGCGCTCGAGCATCTCGGCCATCTTGCGCTGACGCTGACGCGTGATGAGCGTCACGACGCGACCCGTCTTGCCGGCGCGGCCGGTACGGCCGGAGCGGTGCAGGTACGTCTTGTACTCGTCGGGCGCGTCGGCCTGGATCACCAGATCGATGTCGTCGACGTGGATGCCGCGCGCGGCGACATCGGTGGCGACGAGCACGTTGACCCGGCCCGAGGTCAGACGCTCGAGGTTGCGCGTGCGGCGGGCCTGGTTGAGGTCGCCGTGCAGCGAGACCGCCGGGATGCCGATGTCGGCGAACTGCTCGGCGAGCATCTCGGCGTACGCACGGGTGCGGGCGAACACGAGGGTCTTGCCCTCGCGGTCGACGAGCTGGTCGAGGATCTGGGCCTTGTCGCGGTGCTCGATCACCAGGATGCGGTGATCGATCGTGCTGGAGGCCTGGTCTTCGCCCGCGACTTCGTGCACGGACGGGTTGACGAGGAACTCGTCGACGAGCGCCGAGACCTCACGGTCGAGCGTGGCCGAGAACAGCAGCTTCTGCGAGCCGTCCGCGGTCTCGCGGAGGATGCGCTGGACGGGCTCGAGGAAGCCGAGCTCGCACATGTGGTCGGCCTCGTCGATCACGGCGACCATGACCTCGCTCAAGTCCAGCTTGCGCTGGGTGATGAGGTCTTCTATGCGACCCGGAGTGCCGATGATGATGTCGACGCCCTTCTTGAGCGCACCGACCTGGCGCGCCTGGGGCACGCCGCCGTAGATCTGCGTGGTGAACAGGCCCACGCTGCGGGCGATCGGCTGGATCGTGCGGTCGATCTGGAGCGCGAGTTCGCGCGTCGGGGCCAGGATCAGCGCCTTCGGCTTGCGGCCGAACTCGCGCTTCTTACCGGCTCCAGCCCGAAGGACGTTCTCGACGAGCGGGGCGCCGAACGCGATGGTCTTGCCCGAGCCGGTGCGGCCACGGGCGAGGACGTCGCGACCCGCGAGGATCTCGGGGATGGTCGCGGCCTGGATCGCGAACGGTGCCGCGGCACCGAGGTCGGCGAGCGTGCGGACGATGTTCTCGCCCAGCCCGAGGGCCCCGAAGCTCACGCCGTCGACATCGGTGGCCTGAATCGCCTCGGCCTGCAGGCGCTCGTGGACGACGTCGACGTGCTGTTCATGCGCCTGTGTGCGCGGGGTGGCGCTGTTCCAGTCGGAACGTCCGGCGGGACGGGTGCCGCGCGGGCGATCGTCGGCCGAGCGCTGCGGGCGGTCGTTGCTGTACGAACGGGCCGGGCGGTCATCGTACGAACGCGCCGGGCGATCGTTGGAGTACTCCCGGCGGGCCGGGCGCTCATCGTTCGAACGCGCCGGACGGTCGTTGCCGTACGGCCGCGCGGGCCGCTCGCTGTTCGAGCGCTGCGGGCGGTCGTTGCTGTACGAACGGGCCGGGCGGTCATCGTACGAGCGCGCCGGACGGTCGTTGGAACGCGCCGGGCGGTCGTTGGAACGCGCCGGACGGTCATCGTACGAACGCGCGGGGCGGTCGTTGCTGTACGACGGCCGGACGGTCGTCGTACGAACGCGCGGGGCGGTCGTTGCTGCTCGTACGCGCCGGACGGTCGGCGTACGAACGCGGCGTGTCGCCGTCCCGACCGGGCTTCTGGTAGCCACCGCGGGCCGGGCGGTCATCGTAAGAGCGTGCGGGACGATCGGTCTGCGAATGCGTGCGGATGCCGCGGGCTTCGTCGCGGCCGGCGCGCTGGGTCGCCGTCCACCGCGTCTTGGGGGCACCGGTCGGTGCCGAGCCCTCTTCGGCGGCGCGATAGCCGCGGTGGCTCGGGCTCTTGCTGCCGGGCTTGGCGGCCGATCCCGTGCGCGCACGATCATGGAACGGCGTCTTCTTCTCGCCGTAGCGCGGCTCGAAGTTCTTGGCGGGGCGTCCGCCGGCGGGCTTCTTGCTCTTGGGCATGATGATGTCCTTCTGGGTTGTCTCAGCTGAGAACAGCACTCCACAGTCCGCGCGCAGACGTCATCTGCGCAGGGTGTAACCGCGCAGATTCACTGCCGCGAACGCCGCAACATGCGGCACGGAGTTGCCCGGACTATCGTCGGCCGGGGGCCATTCAACGTGATGGTCGCCGGAGCGGATTCGCTCCCACCATCGGCCCCTTGGACTCACAAACCCATCCGCACGACATGCGCGGTGTCCAGAGCCGACGCTTCAGTCTAGCCGACGGGTCGATCACGACCCTGTGAGGATGCCCGTCGCCTCGGCATCCCGGTCCTACAGTGCCGCCATGACCACGAAAACCGTCACCACGCACCCCGAGGGCGTCGCACCCGCCCCCACACTCCGGGCGGAGTCGGAGGCGATCTACGCGGCCGCCGCCACGGCCGCGTCGGGCACCGGCTACTGACGGTCGCGCAATCGGCTGGGCCAGGAGTGGCGCAGGTCGCTGGCATCGTGGAAAGTTCACCGTCAACACGATCTCGGTCGTGATCGTGCATCGCGCTGATCTTCGGCTGGATCGCGGTCTTCATCCGCTTCCTGGGTGTCAGCGGCCGGCGCGAATATCGTGTTCGGGTCGGCGGATTCGCCCGGGCTCGCGCGGAAAGGATACTCTCAACCCAAGCAATGCCTGCTGGGAGGGAGCACCATTGCCCGAACAGCACCGACGATCCGGGGGATAAGCGGCTGCGCCTGGAGTACCTGCAGGGCGGGAGCGCTGACGCTCTCGCCTCATGAAAGGCCAGACCTCCGCCGTGGCCCTCCTTGCCGACGCACCCGCACTCGTCCGACGCCTCGCCCCGGTTCGACGCGCGCCACGCATGCTCGCGCTCCTGCGAGACAGCACCGCGTCCCAGGTGGGCCTTGCCACCGCCGCACTCCTGGCCATCGGCCTCCTGATCTCGATCGCCACCACTCCCGACCAGCTCTGGTGGCACCTCCACTTCAGCCGCCTGGGCACATTCGCGGCGTTCTCGGGCTTCGTGTTCAACTCGACGATCGTGCTGACAGGCGCGGGGGTCGTGGTGTTCGCGCAGCGCCTTCGCCGCGAGATGAAGCGGTACGCCGGCACACCTGTGCTGGCGAACCGCCGCGCGGCGACCGTCGTGCCATCGCTGGTCGCCGTGCTCGGCATCCATCTCTCGTTCGTCGGCGTCATACCGGTCAGCACGAACGAGTTCCTCCACGATCGCGCGTCCACGGGCGCGGTGTTCGCCTTCATCCTCGTCCTCGCCTCCAGCCGGTGGATGCTGCGCGGCATGCACCAGGTCATCGGTCGAGTGAGCCGGCGCATCGGCCTCGGGCTGGTCGCGACGGTCGCGCCCTACATCGCCGGATTCATCAACCTCGCGGCGTTCGAGCTCATCGTGTTCGTCCAGGTCTTCTACTGGCTTCTGCTGTTCGCGCGCACGGTCGGGCGCCCCGCGGACGAACCAGCCCGCGCGGCGCCCGCGCGCGTGGGCAGCATGCACCTGACGGTCATGGTCTCTCGGCGTGCGCGCGTCGAGCACGTCGCGCTCGCGGCACAGGGCCCGCCGTCGTCGACTCCGCGGCTGCGCGCTGCAGTGCGCCCGCGCCGCAGTCTTCGTGTCCGTCGTCGCGTGACGCGCGGCCAGACCGCTCGCCAGCCCGAGCCTGAGCACCCAGGCACTCACCGTTCGCGCACCTGACGCGCAGCCCGCTCGGTGAATCCGGCCCGCCATCACGGGCGAGGATGGAGTCATGGCTGATACCGATGCTCACCCGATCACGGTCGCGATCGAGCGGCGCATCGATCCGTCACGCGCGGTCGAGGCGACCTCGTGGATGCAGGCCGGAACCGACCTCGCCACGACCTTCGAGGGCTTCCTCGGCTCGGGCTGGGTGCGCGCCGGTGAGGGCAGCGACCTCTGGTACATGCTGTACCGGTTCCGCGACATCCCCACGCTCGAGGCGTGGGACGACTCCCCCCAGCGCGGCTGGTGGCTCGAATCGGGCCGCGCGTTCGCGAGCGAAGTGCGGGTCGAGCGCCGCACCGGGTCAACGGAATCGGAGCCGAGCGTCAGAATCGGATCCGGCGGGCGCCGGCATCCGATTCCGGTTGGCGCGTCCTCATCCGCTGCGCCGGTCGCTACGCGGGGCGGTCGTGGTGCCCGTCGTCGGACTCGATCGGCGCTTCACCTTCGACTCCGGCTTCAGCGTCGTGATCCGCCGGCTCCTCGACCTCAGCCTCGACATCCCCTTCGGCCTCGCCATCCGAATCCGCATCGGCATCGGCATCCACCGCGTCGGGCATCGGGTCCACCGCCACGACCTCGGGCGAGGCATCCGCAATCTCCGCCGAGAGGTCGTCGGACGCATCGTGCTCGGGCATCTCGACGTCGGGACCCTCGTCGAGCGCGGGAACCTCGATGTCGGCGACTTCGGCCGCCAGCGCGGCCGACGGGTCCGCCTGCGGCACCTCGATGTCGGGGCCCTCGTCGATCGTCGGCACGTCGACCTCCGCGGACGCCGCAGCGGCCGATCCGATGGCCGCGGCCTCGCGGGCTCGCAGCTCGCGCCGCGTGAGCACGGGCTCGCCGGCACCGGCTGCGCCCGCGCCGACCAGAACGGGCTCGAGTGATCCGGTGGCCGCAGCCGATCCGCCTGCGCGACGCAGGGCTCGCCGCTCCTTCGCCCCCTCGACCAGGTTGTAGAGCGTCGGGAGCACGAGCAGGGTGAGCACGGTCGACGACACGAGTCCGCCGATCACGACGATCGCGAGGGGTTGGGAGATGAACCCGCCGTGCCCGGTGATGCCGAGCGCCATCGGGGTCAGCGCGAAGATCGTCGCCAGGGCCGTCATCAGGATCGGGCGAAGGCGTCGCGATCCGCCCGCGACGGTCGCGTCGTGCGCCGACAGGCCCTTCACGCGGTACTGATTCACGAGGTCGACGAGCACGATCGCGTTCGTCACGACGATCCCGATCAGCATCAGCACACCGATCAGGGAGGCGACGCCGAGCGGAACACCCGTGATGATCTGCAGCAGGATCGCGCCGGTGGCCGCGAACGGCACCGAGATCAGCAGCAGCAGCGGCTGGCGCAGCGACTTGAAGGTCGCGACCATCACGATGTACACGATCAGGATCGCCGCGAGCAGCGCGAGGCCGAGCTGAGTGAAGGCGTCCTGCTGCTGCGAGAGCACGCCGCCGAGCGACGCATCGGCGGAGTCCGGCAGCTCGACCTCGGCGAGCGCTGCGGTGACCGACGCGGAGGCTGCCGTCAGGTCGTCGGTGGACGGTGTCACGGTGACGGTCGCGGTGCGCTGCCCGCCCTCGGTCGTGATCGAGGTGGGACCTTCGCTCTCTTCGACCGAGGCGACGTCCTCGAGCGGGATCGGTCCGGTCGCGCTCGGAATGCTCAGCTGGCGCAGCTCGTCGAGCGTCGCCGGAACCTGCGACGCCGCGAGGTACACCGTGAGCGACGTATCGTCGATCTCGACCGTGCCGATCTGCTGCGGCTGCATCGTGTTGGACACGAGCGCTCCGACCGAGACCTCCGACAGACCGAGCGACGCGGCCTTGTCGGCGTCGACGACGACGGCGATGTAGGGGAGGGATGCCGACAGGTTGCTCGAGACCTGTCCCGACGCCGTCGGCGCCGGTGACCGCGGCGACGACGTCGTCGGTCGCCTCCTGCAGGGTCGCGGAATCGGGCGCGGTCACATCGATCGCGATGTCGCTCGAGCCGAATCCACCACCGCCGCCGGCGACGGTGATCGTGCCGGCGTCGTCGAGCTCGGCGACGGCGGCCTGCACTTCTTCGCGGAGGGCGACCTGGTCGACGTCGGGATCGGTCGTGATCGAGTAGGTGATGCCGCTGCCGCCGCCGCGAGAACGCGTCGCGCAGGGCAGAGCCGCTCGAGCCGATCGACACCTGGACGGTCTCGATGCCGTCGATGTCGAGGAGGATCGCCTCGACCTCTTCGGATGCGGCATCCTCGGCCTCGAGACTCGGCGCCGCGCCGATGTCCTGCGTCATCGTGAACGTGTTCTGACCGGAGTCGCCCGAGGAAGTTCGTCTTCATGAGCGGTGCGAGCGCCACGGTTCCCAGCAGCACCAGCACGGCCAGTCCGATGGTGATCCAGGAGTGCCTCAGCGTCCAGCCGCAGGATCGGCAGGTAGGCCTTCTGCAGGCGGCTCGGCGGGGCCTCGGGCTCTTCGGGATCGACCTGCATTGCCGGCCGCGTCGAGGAGCGGCTTGCCCGGACGCAGGAACCAGTACGCGAGCACGGGCACGATGGTCAGCGCGACGAACAGCGATGCCGTCATCGCGATCGTGACCGTGAGCGCGAACGGACGGAACAGCTCGCCGGTGACGTCGCCGACGAACGCGATCGGCAGGAACACCGCGACCGTCGTGACGGTCGACGCGGTGACGGCGGAGGCGACCTCGCGGACCGCGCGCAGGATCGACGGCATCTTGTCGGCATCGCCGACGTAGTGCCGCTTGATGTTCTCGATCACGACGATGGAGTCGTCGACCACGCGCCCGATCGCGATCGTGAGCGCCCCGAGCGTGAGGATGTTCAGCGAATAGCCGAACGCCTGGATGCCGATGAACGTGATCAGCACGCTGGTCGGAATCGAGATCGCGGTGACGAGGGTCGCACGCACCGAGAGCAGGAAGATCAGGATCACGATCACGGCGAAGAACAGGCCGAGCAGCCCCTCCTGCGCGAGCGCCTCGATCGACTGCTGGATGTACGGAGCCTGGTCGAACACGACGGTGAACTCGGCGCCGCCGATGCTGTCTTCGAGGTCGGGGAGAACGGCGAGCACCCCGGTGGACACGTCGACCGTGTTGGCCGCGGGGAGCTTGGTGACGGCGATCGTCAGGGCCGGCTTGCCGTCCACCCGCGAGATCGTCGTG
This sequence comes from uncultured Actinomycetota bacterium, assembly GCA_963772395.1. Classification (GTDB taxonomy): domain Bacteria; phylum Actinomycetota; class Actinomycetes; order Actinomycetales; family Microbacteriaceae; genus Microbacterium. The sequence goes on along the minus strand of CAVYWV010000001.1, from coordinate 1,036,504 downwards.
ACCGGATCCTGGTTCTGCTCGACGGTCGCGACGTCGGCGATCGTGCGCGTGCCGGCTTGGAACTGCTCTGCGGTGGACGGCACGAGCGGGAGTGCGGCGATCTCGTCGACCGACGTGATCTTGGAGCCGGTCTGCACGGTCAGGGTCTGGTCGTCCTCGGTGATCTCGCCGCCGGGAAACAGCACGCCGTTCTGGTCGAGGGCGTCTCGGATCGCCTGCTGCGTGTAGCCCGCCGCGGCGAGAGCCGCCTGGTCGGGCGTGATCGTGACGCGCTGCCCGACGCCGCCGACGATCTGCGCGGCGTTGACGCCCGCGACGTCCTCGAGCTCGGGGATGACCGAGGCCTCGAGTTGCGCCTGGATCGTCTCCTCGTCGTCGTAGCCGGTCACCGCCAGCTGGATGACCGGGAAGTCGTCGATGCTCGCCGAGATGACGTTCGGCTCGACCCCCTCCGGCAGTGTGGCCTTGATGCGGTTGATCGCCTGGTTGATCTTCTGCTCGGCGGTCGCCAGATCGGTGCCGTAGGTGAACGACGCCTGGATGATCGACGCGTTCGTCGTGCTGGTGGCAGAAGTCGACTCGAGTCCGGGGACACCCTGGATCGCGGTCTCGATGGGCACCGACACGTCGTTGCTGACGACCTCGGGCGACGCGCCGGGATAGGTCGAGACGACCACCAGCTGCGGGAACTCGATCGACGGGATCAGCTCCTGCTTCAGACTCGTCAGCGCGAGCGCTGCCGAAGATCGCCGCGACGATCGTGACGAGGGCGATGAGCGCACGGTTCTTGAGGCTCAGGACGGCGAGGTTGGACACGGTGGCCTTCACTGTGGTGCAGGTCGGTCGCCCGGGTGGAGATCGCCGGGTCGCGTGTCGCAGAGACGTTCCTGCGACGGATACGTGAATGTATCGAGGTCCCAGTATCCCATGCCCCGATCTGCGGCATCGCCGATATCCGGGCCGGAATTCCGCGGGAGTCCCGCCTAGAAGAGGCCTCCCACGAGGAGCCCGGCAGCACCCGCTGCCACCCCGAGACCCAGGGTCACGAGCGCGTTCAGCCAGCCCCGGCGCGTCTCGCCGGCGCGCATCATCAGCACCGACTCCGCCGAGACCGTGCTGAAGGTCGTGTAGCCGCCGAGCAGACCCACCCCGAGGACCCAGGCGAGGTCGGTGCCGACGAACCCTGCGCCCAGCCCGGTGAGCACCCCGAACGCGAAGGATCCGGTGACGTTGACCACGAAGGTCCCGAGTGGCAGCCGCCCGGGCCGGCCGCCGATGACGAGCACATCCACGACGTAGCGCAGCCCCGCACCGATGCCCCCCGCGAGCGCTGTCGCGACGAAAGCCCACCCGTTCACTGTGCGGCCTCTGGACCGTCGGAGCTCGCGCCGCCTGCGGCTGCCGAGGATTGCGTCAGGCGCAGACCGAGCGCCGCCGCGGCCAGACCCAGCAGCACCGAGACGGCCGCGAGCACGACGCCCGCCCACGGCGCGACGCCCAGCAGCACGGCGGTCTGCACCGCGAAGGCGCTGTAGGTCGTGAATCCGCCGATCACCCCCGTGCCGAGGAAACCACGGGTGAGCGGATGCCGATCACCGAGCCGCCCGATCACGATGCCCAGCGCGAACGATCCGACGACGTTCACGCCCATCGTCGCAGCGGGCAGCGCGAGCGAATCGGCCGCCGACTGTCCCGTGCCGAAAGGGAGCAGCAGCAGCTCGCGGAGCGCGACACCCAGCACCCCGCCCGCCACCACGAGCCCCAGCATCCGTGCACGGAAGACGGGTGGGCGCGACACGCCCTCACACTAATGCGTCAGCCGACGAGGAGCCGTTGGATCGCCGACTCGGGCGAGACGTCCAGCGCGAACAGCCTTCCGCGCTCGTACGCCGTGAAGACGGCGGGGTCGATGTAGCTGCTCCGCGCGACGGCGGGGGTGTTGCCGAGCGCGTCGGCGGTCGCCCGCACGGCGAGAGTCTCAGCGCGCTTGCGCTCTTTCGCGGTGTCGACCGTGCCGATCCGCGCGAGCGTCTCGGCCGCCATGATCGTTCCGCGCAGCGTGCGGAAGTCCTTCGCCGTGAACGCCCCTCCGGTGAGGGACCGCACGTGCGAGTTCACGTCGGCCGGGGTGAGCGGAACGCGCCGGTTGCCGCGCCGGTACGACAGCAGCGGCGAGCGCGGGCGGCCGGCGCCCAGCTCACCCATCACGGCCGCGAGCTCTTCGTCGTCGATCTCGATGTACGCGCGCTTGCCGCTCTTGCCCGGGAACGACAGCGTGATGAGGGATGCCGTCACCGTGGCGTCCCGGCGCTGCAGGGTTGTCAGACCCCGGCTGCCGTGCTGAGCGAGGTACCGCGCCGAGCCGATTCGCGGTGCCGCCTCATCGAGCAGACGGAACGATGCGGCGAGGACGCGCTCGCGATCGAGGTCGTCGCGGCGCAGGGCCGTGGTGACGCGCCCGCGCGCGTGGGGGAGCGCCGCCGCCAGCTCGAGGGCCCGCGAGAACTTGCGCCGATCGCGACGTTCGCGCCAGCGCGGGTGGTAGAGATACTGCCGCCGACCCGCGTCGTCGACACCGATCGCCTGGATGTGGGCGTGGGGCTCGACTGCGATCCAGACGTCCTCCCACGCGGGTGGAATGACGAGGTCATGGATTCGCTCGCGATCGGACGGCGGCGCCGACGCTCCCGTGGCGTCGAGGTAGCGGAATCCGTTGCCCGAACGGACGCGGCGGTAGCCGGGGTCTTCTCCCGGGCGCACCCGGACCAGTCGTGCCACGCCGCCTCTTGTCTTTGTGCTGTCAGTCGCTGTCGGCTGTCGCGCCGGCTGTCGCGTCGGTCCGGTCGCGATCACGTGCAACCGCGATCGCGATGCTTTTCGCGCTCTCCATCGAGACCCCCTCATTGCGGAGCTCCTCGTACAGCTCGCGATTCATCGGGCTGCTCGATCCACGTCCGTCCGGCATGGTCTCCTCCTTGGTCTTGGCGGACCTTGGTGTTCCTCGACGGTACGACCGTGCGGCACCGGGACCGAAGGGGTTGACACGTCCTGCCGACGCAGATAGCCCCGGTTTCCGGCGAGATGAAGCGCTAGCACCGGCGATCGTCGCTCGTCAACCCCCTCCCCCAGTCCATCGCCGGGGTGCCATTCTCGTATCCGTGCCCCCCGAGGCATCCGGGTCGCGCCTACCTCGCAGATCCCGGCGACAGAAGGAGAACCCTCCCATGAACCTCGCCCTCATCATCATCATCGTCATCGCGGTCATTCTCGCGATCTTCGGTGGACTGAACTCGGCTCTGAGCTGGCTCCTGTGGGTCGCGCTCATCGTCGGCGTGATCGCACTGATCATCTTCCTGTTCCGCGTGATCAGTGGCAGCCGCCGCACGTGATATACGTGTCAGCCCCACAGGCTGACCCGCTCCCCCCGGAGCTCGGATGCCGTGTCCCGACCATCGTGTCGGGACACGGCATCCGTCTTTCCCGGTAGGGTCGGCCGTTCGATCTCACCGCGAGCCTTCGATCTCAGCGGGCGGAGAGCCAGACCGTCGACTCGGCCGGCACGATTCCGAGTGGCCCATCGATGCTGGCGAGGACGGCATCCGTTCGGTCGAGTTCGTAGGGCTCCGCGCCGAAGTTGGTGACGATCGACCAGCCGTTCGGGCGCTCGAAGCCCAGCACGTCCGGCCGCCCGGTGTCGAGCCACGTCGAGCTGCTCGCCCGATCTGCAGCTCGTGACGCAGCGCCAGTGCCCGGCGGTACAGCGTCAGCGTCGCGTCGTGGTCGCCGTCCTGTGCCTCGACCGAGTCCGCGCCGAACCACCCCGGCTGCGGCAGGTGCGCGCCGTCATCGCCGAAGCCGAACGAGCTGCCGTTGCGCGTCCAGGGCAGCGGCACGCGGCATCCGTCTCGGCCCACGTCCAGGCCGGGACTGCGGAAGAACGTGGGGTCCTGCCGTGAGGCATCGTCGATCTCGACGACCTCGTGCAGGCCCAGCTCCTCGCCCTGGTACAGGTATGCCGAGCCCGGGCAGCCCGAGCACGAAGAGAGTGGCGGCCCGCGCGCGCCGAAGTCCACCTGCGCGGTCGAGTGCGGGCTGCCTGCCCCCCGACAGCAGCCACTCGTTGCCGTGCTTGCGCGCGGGCCGCCCGTCTGCGTCGCGCGACGGATGCGGCAGTCCATAGCGCGTGGCATGCCTGACGACGTCGTGATTGGACAGCACCCACGTCGTGGACGATCCCGACGACGCCGCCAGCTCGAGGTTCGCGGTCACGATCCTGCGGAACTGCTCCGCGTCGAAGTCCGCCTCGAGCAGATCGAAGTTGAACGCCTGGCCCAGGCTCTCGGCGCTCGCGTACAGCGGTACGCGCGCGGGGTCGACCCATGCCTCCGCCACCGCCGTGCGCGGCGGGTCGTAAGAGTCGAAGACCGCGCGCCACTCGGCGTAGACCTCGTGCACGTCATCCCGGTCGACGGTGGGGTGCTGCCCGTCTCGGGGCAGGTCGTTCAGCTCGGCCTGCGTCGGCAGCGGTTCGGTCAGATCCTTCGTCAGCATGTGCGCGACGTCGATGCGGAAACCGTCGACGCCGCGATCCGACCAGAACCGCAGCGTGCGCACGAAGTCATCGCGCACCTCGCGGTGCGACCAGTTGAGGTCGGGCTGCTCGACCGCGAAGAAGTGCAGATACCACTGTCCGTCCGCGACCCGCTCCCACGCCGAACCGCCGAAAAGCGACTCCCAGTCCGTGGGAGGCTCCGACCCGTCGGGCCCTCTTCCCTCCCGGAAGATGTAGCGATCGCGCGCTGCCGAACCGCGCCCGGCAGCAAGCGCCTCCTGGAACCACTCGTGCTGGTCGGAGGTGTGGTTGGGCACGATGTCGACCACGACGTGGATGCCCACCGCGTGCAGCGCCGTGAGCATCGCATCGAAATCGGCCAGTGTGCCCAGCCGGGGGTCGACATCGCGGTAGTCGGCGACGTCGTACCCGCCGTCGGCGAGCGCGGACGGATAGAACGGGCTCAGCCAGACGGCGTCGATGCCGAGCTCGGCGAGGTACGGCACCCGGGAGGTGATTCCCGCGATGTCTCCCAGACCGTCGCCGTCGGCGTCGGCGAAGCTGCGGGGATACACCTGATAGACGGCGGCTTGGCGCCACCAGGAGGCGTCGTCGCGGGAAAACGAGGGCGAGGGGAGGGTGCGTGCAGCGGTGGTCACTTCAGACCGGGTTCCTTTCGATTCGATGGTGAGGCTGATGCCGCGCATCAGCCCTTGACGGCTCCCTGCGTCACGCCTTCCATCACCCATCGCTGAGTGAACAGGTACACGATGATCGCCGGAGCCATCGCCATGAGGTACGACGCGAACGACACGTTGTAGTTGTTGCTGAACTGCGTCTGGAACAGCGAGTCTGAGCACGGGAAGGGTCTGCAGCGCAGGGTCGGCGATGATGAGCGACGGCATCATGAAGTCGTTCCATGCGTACAGGAAGGCGAAGATGCCGATCGTCGCGCTCATCGGCGCGAGCAGCGGAAAGATCAGTGCCAGAAGGTCTGCCAGGTGGACGCGCCGTCGATACGCGCACTCTCTTCCAGTTCGAACGGGATCGAGCGCAGGAAGGCGGTGAACAGCAGCACGCTGAAGCTCAGCTGGAACATGGTCGCGAGGATGATCACGCCGACCGGGTTGTCGAGTCCGACGAGTCCGGTCAGCTGCACCTGCGGCAGCGCGACGACCGGGAACGGGATGAACATCGCCGCGAGCAGGTAGAAGAACGAGTAGCGGAAGAGCTTGCGATCCCAATTGCGGACGATCGCGAACGAGGCGAATGCTGCGAGGAAGATCGTCGCGGTGACGGTGCCTGCGGTGACCAGCACCGACATGGCCGCCCCGACCGGGAAGTTGACGAGATTCCATGCGGCGACGAAGCCGTCGACGCTGAACGGCGCAGGAAGCGAGAATGCGTTGCCGTCGACGGCCTGCGCGCTCGTCTTGAACGCCATCGTGACGGTCACGTAGAGCGGCAGCAAGACCGTGATCGCGCAGAGGATGAGGACGATCGTGCCGGTCCAGTTGACCCGCTCCATACCGAAGCGGCTCTTGGCGGGCTTCGGATCGACGCCCTCGAGGACCTCGGTGGCTTGGATCGTCTCGACGACGAGGGCTGGCTGAACAGACATCAGAGGGCGTTCCTTCCGCGCGTGATCGAGAGTTGGAGCAAGGCGATGATGATCGTGATGACGAAGAAGATTGTCGCGTTCGCCATCTGATAGGCGTAGTCACCGGTGGTGAGGCCTGAGATGATCGTCATCGCGATGCTGTAGGTCGACGTTCCCGGACCTCCGCCGGTCAGGCCGTTGATGACGTCGTACGCGTTCAAGAAGCCCTTGAAGCCGAGGATCACGTTGATCACGATGTACCCGAGCATGAGCGGGACGGTGATGCGCATGAGCTGCTGGGTCTTGCTCGCCCCGTCGATGTCGGCGGCCTCGTACACGTCGCCGGGGATCGACAGGATGCCGGCGATGTAGATGAGCAGCGCACCAGGGATCGCCTGCCACGCGGTGACGATGACGATCGCCAGCCATGCCCAGTCCGGATTGGCCAGGATGCTCTCCTGGAGCCACGCGACGCCGGAGATGGTGCCGAACGCCGGCAGCGAGTTCGAGAACAGGAACTTGAAGACGAAGGAGATGATGATGGCTGAGATCACCATCGGGATGACGAAGATCGTTCGCAGCGGTGTCTTCAGCCGAATCCGCGACGTCAGGCGACCGCGAGCAACAGGGCGATGATGTTGACCGCCACGACCGTGACCAGCGAGAACCCGAATGTGAACAGGTAGCTCTGCACGACGAGCGGATCGCTGAACAGCGCGATGTAGTTCGTCAGTCCGATGAACTGCCAATCACCGAGGCCGATCGAGTTCGTGAAACTGAAGAAGATGCCGATCACCGCGGGGACCGTGATCGCCAGCGTGAACAGGATCACGGTGGGAACCAGGAACCAGTAGTAGATGGGCTCGACGCGGTGGCGCGAGCGCGCCTGCCCCCCTCGTCGCGCACCCTGCGTGATGAGGGTCGTCGTGGTCGGCGTGGTCGTCGTGGTTGTCATGAGAGGCTCCTTCGTTCCCGGATCACTGCTGACGGAAGGCGAGCCGCGCGTAGTCGGCGTCGATGTTGCTCAAGATCCGCTGCGGATCGCTGCCGAGGATGATGGCCTGCGTGTAGTTCATGATCGGGATCGCCCGTGGCACGAGCTGCGTGGAGCCTTGGTAGACATCGCCCGCGTCGATGTACTCCTGAAGTCCGGTGATGCGGTCGTCTTCCACGGGTGGGGCGTCCTTGGTCGGCGAGAAGCCCAATTGCGACTCGTTGTACGCCTGGATGACCTCCGGTTGGTAGAGGTACGCCAGAAACGCGCGTGCAGCTTCCTTGTGCCTCGAAGCCTCGGGGATCCACGCGGCGAGGTCCATGTTGATGCGGGCCTTCAGGTCGTCGGGGTCGTCGGTGACCGGCAGCGGGAACATCCCGAGCTGGAGGTCGGGGGCCGCCTTCTCGATCTCGCCGAAGGCCCAGGGGCCCTGCAGGTACATCGCAGCCTCGCCATTCGCCATGGCCGTGTTGCCGTCGCCGTACGTTCGGCTCGAGGCGTCGGAATTGACGTACTGCGACAGCTCGAGCATCTTGTCCACGGGCTCGGCTTGATCCTTCTGGAACGACACCGTGGAGTTCGGACCGACGTCAGCGCCCTCCTCGGCCAGTGCGTCGAAGAACGTCACCGTGTCGAGCATGCCGCCCACCGTGTAGTCGTACCAGCCCTGCCCGACCGTCCAGTTGTCGGCGAAGGTCGCGTAGAACGGCGTGACCCCCGCCGCCTCGAGCGTCTCGCACACCTCGATCAGCTCGTCCCAGGTCGTGGGCACGTCGAGATCGTTCTCGCTCGAAGATGTCTTTGTTGTAGATCACCGCCGCGCCCATGATCGAGTAGGGAATCGCGCTCGTACGGCCCTCGCAGACGCCGAACTGATCCATGAACGGCGTCAGGTCCTCGCGAACGCTCTGTGCGGCCTCGGTGTCGGAGAGATCCGACATGGCGCAGCGCTGGATGAAACGTGCGGTCTCCTGGTTGTAGTTGTTCAAAGCGATGTCGGGTGGATCGCCACGGACGAACCCGGCCGAGACCGCATCGATGCCGGAGGTGTCGAGCACGACGTTCACTTCACCCTGCGAACCGTTGTACTCCCGGACGAGATCCCTCATGTAAGGGATCGCCTCGGGCTTGGCCAGCGCGAACCGGATCGTCTCGCGGCCGTCGGATGCGCACGCGGCCAATGACGAGCCGACCAGGGCGAGCAGCACGCCGGTCGCGAGGGCCTTCGTGCTTCGGGGGGACGTCACAGCCACGTCGCTGTCCTCTCGTCGGTTCATCGTCGGTGATGACTCTTTTGGTTCGTCGAGTAGATTTACTGGTCAAATCAACTCGATGTGGACCATAATGCAGGGAGAGAGGTGAAAGGTCAATACCCGTGTCCCCACCGATTTCACCCGCGGCCTCGGTGCGCCGCGCGAGCCTCGGCGGCGTCCTCTCGTACGCATGGGAGAGCGGTGTCTTCACCGCGAGCGATGCGATGGCGGGCGTGGGACTCACCCGGTCGACGACGATCGACGTGATCGAGCAACTCGTCGAACTCGACCTTCTGCGTGAACTTCCCAACGCTCGCACGGTCGGCGAGTACCAGAAGGGCCGTCCCGCCCGACGGTTCGAACTGCGCGCCGATGCCGCGGTCGTGGTCGGCATCGACGTCGGTCCGGACCACATCCTGACGGCGGTCGCAGACCTTCGCGGCGAGGTTCTGGCCCGGGAGTACACCTCGACCGACCTCGACCACGACTCCCCCGATGAACGCCGTGCGGCCGCGACCTCGGCCGTGGACGATGCTCTGCGCGCGGCCGGCGCTCGGCGCGAGGACGTCCTGGCTCTCTGCGCGGGCGTGCCGGCGCCCGTCGATTCGGCTGGTGCGTCACCCCCGCATCGCAACGGCTTCTGGCGCCGCATGAATCCGAACCTCGCCGAGCTGTTCGGCACGTGGGCTCCCCTGGTGCGCGTGGAGAACGACGCCTCGCTCGCCGCCCTCGCCGAGGGCTCGGTCGGCGCCGCAGCGGGCGAGCGCAATTTCGTGACGGTTCTCAGCGGTGAGTTCCTCGGGGCGGGAGCCGTCGTGGACGGCAACCTGCTGCGCGGGGCGCACGGCGGAGTCGCCGAGATGGTCGCCTTCGATCATGTCGTCGGCGTCGAGGATGCCGGCGGTCTCGCCGTCCGCGTCGGCCAGTGGGCACAGGAGGCGATCCTGTCCGGTGATATCCCTCCTGGGGGCGCATCGGCGCAGGCGTGGCCGGAATCGGTCGACGGGGCAGCGGTCCTCGCCCTCGCTCGAGAGGGTCACCAGGACGCGGCGCGGTTGGTCGCGCGGGCGGGACGGGTGCTCAGCATCATCGCGGGTGTCTTCGGGAGCCTGTTCGATCCGCGGTGCGTGGTTCTCTCGGGGATGACGCCCCGCGACGCCGCCGATCTGGTCGACGCGGCACGCGCATCGCTGTCGCTCGAGCTCGACCTCCCGGCCCCCGAGCTGGTCGCCTCCCGGCTGGGCGGCGACGTCGTCTGCCTCGGAGCGGTCTCCGCCGCGCTGGATGCCGCGCGAAGCGGTGTCCTCGACCTCGGGCCCCGCTGGCGGGATCGTGCACCGGCTGACACGCGTGTCGTGGCGATGAAATGACGGATGCCGCACCCCGACGGTCTGGTCGGGTCGCGGCATCCGTCATCGCGGTTCGGCGCTACAGGTTCGCCTCCGCATACACACGGAGCGAGTCACGGACGAACTCCGCACCAGCGGCACCGCCGTAATTGGCGCCGAAGCGGGCGTCGGCGACGTACATGTCGCCGAGATGGGCGACATACGCCTTCGCGTCGCCGCCCGGAACCGCCGCGGGTGTGCCGGGGATGCCGGTCAGCCACTCCACGTGACGGCGGGCCAGAGCCGTCGCTTCGGGGCTGTCGGGCGCGACGCCCGATTCGGCCGCTGCGACCCAGTCGAGCGTCAGATCGGCCGCGCGCTTGCGCCACGCGGACTTCTCATCGGCGCTCATCCCGCGCCACCAGCGGTCGCTGTCGGCGTAGGCCTTCTTGCCCCAGCGCTGCTCGACCTCGTCCTTGTACTGCGTGTGGTCGAAGCCGTCGAACATGTCTTCTGCCATGAGTCGTTCACCTCCTCTCAATGCCTCGATGGTGAGCTGGACCGACACGATCTGTCGCTCCAGCCGGGTCTGCTCCTGCACGCAGCCACGCGAGGTGGCCCGTCAGGGCGTCTTCCTGGGATGCCTCGCGATCGAGCACCTCCGCGATCTGCGGGAGCCCGAGCCCGAGCTCGCGCAGCAGCAGGATGCGCTGCAGCCGCACGAGGGAGTCCCGGTCGTAGTGGCGGTAGCCGTTGTGCCCGTGCGCGACGGCGGCAGCAGGCCGATGTCGCCGTAGTGCCGCAGGGTGCGGCTGGTCGTGCCGGCGATCTTCGCGATCTGCTGGATCGACCATTCCTCATCCGTCACCTTGTCCTCCTCTCTCGTGCGATGTGATTCCACGTTAGATCTTGACGTTGCGTCAATGTCAAGCCGAGAGATTGCTGAGCAGGTGCGGCAGTCCTTGACGCATACGCGATATATCGTGTTACTCTTGGATCATCGCGATATATCGCGAGTCAGTCCCTCGACGAACGGAAGCACACAATGACTCTCGAGAAGTGGATCATCCACCCGGGCGAAACCCGCGTCATCGACATCGAAACGGTGCGCAAGCTCAAGGTCGGCCTCGTCGGCGGCCAGATCGACGTCATCGGCCACGACGAGCCCGGCGCTCGCATCGAGGTGCACGGGGTCACCATCAAGGACCTCCGCATCGAGGTCACCGGCGACGTCGTCGAGATCGACCACCCGCAGCTGCGCTGGGACAACTTCCTCGAGGTGTTCCGCAACTTCGGCGCCGGTGGCCCCAAGGCCGAGATCAGCGTCGCCGTCCCCCGCGAGGTCGCGCTCAACCTCGGCGTCGTCAGTGCGAGCGCGCTCGTGTCGGGCCTCCGTCACGACGCACGCCTCAACACCGTGTCGGGCGACATCATCGTCGACGGGATCACCGGTGACCTCACTGTCAACGCGGTCTCGGGTGACGTGCAGATTCGCGAACTCGTCGGCTCCCTGAGCGCGAACAGCGTCTCGGGCGACGTCGCGGCCACCGGAGCCCTACGCAAGGCCACGATCGACACGGTCTCGGGCGCAATGCTCGTCGACTCGGCCGGCGAGGCCCACCAGATCGCCCTCAACACGGTCAGCGGCAACGCGACCGTTCGCCTCGACGACGGCCTTCCCGCCAACTACGTCGTGCGCAGCGTCAGCGGCCGCGTGCAGGTCGACGGCGTCGTGCGATCGGGCAAGGGCACCGGACCGACCACGAACTTCGCCGGATCGATCGGCGAGCTCAGCGGCTCGTTCGTCGACGTCCGCGCCAACTCCGTCTCGGGCGACGTCACCGTCCTGCGCCGCGCCGGCGCACCCGCCGAGACGTCCACCCCGACGACGGATGCCGCCGCCGGCGCTCCCGCCGAGGACTCGCACGAGGAGCAGTGGTGATGGCACCCGTCTTCTCGCACGGCGACCTGCGCCTCTACCTGCTGAGCCTGCTCGACGAGGGCCCGCGGCACGGCTACGACATCATGCAGGCGCTCGTCGGACCGCACCGGCGGCACCTACACGCCGAGCGCCGGCACGATCTATCCCCGCCTCGCCAAGCTCGAGGAAGAGGGACTGGTCACCAAGACCGTCGACGGCCGCAAGACCGTCTACGAGATCACGGATGCCGGTCGCGCCGAGGTCGCCGCCCGCGCGGGCGACCTCGAGGGCATCGAGGCTGGTCTGACCGATTCGGTGCGCCTGATCGCGGACGAGGTGCGCGGCAGCGTGCGCGAGGCCATGAAGAGCCTGCGCGCCGACCTGGCCGCGGCCACGCGCGACGAGCGCGCCACCGCGAACCAGACGCCGACCGGCGACGACCCGCGCACCGCGAGTCGCGAGCAGGTGCACCGGGCGGATGCCGCGATCAACGAGTTCCGCGCCCAGGTGCGCGCCGATCTTCGCTCGCACGTCGCGCGCGGCGGTGAGCTGGCGGCATCCGTCATCGACGACCTCGTGAAGCGCGCTCGACGACATCGCCCGCGACATCACGCGAACCCTGCGCGGCTGATCCGCGTTACGGACCGCGAGACCGCACCGGAAGGTCGAGCCTGTGGGGTTTCCCTCGGTCTCGACCTTCCGTTGCGGTACCGGCGTGGGTGGCTCCGGACTCAGCTCGGCCAGATCTCCTGGTCGTCGGGCACGGGCTCTCCCAGCGGGACGACGAGGATCGGTCGCTGCTGGCGGTGGGCCAGACGCGCGGCGACCGAGCCGGTGAAGAACTCGCGGATCGACTCGCCCAGTCCGCGCTTGCGCGTGCCGACCACGAGCAGCCGCGCGTCGAGCTGATCGGCGAGGTGCTTCATCGCCATGGCAGGGTCGCCGACGAGCTGCTTGACGCTCCACTTCACGTCGTGCCCGTCGAGGATCTTCGCTGCTTCGGCCTCGACGATCGCGAGGTCGCTCTCACCGGCGGCCACATTGATGTCGATCGGCGCGGAGTGCACGTAGCCGTCGGGGTCCTCGTACGTGACGAAGCGGGTGACATCGACATGGACGACCACGAGGGGCGCGTTCAGCAGCCTGGCGTAGCGGCCGGCCTCCTTCACGACACGGGTCGGCAGGCCGGGCACCACCCCGACCAGCACTGCACCGCGCAGGGCTGCCGCTTCGGCGTCGCCCACCGGCGCCGGCTGGGGCGCGGCCTCCGGTGCGATCGAGCTCTCGGGTGCGTCATCGGCCATGCGTCATCGCCCTTTCCATACCGGGTCGGAGCGATCAGCGACCAGGGGCTCCGTGTTATCCTGAATGCTACTCTTACCGGCCCTCGAGCCGGTTTCGTGAATGCCCGGGTTGACGCGGCGGATTGCCCCCGCACCGCCCGCGACTCAGAAATGAGGGGGTCTCGCATGGGGCGTGGCCGTCAGAAGGCGAAGCACACCAAGATCGCGCGCGAACTCAAGTCGTACAGCCCGACCGTCAACTACTCCGCTCTGGAGAAGGAACTGGGGCACCCGGACGACGAGCAGTACGTCGACAAGTGGGCGGATCAGTACGCCGACGAGTACGAGGACGAAAAGGAGAAGGCCTAGCCTTCCCTCCCTGACGCGCGGGCCGAGCCCGCGCTACTCGTCGTGCCCACAGCGGTGCTGTGCTGCCGCCGTTCGCGGGTCGCGCTCCGGCGGCGGAGGAGCTCAGGCGGTAGCGCGTGCGGCCCCGCGCTGCGCGCGCCGCGCCTTCCACCACGCCCAGAAGCGATCGAGCCGGCGCTTGAGCCAGATCGCGATGCGCTTCGCCCAGCGGAACTCGGTACCCAGCACCGCGAGCCCCAGGAACACCACGAGCCAGCCCGGTCCGGGCAGCGGGATCAGCAGCACGCCGAGCCCGGTGAGCATGCCGCCCAGGATGCCGACGCCCACGCGATACGCATGCTCGAGGCGCGGATGGCGCGACACCCACTGCCGGGCACGCCGCAGCATCCGCCGCACGGGGTGATCGGGGCGTTCCGCCTCGGCGATCTCGGCGCGAACCGCGCGCTCGAGGTCATCGGAGAGGTGCTCGCCACCCCACACGGCGGCCTGGTCGGCGTGACTGGGCAGGGACTCCTGATGCATGCCGCGACGCTAACACGATATATCGCGAGCTGGCTGGGAGTCGGCTTCGAGCCGCGACTACCCGCGCCGCGCTACCAGGAACCGTGCCGACGCTCCCACTCGTCTTCGATCGTGGTGCGCTTCGCGCACGACGACTCCCGCAGGAATCGCGGCGGCCACGACGACGGCGAGCACGAGGAGCGGCCCGGTCCACGAGTCGGTCGCACCGTGCAGCAGCCCGATGCCCACCGGGAACAGCGCGACGATCGCATAGCCGATGCTCTGCACGAACCCGCTCAGGGCGACCGATCCTTCGTGCGTGCGCGTGCGCAGGCCGAGCAGCACGAGCGTCAGCGGGAACAGCAGCGGCTCGAGCCCGAGCAGCACGATCCAGAGCCACGGCGCCGCCTGCGGAGCGAAGAGCAGCCCCGCGATGCCCGCGAAGCCGCACACGACTGCGACGCCGAACAGCGCCCGGGTCGCGTGATAGCGCGTGACCAGGAGGGGGACCAGAAGGGATGCCGGCAGCCCCATCGCCGCGAAGAGCGAGAGCAGCGCGCCCGCCACGGCCGGCGTGACACCCGCGGTGTCGACGAGCAGCTGCGGCAGCCAGGCGAACGAGGTGTAGGCGATCGTCCCCGCCGCGAGGAATCCGACCGCGAGCGCCCACGCGAGCGGCAGGCGCCACATGCGGCCGAACACGCGCGGGTTCGGTGCCTCGATGTCGGCATCCCCTTCGCGGGCGCGCTCGCGCACGAGCATCGCGATCCACGGGATGATCGCCACCGCGGCGAAGACCGCCCACAGTCCGAGCGAGAACTGCCAGCTCGTCGCGTCGGCGACCGGCACCGCGACCAGCGGCGGCGTGAACGAGGCGACCGCCATCGTGGTCGAGTAGATCGTCGTCATGAGCCCGATGCGATCCGGGAAGTACTTGCGCACGAGCGGAGGCAGCAGGATGTTGCCCACGCCCACCGCAGCGAAGATGACCGACGTGCTCAGCAGCAGGGCCACCGCATCCGTCGCGAAGCCGCGCAGCACCATTCCCGCCGTCACCACGACGATCGCGATGACGGTGAGACGTTCCAGGCCCAGGCGGCGTTCGAAGAGCGGGGTGAGGATGCCGAACACCGCGTAGCAGACCGGCGGCGCGGTGCCGATGAGTCCGATGATCGCCGGCGGCATCGCGAAGTCGACCGTGATGTGGTCGATCAGCGGCGACAGCGAGGCGACCGCCGAACGCAGCGAGAACGCGAACAGCACGATGCCGATGACCGCGAGAGACCTTCCCTGCCACAGCGGGCGAGCGGGAGCAGGAGTCACCGATCCAGCCTAGGCCGCCGCGTGCGCTCCGACGTTCCGGGGTCTCGCTCTTGCCGGGAGCTTCGCGGAGCGCTGAGATAGGGCAACGGAAGGAGGTCGCGATGGAGCGACCCGCGTTCACCATCGGGATCGAAGAGGAGTATCTGCTCGTCGATCGCGATTCGAAGGAGCTGGGGGTTGCGCCCGAGGGCTTCCTCGAGGACTGCCGCGCCGACCTGCAGGACCAGGTCAGTCCCGAGTACAAGAAGTGCCAGGTCGAGATCGGCACGCGCGTCTGCCCGACGATCGGCGCTGCGCGCGACGACCTGCGCCGGCTGCGCTCGACGATCTCGCGCCACGCCGAGCGCTACGGCCTCGCGCCGATCGCGGCATCCTGTCATCCGTTCTCGGACTGGAAGCAGCAGCAGCACACCGACAAAGAGCGCTATCGCGGCCTCGAGCGTGACCTCGCCGGCGTCGCCCGACGGCTGCTGATCTGCGGCTGTCACGTGCACGTCGGCATCGACGACAACGCGCTGCGGACCGACCTGCTGCGCCAGATGCCGTACTTCCTGCCGCACCTGCTGGCCCTGTCGACCTCGTCGCCGTTCTGGCAGGGCGAAGACACCGGGCTCGCCTCGTACCGCATCTCGGTGTTCGACAACCTCCCCCGCACCGGCCTTCCGCCCGACTATCAGAGCTGGGCCGAACTGCAGCGGTCGGTGGGCGTGCTCGTCGATCTCGGCATCATCGAGGACTCGTCGAAGATCTGGTGGGACATCCGGCCGTCGCACCGGTACCCGACCCTGGAGACGCGGATCATGGACGTCTCGCCGCGCGCCGAGGACGCGCTGACGCTCGCCGCCGTCACTCAGTGCCTGCTGCGGATGCTGTGGCGGCTGCGCATCCGCAATCAGCGCTGGCGCATCTACGACCGGTTCCTGGTCGGCGAGAACCGGTGGCGAGCCCAGCGCTACGGCGTCACCGAGGGCCTCATCGACTTCGGGGCGAACAAGATCGTGCCCTTTCCGCAGCTGATGGCCGAACTCGTCGAGATGATCGCCGAGGATGCCGATGCCCTCGGGTGCCGCGCCGAGGTCGAGCGCGTGCTGACGATCGCCACCGAGGGCACGTCGGCCCAGCGCCAGCGCGCGGTCGCCGCCGAGGCCACCGCGACCGGCGCCGATCAGGACCAGGCGATGGCGGCCGTCGTCGAGCACCTCATCGAGGAGTTCCACCACGATCTGTGACGGCCGGCGTCCGGCTCAGGACTCCTGCGAGCCCTCGACCCAGGCGAGGTACTCCTCGGTGACCGTCCCGGTCACGTAGCGGCCGTCGAAGCAGCTCATGTCGAGGTCGTCGACGTCCGAGCCCTCGAGGATCGCGGCCTTGAGGTCTTCGACCTCCTGGTAGACCATGTAGTCCGCGCCGAGCTCCTCGGCGATCTCGGGGATCGTGCGCCCGTGGGCGACGAGCTCATGACGCGAGGGCATGTTGATGCCGTACACGTGCGGATAGCGCACGGGCGGCGCGGCCGAGGCGAACGTGACACTCTTGGCCCCGGCATCCCGCGCCATCTGGATGATCTCCTTCGAGGTCGTGCCGCGCACGATCGAGTCGTCGATCAGCAGCACGTTCTTGCCCTTGAACTCGCTCGACATCGCGTTGAGCTTCTGGCGCACGCTCTTCTTGCGCATCGCCTGGCCGGGCATGATGAACGTCCGGCCGATGTAGCGGTTCTTGTAGAAGCCCTCGCGGTACTCGAGTCCGAGCTTGCGCGCGACCTGCATCGCCGCCGGCCGCGACGAGTCGGGGATCGGCATGACGACGTCGATCGCGCCCATGGGGCGTGTACTTGGCGATCGTGTCGGCGAGGCGCTCGCCCAGGCGCAGCCGCGCCTCGTAGACCGAGATGCCGTTCATGATCGAGTCGGGCCGGGCGAGGTACACGTACTCGAACGAGCACGGCACGAGCTTCGGGTCGGCGGCGCACTGCTTCGTGTGCAGGTGACCCTCGAGATCGACGAAGACCGCCTCACCCGGGAGCACGTCGCGCACGACCTCGAAACCGCCGTTCTCGAGCACGAGCGATTCGGAGGTGACGATCCACTCGTACGAGCCGGCATCCGTCTTGCGGGTGCCGATGATGAGGGGACGGATGCCGAACGGATCGCGGAACGCGAGCAGTCCGTAGCCGGCGATCAGCGCGATCGCCGCGTACGAGCCCTCGACACGCTCGTGCACGCGCGCGACGGCGTGGAACACCTGCTCCGGGTTCGAGCTCGGCGCCCGAGATCGCGGACTGCAGCTCATTGGCCAGCACGTTGACCAGCAGCTCGGTGTCGCTGCTGGTGTTCAGGTGCCGGCGGTCGGTGTGGAACAGCTCGTCGGTGAGCTCGCGGGTGTTCGTGAGGTTGCCGTTGTGCACCAGCACGATGCCGTAGGGCGCGTTCACGTAGAACGGCTGCGCCTCTTCTTCGCTGGATGCCGTGCCCTTGGTCGCGTAGCGGACATGGCCGAGGCCGATGTCGCCGAGAAGGCCGCGCATGTCGCGGGTGCGGAACGCCTCGCGCACCTGACCCTTCGCCTTGAACGAGGTGGAAGACGCCGTTGCGCTCGGCCGTGGCGATGCCGGTCGAGTCCTGCCCGCGGTGCTGCAGCAGCAGGAGTGCGTCGTAGATCTCCTGGTTGACCGAGCCCTGCCCGACCATTCCGACGATGCCGCACATGGGATCTAGTTCGCTCCGCCGCTGTTGTAGGTTCCGACCAGGCGCACCGCGCCGCCGTCCACGCCCTTGGCGCCCTGCTCGAAAGGTCCGTGCGCGTCGTCGGGCCGCGCGCCGTCGCGCGACGACGCCGACCTGCCAGGTCGCGATGCCGTCCTGTGCGAGGGCCGACACGGCGGCATCCGCCCTCTCGGCCGCGACGATCGCGACGAAGCCGATGCCGAGGTTCCAGGTGCCCTCGGTCGCCTCGAGCTGCAGATCGCCGAGGTCGGCGAGCACGCGGAACACCGGCGGCGGCGACCAGGTCGAGCGGTCGACCTCGACCCAGGTCTGCTGCGGCAGCACGCGCGCGAGGTTCGCCGCGATGCCGCCGCCGGTGACGTGGCTGAGCGCGTGCACGCCGTCTCCGAGGCCGGCGATGAGCCGCAGGAGCGGCGCGGTGTAGAGCCGGGTGGGCTCGAGCAGGGCTTCGCCCCACGTCGTGCCGAACTCGGCGGCGCTGTCTGCCGTACTGGATGCCGCCGCGGGTGACGATGTGCCGCACGAGCGAGTAGCCGTTCGAGTGCAGGCCGCTGCTCGCGAGGGCGAGCACGACGTCGCCCGCACGCACGCGGTCGGCGCCGAGGATGCGGTCGGCCTCGACCACACCGGTCGCCGCGCCCGCGACGTCGTAGTCGTTGATGCCGAGGAGGCCCGGGTGCTCGGCGGTCTCGCCGCCGACGAGGGCGGTGCCGGTCTCGGCGCAGCCCGCGCGCGATGCCCGCGACGATGTCGGCGATGCGCTCGGGGAAGACCTTGCCGCACGCGATGTAGTCGGTCATGAACAGCGGCTTGGCGCCGACCACGACGATGTCGTCGACGACCATGCCGACCAGGTCGAGACCGATCGTGTCGTGCTTGTCGATCGCCTGCGCGATCGCGACCTTCGTGCCGACGCCGTCGGTGCTCGTGGCCAGCAGCGGGCCGCGCGTACGTGCGCAGCGCGGAGGCGTCGAACAGACCGGCGAAGCCGCCGACTCCGCCGAGGACCTCGGGGCCGTGCGTGCGGCGCACCGCGGACTTCATGAGCTCCACCGCGAGGTCGCCGGCAGCCGTATCGACTCCGGCTTCGGTATAGGGATTCACTGGCGCACTTCCTGACGAGGAAGCGGCGTCGCGGGAGGGTGAGACCACGCCTCCAGCCTACCGGCGGGCCGGGCGGGCGGATTCACGTGCGTCTGCGAGTGAGGGGCGGTCGGCCGCGCGAGGGGGAGGCCCGCCGTAGACTGGACGCATGGGCGGCACGGGGGCTCCGGAGTGGCTGATCCGCGAGGACGCGAGTCAGCCCGTCCTGCTCGCCCTCTACCTGCGCCAGGTGCTCGGCATCCGCTCCCCCGATGAGCTGCCGCACCTGCGCGGCATCCCTCCGCGGGTCAACGACCCCCGCTCGATCGAACGCGATGAAGAGGCGCAGGCGCTGCTCGAGCGCCAGTGGCGCGAGTACTGGGCGATGACCGTCGAGCCGACCGCACACCCGTCGCCGGTACCGCTCGAACTCGTCGACGGTTTCGCGACGCTCGTCGCGCTGCCCTCCGAAGGCTCCGACGTGCTCAGGGCCGCGATCATGCCGTACGCCGGCGAGGCGCTCGCGTTCTCTCAGTCCGCGCACGAGCGGTATCGCAAAGACTCCGCCGCCAAGCCGGGTGTCTCGTATCGCGCCTACGCGAGCGCGATCGCCGAGCACGAGCGTCAGGTGGGTCGGCGCGCGCACTCGTTCGAGCTGAACGTGCAGGTGCTGCCGCTCACACAGCGCGGGGTGTGGTGGATCGGCTCGCTGACGATCGCAGTCACCGACGGCCTGCGCGGCGACGTCGTCGCCTTCGACGCGGCGATCCACCCGATCATCGCCGAACTGGCGTAGCGGTCAGTCCTCGAGGCGCACGCTCTCGCGGTCGACGATCACGTCGCGGGTGCGCCCTGCCAGCACGCGGTCCAGGATCAGCGCCGTGACGCCGCCGATGACCACGCCCACGGTGAGGCAGATGAGCAGGAGGAAGCCGAACACCTGTCCTGACGAGTAGACCAGTCCCGTGTTGGGGCTGGTGCCGCCCGTGCCGTTGAAGGTGAACGTCAGAATCATCGCGACCAGCAGACCGAGGCCCGCACCCGCGGCCAGGAACACCGCGTACTTGGGCGAACGCCGCAGGCGCACCGTCTCGATGTGCTCCTCGATGACCGCTCCGGGCTCGGGGGCGTCGCTCGGCAGAGCGGATGCCGCGGCATCGCTCTCGTCGGGGGTGTACGCCTGTGCGGCCATGCCTCCATTCTCGCACCGCGCGGCCGCGGGAGGCGCCTGCGGGGAGTCGGGGGCCGGCCGTCACGGGCGCAGCGGCAGCACGTCGGTGAGATCCGCGCGGATGCCCGACGCCAGGATGCGACCTGAGGCGGCCGCATCCGCCCAGGCCTGCTCACCGGTCGCGAGCGCGATCCACGTCTTCGCGTCGGTCTCGACGACGTTGGGCGGCGTGCCGCGGGTGTGACGCGGGCCCTCGATCACCTGCACGGCTCCGAACGGGGGCACGCGCACCTCGACCGCGCCGCCGGGCGCCTTCTCGACGAGCAGCTGCAGCAGGTACCGCACGGCCGTCGCGAGGTCGGTGCGCACGGGCTTCTCGGATGCCTCCTCTGCCGCGCGGACCGCGGCGAGCGCGGCGCGGCCGTCGTCGGTGGTGATCTTGCGCGGCATCCGTCAACGGTACGCCCGAGCGGCGACAGCGGCCGTGCCCGAGCGATCAGGACAGGTCGTCGGCGTCGCGCACCCAGCGGGGCACGTCGTCGTTGACCGGCGATTCCAGGTCCATCACGAGCGTGGTGGCGTGCTCGGCGTGCGCGGCGTGCGCGCGCTTGAGCGACCGTCGGTCGAGCACCATCGCGAGCACGCCCATGACCACGAGTCCCACCGCGACGCACACCGCCGCGTACAGCGCGAAGACGCGCAGCACGCCGCCGGCTCCGGTCGACAGCGGGCCGCCGGGGTCGGCGGTGACCCCGGCGACGAGAGTCAGGATGGCCGCGACCACGAGGCCGACGGTGACGCCGATGCCGAGGAACCGGCCGTAGCGGGGCGAGGAGTGCACGACGACGTCGAGGTACTCCTGATCGACGACGTGTTCGTCAGCGGTGTCCCTGCCCGCGGCATCGCCGCGCCTGGCTGCCATACGCCTATTCTCCCACCGCAGCGCCTGCCGCGGGCGGTCCCGGAGAAGGCCTCTCGGTAGGCTGGGCGGGTGAGAATCCTGGTCCTCGGCTCGGGCGCGCGCGAGCACGCCATCATCCTCGCGCTCCGGTCGGAGGATGCCGCGCACGACGTGTTCGCGGCCCCCGGCAACGCCGGGATCGCCCGCGACGCGACGATCGTCGACCTGGATCAGAACGATCCGGGCGCCGTGACCGGCTTCGCGAACGAGAACGCGGTCGACCTCGTGGTGATCGGCCCTGAGGCACCCCTCGTCGCGGGAGTGGCCGACGCACTGCGCGAGCGCGGCATCCCCGTCTTCGGGCCCGGCAAGGCGGCCGCACAGCTCGAGGGCTCCAAGACGTTCGCCAAACGGATCATGGATGCCGCGGGAGTGCCGACCGGGCGCGCCCTGCGCGCGACCACCCTGCCCGAGGTGGCGGCCGCGCTGGACGAGCTCGGGTCACCGTACGTCGTGAAGGCCGACGGACTGGCCGCGGGCAAGGGCGTTCTGGTCACCGACGACCGCACCGCCGCCCTCGCGCACGCCGGGGCCTACCTGGGGTCGGGCGCGATCCTGATCGAGGAGTTCCTCTCCGGCCCGGAGGTGTCGCTGTTCTTCCTGAGCGACGGAGACCGCGTACTTCCGCTCAGCCCCGCGCAGGACTTCAAGCGCCTGGGCGACGGCGACTCCGGACCGAACACCG
This sequence comes from uncultured Actinomycetota bacterium, assembly GCA_963772395.1. Classification (GTDB taxonomy): domain Bacteria; phylum Actinomycetota; class Actinomycetes; order Actinomycetales; family Microbacteriaceae; genus Microbacterium. The sequence continues at coordinate 1,014,754 of CAVYWV010000001.1, read as the reverse complement.
GCGGCATGGGCGCCTACTCGCCCCTGCCGTGGCTCGCCGAGCGGTTCGGCGGCGAGCAGGCGTTCGTAGACGTGGTCACGCGCGACATCGCCGAGCCGGTCATCCGGCAGCTGGACGCCGAGGGCACCCCCTTCATCGGCCTGCTGTACGCCGGACTCATCCTCACCGCGCACGGCATCAAGGTCATCGAGTTCAACGCGCGCTTCGGCGACCCCGAGACCCAGGTCGTGCTGCCGCGGCTGCTCGACCCGCTCTCGCAGCTGCTTCTGGCCGCGGCATCCGGAACCCTCGAAGATCATGGGCCGCCGGCGTTCGCCGACGCGGTCGCGGTGACCGTGGTGCTCGCGAGCGAGGGCTACCCGGCGGCGCCGATCACCGGGCGGGCACTCACCGGGCTGGATGCCGCAGCCTCGGTCGAAGGCGTGCACCTCGCCCACGCCGCCACAGCCGCCGAGGACGACGGCCTCATCGCGACCGGCGGACGCGTGCTGAACGTCGTCGGCCTCGGAACCACCTTCGCGGAGGCCCGCGAGCGCACGTATCGCGCTCTGGCGAAGATCGGCCTCGAGGGCGGCCAGTACCGCACCGACATCGCCGCCCGCGTCGTAGAGGTCTGATCATGCCCGATCCGACCGCAGTCGGCAGGTTCGTTCGTGAGGGCGGCCGCAACCGCTTCACCGCGCGGCGGGCCACCGTGCTCCGCGCCGAGCGCGTCGCCCCGCCGATCATTCGCGTGACGGTGTCGGGCCCCGATTTCGGAGACTTCACCAGCGGCGGCCCCGCCGATCACGTGCGGGTGTTCTTCCCGGATGCCGCCACCGGCGAACTGGTCGCGCCCACGCCCGTGGGCCCCGGCGAGGACGGCATCGTCCGACCGGACCGGGCATCGACCGCGCGCGACTTCACTCCGCTCCTGCGCGTCGTGGACGGCGGGTCTTCGGGCGGCACCGTCGAACTCGATCTGGACTTCTTCGTGCACCCGGACCCGGGGCCGGCCTCATCCTGGGCTGAGTCCGCTCGTCCGGGCGACGAACTCGTCATCGTCGGACCGCGCGGATCCCGCGCAGCGCCTCAGGACATCGACGGGCTCATCCTGATCTGCGACGAGACGTCATTGCCGTCCGTCAGCCGCTGGATTCGCGAAGTGCCGCCCGGCACGCCGGTCGACGTGATCGCGTCGGTTCCCGGCCTCGGCGACTGGGTGGCGGAATACGTCGGGCCGGTGCCCGGCATCCGCGTTCACGTCGTCGCTCCCGACCCCTCCGGCGGCACCGTTCTCGGCGCGCTCGAGCAGCTCGGCCCGGTCGGCGACGGCGTCTTCGTCTGGGCTGCGGGAGAGGCAGCCGGTCTGGTTCCGGTTCGACGTCACCTGCGCCGCACCCTCGGACTGCCGCCTGCTCAGGCCCAGGTCAGCGGGTACTGGCGGCGCGGAGTCGAGGCCTTCGACCACCACGCGCCGATCGATCCGTTCGACCCCGACGAGTGACCCCCCGGTCCTGACCGTCAGCCTGCGGCGCGCTGCCCCTCCTCGGCGGCCTCCTCGGCCGCGAGCTTCGCGTTGGCCGCGTGCCACTCGGCCTCGCCCGATGACTTCGGCCGCCGCAGGAAGAGCACGGCGACGACTCCGAGGAGCATCGCCGCGGCAGGCAGCAGGATCGCCTGCGACATCGCCTCCGAGAAGCCGTCCACGACGAATTCCGGCGGGGTTCCGCCGCCGAAGCCCCCTGTCGCCTCGGATGCCCCCGGCAGATTCGCCTCGAGCCGGCTCTGCATGAACGCGGCGATCGCGGCGGACCCGATCACCGATCCGACGGTGCGGGTCGTGTTGTAGATGCCGGCGCCCGCTCCCGCCTGGCTCATCGGCAGGTTGCGCGTCGCCGTGGTCGCCAGGGGTCCCCACATGCCCGCGTTGCCGATGCCCATGAGGGCCGAGGGCAGCAGGAACATCCAGATCGGGGTGTCGGCGTTCATGAGCGTGGAGTACCAGACCAGCGAGCCGGCCACCATGAGAAGCCCGGGCACGAGCAGGAAGCGCGGGTCGGTCCGGTCCAGCAGCCTGCCTGCGAACGGAGACAGCACTCCGGTCAGCAGGGCCATCGGCACCAGCAGCAGCGCCGCCTGGGTGGGCGTCAAGCCGCGCGCGAGCTGGATGAAGAACATCAGCGGCAGCGACATGCTCGTCACGGTGAATCCGACCGTCGCGATCGCCAGGTTCGAGAACCCGAAGTTGCGGTCCCTGAACAGGGTGAGCGGCACGAGCGGCTCGTTCTTCGTGCGCGACTGGGTCCAGATGAAGACGCCCATCACGACGACTCCCGCGATGATGACCATCCAGACGGTGATGGGCCCCCAGATCACTCCCCAGTCGTAGTGCTCGCCCTCCTGCAATCCGAACACGATGAGGAACAGGCCGACCGCACTCAGGACCACCCCGGCGATGTCGAAGCGATGCGCGTGCGTCGGCAGGTGCGGGACGAAGATCCACGCCATCACGAAGGCGACGATGCCGACGGGCACGTTGATGAAGAAGATCCACTCCCATCCGAAGCCGTCGACCAGCAGGCCGCCGGCGAGCGGGCCGACGAGGGTGGCGACACCGGCGGTGGCGCCCCACAGTCCCATGGCGGCGCCGCGGCGAGCCGGCGGGAAGGTGCGGGTGATGACGGCCATCGTCTGCGGGGTCATGAGTGCCGCGCCGAGCCCCTGCACCGCGCGGGCGACGATCAGCAGCTCGAGCGTGCCCGACAGTCCGCACCCGAGCGAGGCCAGTGTGAAGATCACGAGACCGATGAGGTAGATCCGCTTCGGGCCGAAGCGGTCGCCGAGGCGGCCGGTGATCAGCAGCGGCACGGCGTAGGCGAGCAGGTACGCGCTCGTGACCCACACGACGTTGTCGAGGTTGTTCGTGTCGGGGTCGAGGGCCGCCTTGATGGCGGGATTGGCGACCGAGACGATCGTCGTGTCGACCAGGATCATGAAGAACCCGATGACCAGCGCCCACAGGGCGGGCCAGGGGCTTCGTGCCGGTGCTGTCGGGGTGGATGCCGCGCGAGCGGCGGCGCGGGTGCTGTCGGTCATGATCTGTGGGCCTCTCGGAGGGCGTTGAGCCTGTGCAGGGTCTCTTCGGGAACGTCGGCGCCGCCCCACGGCATCGACTCGCTGAGTCGGGTGCGAAGTCGGTCGAGCCACGCGAGTTCGGCCTCGAGCAGTGCCGCTTCTCGGTCGAGCTCGACGAGGTACTGCTGGGGCACGCCGCGGAGACCGGCATCCGCGAGTCCGCTGGTGTGCAGCTCGAGGGTGGCGGCCAATGCGGTGCGGCGGACGCCGAGAAGCTCGGCGACCTCATCGCGCGGAAGGTTGTGCGCCTCCGCGAGGGCCACACGGAACTCGGCCGGTCGGTCGGTGCGCGGCAGTTCGCGGCGAACCCAGTCCAGCACGATGTCGCGGCCGCTGTCGGTGAGCGTGTACGTCGTCCGCTCCGGACGGTTGCCGTCGCGATCCACCCCCACCTCGGCGAGCAGCCCCGCCCGCTCGAGCCGCCCGACGGTGTGATAGAACGTGCCGTTCTGGATCGGCACGAGTCGATCGTCGCGGCGATGGCGCATCAGTCGCATCATCTCGTACGGGTGCATGTCGCCCTCGCGCAGCAGCGCGAGCACCATCACACCGAGCGGCGTGAGCTTCGCCTTGACGTCGTCCACCATTGCTCCGTATCGATTAGTCCACATGGACTATAGCTCACGTCGGCGGCTCCGGCTACTTTCGTGTACATGACGAAGGATGCCGCGACCCTCGCCCAGGCGCACGCGATGTTCGATGCCATCGCGCAGCGCTATTTCGAACGCCCCGGCGTCGACATCGGGAGGATGTTCGGCACCGAAGGTCTCCGTGTGCGCGGCAAGGTGTTCGCCTTCGTCGAGCATCTCGGGGGGCTGGTCGTGAAGGTCCCCGAGGCGCGGGTGACCGAGCTCGCCGAGCAGGGCATCGCTGATCGCATGGTGATGCGCGATCGTCCGATGCGCGAGTGGGCCACGGTGGGCGTCGAGGCGGGCGAACAGCGGTGGGACGACCTCATCGGAGAGGCGTTCGCGTACCTCGACGAGATCACGCCGTAGGCGTCGGCACCGTGGCTGCGGCATCCCCCGTCCGCCGCGGGATAATGGGCGGGTGACCTCCCCCCTCGCCCTGCCCGGCTGGCGCCACATCTACTCGGGCAAGGTGCGCGATCTCTACGTGCCCGCCGACCTGCCGCCCGACGCGCGTGCGGAGCGGATGCTGGTCGTCGCGAGCGACCGCGTGAGCGCGTTCGACCACGTGCTCGAGCCCGGCATCCCCGACAAGGGCGTGCTGCTCACGACGCTCAGCCTGTGGTGGTTCGATCGACTGGCCACCGGCGGTGGCGGGGAGCGCGGCATCCCGAATCATCTGCTCTCCGACCACATCCTCGGCACGGACGGCCTGCGCGAGCTGATCCCCGCCGAGGTCGAGGGCCGCGCGATGGTGGTCAAGGGACTGTCGATGCAGCCCATCGAGTGCGTCGTGCGCGGTTACCTGACCGGCTCGGGCTGGGCCGAGTACGAAGCCGACGGCACGGTGTGCGGCATCCCCCTCCCGGAGGGGCTGCAGAACGGCGACCGGCTGCCCGAGCCCATCTTCACGCCGGCGTTCAAGGCGCCGATGGGCGAGCACGACGAGAACATCTCTTACGAGCGCACGGTCGAGCTCGTCGGCCCCGACATCGCCGCGCAGCTGCGCGATCTGTCGCTCGAGATCTACGCGCGCGCGGCGCGCATCGCCGAAGGGCGCGGACTGATCCTCGCCGACACGAAGTTCGAGTTCGGCCTCGACGACGCGGGTGTGATGACGCTGGCCGACGAAGTGCTCACGAGCGACTCGTCACGGTACTGGGATGCCGCCGCCTGGCAGACCGGCACGACTCCGGCCGAACGGATGGCGAGCTTCGACAAGCAGATCGTGCGCGATTGGCTGGCCGCCCACTGGGACAAGACCGGTACTCCGCCCGAACTGCCCGCCGAGATCGTCGCGCAGACGGCCGACCGCTACCGCGAACTGCTGGCGCGCCTCACATCCTGAGGCCCCGCTCGGCCGCGAGTGCACGACCTGCTGCCGAATGCACGACGCATCCGCGAGGCGAGGGCGTGCACTCGCGGTGAAGCCGTGCACTGGGCGAGCGGGTCAGACGCTGTCGCGCACCACGAGCTCGGTGTCGAGCACCGTGACGTGCCGCGGGTCGCGGCCCGCGAGCAGGTCGAGGAGCACCTCGGCCATCTTCTCGCCCTGGGCGAGCGAGGGCTGGCGCATCGTGGTGAGCTGCGGGGAAACCGAGGTCGCGACCGGGGAATCGTCGAAGCCGATGATCGCGATGTCGTCGGGAACGCGGATGCCGGCACGGCCGAGCACCGCGAGGGCGCCCCGCGCCATCAGGTCGCTGGCGATGAAGAGCGCGTCGGGGCGCTCGCCCCGATCGAGGATGCGCGTCATCGCCGCGGAGCCGCCGTCGGCGGTGAAGTTTCCGTCCTCGACCGCGACCTCCTCCAGTCCCGCGGCGGCCAGCGCCTCGCGGAAGCCCTGCAGACGGTCGACGCCCGCCGGCATGGTGACGGGCCCTGTGATCGTGGCGATGCGCCTGTGACCGCGCTCGATCAGATAGTCGGTCGCTTCTCGACCGCCGCGCACGTTGTCGACATCGACGTAGTAGTCGCGCTCACGCTCGCGCACCGGCCGACCGCCGTACACGACGGGTACCGCGGCAGCGATCCGGTCGATGAACAGGTCGCTCGTGTGGTGCGACACGATGATCGCCCCGTCCACGCTGCCGCTGCGCACGTAGCTCGTCGTCTTGTCGCCCGGATCGTCGCTCGCGATGAACAGATTGAGGACGTAGTCCGAGCGGCTGACCCGTGCGTTGATGCCCGAGACGATCGCGGCGAAGAACGGGTCGCCGAAGAAGCGGGTGGTGTCTTCGGGCACGACGAGTGCGATCGCGTGCGTCTGGCGGCTCGCGAGCGAGCGCGCCGCCCGGTTGGGCACGTAGTTCAGCTCGGCGATCGCGCGCGTGACCGACTCGAGGGCGCTCGGGCTCACGGCGGTCGAGCCGTTCACGACGCGCGAGACCGTGGATCGCGAAACACCTGCCGCTGCCGCGACCTCCTCGATCGTGGCAGCCGTGGCGATCGTGTGCGTTCCCGTCTCGCTGACCATGCCGTGCCTTTCGCGGGTGCTACGACCCGATCGCGTCCGTCTTCGTGATGTCGTCGAGCTCACGCGCGCCGATGATGCGGGCGTACTCCCGGCCGCTGTCCTTGATCGAGCGCTCCTGCGAGTCGTAGTCGACTCGCACAATACCGAACCGCTTCTCATACCCCCAGGCCCACTCGAAGTTGTCGAGCAGCGACCAATAGAAGTATCCGCGCACATCGACGCCTGCCGCGACCGCATCGAGGATCGCTCCGAGGTGCAGGCGCACGAACTCCACGCGCTCGACGTCGTGCACGCGCACCACGCCGTCCTCCACCACCGGCTCGTCGTCGTAGGCCGCGCCGTTCTCGGTGACGAACAGCGATGTGCCGGCGGGGGCCGCGTACTCCTCCGAGACGCGCACGAGCAGCCGGGTCAGGCCCTCGGGCTGCACCTCCCACTGCATCGGGGTGCGCGGCAGTCCGCGCTCGTGCCAGAAGATGCCCTCCGACGACGGGAACGGCGACTCGCCGCGACGGTCGGTCGGCGCCTCGCCACCGAGCGGGGGCACGGCCGGCGCATGGCCGCCGACGAACTCGCCGTGGTAGTAGTTCACGCCGAGTGTGTCGATGGGGGTCGAGATGACCTCGAGGTCGCCCGGAAGGATCGCGGCGCGCAGTGCGTCGTCGGCGATCTCCTCGAAGATGTCCTGCGGGTACTGCGCCCGGAAGATCGGGTCGAGGAACCACCGGTTGAACTGGCCGTCGATCCGGCGTGCGGCGTCGAGGTCGACCGGGTCGGTCGGGTCCACCGGGTCGGCGACCGTGAGGTTCAGCGTGATGCCGAGGTTCAGCGAAGAGTCGCGCGCCCGCAGCTCCCGCACCGCCTGGCCATGGCCGAGCAGCAGATGGTGGGCGGCCAGCATCCCCTCGCTCTTGCTGTAGTGCCCCGGAGCGTGCAGGCCCGCGGTGTAGCTCAGGAACGACGAGCACCACGGCTCGTTGAGCGTCGTCCACACGTTGACCCGGTCGCCGAGAGCGTCGTGCATGTCGAGCGCGTACTCGGTGAACCGATCCGCGGTGTCGCGCACGGCCCAGCCGCCCCGTTCCTGCAGCGCCTGGGGAAGATCCCAGTGGTACAGGGTGAGCCACGGCAGGATGCCGGCATCCAGCAGCTCGTCGACGAGTCGCTTGTAGAAGTCGACGCCCTCGAGGTTGAGCGCGCCGCCGTCGGGACGAACGCGCGACCACGACGTGGAGAACCGGTACGTCTGCAGCCCCATCGACTTCATCAGCGCGACGTCGTCGCGGTACAGGTGGTAGTGGTCGCACGCGACGTCGCCGTTGTCGGCGTTGATCACGGCGCCGGGAACCCGGCTGAAGGCGTCCCAGATCGAGTCGCGACGCCCGCCCTCGAGGGCGGCTCCTTCGATCTGGTAGGCGGCGGTCGCCGCCCCGAACAGGAAGTTCGAGGGGAACGGACGCGCCGCGTTTTCGCGCGTGCGGACAGAGGTCTCCCTGATCTCGGTGGTCATCTCAGCCCTTCACCGCGCCGGCCATGATGCCGCTCACGAGCTGCTTGCCGGCGAAGGCGAACAGGATCAGGAGCGGAATGGTGGCCAGCAGCACGCCCGCGAGGACGATCGAGTAGTCCACGAAGTAGTTCGACTGCAGCAGCGACAGCGCCACCGGCAGCGTCGGGCTCTGCCGATCGAGCACGATGAACGGCCAGAAGAACTGGTTCCACGCGTCGACGAACGTGAACAGGAACAGCATGGCGGCGGCGGGGCGTGCCGCGACGACGCCGACGGTCCAGAACGTGCGCAGCATCGACGCGCCGTCCACGCGGGCGGCTTCGATCAGCTCGTCGGGCACGGTCTGGCTGAGGTACTGCGTCATCCAGAACACTCCGAACGCGCTCGTGAGCGCCGGCACGATGATCGCGCCGATCTGGCCCGTCCAGCCGAGGTCGGCGAACAGGATGTACAGCGGCACGACGCCGAGCTGCGTCGGCACGGCCAGTGTGGCGACGACGAAGACCAGCAGACCCTTGGCCCCGCGGAACCGGAGCTTCGCGAACGCCCAGCCGGCGAGCGTGGAGAAGACGACGACGGATGCCGCGATCACGGTCGAGCTGAAGATCGAGTTCCACAGCGCGGGCCAGAAGTTGACGGCCGGGTTGTTGATGACCGTGATCGCGTTGGCGATGAAGTTGCCGCCCGGGATCCACGACATGTCCGGATCGTTGAGGGTGGACGCGTCCCCTGATCCGATCAGGAACGACCAGTAGTAGGGGAAGATCGCCGAGACGACGACCACAGCCAGGCCCATGTAGACCCAGAAGCCGGGTCGAGTACCGCGGATGCGGGTGGTGCGCTCGCCCGGCGACGACCGTCGTTCGGCAGGTTCTCCTCGACGACGGCGAGGGGCGGTGTGCTGATGGCGCTCACGCGGCGACTCCCTTCTTGCGGCGGCGCGGTCTGACGACACCGCGGCCGCCGTCGTCGCGGACGAGGCGCCGCGTGATGGCGAGGTTGATCAGGCCGATCAGCATGATGATGAGGAACAGGATCCAGGCGAGTGCGGCGGCGCGGCCGAAGTTGAACTCGCCCCAGCCGATGCTTGTAGAGGAACAGGGTGATCGTCAGCCACTGCTGATCCGCGCCGCCGTTGCCGTTCTGGTCGTACATGCGCGGCTCGTCGAAGATCTGCAGTCCGCCGATGGTCGACGGTGATGATCACGAAGATCAGCGTCGGCCGCAGCGACGGGAGGGTGATGCTCCAGAACTGGCGGAACGCGTTCGCGCCGTCGATCATGGACGCCTCGTAGTACTCACGCGGCACGGCCTGCATCGCGGCCAGGAGGATCAGGGCGTTGTAGCCGGTCCAGCGGAAGTTCACCATCGTGGCGATCGCGATGTGGCTCCAGAACGGATCCTTGTGCCAGCCGATCGCGGGCAGCCCGATGTCGGTGAGGAAGGTGTTGACCAGACCGTGGTTGTCGCCGAACAGGTTGCTGAAGATCAGCGCGACCGCTACCGGCGCCATGACGAAGGGGAGCAGCACGCTCATGCGCCAGAACGTCTTCGCGCGGATGTTGCGATCGAGCATCGCGGCGATGAACAGCGCGAGGATGAGCTGCGGCACCGACGAGAGCAGGAAGATGCTGAAGGTGTTGCGCAGCGCGACCCAGAACTGCTCCTGGCTGAGGATCCAGATGTACTGGTCGAAACCGACGAACGTGCCGGTGTTGCGGACCAGGTCCCATTCCTGGAACGAGATCACCGCGGTGTAGGCGATCGGGAAGAGACCGACGATCACGAACAGGATGAAGAACGGCGAGATGTAGAGGTAGGGCGAGACCTTGAGGTCCCAGCGGCTCAGCCTGCTGCTGAACGACATGATGTGGCGGGGAGTGCGCTCGCGGCTTGTGCACCGGCGAGTCCGGCGACGCCGTCGCGCGGGTGTCAGTCGCGGTCACGGGGGCTCCGAATCGGCGGTGACGGGTCGGGAGGGTCGAACCCTGAGGGGAGAGACGTGGGGGCCGCCGGTCGAGGGACGGCCCCCATTCTCTGTCATCGAGTCGATCAGAATGCTTCGACCTCGGCGACGTAGGTGTCCCACGCGGTCTGCTGGTCTTCGAGTCCGTCGAAGACCCGGGTGATGGCATCCTGCAGCGCCTGGTTGTACTTGATGAAGTCGACGCTCTTGTACGTGTTCGACCGTGACCGCCTCGGCACGCTCTCCGAAGATCGTGCCGGTCGGCGCGTCGTTGAAGTACGCGTTCGTCGAATCGGTGATCGCCGGGGAGCTCTGCGCCTCGATGACGCTGGGGTACTGACCCGCGTTGACGAAGGTCTTCTCCTGCGCGGCGGCAGAGGTCAGCCAGTCAGCCAGGTCGAGGGCCGCCTCGACGTTCTTGCCGTTGGCCGGAACGGTCAGGTACGAACCGCCCCAGTTGCCGCCGCCGTTCGGGAAGGCGTTGGCGACCTCCCAGCCGGTGACGTCGGGTGCGTTGCCCTCGATGATGCCGAGCATCCACGCGGGGCACAGCATCGAGGCGAACTCGCCGTTGGCCATCGAGGCGTTCCAGTCATCGCTCCACTGCGCGGCGTAGGCCGCGTTCGGGATCGCGCGCTCGACGACCTGGTTGTAGGCGTCCTCGAGCTCGGGGTTGTCGGTCGCGACGACGGTGCCGTCGGGCTCGTCGTAGGGGAACTCGATCTGGTTGACCATGCCCTGGAACACCGAGTGCGCGGAGTCGATCATCGGCTTGCCGGTGGCCGCCTTGTACTGGTCGGCGACGTCGAAGTAGTTGTTCCAGTCACCGTCGAACAGCGCGGCGACCTCGTCGGGCGTGGTCGGCAGGCCGGCGGCCTCGAACAGGTCGGCGCGGTAGCAGAGGGCCTGCGGACCGATGTCGGTGCCGAAGCCGACGAGGCGACCGTCGGGGTCGGTCGCAGCGGCTTCCTTCCAGTCGAGCCAGCGGCCCTTGGCGCTGTCGGGCACCTCGGCCGAGCAGGTCGGAGTACTGCATCGCCTCGGTGAACCAGTCGACCTCGACGGCCTCGATGTCGGCGAGGCCTTCCTTGCCGAGCTTCGCGAAGTAGTTGGTGCGGGCGTCCTGCGAGATGGCCGCCTTGTTGTGGACGATCGTGATGTTCGGGTTCTCGTCCATGTACTCCTGGAGGAGTTCATCGTCGTAGCCGAAGTCGTTGAACGTGGCGAGCGTGAGCGTGATCTGCTCGTCGGAGTCGGCGGACGAGATCGCCGCCGGCCCCGCCTGCGCAGCCGGCGAGCACGATGGCGGTCGCGGAGAATGCGGCCACGGCCACGGCGCTCCTACGGAAGGCACGTGAGTTCACTGTCACTCCTTTGTGTTGTCAGGGTTGTTGCGAGGATTGGGGAGAGCGGTGCTCACCCTCTTGGTGCGCGTGGGAGCGTTCCCACCGGCGAGAATGACGTTATGGGATCGCTCCCACGAAGTCAAGGGAGCCAGCTCAACAGTCGGGTCACAGTTTGGTTACAGCCTGTCAGTCTTTGCTGCCCGCGGTCGACGTGCGCGGCGCGCCGTAGACTGGACGGACACGCCCACCCGCGACTTCCGGAGCCCTCATGCCCACCATCGTCGTCGACGTCATGCCCAAAGCCGAACTTCTCGACCCGCAGGGCAAGGCCGTGTCGGGTGCGCTCGCGCGGCTCGGCGTCGTCGGAGTTCACTTCCGTGCGCATCGGCAAGCGCTTCGAACTCACCGTCGAGGGCGAGATCGGCGAGGACGTCCTGGCCAAGGCCCGCGAGATCGCCGATGAGATCCTGTCGAACTCGGTGATCGAAGACGTCGTCGGCATCGAGGTCGTGGAGTGAGCGCTCGCATCGGGGTCATCACCTTCCCCGGTTCGCTCGACGACCGCGACGCGCAGCGCGCGATCCGCCTCGCCGGCGGCGAGCCCGTCGCTCTGTGGCACGGCTCGCACGACCTCGAGGGCGTCGACGCGCTCGTGCTGCCCGGCGGCTTCAGCTACGGCGACTACCTGCGCGCCGGTGCGATCGCCGCGCTCGCGCCGATCATGGCCGAGGTGAAGGACGCCGCAGCGAAGGGCATGCCGATCCTCGGCATCTGCAACGGCTTCCAGATGCTCGTCGAGGCGCAGCTGCTGCCCGGCGGGCTGATCCGCAACGCGCACCAGCAGTTCGTGCGTCGCGACCAGAAGCTGCGCGTCGAGAACGCGTCCACCGCATGGACCTCGGAGTTCACCGAGGGCCAGGAGATCGTCATCCCGCTCAAGAACGCCGACGGCGGGTACATCGCCGCGGAGTCCGAGCTGGACCGCCTCGAGGGCGAGGGGCTCGTCGCGTTCCGCTACGTCGGCGTCAACCCGAACGGGTCGCTGCGCGACATCGCCGGCCTTGCGAACGAGCGCGGCAACGTCGTGGGGCTCATGCCGCACCCTGAGCACGCGGTCGAGGAGGGCTTCGGCCCGAACACCTCCGCCGCGATGCGCTCGGGCCTGGACGGCCTGCCGTTCTTCACCTCGGCGATCGCCGCGGTGGTCGGCGCCGCGGCGTAGCCCCCCTCATCCTGACCGCGAGACAGCATAGGCGCCACGAGACTGAGTGCGTTCGCCTCTGTCTCGTGGCGCCTATCCTGTTTCGCGGTCAGAGATAGCTGATCAGACCGTGCCGGCGGGCGGCCAGACGCCGATGATCAGGGCCATGACCAGCACGGTCACGAGTTCGTGGCCGATGTTGAGCACTGTCAGCGAGGTCGAGCGACCCTCGAACGCGTCGTGGGTGATGAAGCGTGCGGCCGTGAAGCCGGCCCACAGCGCGACGGCCGTCACGATCGCCGTCCACAGGTATCCGCCGCCGTAGAAGTGCCAGGCGATCGCGGTCGACCCGGCGAGCACCCACGCGGTGACGAAGCTGACGAGCACCGTCACGATGATCGCGATCGTCGCGCTGGCACCGGGGCGATCCATGTCGACCTTCGCGAGCTTCGACCACCGCGTGCCGAACACCTTCGGCGTGTACCAGATCGTGCCGACGACCATGCTCGACGCGGTCGCCAGCAGCACCGCCCAGTAGTTGATCTCGGGAACCATGTCCGCCTCCTTCGAGCGAGCCCAGCGCTCGCGCCGAGCGTATCGCCGTGCTCAGGCCGCCTCCGAGAAGCGCGCCGCCCGGGGTCGAGCGCCACGGGTAGCGTGGAAGGGTGAGTCCACACAGCCCCGGCCTTGTCGTATCCGTTCCGACCGAGGAGCTCGCGGTCGCGCTGCAGCCGGCACCTGCGGGTGTCGAGATCGTGGTGTGGACGATGGAGTCGGCCGCCCCGCGCCCCGAGATCGACATCGTGGTGCCGCCGTACATGTCGATGGGTGTGGTGCTCCCGCTGCTCGCCGACGTGCGCACCCGGCTCGTGCAGAGCCAGTCGATCGGCTACGAGGGCGTCGCCGACCACCTGCCGCCCGGGCACGCCTTCGCGAACGCGTCGTCGGTGCACGAGACATCGACCGCCGAGCTCGCCGTCGCGCTCACCCTGGCCTCGCAGCGGCACCTGCCGACCTTCCTCCGCGCGCAGGACGAGCACCGGTGGGCACCGGAGTTCTCCGAGAGCCTGGCCGACCGGCGCGTGCTGCTGCTCGGCTACGGCGGCGTCGGCAAAGCCGTCGCCGCACGACTCGCCCCGTTCGAGGTCGAGCTGACGGTCGTCGCGTCGCGGGCGAGGTTCGAAGACGGGATGCCGGTGCACGGCGTCGAGCGACTGCTCGAGCTGCTGCCCGAGGCCGAGATCGTCATCGTGACGCTGCCGGGCGGCGACGCGACCCACCACATCATCGACGCAGCCGCCCTCGCGGCTCTGCCCGACGGCGCGCTCGTCGTGAATGTGGGTCGCGGCCCGCTGATCGACACCGATGCCCTCGTCGCCGAGCTCGAGCGCGGGCGTCTGCGCGCCGCGCTCGATGTGACCGACCCCGAGCCGCTGCCGGCCGACCACCCGCTGTGGAGCCTGCCCGGCATCGCTGATCGTGCCGCACGTCGGCGGCAACTCGAGCGCGATGGCTCCGCGCGCGGTGCGGCTGATCCGCACGCAGATCGAGCGGATGCTGGCGGGCGAGCCTGCGCTGAACGTCGTCTACGAGAGCTGAGCTCTCACCCGGCGATCGACGTCGGTGCCCGACCACAGGTCGCCGCACTCCACCGCGAGAGCACCGCGCGCCGACAGGTACGCGCCGGCTCCGCGGTCACCGCTGAGCGTCCCGGCGAGCGCGCTCCAGTGATCCCGCCCGATGAGCACGGGGTGTCCAGGCCGTCCGTCGTAGACGGCGCGCGCCAGCGCCGCCGCGAGCGGAAGGGCCGCGCATGAGAGCACACGGCCCGCGGCATCCGCCGTCGCACCCGGCGTGTCGACGGGGGTGATCAGCACGGCCTCCGCCGACAGGGCGGATGCCGTACCCAGCGCGGCGCGCAGCGACGCGCTCAGCCCCTCCGACCAGTCCTCGACGACCACGATGTCGGCGTCGTCGGGAACCAGACCGCGCGCCTCGTCGGCCGAGGCCCCGAGCGCGACCAGCACGGGATCGCAGCCGGCGGCGCGCAGCATCCGCACCGCGAGCTCGATCCAGGGCGTCCCGTCCGCCTCGCACGCCAGCGCCTTCGGCCCCCCGAAGCGCGTGCCCGCGCCCGCGGCGAGCACGAGTCCGCACACGGAGGGAGTTCGACCGGCCACCTGCCGACCGTAGCCCACGGTCGTCGCGACCGGTCACCGCCGCGTAGCCCGACCGAAACACAGGGCGGCTAGCGTGGAATCATGCTCGAGTTGGCGGCCGACCTCGTACCGCGACTGCGCGCGGGCGAACGGATCGCGGTGGTGACCGTCACACGCGTCTCGCGCAGCGCACCGCGCGGTGCCGGCGCCTCGATGGCCGTCACCGCAGCCGGTGAGGTGATCGGCTCGATCTCGGGCGGCTGCGTCGAGGAGGACGCCGTGATGCTCGGCCTGCGCGCCCTGTCGACCGGCGCAGGGCAGATCGCCGGCTTCGGCTTCAGCGACGCCGACGCCCATGCCGCCGGTCTCGCGTGCGGCGGCGCGATCGATGTCGTCGCCTACCCGCTGACGACCCGAGATGCGGTGGCGGTCGATGCGCTCGAGGCGGTGCTGCGCGACGAAGCCGTCGCCGTGGGCCTGGTCGTCGCGGAGGGCTCCGGCGCCCCGGTCGGCCGGGTCGTGCCGATCTCGGCCGACGCGCCGGATGACAGCATCCTGACCCTGTCGTACGCGCCGCGGCCGCGCCTGGTGATCCTCGGCGCCGGCGACTACGCCGCCGCCCTGTGCCGCGTGGCGGCCGTGTCGGGATTCGCGGTGACGGTCTGCGACGGGTGGGGGCTGCTCGTCACGCCGGAGCGCTTTCCGGATGCCGACCTGCTCGTCACGCGAGCACCGCACGAGTACCTGAGAGCCCACGCCGACACCCTCGACCCGCGCACCGCGATCTGCGTGCTCACGCATGACGAGCGCTCCGACGTACCCGCCCTGCGGGTGGCGCTGCGCCTGCCCGTCGCGTTCGTCGGCGCTCTCGGCGCCCGTCGCACGGTGGCGCGTCGAGCACAGCTGCTGCGCGAGCAGGGCGTGAGCGACGCGGAGCTCGCGCGGCTGCACTCGCCTCTCGGCCTGGACCTCGGTGCCGAGACCCCCGAAGAGACGGCACTGTCGATCCTCGCCGAGATCGTCGCCGCCCGCCGCGCCGGTTCGGGCGCACCCCTGCGCGGACTGGAGACGCCCATCCACGCCGCACCCCCTGATGGCACTGGCCCCACGGGGGCATCGTGCTCCCCGCGACTCATCGGAGAGAGCACATGACCCCGCCGCATCTCGACGTCGATGGGCTGGAGCCCGACGACGTCCCGCACCTCGAGCACGCCATTCGTCTCGCCTACGCAGCCCGCGACCGCGGCGACCACCCGTTCGGTGCGATCCTGGTCACCCCCGACGGCACGGTCGTCGAGGGCCTGAACTCTGTCGAGACCGACCGCGACCCGACCGGGCATGCCGAGACGAACCTCGTACGCGCGGCGTCGGCGGCGCTGCCCTCGGACGTAGTGGCAGCCTCCACCCTCTACACCAGCACCGAACCGTGCGCGATGTGCGCGAGCGCGATCTACTGGGCGGTCATTCCCCGAGTGGTATACGCCCTGGGCGAAGACGAGCTGATCCGGATCGTCCGCCTGCACGACAGCGCGCCGACGCTCGATCTACCGTCGCGCGAAGTCTTCGCCCGCGGCGGCCGCGTCGTCGAGGTCATCGGCCCGGTGCCGCTGCCCGGCGCGGTGGCCGTGCACGAAGAGTTCTGGACGGGGGAGCATCCGTGACGACAACGGTCGACAAAGCCCAAGTCGGTCTGACCGAACGGCAGTACCACATCGGCATCGCGCCGGGTGAGGTCTCGTCGGTGGCCCTGCTGCCGGGCGACCCGTTCCGGGTGCCGTTCGTCGCGGAGTTCCTCACCGACGTGCGGGAAGTCGCGCACAATCGCGAGCACCGCACGATGGCGGGCTTCTACAAGGGCCGGCACATCACAGCGACCTCGACAGGCATGGGCTGTCCCTCCACCGCGATCGCGGTCGAGGAGCTCGCGCGGGTCGGTGTGACGAGCTTCATCCGCGTCGGCAGCTCCGCCGGGCTGCAGCCCGGCATCGAGCCCGGCGATCTGCTCGTGAGCGAGGGCAGCTTCCGCAACGACGGCACGACCGACGCATACGTCCCCAAGGGCTTCCCCGCCGTTCCCGACCTCGGGCTCACCCTCGCGCTCGCGCGCCACGCCGAGCGATTGGCGACGGCATCCGGAACGCATTCCTTCACCGGCATCAGCGCGAGCGATGACGCGTTCTACGCCGAGCCGCCGGAGTGGATCGCCAAGCTCAGCTCGATGGGCATCCTGAACGTCGAGATGGAGGCGTCGGCTCTCTACGTGGTCGCGCGCCTGCGCGGCCTGCGCGCAGGCATGGTCTGCGCGTGCTCGAGCAATCTCGTCGACGGCGCGTCGCTCTACGACGAGAAGAACTCGGCGCTCAAGGACGGCTGGATGCGCAGCATCGAGGCGGCTCTCGAGACCGCTGTGGAACTCGAACTGTGAGCCGCATCGTCCTCGACGGCGGCTACATCGCGACCGTCGATGCCGTCGGCACCGAGCACCGCCACGGTCATGTCGTGATCGAGGAGGGGCGCATCACGACCGTCGCCGAGGGCCCCGCGGCGGCGTCGATGCGCGACGGCGCCGAAGTGGTGGACGCGACGGGATGCCTCATCACCCCCGGCCTGGTGAACACGCACCACCACCTGTACCAATGGCTCACGCGCGGTTACGCGCAGGACGCGATCCTCTTCGACTGGCTCACCGCGCTGTACCCGCTCTGGTCGCAGATCGACGCGCGCCTGACCGGCATCGGCGCCGCGGGCGGGATGGCGGTGCTCGCCCGTTCGGGCTGCACCACGGTCGGCGACCACCACTACATCTTCCCGCAGGGCTCGGGCGACATCGTCGGCGCGATCGTCGAGGCGTCGCAGCGCATCGGCGTGCGCCTGCACGCCACCCGCGGCTCGATGGACCTCGGCGCTTCGCAGGGCGGGCTTCCTCCGGACTTCGCCGTCGAGACGACCGACGCCGCCCTCCGCGCGTCGGCCGAGGCCGTCGAGCGCTACCACGATGCGTCCTTCGACTCCCTCGTGCGCGTCGCGATCGCGCCGTGCTCGCCGTTCTCGGTCACTGCGGATCTGCTGCGCGAGGCGGCCGTGCTGGCGCGGTCGCTCGACGTGCGGCTGCACACCCACGCGTCCGAGACCGTGGAGGAGGACGCATACTGCCTCGAGCGGTTCGGGATGACGCCCACCCAGTACCTCGAGTCGGTCGGGTGGCTCGGAAGCGATGTGTGGATGGCGCACTGCGTGCACCTGGACGACGCCGCGATCGAGAGATATGCCGCAACCGGCACGGGTGTCGCGCACTGCCCGTCGTCGAATGCGCGCCTGGCCTCCGGCATCGCTCCGGTGCGCGACATGCTGCGGGCGGGTGTGCCGGTCGGACTCGGAGTGGACGGGGCCGCCTCGAACGAGTCCGGCCAGCTCGGCATCGAGATCCGCGAGGCCGTGCTGATGGGTCGCCTGCGCACCGGCGCGGACTCGTTCAGCGTGCGGCAGGGTCTGTCGATCGCCACGATGGGCGGCGCTCGTGTGCTCGGTCGTCAGGATGAGATCGGCTCGCTCGAACCGGGCAAGCTCGCCGACATCGCGGTCTGGCGCGTCGACGGCATCGAGCATGCCGGCATCCTCGACCCGATCGCCGCCCTCGGCCTTGGCGCGATGCCGCCGCTGGCACGTCTGTACGTCGGCGGGCGTGCGATCGTTGAGCAATCGCGCCTCGTCACGGCCGAGGAGCCGATGCTGGCGGAAGAGGTCGCCGCGGCTTCGCGCGAGCTCGCCGGCCGACTCTGACGCGACGGGAAACGGATGATGGACGGGACGGAGGGCGCGCAGTGGACCTGAACACGGTCACGTCCTACCGCTTCGCGCGCTCCCGCGCCGATCTGGCGCTCGCACCGGGCGAGAAGGTGCTCGGCGGCGGCACGTGGCTGTTCTCCGAGCCCCAGCCCACCGTGACCGGCCTGGTGGACCTCTCGACGATGGGCTGGCCCGATCTCGAGGTCACCGATTCCGGGCTGCGCATCGGCGCGACCTGCACGATCGCGACGCTCGTCGCCTTCGCCGAGGGTCGCGGGCCGATCGACGCGCCGGAGGACTGGGCGGCGGCATCCGCGTTTCCCGTCGCCGCGAATGCCCTCCTGGCCTCGTTCAAGATCTGGAACACCGCGACCGTCGGCGGCAACGTCTGCCAGTCCTTCTGCGCCGCATCGATGGTCTCGCTCGCCTCGGGCCTGGACGGCGAAGCCGTCATCTGGACCCCGGACGGCGGCGAGCGCCGGCAGAGCGTGGCATCGCTCATGACAGGCAACGGCACGAACAGCCTCGGCGCCGGGGAGGTGCTGCGCGCGATCGACCTGCCCGCGCACGCGCTGCGCTCCCGACTGCGCATGCGCAAGATCGCGCTCGCCGAACTCGGACGATCGGGAGCCGTCGTGACCGGACGAGTGGATGCCGATGCCGCGGCCGTTTTCACCGTGACGGCCGCGACCCTCACCCCGACCGTGCTGCGGTTCGACGGACTGCCGGATGCCGCGACCCTCGCAGCCGCCGTGGCGGGTGCCCCGGGCTACTACAGCGACCCTCTCGGCGCCGCCGATTGGCGGCGGGGCGTGAGCCTCGTGCTCGCCGATCAGATCCGCACCGAACTGGCGGGCGCCGCATGAGGTTCGAGATCAACGGCGAAACCGTCGAGGCCGACCCGCGACCGGGTCAGGTGCTGCGCACGCTGCTGCGCGAGAACGGGCACCCCGAGGTGAAGAAGGGCTGCGACGCCGGCGACTGCGGAGCCTGCTCGGTGCTGCTCGACGGCGAACCGGTGCACTCGTGCATCATTCCGGCGGCGCGGATGGACGGGCGCTCGGTCACGACGGCCGCGGACCTCGCACCCGTGGACGAACTGCATCCGGCTCAGGAGGCGCTCGTCGAGCACTTCGGCTTCCAGTGCGGCTTCTGCACGGCCGGGATGGCGGTGACCGCCGCGACTCTCGACGCCGACGGACCTGCCCGACCTCGACCGACGGATGAAGGGCAACCTCTGCCGCTGCACCGGGTATCGCGCGATCCGCGACTCGATCACGGCTTCCGTGCTCGGCCCGGTGCGCGCGACGGGGGCGAGCTCGCGCGGCGTCGGCCAGAGCGTTCACCCGCCCGCCGCCCGACGGGTTGTGCAGGGCCTCGAGCCGTACACGTTCGACACCGACCTCACCGGAGCGCTCACGCTGCGTGTGCTGTCGAGCCCGCACGCCCACGCGCGCATCACCGCGATCGACACGACCGCCGCCGAGCGGCTCGACGGGGTCGCTGCGGTGTTCACGCACCGCGATGCTCCCGAGCGCCGCTATTCGACGGCACGGCATGAGCACGCGACCGACGACTCCGACGACACCCGCCTGCTCGACGATGTCGTGCGCCACATCGGTCAGCGCGTGGCCGCGGTCGTCGCCGAGACGTCCGCGATCGCCGAGGCGGCGTGCCGGCTCATCCGCGTCGAATACGAGATCCTCCCCGCCGTGTTCGACCCCGAGCTCGCCCGCACCCCGGGCGCGCCCGTCATCCATCCGGATCGCACACCCGAAGACCGCGTGGAGCAGGCCGAGCGGAACGTGATCCAGTCGATCCACGGGGGGTACGGCGACGTCGAGGTGGCGCTGGCCGCAAGTGCGGCGACCGTCAGCGGCGAGTGGCGCACCTCTCGCGTGAGCCATGCGCAGCTCGAGACCCACGGCTCGATCGGCTGGCTCGACGACGACGGGCCGGCTCGTGATCCGCACGAGCAGCCAGGTGCCGTTCCTCACGCGTGATGCGCTGTGCAGCCTGTTCGAGCTGCCGCAGGAGCGGGTGCGGGTCTTCACCGCCCGCGTCGGCGGAGGCTTCGGCGGCAAGCAGGAGATGTACACCGAAGACCTCGTCGCGCTCGCGGTGCTGCGCACCGGGCGACGGGTGGCGTACGAGATGAGCCGCACCGATGAGTTCCAGCGCACCGCGGTGCGGCATCCGATGCGGGTGAGAGTCGCGCTCGGCGCGAACGCCGACGGGGCGCTGACCGCGATGAAGGTCGACGTGCTGAGCGACGCCGGCGCCTACGGCAACCACTCGCGCGGCGTGCTGTTCCACGGCTGCGCGGAATCGATCAGCCTGTACAACGCCCCGGCCAAGCGCATCGACGCCGAGGCCGTGTACACGAACAACGTGCCCTCCGGGGCGTTC
This sequence comes from uncultured Actinomycetota bacterium, assembly GCA_963772395.1. Classification (GTDB taxonomy): domain Bacteria; phylum Actinomycetota; class Actinomycetes; order Actinomycetales; family Microbacteriaceae; genus Microbacterium. The sequence continues at coordinate 994,155 of CAVYWV010000001.1, read as the reverse complement.
CGCGGATATGGCCTCGGACAGGTGATCCTCGGTGTCGAATCCGCGATGGACGAGCTCGCGCTGCGGCTGGGCATCGACCCGTTCGAGCTGCGCCGCATCAACGCGGTCCGCGAGGGCGACCCCCTGCTCACGACGCACGACGAGACCGAGCCCGACATGGTCTGGGGCTCGTACGGCCTCGACCAGTGCCTCGACCTCGCCGAGTCGGCCCTGGCCCGCGGCAACGGTGCGCCGGTGCCGAGCGGAGAGAACTGGCGGGTCGGCGAGGGCATGGCGGTCGCGATGATCGCGACGTTGGCGCCGTTCGGACACATCTCCGAGACGACCGTCACCCTCACGCCCGAGGGGCGGTATCTCGCGGCCGTGGGCACGACCGAATTCGGCAACGGCACCACGACCGTGCACACCCAGATCGTCGCGACCGACCTGACGACGGATGCCGACCGCATCGACCTGCGCGGCTCCGACACCGACGCTGTGCGGTACGACACCGGAGCCTTCGCCTCCGCGGGCATCACGGTCGCCGGCAAGGCTCTGCACGCTGCCGCCCTCGCTCTCCGCGACCGGGTGCTCACCATCGCCGGCGGTATCGGTGGCGAAGCCGGAACGCTCGAGCGCGACGGCGTCCGCGTCGGCGATCGGCTGATCGGCTTCGACGAGATCGTGACTGCCGCACCCCCCGAGTGGCGCACACCCGAGGGCATCACCGCCGACGGAAGCGAGCACGGGGACCATCGCTCGCTCGCGTTCAACGTGCACGCCGTGCGTGTCGCGGTCGATGTCGACACCGGGACCGTGCGCATTCTGCAGTCGGTGCAGTCCGCCGACGCCGGCTTCGTCATGAACCCCGAGCAGTGCATCGGGCAGATCGAGGGCGGTGTCGCCCAGGGCATCGGCAGCGCGCTCTACGAGGAGGTCATGACGGATGCCGGCACGATCGCGAATCCGGTCTTCCGCACGTACCGCGTGCCCCAGTTCGCGGATGTGCCCGTCACCGAGGTCTTCTTCGCCGACACGACCGATGACCTCGGCCCGTTCGGTGCCAAGTCGATGAGCGAATCGCCGTACAACCCGGTCGCCCCGGCGATCGGCAACGCGATCGCGCGCGCCCTGGGCACTCGACCCTACGAACAGCCGTTCTCGCGCGACCGCGTCTGGCGGCTCGGGCACGACCATCCCGCTGAGGAGCAGCACTGACATGGAACTGGCCACCTCGTTCGACGCCGAACTGCCGAACTGGCTCATCGATGACCTCGGCGCCCTGCCGCGCGTGCTGCCGACCGTCGACGAGCGGATGCGCCTGGTCAACGAGCTGGCCGACCGCAACTGGCGCGCGGGCAACGGCGGCCCGTTCGCCGCGATCGTGGTCGATGACACCTCGGGCGAGCTGGTCTCGGTCGGCGTGAACGTCGTGCTGAGCTCGGGCCTGACCGCCTCGCACGCCGAAGTGACCGCGCTGAGCCTGGCCCAGCGTGCGCTGGGCCGCTGGGACCTCGGCGCAGACGGGGCCGATCTGTCGCTCGTGGTCAATTGGCGGCCCTGCGTGCAGTGCTACGGCGCGACGATGTGGAGCGGCGTGCGCTCGCTCGTCGTGGCGGGCGAGGGGGCGCTCCTCGAGGAGCTGACCGGCTTCGACGAGGGACCCGTGGTCCAGGACTGGGCCGAGCAGTTCGAGCAGCGCGGCATCCGTGTCACGATCGGAGTCGGCTACGACGACGCGGTCGCGGTGTATCGGGCGTACGGCGAGAGCGACTCGGTCGTCTACAACGCGCGGGGCGCGGTCGACGCCCGCTGAATCCGGATCGCCCGCCTGCCGAGAGCCCGGTGCGTCACACGGCACGCCGACGTCGGATGCGGCATCCCGGCGCGTCTTCGTGACCGACCGGGCTTTTCGCACGACGGGTGGGAGTCAGGCGCGGATCAGACGCAGCCGCGCGAGCATCGCCGGGCCGGTCGCGTCGAGCACTCGACCGCCGAGCACCGCCCCGCCGAGCGCGACGCCCGCTCCGACCGCGAGACCGGCAGCGAGCGCGGCCCAGCCCAGGAGAGGTGAACCGGCGATCAGCGCGGCCAGCGCCAGCGCGACGACCGGCAGCGTCAGCACGATCGTCACGAGGGCGACGCCGTACGAGGCGAAGATCGAGACGGTCGCCGCCCCCGGCTGCGCCGAGAACGGGTTGCGGCCCGACCGCGCGACCGGCACGACGATGCGCGCCGACGACACGCTCACCACACCGGTCGCGACCAGCAGTGTGCACAGCGACAGGCCGAGCAACGCGGGCAGATCGCCGACGCGCCCGATGATCACCGCGATCGCGACCTGCACCACCGCGACCGACGGCACCGCGATGATCAGCAGTGCTGCGGCACGGCCGAGCCGGTCGTGCAGGCCGCGCACCCCCGCCGAGAGCTCGGCCCCGAAGGCGGTGCCGTCGTACGAGAGGGCGGCGAACGCCGAGAGCGGAAGCAGCGAGGCGACGACGGGACCGGTCGCGATCGCCATCCACTCCAAGCCGAACAGCTGCCACCACAGCAGCATGAGCGCGGGCAGCACCGGCAGCAGGATCAGCTGCCGCGACTGCCGCGAGTCGCGGATCCAGTAGATGAGCGAACGCGCGGCGACGGCGCCGGCGGGCGTGGCCGGCATCCATCCGAGCGGTCCGAGGCGCCCGCCGGCGGCGCTGCGGGTGGAGCGGCCACCACGCCACCCGGTGGCGGTCACCGACGCGCCGACCCCGAGAGCCAGCCGCCACAGCACGAGCACGCCCGCGAGCGTTCCGAGAGCCACCGCGAACGCGACGGCGGCGCCGGCCGGGTCGCCGAGGGCGAGACGGCCCGCGACCGACCACGCGGCGCCGAGCGGTGTTGAGCCGAGCACGTCGACCGCCGCCGTGAATCGGGCAGCCAGCTCGGCGCCGCGCGTGCCGCCCGAGGCGGCGAGCGCGAGAGGCACCGCAAGGGCCAGAAGCGCGAGCACGGCGATCGAGATCCGCGCGGCGCCGCGTCCGCGCAGCAGCGTGCCGGCCGCCGAGGTCATGAGCCGCGAGCCCGCGATGCACGTCGCCGCGCCGACGAGCCCGGTCACGACGGCGAGCCCCGCCGACACGGGGTGCGCACGCCAGGCGATCGCCGTCGCGATCGAGCCGATGATCGTCAGGATGCCGGGAACCCAGGTGGCGCCGACGAGGAACATCGCGAGCATCAGCTGCCCGGCGCGCAACGGGAATCGGGCGAGCTTCGGCGGATCGAGAGTGCGGTCCACGCCGTCGAAGAGCAGTGGCACGATCAGCCAGCCCAGCACGAGTGCCGTGCCGCCGACCACGACGACCGCCTGAGTCGCTTCGGGCGGCGCGGTCGAGGCCGCGAGAAGTCCGCCGAGCGCGAGGAGCAGCATCAGCGCGGCCAGCACGCCCCCGAGGATCACGGCGACGAGCTGGAACGGGTTGCGTGCGAGCGTGTTGGCGAGCACCCGGAAGCGCAGCCTCAGGAGCGTCCCAACCACGCCGGGCCTCCCCCCTTGCGGCGTCCGCCGATCAGCTCCAGGAACCGGGTCTCGAGGTCGCCCGCCCCGCGCACATCGTCCATCGTGCCCGCGACCAGCACGCGACCCCCTGCGACGATGGCGACGTGGTCGCACATCCGCTCGACGAGATCCATCGAGTGACTCGAGACGACGACCGTTCCCCCGCCCTGGGCGAACCCGGCGAGGATGTCGCGGATGTTCGCTGCCGAGACCGGGTCCACCGACTCGAAGGGCTCATCGAGCACGAGCAGGCGGGGCGAGTGCACCAGCGCCGCGGCGAGCGCGATCTTCTTCGTCATGCCTGCCGAGTAGTCGGCGACGATGCGCCCGGCGGCATCTTCGAGGTCGAGCAGTTGCAGAAGGTCGGCGACCCGGCCCCGCAGCTCGGCGCGTTCGAGTCCGAACAGCAGCCCCGAGAACGTGATGAGCTGCTCGCCGGTGAGCCGGTCGTACAGGTCGACGCCGTCGGCCAGGTTTCCGATCAGGCGCTTCGCCTCGAGCGGCTGCTGCCACGCGTCGATGCCGTGCACGAAGGCGGCCCCGGCATCGGGTCGAAGCAGCCCGGTCGCCATCGAGAGCGTCGTGGTCTTGCCCGCCCCGTTCGGACCGACCAGACCGTAGAACGAGCCGTGCGGCACGTCGAGACTGAGGTCATCGACCGCGACGGCGCCGCCGAACCGCTTGGTCAGGCCGCGGAGGGCGAGTGCGGGAGCGACAGTGTGCATCAGGGACAGTGTGACGGATGCCGGACCCCCGGCGGCCGATTGAGCCATACGAGCGGCGGCCGCGCGGGGCGGGCGCTCACCGGCCGGACGGCACGAGTCTCGGCCCCTGCTTCACGACGAGCAGCCGATATGCACCGCCGCCCGCGGACCACCATCGATGCGGGATGCCGCCGCGGTAGTACGCGGACTGGGTGGGCGTCAGCAGCGACACCGCGCCGTCGAGCTCGACGCACACCTCGCCGGAGAGCACGTAGACGAACTCGTCCTCGTCATGGACGAAGTGCTCCCCCGGTGCCGAGTTGTCGGACTCGTACTCCATCGGCTGGAAGGGTCGCCGCCCGTGGGCGAGCATGCGCGCCGTGCCGACGGCGAAGTCGGCCGAGATCGCGCCGTCTCCGCGAGTGTGCAGCTCGACCGCGGGCTGACCGGTGAGCGGGGCGTCGGCGGCGGCGATGAGCTCGATCGGGCTCGTGCCGAGCGCGACCGCGATGCGACGCAGCGAAGCGAGACTGGGCTGGGCGAGCCCGCGCTCCATCTGACTCAGGAAGGGGTGCGACAGGTCGGTCGCATCCGCGAGCCGCACGAGCGTCAGCCCGCGGCCGTGGCGCAGCCGACGGATGTGCGCACCGAGGCGCCGGGCTGCGGCATCCTCTCCGTCGTCCGTGTCCGCGATCCGGGTCTGTGAGGAGAGGCTCGCACTCAGCGTCGTCAACCGAACGGCGCCTAGATGCTCTTCTGCGGATGCATGCCCATGCGTGCGAGCACGACGTCTTCCACGATCTGGATGACGTTGTAGAGGATCAGCGAGGTCGCGGTGACGACGACGACCGATGCCCACAGCGCGGTGAACTGCGCCTGCGGGATGAAGCCGCCGATCGATCCGCCGATGCCGCCCCCGACCGCGAGCCATTCCGCCAGCAGCGCTCCGGTGATCGCGCCCGGCACCGAGATGCGCACGGCCGCGAAGAACGCGGGCGACGAGGACGGCATCGCGACTTTGTTCAGCTTCGACCACGCGCCACCGCCGTAGACCTCGACGAGGTCGTTCATCTGCGGGGTCGCCGACTTCAGCCCGAACGAGATGTTCACCAGCGCCGGGAAGAGCACCACGATGCCGCCGATGACGGCGACGGTGACCCAGCCGCGCTGGAAGATCATGATGATGACGGGCGCCATCGCGATCAGCGGCACCGAGCGCAGCAGCATCGCGATCGGCATGAGCGCGTGCTCGGCGCCCTTGCTCAGCTGGAACAGCGCGGCCGCGAGAATCGCAGCGACCAGGCCCGCGATGAATCCGATCGCCGCGTCGCCGAGCGTGACCATGAGATTGCCCATGATGAGCTCGCGGTTGGCCGCCGCGGCGGGGACGGTGAAGAAGTAGTTCCAGACGTCGACCGGGCCCTTGGCGATGAGCGGCGAGATCTGGAAGATCCAGAGCACGCCGACCCAGATGGCCAGGGCCGCGACGAGCGTCAGGACGAAGGTGAGCAGGCTCCAGCCGAGGGCGCGCAGGACGTTCCGCGTCGCGGCGCGCCGCACGTCGCGACTGAGGTCTGCGGCAGGCGGTGCGGTGGCCTGAAGCTCGGTGGCCTGCCGTTCAGTGGCAGTGGTCAGCGTGGTCATCACTTTCCCTTCGACCAGGGTGCGATCGCGCGGGCGACGAGCCCCAGCAGCATGAAGCCGATGAGCGCCACGGCACCGCTGGCCAGGGCGAGGGCCCAGACGAGGGGAGCGTTGGAGTTCTGCTGGGCGAGGATCATCGCGATGCCGACGCCGGACTCGATCTTTCCGAAGAACTCGCCGAGCACGGCGCCGAGGAACGCTGCCGGGACGGCGATCTGCAGCGCGCTCAGAATGGCCGGAAGCGCGGCGATCAGGCGCACCTTGACGAGCTGGGTGAACCGGCTGCCGCCGTAGACGGCGATCAGGTCGAGGCTCGACTTGTCGGCCGACTTGAGGCCGAGCAGGGCCCCGACGACGGTCGTGAAGAAGACCGACAGCGCGGCCAGCAGCACGGCCGTGCCGCTGGGCTCACCCGCGGCCGGCGGCTTGATCACGACGATCGCGAGGATGCCCGACCGCGACGATCGGGATGCAGTAGGTGATGATCGCGAGCTGGGTGATGACGCCCTCGAGCCGGGGAACCACGAGAACCAGTCGCCGCGAGGATCAGGGCGATGCCGTTGCCCCACACGTAGCCGATGCCGGCCTCGGTGAGCGTCACCGAGAAGTTGCGCCAGTAGTACTCCCAGCCGCTGTCGATGTAGCTCATGACGACTTCGAGCGGCGTCGGGATGGGGTGCGCGCCGGTCGAGGTGACGTAGAGCGTCGCGATCATCCACCACAGGATGATGATCGCGACTCCGCCGATGAGCCCGGTCAGCCAGGCCGGGAGCTTGATGCTCTCCCACTGGATCGGCCGACCGCTCGGCGGGCCCCCGTTCGTGCTCGGCTGCGATGCCTGCGTGTCAGTGGTCATCCGCCGCTGCTCCGCCCTCGCCGAACAGCAGCTCGGATGCCTGGTCCACGTAGGCGTGGAACTCGGGGGTGCGCATCATCTCGGGCGTGCGCGGGCGGGGGAGGTCGATCTTCATGACCTCTTTGACCCGGCCCGGCCGCGGGCTCATGACCGCGACGTAGTCGGAGAGGAAGATCGCCTCCGAGATGCCGTGGGTCACGAGCAGCGTGGTCGCGGGCTTCTCGGTCCAGATGCGCAGCAGCTCGAGGTTGAGCTTCTGGCGCGTCATGTCGTCGAGCGCGCCGAACGGCTCGTCGAACAGGAGCACCTCGGGCTTGAGGATGAGCGACCGCGCGATCGAGACGCGCTGCCGCATGCCGCCCGACAGCTGTGCCGGCTTGGCCTTCTCGAAGCCCTTCAGCCCGACGAGCGAGATCATCTCGTTGACGTAGTCCTTGTCGACGCTCTGGCCGGCGATCTCGAACGGCAGCCGGATGTTCGTCAGGACGCTGCGCCAGGGCAGCAGGGCGGAGTCCTGGAATGCGATGCCGAGCTTGTTCTCCTTGCGGAGCTCCTTCGGGGTCTTGCCGTCGACGCGGCTCGTGCCGCTGGTCGCCGCCTCGAGCCCCGCGAGGATCCGCAGGATCGTCGACTTGCCGCAGCCCGACGGTCCGAGCAAGGCCAGGAACGACCCCTGCTCGGTGTGCAGGTTCGCATCCTTGAGCGCCACGACGCTCTTGCGACCCGACGTGAAGACCTTGTTCAGTCCCGAGATCTGCAGGCCGGTGCCCAGGGCGTCCCCCTGGGCACCGGTCTCCACAGTGCTCGTCACATGCATACCCGTCGCGAGGGTGGGCTGCGACATCGTCATCGTCCGATCAGCCCGCGTAGGCGATCAGGTCGGGGTTCTCTTCGTAGACCTCGGCCAGCAGCGAGAGGTCGAAGAGGTCGGAGGCCTCCAGCGTGATGCCGGCGCCGGCGAGGCTCTTGATCGTCGCCTCCTGCAGCGCCTCCGAGATCGTGAACAGACCGTTCTCGGCCGTCTCATCCGAGACCACGAGAGCCTCGGCCTGCTCGGTCGCGCCGGCGATCGAGTTCTCGAGGTTGAGGTCGAGGTCCTTGCCGTAGTCCTCGACGGCGAGCTTCGCGCCCGCCTCGGGGTCGTTCACCGCCATCGTCCAGCCCTTGATCTCGGCGACCAGGAACGCCTTGAGCTTCTCGCGGTCGTTCGCGATCGCGTCGTCGGTCACCGTGATGGTCTCGGCGACGAACGGCAGACCGTTGTCGGCGAACGGCAGGTTGGTCGTCTCGACGCCCGACGCGGCGACGGTGATCGCCTCGTTCGTGAGGTACGCGATGAAGCCGTCGACCTCGCCGTTGATGAGCGGTGCCGGGTCGTACTGCACCGGGACGATCGTCAGCTCGGACTCCTCGATGCCGTTGGCCGCGAGCAGCGCCTTGAACAGCGCCGTGTTGGAGTCCTGGACGCCGATCTTCTTGCCGATCAGGTCTTCGGCGGTCGCGATGTCGCCACCGTCCTTGAGCGAGAGCACCGTGAACGGGTTCTTCTGGTAGGTCGTGCCGATGATCTTCAGCGGCGCCCCCTCGGAGGCGACGACCGAGCCGATCGAGACGGCGTCCGACAGCGCGACGTCGGCGCTGCCCGAGATGAGCTCGGCGGCACCGGTCGAGGGTCCGGGAACGAGGGTGACGGAATCGAAGCCGGCGTCGGTGTAGAAGCCCTCCGAGTCGGCGAAGAACTCGCCGGCGAACTCCTCGTTCTTGATCCAGCTGAGCTGGACCGTGAGCTCGCCCAACCCGGCTGCCGCATCGCCGGATGATTCGGCCGCGGGGGTCGCGGCGCCGGACGCGCATCCGGCAAGGGCGAGCGCGGCGATCGTGAATCCGGCGATCGCCGTCGCGACGCGCGAGGCGCGCCGAGAGGAAAGAGAGGTCATGTGCTGTGTCTCCAGAAGCGGGTGTGATGCATTCGGGTGGATGAACACGCGCGCCCAGGGGCTCGGCGAACCGCGCTGATGCTGACGGTAGGCGATGTAGATTTCACCAACACTGGCGGTGGTGTTTCCGCGCCGTTACGGTTTGCGATGCCGGGAGCCGGTGTCAGCGGGCGCAGGAGCGGGCTCAGCGCCCTTCGGCGGCGAGATGCAGCACCGACTCGGCGAGCGCCCGGATGCCGAGGGAGACGTCACCGGCGCTGACCGCTTCGTCGGGATGGTGGCTGATGCCGTCCGGGTTGCGCAGGAACAGCATCCCGACATCGGTGATCGCTCCGATCGCCATGCCGTCGTGACCCGCCCGACTGAAGATCGTCGCCGGTTCGTCTGCCCCGCCGGGCAGGGTCGCGAGGATGCCCTCCCGCACCACGTCGCGCAGCAGCGGCGCGCACATGACCGCGGCGGCGTTGTGCACTTCGCGCGCACGCCAACGAAGCCCGCGGCGACCCATGATGCCGTCGAGCTCGGCCGCGATCGCGTCCCACACGCGGTCCCGGGAGCCGTCGTACTCGCCCCGCAGGTCGAGGCTCAGGTGCGCTTCACCCGGCACGATGTTGACGGCGCCGGGAAAGGCCTCGAGCTGGCCGACCGTGCCGATGATGTGGTGCTCACCCCGGCAGATGCGCTCCACCGCGAGCGCGGCCTCGCTGGCCCCGAGCAGGGCGTCGCGGCGCATGTCGTAGGGCGTACCGCCGGCGTGGCGGGCCTCGCCCTCGATCACGAGCTGGAAGCGGCGCGCACTCGCGATCGACGAGACGACAGCGAGCGACTCTCCGCGGCGGTCGAGTTCAGGGCCCTGCTCGATGTGCGCTTCGAGGTAGCCCACGAGCTCATCGGGCCGTCGGGCGGCCTCGCCGATGCGGCCCGGGTCGAGGCCGAACTCGCGGAAAGCCTCGCGGAGCGTCGTGCCGTCGGCATCCGTCAGTGCCCACCACTCGTCGTTCCAGGTGCCCGCGACGGCCGACGAGCCGAGCAGCGCCTTGCCGAACCGGGTGCCCTCCTCGTCCGAGAACGCGACGACCTCGAGGGCGAACGGAAGCGGGCTGATCCAGCCGTCGGTGAACGGCGCCCGCAACAGCCGCACGATCTCGAGCGCCATGAGCACCCCGACGATCCCGTCGAACCGGCCGGCGTCCGGCACGGTGTCCAGGTGCGAGCCCAGCATGAGGGCAGGGGCATGGGGATCGGATGCCGCAAGCCGGCCGATCTGATTGCCCGCGGCATCCTGCCTCGTGGTCATGCCGACCTCGCGCATCCACTCCGCGGCGAGTCGGTTCACGCGCGCGTGCTCGGTGCGAGAGGTAGACCCGCTCGATCTCACCCGGGGTCGCCGTGACGCGCGCGAGCTCGTCGCAGCGCGCCATGACCCGCCGCGCCGCCGCCGGGAAGACGTCGGGCGTGAGTTCGGGCAGGCGAGTGCGCATGCGCTCAGTCGCCGCCCGGCGATACGGAAGCGCGGGAGGTGTAGACGTCCATCGCCGCGTCCACGCCGCCACCGACCGGCACTGACGCGCCGAAGCGGCGCAGCACCGTCTCGAGCGAGGCGAGGGTCTGCAGTACGGCGTCCTTGCGCGCGTTGTAGCCCATCGTGCCGATGCGCCAGACCTTGCCGTGCAGGGGCCCGAAGGACGTGCCGATCTCGATGCCGAAGTCCTGCAGCAGCGCGCCGCGCGCAGCATCCCCCGGCACCCCCTCGGGAATCTCGATCGCCGACCACGTTCGTCATCTTGTGGGCGACATCGCCGAACACGACCAGGCCGAGTCCCCGCACGCCGGCGAGCATCGCGTCGCCGTGCAGCCGGTGGCGCTCGATCGCGTTCTCGCGGCCCTCGAGCATCAGCACGCGGGCGCACTCGCGGGCGCCGTACAGCATCGAGGTCGCCTCGGTGTGGTGGTTCAACCGCCGCGGTCCCCAGTAATCCAGGATCATGCCGAGGTCGAAGTAGTTCGAGCGGATGAAGTCCGCCGCATCCACGTCGGAGTCTTCGCGGATGCCGGCCTCGACCTTGCTGCGCGATCGGATGACCTCGACCGCGCGCTCCGAGAGCGTGATCGGGGCCGACCCCGACGGACCGCCCAGGCATTTCTGCAGGCCGGCGGTGGCGGCATCCAGCCCCCACGCATCCGCCTCGAACGGGTTGCCGCCCAGCGAGGCGGTCGCGTCGCTGTAGAACAGCACGCCATGGCTGGCGCAGATCGCGCCGATCTCGTCGAGGGGCTGCAGCATCGTGGTCGACGTGTCGCCCTGCACGAGGCCGAGCAGGTGCGGCTTCACACGCACGATCGCCTCCTCGATGGCCGAGACGGGGAAAACCTGCCCCCACGGCACCTCGATCGTGTGCACCTCGGCCATCGCGCGCTCGGCGATCTCGGCCAGCAGGTGCCCGAAGCGGCCGAACACCGGCACGAGCACGCGGTCGCCCGGGCGGATGAGCGAGACCATCGCGGCCTCGATCCCGGCGCGCGAGGTGCCGTCGATCAGCAGGGTGGCGTCGTTCTCGGTCGACCAGACACCGCGGTACAGCTGCTGCGTCTCGGTCATCGTCGTGGTCATGAACGGGTCGTACTGTCCGACGAGCTCGGCCGACATCGCACGCAGCACCGAAGGGTACGCCGAGATCGGGCCCGGCCCCATGAGCAGGCGCGGGGGCGGGGCGATGGGCCCGGGGATGTGGGTCACGGGGTCTCCTGAGGGGTGGGGCGGGCAGCGAGTGCACGACTTCTCGTCGACTGCACGACATGGTCGCGCGACAAGGGCGTGCACTCGACGAGAGGCCGTGCGCTCGGCGACAGGGGCGTCATGCGCTCACCGCCTCAGCGAGGCGCCGGGCCAGGCGGACCAGCGCGATGTCGGTGCCGGAGCGCGACGTGACACACACCCCGACGGGCGCGGGGCCCAGCTGCGAGCGCACCGTGAGCAGCGGCGCCGAGAGCGACGGCAGGCCGGCGATCGCGGCCGGGGTCGTCATGCGCAGCGTCGCAACGCGCACGGCGTTGACACGCTCGCCCACCGCGGTGCGCATCGGCGCCGGGCCGGGGACGGTCGGCATGAGCATCACGGCATCGGCGACGAGGGCGTTGACGCGTTCGGCGAGGGGTTCGAGAGCGCGGCGAGCGGATGCCTCGTCCTCGGCTGTGATCGCGGCGGCGATCCGGAATCGATCTGCCACCGCGGGTCCGAGCGCGTCGGGATGCGCGCTGCACCCACTCCCCGTTGTTGCGCCACGCCTCGGCGCCCTGCACGGTGCGGAACGGCGCGAAGTACTCGTCCAGCTCGCCGATCGACACGAAATCGACGGGGGCGGCATCCGTCGACGTGGCAAGGCGCTCCAGGAACGCGTCGAAGGCGGCGCGGGTCTCGGGCTCGACCGCGTCGAGCACCTCGGTCGGCACCACGAAGCGCCACGGCAGGTCGTCGTCGGACTCGCCGTACACGTTCTCGGTCGACTCCGACCCGTCGTAGCTGAGGCACCAGTCCACGACCCGCTGCAGTGTCGCGCCGTCGCGGGTCAGCCAGCCGATCGTGTCGAAGGACTGGGCGAGGGGCAGCAGGCCCTGCCGGGGAACGAGGCCGTGCGTCGTGCGCAGACCCCACAGTCCCTGGTACGACGCCGGCACGCGCACCGACCCGGCGGTGTCGGTCGCGAGTCCGATCTCGGCCTGGCCGGTGGCGACCGCGGATGCCGGCCCGCTCGAGGATCCGCCCGGGAGCGCGCCCGGCAGCGCACCATTCGGCGGGGTGCCGTAGTGCGCGTTGTCGCCGGCGATGCTGTATGCGAATTCGTCGGTACGGGCGATGCCGCGCAACGACGCACCGCCGCGCAGCAGGTCGGTCACCGCCGCCGCGCTCGTGGTCTCGGCGCGCGCCTCGGCGAGGAACGCGGGGTTGCCCGCGCCGATGCGGTAGCCCTTGATCGCGAACAGATCCTTGACGGCGACCGTGAGTCCGGCGAGCGCGCCCTCCCACGCTCCCTGCCACAGCGGATCGCCGACCGTGCGCCACACCGAACGGTCCAGCGCCTGAGAGCGCGGGGTCACGTGCGCCGCGGTGATCAGCCAGCGACCGTCCGTGCGCTCCCAGACCTGGGTCTGCAGTCCGGTGCCGCCGCCCGCGAAGCGCGAGACCGACACGAGCAGTGCGACATCGGGCGCGAGTTCGCGGTGCTCGATGCGCTCGATCACCCGGGGCGGCACTCCCCCGCGCACGCCACGGAACGCGCTGATCGCGTCATGTCCGACGAGCAGCCCGGCGGCATCCCCGCGCATCGTGCCCTCGCCCGGGGCGAACGCGGCGTCGAGCACGTCGAGGTCATTCGCCATGATCGCCCGCTCGTACGCCGTGAAGGCCTCGAGCAGCTCGGCCGGCACGGTCGCGGCACCGGGGATCGCGGTCTCAGGCATCGGTCGCATCCCCTTCAGCGGTCACCGCATCAGGTGATCTCACCGGGGCAGGAGGATTCGGAACGTCAGCACCTGCACCCGTGACATCGCCTGATCTCGTCGCGCCACGAGCCCGGTCGACCCCCGCGAAGTCGGACTCGCGGATGCGCGCGTGCACCCCGCACACGATGTCGACCACCTGCGAGATGTCGAAGTCCGTCGCGGCACTCAGGTACGCGTAGGCGAGGTGCTCCTGCACGCCCCAGCGACCCTCGATCAGGTTCAGCGCCGAGCGCACGCACTTGCGCATCGCCTCGTTGAGGTCGGGGTCGAGCCCGGTCGGCACGAGGTACTCCGACGTGCGCACGAGCGGCCCGGTGACCTCGCCGAACTCGGCGAGCGCCTCGGCGCGGGGGATCACGTCGAAGCGCAGCGTCGCCCGCAGCGACGCCTCGAGTGCGGTGAGCGCCACCTCGCCGTCGCCCTGCGCGAAGTGCGGGATCGCCGACATAGGCCATCGCGCCCGGCGCCTGCACCGGCAGGTACAGCACCGTCCCCTCGACGAGCAGGTTGATGTCGATGTTTCCGCCGTGCGCGCCGGGCGGCACCGAATGCGGGCGCTCGCCGCCGTTGACCGCGACGCCCATCGTGCCGAGGAACGGCGCGAGCGGGAAGGCGATCACGCGCTCGCCGTCATCGACGACCGGCAGCAGGCCGACCAGCCGCCCGTCGCGCTCTTCGACCGGAGTGAACACGCTCACGTGGTAGTCGCCGCGCGGCAGCTCGCCGACCAGGGCGCCCTTGCCGTGGCGGTTCGAGATCACGCCGTACGGCACGCGCGGCACGAGCTTCTCGACCGTGATGCGCAGCAGGTCGCCGGGCTCGGCGCCCTCGACGAAGATCGGCCCGGTCACGACGTGCGGACCATCGACAGCCGGGTCGCGCGAGACGCTCGCGGCGATCGAGATCGCATCCTCGAGCACTGCCGAGGCCGAAACCCCCTGACCCGTGAAGTACGCGAGCGGGTCCTTGCCGTGGTCCTCGAGGATCCCCTCGTGGCTCACCGTGTCGATCGTCACGGACTCACCCGACCGGATGCTGAGGGCCGCGGCATCCGCTTCGCACGGGAGTCGGCCCCACATCACCGTCTCGGGCGTCGAGCGCAGGTAGTGCTCGCCGGGGATGTCGCCGCGGCCGGGCTGCAGGATCTCCATGTCGGTCGGCATGCCCCCATCCAACTGCATCCGGGTTTCGCGCGCGTATCCCGTCGGCATCACACCGCGGCGTTCGCCCGCGCCGACAGCAGGCGGCCGCGCGGCTTTCCGCGGAAGCGGGGGGCTTCGCCCGCGCCGCCCTCGGTCACGTTGTACATCGAGGCGCCGTGCAGCCAGGTGCGGCGGATCCTGCCGCTCAGGACGCGGTGGTCGTACGCGGTGATCGGGTTCTTGTGCAGCAGCCGTGCCGCGTCGATCACGAACGGGTCGTCGACGCCGAAGACCGTGAGGTGAGCGGACGCCCCGGGTGCGATGACCCCCGCACCGGCGAGCCCGGCGACCGCCGCGGGTCCGGTCGTGAACAGCGGCAGTAGTCGTTCGAGCGGGATGCCGCGCCCTCGCGCCTCTGTCCACACCGCCGACAGACCGACCTGCAGGCCCGCGATCCCACCCCAGGCGAGTCCGAAGTCGCCACCGCCCGAGCGCTTCAGATCGACCGTGCTCGGCGAGTGGTCGCTGACGATCGCGTCGATCGTGCCGTCGACGATGCCCTCCCAGAGCAGATCGCGGTTCGAGGCCTCGCGAATCGGCGGGCAGCACTTGAACTCACTGGCCCCGTCGGGAATCTCTTCCGCGACGATCGTCAGGTAGTGCGGGCACGTCTCGACGGTCAGCGCGACGCCCTCCGCCTTGGCGGCCCGGATCGCCGGCAGCGAATGCGCGTCGCTCAGGTGCAGGATGTGCGCGCGCACACCGGTGCGACGCGCGCCGTCGATCACCGCGTCGATCGCGGAGGCCTCGCTGGCGGGCGGGCGCGACGCGAGGAACGCCTCGTAGCCGCGGCCGAGCGCGCCCTCCTCGCCGAGGAGGCCCGGGTCTTCGGCGTGCACGATGAGGCGCGAACCGAGCGCCGCGATCTCCTCCATCGCGGCCAGCATCTGGGGGCGGGAGAGGTGCGGGAACTCTTCGACGCCCGAGGGCGAGAGGAAGCACTTGAAGCCGAACACCCCTGCCTCGTGCAGCGGTGCGAGTGCACCGAGGTTGTCGGGCACCGCGCCGCCCCAGAAGCCGATGTCGATGTAGGCGGACGCGGCCGCCGCAGCCCGCTTGACCGCGAGCGCCTCGGCGGTCGTCGTCGGGGGGAGCGAGTTCAGCGGCATGTCCACGATCGTGGTCACGCCGCCCGCCGCCGCGGCGAGGGTCGCGGAGCGAAAGCCCTCCCACTCGGTGCGGCCCGGCTCGTTGACGTGAACGTGCGAGTCGACGAGTCCGGGGAGCAGCACGGCGTCGTCGGGCACGAGTACGGTCCGAGCTGCGATGATCCGGTCGCGGACACCCACGATGTCCACGATCCGCTTGTCTTCGACCACGACGGCGGCCGGCCGGAAGGAGCCTTCGATGAAGGTCCTTCCGGCGCGGATGACGAGGAGCTTGTCTGCCATGGTGGTCCTCCTGTCCTCGATCGTCACGCTAAGGGGCGCGCGTTTCACAGGTGTTACTTCGCCCGACTTTTCGGCGCGCGAGAAAGGAAAAGCTGCGTCGTAATCGGGGCGAAACCCGCAGGGGTTACCGTGGCGCCATGCTGCTCGACGAGTTCAACGCCGCGGATGCTTCGGCCGCGGCATCCATCGTCGGCGTGTGGGCCGCGATCCCCGCGTGGGTCGACGCGGTGGTCGCCGGCCGCCCCTACGCCTCCGTCGACGCGCTCACCTCGCATGCCGCCGCACG
Organism: uncultured Actinomycetota bacterium; assembly: GCA_963772395.1. Lineage (GTDB taxonomy): Bacteria > Actinomycetota > Actinomycetes > Actinomycetales > Microbacteriaceae > Microbacterium. The sequence continues at coordinate 978,112 of CAVYWV010000001.1, read as the reverse complement.
GGCCGACGAGTGGAGACTCGCCGACCTGGATGCCGCGCTCGCGCACCATCCGCGCATCGGGCAGCGCCCGATCGGCGCGGGCGCAGAGGCCGCGGCATCCCGCCGCGAGCAGGCGTCGATGACGGATGCCGCGGCCGGCGTGACCGCGGCGATCGCGGCCGGCAACGCGGCGTACGAGCAGCGCTTCGGACGCGTGTTCCTGATCCGTGCCGCGGGCCGCGCCCCCGAGCAGATCCTCGCGGAGCTGCAGCGGCGGCTGCGCAACGACGACCAGACCGAGGCCGCGGAGGCGCTCGGCCAGCTCGCCGAGATCGCGATCCTGCGACTGCGGGGTTCCGTGACCGATGCTCCCAGCGAGAGGATCGCCACATGACCCACCTCACCACGCACGTGCTGGATGCCGCGACCGGAGCACCCGCCGAGAACGTCGTCGTCTCACTCGCCCAGCATGTCGCCGGCGGCGGCACCGTCGGAATCGCTCAGGGCTTCACCGACGCCGACGGCCGGCTCGCGCTCGGCCCGGAGAGACTCGAGCCGGGAATGCACGCCCTGACTTTCGGGACGGGCGCCTGGTTCGCCGATCGCGGCATCCCGACCTTCTATCCGCTCGTCACCATCACCTTCACCGTCGAAGACAACGACCGGCACCTGCACGTGCCGCTGCTGCTCAGCCCGTTCGCCTATTCGACCTACCGAGGGAGCTAGAACATGAGTGACGTGTCCGTGAGCCTGGGCGCCAACAAGTACGGCAAGGCCGAGAACCGAGTCGTGCGCATCTACCGCGACACCCCGCGCCACGAGATCGTCGACCTCAATGTCAGCTCGCAGCTGCGCGGGGCGGCCCTGGTGGATTCGTATCTGACCGGCGACAACGCCCTCGTCGTGGCGACCGACACCCAGAAGAACACCGCGTTCGCCTTCGCGAAGCAGCACGGGGTTCGCGCGCCTGAGGAGTACCTGCTCGCGCTCGCCGACCACTTCGTGAGCGGGTTCGACTGGATCGACGGCGGGCTCTGGCAGGCCGAGCAGTACGAGTGGGAGCGCATCCTGGTCGACGGCAAGCCACACGATCACTCGTTCGTTCGCAAGGGCCAGGGCACGAGGCTCGCGGCGGTGCAGGTGATCGACGGCGCGACGCACGTGACGGGCGGTGTGAAGGACCTGACGGTGCTCAAATCCACCGGCAGCGAGTTCGCCGGCTTTCCGCGCGACCGCTACACCACCCTCGTCGAGACCGACGATCGCATCATGGCGACCTCGGTCACCGGACGCTGGCGCTTCCTGCCGGAAGCCGTGGAGGCCGGCATCGACTACAACGGTCTCTACGCGGAGGTGTCGGCCGTGCTGCTGTCGACCTTCGCGACCGTGCACTCGCTCGCCCTGCAGCAGACCCTGTTCGCGATGGGCAAGGCCGCGATCGAGGCGCGCCCCGAGATCGCCGAGGTGCGCTTCGCGATGCCGAACAAGCACCACTTCCTCTCGGACCTCTCCCCGTTCGGGCTCGAGAACCCCGGCGAGGTCTTCTATGCCGCCGACCGCCCCTACGGCCTGATCGAGGGCACGATCACGCGGGACGGCGCCGCCCCCGCCCCCGGCGCCTGGCTGGACCTGCCCGCGTTCGTCTGACCCGCGCGTTGCGTTTCCGCGAGACCGGATAGGCGCCGCGAGACGGAGTGCGCTCACCCCTGTCTCGCGGTGCCTATCCTGTCTCGCGGTCTGAAAGGGCTGACGACGGCGGGGCCCGAGCGTGTCCGGTCGCCCAGGTGGCCCGCCGTCGTGCGGTCAGAGGGCGGTTCGCTGCCTCCGACTCCGCTCGGACGCTGGCAGTTCTGCGGACGCCCGCACCTCACTCCTCCGAGGGGCGGCGGTATCCGGAGCTTTGCGGATCCGAGAAGTCTTCATGTCAAGCGCTCGTCGTGCCGCGCTCCGGCGCCGGGTCCTCATCAAAGATGCGCGACACGTCGACCGGCATCCCGTCGCCGGTCTGCTCGGCGGCCAGCTCTTCCGAGAGCACCTGGGTCGGAATGAGCCCGGTGCCCTCGGCGTCGGGGTGCACGAGAGCGGCCGCAGCCGGTCCGCGCACCGCATCGGAGGCGCCCATGGACGGATCCGGCAGACGAGCCTCGCGCATCTGCTCGGTGTTCAGCAGCAGGTTGAGCAGGATCGCAGTGATCGCCCCCGCGCAGCCGTGCGACCGGGGGGATCGCGTCGACGGTGTTCGCGTGGCGCTTGGCTGCCTTGACAGCTTTGCGGTCGGTGACTTCGGTTGCGGCCATGAGCTCACTCCCCTGGTCGGGGGACGGCACCGGGCAGCGGCGCCGCCCCGTTGCTTGCGGGCAGACTATGCTCGCCGGAAACCCGATCGCCAGCCGCGAGACCAAGAGTTCCGCAGACTTAACCGCCCTGTTACGCGACCGCAATCGATGACTCGAAGACTCGACACGGGCCGCGGCAGTTGTCAGGCGCCACCAGCACTGCCCAGAGGAGACACCGTGACGATCTACCGGGGTCACCTGCTTCACGTGGCGGGGAGTCCCGCACTCGACGGGGCGGCCGACGCGCTCGTCTCCGAACCCGATGGCGCGCTCGCCGTCGATGAGGCAGGTCGCGTCGCGTATGCGGGCACATGGACTTCGCTTCCGGCATCCCTCGCCGACGACGAGGTCGTGCTGACGGGCGGGTGCCTGCTGCCCGGGTTCGTCGACACCCACGTGCACTTTCCGCAGACGCTCACCACCGACGAGTTCGGCGGCGGCGAGCTGCTCGAGTGGCTGGAGCGCTGCGTCTTTCCCGCCGAGACGCGTCTGGCCGATCCGGTGTTCGCCGACCTCGTGGCCGCCGAGTTCGTGCGGCGTCGTGTCTCAGCTGGCACGACTTCGGCGCTGGTGTTCGGCTCGGCGTTCCCCGAGGCGCAGGACGCGTTGTTCACGCGGACGCTGGATGCCGGCCTCCGCGTGGTGAGCGGGCGCGGCATACAGACCATGGGTCCGCAGAGCGCGGCCGCGCTGCTGACCGACGAGGACGCCGCGATCGGTCTCTCCCGGGACGAGATCGCGCGATGGCATGGCCGGGATGCCGACGGCCCGGCATCCGATCCGCGCAGCGCGCTGGCCCAGGTCGCGGTCGTGCCGAGGTTCAGCCTCGCGGTCACGCCCGAGACGCTGAACCGGCTGGGCGATCTGTACACGGACGTGCGGAAAGACGGCGTGTACTTCCACTCGCACCTCAACGAGAACGATCGGCCCGGCGACGGCGAGATCGCGGCCGTGCGCGAGCAGTACGGCGTCGAGGCCTACCTCGATACGTACGACGGGCGCTGCCTCCCCGGGTCGCGCAGGAGCGGCGAGAGCCTGCTCGGACGGCGGAGCATTCTGGCCCACGCCGTGCACTGCACCGACCGCGAGCTGCACCGGCTCGCCGAGACCGGCTCGTCGATCGCGCACTGCCCGACCTCGCAGCTGTTCCTCGGCAGCGGCACGATGCCGTGGCAACGCACCGTTTCGTCGGGGACCACGATCGCGATGGGCACCGACATCGGCGCCGGCGACGAATGGCTCATCCCACGGGTGCTCAACGACTGCTTCAAGGTGCACATGAGCGAGCTGGGCGACCGGTCGACGGCGATCGACCCGGCGCAGCTGCTGTTCCTCGGCACTCTCGCTGGCGCGCGGGCGCTGGACCAGGAGCAGTTCTTCGGCAACTTCGACACCGGCAAAGACGCGGACTTCGTGATCGTCGACCCCGCCGCCCAGCCCGGGTTCGCCCTTGTGTTGGATGCCGCGGCCGACGGAGGGGCGAGCTCGCACCTCTTCACGCTGCTCATGGGCATGCGCGAGGCATCGATCACCGGCGTCTTCGTGCGCGGCCGCCGCGTCGTCGCGCCTGAGGTCGGCCTCGGCTGACCCCGCCCCTTCCCGCGAGAATGTGGGTTCTCCCGCGAGAAGGTGGGTTTCGGCACGAGAAGGTGGGTTTCGGCGCGAGAAGGTGGGGCATTCTCGGCGGCGGATGCACCTTCTCGGCGCCAGGGCTCAGCCCAAGAACACAGTGTGCACGTCGCCGACCACCGCGCGGCCGCCGAGCGCCTCGATCTCCATCAGCACGGCGGTGCCCACGACAACGACACCGAGCTCGGCGAACAGCTGATGCGCGGCAGCAAGGGTGCCGCCGGTCGCGAGCACATCATCCACGAGCAGCACCCGCGTGCCGGGCGCGAGGTCGTCGTGCACCTCGATCGTCGCCTCGCCGTACTCGAGCGCGTAGGAGACGGATGCCGCCGGCCTCGGCAGCTTGCCGGCCTTGCGCACCGGAACCAGACCCACACCCGAGGCGATCGCGACCGCTCCGGCCAGCAGGAATCCGCGCGCCTCGACGCCGGCGACCACGTCGAACGTGCCCGCGAACGGCGCGGTGAGAGCGTCGATCGTGGTGCGCAGGGCCCCGGCATCCGCCAGCAGCGGCGTGATGTCGCGGAACAGGATGCCGGGTTCGGGGTAGTCGGGAATCGTTCGGATCAGCGACTCGGCGAAGGCGAGGTCGTCGGCGGCAGCGGAGGCGGAGGGCACGCGCCCACCCTAGCCGCGCGCCGCAAAGCCGTTCATCCGTCATTCGCGTACGCCGCAGCGCACCGTCAGCGCCCACGGGTGACGGAGGAACGATCTGCAACACGCGATTCACCGGTGCAAGCGCTTGCACTATTCTGGAACGATGACTTCGCCCGACCTCGCCGAGCACCCGTACGACCTCACCTCCCGCCCGGGAGCCGAGTGGTGGCGCACCGCCGTCATCTACCAGATCTACCCGCGCTCGTTCGCCGACAGCTCCGGTGACGGCATCGGCGACCTGCCCGGCGTGACGGCGCACCTCGACGACCTGGTCGAGCTCGGCGTCGACGCCCTGTGGCTCAGCCCGTTTCAGACGTCTCCCCAGAACGACGCGGGCTATGACGTCGCCGACTACTGCGACGTCGACCCGCTGTTCGGCACGCTCGGCGACTTCGACACGATGCTCGCGGAGGCGCACGGCCGCGGCATCCGCATCATCGTCGACCTGGTGCCGAACCACTCGTCCGATCAGCACGAGTGGTTCCAGGCGGCCCTGACCGCCGCGCCCGGAAGCCCTGAGCGCGCTCGGTACCTGTTCCGCGAGGGCAAGGGCAAGAAGGGCGAACTTCCGCCGAACAACTGGGAGTCGGTCTTCGGGGGTCCGGCCTGGACCCGCGTGATCGACGCGGACGGTGCGCCCGGCCAGTGGTATCTGCACCTGTTCGACTCGACGCAGCCCGACTTCGACTGGTCGAACGAAGAGGTGCGCGCGGAGTTCCGCCGCATCCTCCGGTTCTGGCTCGACCGCGGTGTCGACGGGTTCCGCGTCGACGTCGCGCACGGCCTCATCAAGGCTGACGGCCTGCCCGACTACACGCCCCCGGCCGATGCGGCCTCGATGGGCGGCGAAGAGGACGACGTGCCGTACTGGGGCCAGCCCGGGGTGCACGACGTGTATCGCGACTGGCACGGCATCCTCGCCGAGTACGACGGCGACCGCGCGCTCTGCGCAGAGGCGTGGCGACCGACGCCCGACGACACGGCCCTGTGGGTGCGTCCTGACGAGATGCACCAGGCGTTCAACTTCCCGTACCTGACGACCGAATGGGATGCCGCCGAGCTGCGCGCCGTCATCGACGAGTCGGTGCGCGCCTTCACCGCGGTCGGGGCTCCGAGCACATGGGTGCTGTCGAACCACGACGTCGTCCGCCACGCGTCGCGGTTCGCGCTGAGCGCCGAGAACCCGCAGGGTCACGGCATCGGTCCCCTCTCGCCCGGCAAGCCGATCCCGGAACTCGGACTGCGGCGCGCCCGCGCCGCGTCGACCGTGATGCTCGCGCTGCCCGGATCGGCCTACATCTTCCAGGGCGAGGAGCTCGGCCTGCCCGAGGCCGTCGACCTGCCCGACGAGGCACGCCAGGACCCCACCTGGTTCCGCACCGCCGGCGAACGCTACGGCCGCGACGGCTGCCGGGTTCCCGTCCCGTGGTCGGCGACCGAACCCGCGTACGGCTTCAGCCCGACCGGGGCCTCCTGGCTGCCGCAGCCGGCGTCGTGGGCGGAACTGGCCCGCGACCGGCAGGTGAACGACAGCGGTTCGACGCTCACGCTCTACCGCACGCTCCTGGCCGCCCGTCGCTGTCACGAGCTCGGATCCGGAACACTCGAGTGGCTCGACGGGTACCCGGCGGGCGTGATCGCATTCCGAAACGGGAATGTGACGGTCGTGGCGAACATCGGCGAGAAGGCGATCCCGATGCCGCACGGTAACGTGATCGCGACGAGCGGACCGATCACCCGTGGGAAGCTGCCCGTCGACACCGCGGTCTGGGTCGAGACCAGCGGGGCCTGACCGCCGGGAGCGGCGCTCGAAGGGGGACGACGTGGTCAGCATCGATGAGGTCGCACGCTTCGCGGGCGTCTCCACCGCGACCGTCTCGCGAGCCCTGAGCGGCCGCGGGCACGTCTCGGACACGACCCGCGCCCGCGTGGAGTCGGCGGCCCAGTCCCTCGGCTACGTCGTCTCGTCGTCGGCGTCGAGCCTGGCCTCCGGCCGCACGCGCAACATCGGCGTCCTCGTGCCGTTCCTGGACCGATGGTTCTTCAGCACGGTGCTCAGCGGCACGGCATCCGCTCTCATGCGGCGCGGCTACGACATCACCCTCTACAACCTCACCGCCGACCGCGAGCAGCGCCGGAGCGTGTTCGAGACGTTCCTGCGCCGGCAGCGGGTCGACGGTGTGATCGCGATCTCGATCGAGCTGGGTGAGGAAGAGACCGAGCGCCTGCGCGAACTGGATCTGCCGGTGATCGCGATCGGGGGCCCCAATCCGCGCCTGTCCACCCTCACGGTCGATGACGCCGCGGTCGCCCGGCTCGCCACCGAGCACCTGATCGGGCTCGGCCACCGCGAGATCGCGCACATCGGCGCCAGCCCGGAATTCGACATCGACTTCCACATCCCCACCCATCGACGCCAGGGTTTCGAGCAGGCGCTGGCGGATGCGGGCATCCCGGTCAGTCCGTCGCTGTACGAACCGGCGGACTTCACGATCGAGGGCGGATTCCGCGCGGCCAAGCAGCTGCTCGGAAGGCCCGGCGAGCGCCCGACCGCGATCTTCGCGGCATCGGACGAGATGGCGATCGGCGCGCTGCTCGCGGCCCGCGAACTCGGCTACCGCGTTCCCGAGGACCTCTCGGTGGTCGGCATCGACGGTCACGAGCTGGGCGAGTTCTTCCGCCTCACGACGGTCGACCAGTTCCCGATGGGGCAGGGCGAGCGGGCCGCCGACGCGATCCTCGACGAGCTCGAGGCGAAGGACGCGGGCACGCCGCGAGAAGAGCCCCGGCACCTGCCGTACGAGCTGATCGTCCGCGGCACCACGGCGCGCCTGGACCGCTGACGCCGCGAGAGCGCGCGGCTAGGCTCGACCCCATGACTCTCGACCTCGAAGCGCTCTACATCGACCTGCACCGGCATCCGGAACTGTCGTTCCAGGAGACCCGCACGGCGGGTGTCGTCACGCGGCACCTCGATGAGCTGGGCATCGAGTTCGAAGAGGGCATCGGCAAGACGGGCGTGGCGGGAATCATCCGCAACGGCGACGGTCCGGTCATCTGGCTGCGCGCCGACATGGACGCGCTGCCGGTCAAGGAGCTCACCGGGCTGGAGTACGCGAGCACCGCGCGCGGCACCGACCCCGCCGGCACCGACGTGCCGGTCATGCACGCGTGCGGCCACGACATGCACGTCACCGCGCTGCTCGGCGCACTCGAGCAGCTGGTCGCCACGAAGGACGAGTGGTCGGGAACGATCGTCGCCGTCTTCCAGCCCGCCGAGGAGTACGGCGCCGGGTCGCAGGCCATGATCGCCGACGGCGTGCTGGATCGTTTCCCGAAGCCCGACATCGTGCTCGGCCAGCATGTGACCCCCCTGCCGGCCGGCACGATCGGCGTGCGTTCGGGCACCCAGATGGCGGCATCCGACGGTCTGACCGTGACACTCCTGGGCCGTGGCGGCCACGGCTCGCGTCCCCATTCCACGATCGACCCCGTCGTCATGGCCGCCGCCACCGTGATGCGGCTGCAGACGATCGTCTCGCGCGAGGTCGACCCCCGCGATGTCGCGGTGGTGACGGTCGGCTCGATCCATGCCGGTCTGAAGAACAACATCATCCCCGCCGAGGCGAAGCTCGAACTGAGCCTGCGCTACCCCGACGAGGAGGCCCGCACGCGCGTCCTCGCGAAGGTGGAGCGGGTGGTCCGCGCCGAGGCGCAGGCGTCGGGCGCGGAGGAGGAGCCGGTGATCGCGATCGACCACTCGCTGCCCCCGACGATCAACGACGTGCACTCCACCGCGCGGCTCACCCTCGCCTTCGACAGCGCGTTCGGCGACGGCACCGTCGTCGACCCGGGCATGTTCACCGGCAGCGAAGACGTCTCCTGGTTCGCCCGCGAGGCCGGCGTTCCCCTCGTCTTCTGGTTCTGGGGCGGCGTCGAGGTGCACAAGTATGCCGACGCGAAGGCGGGCGGCACGATCGACCGCGACATCCCCACCAACCACTCGCCGTACTTCGCGCCGGTGATCCAGCCGACCCTCGGTCGAGGCGTCGACGCGCTCGTGGTGGCCGCGCGCGAATTCCTCGACTGAACCGGGCACCCGCACGGGTGCGGGCTGCGCCGTATGGATTCCGTTAGGGGACGCCTTCCCGCGTGAATCCGGCGAGTAACATCGCTCGCCGTGACCACTGAAAGCCGAGATCCCGGCACCGATTCGCCGATCGCCAAACGACTTCTCCTGGGCGATCCGCTCACTTCGGAGAAGCTCGACGACCAGCTGCTCCCGAAGAAGATGGCGCTGCCGATCTTCGCATCGGACGCCCTGAGCTCGGTGGCGTACGCGCCGCAGGAGCTGCTGATGATCCTGCTCACCGGCGGCCTGGCCTTCCTCGCGTTCAGCCCGTGGGTGGCGATCGCGGTCGTCGTCGTGCTGCTGGTGGTCGTGATCAGCTATCGACAGCTCATCAAGGCCTACCCTTCGGGCGGCGGCGACTACGAGGTGGCACGCACGAACCTCGGCGAAGTGCCCGGCGTCATCGTGGCCGCGGCCCTCCTGGTCGACTACGTCCTGACGGTCGCGGTCTCGGTGGCGGCGGGTGTGGACAACATCATCTCCGCGCTCCCGTTCCTCGCTCCCGGCCGGGTCGAACTGGCGGTCGGCTTCGTGATCGTGATCATCTTGATCAACCTGCGCGGCGTCCGCGAGGCCTCTCTGCTGTTCGCGATCCCGACATACGTCTTCATCGGCTCGGTCGCCGTCATGATCGTGGTGGGTATCATCCGCACCGTCGCGGGCGATCCGCCTGTCGCCTCGAGCGCGGAGTTCGCCGTGCAGGCCGAGAGTCTGACGCAGGCCGCGGTGATCCTTCTCGTGCTGCGCGCGTTCTCGAGCGGCTGCTCAGCCCTGACGGGCGTCGAGGCGGTCTCCAACGGCGTGCCCGCGTTCCGCAAGCCCAAGGTGCGAAATGCCCAGATGACACTCGTCCTCATGGGCGGGATCGCGATCGCGCTCTTCTCCGGACTGACGATCCTGGCCCTCGTCTCGGGCGTGCACTACTCCGAGAACCCCTGCCACCTCGTCGGCTTCGACTGCGAGAACCAGCCGCAGCCGAGTCTGATGGCGCAGGTGGCGGCGGCGACGTTCGGCATGGGATCGATCCCGTTCTACATCATCCAGGCCGCGACCGCGTGCGTGCTCCTCCTCGCCGCCAACACCGCCTTCAACGGCTTCCCCCTGCTCGGCTCGGTGCTGGCTCGTGACGGGTACGCCCCCAAGGCCCTGAACACCCGCGGCGATCGCCTCGTGTACTCCAACGGCATGATCATCCTGGGCATCGTCGCGATCGCAGTGCTCGTGATCTACCAGGCACAGCTGACGACGCTCATCCAGCTCTACATCATCGGCGTCTTCACCTCGTTCTCGCTCGGCCAGATCGGCATGGTCAGGCACTGGAAGCGCTCGCTGCGCAATCTGAGAGCCCTGCCGGAGGGTGCTGTGGCCCCGCCGTCCGCCGCCTACGAGAGGCGCTCCGCCCTCATCGGGCTGGTGATCAACGCGCTCGGCGCCGGCATGACCGTGTTCGTCCTGCTGATCGTCACCGTCACGAAGTTCACGCACGGCGCGTGGCTCGTCTTCATCGCGATCCCGATCCTCGCGATCCTGATGGTCGGCGTGAACCGGTACTACCGCGATGTCGAGCACGAGATCGAGCCCGATGACCAGACCCGCTTCGGGTCCGAAGGCGACGTGGCGATCGTGCTCGTCGGCCGCCTGCAGAAGCCGGTCCTCAAGGCGATCGACTACGCCCTGGCCGCCAGGCACGACCAGACGTTCGCCGTGCACATCGCCGTCGACAGCGAGGACGCCGATGCCCTCCAGAAGCAGTGGGACGAGCACAAGATCCCCATGCAGCTGATCATCGTCGAGTCGCCCTACCGCACGTTCGCGAGCCCGGTGTCGCAGTTCATCAAGCAGTGGCGAGAAAAGCACGGTTCGTCGGTGGTCACGGTGTACCTGCCGCAGTACATCGTCGGCCACTGGTGGGAATCGATCCTGCACAACCGCCGTGCCCGCCGCATCGCGAACCAGTTGATGCTCATCCACGGCGTCTCGATCACGCTCGTGCCGTGGCTGCTCGACTCCTCCGAGCTCATCTACGGCCGGCGCTCGCGCCCGCTGCCCGGGCAGGAGCGATCCGGAATCCCCGCCCCTCAGCCCGCGCATCACCAGAGGGCGACGCGGCCCGCGGGTCCACCCGACTCGACGTCCGGTTCATGACCTCCTCATCCGTTCCGGGCGGCGCGCACTCGCCGATGCGCCTCCTAGACTGCGGCTCATGACCACCGCTCGGCAGAAAGTCACCCCCCCACCGAACCTGGTCAGGCGCGCCTGGTGGTGGGCGCTGGACTACGCGTACGCCGCCCGGCGACAGTTCGCGATCGTCACCGCACCCTGGACGCTCGGCCGCCCGCGTCCGGCGCCGCGCGCGTGGCGCGAGGGGTCGGACGACCTCGCCGAGATCGTCCTGCTGCCCGGCGTGTACGAGCACTGGACGTTCCTGCGACCCCTCGGCAACGCGCTCAATGCCGCGGGGCATCGCGTGAACGTGGTTCACGGGCTCGGCATGAACCGCCGCGGCATCGTCGAGACCGCCGAGCGCCTCGGCCGCGCGCTCGCCGCCAAGCCGCCGAGGGGCGCGGGTCGTGTTCTGGTCGCGCACAGCAAGGGCGGTCTGATCGGCAAGCATCTGCTCGTCTCGTCGGGCGCCGCGGCCGCTGCGGCGATCGAGGCGGCGGCGGGGGGCGATCCGGCGGATGCCGCAGCAGCGGCGACCGCTCCGACGGAAGCATCCGGACCCCCGCTCGGTGTGCTCGGCCTCGTCGCGGTGTGCACGCCGTTCCACGGATCACCCCTCGCCGGCCTGTTCTTCGTGCCCAGCATCCGCGCGTTCCTCCCCGAAGACGAGACGATCGTGATGCTCGGTCGCGACCAGTCGGTCAACGGTCGCATCGTGTCGGTGTTCGGGCGGTTCGATCCGCACATCCCGGGCGGCAGTGCGCTGGACGGGGCGACGAACGTGATCGTTCCGGCATCCGGCCACTTCCGCGTGCTCGGATCACCCCAGACGCATTCCGCCGTCATCGACGGAGTGCGCATGCTGTCGGCCGACGAGCCGGTCGCGTGAACACGGACGGGCGCTTCAGCTTCCGGCGCATCCCGGCGGGGGCACTCAGCCCTGAGCGGGTGACGCTGGGCTTCGTGATCGCGCTGATCGGTGGGCCGCTGCTCACCTGGCTGCTCTACAGCTTCCGCACCCCGGAGTCCATCACGTCCGAGGTGCTGGCGTTCCAGCTTCTCGTCGTGATCGTCGCGCTCGTGGGCGGCATCTGGCCGGCGCTGTTCGCGGCCGTTCTGTCGGGACTCACGCTCGACTTCCTCTTCGTCGCTCCGCAGTTCACCGTTGCGATCTCGGACCCCCTCCACCTCTGGGCGCTGTTCCTGTACGTCGTGATCGCGATCCTGGTGAGCTACATCGTCGATCAGGCCGCCCGGCGCGCTCGGGTCGCTCGCCGCGCAACCGCCGAGGCCGAGCTGCTCGCGTCGGTGGCGGGCAGTGTCCTGCGCGGCCAGAGTGCGGTGCCCGCGCTGGTGAGCCGCACGCGGGAAGCCCTCGACAGCGCAGGGGTTCGTCTCGTCGATGCCGACGGCACCGTGATCGCCACCGACGGCGAGCCGGTACGCGACGGGCGCTTCACCGCGGTCCCGATCGGCGACAAGTCGCACCCGCGCGCGATCCTCGAACTGCACGGTGCACCGCTGCACGGCTCCGAGCGACGGCTCCTCGATGTCATCGTCGCTCAGCTCGACGCCACGCTCGAGCGCACCGATCTCACCGAGACCGCCCGCGAAGCCGGCGCGCTCGTCGAGATGGATCAGGTGCGGACTGCGCTGCTTTCGGCGGTGAGCCACGACCTCCGCCGCCCCCTCGCGGCTGCCGTCGCGGCGATCGGCGGGCTCCGTGCCGCCGGAGAGAACCTCTCCGACGGGGACCGGCGGGAGCTCCTCGAGACGGCCGACGAGAGCCTTGCCACCCTCTCGACCCTCGTGACCGATCTGCTCGACGTCAGCCGCGTTCAGGCCGGAGTGCTCGCCGTGTCGTTCGAAGAGGTGGATGCCGCCGCCGTCGTGGTCGGATCGCTCGAGGAGCTGGGCCTCGGTCCGTCGGAGGTCGACTTGGCGCTCGATCCCGATCTGCCGCCCCTGCTCGCCGACCCGGTCCTGCTCCAGCGCGTCCTGGTGAACGTCCTCGCGAACGCGGTGCGCCACGCGCCGAGCGGCACAAGGGTCGGTGTCGCGACGAAACGGGTCCGCGACCGGGCGCAGCTGCGGGTGATCGACCGCGGGGCCGGCGTGCCGGAGGGCCTCCGCGACGAGATGTTCACGCCGTTCCAGCGTCTGGGAGACGTCGACAACACGGCAGGTCTGGGCCTCGGTCTGGCGCTGTCGAAGGGGTTCACCGAGGGCATGGGGGGAACGCTGCGGCCGGAGGACACCCCGGGCGGGGGGCTCACCATGGTGATCGCACTGCCGCTGGCCGAAGTGACGACAGAGGCACCATGAGAGTCCTGATCGCCGACGACGACCCTCAGCTCGTCCGCGCCCTGCGGATCACACTCGCATCGCACGGCTACGACGTCGTGGCGGCGCCGGACGGTGCCGCGGCGGTCGCGATGGCCGCGAAGCTGCCGCCCGACCTGGTGATGCTGGATCTGGGCATGCCGCGTCTGGACGGGGTGGGGGTGATCCGCGCCCTGCGCGGCTGGACCACCGCGCCGATCATCGTCGTGTCGGGTCGGACCGGGTCGGCGGACAAGATCGATGCTCTCGATGCCGGAGCGGACGACTACGTCACCAAGCCCTTCCAGATCGACGAGCTGCTCGCGCGCCTGCGGGCGCTCTCGCGGAGGACGGGCGGAGCGGCCGAGTCTCCCGTCGTCTCTTTCGGCGACGTCACGATCGACCTCGCGGCCACGGCGGTGACGCGTGCCGACGCGGCCGTCCACCTGACCCCGACCGAATGGCGGATGCTGGAGATCCTGGCTCGAAGCCCCGGCGCGCTGGTCAGCCGTCAGACACTGCTGAAGGAGATCTGGGCGAGCGACCAGGTGAGCGACTCCGGCTATCTGCGCCTGTACATGTCGCAGCTGCGCAAGAAGCTCGAGGCCGACCCGGCCAACCCCCGGCACCTGCTCACCGAATCGGGCATGGGCTACCGACTGGTGCTCGACCCCTGATTCACGCCTCGAGCGCGCCCGCACCGGCGATGAGCGCGATCGTGCCGAGGATCAGCAGGATCGGCGCCGCGAGCGATCAGCCGAGACCGGCGCGCTCGTCATCGGCGACGGCGCCCGAGACCGGCTTTCGCGAGAGACCGACGGCACCAGCATCCGGCGCCGTCGACAGGGCCGCGGACACCGCGACCGATTCGTCGATGTCGGGGTACTGCGGGCGCAGCTGCACCGCATGCTGCTGCCCTCTTCTCGCGCTTGGCCTTGCGGGCGGCGTAGATGAGGTTGAGCGCCTCGACGAGGATCGCGAAGGCCATCGGCGCGTAGATGAGGGCCTTGTCGATGTGGACTCCGAAGCCCTCGGCGATCAGGAACACGCCGATCAGCAGCAGGAACGACAACGCGAGCATCTTCACGGTGGGGTGCTTGTTGACGAAGGTGAAGATGAAGCGCGATGCGAAGAGCATGATGCCGAACGACAGCACGACGACGGTGATGATCACGACGAGGTTCTCGGTCATGCCGACGGCGGTGATGACCGAGTCGAGCGAGAAGACGATGTCCAGCAGCAGGATCTGAATGAGCACCGATGCGAAGGTGACCTGGGCGACCTTCTTACCACCCGAACCGTGCTCCTCTTCGGCGCCCTCGAGCTTGTGGTGGATCTCGGTGACCGCCTTGTAGACGAGGAACAGTCCTCCCGCGATGAGGATGAAGTCCTTCCACGAGAAGCCCATGCCGAACCACTCGACGACGTCTTCCTTCAGCGTGATGATCCAGCCGGCGAAGAAGACGAGCACCACGCGGATGAGCATGGCGAGCGTGAGGCCGAGGTTGCGGGCCCTCGCCTGCTGCTCCTTCGGGAGCTTGCTCGCCAGGATCGAGATGAAGATGACGTTGTCGACACCCAGCACGATCTCCAGCACGAACAGCGTGACGAAGACGGCGATCAGGTCGGGGGTGAAGGCGAAGGAGAAGTCCACCCTTCGATCGTAGGCAGGGCGCGATCGCGCAGCTCCGACCCGGCGGCCAGCCCCCGCGGCGTAGCCTGGAGGGGTGAGTTCCTCGCCTCGAACCTCGATAGCGCTCGACCCCCGCGCCCTGCCGAGAAGACTTCCCGATCCTGGGCCGCTCAGGTCGACGGCTCACCCGCTGGTGTACCTCGACTCCGCCGCGACCAGCCAGAAGCCGCGCGCGGTGATCGACGCCGAGGTCGCGTTCCTGACGAACGAGAACGCCGCCGTGCACCGCGGCGCGCACACGCTCGCCGCCGAGGCCACCGAGCTGTTCGAAGACGCCCGCGCGACGGTCGCCGGCTTCGTCGGCGCCGAGCCCGAGCAGCTCGTGTGGACCAGCGGAGCGACTGCGGGCCTCAACCTCGTCGCGTACGCGATCGGCAACGCGACGCTCGGTCGCGGCGCCCCGGAGAGCGCGCGGTTCGTGCTCGCACCGGGTGACGAGATCGTCGTCACCGAGATCGAGCACCACGCCAACCTGGTGCCCTGGCAGGAGCTCGCCGCCCGCACCGGAGCGGTCCTGCGCCACATCCCCGTGCACGACGACGGTCAGCTGGATCTGGATGCCGCGGCATCCGTCATCGGCGAACGCACCCGCATCGTCGCCTTCACGCACGTCTCGAACGTGCTCGGCATCGTCAACCCGGTCGCCGAACTCGTCGCGCTCGCGCACGGCGTCGGCGCGCTGACCGTGCTCGACGCGTGCCAGTCGGCCCCGCACCTGCCGCTCGACCTGCCGGCGCTCGGCGTGGACCTCGCGGTGTTCTCGGGTCACAAGATGCTCGGGCCGTACGGCATCGGCGGTCTCTACGGCCGCGCCGACGTGCTCGAGGCGCTGCCGCCGTTCCTCACCGGCGGCTCGATGATCACCAAGGTCGGGCCTGGACCGCACCGAGTTCCTTCCGCCGCCGCAGCGGTTCGAGGCGGGCACGCAGCCGGTGTCGCAGGCGATCGGCCTGGCCGCCGCGGTGCGCTACCTCGACGCGGTCGGGATGGATGCCGTGCACGCCCATGAGCGGGTGCTGGAACGCCGGCTGCGCGACGGGCTGCGCGACGATCGACGGCGTCCGGCTGCTCGGCGACGCCCCCGCCGAGCGCGTCGGACTCGCGGCGTTCGACGTCGACGGCGTGCACGCGCACGACGTCGGGCAGTTCCTCGACTCCCGCGGCATCGCGGTGCGCGTCGGGCACCACTGCGCCGCACCCCTGCACGCGCGCTTCGGCCTGACGGCATCCGTCCGCGCCTCGACGGCGCTGTACAACACGACCGACGAGGTCGACGTGTTCCTCGACGCCCTCACGCAGGTGCGCGTCGTTCTTCGGGGTCGGCGCATGAGCGGGCTCGAGTCGCTGTACCAGGAGCTCATCCTCGAGCACTCCAAGCGCCCGCACGGCAAGGGCATCGTCGAGTCCGAGGGCGCGGCCGCGACGTCTCACCAGCGCAACCCGATCTGCGGCGACGAGATCACCCTCCAGGTGCGCATGAACGCCGACGACACCGTCCGCGATGTGACCTGGGACGGCGCAGGCTGCTCGATCTCGCAGGCATCCGCCTCGATGCTCGCCGTGCTCGTCGACGACCGCGAGGGCGGGATGCCGCGGGCCGAGGCGACCGCGCTGATCGACGGCTTCCGCACAGCGCTGCGCTCGCGCGGCACGATCCCGATCGACGAGGAGACCTACGGGGATGCCGAGGCCCTCAGCGGCGTCTCGAAGTACACGGCGCGCGTGAAGTGCGCGATGCTCGCCTGGGTCGCGTTCGAAGACGCCCTGGCCCGCGCCTCCTGACCCCCCTCCCTTACCGCGAGACAGGATAGGCGCCGCGAGGCTGAGCGCGTTGACCCCTGTCTCGCGGCACCTATGCTGTCTCGCGGTCGAACTAGACTGGAGTCCGTCCGGCGTCCCCGATTCCTGGAGCTGAGCCGCGTGACCACCCCCTCCCAGATCTCCACCGCTCGTCCTGCCGCGGACACCGTTCTGAACGCCGCCGAGACCCCCGAGCGCGAGCAGCCCTACGGCGCCCTCGGCCTCAAGGCCGACGAGTACGCGCGCATCCGCGAGATCCTGGGCCGGCGCCCCACGAGCGGCGAGCTCGCCATGTACTCGGTGATGTGGTCGGAGCACTGCTCCTACAAGTCCAGCAAGATCTATCTGCGCCAGTTCGGCGAGAAGGTCTCGGACGAGATGAAGACCCGCCTCATGGTGGGCATGGGCCAGAACGCCGGCGTCGTCGACATCGGAGAGGGCTGGGCCGTCACCTTCAAGGTCGAGTCGCACAACCACCCGAGCTACATCGAGCCCTTCCAGGGCGCGGCGACCGGCGTGGGCGGCATCGTGCGCGACATCATCTCGATGGGCGCGCGCCCGGTCGCGGTCATGGACCAGCTGCGCTTCGGCGCGATCGACAACCCCGACACCGCGCGCGTCGTGCACGGGGTCGTCTCCGGCATCTCGTTCTACGGCAACTGCCTGGGCCTGCCCAACATCGGCGGTGAGACCGTGTTCGACGCGGTGTACCAGGGCAACCCGCTCGTCAATGCCCTCGCGGTCGGCGTGATGCGCCATGAAGACATCAAGCTGGCCAACGCGACGGGTGCCGGCAACCAGGTCGTGCTGTTCGGCGCGCGCACGGGCGGCGACGGCATCGGCGGGGCCTCCATCCTCGCCTCCGACTCGTTCGATTCGACCGGCCCGACCAAGCGGCCCGCCGTGCAGGTCGGCGACCCGTTCGCCGAGAAGGTGCTCATCGAGTGCTGCCTCGAGCTGTACCGCGACGACCTCGTCGAGGCGATCCAGGACCTCGGCGCCGCCGGCATCTCGTGCGCGACGAGCGAGCTCGCCGCAAACGGCGGCAGCGGCATGCGCGTCGACCTCGAGAAGGTGCTGCTGCGCGACCCGAGCGCTCACGCCCGAAGAGATCCTGATGAGCGAGAGCCAGGAGCGCATGATGGCGATCGTCGCGCCCGAGAAGCTCGACGCGTTCCTCGAGGTCGTCGGAAAGTGGGATGTCGAGACGAGCGTGCTGGGCGAGGTGACCGGCGACGGCCGCCTGGTGATCCAGTGGCACGGCGAGGTCATCGTCGACGTCGACCCCTCCACGGTCGCCGTCGACGGCCCGGTGTACGAGCGCCCGGTCGCCTACCCGACCTGGATCGACGCGCTGCGCGACGACTCGGCGAGCGCGCTCAGTCGGTCGGATGACACCGACACGCTCCGCCACCAGTTCACGCAGCTCGTCTCGAGTCCGAACCTGGCAGACACCTCGTGGGTCACCAACCAGTACGACTACTACGTCATGGGCAACACCGCCCTGTCGTTCCCCGACGACGCCGGCATGATCCGCGTCGACGAGAATTCGGGTCTCGGCTTCGCGATCGCGACCGACTGCAACGGGCGCTTCTGCCAGCTCGACCCCTACGAGGGCGCCAAGCTCGCCCTCGCAGAGGCGTATCGCAACGTCGCCGTCACCGGTGCGGTGCCGACGGCGGTCACGGACTGCCTCAACTTCGGCAGCCCCGAGAACCCCGAGGTCATGTGGCAGTTCTCGCAGGCCGTCGCGGGCCTCGCCGACGGATGCCTCGAACTCGGCATCCCGGTCACCGGTGGCAACGTGAGCTTCTACAACCAGACCGGCGATCAGCCGATCTTCCCGACGCCCGTGGTCGGCGTGCTCGGCATCATCGACGACGTCGCGCACCGCATCCCGAGCGGGTGGCAGGACCTGGGCGAGAACATCTACCTTCTCGGCGTCACCGCGACCGAGCTCAGCGGCTCGGCGTGGGCCGGCACCGTGCACGGCCACCTCGGGGGCCGGCCGCCCGCGGTCGACCTCGGCAACGAGAGGAAGCTGGCCGAGCTGCTTCACGCGGCATCCCAGCAGTCCCTCGTCTCGAGCGCCCACGACCTGTCGGCCGGCGGCCTCGCGCAGGCGCTGGCCGAAGGCGTCATGCGCTTCGGCGTCGGCGCGCGCGTCTGGCTGCGCGAGATCATGGAGCGCGACGGGGTGGATGCCGCGACCGCGCTGTTCGCGGAATCGACGGGTCGCGTCATCGTGACGGTGCCCCGCGAAGACGACGTCAAGTTCCGCGGGCTCTGCGAAGGTCGCGGCTACCCTGTGCTGCGCATCGGCGTGAGCGATGCCCCCGGCGACGGCGGCGAGCCGGCGCTCGAGGTGCAGGACGTCTTCACGTTCACGCTCAGCGAGCTGCGCGGTCTGTCCACGTCGACGCTGCCCGCGGCTTTCGGCCCGACGGTGTCGGAGGAGGCCGAACGTCCCCCTCTAGACTGACGACCATGGCTGAAGACGAGTACGGCGACTACAACGAGGCACGCCAGCGACGGGTCAAGATCATCGCGTGGGTCGTCATCGTGTCGCTGATCCTCGTCGGTGGCGGCGCGACCGTGCTGGCCCTGATCTTCGGCTGACCGCCGAAGGCGGACACGCGAAGCGGTTGTCGAGCAGCGCGCACGAGCGTCTCGAGACGCGGCTGAGCTGTCAGTGCGCTGACCACCCGGGTCACCGGGGCCGTGCGGCGCGTAGCATGTCCTCGTGGAGATGATCCTCCTCTTCGTCGAGGGCTGGTGGTGGGTGGCACCCGCTGCCGCCGGGGCCGGTGCCGCGACGTACGCCGGTGTGACCGCCAGGGGTCGCCGTGCGCGGAGACTCGAACTGGATGCCGCTCGGCGCGAGGTCTCGCTCGCCTATCAGGCGCTCATCTCGGCCCGTGCGCGCGTGCGCGAAGCGCACGCCGAAATGCTTGCGGCCCGCGCGACGTCCGGGGCACCGACGTTCGGCGGCGTCATGATGGGCACGCCGGCGACGCTCGAGGCCCGACGCAGACTTCAGGATGCCAAGCGCGCCGAGAAGTCGGCGTCCATGCTGCTGCGTGCACGACGGGCCCGCGTCAAGGTCACGATCGCGCAGTATCACGCGGCGTCCTCCGCCGATCCTCTGCCGATCGAGCGGCTGTTCGGCGCGCACGACGCCGTGGTCGCGCGCTGGATGTCTTACGAGACCGACGTCGCGAAGGCCATCGCCTACCCGCAGATGAGCGACACGCGGCAGCCGGCCACTCTCGCGTTCTTCCGCGCCTACCGACAGGCGCAGCACCTTCGGCCGCCATCGGCTCGCGAACGCATCCCTCCCGAGCAGTTCCTCGAGTACCGCGACGCGGTCCGGACGATGGAGGCCGCCTTCGACGAAGCCGAGCGGCAGGCCGGCGCCGCCGCGCCCCGGCCTGCGTCGGCGAGGATGCCGATCTGGCCGGTCCCCGCCTGGGTTCCGCTGCGTCAGCCCACATCGGACTAGCCGCGCTGGCAGACTGCTCGGAGCCGATCGCGCGCAGGCGGACGACGGTTAGCATGACAGGGTGGAACCCCTTTTCACGTTCCTCGGCAGCTACTGGTGGCTCGTCTTCCCGCTCATGGGTGTGATGGGCGGCGTGGGCAGCGCCTGGGAGCGCGGCGCGCGCCGGCGCCACAAGCGCCGGCTCGAGGTTCTGCACGCCAAGGCGGAGCTCAAGGCGGCCCAGGCCGGCGCTCGGGCCCCGGTGTCGGGCGCCGAATCCCTGCCCCCGATCACGACCGCCACCGCGGCCGCGCCGACCGGGCGACCCGGCGCAGCGACGACGCAGGGAACGCAGCTGGAGCGGCTCTTCGCCTCCCAGGACGCGGTCACCGCGCGGTGGCTGGACTACGAGCTGGATGTCGCGAAGATCATCGCCTTCCCGGCGATGAGCGACGGGCGTCAGCCGCTGACCGCGGCGTTCCTCCGGGCCAAGCGCGTCGCCGACGGCCTGCGGCCGGCATCCGCCAAGGCACGTCTGACGAAGGACCAGCTCACCGAGTACCGCAACGCGGTCGCCGACTACGAGGTTGCTTTCGACGTGGCCGAGCGCGACGCCCGCCGGCTCAAGGACAGCACGTTCACGACGGTGGAGCGCAAGCGCCTCGACACCGCCAAGCAGCTGCTCACGATCGCGATCGACGAGGCGGCGACGCCCGCCGAGCGCCAGGTCGCGTACCGCCGGGTGCGCGAGGAGCTCGACGGCCTGATCTCGCTGTCGGACGAGGCGATCGAGGTGCTCGAGGCGCAAGTGTCGCTCGAACTCACCACGGGGACAGTGCCCCTGACGCCGCCGCAGGCGGAGACTTCGCAGACGATGGCACCGGATGCCGAGCCTCTGCCGGACCGCGGCGAACCTGCTCGCCCGCGACAGGCTGCGCCGTGGCCCGTGCCCGCGCGCAGTGCCGACACCGCACCGGGTCGTGTCGTGCGGCCCAAGTCGCACCCCTGACCTGTCAGCGCAGCGGCACGGTCACGTCGCTGCCGCCCTCGTGGGTCAGCCGCGCACCCATCTGCACCAGGCTGGGCTGGTCGACGAACCCGCCCGCGAAGAGAGCCTGGCCCTGCGTGAACGCGGGCGACCGCTCCAGAAGCGATTCGGGTGCATAGCCGAACACCTGGGAGAGGTCCGTCAGATCGCGGGGTGAGCTCATGCGCATGAGGGCGAGATTGTCGCACTGCGACAGCGCGTTCGGGTGCACTTTCGAGGGACGCTGCGTCGACAGCAGCAGCCACAGTCCGTACTTGCGACCCTCCGCCGCGATCTGCACGATGCGCTCGGTCAGCAGCTTCTCGACCGGGGTGACGGGGTCGGGCGTGCAGAGGTTGTGCGCCTCGTCGATCACGATGAGCCGCCCGACGCGCTGCTCGCGGTTCTCCCACAGGTGGTCGAGCACGGCGAGCGCGGCGGCACGGGACTCCGAAGGCGTGGCGAAACCCGCCCAGATCGACGACGGTCGCATCGGCACCGTCGTCGATGTCGTCCGTGACGCTGCGCTGACCCCACGCCCAGAGCTTCCAGTCGGCGACGCCGAGATTCTCGAGGCGCATCGCGAGCTGGTGTCGCACGCGATCGGGGTGCGACCGCATGAAGCCGACCAGGTCGTGATCGGGCAGCAGGTGGATGTCGGTCTCCATGCGCATCATGGTGTTGTAGTCGTCTGCGTCCAGGAGCGGATCGACCTGCAGGATCGCCGCCCGCGAGCGCAGCGGCATCGACAGGTAGCGAACGCGCAACGGGTGCTCGGCATCCACGGTCGAACGACGCACCCGGATGTCCCGCGCGGCGAGTTCGGCGGCCTCGGCGTCGGGGGCGTCGTCGCGGATGTCGCCGAGCTTCACGAAGTCCGAGTTGGGGTCCAGGATCACGAGCGGCAGCTTCGTGTGGAGCAGGATCTGCTCCAGGGCGACCCCGAGCGCATAGGTCTTACCCGATCCGCTCTGCCCGCACCAGAAGGTGTGCCGGTTCATTTTCGACGCGAGCAGGCGCGCCGGAGCCGCGTTCTCGGACTCCAGCAGTGTGCCGATCGTCAGGTCGCCAGTCATTTCGGTGCTCCTCAGGGGTGGGGGCTCAGCGGTCTTCGGCCGCTTCGACGTGATGGCGGATGACCTCGGCGACCACGAAGGTGAACCACTTCTGCGCGAACTCGGGATCGAGATCGGCATCGATCGCGAGGGTGCGCAGCCGTGCGAGCTGCTGCTCTTCGCGGGCGGGGTCGGATGCCGGCATCCCGTGTTCGGCCTTGAGTCTGCCGACCTGCTTCGTCGCACGGAACCGCTCGGCGAGGAGGTACATCAGCGCGGCGTCGATGTTGTCGATGCTGCCGCGCAGGCGATGCAGGGTCTCGAGCGCTTCGGCGTCGCCGGCGCCGGCGGTGTGATCGGTCATGGAGTTCCTCCTCGCATCCCGACGATACCGGGCGCGAGGAGCGGAGCGCGGGCAATGCCCGGCATTCATCCTCGGCGGATGAGGGGAGGGCGCACCCGGGGATCTAGAGTGTGACGCATGACCGATGGCACCTCCTCGCCCGCGCCCCTCGCGGCCAGTCCTGCGGCAGGGACCGATGCGGCGAAGCCCGATCGCTACGCGGTACCCGCCGCGCCGTCCGATGGGCGGAACCGGCCGCTGTGGGCGCGACTGGACAGTCCGTTCGGCGTCGGCTTCCTGCTGACCCTCGGCGGTCTCGCCGCGCTGATGCTCGGCATCGCGCTGACCAACATCGCGACGGTCATCATCTACATCGCCCTCGCGATGTTCGCTGCCCTCGGCCTCGACCCGGTGCTGAAGTGGTTCGAGCGGCACAACGTCAAGCGGGCGTGGGCGATCGTGATCGTCGCGCTGACCTTCACCGTCGTCGGCGTCGGGCTCGTCTTGCTGGTGGTGCCGACGCTCGTCCAGCAGATCGGTGAGTTCATCACCGGCATCCCCGCGACGATCACGAACTTCGAGACGACGGACACCTACGCCTGGCTCGAGAGCATCTTCGGGCCGGGACTGAACAGCCTCGTCGACGATGTGCAGTCATTCATCACGAACCCCGCGAACATCGCGGCCATCTCGGGCGGGCTCCTCAAGATCGGCGCGGGCATCGCAGCCGCCATCTCGGGCGGACTCATCGTCATCGTGCTGACGCTCTACTTCGTCGCATCGCTCCCCGGCATCAAGGCGTCGCTGACGCAGTTCGCGTCGGCCCGCAACCGTGTCGAAGGTGCGCAGCATGACCGATCAGATCACCGATTCGATCGGCAGCTACCTCATGGGAATGGTCATCCTGGCCTTCTTCAACTCCATCGTGGCCTTCCTGCTGCACTTCTTCCTTGCAACTGCCCTACCCGCTGCTGATGGGCGTGCTCGCCTTCTCGATCACGATCATCCCGCTCGTCGGCCCCGTGCTGTACTGGATCTTCGCGAGCGTGCTCGCCCTCTTCACCGATCCGCTCGCCGCGCTCATCTTCGCGATCGCGTACCTCATCTACATCCAGATCGAGGCCTACGTGATCACGCCGAAGGTCATGACCAAGGCGATCTCGATCCCGGGCTCGCTCGTGGTCATCGGTGCGCTGATCGGCGGAACCCTCCTCGGACTGATCGGAGCGCTCGTCGCGGTGCCAGTCACCGCCTCGATCCTGCTGATCATCAAACAGGTGTTCATCCCGAGGCAGGACGCGAAGATCTAGCTCTTCGCCACCAGCAGACAGGTCGGCGACGGCACCTCGACGCGGTGCCGCACGCGTCCGGGAACACCGGTGCGCAGATCGAGGGTGAGCGAGACGACCTCGTCGGAGCGCTGCCCGGCCACCAGTACGGTGTCGCGAGCGACGAGGTGATGGCGCGGCCAGTCCACGCCGGCGTCCACGAGCGCGACCGGGCGCGAGCGCATCGCCGGCGCCCGTGCACCCGCACGGTGGCGATCGTGTTGCTGCCGCGCACGCCGGCATAGAGGAAGTCGCCGTCGCGGGATGCCGCGAGCTCGGCGGCCGTGTCTCCAGGGAGCGTGCCCGCGCCCAGGGGCGTGCCGGCGACGATGCGCCAGGCGCCGGTCACGTCGGCCGCGAGCGCGAAGACCTCGCAGCTGAGCTCGGTGACGACGTAGAGGTGTCCGCTCGGGTGCCAGACCATGTGCCGCGGACCGCGTGCCGCGCGGCAGGACGACCTCCTGCAGCGGGCGGAGTCCGGAATCCGTCGCGCGCCAGAACCGCACGAGATCCAGCCCCATGTCGGTCGTCGCGACGAGTCCGCCGCGGAAGGAACACCGCCTCGTGCGCGCGGGAGACGCGCGGAGCGGGTCGGTCGGCGCGTCGACCGCGGCATCCGGCGGTGCGTCGTGCGCGTCGGCGTCGTAGTCGGGGAAGAGATGCGCGTACTGCGCGCCCGCCGCTTCGCGCAGCGCGCGCGAGGCTGCGGCGAGGTCGATGCCGCCCGCGAACTCGCGCGGGAGCGGCATCCGGATCGTACGGATCCGTCGCGGGCTGCGCGACCACGGGCGCGGACGGGCGGCCGGCGGCATCCAGCGCCATGCGCACGACACGGCCGTCACCCCAGCAGCTGGCGACGAGCGAGCGCGCCGTCGGGCGCGACGGCGACGTGGCAGACGCGCCTCGCCGCCGGCGACCGGACCGCCGAGCGGAACGAATGTCGACTCGCCGGTGCGCCGGAATGCGCGCACGGTTCCGGCGTCTTCGAGCGCGGCGTACACGACATCGAGCGTCGGATGCGCGCGCGAGCCACGACGGCGAGCCGTCGGTCGACGACCGCGGCGGCCGCCGAAGCGCAGCTGCCCGCCGGCCAGAGCGTCATCGGGCGCACCCGCATCGAGCACGCCGATTCCGGATGCCGAGCCCTCACCGTCGGCGGTGTACCCGCCGAGCCAGAAGCGCATCAGTCGACGAGGTCGTGGCGCACGATCACCGCGTCGCGCGAGGCGCCGACGCCGATCACCGAGATGCGGGTGCCGCTCATCGCCTCGAGGGCCAGCACGTAGTCCTGCGCGGCCAGCGGCAGCTCGTCGAACGTGCGCGCACCCGTGATGTCTTCCTGCCAGCCGGGGAAGTACTCCAGGATCGGCGTCGCGTGGTGGAAGTCGGACTGGTTGACCGGCACCTCGTCGAACCGCGTGCCCTCGACGTCGTACGCGACGCACACCGGGATCTCGTCGAGCCCGGTGAGGATGTCGAGCTTGGTCAGCACGAGGTCGGTGATGCCGTTGATCCGCGTCGCGTAGCGGGTGATCGGAGCGTCGTACCAGCCGACGCGGCGCGGACGGCCCGTCGTCGTGCCGAACTCGAAGCCGCGCGAGCGCAGCCACTCGCCCTGCTCGTCGAACAGCTCGGTCGGGAAGGGTCCCGAGCCGACGCGGGTCGTGTACGCCTTCACGATGCCGACGATCCGGTCGAGGCGATTCGGTCCGACGCCCGCGCCGGTCGCGGCGCCGCCCGCAGTCGCCGACGACGACGTCACGAACGGGTAGGTGCCGTGGTCGATGTCGAGCATCGTCGCCTGGCCGCCCTCGAACACGACGACCTCGCCGGCATCCAGCGCGTCGTTCAGCAGCAGCGACGTGTCGCACACCATGCCGCGCAGCCGATCGCGCGTACGAGAGCAGATCGTCGACGATCTCGTCGACCGTGATCGCGCGCCGGTTGAAGACCTTGACCAGCAGGTGGTTCTTCTGGTCGAGCGCGCCCTCGACCTTCTGGCGCAGGATGTTCTCGTCGAACAGATCCTGCAGGCGGATGCCGACCCGGTTGATCTTGTCGGCGTAGGCCGGACCGATGCCGCGGCCGGTCGTGCCGATCATCCGCTTGCCGAGGAATCGCTCGGTCACCTTGTCGAGGGTGCGGTGGTACTGCGTGATCACGTGCGCGTTCGCGCTGATCTTGAGCCGGCTCGTGTCGAGTCCTCGTGCGTTCAGGGCCTCGAGCTCGGCGAAAAGCACCTCGAGGTCGACGACGACGCCGTTGCCGATCACGGGAATGACACCCGGAGACAGGATGCCGGAGGGCAGCAGGTGCAGCGCGTACTTCTCGTCGCCGATCACGACCGTGTGGCCGGCGTTGTTGCCGCCGTTGAACTTGACGACCACGTCGGTGCGCTCACCGAGCAGATCGGTCGCCTTGCCTTTGCCCTCATCGCCCCACTGGACTCCGACGATCACGATGGCGGGCATATTCACTCCTCGGGAAGGATCCGACGGTACACCCCATCCTAGCGAGGCCACCTGGCCCCCCTCGCGGCGTTGACAACCGCGCGTGGGGCGCCGGTGTCGCCCGGTCCCACCGCTAGTGTGGGCGGATGATTCGCACCCCCGCTTGGGCCCGGACCTGGTCGATCCTGCGGTTGGTCATCTCCGCCGTCATCGTCGCGGCGATCGTCGGCCAGCTCTCCCTGTCGATCTCGCGCGCGGTGGAGCGGGGCAATGACGTGGGGACGATCGTCGCGAACTTCTTCAGCTTCTTCACGATCCTCTCGAATGCGGCTTCCGTGGTCGTCCTCGTCTGGGCGGCGATCTGGTACTTCACGCGCGGGGAGCGCGCGAAGTCGGAGCCGCGCGGGCTGGCGATCGCCCTCGCATCGGTCACGACGTACATGATCGTGACCGGTCTGGTCTACAACACCCTCCTGCGCAACATCGAGCTTCCCCAGGGGAGTGAGCCGATCCCGTGGTCGAACGAGACGCTGCACGTGATCGCGCCGATCTTCCTGCTGCTCGATCTGTTCCTCGGTCCGCTGCGCCGCCGGCTGAACTGGAGCGCGGTCTTCGCGATCGCCGCGTTCCCCATCGTGTGGGCTGCCTACACCCTCGTCCGCGGTCCTCTCGTGACCAATCCGATCAACGGCAACCCCTACTGGTATCCCTACCCCTTCATGGACCCGAACAACTTCAGCAACGGCTACCTCGGGGTCGCCGTCTACATCGTCGGCATCGCGATCGCGATCGTGGCGGCCGGAGTGCTCGTGGTGTGGGTCGGGCGGCGTCGAGGACCGGCTTTATAGACTCCGCACAACCCTTTGTCCCCCGTTGGGGCTCCTTCGATGTTTGCGGTGCCGATCGAGCATCCGCTTGGCCAGCCGGACTGCCTCTGCGCGGGCGATGACGCGTCCCCGGGGCCGACGGGGCGCGCGGCACCGGCTCGAGTAGAATCGAGCATGTCGAAAGTCCTGCAGTCCCTCCCCGTCGGCGAACGCGTCGGCATCGCATTCTCCGGGGGACTTGACACCTCCGTCGCGGTCGCCTGGATGCGCGACAAGGGTGCGATCCCCTGCACCTACACCGGCGATCTCGGTCAGCCGGACGAAGACGACATCGACGCGATCCCGGGTCGAGCGCTCGAGTACGGCGCCGAGATCTCGCGCCTGATCGACTGCAAGACCGCACTCGTCGAAGAGGGCCTCGGCGCCCTCGCGTGCGGTGCATTCCACATCCGCTCCGGCGGCAAGACCTACTTCAACACGACTCCCCTCGGCCGCGCGGTGACGGGCACGATGCTCGTGCGGGCGATGAAGGACGACGGCGTCGACATCTGGGGCGACGGGTCGACCTACAAGGGCAACGACATCGAGCGGTTCTACCGCTACGGTCTGCTGGCCAACCCTCGGCTGCGCATCTACAAGCCGTGGCTCGACGCCGACTTCGTCACCGAGCTGGGCGGCCGGTCCGAGATGTCGGCATGGCTCGTCGAGCACGGCTTCCCCTATCGGGACAGCGCCGAGAAGGCGTACTCGACCGACGCGAACATCTGGGGTGCAACCCACGAGGCGAAGACCCTCGAGCACCTCGACGTGTCGCTGGAGACCGTCGAGCCCATCATGGGCGTGCGCTTCTGGGACCCGGCCGTCGAGATCGCCACCGAGGACGTCACGATCACCTTCGAGCTCGGCCGCCCGGTCGCGCTGAACGGTGTCGAATACGCCGATCCGGTCGAACTCGTCCACGAGGCCAACCGCATCGGCGGTCGCCACGGTCTGGGCATGAGCGACCAGATCGAGAACCGCATCATCGAGGCCAAGAGCCGCGGCATCTACGAGGCTCCGGCCATGGCGCTGCTGTTCATCGCCTACGAGCGCCTGGTGAACGGCATCCTGAACGAAGACACCCTCGCGACCTATCACGAGCAAGGTCGTCGCCTCGGTCGCCTGATGTACGAGGGCCGCTGGCTCGAGCCGCAGTCGCTCATGCTGCGCGAGTCGATCCAGAAGTGGGTCGGCTCGACGATCAACGGCACCGTCACCCTGCGCCTGCGCCGCGGCGAGGACTACACGATCCTCGACACGACGAGCCCGAATCTGTCGTACGGCGCCCGACAAGCTCTCGATGGAGCGCGTCGGCGACGCGGCGTTCGGTCCGACCGACCGCATCGGCCAGCTCACGATGCGCAACCTCGACATCGCCGACTCACGCTCGCGTCTCGAGCAGTACGCCGGCCTCGGTCTCATCGGCGGTGCCACCGGCGCGCTGGTCGGGCGCATCACCTCGGGTGAGGCCGACGAGATCACCGAGCACGCCGCGCACTACTCGGCCGAGCGCGAGCAGCTCGCCGACGCCGTGGACGAGGCATCCGAGTCCGCGTCGTTCGACTTCGGCGCGGACTGAGGCAACCACCCCAGCCGACTGATCAGCCGGTGACGAGAGCCCTTCTGACATCGTCCGACAGCGCGCGAAGGTGCGCTCGTTCCACCCGATCGTAGGTGGCTGCCCGAACAGACGCATCCAGTCGGCGACACTGCGTTCGCACCGTTCGGTGGTGTGCCGGCGCAGACCCGTACGCGATCTCGGCGAGAACACCGTAGAGGCGCGCGGCGACCTCGGGGTCCCCCGCTCCGTAGCGCCGGGGCTGGGCGAGCGCGACCTCCACGAGATCGTCGTAGTCCTGCCTGCGCTGAATCACACGGGGGATGCCGTCCTCATCGGTGAGCGCGGCCGGTTCGAGCGGAAGCGCCGCGGTCGAGCGCAGGATCGCGGAGATATGACTCAGCGCGTGAACGGCTGTGGTCGGATCATTCACCCCGGGCGAGAGCGCCTTGACCGCGATGTCGACAAGCTGACGCAGTCCGAACCCCAGGTCCTGCGACGGCGTCCGCTCGTAGTCGGTGAGATGCGCTTCGGCGATGAGGCCATCGATGCGCGCGCGGCGCTGCGCCGGGTTCTCGTCGTGACGCTCAGGCGCGCGGCGGTCCCACCAGCGAGCGAGCGGCGTGCCCTGGATGACGCTGACGCCGACCGCGTGCAACTGTGCGATGACGATGTCTTCGTCGTGCGCGAGTCCGACGAGCGCGCTCCGATCGATCACCGTCACGAAGCCGGAGGAGGCCACCAGCGTCGTGTACGCGGACGACGGAACCGACGGCGCAGGATCCACGCCGGCCATCGCCGTCGACTCGATCAGCTCGATCGTCCGAAGCGTTTCGTCGTGGACGTCGCGCATCATCGTCTCGACCCGCAGCTGTCGCGCGAGGTGGGCGAGGAACACCGTCAGCATGATGATGCTGGCGAAGGTGAGCAGCGAGGCGACCGTCACGGCGATGCGCGGGACGAACGGGGAGTCCTCGGCGTCCGCCACCGAGCGCAGCACCGTGAGCGAGTATGCGAAGGTCCCCAGGAAGACCGCCAGGGTCGCGTGCACCATCCGATCGGCGGCGAACATGCGCAGCAGGCGCGGCGAAGCCTGACTGCTCGCAAGCTGCAGAGCGACCACGGTGAGTGAGAACGTCAGCGACGTCGCCGTGATCAGCGACCCCGCGATCGCCGACAGCACCGCCCGCGCGGAATCCGTCCCGCCCGAGAACAGGACCGCGTTGAGGCCGGGAGGCAGCGACTGATCGACCGCGCGGTCGAGGATCGGGAGCAGGATGCCGAGCGCCACCGCACCGGCGATGGCCACAGTGGGAACCGGCCACAGTTCGGAAGCGAGCGCCTCCCGGAAGGAGGCCCACCGCCGCGCGCCGTTGGCCCTCCGCTGAGTACTCACCGCGCGAGTCTATGCATCGGGTGGAGCACGGCGCGTGGGGTTGCGCGTCCCTGCCGGCGCGGCTAGGCGGTAGTGATCACCTGGTCGATCGATGACCCGCCACCCGGCCGGGTGGGGGTTTCGGCACGGTGCGGGTTACGATTCCTGACGGTGCCGCGCGACCCTCACGCGTGGGACCCAGGATCACGATGTGTGGCATCGGGTCCACCACGCACCCACGAAAGTCCTTCAATGACGAAGCTCGCCCCTGCTCCCCCGACGACCGGTGAGGCCGAATCACCCCGTCGGCGATCGGTCGGCCGCATCGTCGCCATCGCGCTGTTCAGTGTCGTCGCGGGCGTCGACCGTGATCGCGCTGATCGTGGCCGGATTCGTGGTGTTCACGATCCAGCGATCGTTCCCGCAGCTCGAGGGCACCGTCGCGGTCGAGGGACTCGGCCACGACGTCGAGGTGCAGCGGGACGTGCTCGGCATCCCGACGATCTCGGCACGCGACACCGACGACCTCTTCTTCGCGCAGGGGTACGTCCACGCCCAGGATCGGTTCTGGGAGATGGACTTCCGCCGGCACGTCACGAGCGGCCGCCTCTCGGAGCTTTTCGGGGAGTCGCAGCTGCCGACCGACAGGTTCCTGCGCACCCTGGGCTGGCGCGAGGTCGCGGCGCAGGAGGTCGAGGCCCTCGAGCCGACGGTCGCGTCGTACTACGACGCCTACGCCGCCGGGGTGAACGCCTACCTCGCCGATCACGACGGGCGCCGACGCGTCCTTCGAGTATGCGGTGCTCGGGCCTGCAGAACGCCGACTACGAGATCGAGCCGTGGACGCCCGAAGACTCGGTGGCGTGGCTGAAGGCGATGGCCTGGGACCTCCGCACCAACATCGAAGACGAGACCGAGCGCGCGATGATCGCGCCCGACTTCACGGCCGAGCAGATCGACCAGCTGTACCCGCAATACCCGTTCGATCGTCATCCGGTGATCGTCCCGACCCTCACCGCGGTCCAGCCCGCGAGCACCACGACCGACCCGGAAGCCGGCATCGCGACCGCCTCGGTGCGGTGGGACGAGGTCGACGGAGTGATCGAGGCGGTGAGCGCACTCGTGGGTGACGCCGGCGAGGGAATCGGCTCGAACTCGTGGGCGATCTCGGGCGATCTCACCGAGAGCGGGATGCCGCTGCTGGCGAACGACCCGCACCTGGGCGCCGCGCTGCCCAGCGTGTGGCACCAGGTGGGGCTCACGTGCCGCACCATCACCGCCGTCTGCCCGTTCGATGTGTCCGGCTTCAGCTTCTCAGGCGTGCCGGGCGTCGTGATCGGGCACAACGAGCGCATCGCCTGGGGATTCACGAATCTGACGACCGATGTCACCGACCTGTACCTGGAGAAGATCGAAGACGACCAGTACTGGCGCGACGGCGCTCTCGTGCCGCTCGAAGAGCGCACCGAGACCCTCGAGGTCGCCGGTGGCGACGATGTGGAGCTCACGATCCGCTCCACGGTGAACGGTCCGATCCTCTCAGGGCTGACGCGATGACTTCGATGTGATCGCCGCCGACCCGTACACCGGCACTGGGGGTTCGGTGACGGCCCCGGCCGACGCTCCCGAGGGCGAGTACGCGGTCAGCCTGAAATGGACGGCTCTGCAGCCGGGCACCACTGCGGCTGCCATCTTCGCGCTGAACGTCGCGCAGGACTTCGACGAGTTCCGCGCCGCCGCACAGCTGTTCGATGTGCCGGCGCAGAACCTGCTCTATGCGGACGTCGAGGGCAACATCGGCTATCAGACCCCGGGCCTCCTGCCGATCCGCGGTGCCGGCGACGGGTCGATGCCTCAACCCGGATGGGATTCGGCGTACGCGTGGCGGGGATACATCCCGTTCGACGAGCTGCCCACCTCGTTCAACCCGCCGGAGGGCTACATCGTCACGGCCAACAACGCGATCGTCGCGGAGAGCTACCCCTACTTCCTCACGCGTGACTGGGACTACGGCTGGCGCGCCGCGCGGATCGTCGATCTGCTGCAGCGCAAGGCCGCGATGGGAAAGCTCACCGCCGACGACTTGCGCGACATCCAGGCCGACAACGAGTTCGCGATGGGCAAGACACTCGCCTCGGCGTACATGGACGTTTCCACCGGCCGCCGGGGACCCGACGCCGCGCTCGACATGCTCCGTGCGTGGGATGCGCAGAATTCCGCGGACTCGGGGGCGGCCGCCTTCGCGAACGTGCTGTGGGACGAACTGGTGATGGAGCTGTTCGTGACCGGCCGGGAGCATGCAGCACCGGTCACGGGCCAGGGTCGCCTGTTCCTCGTGGTCGACGGGCTGCTCGAGGACCCCGACTCGGAGTGGTGGACCAACGCGGAACTGGGCGTCGCCGGGCAGTCCGACATGCTCGAACACGCCGCGAGTGAGGCGTACGACCGGCTGGTGGCGCTGCAGGGCGACAACCCTGCGAAGTGGAACTGGGGTTCACTGCACGCGCTGTCGCTGGAGAACGCGACGTTCGGATCGTCGGGCATCGCTCCGATCGAGATGCTCTTCAACCGTGGTCCGTATCCGGTCGGGGGCGGATCATCGGTCGTCGATGCGACGGGCTGGCAGATCGGTGCGGGATTCAAGACGACCACCGTGCCGTCGATGCGCATGGTGGTCGACCTCTCGGACTTCGACGCGTCGGAGTGGAACCACCTCACCGGTACGAGCGGTCACACCTTCCATCCGAACTACGTCGACCAGACCGAGTCGTGGCAGCGCGCCGAGCTGACTCCGTGGGCCTTCAGCGACGCCGCAGTGGATGCGGCGACGACCCACACGCTGACGCTGGTTCCTGCATCTTGACCCGTCGTTCCGCTCGTCCTGACCGCGAGAGCGGAGTCAGCCGCCGGCGGCGGGAGGGGTCTGCTTCGAGTCGGCGAGCTCGTCGACGAACAGCGACTGCTCGTCGATCGTGCCGTTGCGGTACGCCTGCCGAGCCGACCATGTGCGCCGAGAGCGGCGCCGTCGCCAGCTGGATCAGCACCACCGGCACGAGGAACGCGACGACCGGCCACGAACGCAGCGACAGGGCGATCGCGAGGCAGATGAGGATCAGCCCGAGCACCTGCGGCTTGGTCGCCGCGTGCAGCCGGGTCGGCACATCGCGGAAGCGCAGCAGGCCGATCGCGGCGGTGAGGCACAGGAGCGCTCCGAGCAGGATCAGCACCAGAGCGGTGGCATCGAGGGCGGCATCCATGTCGATCATTGGTCGACGTTGTCCTTCCTCGCGACGAACCGCGCGATCGAGATCGAGCCGAACACGCCGACGGCGGCGATGATCAGCAGCACCGGCAGCGTCCGGGTGTGATGGTTGATCGCCATCTCGGCGCCGAGCACGCACATCACCTGGGTGAGCAGCACGTCGGAGGCGACGGCCCGGTCGAGGATCGACGGGCCGACGACGATCCGCCACAGCGTGAGCAGCGCGGCGACGGCGAAGACGACGTAGACGACGATGAGCAGGACGTTCACGACGCGCCCCCCTCGGATGCCGCGCCCACGGCGTCGACGAGCGCCAGCTGCGCCCGCGAGCCGACGGCGCGCACGATCCGGCGCTCCCAGGACAGGACGCTCTCGCGCTGAGCCTCGACGTCGGCTTCGCTGCCGCACCCCGATGACGTGCAGGTAGAGGATGCGCCGGTCGCGGTCGGCATCGACGATGAGCGAGCCCGGGATGAGGGATGCCGTCACCGCGGTGTGCGTCATGATCAGGTCGTCGTCGATCCGCAGCGGCACGGCGATGATCGCCGCGCCCGGCTGACGGCGCAGGTCGAGCACCTGCCACGCGACCATGAGCGAGCCGCGCACCACGGCGCCGAGGAACGCGAGCACGAAGATCGCGCCGTACCAGAGGTTCACCCGGCCCGAGAGCTCGACCGGCGGCAGCCGGAACACGCGCGTGACGGCGACCGCGACGATCAGTCCGGTGACGAAGGCCAGCACGGTGAACTGACCCCACAGCAGCATCCACAGCGCGATCAGCCAGACGAAGAACGGCAGCTGCCGCCAGATCTGCTGGAGAACGCTGCGCTTGCCGGTGCCCTCCGGCGGCCTGTCTGCTGCACGGCCCGGATCGCCGGCAGAGTGCCCGGCGCTGTGTCGCGGGCGCGAGGTGTGGTGGATCGGCGCGGTCATCGTCCTGCCTCATCCTCCAGCTGCGAGATGCTCACCGGTTCGAGCAGGCTCGCGCCGATGCGCGCGCACACGTCGTAGAGCGGACCGGCGAACACCGTCAGCGCGACCGTCACCGCCACCATGCCCGCGGTCGCGGCGGTCATGATGCGCGGGATGACGCGGCGCTCGGTCTCGACGGCCGCGGCCGGCGCCGCACCGAGGTACGAGATGCGCGACTCGGTCTCGGCCGAGTCCTCCTCCTCGCGCCAGAACGCGAGGTTCCAGGCGCGCATCAGCGCGTACAGGGTGAGCAGCGACGTCACGATGCCGCCGACGATCAGCACCATCATGATCGGCGTGCCGACTTCGGCGGCGGCGTCGAACAGCGCGTACTTGCCGATGAACCCCGAGAACGGCGGCAGCCCGCCGAGGTTGACCGCGGGGATGAAGTACAGCACCGCGATCACCGGCGCCGCGCGCATCAGTCCCTTGACCCGCAGGATCGACGTGCTGCCGGCTCGGCGCTCGATGAGCCCCACCGCGAGGAACAGCGTCGTCTGCACCACGATGTGGTGGACCATGTAGTAGATCGTCGCGCCGATCGCCGCGGGCGTCGCGATCGCGAGCCCGAACACCATGTAGCCCACGTGGCTCACGAGCGTGAACGACAGGATCCGTTTGAGCTCCGCCTGGGCGACCGCACCGAGCACTCCGACGATCATGGTCGCGAGCGCGACGATCATGAGCAGCGAAATTCACGTCGTTCTCGCGGAAGAGCTGCGTCTCGGTGCGGATCATCGCGTACACGCCGACCTTCGTCAGCAACCCGGCGAAGACCGCCGTGACCGGCGCCGGCGCGGTCGGGTACGAGTCGGGCAGCCAGAACGACAGCGGGAAGACGGCCGCCTTGATGCTGAAGGCCAGCAGCAGCAGAACGTGCAGCACGGTCTGGGTCTGCTGCGGGAGCTGCGTCATCCGCTCGGAGATCTGGACCATGTTGACCGTGCCGAGCGCTCCGTAGATCACCGCGATCGCCGCGAGGAACAGGATCGACGACACCAGCGAGACGACGATGTAGACGACGCCCGGTGCGGATGCGCGACTCGGTGCTGCCGAGCGTGATCAGCACGTACGACGCGACGAGCAGGATCTCGAAGCCGACGTAGAGGTTGAACAGGTCGCCGGCGATGAACGCCGTGAAGATGCCCGCCGCCAGGATGAGGTACGACGGGTGGAAGATCGAGACCGGCGTGTCGTCGTCGCCGTCAGCGGCCCCCTGGCCCGACGGAGAAGAGCAGCACCGCGAGCAGCACGATGCTCGAGACCACGACCAGGAGCGCGGCCAGCCGATCGACGTAGAGCACGATGCCGAACGGGATCGGCCAGTCGCCGACCGACACCGCGATCGGCGCGTCGCCGGCGTCGACGACCACGAGCAGGACGGCGGCGATCGCCAGCACCACCGTGAGGGTGACGACCGAGACGGCGACCTGCGTCTTGCGGTGGCGGCCGGCGATCAGGGCGACCGCGGCACCCAGCAGCGGCAGGGTGACCAGGAGGGGGACGAGTGCGCTCACGCTCATGCGTCATCGCCCCGCTCGGGGGGCGCTCTTCCGGCGGACGGATGCGGCGCGGCGGCTCCTCCGCGCGACCGACGGGCCGGTCGGTCGGGGCGTCGTCGCGGATGCCCGCGAAGTCGCGGCTGCCCAGCACGGTGATCGGCGCGGTGTCGAGGCCGACGAAGTCCGTCGTCGAGTCGTCCGCGTCGAGCTCGGTCTCGTCGTCCATCGTGTCTTCGGCTGCCGCTCCGCGGGCGCGCAGCGCGATGTCCTCGGCGTCGTCCTCGACGGTGTCGGCCTGGCCGAGCTGCCAGGAGCGATAGATCAGCGCGAGGAGGAACGCCGAGATCGCGAACGTGATGACGATCGCGGTGAGGCGTCAGCGCCTGCGGAAGCGGGTCCGACATCTCATCGGTGGATGCTGCTGCGCCGAAGAACGGCGCGACGCCCGGCTGGCCCATCACGATCAGCAGCAGCAGGTTGGTGGCATTGCCCAGCAGGAGGAAGCCGATCAGCACGCGCGTCAGGCTGCGTTCG
This sequence comes from uncultured Actinomycetota bacterium, assembly GCA_963772395.1. Lineage (GTDB taxonomy): Bacteria > Actinomycetota > Actinomycetes > Actinomycetales > Microbacteriaceae > Microbacterium. The sequence continues at coordinate 941,648 of CAVYWV010000001.1, read as the reverse complement.
AGCATCGCGTAGACGCCGCAGGCGAACAGCACGGCCATCACGACGATGAGGACGAGCGAGACATCCATCAGGCGCTCACTCCGCTCTGGTTCGAGCTGCTCGTCGGAGCAGCGCCGCGCAGCTCCTGGGTCTGCCGGTCGACCTCGGCGCCGAGGCTGCGCAGCACGTCGAGCATCAGTCCGATCACCACGAGGTACACCCCGATGTCGAACAGCGTCGACGTCACGAACTCGACGTGCCCGAGCACGGGCAGCGGTCGGCCTCGAAGAAGAAGCTCGTGAGGGGCGGCGCACCGAAGAAGAGCGGCACGATGGCGCACGCGACCGCGATCGACATGCCGACGCCGAGGAGGCGCCCGGCATCGGTCGGAGCGGCGGCGCCCAGTTCGTAGCGGCCGCCGGCGATGTAGCGCATGACCAGCGCCATGCCCGCGATCAGCCCGCCCGCGAACCCGCCGCCCGGGAGGTTGTGGCCGGCGAAGAGCAGGTACAGCGACACGATGATGATCGAGTGGAACAGGATTCGCACGATCACCTCGAGCAGGATCGAGCGGTTCTCCGGCCGCACCCGCTGACCTCCGACCAGCCACGCCATGCGCTGGGTGCCCGAGGCCTCGCCGCGCGGGCGAACTCCCTCTTCGGTCTCGACGAGCGGACGGCGCGTGCGCGCCGCAGAGGGCGGCAGCGGAGCGGTCGAGCGCGAGAGCGTGTCGGCGCGGTGTGTCACGAACACGAGGGAGGCGACTCCGGTCGCTGCGAGGATCAGCACCGACAGCTCGCCCATCGTGTCCCAGCCGCGCAGGTCGACGAGCGCGACGTTGACGACGTTCTTGCCGTGGCCGAGCTCGTACGCGATGTCGGGGAACGACTCCGAGATCGGCTTGACCGACCGGGCCGCGGTCGCGACGATCGCCACGAAGGCCATGGTCACACCGACGGCGGCAGCCAGGACGGCACGCGCGACAGGCCAGACCGAGGCGTTGTGCTCGCCCATCCGCGACGGGATGCGACGCAGCACGAGCGCGAACGCGACCAGTGTGACCGTCTCGACGAGGATCTGCGTGAGCGCCAGGTCGGGGGCGCCGCTCGTGGCGAACAGCAGCACCATCCCGAGGCCCGTGACCGAGACAAGCACGACGCCGGTGTAGCGCTTGTGCGCACGGACGGCGACAAGGCCGGCCGCGATCATGATCGGGGCGACGACGAGCTGCATGGGCGTCTGGTACGCGTCCAGCTGCGCCTGCCAGTCGTTGCCGGCCAGCAGCGCCGTGCCCTCCGCAGCGACGAACACGACGAAGATCGTTCCGACGTAGACCGGGAGCGAGCCTCGCTGGGTGAAGCTCGTCGTGACCACCGACAGGCGTGCGATCCCGCGCAGTGCGCCGTTGTAGATGTCGGTCGCCGTGAAGGGCAGCATCCGGCGCGTCCAGCCCTTCGAGGCCGTGAGCCAGAACAGACCCGCGCCCACGACGATCGTGCCGAGCGAGATCCACAGTGCGGGTTCGAACCCGTGCCACAGCACGAGATGAGCGGGGCTCTCGGGGGGCGAGACGCCGGGCGTCGATGCCGGCGCCGGCTCGGCATACGGGGCGAGGACGACGTCCAGAAGCGGCGCGGCGAAGCCCGCGACGATCGTGAGACCCGACAGCAGCACGGGTGCGCCGAGAAATCCGATCGGCGGGTCGGGCCACTCCGTGCGTTCGACCGCCGCCCCGTCGGCCGACCTCTTCGTCCAGAACGCGCCCCACACGAAACGGATGCCGTACGCCGCAGTGAGCACCGACCCGAGGACGATCCCGACGAGTCCGACGATGCCCCAGACCGCACCGCCTTCCGCCTCGTGGAGGAATGCGGTGAGGAGTCCCTCCTTCGCGACGAACCCGATCGTCGGGATGACGCCGACCATCGAGGCGATGGCGATGATCGAGAACGTCGCCATCACCGGCGCCTGTCGCCCCACACCGCTCAGCTCGCCGATGTCGCGCGTGGAGAGCTGTCGGTCGATCACGCCGACGACGAGGAACAGCGCGGACTTGAACAGCGCGTGGCTGATCAGCAGCGCGAGGCCGGCGAGCGCGGCATCCTGCGTGCCGTAGCCGAGCACGACGGTCAGCAGACCCAGCTGACTGACCGTGCCGAACGCGAGGATGCGCTTCAGGTCGGACTCGCGCAGAGCCTGCAGCCCGCCGAGCAGCATCGTGAACGCCCCGAGTCCGACCACGATCGGGCGCCACAGCGGAGATCCGGCGAACACCGGCGCGAACAGCGCGATCAGGTAGATGCCCGCCTTGACCATGGCCGCGGCGTGCAGGTAGGCGCTCACCGGTGTGGGCGCGGCCATCGCTCCGGGCAGCCAGAAGTGGAACGGGAAGATGGCCGACTTGCTCAGCGCGCCGACCAGAATCAGCACGAGCGCGGCATCCACGACCGGCCCGGTCGGGGCCGCCGCGAGGATCTGCGAGATGCTCGACGTGCCGGTGTCGACGACCATCAGCACGACGCCGATCAGCATCACCAGACCGCCGAGCGTGGTGACCAGAAGCGCCTGCAGCGCAGCGCGACGACTCGCACCGCGGCGGTTGTAGAAGCCGATCAGCAGGTACGACAGCACGCTCGTGAGCTCCCAGAACATCACGAGCACGACGAGGTCGTCGGTGACGACGAGCCCGTACATCGCGCCGGCGAACGCGAGCAGAACGGCGGAGAACTGTCCGAGGCCCTCGGTCTTGCCGCGGAAGTACCACCGGCAGTACAGCATCACGAGCGCGCCGACGCCGGTCACGATGAGCGCCATGACCCACGAGAGCGTGTCGAGCCGCATCGACAGCGCGATTCCGAGTGGCGGGATCCAGTCGAATGACTCGAACGGAATATCTCCCGCCAGCACAGCCGGCGTCTGCATCACGGTGTGGACGAACGCGGCGATCGGCAGCAGTGCGCGCGACGTAGAAGGCCCGCGCGCCGATGCGGCCCACGAGCCACGGCAGCAGCATCGGCAGGAGTGCGAACGCGCCGAGGAGGATCAGCATGTGCGGCCTCCTCGGGGTCGTCGGCCTGACGGCGCAACAGGCGGCGGCTCGGGCGATCGGGGTGTCGTGTCGAGTCTATCGGCGCGGTGATGCGCCTCCGTCCGCTGCGGCGGACCGGGATTCCGACTCAGGTCCGCGGTGCGGTGGTGTTGCCCTCGCGGAACACGCACGTGAAGCGGATGGATGCCGCGGTCTCGCCGGCGAGCATCGCCGCCACCGCCAGCCCGGCCGCGCGGCCCTTCTCGGCCGCCGGCTGCACGAGCGTGGTCAGCTCGTACGGGGCGAGCCCGTCGACGACGACGCCGTCGAAGCCGGTGACGCTCACGTCTTCCGGCACGCGCAGTCCGGCCTCCTCCGCCGCGCGGATCACGCCCGCCGCGAGCAGGTCGCTCTGCGCGATGACGGCGGTGGGTCTCGCGGCCGGATCCGCGAAGATCGCTCGTCCGGCGGCGACGCCCTCATCGATGAAGCTGCCGCCGGCGGCATAGAGCGGCGGCATCCGGGAACACCTCGCGCGCCCCCGCGAGCCGCTCGCGCGTGACATCGACCGTGATCGGTTCGTCGGCCGTGATCCACCCGCGCTGCCATCCCGCGCGGACGGGCAGGGTGACGATCGCGACCTCGACGTGGCCGAGGACCCTCAGGTGGCTCGCCGCCTGCCGCTGCGCCTCACGGTTGTCCAGACCGATCTTCGGAATGCCCTCACCGGCGTCGCCCTCGATCACCACGACCGGGATGCCGCGGGCCGTCACGACCGCGAGCGATTCGCGCAGCATCCCGCTGCAGCCGATCAGCACCGCCGCATCGAGCGGCGCGGTGGTGAGCGTGGGTTCGGTGCCGAGCGGAGCCCCGCTCTGAAGGGCACGATCGCGCAGGAGCAGGAGTCCGGCACCGAGGGAGGCGACGCCGTCGGTCAGCCCGTCCATCATGAGGGTCTTGACCGGGTCGAGGAACGCGGCGCCGAGGTGCTCCTCGAACACGACGCCCACGATTCCGGACCGACCGCGTCGCAGGGAGGCCGCGCGCGGATCGGGGCCGGTGTAGCCGAGCGCACCCGCGGCATCGAGCACCCGCTGCCGCGTGGCATCCGAGACGGCGGTCTTGCCGCTGAAGACCACCGACGCGGTCGACGGCGAGACGCCCGCTCGGCGGGCGACGTCGGTGATCGTGGATCGTCGTGTGCTCATGACGCCTCGATGCTACCCCGCCGGTTTCCCTGCGTCGAATCGATTCGGTACGCTGGTACGCATGGATTCCGTGCTCAGCCGATCCCAGTTGGTGCGTTGGCGCACCGCCGTGTTCGCGATCTTCCTCGCCAGCGGCCTGTCGATAGCCACGTGGGCGGCGCGCGTGCCCGACATCAAGCACGCGGTCGACGTCGACAACGCGCAGCTCGGGCTGATGCTGCTCGCCGGCGGGATCGCATCGATCCTCGGCGTCTCGGTGAGCTCGATCATCCTTGCCCGCTTCGGTGCGCGCCGCGGGATGCTGGGCGCGATGATCCTCTTCGGCATCGGTGTCGCGATCATCGGCATCGGCGCGAGCGCGTTCGCCTCACCCGTCGTCGTCACCGTCGGACTGCTGCTCTGGGGCTTCGGCAACGGTGCGGTCGACGTGATGATGAACGTCGAGGGCGCCGCGATCGAGAAGCAGTCCGGCAAGACGATCCTGCCGCTGTTCCACGCCTTCTTCAGCTTCGGCACCGTCATCGGCGCCGGTCTGGGCGTGCTCGCGATCGCGATCGGCATGAACGTGGTCCTGCACCTCAGCATCATCGCCGTGCTCATCGTCGTCATCGCCGTCGTCAGCATCGCCAACGTGCCGGCGCGGGAGACCAATCTCGACGCCGCCTCCGACGGTCCCAAGCTCGGCATGCGCGAACGCCTGAGCATCACCATGTCGGCCTGGCGCGAGCCGCGCACCTACGCGCTCGGCGTCATCCTCCTCGGCATGGCATTCGCCGAGGGCGGCGCGAACGACTGGCTCGCGCTCGGCATCGTCGAAGGACACGGCGCCGACAAGGCGCTCGGCGCCGCGGGGCTCGCGGTCTTCTCCGTCAGCATGACCGCGGTGCGCGTCTTCGGCGGGCCGCTCGTCGATCGATTCGGCCGCGTGGCCACCCTCCGGGTGCTCGCGGTCACCGCCACGGTCGGACTGCTGCTGTTCATCCTCGCGCCGAACGTGCCGCTCATCTTCGTGGGCGCGGCACTGTGGGGCGCCGGTGTCTCACTCGGCTTCCCCCTCGGAATGTCGGCCGCGGCCGATGACCCGGCCAAGGCCGCTGCGCGCGTGAGCGCGACGGCGACGATCGGCTACATCGCCTTCCTCGCCGGGCCGCCGCTGCTCGGGCTGATCAGTGAGCACATCGGACTGCTGAACACGCTGTACATCCTGGTGGCGCTGATCATCGCGTCCGGTCTCGCGTCGCCCGCGGCGCGTCCGATCGCCGGCTCGACCGTCGGCGCGGGGCACCCGCACAAGCAGTCCGAGCACGCCGGCTGAACCGGCGGGCGGGGCTAGGCTCGACGGGTGCGTCTCGTCATTGCCCGGTGCTCGGTGGATTACACCGGGCGTCTCAACGCGCACCTTCCGCTGGCGACGCGCCTGCTCGTGCACAAGGGCGACGGCAGCCTGCTGGTGCACTCCGACGGCGGTTCGTACAAGCCGCTCAACTGGATGAGCCCGCCCTGCACGCTGACCCTGCAGGCACCGGATGAGGCGGATGCCGATGACGGCGTCGTCGAACTGTGGAAGGTCACGCACGCCAAGACCGGTGACGCGCTGCTCGTACGCATCTACGAGGTGCTCCACGACACGTCTCACGAACTCGGGCTCGATCCGGGACTGGTCAAGGACGGCGTCGAGGCCGACCTGCAGCGCCTGCTCGCCGAGCAGGTCGACGTCATCGGCGACGGACTCACCCTCGTGCGCCGCGAGTTTCCGACCGCGATCGGACCCGTCGACCTGCTGCTGCGCGATGCGACGGGCGGCACGATCGCGGTCGAGGTCAAACGCCGCGGCGACATCGACGGCGTCGAGCAGCTCACCCGCTATCTCGAGCTTCTCGGCCGCGATCCGCACCTCGCTCCCGTCACGGGCGTCTTCGCCGCACAGGAGATCAAGCCGCAGGCGCGCGTGCTGGCCGCCGACCGCGGCATCCGGTGCGTGACCCTGGACTACGACGGCATGAAGGGCGTCGACTCGGGCGCCCCGAGACTGTTTTGACCTGGTGCGGCAAGAAGCCCTCCCGGATCGCCGCCTAGGCTGTTGGCATGGGGAGCAGATCGCCGTGGACATGCGTGCTGTGGGATGTCGACGGAACGATCGTGGACGCCTCGGACGGCATCCTTCGTCGGCTGACGATCACCCTCGAGCATTTCGGCAAGACGGCCCCCACGCGCGCCGAGCTCGTCCACTGGATCGGTCCGCCGATGTTCCAGTCGTTCCAGGTCACCGGGGGGATGACGCCCGACGAAGCCGCCGAGGCCGTCGCGTTCTATCGGGTGCTCGGCAAGGCCGACGGCTACACGACCGGCGCGAAGCTCTTCGCCGGCGTGGGTGAGCTGATCAACGAGGTCGCCGCGGCCGGCATCCCGCAGGCGACCGCGAGCTCGAAGCCCGAGATCCAGGTCGACGCCCTGATGGACCACTTCGACCTCTCGCCGTGCTTCTCGGCGATCGTCGGAGCGACATCGGATGAGCGCACTCTCGCGGCGAAGGCCGATATCGTCGCCGAAGCGCTGCGACGCCTGGATGCGGCGGGGGTCGACACGAGCCGGCCCGTGCTCATCGGCGACCGACACCACGACGTCGAGGGCGGCGCGGAGCGCGGCGTACCGGTGATCTTCGTGCGCTGGGGCTTCAGCTGGCCGCACGAGGCGGCCGGAGCGCAGGCCGCTGTGGCCACCGTGGACGAGCTTCGCGACCTTCTCCTGATTCGGGACGCCGATGGCTGAGATTGCCGCCGGCTTCCTGTCCTGGGTGATACCGGCATTGGTCGTCTTCGGCGTCGCCGCGATCGCGGTCGCGGCGATCGCCTGGGCGATCCGGACGGCGCGGCGGTCTCCGCGTGCCCGCGCCGAGGCCGACCGAATCCGCGCGCGCGCCGGTGCGACCCTCGTGAAGCTCGATGACGCCGTGGACGAACTCGACCTCGAGGTCGGGCTCTCGGGCGCACTCTACGGCGGCGGATCGCCGGCCTCGCTTCGTCGTGCGCGGCTCACCGCGCAGCACGTGCGCGACGAATCGTTCGAGCAGTATCGCGCGATCTCCGATCCGGATGCCGTACCGGTCGAGATCCGGCGCGTCTCGGCGCACATCGAGCGGCGGTGCACCGAAGCGCTCGCGACCATCTCGGCGGCGCGCGCCGAGCACTCCGACTGGGTGCGCGCGAACGTGTCGGCCGCTTCTCAGGTGGCGGCTGCGCGACGGCGACTCGACGCGCTGCGCGCGACGATGGGAGACCCGGCCGCGCTGGTCTCGGAACTGTCGTCCAGGTTCGCGGAGGACGAGTGGTCCGACTCGTCGATCGCCGCGCGTGCGGCGATCGATCACGCCGCCGCCGCGGAGCGCTCCCTCGTGACCGCCGAGCGCAGCGCGAGCGACCCGACGCGCACCGCTCTGGCCGACCTCGCCGGCGCCGAGCGGTCACTGCGCCGCGCCGAGGCCGAAGCGCGCACCCTGGAGGAGACGCATCGCCTCGTCCTTCAGGCCGCACAGGCGGTGCCCGGCGAATTCGCCGCGGCGCGCACGGCTCTGCGTCAGGCGACCGTGACGCGCGAGCAGCTCGACCCCGTCGATTCTGCGCGCCTGGGCGCGGAGCTGCGCGCGATCGAAACCGAACTCACGCAGATCGAGATCGATGCGGCGCGTCGGCCCACTCGCACGATCGACCGCATCGCCCGCCTGCGCGACCGGCTCGATCTCGCCGCTGGGCGACGCGCGCACCGCTCAGCAGCGCATTCGCGGCGCTCGCACCGCACTGCCGGGCACCCTGGCCGCGGCGCGCAACGCGGTGGCGCACGCCGAGTCGTCGGTGGCGCACGCGCGGGCGAGCGCGGATGCGCGTTCACGACTCGCCTCGGCGCAGCGCGAACTCGCCGCCGCACGGCAGACGCCCGATCCGGTGGAGGCACTGGATGCCGCCCGGCGGGCGATGCGCGATGCCGAAGACGCGCAGGCGCTCGCGAACTACGACCGGCTCGCTGGTCGCTGAGGGCACTCCGCCGGTCGGACGGCGCCCGCCGCTATCGTGATCCCATGACCGACGCCGTCGCCACCACGCCGCGCCACCCCGCTCTGCTCGTCATCGGCAGAATCCCCGCAACCCTGACGCTGATCGCGATCCTGCTCGCCGTCGGCGTCGTGTTCGCCGGGCTGTGGAGTCCCTTCGAGGACTCACCGCTGTACGAGACGGTCGCCTATGGTCTGCCTGCGCTGATCGAAGGACGCTGGTGGACTCCGATCACGGGCACCTTCTTCGTCAACCACCCCGTCGTGTACATCTTCACGATCGCCAGCTTTCTCGGCATGGGCTACCTGGAGTTCCGCCGCGGATCGCGGGTGGCGGTGGCGTACTTCGGCGTCGGCCAGCTGTTCGCGATCTTCGCGAGCGCCCTGCTCCTCTGGCTTTTCGCGTTCCTGCCCTGGCCGTGGGCACAGCAGGAGGCGCTGGCTCTCGATGTCGGCCCGTCCGGGGGAACCATGGCGTGCATCGCCGCCGCCGCCGGGATCCTGTCCGCGCCGTGGCGCGTGCGCGCCTGGGCGGTCCTGCTCGGTTTCACCGTGGTGACGCTCTTCTTCTGGGGATCACTCGCCGACCTCGAGCACGCCCTCGCCGTCGGGCTGGTGCTGTTCGTCGATCGATCGCTGCGCTTCCAGCGGACCACGGTTCGCGAACAGCGCCTCATCGCGTTCGTGAGCGTGCTGGTGGTGCTCGCGATCGACGTGCTCACCTTCCTCGTTCCCACCGACGGACCGTTCGGTCACACCGACGCGACCGACGGCTCGATCGTCGACATCGCCATCGACGTCGTTCGTCATCCTGATCATCGCGAACGGGCTGCGGCGCGGACGACGCTGGGCGTGGGTGCTGGGCATCATCCTCGGGTCGTTCAACGTGCTGACGGGCGTCATCTTCGCGGCACTCCTGTTCATTCCCGGGGCGACGGTCCAGTCGGCGGTCGGCGACCCGAGCGTGGCGATCGCGCAGTCCGCGATCTGGCTCGTGCTCCTCGTCTACCTGATCGCGGTGCGAGCCGCGTTCCGTGCGCGCCGAAAGGCGACGATCGGGCTCGGCGACGAGCCGTCGGTCGACGATGTGAAGAACGAACTGCGTGCCCACGGCGGCGGCACGCTGTCATGGATGACCACGTGGGGCGGCAACAGCTACGCCCGCACCTCCAGCGGCATCGTGGCCTACCAGAAGCGCGCCGGGGTGGCGATCGTGCTCGCCGATCCGCTCGGGCCGCCGGCGACCCGCGGTGAGTCGGTCACGGAGTTCGTCTCGATGGCCGAGCGCGCGGGCCTCATCCCCTGCTTCTTCAGCGCGAGCGACGCGACGAAGGATGCCGTCCCGTCCAGCTGGCGGACTCTCGTGGTCGCCGACGACACGATCGTCGACCTGCCCGGACTCGAGTTCACCGGCAAAGCCTGGGCCGCAGTGCGAACATCGATCAATCGCGCCGGGCGCGAGGAGGTCACCTTCCGCATGACGCGCCTGCGCGACGAGAGCTGGGGTGTGCAGCAGCAGCTGCGCGCCATCTCGGAGATGTGGGTCGGTGACAAGGGGCTTCCCGAGATGGGCTTCACGCTCGGCACGCTCGACGAGGCGATGGACCCCGAGGTGCGGCTGGCGATCGCGGTCTCCACCGAGGGCGACGTGGACGGCTTCCTGTCGTGGCTGCCGGTCTACGGCGGCGACGGCAAGGTCCGCGGCTGGACGCTCGACCTGATGCGCCGTCGAGACGGCGGATTCGGCCCCGTGATGGAATTCCTGATCGGCTCGTCTGCCAAGCACTTCTCGGACGAGGGCGCCGAGGTGCTGTCCCTGTCGGGCGCGCCACTGGCTCACGACTACCCGCCGGATGCCGGGGCGATCGCGAGCCTGTCGGACTGGCTCGCGAACATGCTCGAGCCGGTCTACGGGTTCGGTTCGCTGCACCGCTTCAAGGAGAAGTTCCACCCGCGGTACGAGACGATGTATCTGCTGTTCCGAGACGAGAGCGATCTGACCCGCATCGGTGCGGGGCTCACTCGCGCGTTCCTGCCGGATGCGACGCTGCGACAGTTCGCCGGCGCGGGGGTGGAACTGGTACGGGGCGAGCGCGACTGATCCCGCAGGGACTCCTGTCGCGGGCTCGCCCCGCAGTGGCGCGACGCACGCGGCGCCGCGCGGTCGGTCTTAAGTCAGACCGGACGAATGTTCTCAGCCTGCAGGCCCTTGGGGCCCTGGGCTACTTCGAACTCGACGCGCTGGTTCTCTTCAAGCGAGCGGTAACCGCCCGACTGGATCGCGGTGTAGTGCGCGAAGACGTCGGCGCCGCCGTCATCAGGAGCGATGAAGCCGAAGCCCTTCTCCGCGTTGAACCACTTGACCGTGCCCTGGGTACTCATGTATTGCCGTTCTCTTGTGCCCGAGCTGTCTGCGTCGAGTCTCAATCAGGGTATCGAACCGTCGCCGGTTCGGGAGAATTCTTCGCAAAGAAGGTGACACAAACGTTGCACAGCCCCATCGCACGCCCGGGCTGAGTCAAGACACTCGAAGCCCGGGCGTCGACGGATCCCCCCGGATAGGCCACGCGTGGCGTGGCACACGCACACTCTACCGATATATCAGCCTTGCGGCGAGAGCCGAAACCTCAGGAAAAGCCCCTGTGAAGCCGTGAATCAGCCGAGCGCGTCGGTCGGCCGCACGGCCTGCGCACCAGGAGCGGCCAGGGTCCATGTCAGTGAATCGTCCGCCGTAGACTGACTCCACTCATGACCACTCCTTTCGCACCACTGGAGCCGACCGGCGCCGTCCTCGGCGACGAGGTCTATGCGCTCCTCGGCGAAGCGATCCTCGACGGTCGCCTGAGCGCCGGCCAGCGGCTGCGCGACCAGGAATTGGCCGAGCGACTCGGCGTCTCGCGCACCCCCGTGCGTGAAGCACTGCAGCGCCTCGAGCGCGCCGGCCTGGTCGAGGTCTCGCCTAATCGCTACACGCGCGTCTCCGTGCCGAACGAGCGTGTCCATGCCGACACCCACGACTTCTTCATCTACCTGATGGGAAGTGCGCTGCGCATCGCGCTGCGGCGGTGCAGCGCTGCAGCGCTCACCCACTCGCTTGATCACGCGGATGCGATCGTGGCGGCATCCCGCGCGGACGACCATCCCGCGATCATGGCTGCCAGCACGCGGTTCTTCGACCACATCGTCGACGACACCGACAACGTCGCGTTCGTGCGTGTGATGCGCGAAGCCGAGATCGCGATCCGCCGAAACCTCGCAGGCTGGCATCCCTTGGTGGAGTGCCCCGTTCAGCGCACGGCGGCCTACGTCGAGTTCCGGGATGCCGTCGCCCAGCGCGACGGCGCGCGGGCGGAGTCGCTGCTTCGCGAGCTGCACGGCGTCGCCTGACCACTCTTCTGCCTGTCGTCGCCGGTGGCTAGCGTGGGTCACGTGGGCCACATCGAACTGCGCGACCTGGACGACGACGATCTCGACGCGATCTTCGAGATGATGCGCGACCCCGCGGCGGTCGAGATGGCGGCCTTCACCGCGGCCGACCCGGATGACAGAGTCGCGTTCGATGCGTGGATGGCCCGTGAGCGCACGGCCTCCGAGGTCGCCACCTATGTCGTCACCGAGAACGGCGGCTTCGCCGGCACGGCGGCGCTGTTCTCCGTCGAAGGCGACCGCGAGGTGACCTACTGGATCGCACGCCACGCCTGGGGGCGCGGAGTGGCGACCGAGGCGCTGCGCATCCTCGTCTCGCGCGAGGCCGAGCGACCTCTGTTCGCCCGCGTCGCCGCGCACAACGCGGCCTCACTCGCTGTTCTGACCAAGGTCGGGTTCACCGAGCTCTCGCGCGACATCGACTTCGCTCCCGGTGTCGGGCGCGCGGTCGAGGAGATCGTGCTGGTGCTGGTGCCGGCCCTGGAGTAGTGGGCGGCGGCGCCATGAAGCCTCGAACGTCCCCGGAACAAGCCTGAAGCGGTGACTCCGCCGGCGTACCCTGCCTCGGTTTGCGCGCCCCTTCCCCGACACGGCAGTTCGTGCCAGTTAAAATCAACGTCGAGGACGTCGATCCTGTAGGCCAGAGGTCATTTGGATGAAGTCGCTCTCGCTCAGGCCTTGGCCCCACTGCTGCCGTCGCACATGGCTTCGCTCACGGACTCGGACATCGATCGGCTTGCGCAAGCCGCTACCGAGAGCAAGGCAGACGAACACGCGCGCGACGTGGTTGACCCGCTGGTCAAACGGGGATTCAACAGACACACTTCGGGCACGAAACGAAGAAGGCCCCCGGCAGGGGGCCTTCTTCGTTTCGTGCGCGAGGGGGGAGTTGAACCCCCACGTCCTTTCGGACACTGGCACCTGAAGCCAGCGCGTCTGCCTATTCCGCCACTCGCGCGAGATGCGGCATCCGAAGATGCCAACTCAACTTTCCGAGGATATCACGCAGCATCCCGCCCTTCGAATCGGTCCAACGGGAGGAGAATCCCGAAGGGGAGGAGGGATGCGCGTCGATCGATCCTCCGCATCGCCATCTCCTCCGCGATGCGCACCCGCGGCCGCCCCCGCCCCTCGAATCCGCGCGGATCGCCGATCCACGGGCAACACAGACTAAGCAATTAGCATGTACCGACCGGCACCACCTGCCTGAGGAGTCGTGTGGGACTACTTGACAGCTTCGAGAAGGGTCTCGAGCGCGCCGTCAACAGCGCGTTCGCCAAGACCTTCCGCAGCGGCATCCAACCCGTCGAGATCGCATCCGCCCTGCGGAGCGAGCTCGACAAGAAGGCCGCCATCGTGAGCCGCGACCGCATTCTGACGCCGAATGCGTTCACGGTGCATCTGTCGACGGCCGATGACGAGCGCATGCGCACGCTCGGCGGGGCGCTCGGCGAAGAGCTCGACACCCTCGTGCACGCCCACGCCAAGGCGCAGGGCTACTCGTTCGCCGGTCCGGTCTCGATCACCCTGGTCGCGCGACGATCAGCTCGCGACCGGCACGCTCCGGGTCGAGTCGGCAACCGCAGAGGGCCGCGTCGCGTGGCGCGGCGTGCTCGATGTCGAGGGCAAGAGGCATCCGATCGTGAAATCCCGCACGGTCATCGGCCGCGGCAGCGACGCCGACATCACGATCTCCGACGCCGGCACGAGCCGCAAGCACGTCGAGATCCTGTGGGACGGCGAGCGCGCGATGGTGCGCGACATGCAGTCGACCAACGGCACGATGCTGAACGGGCGCAAGGTCACGGAGGCTGCGCTGACGCCGGATTCCACCGTGACGATCGGACGCACCGACATCGTGTTCCGCGTCGTCGCGCAGGCCGCCCCGCCCAAGCCTCCGATGCCGGCCGATGCCACGCGGGCGTACGACGTCCGTGAAGGTGGGCCGCTCCATTGAGTGAACTGACACTCCTGCTGCTGCGCATCGGATTCCTGGTGCTGCTGTGGTTCTTCGTCTTCGCGGTCGTCTACTCACTGCGTGCCGACCTGTTCGGCGTGAAGGTGCGGCGGATGCCGGAGCCTGCGCCCGCGGCGGCACCCGCCCCCGCCGCCCGGGCGTCGGCGACCGCGCCCGTGGCATCGTCGCGGCCCACGTCGTCCGGTGCGAAGGGCGGAGCGGCCACGACCGACACCGTGTCGCGGATCGTCATCACGAGCGGCCCGAAAGCCGGCCTCGAACTGCCCCTGGGCGGCCGAGCCGCTCACGATCGGACGGTCCAGCGAGTCCGGCCTCGTGATCCGCGACGACTACACCTCGAGCCATCACGCCCGGCTCGTGCTGTGGGGCGACCAGTGGATGATCCAGGACCTCGACTCGACGAACGGCACGTGGCACGACGGCGCGCGGGTGAGCGCGCCGATGCCCATCACGGTCGGCGCGCCGATCAAGGTCGGGGCGACGACCTTCGAGCTGCGGAAGTAGCGGACCCGGGACAAATGGTCTTCCAGGGCTCGAGCGTCGCGATCTCGCACACCGGCAAGGTGCGCTCCAACAACCAGGACTCCGGGTATTGCGGCTCCAATCTGTTCGCGGTCGCCGACGGGATGGGCGGGCACGCCGGCGGAGACGTCGCCTCCAGCCTCGCGATCGCCCGACTCGAGCGGCTCGACCACCCGTTCGAGTCCACCTCCGCGGCCGAACGCGAACTGCGCGACGCGATCGCCGACTGCGGCGGCCGAGCTCATCGACACCGTGCACGTCAAGCCCGAGCTGGCCGGCATGGGGACCACGGTCAGCGCGCTGGTCATGGTCGATGACTACGCGGTCATCGCGCACATCGGCGACTCGCGCATCTACCTGTTTCGCGACGACGCGCTGACCCAGATCACGACCGATCACACGTTCGTGCAGCGCCTCGTCGATTCGGGACGCATCACTCCTGAGGAGGCGCGGTTCCATCCCGCGCCGCTCGGTGCTGATGCGCGTGCTCGGCGACATGGACCCGAACCCCGAGCTCGACACCTTCATCATGCCGACCCAGCCGGGCGACCGCTGGCTGCTGTGCTCGGACGGTCTGTCGGGCGTCGTCGACGATGCGCACACCGCGAAGGCCCTCGGCCTCGGCCTCGCGCCGGGCCGCACCGCCGACAACCTCCTCAAGCAGGCGCTGGATGCCGGGGCTCCCGACAACGTCACCATCGTCCTCGTGGATGTCGGCGGCCAGCATCCGATCTTCTCCGGCACCCCGACGATCGTGGGGTCCGCGTCCAATCCGCTGGGTGTCGAAGTGCCGGCCGCGCGCTCGGGCCGGGGCAACTGGCTGCACCCGAACCGGCAGGCGGCCAACGAGCCCAGCCACTTCGAGCCCGCCGCGGAGTTCCTCGAGGAGCTCATCGAGGAGGACCGGCGCCGCGCCCGGCGTCGCCGCATCGGCTGGATCGTGGGACTCGTGGTCGTGCTGGCGATGATCGCCTCGCTCCTGCTGCTCGCCTACAACTGGACCCAGACCCGGTACTTCGTGGGCGCCGACGACGACACCGTGGTGATCTACCAGGGGATCCAGCAGAACATCGGACCTCTTTCGCTGTCGACACCGCACGAGGACACCGAGATCCTGCTCGCCGATCTGCCGTCGTTCAGCCGGGCGACGGTCGAGCGCACCATCTCGGCCCGCTCGCTGGCCGACGCCGAGGCGATCGTCGACCGACTGAGGGATGCCTCGGAGGCGACACGATGACCGCGCCCGCGAACGACAAGCCGTTGAACAACGCGCCTCGGAACAACAAGCCTCTGAACAACACCGAGGCGATCGCCGCCGACACCGCCGTGATCCGCGCGCTGCGGCGGATCCGGGTGCCGCAGACCCAGCGCAACCGCGAACTCTTCCTGCTCGCCTTCGCCTTCCTGGTCAACGGGTCGGCGATCGCCCTGGTGCAGCTCGGCGCGACGGCGCGATCGACGCGACCTTCCTGTTCTACTGCGGAGGCCTGACCGCGCTCGTGATGGCGTTGCACATCGTGCTGCGACTGCGCGCGCGCGACGCGGATCCGTTCGTGCTGCCGATCGCGACGATCCTGACCGGGCTCGGCATCGCGATGATCTATCGCATCGACATCGCGGTCGACCTGCACGGGTGGGACGCGTACTCCACCAAGCAGCTCGCCTGGGCGGCGATCGCGATCGTCGGGGCGATCGCCATCGTCGTGCTGCTGCGCAACTACCGGGTGCTGTTCCGCTACACCTACATCTTCGGTCTGGCCGGTGTGCTGCTGCTGATCCTCCCGATCGTCCCGGGCCTCGGCACCGATGCGAACGCCGACGTGTGGGTCTCGCTCGGCTTCTTCTCGTTCCAGCCCGGCGAGCTCGCCAAGATCTGCCTCGCGATCTTCTTCGCCGGTTACCTCGTGCGCACGCGCGAGAGCCTCACCTCGGTGGGAACGCGGTTCCTCGGGCTGACATGGCCGCGGGCCCGCGAACTGGGACCGCTCCTGGTCATCTGGTTCATCTCGCTCGGCATCATCGTGCTGCAGCGCGACCTCGGCACCGGCCTGCTGATCTTCGGCATGTTCGTCGCCATGCTCTACGTCGCCACCGGCAAGACCAGCTGGGTCGTGATCGGCGTCGTGCTCGCGGCAGCCGGCGCATTCCTCGCCTCGCGCGTACTCCCGTACGTCTACGGTCGGTTCGCCAACTGGCTGGACGCCTTCAACCCCGAGGTGATCGATCGCGGCGGCGGGAGCTACCAGCTCGTGCAGGGCATCTTCGGCCTCGCCCAGGGCGGTCTCCTCGGCACCGGCCTCGGCCAGGGCCGGCCGTACATCACGCCGCTTGTCGCAGAGCGACTACATCCTGCCGAGTCTCGGCGAGGAACTCGGGCTCATCGGAGTGTTCGCGATCCTGTGCCTCTACATGGTCTTCACGAGTCGCGGCATCCGCATCGGTCTCGCGGGCCAGGACGACTTCGGCAAGCTGCTCGCCACCGGCCTGTCCTTCACGATCGCGCTGCAGGTGTTCATCATGGTGGGCGGCGTCACGCGACTGATCCCGCTCACGGGTCTGACGACGCCGTTCCTCGCCGCCGGCGGCTCGTCGCTCGTGGCCAACTGGCTCATCGTCGCGATCCTGCTGAGGATCTCGGATGCCGTCCGCAGCCGCCCCCGGGTGGTGATCGGCTAGTCATGACGAAAGAACTCAGACGACTCAGCATCCTGATGCTGCTCATGTTCCTCGCGCTGTTCGCGTCGACCAGCGTGATCCAGGTCGTGCAGGCCGAGACCCTCGCCGAGAACTCGCGCAACACCCGCGCGCTCTACGACTCGTACGAAGTCCAGCGCGGATCGATCATCGCGAGCGGCGCGGCGATCGCGAGCTCCGTCGCCATCCGACGACGTCTACAGCTGGCAGCGGGTCTACGTCGACGGCGACATGTGGGCGCCGGTGACCGGTTACATCAACCCCGCGCTCGGAGCGGCCACCGGCATCGAACAGGCGATGAATCAGGAGCTCAGCGGCACGGCCGGCTCACAGTTCCTGGCGCGGATCGACCGCATCCTCACCGGGCAGCCGCCGCGCGGCTCGAACGTCGAACTGACGCTGGATGCCGCCGTGCAGCGCGCCGCCTACGACGCGCTCGGCGACCTCCAGGGCGCGGTCATCGCGATCGAGCCCGCCACGGGTCGAGTGCTCGCGATGGTGACGAGCCCGAGCTACGACACGAATCTGCTCGCCTCCCACAACACGGGCGAGGTGAACGACGTGTACGACGCTGCTCGATGCCGACCCGACGCACCCGCTCTTCAACCGCGCGATCGGCGGCGACCTGAACCCGCCCGGCTCGACCTTCAAGCTCGTCGTCGCGTCAGCCGCGCTCGCCTCGGGCGACTACACGCCCCAATCGACGCTGCCCAACCCGGCCTCGTACCAGCTGCCGCAGTCCAGCAGCGTCGTCTTCAACGCGAGCGGCGGCGCCTGCGGGCCGGGCGACACGGTGACGATCGCCGATGCGCTGCGCCTGAGCTGCAACATCCCCTTCGCCGAACTCGCGGTCGCAGCTCGGCGACACCGCGATCCGCGAGGAGGCGGAGAAGTACGGCTTCAACGCGTCCTTCACGATGCCGCTCGACTCGACGGCATCCAGCTATCCGCGCGGTCTCGACGATCCGCAGACCGCGCTCACCGGCTTCGGGCAGGGGCAGGTCACGGCGACGCCCCTGCAGATGGCGATGGTGTCGGCGGGCATCGCGAACGAAGGAGTGGTCATGAATCCACGCATGGTCGATCGGGTGATCGGCGCCGATCTGTCGGTGGAGCAGACGTTCGACGACACGGAGTTCGCCCGGGCGCTGGATGCCGACATCGCCGCCGAGCTGGTCGCGATGATGGTCGCCAATGTCAATGACGGCGCGGCGTCGGGTGCAACAATAGACGGGGTCGATGTGGGCGGTAAGACCGGCACTGCGGAGAACGGATCAGACCAGCCGTACACACTGTGGTTCACCGGGTTTGCGCCCGCGGAGAACCCGCAGGTGGCGGTGGCGGTCGTCGTCGAAGACGGCGGCGGGTCAGGACCAGTCGGGGAGCGGCAACACCATCGCAGCCCCCATCGCGAAGAAGGTCATGGAGGCGGTGCTGGGACGATGAGACCGACGCAGGGAGTGACCTTCGGCGGCCGCTACGAGCTGGACTCGCGGATCGCCATCGGCGGCATGGGCGAGGTGTGGGAGGCGACCGACCACGTCATCGGCCGGACCGTCGCCATCAAGATCCTCAAAGACGAGTACATGGGCGACCCGGGCTTCCTCGAGCGCTTCCGCGCCGAGGCCCGCCACGCCGCGCTCGTCAACCACGAGGGCATCGCGAGCGTCTTCGACTACGGCGAGGAGGCCGGCAGTGCGTTCCTCGTCATGGAGCTCGTGCCCGGTGAGGCCCTGTCGACGATCCTCGAGCGCGACGGCTCGCTCTCCACCGACAAGACGCTCGACATCGTCGCGCAGACCTCGGCCGCGCTCCAGGCCGCGCACGCGGCCGGACTCGTGCACCGCGACATCAAGCCCGGAAACCTGCTGATCACCCCCGACGGCCGCGTCAAGATCACCGATTTCGGCATCGCCCGCATCGCCGACCAGGTGCCGCTGACGGCGACCGGACAGGTCATGGGCACCGTGCAGTACCTCTCTCCCGAGCAGGCTTCCGGGCACCCGGCATCCCCCGCCACCGACACGTACTCGCTGGGAATCGTCGCCTACGAGTGCCTGGCCGGCAAGCGCCCGTTCACGGGCGAGTCGCAGGTCGCGATCGCGATGGCGCAGATCAACGAGCAGGCGCCGCCGCTGCCGCCGACGGTCGCCGTCCCCGTGCAGAACCTCGTCATGGCGATGATCGCGAAGAAGCCTGAAGAGCGTCCCGCTTCGTCCGCCGCCGTGGCACGTGCGGCGACCGCACTTCGCCGCGGAGACGTCGCCGCCGCAGCGGCGGCCGTCCCCGCGATCGCCACCGGAGCAGCCTCCGGCGACGACATGACGCAGCTGCTGACCTCCGCCGGAGCGACAGCCGCCGCCACCCAGCTTCTGCCCGCGGGTGATGTCGTCGAGGAAGAGCCCGAGAAGAAGAAGCGCAGCCCGTGGACGTGGCCCCTCATCGCGCTGATCGTCCTGCTGCTGCTCGTGCTGGGCGGAACGATCTGGGCATTCCTGGCGAACCAGGAGCCCACGCCGGATCCGACTGGTTCGTCGACGGCGCCTTCTCCGAGCGCGTCCACCCCGACACCGACGCCCGCCGTTCCGACGATCGCGGTGGACGGTCTGGGCCTGAGCGGCATGGACTGCACCGAAGCATCGGCCACGGCGCGCGCCGCGGGCGTCGAGGCGGTGGACTGCGTGGGCGGCGACCCCGCACCCAGCGCCGACCAGGTGAACACCGTCTACCGAGTGAGCCCGACGGGCAACATTCCGCCCTCTCAGCTGCTCACGCTGACCTTCTACGTCGATCAGGTGGCGATGCCGGCTCCCGCCGCACCCACGATGGCGGGCACCGTCGAGGCCGGAACGTCCACCCAGGTCGCTTGGAGCGGATACACCTGCCCGTCCGGAACCGGTTCGGTCAGCGCCTACAACTTCTCAGCGACCAACGCGACGTTCTCGAGCACCGGGCAGTCCACCGCCTCGTTCGGGCCGAATGACCGCGCCGGCGAGCTGCTGGCCGACAACAGCGCCGGGGCCACCGTCATCGTGACGTACACGGTGACCTGCTCCGGCGGAGCGGCCGGGCAGCGGGAGTCCGGCCCGTCCGGTGAGGCGACCTCGTCGATCCAGGCAACTCCGGCGCCGCCGACGCCGACGCCGACGCCGACGCCGTAGTGCGTCGGTGCGGCGCGCAGTCACGGCGGGTGTCGTCCGCCGCGTCGGTTAGGCTGAATCTTGTTCCACCCAGGGAGTGAACGTGACAGCTGAGCCGCGCGTGCTTTCGGGGCGCTACCGCGTCGACGAACTGATCGGGCGCGGCGGCATGGCCACCGTCTTCCGCGGCTACGACATCACGCTGGGTCGGCAGGTCGCGATCAAGCTCCTCAATCGCGACCTCGCGAACGACAACTCGTTCCGCACCCGGTTCCGCCTCGAGGCGCAGGCGGCCTCCCGCATGGCGCACCCGACGATCGTGCGCGTCTACGACGCGGGCGAAGACACCGAGACGAGCCCCGACGGAACGGTGCGTCCGGTTCCGTACATCGTGATGGAGCTCGTCCACGGCGCGCTCCTCAAAGATGTCATCTCCGCGGGCCCGGTGCCGGTCGAAGACTCGGTGCGCTACGTCGACGGAATCCTCGAAGCTCTGGAGTACTCGCACCGCGCCGGCGTCGTCCACCGCGACATCAAGCCCGGCAACGTGATGGTCACCGAAACCGGTCAGGTCAAGGTCATGGACTTCGGCATCGCCCGTGCGGTGTCGGACTCGTCCTCGACGGTCGCCGAGACGACGGCCATCCTCGGCACCGCCGCGTACTTCTCGCCCGAGCAGGCCAAGGGAGAACCGGTCGACGCGCGCGCCGACGTCTACTCGGCGGGTGTCGTGCTCTACGAGCTGCTGGTCGGGCGGCCGCCGTTCCGCGGGGAGTCGCCCGTCGCCGTCGCCTACCAGCACGTGAGCGAAGCGCCCGTGGCGCCATCCGAGGTCACAGAGACCGTGCCACGCTCGCTCGACGCCGTGGTGCTGCGCGCACTCGCAAAGGATCCCTTCCAGCGATACCAGGATGCCGCGGCCTTCCGCGAGGCCCTCGATGCGACCGTAGGCGGCAAGGTCCCGTCCAAGCGCGCTGTCGGGGCGCTGACGAGCGAGCTGTACGGCCCGAATCCGAAACAGGCCGCCGAGACGGCGCGCTCGCTCCGCCAGCTGAGCACGGACACGACCATGAAGCGCACGCAGGCCGGTCCGCCGGTCGCCTGGATCTGGGCGGGCGTGGCGATCATCGCCGTGCTGCTCATCTCGGTGTTCTTCTGGGTGATGACGATCCGTCCGGGCACCGAGGTTCCCTCCAGCGCCCGCCTGGTGCCCGATGTCACCGGAATGACCTACCAGCGTGCGAACACCGAGATCGGCGAGGCAGATCTCATCTCGTTCCGCGTCGACGAACCCAACTCCGAGGTCGCGGTCGGCAATGTCATCCGCACCGACCCCGTGGCGGGCGTCGCGGTGAGCCCCGGGCAGGAAGTGCGCGTCTACGTGTCGTCGGGTCAGGAGACCACGACCGTTCCGACCCTGGAAGGCCTGGGGCAGGATGCCGCGGCCGCGGCGCTGCAGTCGGTCGGGCTCGTGCTCGGAACCGTCACGCCGCGAAACGACCCGGCACTCGCCGCGGGAACGGTGATCTCGTCGGATCAGCCGGCCGGTGCGACGCTTCCGCTCGGAGCGACGGTCAATCTGGTCGCGGCGACCGGACGCGTCGTGATCATCGACGTGACCGGTTACACGATCGACGCCGCCACCCGAGAGCTGGAAGGCCCCGAGTCGCAGCTGGTCGTCGCCACGCAGGAGGATGCGGCGTGCACCGCGACCGATCCGCCCATCGTGACGACGCAGTCGATCGCGCCGGGCGAGGCACCGGTCCACTCCGAGGTCACCCTCACCTACTGCTCAGGTCCGTGACCCGCACCGGTCGTCGATCGGCACCCGTCGTTGATCCGCACCGGTCGTGGGCCGGTACCGTGCCTAGCGCCGCGGGTGGAGCGCGGCGCCGCGGAGGCCGGCATCCGCGAATCCGACCGTCTCGAGCCAGTTGCCCAGCAATCGGTGGCCGCCCTCGGTCAGCACAGCCTCGGGATGGAACTGCACCCCCAGGATCCGCGCCGATCGATGTGCGATCCCCATGATCACGCCACCGTCGCTGCGGCTCGTCACGGCGAGCTCCGCGGGCAGCGTATCCGGCACGATCGCGAGCGAGTGGTAGCGGGTGGCCGTGAACGGGTTCGGCAGCCCGGCGTAGAGCGCGCTGTCGTCGTGCTCGACGAGCGAGGTCATGCCGTGCATGAGCTCCGGGGCGTGCGAGACGCTCGCCCCGAATGCCTCGGCGATGGCCTGGTGCCCGAGGCACACGCCGAGGAGCGGGATGTCTGCGGCCTTCGCAGCGCGGACGACCGCGATGGATGCGCCGGCTGCGCCGGGCGTTCCCGGCCCTGGAGAGATGAGCACGCCCCGATACGTCGAGACGACGGAGGCCGCGGCATCCGACTCGATCGCGTCAGCCTCGATGAGATCGGTGTCGGCGCCGAGCTCGTGAAGATAGCCGACCAGGGTGTGAACGAAGCTGTCGTGGTTGTCGACCACGAGGATCGGCGCATGACCGGTCATCACGACCACTCACTCAACGGTGACTTCCTGGGGGTTGACCATCTCGCTGATCCACGGGAAGGCGTAGAAGAACAGGCCGTACAGAACGGCGACCACCAGCATGAGCAGGATGATCAGCCGCACCCACCAGGGTCCGGGAAGCACCCCCCACAGGGCCGCGTACATCAGGCGGGGACTCCCTCGGTCAGCGCGGCCGGCGGTCCCGAGGCGCGCGGTGTGAACGACTCGAAGACGCCGTACGCCACGATGCGCTCGGTCATCGAGTACATCGGACTGCAGCTGGTCAGCGTGATGTAGCGCGACCCGGCGGGTGCGCCCTGCACCTGCGGCACCGGCAGAAGCACCTCGACCTCACTGGGGGTGACGTACTCCAGGGTGCGGAAGCGATAGGTGTACCAGCCCTCCGCGGTCTCGACCACGATCGCGTCGCCGACGTGGAGCTCGGCGATTCGGTTGAACGGCGCACCCCACGTCGTCCGGTGGGCGGCGACGGCGAAGTTGCCGACCTCGCCGGGCATCGGCGTGCCGGGGTAGTGCCCGATGCCGATCGGATCGAGGGTGCGCGCCCGCGTGACACCACCCGCGATCTGCCAGGCGTAGTCCGCGCCGAATCGCGGGATCCGCATCACGGCGAACGTCTCGCCGTCTGCCGCCTCGGGCATGATCACCGGCTCGACCGGTGCCGGCGCCGGTGCCGCGTCCGGGGTCTCGCTCGGCGTCGCGCTCAGAGGCGCCGTCGACGGCGGCGCGGCGTACTCCTGCTCCCACTGCTGCGAGAGGTCCTGTCCGACGGCATTGCGCTGCGCACCGAAGATCAGGTCGCCGATCCAGAGCTGCCACCCGACGTAGAGCAGGGTGAGCACGCCGGCGGTGATGAGGAGCTCGCCCAGAACGCCGGCCACGGAGACGCGGCGGCGGCGCGTGCGGACCCGGCGCGTGGATGTGTCGCCCGCGCCCGCACTCGTCTCATCCACACGTGGATTCTAACCAGCGGATGCTGACCCTCCGTCCCGCATGCGAAGCAGCTGCGGCCCGACCGGGCGTGCGGACAGAGGGAGGGTAGGATATCCGTATGGCACGACCCGGCAAAGACGACGAATCCCTGGTGGAGCGCAGCGAAGGCGAGGCCGCACCGAATCCGGTGTGGTTCAAGCCGATCATGATCGGCCTCATGCTGGTCGGACTCGTCTGGGTGCTGGTGTTCTACCTGAGCGGCATGCAGTACCCGATTCCCGGCATCGACGCCTGGAATCTGGTCATCGGCTTCGGCATCGCCTTCGTCGGATTCCTCATGACGACCCGCTGGCGATAGCGCCTCGATCTTCGCGAACGCCCCGGCGCGACCGGGGCTTTCGCATGTCCGGAGTTGTCAACAGCGTTGTTAACACCTGTGAATTACACCGCTGTCATTCATCCCCAGCTGTGGATGAACCTGTGGATAACTCTTCAGGCGAGCCGAACCCCGCGAGAGCGCCGACGCCCTAGTAGTAGAAGAGCGGCGGCACCAGCAGCAGGGCGAACAGCACCAGACGCGAGCGCCACGAGCAGCCAGATCTGCAGGGCGCGGCGTCGCACCGACCGCGTCCGCGCGTAGATCAGGCCCACGAGTGCGCCCACGATGAGCCCGCCGACGTGCGCTTGCCACGACACGTTGAAGCCGGGGATGAATCCGATCACGAGGTTCACGCCGAGGATGATCGCGATGCCGGCGATGTTCGCACCGATGTGGCGTCCGATCACGATGAGTGCGCCGAAGAGGCCGAAGATCGCCCCCGATGCGCCGACGACCGGCGTGGTGAACGAGAGCAGGGCGACCGCGACCGACCCGCCGAGCGCGCTCAGCAGGTACAGAGTCAGGAATCGAGCCCGCCCGAGCAGCGGTTCCAGGCTGCGACCGATCATCCAGAGCGCGAGCATGTTGAGTCCGACGTGCCAGAACCCGGCGTGCACAAGAGCGGCCGTGAGCAGGCGCCACGGCTCGAAGGTGCCCGTGAGCTCCGGGTACAGTGACGGCGCCCAGAACAGCAGGGCGCTTCGGACCATCTCGCCGACTCCCGGGATCAGCCCGATGAGAAAGGCGAGTGCGGTGATCGCGATGATCGCGTAGGTCACGAGCGGGCGTGAGTCGGTGGCGGCGAGCGCGCGCGGTCGCGCCCACCGCCGCTCCGCCTTGCGCTGGGCGGGAGTCTGCGTCTGCTGCTGCTCGTCCGAGGCACTCCGGGCAGATGACCCCGACCGCAGCCTGTGTCTGGCACTGCGGACAGATTGTTCGCAGGCAGCGCTGACACAGCACGAAGCTCTGCCGGTCCGGGATGCCGGTAGCAGAAGTTGTCGGTGTTGCGACTGAGGTCGGGGACGGTCACGGACGAACGGGCGTCCTAGACCGCGACGACGTCGATGGACTGGATGACGACAGGCTCGATCGGGCGATCGCCGGCCGCGGTGGGCAACTCGCTGATCGTGTCGACGACGGCCTTCGAGGCGTCATCGGCGACCTCGCCGAAGATCGTGTGCTTGCCCTGGAGCCACTCGGGACCGCGACCGCCCTGGCCGGGAACGGTGATGAAGAACTGCGACCCGTTGGTGCCTTCGGGCCGGCCGGTGATGGCGTTGCGGCGCAGCCCGGCGTTGGCCATCGCGAGCTTGTACGGAGCCGTGAAGGTGAGCTCCCCGTTGATCTCGTCGTTGAAGTTGTAGCCCGGTCCTCCGGTGCCGACGCCGAGCGGGTCGCCGCCCTGGATCATGAAACCCGAGATGATGCGGTGGAAGACGACGTCCTTGTACAGCGGGCCCTCACCGGGCTTCCCGGTGGAGGGGTGGGTCCAGTCCTTGGTTCCGTCGGAGAGTCCGATGAAGTTCTGAACGGTCTGGGGGGCGTGATCTCCGTAGAGGTCGACGACGATATCCCCGTAGTTGGTGTGCAGAGTGGCTACGGCAGTGTGCTGAGGCATGTCGTCCATTGTCTCAGAGTTCGGTGGGAACCCTCCCGTCTGCGGTGCCGTCTGGCAAGATGGGACAACTACATCCCCCGGCCTTTGGGAGGGCAACGTGAGCCTCAACCGCAAGCGCAAGAAGGAACTCCGCAAGCTCCAGTCGCAGGCGAACAACCTGTGGGAGTCGCAGCAGGTGCTCGTCGGCGAAGCCGCGAACATCGCGCGTGAAGCCGGCCGCCAGCTCGGCAACTTCGGCCGTGAGCAGGTCGTCCCCGGCGTGAAGGGCAGCTACGGCAGGTACGCCGCGCCGTACGTCGACAAGAGCAAGCAGTTCTCCAAGCAGGTTCTGTCCGACAAGGTCGTGCCGACCGCCGGCGCCGTCGTCGGCTCCGCACTGTCCGTCTGGGATGCCGCCAACGACACCCGCTCGCGGTTCGCCGCAGGCAAGGGCTTCGTGCTGCCGGACGCCGCCACCTACGCGAAGAAGGCAGACAAGTACGGGGCACAGGCTTCGAAGAAGCTCGCCGCCAAGCTGGTCGTGCTCGATCCGCCGAAGCAGGGCATCGGAGCCGGTGGCGTGATCGCGATCATGCTCGGCGTCGCCGCCGCGGTCGGCGTGCTCTACGCCGCCTGGCAGACGTTGCGGGCGGACGACGAGCTCTGGGTCGCCGACGACCCGCTGCGCGCGCCCGACGCCTGATCGTTCAGCGCCCGCAGCGCATGCAGACACCGAAGAGCCCCGCCGACCCGCGGGGCTCTTCGTCGTGGGTACCCTGTACGCATGAGCGCGCCCGATCCGACTGCACGCGTCCGCGACGCGGCATCTTCTCGAGGTCTCACGATCGAGGTCCGTGAGCGGCCCGCGGCCGGCAGCCTGAACGAGGCCGCGGCATTGCTCGGCATCCCGGCCGCAGGAATCGTGAAGACCCTGGTGGTCAAGCGCAGCGACGACACCTACCTGTTCGCGCTGGTTCCCGGCGATCGGGCGATCTCGTGGCCCAAGCTGCGGGCGGTGGTCGGAGTGAACAAGCTGCAGCTTCCCGACCCGGCGCGCGCCCTGGCCGCCACCGGGTACGAGCGCGGCACGATCGTGCCGGTCGGCAGCTCGAACGACTGGCCGGTCTTCGCCGACGAGCGCATCGTCGGGGAACGCATCGCGATGGGTGCCGGTGCGCACGGCTACAGCATGTTCGTCGAGGCCGACGATCTGATCGCGGCATATGCGGCTACGGTCGCCGACATCTCGCAGGCGATCGACTGATCAGTTCGACGCGTCCATTTTCAGCGCGATGTCCACGAGCTTGACGCGCTGAAGTCCAGGCACCGCCGAGAGCGGGAACCACTCCGCCCGGTCGGTCGAGCCGTCGATCTCGTTGCGCAGCTTGCCGCCGATCACCCGCGCGCGGTAGACGATGCGCAGGGCGTGCAGCGGACCGGTGGCATCGGTGGTGAGCCGGCGACCCGCCGGGATGACCCGCGAGTGGATGCCGAGCAGGTCGCCCACCGTCACCCGATAGCCCGTCTCCTCACGGACTTCCCGACGGGCGGCGTGCTCCGGGTCCTCTCCCGGCTCGAGCCCTCCGCCGGGAAGGGTCCATGCGGCACGGCGACCCTCGTTCCAATGCGCCAGCAGGATGCGGTCATCGGCGTCGATGATGACGGCGTAGGCCGCGACCCGCATGTCCATGCGTCCGACTCTACAGACGACGAAAGCGCCGGCCCTCGGGCCGGCGCTTCTGGATCTGTGGAGCCTAGGAGATTCGAACTCCTGACATCCTGCTTGCAAAGCAGGCGCTCTACCAACTGAGCTAAGGCCCCGGGGATGTTGTGTGGGGGTACCAGGACTTGAACCTGGGACCTCTTCATTATCAGTGAAGCGCTCTAACCGCCTGAGCTATACCCCCGTTTGGGCGCGGCGCAAGCGCCGTCAACCTCCAAGACTTTACCTGACGGGCACTGATTTCACGAATCCACCTCAGCCCTCTTCCCGGCGGGCCGCGGCCTGCGTCGGCTCGGGCAGGAGTTGACTGTCGAGGTGAGCACAGCGGACCCCGCCCACTCCGGCGAAGCGCACTCCGGCGGTATCGGACAGCGACTGAACTGGTTGCGCGCGGGCGTGCTCGGCGCGAACGACGGCATCGTCTCGGTGGCCTCACTCGTCGTCGGCGTCGCGGGCGCGACCACCGATACACCGGCCCTTCTGGTGGCCGGAGTCGCGGGTCTCGTGGGCGGCGCGATCTCGATGGCGCTCGGGGAGTACGTGTCGGTGAGCAGCCAGCGCGACAGCGAGCGGGCGCTCATCGAGAAGGAGACGCGCGAGCTTCGCGAGATGCCCGAAGAAGAGCTCGATGAGCTGACCGCGCTGTATCAGGCACGCGGACTCACCGAGGCCACGGCGAGGAAGGTCGCGGCCGAACTCACCGCGCACGATGCGCTGGCGGCCCATCTCGAGGTGGAACTGCACATCGACGAGGACGACCTGGTGAGCCCCTGGCAGGCGGCGCTCTCGTCAGCAGTCGCGTTCACACTCGGTGCCCTGCTGCCGCTGCTGACGATCCTGCTGCTTCCACCCGCGCTGAAGATCCCGCTCACGTTCATGGCGGTGCTGGTGGCTCTCGCGATGACCGGCACCATCTCGGCCCACCTGGGTGGAAGCGGAAAACTGCGCGCCACCCTGCGCCTGGTGATCGGCGGGGGGCTCGCCCTGCTCGTGACGTGGGCGATCGGCAGCCTGCTCGGAACAACCGGCGTGGTCTGACGCCGAGGACGCCGAACGGGCGCCGGCTTCGCGCCGACGCCCGTTCAGAGCGCTAGTTCGAGGTGAAGCCGACGAGCAGACCGCCGGTGACCTTGACGGCGAGATTGTAGATGCCGGCGATGACAGCACCCAGAACCGTGACCACCACGAGATTGAGGATCGCGACGATCGCCGCGAACGCCATGACCTGCGGCAGGCCGATGAAGGCCGTGATCGAGATCCCGCCGTCCGAGAAGCTCTGGAAGAACTCGTCGACCTTGCCGATCAGACCCGTCGTCTGCACGATCAGGTAGACCATGAAGAAGCTCACGACGGTGACGATCGCGAGCGCGACCGCGGCCAGGAACGACAGCTTGACCGCCGACCAGAAGTCGACGTACACCAGCCGCAGGCGCACCTGCTTGGCGCTGGTCTTGTGGCTGGACTTCTTTGCGAGCTTGTCGGCTACGGTGCTCATGCGTCAGTACTCTCTTCGGGGATCTCGGGCGAGGCTTCGGGTGTGTCCGACCCGGCGTGCTCCTGCTCGGTGTCGACAGCCTCTGATGTCGCTGCGTCTGATATCTCAGTGAGGCCGCGCTCTCCGTTGCGTGCGATCGCGATGATGCGATCGGCGTCGTCGGCGCGGGCGAAGACGACACCCATGGTGTCGCGGCCCTTGGCGGGGACCTCGGCCACGGCAGAGCGTACCACCTTGCCGCTGGCAAGAACCACCAAGACCTCGTCGTCTTCCGCGACCATCAGACCACCCGCGAGAACGCCTCGATCGTCGCTCAGACGAGCGACCTTGATGCCCAGGCCACCGCGACTCTGGCTGCGGTACTGCGCGATATCGGTGCGCTTCGCGTACCCGCCGTCGGTCACGACGAACACGTACGCGCCGGCACGGGCGACGGATGCCGACAACAGGCTGTCCCCCTCTCGGAACGACATTCCCTTCACGCCCTCGGTCGAGCGGCCCATGGGCCGGAGCGAGTCATCGCTCGCCGTGAAGCGGAGGGACATCCCCAGACGGCTGATCAGGAGGATGTCGTCGCCCTGGTCGACGAGGAGCGCGCTGACGACTTCGTCGCCGTCCTCTTCTTCCTGACCGCGGAGCTTGATCGCGATCACACCGCCCTGACGATTGGTGTCGTACTCGGTCAGGCGGGTCTTCTTGACCAATCCGCTGCGGGTCGCGAGCACCAGGTAGGTCGCGACGCTGTAATCGCGGATGTCGAGGATCTGAGCGATCTCCTCACCGGGCTGCAGTGCCAGGAGATTCGCGACGTGCTGGCCCTTGGCATCGCGGCCGGCCTCAGGAACCTCGTAGGCCTTCGCGCGGTACACGCGGCCCTTCGTGGTGAAGAAGAGCAGCCAGTGGTGCGTGGTCGTCACGAAGAAGTGCTCGACGACATCGTCTGCGCGCAGCTGCGCACCCTTGACCCCTCGGCCGCCCCGGTGCTGCTGACGGTAGTTGTCGCTGCGCGTGCGCTTGATGTAGCCGTCACGGGTGACGGTGACCACCATCTCCTCCTCGGGAATGAGGTCTTCGATCGACATGTCTCCGTCGTAGCCGGGCAGGATCTGCGTGCGCCGGTCGTCGCCGAATCGGTCGACGATGGAGGTGAGCTCTTCGCGGATGATCGAGCGCTGCCTCGTCGGGTCGGCCAGGATCGCCTTGAAATCGGTGATCTGCGCCTCGAGCTCGGTGGCTTCGTCGATGATCTTCTGGCGCTCCAGCGCGGCGAGGCGGCGCAGCTGCATGGCGAGGATCGCGTCGGCCTGGATGTCGTCGATCTCCAGGAGGGTCTTGAGGCCCTCGCGCGCGTCGTCGACGGTCGGTGAGCGGCGGATCAGCGCGATGACCTCGTCGAGCGCATCGAGCGCCTTGAGGTAGCCGCGCAGGATGTGCATGCGCTCTTCGGCTTTGCGCAGTCGGAACTGCGTGCGGCGGACGATGACGACGATCTGATGGTCGATCCAGTGGGAGATGAAACCGTCGAGAGGAAGCGTGCGCGGCACCCCGTCCACGATCGCGAGCATGTTCGCGCCGAAGTTCTCCTGCAGCTGAGTGTGCTTGTACAGATTGTTCAGCACCACCTTGGCGACGGCATCCCGTTTGAGCACGATCACCAGACGCTGACCCGTGCGGTCGGAGGTCTCGTCGCGGATGTCGGCGATGCCGGTGATCTTGCCCTCGCGGGCGAGGTCGCTGATCTTGACGGCGACGTTGTCGGGGTTCACCTGGTAGGGCAGCTCGGTGATCACCAGGCATGTGCGTCCCTGGATCTCTTCGACGTTCACCACGGCGCGCATCGTGATCGAGCCGCGGCCGGTGCGGTACGCGTCCTTGATGCCGCGGGTTCCGAGGATCTGCGCGTGGGTGGGGAAGTCCGGCCCCGGGATGCGCTCCATGAGCGCCTCGAGCAGCTCCTCGCGCGTCGCCTCGGGGTTCTCGAGTGCCCACAGGGCTCCGGAGGAGACTTCGCGCAGGTTGTGCGGCGGGATGTTCGTGGCCATGCCGACCGCGATGCCGACCGACCCGTTGACCAGGAGGTTCGGGAAGCGCGCCGGCAGGACCGACGGCTCCTGGGTCTGGCCGTCGTAGTTGTCCTGGAAGTCGACGGTGTCTTCTTCGATGTCGCGCACCATCTCGAGCGCGATCGGGTGCATCTTGGTCTCGGTGTACCGGGGGGCGGCCGCGCCCTGGTTTCCGGGAGACCCGAAGTTCCCCTGTCCGAGTGCGAGCGGGTAGCGCAGCGACCAGGGCTGCACGAGCCGTACGAGGGCGTCGTAGATCGCGGTGTCGCCGTGCGGGTGGTACTGACCCATGACCTCGCCGACGACGCGGGCGCACTTGGAGAACGACTTGTCAGGGCGGAAGCCGCCGTCGTACATGCCGTAGATCACACGGCGGTGGACGGGCTTCATTCCGTCGCGCACGTCGGGGAGCGCGCGCCCGATGATCACACTCATCGCGTAGTCGAGGTAGCTGCGCTGCATCTCGGACTGAAGATCGACCTGGTCGATCTTGCCGTGGTTGTGCGCGGGAGTCAGTTCGGGGCGATCGTCGTCAGTCATGTCTCTCGTCTTCGTCGTGTCCGGTCTG
The DNA here is from genome assembly GCA_963772395.1 of uncultured Actinomycetota bacterium. GTDB lineage: Bacteria > Actinomycetota > Actinomycetes > Actinomycetales > Microbacteriaceae > Microbacterium. The sequence continues at coordinate 910,343 of CAVYWV010000001.1, read as the reverse complement.
TCCGAGTGCCGCACGAGCGGCCGTCGGCGCTAGATGTCGAGGAACCGGACGTCCTTCGCGTTGCGCTGGATGAAGCCTCGGCGGGACTCGACGTCTTCGCCCATCAGGATCGTGAAGATCTCGTCGGCCGCGGCGGCGTCGTCGATCGTGACCTGCCGGAGGGTGCGTGTCTCGGGATCCATGGTGGTCTCCCACAGTTCCTTGGCGTTCATCTCGCCGAGACCCTTGTAGCGCTGGATGCTGTTGTCCTTCGGGATCCGCTTGCCGCCGGCGAGTCCTTCGGTCAGCAGCGCGTCGCGCTCCCGGTCGCTGTAGACGTACTCGTGCGGAGCATTCGACCACTTCAACCGGTACAGCGGCGGCTGTGCGAGGTATACGAAGCCCGCTTCGATCAGTCCGCGCATGTAGCGGAACAGCAGCGTGAGCAGCAGCGTCGTGATGTGCTGGCCATCGACGTCGGCATCGGCCATCAGCACGATCTTGTGATAGCGGGCTTTGTCGATGTCGAAGTCCTCGCCGATGCCCGTGCCGAAGGCCTGGATCATCGCCTGCACCTCGCGGTTGCCGAGGGCGCGGTCGAGCCGTGCACGCTCGACGTTGAGGATCTTGCCGCGCAGGGCCAGGATCGCCTGGGTGTGCGGGTCGCGCCCCTGCACCGCCGAACCGCCGGCCGAGTCGCCCTCGACCAGGAAGATCTCGCTGATCGACGGATCCTTCGACGTGCAGTCCTTGAGCTTGTCGGGCATCGCGGCGCTCTCGAACACGCTCTTTCGCCGAGCGGTCTCGCGCGCCTTGCGCGCGGCGAGCCGGGCCGTCGCGGCGTCGATCGCCTTGCGGATGATGTTCTTGGCCTGCACCGGGTTGCGGTCGAACCAGTCGCCCAGCCGGTCGCCGACGACCTTCTGCACGAACGCCTTCGCCTCGGTGTTGCCGAGCTTCGTCTTGGTCTGGCCCTCGAACTGGGGCTCGGACAGCTTGACCGAGATCACCGCGGTCAGACCCTCGCGCACGTCGTCTCCGGAGAGGTTCTCGTCCTTCTCCTTGAGAAGGTTGTTCGCGCGCGCGTACTTGTTGACCAGCGTGGTCAGCGCGGCCCGGAAGCCCTCTTCGTGCGTGCCGCCCTCATGCGTGTTGATCGTGTTCGCGTAGGTGAACACATTCTCGGTATAGCTGGTGGTCCACTGCATGGCCACTTCGAGCGCGATCTTGCGCTCGGTGTCTTCGGATTCGAAGTCGATGACCTCGTCGTTGACGTGCTCGGCCTTGCGCACCTGGTTGAGGTACTCGACGTAGTCGACGAGACCGCGCTCGTAGAGGAAGCAGTCGTGTCGCTGCTGAAGGACGACCTGTCCGGGCTCGGTCTCCTGCTCGTAGGCGGACGACGGACGCTCGTCGAACAGGTCGATGCGCAGACCCTTGTTGAGGAACGCCATCTGCTGGAAGCGGCTGCGCAGTACCTCGTACTCGAAGTCGACGGTCTCGAAGATCGAGTCATCGGGCCAGAAGGTGATCGTCGTCCCGGTCTCGGAACTCTCCTCGGCGCGCTCGAGGGGTGAGATGCGGAATGCCGCCATCGCGGTAGGACTGGCGCCAGACGTACCCCTGGCGGCGCACTTCCACGTCGAGACGAGTGGACAGCGCGTTGACGACCGAAGATCCGACGCCGTGCAGCCCACCGGAGACCGCGTACCCGCCGCCGCCGAACTTGCCGCCGGCGTGCAGCACGGTCAGCACCACCTCGACCGTCGACTTGCCCTCGGTCTTGTGGATGTCGACGGGGATGCCGCGACCGTTGTCGACGCAGCGCACGCCGCCGTCCGGCAGGATCGTGACGACGATCGTGTCGCAGTAGCCGGCGAGGGCCTCATCGACCGAGTTGTCGACGATCTCCTGCACCAGGTGGTGCAGGCCGCGGGGTCCGGTGGACCCGATGTACATGCCCGGGCGCTTCCGCACCGCTTCGAGTCCTTCGAGGACCTGGATCTCGTCGGCACCGTACTCGACGTGAGTCCGTTCGGCTTGCTCTGGTTCCGCGGAATGATTTTCGGGTTGCTCGGGCAGGCTGTCGGGGGTCTCAGACGTCATATTCTCGGCGCGCTCCACATCGTTATTCGGGGCCACCCCAGTCTATCAAGGAACCGCTCTCAGGCGAGCCATGTACGGCCCTGTGGCGCCCTCGATTGCCTCCGGATAGGACGTGAGGTGTCTTACCCGTAGGTATCGCGTGGACCACGCCCTGGAGTCGTTCTGGGACCCCATTTCCAGGAGGGGACGTCGGGGCCGATGAAGCGGATGCCGTCGACCCCCGCTTCGGGGAACCTCCGAACGATCTCCGAGAGGATCTGCGAGCGCATCAGCTGGAGCTGCTTGGCCCACGCGGTCGAGTCGGCCTGAACCGTCAGAGTGCCCTCCGTGAAAGCCACCGGAGTGGTGTGCCGCGCGGTGTCATCACCGGCGACCTCCGCCCACGTGCGCACGACGTCCTCGCGAGCAAGCTGCGAGTCCCAGCCGGCGCTGCGGGTGAGGTCGGCGAGCACGTCGGCGACGCCCTTGGGGTCTCGGCCGGGGGTGAACGGCGCGTTCTCATCATCCGGTCCCCGGCGCCGGCGCTTGCGAAAGGTGCGTGCCGAGGGCTCGAGTCCGCGAAGTCGCAGGTAGGTGGCGATCGTCTCGGGAACGGCTTCTGCGCCGTCCGCAGGCTCAGTCTCCGGCATCCGTCGCCTCCAGAATGCGACCCGCATCGACCCGCACCACTCGCGCCCGGAGGGCGACCGGCACGTCTTCCTCGACCGCGGCGGTCACGATCACCTGTTCGTAGGCGGCCGTCAGCTCGGCAAGGCGGGCGCGACGATCGGTGTCGAGCTCCGCGAACACGTCGTCGAGGATCAGCACCGGGTCACCCAATCGTGAATCGGCACGGAGCAGCTCGGCCGATGCGAGTCGCAGCGCGAGCGCGACCGACCACGACTCGCCGTGAGAGGCGTAGCCCTTCACCGGCAGACCTCGCACGCGCAGCACGAGGTCGTCGCGGTGCGGACCGACCAGCGTCAGTCCCCGATCGAGCTCTGCCGAGCGACGAGTGGCGAGCGCCTCGCGGAAAAGGTCGCCGATCCGGATCGACGAGTCACCCGCTGCCGGAGCCGCTGCGTCCTCTTCCGGATCGCCACCGCGCACCGACAGTGCCCAGTCGAGTTGAGGCCGATGATCGGCTCCGGCGATCGCGGCGTACGCGGCCGTGAGTGGAGTGCTCAGATCGGCCGCGAGGCCGAGGCGCGCTTCGATCAGCTCTGTTCCGAGAGCGACGAGCTTGTCGTCCCACACATCCAGCGTGGAGAGCTGATCTCCGCGGATGCCGCGGACCTTGGCGGATTTCAGCAGGGCGGTGCGCTGCTTGAGCACGCGGTCGTAGTCGGAGATCACTCCTGCGAAGCGCGGCGACCGCTGCACGAGCAGCTGATCCATGAAGCGCCGGCGAGCAGACGGATCGCCGCGGACGATCTGCAGATCTTCGGGTGCGAACAGGACGACCTGTGCATAGCGCGGCAGTTCAGCGGTCTTGACGGGCGCGCCGTTGACGCGCGCCTTGTTCGCACCCTGGCGATTCACCTGCGCTTCCAAGAGCACGCTTCGCTCGCCGTGCACGAGACGCGCCCGGATGATCGCGGCTTCCGCTCCGTCGCGCACCATCGGCGCATCGTTCGAGACACGGTGCGACCCGAGCGTGGCGAGGAAGGCGATCGCCTCGGCGAGATTCGTCTTTCCCTGTCCGTTGCGGCCCACGAACACATTGGGACCGGAGCCGAGCGCGACGTCGGCGACCGCATAGTTGCGGAAGTCGACGAGGCTCAGGTGCTCAACGATCACTGTGCAACCCTAGTTCGCAGGCCCGACCTCGGTCCTGAGTGCACCCACGCATCAGGCCGACGCGGGCGGGCTTCAGCGCAGGAGCAGGTTCGGCTGCAAGAGGTACTTGAACGACTCCGCGTTGCCCTTGTCGACCGATGTCTGCGGGGTGATCAGCACCGGGCTGAGCTTGTTGGCGTTGTCGCTCGAGGTGAAAGTGATGCGCACGAACTCGCTCTTGACCGCACCGAGCGATTCGAGCAGATACTGCGGGTTCAGTCCGAGGGTGACATCGTCGCCGACCAGGTTGGAGTCGACGGACTCCGTCGCTCGGGCCTGTTCGGTGCCCGAGGCATCCATCGAGACGCTGTCGGTCGTGAAGGTGAAGCGCAGCGGAGCCGAACGGTCGAGCACAAGCGACACTCGTCGCACGGCCTCGGCGAGCTCGGCCGTGTTGAGCACCGCGTGGTGCTCGGTCTGCTCGGGGAACAAGCGTCGAACGGGCGGGAAGTTTCCCTTGATGAGCAGCGAGGTCACGGTCTTGTTGCCCGCGGTGAACGCGATGATCTCGCGGTCACCCGAACCCGAGAAGGCGATCGAGATGTCGCCGCCGTGGGCGAAGGTCTTGCCGACCTCGGTCAGGGTGCGAGCGGGAACGAGCGCGGTCGTGGGTTCGTCGGATGCCGTGCCACCGCCGTCCCACGGGATCTCGCGGAGGGCGACGCGGTAGCGGTCGGTCGCGACCAGGCTCAGCTTCGTGCCGGATACCTCGAGCTGCACGCCCGTGAGCACCGGGGTGACATCATCGCGCGACGCAGCGAATGCGACCTGGGCGATCGCGGTCGCGAAATCCTCCGCCGGCACCAGGCCGGTGTCGCCGGAGACCTCGGGGATCGCCGGGTACTCCTGGACAGGCATCGACGCGAGGGTGAATCGGGCCGACCCGCAGGTCAGGACGATGCCGCCGTCATCGTCGACCTCGACCTGGATCGGCGCATTCGGAAGGCGGCTGGCGATCTCGGAGAGCAGGCGTCCGTGTACGAGGATCGTGCCGGGCTCGTCGACAGTTGCCTCGATCGTCGTCCGTGCCGAAGCCTCGTAGTCGAACGCCGCGAGCGACAGACCGGCGTCGGATGCCTCGATCAGCACGCCGGCCAGGATCGGCTGCGGGTTGCGCTGCGGAAGGAGCTTGACGACGAACGACACGGCCTCGCTGAACACATCGCGATTGACGTGGAACTTCACTGGTGCTCCCTCGACATCCTGTTGGGCTCTCCCATGCTAGTGCCCTGTATGCGGCGCCTTTCAAGGCGCAGCGCGGCGTGGCATTCGTCGTCAGAGGTGATCGAACGGTTTCCCATTAACTATTTCTCTGTCATCTTCTTAACGCCTGTGGGAACTGTGGATAACTCCGCCGATCGGTGTCGGGAGAGGGAAACTACACGCGTGTGAGTTGTGGAACCGCTGAGGATCGAGTTATCCACAGGTGCCGCGGGCGTCAGGCATCGGCATCCGTGTTTCCACAGGCTGTCGGCTCAGATCCACAGAGTTTCCGCAGGCGAACGGAGTTATCCACAGGTTTTCCACACTGTGAAGAACGCGAATACTGTCCCCGCTCGGCGGGCATGTCAAGCAACTTCTGCGGCATATTTCCATGCGCGTCGGAATGTCACCTCAGAAGAGCCGCTGGGCCGTCCTGAGCAGTCGACCTTCGGTCAGCGGGAGTTGCGTCCGAGCTGCGCGGTGATCTCGGACACCTGGTTGTAGATCGACCGCCGCTCCTTCATGAGGTCGCTGATCTTCTTGTACGCGTACATCACGGTCGTGTGATCGCGGTTGCCGAACAGCTGGCCGATCTTGGGCAGAGAAAGGCTGGTGCGCTCACGGCACAGATACATGGCGATCTGGCGGGCGGTGGCCACGGCCTGCGAGCGGCTCGAGCCGTAAAGGTCGTCGACGGTCAGCTTGAAGTACGCGGCTGTCGCGGTGATGATGTCGGTCGGCGAGATCACGTTCGCATCGTCCTGGTCGACGATGTCGCGCAGCACGGTCTGGGCGAGCGACATATCGAGGGTGGAGCGGTTCAGGCTCGCGAACGCCGAGACGCGGATCAGCGCGCCCTCCAGTTCGCGGATGTTCGAGGAGACCACGGTGGCGATGTACTCGAGGACCTCGTCGGGAATGTGCAGCCGCTCGCTCTGCGCCTTCTTCCGGAGGATCGCGATGCGGGTCTCGAGGTCGGGTGCCTGCACGTCGGTGATGAGGCCCCACTCGAACCGGCTGCGCATGCGGTCCTCGAAGCCGGTGAGGTGCTTCGGAGGCACATCGCTCGTGATCACGACCTGCTTGTCGTGGTCGTGGAGCGTGTTGAACGTGTGGAAGAAGGCCTCTTGGGTCTCGGCGCGTCCCTGCAGGAACTGGATGTCGTCGATCAGGAGGATGTCGACGTCCCGATACCGGGCCTGGAACGCGGAGCCGCGGTTGTTCGCGATCGAGTTGATGAAGTCGTTCGTGAATTCTTCGCTGGAGACGTAGCGAACCCGGATGCCGGCATACAGGCTCAGCGCGTAATCGCCGATCGCATGCAGGAGATGAGTCTTACCCAACCCGGAGTCTCCATAGATGAAGAGCGGGTTGTAGGCCTTGGCCGGTGCTTCGGCCACCGCGACGGCGGCGGCATGGGCGAAGCGGTTGGACTGGCCGATGACGAAGTTGTCGAACGTGTACTTCGGATTGAGTCGGGTGTCGCTCCTCGAGGCGGCGGATGCCGCGTCGATCGTCTCCTCCATCGGCTGCCGTGTGGAGGCCGTCGGCGAGTTCGACTGCACCGGGATCGGGGCGGTCAGCCGGCTGTCGGCCAGTTCGGGATTGACGACCACGCGGAAGGCGGTGGCGGAGGGATCGTGCTGCTGATCCCGATCGACCCTCGTCAGCGCCTCCATGATCGGAGTCCGCATGCGCTTGTTGATCTGGGCTGCGGTGAGATCATTCGGAACGTCGAGATAGAGAGTGCCGCCCATCACTCCCTGGGGAACGGCGAGACTCAGGAAACCCTGCAGCTGCGGCGTGACGCGGTCATCGGCGGCGAGCTCGTCGAGCACGGCTGACCAGACAGGAACATCTGGAACTTCGTGCGGTGACATGGCCCCCCCGGGAGAATTGATGCAGGACAGGCTTCCCGACGGAGATCGTCACGTCGAACCTGTGGATAACTGCCCGAGCCACGCTAGTCAGCGGGCGCCACGGGAGCAAACTCCACTGTAGGACGGCACCGCGTGTCATTGCCAGGACTCTGGGAATCTCTCGCGATAATGCCCTGCCGATCCTGCTCGGTTTGAGTTCTCAGCCCGGGGAACGTAACCTTAGTCGGTTGACTTATGCCTTGAAGGCAGTCCCGTTCCCACGTCCCCGGTCTGAGCGTTCCGGAGACACCTGATCCGGAAGTGATCTCATGACCAAGCGCACGTACCAGCCCAACAACCGTCGCCGCGCCAAGAAGCACGGCTTCCGCGCCCGCATGCGCACCCGCGCTGGCCGCGGCATCCTCTCCGCTCGTCGCTCCAAGGGGCGCACCGAGCTCTCTGCCTGACCCCGCAGCGGTGCTCGCGAGGCCGAACCGACTCACCCGCGGAGCGGATTACAAGGCCGTCGTCCGCCGGGGTCGTCGCTGTGCGAGTGCGCACATGGTCACCTACACGAACTCGTCGGATGACGACCGTGCTGCGCGCTTCGGCTTCATCGTCAGCCGTCAGGTCGGCTCCGCCGTCGTTCGCAACACCGTTCGTCGACGTTTGAAGGCCGTCTGCGCAGAGGCATTGCCCACCGTTCATCCGGGATCCGACATCGTGATCCGCGTGTTGCCCAACGGTGCCGAGGCGGCCTTCGCAGACCTGCGCACCGAGGTCGCCCGCTGCCTCGCCCGGAGCGCGGCATGAGTTCGGCGACGCTTCCGATGGCCTCGGTCGGAAACGGGCACCTTGAAGCTTCCTCCGCAATCCGGTCGATTCCGCTCCTGCCGCGCAATACCGTGTTGAGCTTGCTCCATGGTTACCGTGCGACCATCTCCCATGCGTATGGGGACGTCTGCAAGTACTACCCGTCGTGCTCGGCCTATGCGGTCGGTGCGGTGCAGCAGCACGGCGCGATCAAAGGCTCCGCGATGGCGGCCGCACGGATCGCGCGTTGTCACCCCTGGGCGACGGGCGGCGTCGACGACGTTCCTCTTCACACGAACTTCCGGTACGAGCTCACCCCGCGGGGCTTCGTCGTACCTGTCTCCCTCAGAAAGGACTGATCCGTGCCGGATCTGATCGGAATCATCCTCTGGCCGCTCAAATGGGCGGTCGAGCTCGTGCTCGTCTCGTGGCACTGGCTCTTCACGGCAATGGGATTGCCGGCGGCAGCGGGCATCACCTGGGTGCTCGCGATCGTCGGGCTCGTTCTGGTGGTTCGCTCGGCGCTGATTCCGCTCTTCGTGAGGCAGATCAAGAGCCAGCGCAAGATGATGGAAATAGCCCCTGAACTGCGGAAAGTTCAGGAAAAGTACAAGGGCAAGAAGGATCAGCTGTCCCGCGAGGCCATGAGCCGCGAGACCATGGCCCTGTACAAGAAGCACGGCACCAATCCCGCTTCTTCGTGTCTTCCGCTGCTCGTTCAGATGCCGGTCTTCTTCGCACTTTTCAGCGTGCTGAACGGCGTCCAGACGATCAACACAGACCCCAACCACACCGGCGTCGGGCCCCTGAACAACGAGCTCATGACAGAGTTCTACAACGCGAAGCTGTTCGGTGTCGCGTCTCTGCACGACACCCTCGTCGGCGCCTGGGAGGCTCAGGCCCCGGGCTGGCAGGTCACGGTCGGCATCCTTCTGGTCCTCGTCGTCCTGATGATCGTGTCGCAGTTCTTCACCCAGCTTCAGATCATCTCGAAGAATCTCTCCCCCGAGGCCAAGACCGGCCAGGCATACCAGATGCAGAAGATCATGCTCTGGGTCCTGCCCTTCGCGTTCGTCTTCTCCGGTGTCTTCTTCCCCCTCGGTGTGGTCATCTACTGGTTCACCAGCAACGTGTGGACCATGGTGCAGCAGTTCGTGGTCATCCGAAACCTGCCCACCCCCGGCTCCGAGGCGGCCAAGGCGCGCGAAGAGCGCCTGGCCCGCAAGGGCAAGGCCATCGACTCGTCGGGCAAGATCATCCCGATCGAGAAATACCAGGCCGAGCAGCAGCGCCTCTTCGAAGAGGCAGAGCGAGCTCGCGCCGCGGCCCCCAAGCGCCAGCAGCCCGTCGGCAAGCAGCGCGCCAAGAAGCAGGCCCAGAAGCCGGGCGACAGCGGGTCGAAGCCGAGTGGATCGGCTGACCCGGCGGCCGGCGCCGCCGGCGCGGCATCCTGATTCCGTTTATCACCCGATCCTTCGAGGAACCGATGACCACACCCGACCTCTCCCCCGTCGAGGCTGCTCCCATCGAGCGCACCCCCGCCACCGTCGAGCAGCTCGAGCAGGAAGGCGACATCGCCGCTGACTTCCTCGAGGAGCTCATGGACATCGCCGATATCGACGGTGACCTGGCGCTGGACGTCAAGTCCGGGCGGGCCTACGTGTCCCTCGAGTCGGACCAGCCGGGTTCGCTGGCGCTGCTGTCGGACCCCGACACGGTTCAGGCGCTGCAGGAGATCACCCGTATCGCGGTGCAGAACCGCACCGGCCGCTTCTCCCGGCTGATCCTCGACATCGGCGGATCACGCGACACGCGTCAGCGTGAGCTCGAGACACTCGTCGACCGCGCGATCACGCGGCTCGAAGAGGGCGCGACGCAGGCCTCACTGCCCGCGATGTCGAGCTATGAGCGCAAACTCGTGCATGACATCGTCGCCGAGCGTGGCTTCGTGTCGGAGTCGTACGGCGAAGGCGCAGACCGCCACACCGTCATCAGCCGCGGCTGATGTTTCACGTGAAACGGTGTGCGCCGGCAAACCGGGGGTCTGGGGCGGAGTCCCAGAAGGCCACGTGACCGACGTCGAGGTCGAGCCGACCGTCGCCGCGGAGATCTTCGGCACGCGCATCGATCTGGCCCGGCAGTTCACGCAGGCGCTCGCGGAGCACGGCGAGGAACGTGGGCTGATCGGTCCGCTCGAGCCTCCACGGCTGTGGTCGCGCCACATTCTGAACAGCGCGGTGACCGCACCCCTGTTCTCGGGCCGCGTGGGAGACGTGGGCTCGGGCGCCGGCCTTCCGGGGCTCGTGCTCGCCATCGCGCGGCCCGACCTCGAGTGGATCCTGATCGAGCCCATGGAGCGCCGAGTCGCCTGGCTTTCCGAGCAGGTGGCGGAATTGGGTCTCGACAACGTCGAGATCTTGCGTGCGCGCGCCGAGGATTGGCGACGTGGGCCTGTGTTGGACGCCGCTACGGCTCGTGCGGTGAGCGCCTTGCGGACTTTGGTTCCCCTGACCGCACCCCTGGTGCGGGATGGTGGCGAACTGATCCTTCTCAAGGGCGCGAACGCTTCGCTCGAAATCGAGAATGCCGACAAGGTGCTGCGCAAGTATCGGGTGAGTGACGTGCGCCTCGAGGTGGTCGGTGAAGGTCTGCTCGAGGAGCCCACACGCGTGGTCCGGGCCACTGTTCGCTGATCCACTCTGCGTTGTGGCCGTTCTCGGTGGTCGAGAAGCGCCGTGAGGGGCAGATCGATGCTCGAATCGACAGCTCTGCCCACAGCGCCGCATCGCGCCGATCGCCGAGCTGGATGTTTCACGTGAAACATGGCTCTCGCCTCGTACGCGCGAGCGGCACGCTTCGATCGTCTCAGCAGTCGTTTCACGTGAAACATCGCGTCCGACGGGTGGCTGCCGGAAAGCGTGGGGGTCGGTCGCGACTAGAGTGGAACGCGATGTCCGTCGGTGCGCGAAAGGGAGGCTGTTTCACGTGAAACATCCCGAGAACGCCGAATCTTCGGCATCCTTCTCGCTCGACGACAGCCCGATAGCCCGAGAACTCGCGGATCTCACGGCCCGTAGGCGGGTTCTCGAGGAGATTACCGTCCAGCTGAGCGGCCGCACCCGCGTGATCACGGTCTCGAACCAGAAGGGCGGCGTCGGAAAGACGACGACGACCGTCAATATCGCGGCCTCACTGGCCTCTGTCGGTGCGCGAGTGCTGGTGATCGACCTCGATCCGCAGGGAAACGCCTCGACCGCGCTCGGTGTGCCGCACACCGCCGATATTCCGAGCATCTACGACGTGCTGATCGACGACTTCCCGATCGCCGACATCATCCAGACGAGCCCCGAGTCACCGAATCTGCTGTGCGCTCCGAGCACGATCCACCTCGCGGGCGCCGAGATCGAGCTCGTCTCGCAGGTCGCACGCGAGCATCGCCTCCGCACCGCGCTCGACGAGTACCTCGGCAACCTCGAGGAGCGACTCGACTTCGTCCTGATCGACTGCCCGCCGTCGCTGGGTCTGCTCACCATCAACGCGTTCGCGGCGGCGCACGAGCTGCTGATCCCCATCCAGTGCGAGTACTACGCCCTCGAAGGGCTCAGCCAGCTTCTCGGCACCGTTCGCATGATCCAGAAGCACCTCAACCCGCAGTTGCGGCTCTCGACCATCCTGCTGACGATGTACGACGGGCGCACCCGACTCGCGCAGCAGGTCGCCGAAGAAGTGCGCGCGCATTTCCCTGACGAGGTGCTCAAAACCGTGATTCCGCGGTCGGTGCGCGTGTCGGAGGCGCCGAGCTTCGGTCAGACGGTCATCGCGTACGAACCTCAGTCGGCCGGCGCGATCGCCTACCGCGAGGCCGCGGTGGAGATGATCCGCCGTGACGGCGCACCGACCGACAAGCCAGAGACCAGCGCGGATGCCGCAGCTGAAGAACACGGGAATGCCAGCGCGCCCGCCGATGAAGGGGACTCCTGATGGCCAAACGAACCGGCCTGGGACGGGGGATCGGCGCGCTGATCCCGACCAGTGAGACCTCGACGGAGGCGCGCCCGGTCGACGTGTTCTTCCCGGGAGCTCCGATCGAGGAGTCCGAAGAGCTCCTCGAGGTTCCCGGCGCGCGGCTCGCGCACATAGATCCGCACGCGATCGTGCCGAATCCCCGGCAGCCGCGCACGCATTTCGACGCCGACGACCTCGCCGAGCTCGTGCACAGCGTGCGCGAGTTCGGTGTGCTCCAGCCGGTCGTCGTGCGCGACGTGGGTGACGGCACCTACGAGCTCATCATGGGCGAACGGCGCACGCGAGCGGCGCGGGAGGCCGGGCTGGAGTCGATCCCCGCCGTCGTCCGCGACACCGCCGACGAGCACCTGCTGCGCGACGCCCTGCTGGAGAACCTGCACCGCTCCGAGCTGAACCCCCTCGAGGAGGCTTCCGCGTATCAGCAGCTCCTGGCTGACTTCGGCATCACGCAGGAAGAGCTGGCCACCCGCATCGGCCGATCGCGTCCGCAGATCAGCAACACGATCCGCCTGCTCAAGCTGCCGCTGCCCGTTCAGCAGCGCGTCGCGGCGGGTGTGCTGACCGCGGGCCACGCGCGCGCGATCCTCTCGCTCGATGACGCCGAGGCAATGCAGTGGCTGGCCGACAAGATCGTCAACGAAGACCTCTCGGTTCGTGCGGCAGAAGCAGCGGCGAAGGCGCCGGATGCCGCTCGATCTCGCCCGTCGAAGCCACAGGCGGGCGCGCGTCGCGCACACCTCGACGAGGTCGCAGAGAGCCTCGGAGACCGGCTGAACACCCGCGTGAGGATCTCGCTCGGATCCAGAAAAGGCCAGATCAGCATTGATTTCGCGAGCATCCAGGATCTCAACCGGATCCTCGATGAGATCGGCGAATCCGGCTACGGCTCAGCCTGAGCGCACGTCGTCCGCGCGACGTCGCAGCACGCTCGCCTCCGCCTCGTTGCCAGGGAGGGCGGCCGCCGCGAGGAACTCCTGGGCAGCGGCATCCGACTCGCCGAGCTGGGCCAGCAGCTCAGCTCTCACGGCGTGCAGCGGGCGGAAGTCGACCAGGTCACCTGCCAGCTCGTCGACCTGGGCGAGCGCCATCTCGGGGCCGTCGACCATCGAGACCGCGACGGCGCGGTTGAGGCGGACCACCGGCGATGACGTGAGGCGCTCCAGTGCGTCGTAGAGCCGCACGATTCGTGGCCAATCGGTGTCGTCGGCGGTCACGGCGACGGCATGGCATTCGGCGACGGATGCCTGCACGGCGTAGTAGCCGAGTCCACGACCGAAGGACTGCGCCGTCGCCAGTGCAGCGCTTCCTCGCGAGATCGCGGACCTGTCCCAGCGCCGGCGATCCTGGTCGGCGAGCGTGATCGGCAGGCCGGCGCCGTCGACGCGGGCGGCGAAGCGGGAGGACTGGAACTCCATCAACGCGATGAGCGCATACACTTCGGGCTCGCCGGGCATCATCGCTGACAGTTGACGCGCCAGTCGCACCGCTTCGCGCGCCACATCGGCTCGGATCGGATGCTTTCCGTCGCCCGCGGCGTACCCCTCGGTGAAGAGCAGGTAGATCACCTGCAGCACGCTGGCCAGGCGGGCGGGGCGATCGGCGCGGTCAGGCACCTCGAAGGGCACCTCGGCGTCCGACAGCGCGCGCTTGGCGCGCACGATCCGCTGCTGGACGGCGGGGACGGTCATGAGCAGCACGCGGGCGATCTGCTCGGTGGTCAGACCCGCAACGGTGCGGAGGGTCAGCGCCAGACGGGCCTGCGCGGTCAGCACGGGGTGGCACGCGATGAAGACGAGACGCAGCACGTCGTCGTCGATGCGATCTGGGTCGCCGAGTTCGGGGACGGCATCCCAGTCCTCGAGAGCACGCAGCTCACCGGCGATGAGGGTCTCCCGGGCCGTGAGGTTCTCGCGCCGCCGCCAGCCGTCGATCGCCCGTCGCTTCGCGACGGAGAGCAGCCAGGCACCGGGGTTGTCGGGGATGCCGGTCTTCGGCCAGCTCGCGACGGCCTCGACCAGGGCGTCCTGAGCGAGGTCCTCCGCCCATCCGAAGTCTCCGGTGTGGCGGGTGAGTGCGGCGACGATCCGGCCCGCCTCCCCGCGCCACACGGCCTCGACGGCTCGCCGAGCGCTCGCGTCGGTCATGCTGCCAGCGTAGGCGCGCGACGTGCCTCGATGCGCTCGGAGCATCGTACGCTGGATGAATGGCGACGCACGACCAGGCCCCGCAGCGTCGGGCCAGTCTCGAGCTTCTCCGGGCCGAGGCGGCAGATGAGCTCTCCGTTCTCGTACATGAGCGCCTGCGCGCGGGTGAGGATCCGTGGGAGTTCATGGAGGACCTCCCCACGATCGACGAACTTGTCGTGTTCATCCTTCGGGCCGAGAACATCGCCGCGAACGGCGGCGCCCGGCCCAATGCCGCGCGCCACTATCGCGTGCTGCGCCAGATCGCGCTCGAGTACCCGCCGCTCACCAAGGCCGTGTGGCGCCTGATCGGCGACGAGAGCCCGCACCGCCGCTGGGACGCGGTGGTGCGGGCCGACGCCTTCTGACATCATGCCTGGGCGGCGCGCCACTCCTGTGCCTTGTGGAGCCACTCGTTGTCATCCGGCAGATCGATGTCGGCGAACTCGTTGACCCGGCGCACCTCGAGACCGACGCCCGGGCCCAGGGGGCACTTCTTCGCCCAGTGCTCGGCCTCTTCGCGACTCGCGACCTCGAGGATCCAGAACCCCGTGAACACCTCGCGGGCCTCGGCGAAGGGTCCGTCCGTGACGACCGGCGGCGTGGATGAGAAGTCGACACGAAAACCGTCCGTCGCGTCGCTCAGCCCCTCCGCGGTGAGGAAGACGCCCGCCTTCTGCAGTTCTTCGTTGTACGCGCCCATCACGGCGACAACCTGCTCCATGTCGAGATCTTCCGCCGCCCGCGCGGCGGCCTCGGGCTCGACCTGCATGATCATCATGTAACGCATCTTCGTGCTCCCTGTCGATGTACGAGCCACTGCTCGGAGGGGCTCGATCGCCTGCCTCACCGTGTGCGTCGAACGCATGCGACCCAGATCGACAGTCTGCGCGAAATTTCTCGGGAAGTCGATGATGCCGGAAATAGCATATATACGAAAATCCCCGGTCAATCCCTGAAAGGGAGACCGGGGACTCGTGTAGGGAGTCTCAGAAGATCAGGCCAGGTAGGCGGCGAGGTCCTGCTCGATCGCGTACTTCGGCTTCGCGCCGATGATCGTCGTCTCGACCTGCCCCTTGTTGAAGACCTTCATCGCCGGGATCGACGTGATCTGGTACTTCATCGCGAGGTCGGGGTTCTCGTCGACGTTCAGCTTGAGCACCGTGATCTTGTCCGGATTGTCAGCCTGGATCTCATCGAGAACGGGCGCGACCATGCGACACGGTCCACACCACGCGGCCCAGAAGTCCACGAGCACGGGGCCTTCGGCCTGCAGGACGTCCTGCTCCCAGGTCGCGGATGTCGTCGCCTTGGCGGTCATTGCATTTCTCCTTGGTTGAAGTCGTGTAGTGATCAGAACAGCACGCGCGCTGCGGATTGTTCCGCGCGCACGGGTGACTCTCAGGCTGCGGGGACCCCGGTCTCGGCCTCGTCGGTCTCGCGGCTGGGGGTCTCGGTCGCCACCTCGATGTCTTCGGCGAGCTGAGCGTCGCCGGCACTGCTCGAGCGCCGCGAGGAAGTGCTCGGCATCCAGTGCCGCGACCGTGCCGCTGCCGGCGGCGGTGACGGCCTGCCGGTAGGTCGGGTCGATCACGTCGCCCGCGGCGAACACGCCGGGCTCGGACGTGCGCGACGAGCGCCCGTCGCACCCAGATCGTCCCCTCGGGGGTCAGTTCGAGCTTGCCGTGCACGAGATGCGTGCGCGGGTCGTTGCCGATCGCGACGAACAGCCCGTCGAGGGGCAGTTCGCGTGTCGAACCGTCCGACCGTCGAGCGCAGGAGGACTCCGGAGACCGCCTCGTCGCCGAGGATGTCGGCGACCTCGCTGTTCCACACGAACTCGATCTTCTCGTTGGCGAAGGCGCGTTCCTGCATGATCTTCGAGGCGCGCAGCGAATCCTTGCGGTGGATGACGTAGACCTTGGACGCGAAGCGCGTGAGGAAGGTGGCCTCCTCCATCGCGGAGTCTCCGCCGCCGACGACGGCGATCGTGCGCTCGCGGAAGAAGAATCCGTCGCACGTCGCACACCACGACACACCGTGACCCGACAGGCGCTCCTCACCCGGAAGACCGAGCTTGCGGTACGCGGACCCGGTGGCGAAGATCACCGACGACGCCTCGTGCACCGCACCGCTGCCGAGCTTCACGGTCTTGACCGGTCCTTCGAGGTCGAGCTCGACGACATCGTCGTAGAGGATCTCGGCGCCGAAGCGCTCGGCCTGCTTCTGCATCTTGTCCATGAGCTCGGGACCCTGGATGCCGTCCGGGAAGCCCGGGAAGTTCTCGACGTCGGTGGTGTTCATCAGCTCGCCGCCGACCTCGACCGAACTCGCGACCACGAGCGGCTCGAGGTTCGCCCGTGCCGCATAGATCGCAGCGGTAAAGCCGGCCGGACCCGATCCGATGATGATGACCTGACGCACGTGCGCCCCCTTTTCGTAGCTCCGGATGCTTCAACACATGGTAACCGCGCGGCATTCCGCCGGGGTGGCCGGTTGCTGAGTGTCAGCGCGCCGCTACAGCGACGGTCCTCAACGGCCGCCGGGCAGCAGTCTGCGCGCGATCGCCAGGGCAGGGCCGAGCTCGGGTGCGCGCAGCAGCGCGAGGAACGCCGCCGTAGACGACGAGCGAGACGACCCCGATGATCGCTGCTCCGACGGCGCCGAGCAGCTTGTCCGAGACGGTCCAGCCGTCCACGCCGCCGAGCAGCAGGAACGTGAGCCAGCCCGCTGCGGCGGCGGGGACGGCGGCCAGTGCGAACCGGCCGAGCGCGCAGCATCCACGATCCGACGCGCAGCCCGCCGAGACGTCGCTGCAGAAGCCACGTCGCGACGATCACCTGCACGATGCTCGCGAAGGACTGCCCGAGGGCGATGCCGGCCGCGAGGTACTGCGACGGGCAGCGTCGAGGCGATCAGGGCGGTCACGACCACGAGAGCGCACTGCAGCAGGGTGAAGAAGAACGGCGTGCGCGTGTCGTTGTACGCGTAGAACGTGCGCTGGATGACGAAGAGCACCGCCAAGCGGCACGAGGCTCACCAGGAAGCACAGCAGCACGACGGCGGCGGCCACCGCCTCGTCGCGGCTGTCGGTGAAGATGCGCGAAGCGGGCACCGCGGCCGCGGCGAGGGCGGCGGTGGCGATCACGATGAAGACACCGAGGGTGCGGATGCTGCGCCCGATGTCGCCGCGGACGTCGTCGTCACGGCCGGCGGCGGCGTGCTCGCTGAGCTGCGTGAAGTACGGGGTTCCGATCGAGAGCACGATGATCGAGTACGGGAGCATGAACAACAGCCAGGCGTTCTGCGTGACGAGGACGCCGGGGTTGTCCTGGGCGGCCTCGGAGAGCACCCGGGACTGCACGAGGCCGGCGAGCTGACCGGCCACGACCATCAGGAACGTCCAGCCCGGCGAGGCGTCCGAGGTGATTGAGGCCGACCCCGCGCCAGCGGAAGTCGGGGCGCACATGCAGCCCGGTGCGGCGCCAGAACATCAGGAGGATCACGGCCTGGACGACGATGCCGAAAGTCGCGGTTCCGGCCAGCAGCGCGACCATCTCGGGTGTCCACGCCTCGACGGCTTCGGTCGAGCCGAAGAGCAGGATGAAGACGACGAAGCCGGCGATCGAGACGACGTTGTTGACGATCGGCGCCCAGGTGAACGGTCCGAACACACGCCGGGCGTTGAGTGCCTCGCCGACGAGCGCGTAGAGCCCGTAGAACAGGATCTGCGGCAGGCACCAGTAGGCGAACGCGGTCGCCAGCGCCTGCTGATCGGGCGGGAACCCGGGCGCGTAGAGCCGAACCAGCCACGGGGCGGCGATCGTGGCGAGTGCCGTGACCACGACCAGGACGACGGTGCCGAGGGTGAACAGCTTCGAGACGAAAGCCCGGCCGCCGTCGTCGTGCTGCGCCGCCTTGACGATCTGCGGCACGATGACCGCGGTGAGCAGGCCGGTCGAGATGATCGCGTAGATGTTGTTGGGCAGCTGGTTCGCGATCGCGAAGGCGTTGCCTGCCCCGGTGGTCGCCCCGACCGCCGAGACCAGCACGACGGCGCGCAGGAATCCGGTCAGGCGCGAGACGATCGTGCCCGCGCCGATCAGGACGCTCGCTCGGCCGATGCCGCTCATCGCGCGCCCTCATCGTCGTCGCGGGCGCCGTGCTGCGACGCGGGCGCGGCGTCGGCTCCGCCGCTCGGCATCCCTCTCGGCGGTCGCGGCAGCGTGGCCTCGCGCGCCGCCCGCGTCGGCGCGCAGGCGCAGCACGGTCCGCACGACGCCGAGCAGCGATGAAGCCGCCGACGAGCACCGACAGCACGACGATGCCGACGCCCTCCCAGTCCGCGCGGACGTTGACGTCGACGACCTGCGGACCGCCGATCGGCTCGAGGGTGCGGCTGCGCAGCTGCAGCTGCACGCGTGACCTCGCCGTTGCCGACGCGTGCCTGGACGGGCACCTGCACGCGCGTGTTGCTCTGCGGTCCGGCGGTGACCTCGTTCGCCTGCGTGACGTCGAGGCGCAGATCGTCGGGTGTCGCGAAGCAGCACGACGTTGACGGGGTAGGGCAGGTCGTTGCGCACCCAGATCGGGATCGGCGCGCCCGCGCTGAACAGGTTGATCGGGCTGGGCGGGAGGATGCCGACGCTGTCGAGCGTGGTGGCCGTGCGCCGCGCGGTGCAGATCGACCGCGGTCTGCCACGCGACGCGGGTCGGGCAGCCACGCAAGGCCGAGCAGCTGGAGGATCTCGGCGCGCTCGGGTCCGGTCAGCAGCGAGACGTCGTCGAGGATCGTGGCGAACCGGCTGAGTTCGGCTCTCGTCGGCGACGAGGACGGATGCCGCGCTCACGCGGGCCTGCGTCGGCGGGGGCATCCGCGATCTCGACGGCGGCGGGAATCCGCGCCGCCACCCCGCCCAGCGTGAGCGGGGTGACCCCCGGAGCCTGCGAGGCGGAGGTGATCGCC
Organism: uncultured Actinomycetota bacterium; assembly: GCA_963772395.1. GTDB lineage: Bacteria > Actinomycetota > Actinomycetes > Actinomycetales > Microbacteriaceae > Microbacterium. The sequence goes on along the minus strand of CAVYWV010000001.1, from coordinate 891,390 downwards.
GTGCGCATGGCCACGCGCGAGCGGTCCTCGGCCCGGTCGAGGGTGACCACGACGCGGCTCGCCGCCGGTCTCGGCGACCGCGAAGGCGAGGAAGGCGGCTGCGGCTGTCAGCGGAGCGCCGCGGAGGGTCGCCTGCTCCTCGATCGACGCATCGTGCAGCTCACGCGACACATCGGCGTCGTAGACGAGCAGATCGGCCTCACCGGCGATGGCGCGCCCGGGCACGGTGGACCCGTCCGCGCCAGCGCTCGTGGAGGTCGAAGGCACGAGCGTGAGTGACTCGCGGTCGTCGATCCGTCGACGTCGCCGAGGCCGGTGACGACCTGGCGGTGTCGCGGTGCCCGTTCCCGGCCAGTACACCCCCGCTCGCGCTCCGCCGACGTCGGTCAGCTGCGACAGCGTGGGGTAGACCGGCTCGTTCGGATCGCGGCCGTCGTGCTCGGGGCGGGTGACGGTGTCGGCATCGGCCGCGGGGACGAAGTCGGCGGGACTCATGTACGCCTGCAGCGACAGAGGGCGCAGGGGGCGTGACAGTCCCGCCTGCAGCTGCGCGGCGACATCGGCGTCACCGAACTGCAGGGCGAAACGCGAGTTGGCGAGCGCGTCGAGCCGGGTGAGCCACTCCGTCGCGCTCGCGGGTGCCGCGAAGCCGAGCACGCGGATCGCCGCCGTGATCGCCGGGTCGACCGCGAGGATCGACGCGGTGCCCTCGACCGCGTCGAGCTGATCGGTCAGTGAGCCGTCGGGCTGGTGAGCTCGGTGAGCTCGGCTGCCGTGAGCAGGCCCTCCGCGGTGGCGCCCGCGGTGATCGGCACGACCACGCCGATGCCCGACCTCGGCCTCCGCCCTCCGACGGAACGATCATCGCGCTCGTGGACTCGACGGGTCCGTCGGCCGACTCGAAGGAAGCGGACAGCGGGTAGACGCCGGGTGCGCGACCCGCCAGAACCGGGTCACCCGGGGCGATCACGATGCCGCTGGTCTCTTCGCCACCGGAGGCCACCGCGGCGACGGTCGCCGAACCCACCGTCGTCAGCGCCTCGCCGCCCGAGCCGCTGTCGAGCCAGTCGCGCGAGCGCGGCGCGGTCGCGCAGCGGCGTGCTGCCGAGCGAAAGGGTGACCGCGACCGGCTCGATGTGCGGCATCCGTCCCGTTCTGAAGACTCACCGAGACCGCCAGGCCCTCGCCCGCACGGACGGTGCCGTTCGCGATCGGTGACAGCGTGAAGACGGTTTCGCCGCTCAGCGTGGGCGTCGTCGGTGCGGGTGTGGGGGTGCCGGCGGACTCGCGCGCGCCGTTTCCGGCCGTCGGCGTCGCGGCGGCGGGTGCGGCGGAAAGCGGCCCGGCGACCGCCAAGAGGGCGCTGAGCAGGAGCGCGGGGATCGCCCGTGCTCGGGGCGGGCGCGCTCTCGGGCCGCGTCGAAGGTCGCTCGGTCGCGGCAAGGTCGTTCCCGGTGGCGGGGAGGTGACGGTCATGTGGGATTTCGCTCCTGTGCGATTCATGACCGCACGATCTGGTGCGATTCTACGGTCCGACCCTCCGAGCACCCCGTGCCGCGCCCGTGTGGCCGCACCCGGCACCTCGGGCGCGCGTGGCGAGGGGGTTGAATGGACGCGTGCTCCCCGAACCCGACCCTGCGCTGTGCCGTGCGCTCGCCGACGATCTGCGCGCCGCCGGATTCGACTCGCACGCCCTGCGTGCGGCGTGGGGCGAGACGGCCGACACCGCGATCGCCCGCGGCCTGCGTTCGCCCGCGCTGCGCTCACTCGGAGAGCGCGCCGACCCGCTCGCCGTCCTGGGCCGGCTCTTCGTGCTCGGGATGCCGCAGCCCGAGTCCACGGTCGAGGCGGCGCTCCCGCGCACGCGAACCGACGGGCTGGTGCGTCTCGGGCTGGCCGGCACGGAGGGAGGGAGGGTGACGCCGCGGGCGATCATCCGCCCGCAGTCCTTCGCCGACGACCGCGGCTCGGGGCAGTGGTGGATCGCGAGCGACCTGGACGAGGCCGCCCTGGGTGGCCCGCTCCCCGAGGATCACGTCCTCGGGGTCGGCGGCGCATCGCTCACCCTCGCCGGACTGCAGCTGCCGACATCGGTCGACCGCGGACTCGACATCGGCTCGGGGTGCGGCATCCAGTCGCTGCGCGCGCGCCGCGATGTCGGCGGAGGTGATCGCGACCGACGTGTCGGAGCGTGCCCTGAGGTTCACGCGGCTCAACGCGCTGCTCAACGGAGTGAGCGGCATCCGGACCCGACAGGGGGTCGCTGTTCGAACCGGTCGCGGGCGAGCAGTTCGACCGCGTCGTCTCCAATCCGCCTTTCGTCATCACCCCGCGGGTCGCCGGAGTGCCCGCGTACGAATACCGTGACGGCGGGATGCAGGGCGACGACCTGGTCGCCGCGTTCGTGGCGGGGGTCGGTGAGCACCTCGCTCCCGGGGGCGTCGCCCAGCTGCTCGGCAACTGGGAGAGCCGCGACGGGCAGACCGGACTCGAGCGGGCCCGGGCATGGGTGAGCGCATCGCCCGTCGCTCTGGACGCCTGGGTGATCGAGCGGGAGTCGCTGGATCCGCTGTCGTACGCCGAGCTCTGGATCCGCGATGGCGGCACGCTGCCGGGGTCACCCGAGTACGCGGCGCTCGTCGACGCGTGGCTCGATGACTTCGCGGCTCGCGGAGTGACCGCGATCGGGTTCGGCTACGTGCTGCTGCGGCGCCCGGCGGTCGGCGCGCCGACGCTCGCACGGTACGAGCGTGTTCCGCAGGCGCTCGATCCGCGCACGGCGCTCGGCGCGCACTACGCCGACGCGCTCGCCGCCCACGACCGGCTCGAGCGGCCTCGACGACGCCGCTCTCGCGGCATCCGTGCTCGTCGTCGCCGCGGACGTGACGGAGGCGCGACACCACCTGCCCGGCGTCGAGTCGCCGAGCGTGATCGAGCTGCGCCAGGGCGGCGGATTCGCGCGGACGGTGCCCGCGGACCCCGGCCTCGCCGCGCTCGTCGGAGCGTGCGACGGCGACCTGCCGGTCGGTGTGCTGGTCGACGCGATCGCCTCGCTGCTCGAGGTGGACGCGGCCGAGCTGCGCGGCGAGCTGCTGCCCGCGGTGCGCGAGCTGCTGTTCACGGGGTTCCTGCGATTCGCCGAGTGAGGCGGGTCGGGAAACCGCTGACGCGCGCTCGATAAGCTCGAACAATGCTCAACATGGCCGATGGTGTGGCGCGTCTGGGCGCCCTCGCCGAGTCGCCGATCGTCGCGACGCTGGCCGCGGCGTTCGCCGACGCGGGGCATGAGCTGTCGATCGTCGGCGGACCGGTGCGCGATGCGCTGCTGGGCCGCGCGATCAACGACCTCGACTTCACGACCGACGCGCACGCGGATGTCATCCTGAGGATCGTCAAGCCGATCAGCACCGCGCAGTGGGACGTCGGCCGCGAATTCGGCACGATCGGCGCGCGCATCCGAGACTCAGACACCGGTCTCGCCGAGCAGGTCGAGATCACGACCTACCGTGCCGACAGCTACGACGGCGTGACCCGCAAGCCCACGGTCGAATTCGGCGACACGCTCGAGGGCGACCTCGCACGGCGCGACTTCACGGTCAACGCGATGGCGCTGCGTGTTCCGGCGCGCACCCTCGTCGATCCGACCGGCGGTGTGGAGGACCTCGTGGCGCGGCGGCTGCGGACTCCGGCCGACCCGCGGGTGAGCTTCGGTGACGACCCGCTGCGCATGCTGCGTGCCGCTCGCTTCTGCGCGCAACTCGGCTTCGCCCTCGACCCGGCGACGATCGAGGCGATGACGCAGCTGCGCGACACCCTCTCGATCGTCAGCCCTGAGCGCATCCAGGGCGAGCTCGTCCGCTTGCTGCAGACCGATGACCCGGTGCGCGGCATCCGTCTGCTCGTCGATACCGGTCTCATGGACCTGTTCCTGCCCGAGGTGCCCGCCCTTCGACTCGAGGTCGACGAGCACCACCACCACAAAGACGTCTACGAGCACTCGCTCACCGTGCTGCGCCAGGCGATCGAACTCGAGCGGGCGCGCACTCCTCATGCCGCTCCCGACGTGCCGCTGCGCCTGGCCGCACTCCTGCACGATATCGGCAAGCCCGCGACCCGCAAGCTCGAGCCGGGCGGCGGGGTGACCTTCCACCACCACGACGTCAAGGGCGCCCGCCTCGCGCGCAAGCGCCTGCAGGCGCTGCGATTCGATTCCGACACGATCGGGAGCGTCACGCAGCTGATCGAGCTGCACCTGCGCTTCTTCGGCTATGCCGAAGGAGCGTGGACCGACTCCGCCGTGCGGCGGTACGTGCGGGATGCCGGGCCCGAGCTGGCCCGCCTGCACATCCTCACCCGGGCCGATGTGACCACGCGCAACAAGCGCAAGGCCGCCCGGCTGGCCGGAGCCTACGACGACATCGAACGCCGCATCGACGAGCTCGCGGTCGCCGAGGAGCTCGGGGCGATGCGTCCTGCGCTCGATGGCAACCGCATCCAGGAGGTGCTCGGCATCCGGCCCGGCCCCGAGGTGGGCAAGGCGTACCGGTATCTGCTCGACCTGCGCCTGGACGAGGGCGTGCTCGACGAGGCGGAGGCCGAGACGCGGCTGCGCGAGTGGTGGGCCGCGCAGGCCTGACCTGGGCGCGAGCGCACCCGCTGTTCGCGAGAGCACCCGCGCGCGACGCCACGGACGTATGACGTCGCGAACACGGGTGATCTCGCGCAGAGGGGCGCGTCAGGAGGCGGAGGCCCAGCGCAGTCCGGCGATCTCGCGGCCCGAGCGCACGGCATCGGTCTCCGCAGTCTTCTTCAGCGCTGCCGCGTGGTCGGTGAAGGCGTCCAGCGCGGGGTTGACGCCGACGAGGGTGAAGGGGCGGTGCACGACGCGCAGGTCGTCCCCACCCATCGGCGAGCACACGCTGCAACCATGCCGTCGAGTGGTCCCAGCCCTCCGTGGGCGTGCCCGGCGCAATCGCCGGATCTCGGCCCGATTCCCGCCTCTACACTGAGAGCACGCTCCCCGACGCCGATCGGAGCTGCATGTCATCGCCGTGGTCGCCTCGACGCGAGGTCTCGCCGCAGACCTCACGCCTGCTGATCGAGCGCGCGCACGAAGAGCTCGTGGCGGGCAATGACGTGGACCGTCGCATGCGCGATGTCCGCCCGCTCGTGCAGGAGTCGTGGCGCCGCTCTCTGGCGAGTCTCGTCGGTGCCGACGGGCTGCCGCCGCTCGACCTCGCCAGCGCCGAACTCGAGGAGTACCGCCGGGCGCACCCGCTCGCGAGTGTGATGGACATGATCCGGGCGCTGCTGCTGCCCGGCGAGGCCGCCGAGTCCGGCGTCGTGGTCGCTGTCGGAGACGCAGCGGGCCGGCTGCTCTGGGTCGAGGGCGACCACCACATCCGCACCCTGACCGGCGACATGGGCTTCATCGCGGGGGCGAACTGGTCGGAGGGCGCGGTCGGCACCTCCGCTCCTGGCACCTCCCTGGCCCTGGACCGTTCGGTGCAGATCCGCGGCGCGGAGCACTTCAATCGACTGGTGCAGCCGTGGTCGTGCACGGCTGTGCCCGTGCACGATCCTGAATCGCGCCGCATCCTCGGAGTGATCGATGTCACCGGCGGTGACGAGGTCATCACGCCCCAGGCTCAGCTGCTCGTCGACGCCACGGCGCGCGCGATCGAGGGTGAGCTCCTGGTCGCGCGGCTGCGCGCACGCGCCGAGCAGCCGGCCGGTCGCCGCCCGACGCATCGCGGCAGCGCGAAGACCCCCGCCGACCGGGTCACCCTGCGAGTGCTCGGCCGCGACCGCGCGCTGCTCGAGGTCGCCCGCGAAGGTTCCGAGACGGTCTCCGAGCTCGGCCAGCGTCATGCCGAGCTGCTGCTCATGCTCGCGACGCATCGGCAGGGCGTGTCGGCCGACCAGCTCGGCGAGCTCGTCTACGGCGATGCGGATGCCGTGGGCAGCGTCACCCTGCGCGCCGAGATGGTGCGTCTGCGCAAGGTGCTCGAGAAGGTCGCACCCGCCCTCGTCCCGGAGTCCCGACCGTACCGCCTCGCCGTCGAGCTCGAGACCGATGCGCAGCAGGTGCTGTCGCTGCTCGATCGCGGTGCGCACCGCGTCGCGCTCGCGGCATACCGCGGCGACGTGCTGCCGGACTCGACGGCACCGGGTGTGGAGCAGCTGCGCGACACGGTCCGCACCGCGCTGCGCGAGGCGCTCATCGCCGAGGCCAGTGTCGACGTGCTGCTGACGTTCGCCGAGACGGATGCCGGCGCAGAAGACGAGGAGCTGCTGCGGCTCTGCCTCAAGATGCTCCCCGCGCGCTCGCCCAAGCGGGCCGCGCTGGTCTCTCGCATCGAGCGCCTCGAGGCCTCCGCCTGATCTGACGCCGGCAAGGTGCCTTCGGAGCCGAGAAGGTGCGTTCGGCGCCGAGAATGTGCACCTTCTCGCGCCGGGATGCACCACCTCGCGCTGCCCGTGCAACGTGATGCAACCTGCCTCGACCTACCGTCGGACCAACGCCGCGACCCCGCCGTCGCGGACCCCGATCCGTCGAAGAAGACAGAGGAGAAATGATGACCATCGTCGAAGAAGGCGTGTCCAGCGTCTACGCGAACCCCGGTGCCCGCGGCGCCGTCGCCGAGTACCGCCCCCGCTACGGCCACTACATCGGCGGCGAGTTCGTCGAGCCGATCAAGGGCGCGTACTTCGAGAACATCTCGCCGGTCAACGGCAAGCCGTTCACCGAGGTCGGCCGCGGCACGGTCGAAGACATCGACCGCGCGGTGGAGGTCGCGTGGAAGGCGTTCGAATCCTGGAAGCGCACCACCCCCGCCGAGCGCGCGAACATCCTCAACAAGATCGCCGACCGCATCGAGGCGAACCTCGAGAGGATCGCCGTCGCCGAGACGTGGGACAACGGCAAGCCCGTGCGTGAGACGCTCGCCGCCGACATCCCGCTCGTCGTCGACCACTTCCGCTACTTCGCCGGAGTGCTGCGTGCCCAGGAGGGCTCGCTCAGCCAGATCGACGAGGACACCGTCGCGTACCACTTCAACGAGCCGCTCGGCGTGGTCGGTCAGATCATCCCCTGGAACTTCCCGATCCTGATGGCCACCTGGAAGCTCGCCCCGGCCCTGGCCGCCGGCAACTGCGTCGTGCTCAAGCCGGCCGAGCAGACCCCGGCCAGCATCCTGTTCCTCTTCGAGATCATCGGCGACCTCCTTCCGGCCGGTGTCGTCAACATCGTCAACGGCTTCGGCATCGAGGCGGGCGCACCGCTCGCGCAGCACAAGCGCATCCGCAAGATCGCATTCACCGGCGAGACGACCACGGGCCGCCTGATCATGCAGTACGCGTCCCAGAACCTCATCCCGGTCACGCTCGAGCTCGGCGGCAAGAGCGCCAACATCTTCTTCGAAGATGTCGCGCGCTCCGACGACGCGTACTACGACAAGGCTCTCGAGGGCTTCACGTTCTTCGCCCTCAATGGGGGCGAGGTGTGCACCTGCCCGTCGCGGGCGCTCATCCAGCGGTCGATCTACGACCGGTTCCTCGGCGACGGCCTCGACCGGGTCGGCAAAATCGTGCAGGGCAACCCGCTCGACCCGGCGACCATGATCGGCGCGCAGGCCTCCAACGACCAGCTCGAGAAGATCCTCAGCTACATCGACATCGGCAAGGCGGGCGGAGCGAAGCTGCTCACCGGCGGCGAGCGCGTCGACCTGGGCGGCGACCTCAGCGAGGGCTTCTACGTGCAGCCCACCGTCTTCGAGGGCACGAACGACATGCGGATCTTCCAGGAGGAGATCTTCGGACCCGTCGTCTCCGTCACGTCCTTCGACGACTTCGACGACGCGATCGGCATCGCCAACGACACCCTCTACGGCCTCGGCGCCGGGGTGTGGAGCCGATCCGGCGACACCGCCTACCGTGCCGGCCGCGCGATCGAGGCCGGCCGCGTCTGGACCAACACGTACCACCAGTACCCCGCGCACGCGGCGTTCGGCGGTTACAAGCAGTCCGGCATCGGCCGCGAGAACCACCTCAAGATGCTCGATCACTACCAGCAGACCAAGAACCTGCTGGTGTCGTATGCCGAAGGCGCGATGGGCTTCTTCTAGACCCGGATCCCCCGCCCCGCGAGACCGGATGGACGCGACGAGACAGACCGCAACGGTCTCTGTTTCGCGGTGCCTATCCGGTCTCGCGGTCGACAGAACAGGAGCAGCGAACATGACGAAGACGCAGGCACACCAGCGGGTCGCGGTGACGGGTGCCGCGGCATCCCTCGTTCGCGACCTCACCCAGAGCCACGGGCCGCTCATGTTCCACCAGTCGGGCGGATGCTGCGACGGCAGCGCCCCGATGTGCTACCCGATCGGCATGTTCCTCACCGGCCCGAGCGACGTGCTGCTCGGAGCGATGGACGTCGGACTCGACGAACCGGTCGAGATCTACATGTCGGAGTCGCAGTTCGAGTACTGGAAGTACACGCACCTGACGATCGACGTGGTGCCCGGTCGTGGTGCAGGGTTCAGCGTCGAAGGACCCACCGGAATGCGGTTCCTGATCCGCTCGCGGATGCTGGATGACGCCGAGCTGGAGCACTTCGGCCTGGGCCCCCGGTCATAGCGGCGGGATCCGGTGCCGTTTCGGGCGGGTCTCGGTTCCGTTACGAAACGTTCACTCGATTGCCGTTCGCCACCTCTCGGTCTTAGATAGCGAGAGGGCCACCCTTCCCGGGCGTGGCCGACTCCTTCACAGCAGAGGTAGCACAATGACACTGCACCACAACGGGCGCGGCCGTCTCGGCCTCGCCTTGGGCGCCTTCGGCGCTTCGGCACTCCTCCTCGCCGGCTGCGCTGGTGGCGGCGGAGGCACCGCCACGGACGGCGCCGCTTCGGGCGAGCCGCTCATCGTCGGCACCACCGACAAGGTCACCACCCTCGACCCCGCCGGCTCGTACGACAACGGCTCCCTGGCCGTCCAGACGCAGGTTTTCCCCTACCTCGTCAACACGAACTACAACGAGACCGAGGTCGTTCCCGACCTGGCCGAGACGGCGGAGTTCACCTCGCCGACCGAGTACACGGTGACGCTTCCCGAGGGCCTGAAGTGGTCCAACGGCAACGACCTGACCTCGGCGGACGTCAAGTTCTCGTTCGACCGCAACCTGGCGATCGCCGACCCGAACGGCGCATCGAGCCTGCTCTACAACCTCGACAGCGTCGAGGCGCCCGATGACACCACGGTCGTGTTCACGCTCAAGGCGGAGAACGACCAGGTCTTCCCGTTCATCCTGACGAGCTTCCCGGGCGCCATCGTCGACGACGAGGTCTTCTCGGCCGACGCGCTGACCACAGATCAGGACATCGTCGACGCGGACGCCTTCGGCGGCCCGTACAAGATCACGTCGTACGACTTCAACAAGACCGTCGAGTTCACGCCCAACGAGAACTACCAGGGCCTGCTCGAGGCTCCGGTCAACAGCGGCGTCATCCTCAGCTACTTCGCCGAGTCGTCCAACCTCAAGCTCGCCGTCCAGGAAGGCGACGTCGATGTGGCGTACCGCAGTCTTTCGGCGACGGATGTCGAAGACCTGAGCGGCAACGACAGCGTGCAGGTCATCGACGGCCCCGGCGGCGAGATCCGCTACATCGTGTTCAACTTCGACACGCAGCCCTACGGCGCGACCACGGCCGAGGCCGACGATGCGAAGGCACTGGCCGTGCGCCAGGCGGTTGCGAACCTCGTCGACCGCGACGCGATCGCCGAGCAGGTCTACAAGGGCACCTACACGCCGCTGTTCTCGTTCGTTCCGGACGGATTCAACGGCGCCACCGAAGTGCTCAAGGAGCTCTACGGTGACGGCAACGGCGGCCCGGATGCCGAGAAGGCCAAGGCCACCCTCGAAGCGGCCGGGGTCACGATCCCGGTGAAGCTGAGCCTGCAGTACACGGCTGATGACCACTACGGTCCCTCGTCGGGTGACGAGTACGCGATGGTCAAGTCGCAGCTCGAGCAGGATGGTCTGTTCGAGGTCGACCTCAAGTCGACCGAGTGGGTCCAGTACTCCAAGGACCGCACGGCCGACGTGTACCCGTCGTACCAGCTCGGCTGGTTCCCGGACTACTCGGACGCGGACAACTACCTGACCCCGTTCTTCCTGACCGAGAACTTCCTGGGCAACCACTTCAGCGACCAGCAGACCGAGGACCTCATCCTCCAGCAGGCCGTGGAAACCGACCCGGAGGCGCGTACGCAGCAGATCGAGGACATCCAGGCGCGCGTCGGCGAGCTGCTCTCCACGGTGCCGCTCCTGCAGGGCGCCCAGGTGGCCGTCGCAGGAACCGGTGTCGACGGAGTCATCCTCGACGCATCGTTCAAGTTCCGCTTCGCACCGCTCACCAAGTAGCACTCGAGAGTTGATGGGGCGGCCTGCATTCCGGGCCGCCCCATCGCATTCTCACCACCGGGCATCCCGAACCCACAGATAGGCTCCATCCATGACGACGGACGTCGCGCCGCTCGAACAGCCCCCCGCATTCCTCGCGGGGCGCCGATCCAAATCCGGCGGCACGCTCGGCCGGTACCTGCTCGTGCGGGCGCTGCTGATCATCCCGACCGTGTTCATCCTGGTCACGCTCGTCTTCTTCCTCATCCGGCTCACCGGTGACCCGATCACGGCCGCGCTCGGCGGGCGCCTCCCGGCAGACCAGCTGCAGGAGCGCATCCACGAGGCCGGCTACGACAGACCCGTCCTCGTGCAGTACGTCGAGTACCTGGGTCAGGTGTTCACCGGCAACTTCGGAACCACGATCACCGACAACCGCCTCGTCACGGATGTGATCGTGACGTACGGCACCGCGACGCTCGAGCTTGTCGTCTACGCGCTGATCGTCGCGCTTGTCATCGGCCTCCCGCTCGGCATGGTCGCCGCCGCCGCGCGCGATCGCGTGCCGGATGCCGGTCTTCGCATCAGCGCAATCCTCTTCTACGCGACGCCGGTGTTCTTCGCCGGTCTGCTCGCCAAGCTCGTCTTCTCGGTCTGGCTCGGCTGGTTCCCGGTGAGCGGTCGCGCCAGCGTGCGCACCGAAATAGCCCTCAATCGAGAGGGCAGCACCGGCATCTACCTGATCGATGCGATCGCCTCGGGCAATCCCGCCTACGTGCAGGACGTGCTCCTGCACGCCTTCCTGCCCGCGATGGTGCTCGGTCTGGCCACCGCCGGGATCTTCCTGCGTCTGGTCCGCACCAACGTGATCGGCACGTTCAACATGCCGTACGTCGACGCGGCACGCTCCCGCGGCATCAGCGAGTATCGGCTCGTCCGCAAGCACGCCTACAAGCCCGCACTGATTCCGATCATCACCGTGATCGGTCTGCAGATCGCGCTCCTGCTCGGAGGCGCGGTGCTGACCGAGACGACGTTCGAGTGGCAGGGACTCGGGTTCCAGCTGACGAAGTACCTCGCCGCGCGCGACTTCGTCGCCGTGCAGGGGATCGTCGCCCTGATCGCCATCCTCGTCGCGCTCACGAACTTCGTCGTGGACCTCATCGCGGCCCTGATCGACCCGAGGGTGAGGTACTGACATGGCCAAGTCCCCGATCCGCAAGCCTCGACTCCTCGACCGGCTTCCCGTCGTCCACCAGCTGCGACAGAGCGTCGGCCTCCAGCGCGGCATGCTCGTCGCCGGCCTCGTCCTGGCCGCCATCTTCCTGATCCTCGCGATCTTCGCTCCGTGGCTCGCTCCGTACGGCTATGCGCAGCTGCGCGGTCCCGACGGACTGTTCGGCGCGCAGCAGCCACCGAGTTCCGAGCACCTGCTCGGCACCACGGTGGGCGGATACGACGTCCTGTCCCGCACGATCTGGGGCGCGCAGACGGCGTTTCTGGTGATCATCGTGGCGCTGGTGCTGTCCGTCTTCATCGGCATCCTGCTCGGCCTCGTTTCGGGCTACCTGGGCGGATGGCTCGATCGGGTGCTGGTCGTCATCGCCGACGCCATCTACGCGTTCCCGACGCTCCTGCTCGCGATCGTCGCGGCGATCGCGATCAGCGGCGGGCAGTCCGGGCTCTGGCCGGGCATCATGGCCGCAGCCGTGTCGATCACGGTCGTCTTCATCCCGCAGTACTTCCGAGTCGTCCGCTCCGAGGTCGTGCGCGTCAAGGCCGAGGCGTTCGTCGAGTCCGCGAAGGTGATCGGCGCATCGACGTGGCGCATCATGTTCGTCCACGTGCTGCGCAACTCGACCCGGTCGCTGCCGCTGATCGTCACCCTCAACGCCTCCGAGGCGATCGCGATCCTCGCGGCGCTCGGCTTCCTCGGGTTCGGCATCGAGCCCACCGCGGCGGCGGAGTGGGGCTACGACCTCAACAAGTCGATCGGCGACGTCTCGGCCGGTATCTGGTGGACGGCGATTCCTCCGGGCGTCGCGATCGTGCTCGCGATCCTCGGCATGACGCTGATCGGAGAGGGCCTCAACGACCTCGCCGACCCGCGGCTGCGTGCGCGCCGGCGCGCCGGAAAGCAGACCCCGGCGGATGCCGTCGCGGCGACGCAGCCGGTCACACGCGAGTTCATGGGAGAGGTGGAGTGATGGCCGCCGTTCCGGCAGCATCCGATGCTCTGGCCGTCGACATCCGCGATCTCGATGTGTCCTTCGCCACCGACGGCGGCGATGTGCACGCCGTTCGCGGGGTCACGCTGGACGTCCGTCGCGGCGAGGTGCTCGCGATCGTGGGCGAGTCCGGCAGCGGCAAGACCGTGACCGCACGGACGATCCTCGGCCTCCTGCCCGAGACGGCACGGATGGGCGGCGCGGTCATCCTGGACGGCACCGACGTCGTCGGCCTCGAGAAGAAGGAGCTGCGCGCAATGCGCGGCACCAAGGCCGCGATGATCTTCCAGGAGCCGTCCACGGCCCTGAACCCGGTCTTCACCGTCGGCTGGCAGCTCGCGGAGGGCCTGCGCGCCCACGGCAAGTACACGAAGTCGCAGGCGCGAAAGCGTGCGATCGAGATGCTCAAACGCGTCGGCATCCCCGACGCCGAACACCGAGTGGACGACTACCCGCACCAGTTCTCGGGCGGACAGAAGCAGCGCATCGTCATCGCGACCGCGCTCGCGCTCGACCCGACCGTGATCGTCGCCGATGAGCCGACGACCGCGCTCGATGTCACCGTGCAGGCGGAGATCCTCGAGCTGCTGCGGCGCCTGCGCGACGAGGACGGTACCGCGATCGTCCTGATCACGCACAACATGGGCGTCGTCGCCGACCTCGCCGACCGGGTCGCGGTGATGCTCGACGGCGAGATCGTCGAGACCGCGCCGGTGAAGGAGCTGTTCGCCGCCCCGACGCACGAGTACACCAGGAAGCTTCTCGCGGCCGTGCCGCGGCTGGAGATCTCCGACCGTCAGCTGCCTGCAGGGGCCGCCGCCGCCGAGTCGGTCGTCGTCGCGCAGGACCTCGTGATCGAGTACGCCGGCCGCTTCCGTCGGGCGGCCTTCCGTGCCGTCGACAAGGTGAGCTTCACGATCGCCCCGGGCGAGGTGCTCGGCCTCGTCGGCGAGAGCGGCTCGGGCAAGACCACGATCGGCCGCGCCATAGCAGGCCTCACTCCCGTCGCCGGAGGTTCGCTGCGCGTGCTCGGCACCGAGATGCTCGGCGTGAAGGAACGTGAGTTCAAGCGGAAGCGCAAAGAACTCGGCTTCGTTTTCCAGGACCCCGCGACGAGCTTCAATCCGCTGCTGACGATCGCGCAGAACGTCGCCGAGCCGCTCATCGTGCACACCGGCGTGCGAGACATCTCGTCCGCGCAGTCGAAGGTCGACGAGCTCCTCGAGGCGGTGCAGTTGCCGAAGGCGTTCGGCGAACGCTATCCGCACGAACTTTCCGGCGGTCAGCGTCAGCGGGCCTCGCTCGCGCGCGCGCTCGCGCTCGACCCGAAGCTGCTGATCGCCGATGAGCCGACCAGCGCGCTCGACGTTTCGGTCCAAGCACGGGTGCTCGAGCTGTTCCGCGAGCTCCAGGAGCGCTTCGGCTTCGCCACCCTGTTCATCACGCACGACCTCGCGGTCGTCGACCTGCTCGCCCACACGATCGTCGTGTTGCACAACGGCGAGATCGCCGAGACCGGACCGACGGCGAAAGTGCTCGGGAACCCGCAGGATCCCTACACCAAGCGCCTCATCGCGTCGCTGCCGGTGCCCGACCCGGTCGAGCAGGCAGCGCGCCGCGCCGTCTGGGACGCGACGCGCGAGGACTGAGCCCGCTCAGGGGCTGAACATCCCGAAGAACAGGTCGACCAGTCCGAACTGACCGGCGAGCCAGAACGCGGCGAAGAACCCGAACACGATGACCGCACCCCAGGGCACGCCGCGTTTGAGACGGCGTCCGGTGAGTGCGACACCGGGCGGTGGCCGCAGTGCCTGCGTGGGGGCGGCGAACGGCAGCGCCGTGGACGGAGCGGATGCCGCTCCCGTCGTCGCCGGCTCGGCTCCCGCATCGGCCGACCCCAGCATCGCCGATGCCGCGGCGGCGGCATCCGCATGCAGCCGTTCGTCGCGCCAGCGCGCCCATTGGGCGAACTTGTCGAGCAGCGCGGCGACGACCGAGAACAGCCACGCCCACGTGGCGGGGTCGAGTCCCGAGACCTCGCGCTTGCCGTAGAGGAAAAGCCAGTCATCGACGATCTCGACATCGAGCGCGGCCGCGTGGTCGATGAAGCGCGCCATGATGTCGGGCGTGAACAGGTACAGAGCGTCCTGTTCGTACCCCTCCGGGCAGTACAGAGAGAAGTGCTGATCGAAATCGCCCTCGAGGCTGAGCTTCTGGTCTCGGTCGAAGGTCGCAGGCAGATTCGAGCCGAAGAGGCTGTTGTTGCTCGTCGCATCGAGCACGATGTTCGGCAGCGGCACGTCGAGCTTGATCGCGACGTAACCCCACCGATGCGTGGTGCGGTTCTTGCCCGAGCCGGTTGTGTACTGGTAGTTCGCGAATTCGACGAAGCGAGGCTGCTGGCCGCGCACCAGGTCGCTCGAGAAGCGCGAGCTGCCGGATCCGAAGATTATGCCGGGGAGGGCGGGTGCGGCCAGCGCGGGCAGATAGGTCATGCCGTTCGCCGCGGCGAAGCGGTCCAGGCGGTATCCGCGCTCGTTGCGACCCAGCGTTGCGCGTGTGATGTAGATCGCGATCGCTGCCAGCGCGCCACCCATCACGACGATCGGCAGCACGGCGCCGAACGCCGAGAACAGGAACGGGGCACCCGTGTCGCCGGTGCGCACGGAGGCGAGCGAGGCGATGATCGAGCCGATCACGGTGAGGAAGACGCTGCCGAACATGATGAAGAACGCGACGCCGATGATGACAGGCACGACGGTGGCCGCCGAGCCGAACATCGAGGTCGCGCCGCCGCTCGCCCGCAGCCGCCGGGCGTACGCGCGCACCGCGTTGCGGTCGACCGGGTCGACGAGCGGGCGGGCATCCAACGAGACGGATGCCGCGGGCCCGGTCACCGGTCCACCTCGTCCGTTCGCTCCATGACGAACACGCTACTCGGCGTCGCTGCGCCGACTGCGTCGTCCGGCCGCAGTTTGCCGCCCGGCGTGGCTGCCGTATTCAGGCTGGATATGGTGGATCTGGCCGACACGCCCCAACAAGGCCCATCCCGGAGCGTTCAGCCTGAGTTCGGCATCGGGCGAGGCTCGCACTCGGCGGGAAGAGCACCCGCACCAACGAAGGAGTCGGTATGAGCGCGCGAGACCCCGAAGACATCGACGCGCTGCGGGCGGCGTCCGACGTGCTGGGCATCGATGCGCTTCTCAGCGCCGAGGAGCGGGCTGGGCGTGACCGCGTGCGCGCGTTCGTCGACGCCGAGATCCGCCCGCACATCGCGGAATGGTTCGATCGCGCCCACTTCCCCGCCGAGCTCGCCCCGGCCTTCGGCGCGCTCGGCGTGCTCGGCATGAATCTCGACGGATACGGATGCCCGGGGCGCAGCGCCGTGGAGTACGGGCTCGCCGCGCTCGAGCTCGAGGCCGGCGACTCCGGGCTGCGCACCTTCGTCTCGGTGCAGGGTTCGCTGGCGATGGGCTCGATCCATCGGTGGGGCAGCGAGGAGCAGAAGCAGGAGTGGCTGCCGCGCATGGCGACCGGCGAGGTGATCGGCAGCTTCGGGCTCACCGAACCGGGTGCCGGCAGTGACCCGTCGAGCATGAAGACCTTCGCCCGCCGAGACGGCGACGACTGGATGCTGACCGGGTCGAAGCGATGGATCGGCCTCGCGTCCGTCGCACAGCTGACGGTGGTCTGGGCGCAGACCGATGACGGCGTCCGCGGCTTCATCGTGCCGACCGATGCCCCGGGATTCCACATCACGGTGCTCGAGCCGAAGCTCTCGATGCGCGCATCGATCCAGACCGAGCTGCACTTCGACGACGTGAGGCTGCCGGCATCCGCTCTCCTTCCCGGTGCGCGCGGTCTGCGCGGCCCCTTCTCCGCTCTCAACGAGGCGCGGTACGGGATCGTGTGGGGCGCAATAGGGGCCGGCCGCGACAGCTACGAATCAGCGCTGCGGTACGCGCTCGCCCGTGAGCAGTTCGACCGGCCGATCGCGGGCTTCCAGCTCACGCAGCAGAAGCTCGTGAACATGGTGGTCGAGCTGCAGAAGGGCGCTCTGCTCGCCCTCCACCTGGGGCGATTGAAGGACGTTGACGCGATCACCCCCGCGCAGATCTCGCTCGGCAAGCTCAACAACGTGCGCGAAGCCCTCGCCATCGCGCGCGAGGCCCGCACGATCCTCGGCGGCAACGGCGTGCTGCTCGAACACTCGCCGATCCGCCATGCCGCGAACCTGGAGTCGGTGCGCACGTACGAGGGCACCGACGAGGTGCACACCCTGATCCTCGGCGAGCACCTCACCGGCATCGGGGCCTTCCGGTGACGGATGCCGCCGCGAAGACGACAGGACCCCTGAGCGGGCTGCTCGTCGCGGACTTCACCCGCGTGCTCGCCGGCCCGTACTGCACGATGCTGCTCGGCGACCTCGGGGCGACCATCGTGAAGGTCGAGGGCCCCGACGGCGACGAGACGAGGCACTGGATGCCGCCGGCCACGCCTGGGCCGCGCGGTGAGGAGGCGACCTACTACCTGTCGGTCAACCGCAGCAAGCGGGCGGTGACCCTCGACTTCGCCGATAGTGCCGATCTGGCCACCGCCTGCGCGCTCGCCGCGCGCGCCGACGTCGTGATCGAGAACTTCAAGCCCGGCGGCCTGGCGCGGTTCGGCCTGGACTACGAGACCGTGCGCACCGGGAACCCACGCGTCGTCTACGCCTCGATCAGCGGGTTCGGTGCCGGCTCGCAGCTTCCCGGCTACGACGTCCTTGCCCAGGCACTGTCCGGCCTGATGAGCGTCACCGGGTCGCCGGGCGGCGATCCGACCAAGGCGGGGGTGGCGATCGTCGACGTCGTCACCGGACTGCACGCCGCGGTCGGCATTCTGGCGGCGCTGCGCCACCTCGATGTCACCGGCGAGGGCCAGCGCGTCGAGGTCAACCTGCTGAGCTCGGCGCTGTCGGCGCTCGTCAACCAGTCAGGCGCTTTCGCGTCCGCCGGTGTCGTACCGCAGCGGCTCGGCAACGACCACCCGAGCATCTACCCGTACGGCCCCCTCCCCACCGCTGACGGACATATCGTGATCGCGGTCGGCAACGACGGTCAGTTCGCCCGTCTGTGCACGGCGCTCGGGGTCGCCGTCGACCCGCGCTTCGCGCGTGCCCGGGAGCGAACGGCTCATCGCGACGCGCTGCGGCCCGTGCTCGAGGCGGCGCTCGCCGCCCGCACGGCACGCGAGTGGTACGACATCCTCACCGCCGCCGGGGTGCCGTGCGCGCCGATCCTCGACGTCGGAGAGGCCTTCGCGTGGGCCGATGAGCTCGGCCTCGACCCGATCGTGTCGGCCGGCGCCGACGGCGAGCGGATGCCGGGGGTGCGGCATCCGATCACGTTCTCGGCCACGCCCGCCGCGTATCCGCTCGCCCCGCCTGCGCCGGATGCGGACCGCGAGTGGCTGAACGAACTGCTCCGCGAAGAAGGGCCCGAGTGATCGCTCACCCGGGCCCCTGTGCGCTCGCGCGCCGCTGCTCTACTTCTTCTTGCTGACCGTGAGGTCGTAGCCCGCGTCGAGGAAGGTCAGATCACCCGTCGGCAGGTTCGAGACCAGAGTGACGAAGTCGCTCTTGGTGCCGTTCGCGCACTTGGTGGTGAACCCTCCCTGGCTGATCTGGTCGCCCGTGAGCCGGTAGACGAAGTTGCCCGCGCCGTCCGTGATCTCGTACGCGGAGACGACGCCCGGGGTGAGGTCGCACGATGAGATGACCTGCAGCGTCCAGTTGTTGTCCTGGATGCCGTTGGTCTGGACCCACTCGCCCGCGTCCGAGGACACGGTCGCCGCTGCGCCATTGACCATCACGTCATCGACGAACCATCCGGTGTCGAGGTACGCCGCGTCGGTCGAGTAGCGGAACTGAACGTCCGTGGTCCCGGCCGGCAGCTGCGCGGTCAGGTGCACGTACTCCGGCTCGTCGACGAAGTACGCGCCGCCGGAGGTTCCGGTGAGGCCGTTGCCCTCGGTGTTGCCGCCGTGCGGGTCGTCGTTCGAGGTCACCGTCGTGCCGGCGTCGTCGACGAGGGGCACGGTGACCCATTCGCCGTCCACGAGAGCCTCGACGAATCCGTAGTCCCAGCCCTCCTCGATGAAGTGCCAGGTCCAGAAGTCCAGCGAGGCAGCCTCGCCCGCCACATCGACGTCGAGCACGTTCTCGGACTGACTCTCATAGCCGGCGTACCAGTGCGTGTCGCCCGTGTGCGGCGCGACCTGGCTGCTGTCCTCACCGTCGAGTGCCACGGTCACGACCGGACCCGGGTTGCGGAAGCGCTCGACCTGGATGCCGTACGGCACCGCGACCGGCGCCTGGCCGTTCTCGCGCTTGTCCCACTTGGATGAGGGCTGGGCGCCCTGGTTGCTGCCACGGCCGTCCCAGAACTCGTCATCGGCGATGTCGATCGTCCAGCCGTCGGAATCGACGTCGCCGAAGTCGGCGGCCCTGATGTCCCACAGGTCGGACTCCTCGTCGTCGAGGTACACCGCGACGGCCCAGTCCTGGTACAGGCTCGTGACGTCGCGCAGATCGGCGCCGGTCTCAGCGTTGAACTGGTCGATCGCCGCCTGCACGCCGTCCATTCCGTCGCCCTGATTCTCGAAGATGCGCTTGATCAGCAGGTCTCCGGCAACGCCGTCGTACGTCAGATCGGGCTCGTAGGTCCCGTCGCCGTTTCCGCCGGCCTGCTCCCAGAGGTACTGGAAGAAGGTGTACGCGGCGCCGTAGTTCTGGAGCCCGCCGGCCCATCGTGTGAGCGAGGTGTCGGCGTAGAAGACCTGGTGGTAGGTCAGGTGCGATCCTGCGGCGTCGTAGCCGTTGAGGAATGCCGCGAAGTCCGCCAGACCCTCGTCGACCCACGAGAGCTCGCCCGGGTCGCTGTAATTGTGCAGCAGGTGCTCCAGCTCGTGAGCGATGACACCCTCGTACAGAGTCGCCTGATCGTTCTCGGGGTCATCGTCGCGCCACTCCGAGTCGTCCGGTCCGACCCGGTTCGCCCAGTCGAACGCGTCGATGACGATGACGTTCATGCCGGCCGAGTCGATGTAGTCGGGCGCGAAGTAGCCCGCGGTGTAGCTGTCCTCGCCGCAGTTGTAGTAGCTGGTGTCCTGCACGTTGTAGACCAGCATCACGAGGGAGTCACTCGCCGGATCCTCGGGAGAGGCAGCATCCATCGGCCCGAAATGCTCTTCGTCGACCGCGACGATCTGGTTCGCCAGCTGGTCACCCATGTAATCGATCTGCGCCTGGGTCAGCGTGTAGTCGGAGGGATCCGCGTCGGCGCAGGGGACGAACTCGTCATCGGCCGTCGGGTCGAAGGCCGGGTCGAGGCTGTCGACGCCGGCGGGAGCAGTCCCGTCGAGGGGCGTCCCCTCCGGAACGTAGATGTAGACCGGGGTTCCGTCGGGCGTCGTGTTCGAGTAGACCTTCGTGAACTCCTGGTCGTAGGTGCCGCCCGCCTCACTGTCGTTGATCGGCACAGTCATGGTTTCATCGCCCGGAGCCGCGAGGGCGGGTACGACGGACGTGAGTGTCATTGCCAGGGCGGTGGCGCCGCCCAGCATCATCGCGCCGACGGTTCGGCGTCGAGGTCTTTGCACAGGAATACCTCCAGAGTCGTGCCCCGCGGAACGACTTGTGGTGCCCGCGGAACCGGTCACGTGCGGTGAGCCGGTATGGCACACCGCCGCACAGCCCACCACAGACCCATGGAGGCATCCAGCCCTCGACAAGTGAGCCGGGGTGCGATAGTGCGTCGCCCTCGTCCGAGCGCGACCGGATTCGGGAGGGAGCCGGCTATCCGGTAGACTGTGGAGGTTGTCCGGCAGCGGCCCAGTCCGCAGAAGTCCGTGACACGTGCACACACCCTCCTGCTGTCGGGAAATGCCCGGCGGCCGTTCTAGTCCGAAGGAGGTGGGTTAGTGACGCACCAGTACGAACTCATGGTCATTCTGAACCCCGAGATCGATGAGCGACAGGTCCCTGCGACCCTCGACAAGTTCCTGAAGGTCATCACGACCGACGGTGGCTCGATCGACAACGTCGACATCTGGGGCAAGCGCCGGCTCGCGTACGAGATCCAGAAGAAGAACGAGGGCATCTACGCCGTCGTCGCCTTCACTGCGACCAGCGCCGCGACTCAGGAGCTCGACCGTCAGCTCAAGCTCAGCGAGCAGGTCATGCGCACCAAGGTGCTCCGTGCCGAGGAAGCGATCGCCCTGATCGAGTCCGAGCGCGTGCGCGCCGAGGAGAAGGCTGCCCGCAAGGCCGCCCGCCCGCCGAAGACCGTCAAGCAGGACGCGTAACGACGATGGCCGGCGAGACGATCATCACCGTCGTGGGAAACCTCACGGCTGATCCCGAACTGCGTTACACGCAGAACGGACTCCCCGTCGCGAACTTCACGATCGCGTCGACGCCGCGCAACTTCGACCGCGCAACGAGCGAGTGGAAGGACGGCGAAGCGCTGTTCCTCCGCGCGTCCGTCTGGCGCGAGTTCGCCGAGCACGTCGCGGGCTCGCTGACGAAGGGCTCGCGCGTCGTCGCGACCGGTCGCCTGAAGCAGCGCTCGTACGAGACGAAGGAAGGCGAGAAGCGCACTTCCATCGAGCTCGAGATCGACGAGATCGGGCCCTCGCTCCGCTACGCCACCGCCCAGGTGACGCGCGCGGCCGGCGGCGGTCAGTCCCGCGGCCAGGTCTCGGACGAGCCGTGGTCGACGCCCGGCACTCCGGCGGCTCCGGCAGCCCGTCAGGGCGGCAACAGCGGCGGCGACTCGTGGGCAGCTCCCGGCGCCTACGGCGACGACACTCCGTTCTAAACACAATCTGCGGATGCTGCGCCCCGAGCGCGCGCGCTCAGGCGCGGCATCCGATCTTCTTCAAGTAAAGGAACAACCATGGCTGGAAAGTCAAGCGGCGACCGCCGCAAGCCGCGGAAGGGCGGCAAGACCGCCGCTCCCGCGAAGCCGACTCGCGTCGGTGTCATCGACTACAAGGACGTTGCGACGCTCCGCAAGTTCATCTCGGAGCGTGGGAAGATCCGCGCCCGTCGCATCACCGGTGTCAACGTGCAGGAGCAGCGTCTGATCGCTCGCGCGATCAAGAACGCGCGCGAGATGGCTCTCCTGCCCTACGCCGGCGCCGGCAGGTAGGGACTGATATGTCGAAGCTGATTCTCACGAACGAGGTCGCCGGGCTCGGTAGCGCCGGTGACGTGGTCGAGGTCAAGAACGGGTACGCCCGCAACTACCTCATTCCCCAGGGCTATGCAGTGGCGTGGAGCCGCGGTGGCGAGAAGCAGGTCGCGTCGATTCGCGCCGGCCGTGACGCCCGCGCGATCCACGACCACGAAGAGGCCGTCGCACTCAAGGACGCCCTCGAGTCCAACAAGGTCAAGCTCACCGTCAAGGCGGGTGCCGAAGGGCGCCTGTTCGGCTCGGTCAAGACCGGTGACGTCGCCGACGCCGTCAAGGCCGCCGGCCTGGGCGATCTCGACAAGCGCAAGATCCACATCACGACGCCGATCAAGTCGGTGGGCGAGCACGAGGCGACGATCCGTCTCCGTGACGACCTGACCGCCGTGATCACCCTCGTGGTGGTCGCCGCGAAGTAGGTTCGCCAGGCACGACGGATGCCGCAGCCCGGCCCTCCTCGGAGGGTTCCGGTCTGCGGCATCCGCTTTCGGCTCGCGGTGCGGGGCGGGTCAGGCCAGGCGCCCGACCCGCCGCCGCCTCACGCGACCCGTCGCCGCGCGACGACGACCCCGCCGGCTGCGATGAGCGCGAGGCCCATCAGCAGCACGGCGAGTCCGCCGGTCCCCCCAGTTGCGGCGAGCTGGGCGGAGCTGACCGAGGCCATGGCGCCCATCGACTCGGTGGTGTGACCCGGGGTGCCGGGGGTTCCCGGGGTGCCCGGGGGTGCCGGGGGTGCCGGGGGTGCCGGGGGTTCCCGGGGTGCCGGGGGTTCCGGGGGTTCCCGGGGTTCCCGGGGTGCCGGGGGTTCCCGGGGTGCCGGGGGTTCCGGGGGTTCCCGGGGTTCCCGGGGTGCCGGGGGTTCCCGGGGTGCCGGGGGTTCCCGGGTTGATGACGGTGCTGTCACCGATGACCGAGACGGCGTTGCCGCCGATCGTGACGGGGGCGTTGATCACCGGGATGATCTGGTTTCCGCTGAGGATTCCGTCTTCTCCCGACGTGGTCGGTGCGATCCAGGTGCCGCCGCCGTTGCCGGGGGTGGTGCCGTGGCTGCCGCCGATCACGGTGCTGTCACCGATCACCGACACGGCGTTGCCCGTGACGTTCACGGGGGCGTTCACGACCGGGATGATCTGGTTTCCGCTGAGGATTCCGTCTTCTCCCGACGTGGTCGGTGCGATCCAGGTGCCGCCGCCGTTGCCGGGGGTGGTGCCGTGGCTGCCGCCGATCACGGTGCTGTCACCGATCACCGACGACGGCGTTGCCCGTGACGTTCACGGGGGCGTTCACGACCGGGATGATCTGGTTTCCGCTGAGGATTCCGTCTTCTCCCGACGTGGTCGGTGCGATCCAGGTGCCGCCGCCGTTGCCGGGGGCGGTGGCCGGCGCCGTGTTCACGACCGTGCTGTCACCGATGACCGAGACAGCGTTGCCGCTCACTGTGATGGGCGCGGTGACCGACGCGAGGACCTGGTTTCCGCTGAGGATCCCATCCTCTCCCGTGGTGACCGGTCCCTCGCTCGGTGCGGTGGTCTCGGTGGGGGCGGTGGCCGGCGCCGGCGCCGTGTTCACGACCGTGCTGTCACCGATGACCGACACGGCATTGTCCGTGACGGTGACCGGAACATCGACGCTCACGATCGCCTGGTTGCCGGACGCGATGCCGTCTTCCCCGCTCGTGGTGGGCGGCTCGACCGGTGCGGCCGGCGCGGGGGCCGGTGCGGTGACCGGGGCGGGCGGTGTCGAGACGACGGTGCTGTCACCGATGACCGATACCGCGTTGTCGACGATGCTGACCGGGGCCGACACGTCGATGAGGGCTTGGTTGCCGGACAGCAGTCCGTCCTCCCCCGTTGTCTCGGCCGCGTTCGCGACCGTCGCGCCGAACAGCGTGATGCCGCCGGCGAGGAGCGTGCCCACGAGGGCGCGCTTGATGAAGGTGTGCATGATCTCTCCTTGAGATGTGTGACTTGATCGGATGCGCGTGAATGCGCGGGATTCTCAGCCGTCGCAATGACGGCGAGAATCCGATCAGTCGGGAGAGACGTCGGTGGAGTATGCGGGCGCGGGCGGCGCCGCGTCGTTCTCGAGCCCCGTACGACGCATCCAGGCACGGTATGCGACGACGAAGCCGAGGGCGACCAGCACCCACGCGCCAGGACCCGCACCAGCGGATCCGGTGAGGACGTAGTCCGCCTGCATGACGGAGCGCAGAAGCGCGATCATGCCACTGAAGCTCCCGCCACTGACAGCCGCGCCGTCGGGCGATGAGAGGCTTGCGGGCGCGTCTGAGGTGAGTGAGAGCCAGGCCGCGGCACCGGTCAGGTATGCGGCGCGCGCCAGGGTCTCGAACGGGTCCAGGCCACCTGCTGCCGTTCGCACATCGACAGCACCGCCGACGTCGGCGGTGCCGGAGAGCACGGGGGCCCGGCCGAAGACCGGGGGGACGATGTCGGTGGTCACCACGCCGGTCGCACTGTCGACGACCTCGGTGACGGTGCCGACGACAGCGCCCGCCGTGCCGTCCAGCACGCCGTCGACGCTGTTGCCGACGGAGGACAGCGCGTCGTCTGCACCGAGTGCGGAGACGACGCTTCCGACGACGGGAACGGTGTCGACGACGGCGACCGTCGAGTCCACGATCGGCGCTACGACGCCGGAGTCGGCGACTTCCGCCACCGTCTCCACGACCGGAGCAACGGTGACCTCTACGGCTTCGACGACCGGGGCGACAGGAAGAGCGGGAGCGACGGCGGCCACTGTCTCTACGACGGGAGTGACGGTGTCAGCGACAGCTGCGGTCGAATCCTCGACGACAGTCGTCACGGCGGAGGTCGTGTCATCGACCGTGGCGGCGACGGCGCCCAGAAGGCCCGGGTCGTCATCGGCGTGTGCGTGCGAGGCCGACAGGCCGAGTGCGATGGAAAGCAGAACCCACGCGAACGCGACGCCGATTCCTGCGAGCAGCATCTTGGAGAGTTTCGACAAGTGCTGCGAGTCTGCGGTGTCCACGTTCACCTCCGATACGACGACGTATATCAATCCGTCTTCGAGCGAAAACAGATCGTAAGGGGTGCCTGGATCTCCGACCGTAGCCCACCTCGCGGAGCTTGTCTACACAGGCCGACGAGAATCGAGTCCCCTTGACACGGATCTGTACACAGGCAGCGGGCTATCGGATGCAACCTTCAAGTGTGACTTCAACCACATCTCAACTCACAGGCTCTCTCCGGATAAATCCCCGGTCAACGGGATAAACGTCGAGAAGAATCGCGGCCAGTCTCCACTTCTCCACACACGTTGTGCACAGGCTTGTCGGCGTTTCGCGCAGGCTCTCCACAGAGTTATCCACAAGCGCTGTTGCATGTCGTGAAACCCGTCCCTAGCGTGGGGTGCGGCCCACGGGGGAATGGCGCGCGACACGTCGACGCAGACGCATGTCGGCGGTTCGTGTTCTGCTGAAAGCAGGACGAGAGGATGCTGCGGCATCGGTCTGGTCGTGCTGAAGCGCGCTCGCTCTTCGCAGCGATCCCGGGTGAACCGTGCTTTGCCGTGGCCAGACGACGTGGAGGAAGTGCATATGTCGATTGCCGACATCTCGGACGAACGCCTTGGGGGGCAGCGTCGAGAGCACGAGCGTACGCCGCCGCACGACCTGCTCGCGGAGCAGAGCGCGCTCGGAGGCATGCTGCTGTCGAAGGATGCCGTCGCCGACGTCATCGAGACGCTCCGCGGTGTCGACTTCTACGTTCCCAAGCACGAGCTGATCTTCGAGGCCGTGCTCACGCTCTATTCGCACGGTGAGCCCACGGATGTCGTCGCCGTCACCGATGAGCTGATCAAGACCGGCGAGCTGCAGCGCGCAGGCGGCGCCGACTACCTGCACACCCTCACTTCGATCGTGCCCACGGCCGCGAACGCCGGCTACTACGCCTCGATCGTCTCGGAGCGCGCGCTGCTGCGCCGGCTGGTCGACGCCGGCACGCGCATCGTCCAGATGGGCTACTCGGGCCAGGGCGAAGCGCTCGACCTCGTCAACAACGCGCAGGCCGAGATCTACGGTGTCACCGGCGCGGATGCGGCCGAAGACTATGTGCCTCTCGAGGTCGCCGTCAGTGCGGCAGTCGATGAGATCGAAGCCGCCCGCGGCCGCGACGGCCAGATGACCGGCATCCCCACCGGCTTCTCCGGCCTCGACCAGCTCACGAACGGACTGCATGCCGGCCAGATGATCATCATCGCCGCGCGACCCGCGATGGGTAAGTCGACCCTCGCGCTGGACTTCGCCCGGTCCGCCGCGATCAAGCACGGATTCCCCACGATCCTGTTCTCGCTGGAGATGGGGCGAAGCGAGATCGCCATGCGGCTGATGAGCGCCGAGGGCGCTGTGCCGCTGCAGAACATGCGCAAGGGGACGCTCGACTCCCGCGACTGGACCACGATCGCCTCCACGAGAGGCCGCATCAACGACGCACCCCTCTATATCGACGACAGTCCCAACATGACGCTGGTGGAGATCCGCGCGAAGTGCCGTCGTCTCAAGCAGCGCCAGGGTCTGAAGATGGTGATCATCGACTACCTGCAGCTCATGACGAGCGGCAAACGCGTCGAGTCGCGCCAGCAGGAGGTGTCGGAGTTCTCCCGTGCGCTCAAGCTGCTCGCGAAGGAGCTGCAGGTTCCTGTGATCGCACTCTCGCAGCTGAACCGTGGTCCCGAGCAGCGCGCCGACAAGAAGCCCGCGCTGTCCGATCTCCGCGAGTCGGGCTCGATCGAGCAGGATGCCGACATGGTCGTGCTGCTGCACCGGGAGTCCGCCTATGAGAAGGACAGCCCCCGAGCGGGCGAAGCCGACCTGATCGTCGCGAAGCACCGCAACGGGCCCGACCGACACGATCACCGTGGCGTTCCAGGGCCACTTCTCGCGCTTCACCGACATGGCGGTCGGGCTCTAGCCGGAGTCCTGCGAGAGTTCACTCCTTGTGGAGAATCTCGCAGTCGCCGCCCGGCGCCAGGATCGTCTGATGGCCGTCGTCGAAACGGACGACGAGAAGCGGATTCTCGTCGCTCCCGCGAACCTCGACGACCTCGCCGACCCGCTCCGCGGCGCCCACGATGCGCCCGTGGATCCGCACTCGATCTCCCGCGATGGCGTGCATCGTCCACCACCTCCACGGCCAGGATAGACCTGGTTGGGCGGCGGCACGAGAGGTCCCGGGACGCGGCGGCGCCTCGTCGTGAGTCGTGCCATCCGCGTCGGCCTCATCGCCGCGCGGTGAGGTGCCCCTCGAGGTTGTCGCGGAGCCACCCGCACCACAGCGAGACCGCCCGCCACCGCTCGCGCACCGCGTCGAGCGCGTCGGGCGCCCACATCCATTCCCCGGGATCATCGTGTCGTCCCACCGCCAGGCGGCGCAGCCGCAGCAGCTCGATCCGCGGGTGATCGGCGCGATAGCCGCGGGGAGCGGTCCGCAACGCGTCGTCGGTCATCGGAGTGAAGCCGCGGCGCTCGAGTTCGTCGAGCACGCGCTGGAGCCGACCGGCAGGACCAGGATCGTCGACGAGTTCGCGGAACCTGGCCAGGGCGGCGGTCGGCACGTCGTAAACTCCACCGCCCGTGAGCAGGCCCTCCTCGGAAAGCTGAATGTAGTGTGCGGGGCTGCTGCGGGTGACCATGCCGATCTGGAGCTTGTACGGAGACTTGTCGGCGCTGAATCGCACGTCGCGATACGGCCGGAAGACCTTCACCTCTCCGAACTCGTCGGCCAGCGCCGCCGCGAGCTGCTCGAACGGCGCCGCGACGTGCTCGTCGAACCGTGCGCGGTGAGCGGCCCACCACTCCTTCGTGTTGTTCTGCCGAAGCTCGGCATAGAAGGCGAGTGCGTCGGGATCGAATCCGGTGAAGGCCACGGCGTGATGATAGCCCTGACCGCGGCGCGGCATCCGACTGCCTCTCTGTCGGATGCGGCGGAAAGGGAGTAGGTTGCGTCGCACCGCACGACGGTGTGCACGCGGTCGGGGGGCGGCGGAGATGAAGTCCACGTTCGGCGTTCGTTCGGGGCGCCTCAGGCTCGGAATGAGCGCCCTGGCGATCGTCGCGACGGCGATCCTCATCGGCACCGCGCTGCCGTTCACCGTCGGGTCGGAACCGGCGAGCGCCGACATCGGCGGGGCGTCCCGCACGATCGGTCAGGCGCTCGCGGCGTCGGACGCCGGCGTCGAGGAGGTGCGTATCGACCCACCCGCTCCGGCCTTCGGAGGGCGATCCTTCGGGAAGGTCGGCTCGTACGAACAGGTGCGCGGGTCGATCATCGGCTCGGTCGATCCAGGCGATGCTCGCAACGCGCCGATCGCCGACCTGCAGAACGCCCCCCGCAACGAGGCGGGCATGGTGAATTACGAGGTCGAGTTCGTGCTCCTGCGGCCCGCGGACCCGTCGAAAGGCAACCACCGCCTCGTCTACGAGCCGACCAATCGCGGCAGCATCGTGTCGCTGTTCTTCCTCAACAGCGCACCGCCCTCCAACGACCCGTCCCGCCGGATCGATGCCGGCAACGGCTTCCTGATGCGAGAGGGCTTCAGCATCCTCTCGATCGCCTGGGACCCCACGGCCCCGAGCAGCGGCCTCCAGGCGACGTATCCGATCGCGACCACTGCCGACGGCTCGGCGATCGTCGGGCCCGCCCTCGAGGAGATCACCTACGACTTCGTCGGCACGTCGTCCGTGACCGGGGAGGTCAACGACGGCGCCTACGCACTGACGTACCCGACGGCGAGCCTCGACACGTCGCAGGCCTCGATGACGGTCCGCATGCTCTACGACGACTCGCCTGTGGTCGTCCCTGAACGCAACTGGGCGTTCGCCCTCGATGGCAAGAGCATCCAGCTTCTGGACGAGGACGGCACGCCGGTGCCGTTCCAGCAGAGCGCCCTCTACGAGTTCACCTACCCCGCGAAAGACCCGATCGTCGTCGGCCTGGCGTTCGCGGCGATCCGCGACATCGCCGATTTCGTGCGCAACGCCGAGACCGACAGATCCGGCAATCCGAACCCGCTCGCCGGCCAGGCGCAGCAGGTGTACTCGTTCTGCTATTCGCAGCCCTGCCGGGCACTGCACGACTTCATCCGCCTCGGCTTCAACGAGACCGCCGATGGCGGACGCGCGATCGACGGCATGGAGGGCCTCGTGGCGGGCGCGTCCGGCGGCTTCTTCAATTACCGGTTCGCCCAGCCCGGACGCACGATGCGCCAGCACATCGGGCGCTGGTTCCCCGAGCGGCACTTCCCGTTCGCGAACCATGTGACCACCGACGCGGTGACCGGGCAGCGAGACGGCGTTCTGCGCCTGTGCACCGAGAGCGGCACATGCCCGAAGATGTTCGAGATCAACTCCGAGACCGAGTACTGGAACAAGGCGGCATCGCTGCTGACGACCGACACCTCCGGCAACGACCTCGACCTGGCGCTGACCCCGGACGTGCGCTACTACCTGCTGGCGAGCCTCCCGCACGCGCCCGAGCTCGGCACCGGATCCTGCCAGCAGGCCCAGAATCCGCTGCTGCCCGATCCTGTCGCACGCGCACTTCTCGTCGCCCTCGACCAGTGGGTCGCCGACGGCACGGCCCCACCGCCCAACCGCATCCCCCGTCGCAGTGACGGCACGCTCGTGCCGGCGCTGCCGCAGTCGGACGTCGGCTTCCCCCGCATTCCAGACGTGAACTACAACGGCAAGACGACGACCGGCGATGCCTTCGACTTCGGCCCCGAGTTCTCAGACGGGATCCTCACGACGCTGCCTCCCGTGATCGATCAAGGCGTCTACCCGGTCTTCGTGCCGAAGACGGATGCCGACGGGAACGACATCGCCGGCATCCGCCTCCCTGAGATCGCGGTGCCGGTGGCCACCTACTCGGGCTGGAACGTGCGCGCCGCCGATAAGGCGGCCGATGACCTGTGCAACGCCAGCGGTCAGAAGATCCCGTTCGCGGCGACGAAGAAGGAGCGCGAATCCACGGGCGATTCCCGACTCTCGATCCAGGAGCGCTACCGCTCGCACGGTGTCTACGTCGCCAAGGTGACCGCGGCGGCGACGAAGCTGGCCAAGGAACGGCTGCTGCTGCGCGAAGACGTGCTGCGCTACTCCGCCGATGCGCTGTTCAACCGTGTGGCCAAAGGAGGCGTGAATCCCGGCTGACGGCGGTCAGGGCCCGCGCCGCCCTCGACCGTCACGATGCGGTGATCCTCGCCGTGGGTCAGTTCGGTCCGCAGGAACACGTCGTCGGCGGGAAGCCGCAGGTCGAACCGGGCATAGGCCGCCATTTTCAGCTGGGCCTCACCGATCGTCAGGTCCAGGACGTGACCGCCCACGCTGCGGTCGTCGGCGAGGAAGTGCATGTGCAATCCGGCCACGGTGATGCCCTGATAGATCGCAGGCGCCCAGAACCCGACGACCGTGCCTCGAGAACCCTCGAGAACGGTTTCGATCTGTCCGCTCGTGACATCAGCCAGCGGCCGGAACGGATGATGCTGACGGGGCGTGATGCGCACGCGGAGCGAGGCGAAGGTGCCGTCCACGCGGACGGCGTGGAACAGGTTGCGGCTGACGAGCCCGGCCTCCACGCGGTCGGTGAACCGCGGAAGATCTTCACCGGTCAGTGTCACCGGCGCTGCGGCGGGAAACCGGCACACGTCGACGAACGGGAGGATCTGGTCGTCGCGCATGCGATCGGGCGGCGCGCCCACGGTGCACTCATAGACCTCGCCGTCGAAGATGAGCACTTCGCCGCCGAGGTGGTCGCAGCAGCCGATGCCGAAGTCGCCCAGTTCGTGCACGGCGGCGACGCTGATGCCGGACTCGTACGCCCCGGCCAGCAGGGCATCGAGGACTGCGAACTGGGTCACCGCGGCATCCGCGGAATGAAGACTCGTCACGATGTGAGGCTATCCCGCCGGGGATGCCCACCCCTCAGGTGATGCGAAGTCGGCGAGAACGGCGCGCGCGGCTCGCTCGCCCGACACGAGTGCGCCCTGGATAGACGCGGTGTCACGATGATCGCCGGCGACGAACAGGCCATCGCCGCACCGGGTGGGGCTCGTGACGCGCAGAGGAGGCGGTTGCGACGGGAGCGCATCGGGGATGTCGTCGCGGCGCAACAGCTGCCATCCGGCCGTTTCCGCTCCCCAGACCTCACCGAGCTGCCGGCGGACTTCCGCTTCGCCTGGTGCGGTCGCGGCGCCGGCAGCGTTCGGCAGCAGGCAGGTCGCCTCGACCAGGTGCCGACCGACAGGAGCGTACGACGGGGCGGCGTTGGTCATGACGACCGTGTTCACCACCGGCCCTCGTCGCCGGCCGTCGACGGAGAGCAGAGCGGATGCCGAGGGGGCGGCATCCGCCGAGAACCACCACGTCTGCAGACCCTTCGTCACCGGGCGGGGCAGATCGAGAAGATCCGCGACCTGACCGGGCCCGACAGCCACGACCACGGCGCGGGCACGGACAGCGTCAGCTCCTTCGACGGCGATCTCGACCTTTTCACCGTGGGCTCTCACACCCGTGACGCGGTGGCTGAGACGGATCGCCGCCCCCGAGGCGGTCGCGGTGCGCGCGAGCTGGGCGGGCAGCGCGCCGATGCCGCGCTCGGGGACGCCGGGCCGACCGATCGCGAACATGCGCACGAGCAGCCGGGCGAAGGAGTCGGAGGTCGCGCCGGTGTCATCGGCCAGCACGCCCGCGAGAAAAGGCTCGAGCACTTCGGGACGGAGCGCGCCGCGGAACCCGACGCGATCCCACCCCGCGTCCAGCGTCCGGTCGGCGCCGGCGATCACCCGCTTCGGCCTCAACAGCGCCGGGGTGATCCAGCGAGCGAGAGCGGCGGCATCCCTCGGCGAGACCAACCCGCTGCGCAGGAGGGCCGGCAGCCCGGTCGGGTGACGAAGCGGATGGCGCAGCTCGGCGACCTTGCTCTCTCGTCGCACCCGGACGCCGACCGGAAACGGCCGCATCCGCAGGGCGTCGACGTCGACCCAGCGCCTGACCGCGGGATACGCCGGATTCAGCACCTGGAAGCCGCGGTCGAGCAGGAAGCCGTCGACCACGTCGGTGCGCTGCCGCCCGCCCACCTCATCCCCCGCTTCAAGCACGACGACATCGTGCCCGGTTTCTGCCAGGCGGGCCGCGCATCGCAGGCCGGCCAAGCCCGCTCCGATGACGACGATCTCGTGAGCCTCCACGTTCTTCACGATAGGCGGCCCACCGGGGTAGGGGCCCAGGGCGGGCAAGTAGACTGGAGCCATTCCCTCCTGCCTCTCGCAGGACACCTTCGCGCCAGGAAATCCCGTGACAAAAGCCCCCGCCGCCCGCAGCTTCGAAGTGCGGCACGTGCAGCTCGCCCGTGCAGCTTTCGCGGCGATCGCGGCGATCATGGTGACCTTCTCGCCCGATCACTCGTCCGTCATCGGACTCTCGATCTTCAGCGGCTTCGCGCTCGCGACCGGCCTGGTGCTGGTCGCCGCCGGGTGGCTCGTCTTCACGGTCGACACGCGCTGGCCGACCGTCGGCCTGGGCACGATCTCGGTGATCGCCGGGTTGGCCGCCGGGATCGCGCAGCTGCGCAACGACACGATGTTCTTCGTGATCGTGATCGCCTGGGCACTCCTGTCCGGTCTCGCCGAGACCATCATGGGCGCCCGAGGCCTGCGCGCCGCGCGCGCGCTGCCGAAGACGGATGCCGCCCGCACCGAGTCGCGCGACGGTCTGACCGTCGGCATCCTCACGCTCGTCCTCGGTCTGGGCCTGCTGTTCGTGCCGACGACGTACGCGCTGCGGTACACGATCGAGGATGCGAACGCGACGTTCACGCTCACCGGGATCATCATCGGAGTCGGCATCTTCGGCGCCTACGCCGCGATCGTCGCGGTGTACCTGGCGATCGCCGGCCTGTCCCCTCGCAGGGCCGCGCCCGTTGTGACCGAGGCGCCTGGCGAGGCCGCCGCCGGCATCCGCGAATCCGCCACCGACGAGAGGGGCACGGCATGACCGACGACAAGCCCACCCGCCGCGACCTGATGAAACCCGTTCAGCTGCTCGCGCTCGCTTTCGGCGCCGCGCTGTTCGCCGGCGTCGTGACCCTCGTGTCGATGGGGTTCTTCCAGCAGCGCAGCCCTGCACAGGCTCCGGCCGCGTTGCAGCTCGCGCTCATCGTCGCCGGCATCACGTTCATCGTGGTACTGGTGATGGTCGCCCTGATGCTGCTGGCGGTGGATCCCGCGCAGATCAAGAAGCAGATCGATCGACCGGTGCTGCTTCCCGACGACGAGACAGACGACGACGATCCGGATGCTGCGGCATCCGCCGACCCGAAGACCGGCCCGACGCCT
This sequence comes from uncultured Actinomycetota bacterium, assembly GCA_963772395.1. GTDB lineage: Bacteria > Actinomycetota > Actinomycetes > Actinomycetales > Microbacteriaceae > Microbacterium. Next base: position 858,157 of record CAVYWV010000001.1, on the reverse strand, counting down.
TAAAGCCGGTCGACCAGGTCGGAGGCCAGGCCGGTGTAGGTGCCCGGGGTCAGCGCGAGCAGGCGCTGCTTGGCCGCTTCGCCGATGTCGAGGCCCTCGACGAACTCCGCAAGCTGCGGGCCGCCGACGCGCCGCCCTCGGGTCAGGTCCTTCAGCAGCGCGTACGGGTCGGTGATCCGCGACCGACCGGCTGCGATCTCGGCGCGCACCACGGTCTGGATCGCCTCGGCCAGCACCTCCCAGTTCGCATCGAGATCGGCATCCAGCACGGGCTGGGCGAGCGAGATCTCGCCGAGACCGCGCTGCAGGTTGTCCAGCGCGAGCAGCGAGTGCCCGAGGGCGACGCCGATGTTGCGCTGCGTCGTCGAGTCGGTGAGGTCGCGCTGCAGGCGCGAGGTCACGAGCGTCGAGGCGAGCGTCGTGAGCAGCCCGCCCGAGATCTCGAGGTTCGCCTCGGCGTTCTCGAAGCGGATCGGGTTGATCTTGTGCGGCATCGTCGATGAACCGGTCGCGCCGGCGACGGGAATCTGGGCGAAGTAGCCGAGGGAGATGTAGGTCCAGATGTCGGTGGCCAGATTGTGCAGGATGCCGCCGGCATGGCGCACCCGGTCGTACAGCTCCACCTGCCAGTCGTGGGACTCGATCTGGGTCGTCAACTCGTTGAAGCCGATCCCGAGCCCCTCGATGAACGAGCGCGAAAGTTCGGGCCAGTCGACGTCGGGTTCGGCAGCCAGGTGCGCCGACCACGTGCCGGTCGCGCCGGAGAACTTGGCGAGGTACTCGGAGGCCTCGATCTGTCCGGCGACGCGCTCGAGCCGCCAGGCGAAGACGGCGAGCTCCTTGCCCATCGTCGTGGGCGTCGCGGGCTGACCGTGGGTGCGGGCGAGCATCGCCGCATCCCGGTGCTTGTCGGCGAGATCGCGGAGAGTGGCGATCACCGCGCGCAGCTTCGGCAGCCAGACCGCCGTGACGGCGCGCTGGACGGTGAGCGCGTACGAGGCGGAGTTGATGTCTTCGCTCGTGCACGCGAAGTGCGTGAGCTCGGCGATCGCATCGAGTCCGAGCGCCGACAGGCGGTCGCGCACGAGATACTCGACGGCCTTCACGTCGTGGCGCGTGACGGCCTCCTTCTCGGCCAGCCAGTCGATCTCGGACTGGCCGAAGTCGCGGTACAGCGCCCGCAGATCGTCCTTTTGGGCATCCGCCAGCGGAGATGAGCCGAACAGCGAACGGTCGGTGAGGGCGATGAGCCACTCGACCTCGACCTCGACGCGGGCCCGGTTCAGGCCGGCCTCGGAGAGATAGTCGGCGAGGGCGCCGACGGCGGCGAAGTACCGGCCATCCAGGGGACTCAGCGGCTGCGGAGGGAGAGAGGTCACGGGACCAAATCCTACCGGGGCCGCCGTGGGCAGCCTCCGAGACCGTTCACCGACCGGTCATCGACAAAGGGGTTCCCTATGTCACACGAGAGACATAGCCTGAACGGACGTCCGATATCCCCCCTTTTGATCGGAGTCTTTCCGTGCGCCGTTCCCCCCGTCGTATCACCGCGGCTATCGCCGCCCTCACTCTCGCCGCGGCCGGTGTGGTCGCGCTTGCACCGCCCGCCTCCGCGGCTTCCGGAGATCTGCTCTTCAGCGAGTACGTCGAAGGCTCGTCCAACAACAAAGCGCTGGAGATCTACAACCCGACCACCGCGCCGGTGGATCTCGCGGCCGCCGGATACTCCGTTCAGCTGTACTTCAACGGGAGCACGACGGCCAGTGCTCCGATCGCCCTCACCGGCACCATCGCGCCCGACGACGTGTTCGTCCTCGCGTCCTCGTCGGCGGCGATTCCCGGTATCGTCACGGCGGCCGACCAGACCACCGGAGCGAGCCTCTACAACGGCGACGACGCGGTCGCACTCGTCAAGGGCGGCGCAATCGTCGACGTGATCGGTCAGATCGGCGTCCGCCCGGTCTCCGAGTGGGGCTCCGGTCTGACCTCGACGGCCGACAACACCCTGCGTCGGGCCGCCGACATCTGCGTCGGCGACGCGGACGGCGCGAATGCCTTCGATCCGGCCGTCGGCTGGAGCGGCTTCGCCCAAGACACCACCGACGGCCTCGGCGCACACGATGCGGACTGCGCGCTGGACCCCGCGACAGATCCAGATCCAGATCCCGACCCCGTTGCGGGCTGCGACCTCGACGTCGTGACGATCGGCTCCGTCCAGGGGCCGGGCGCCACATCGCCTCTGGCGGGACAGACCGTGCGTGTCGAAGGCGTCGTGGTCGGCGACTTCCAGGGGGAGGGAAGCCTCAGCGGCTACTTCCTGCAGAGCACCTCGCCCGACGAGGATCAGCTGACCTCGGAAGGCGTCTTCGTCTACGCGCCCGGGGACGCACCCGTCGAGGTCTCCGTGGGTGACATCGTCAATGTTGCGGGCGCCGTGAGCGAATACGCATCCCCGAAGCGGCACCCTCACCGAGATCACCGCGGGGGACGCCGAGGTGTGCGCGACGGGAACCGCGCTGCCCGAGCCGGCGACGCTGACCCTGCCGGCGACCGCCGGAGCAGCGCGAGGCCCTCGAGGGCATGTACGTGACCCTTCCGCAGCCGCTCACGATCCTCGAGTACTTCGAGTTCGGCCGCTACGGGACCGTCGAAGTCGGAACCACGCGGCAGGTGACGCCCACCGCGATCGTCGAGCCGGGCGACAGAGGCGATCGCGCTCGCAGAGCAGAAGGCATTGGCGACGGATCACCGTCGACGACGCGAGTTCGCTCCAGAACCCCGACCCTGCTGCTCCACCCGAACGGCGACAGCTTCAGCCTCGCGAACGATCTTCGGGCGGAGATCAGCTGGCGAACGTCACGGGCATCCTCGACTATCACTTCGGCACGTGGGCGGTGCAGCCCACGGCGGCGGCGGACTACACGCCTGCGAACCCCCGGCCCGAAGTGCCCGACGTCGGCGGCGACCTCACTGTCGCAAGCTTCAACGTGCTGAACTACTTCACCACCATCGGCTCGCGAGGCGCCGAGAGCGACTTCGAGTTCGAACGACAGGAAGCGAAGATCGTCGAGCGCCATCGCGGCGATCGACGCTGATGTCGTCGGCCTGATCGAGATCGAGAACAACGCGACCGACGCGGCCGTGGCCACACTCGTGACTGCATTGAACGAGACGTTGGGTGCCGGGACCTATGCCTACATCCCGACCGGTCGTCTCGGAACCGATGTGATCACCAACGCGCTGATCTATCAGCCCGCGTCGGTCAGACCGCTGGGGGTGGAAAAGGTGCTGGACAGCACGGTGGATCCGACCTTCCTCAGCAACAACCGCCCGGCCCTCGCGCAGACCTTCGCGCCGGTCGGCACGGGCGAGCCGGTGACGGTCGTCGTGAACCACCTGAAGTCGAAGGGCTCCGCATGCGCGGGCGACCCCGACACCGGTGACGGTTCGGGCAACTGCAACCTCACGCGCACGGCCGCGGCCGAAGCGCTCGTGAAGTGGCTCGCCACCGACCCCACCGGTCAGAACACGGTCGGACGCGAGCTCATCATCGGCGACCTCAACTCCTACGACAAGGAAGACCCGATCGATGCTCTGATCGCGGGCGGGTATCACCGACCTGCTCCTTCGAGTATCAGGGCGAAGAGGCCTACTCGTACGTGTTCGACGGGCTGGTCGGCTACCTCGACTACGCACTCGCCGGTACGGAGCTCGCCGCGGACGTGACAGGCGCCGACGTGTGGAGCATCAACGCCGACGAAGCGCCGATCCTCGACTACAACGTGAACTTCAAATCGGCGTCGCAGGTCGAGCAGTGGTTCGCGCCGGATGCCTTCCGTTCGAGCGACCACGACCCGGTGATCGTCGGCATCGACCTCGACACGGTGCCGCCGACGATCTCGGTGACGGCGGACCCCGCGGTGCTGTTCCCGCCGAACGGCAAGCAGCGCACGGTGACGATCGACGTGCACGCCTCCGACGATTCGGGTGAGGTGACCGTCGAGCTCATCGACGCTGTCGCCGCCGGAAACAAGAAGGCGCGCATCGAGGAGATCTCCGACACCACCTTCTCGGTGACGGCGGCTGTCGGTGCGTTCTACACCTTCACGTATCGCGCGACGGATGCCGCCGGCAACAGCGCCACGACGACGACGGTGGTTCGCGTAGGTCGCTAGTTCGCGGCCCGGCGATCCGCTTCTCGGGAGACCGGGGCGCGGATCGCCGGCTCGAACTGGCGGAACAGCGAACGGCTGCCGCCCTCGATCATCGACGAGGACCTCGTCGAACATGCCCGGACCGGCGTAGTACGGATCGGGCACGTCGACGGTGCGGGCGCCGTGCTCGAAAGACATGAGCAGCGCGATCTTGTCGGCGTCCGCCTCCGTGCGCGCCCACCCGCGCAGGATGCGCTCGTGACTGCGGTCGAGGGCGACGACCAGGTCGTTGCGGGCGAAGTCCGCGTGCGTGAACTGCCGAGCACGGTGTCGTGTCCCGTCATAGCCGTGGCGGTACAGCGCGTCGATCGTGCGCTGGTCGGCCCGCTCGCCGACGTGCCAGTCACCGGTGCCGGCGCTGGTCGAGGCGACGCGGTCGCCGAGACCCGCGGCATCCGCGAACCACCGGAAGACGACGTCCGCCATCGGCGAGCGGCAGATGTTGCCGGTGCACACGAACACGACGTGGAAGGGCTCCACGGCGGTCGCAGTCATGGGTACATTCTGCGACGGTCTGGCGGTTCCTGCACACCGACGGCGGACTTCGCGTTCTCCCCCGTGCATCGGCGCGGCATCTGAGCTCGCTTGCGTCCCGCGCAGGGTGGTTCCATGTCGATGCCGCTCGATCCCGACGCCCCGCGCAAGATCGAGGCGCTCTCCACCATCGAGCGCCAGCTGAGGGAGGCGATCGCCCGGCTGTCCGACGTGTCCGCGCGCGCTGCGCGCCTCGCCGATCAGACGGACTGGAGAACGGATGCCGCGACGAGATTCCACGCGAGCGCCGACGCCTGGTGGCATGAGGTCGCCGGGCTTTCGGCGTACGTCGAGGGCGCGAGCGGAGACATCGCGCGCGAGCGGGCCCGCATCGAGGCACTCGCGTGGGGGTCCGCCAGATGAGCGACGACCTCGACATCCGCGGCGGCGGGGTCGTCGCGGTCGACACGGCGACTCTGCGCACCGTGGCCCGCGGATTCGAGGGACTCGCCGGCGAACTCGGCGACATTGCGGCGCACGTCGGCTCGACCGGGGCGCGGTTGTTCGAGCTCTCGCCCGCGACCTGGGACGCGTCGGCCACGATCGAGGTCGTGCGCCGGCGGATCCTGACGGTGATCGAAGACGCCGACGGCATCGCCGAGGCACTGCGCCTGGCAGCCGACGTGTACGACATCGTGGAACTGAGGTCCGAGCGCGCGGCCGCGCAGGCGGCGGGCGACGAGGCGGCCGTGGTCCGAATGGACGCCCGGCTCGCCGCGGCCGTCCGTGCTCATCCTGAAGCGGATCGGCAGGCGGGCCTCGGCGCGCTCGCGCACTGGTTCGGCTGGCCGGTCGAGCTCACGCAGCAATCCCCCGGCATGCTGTGGTGGCTCGCTCCCGGCTTCCACTCGCTCGCGATCCCGTTCGCCTGGTCGGTGCAGCGGGCGATCGGCGCGAGCGGAGCAGCAACCATCCCGTCGACAGCCGTTCTGCGCGGCGAGTCGAAGGAGGTGATCGTGACGCCGGTGCCGAACCGGGGTGCCACCGGCGCCCCTGTCTCACTGGCCGAGGCCGCGGCACGGATTCCGCAGGGCGATACCCGCATCCGCGTCGAGCGGTACACGATGCCCGACGGCACGCGCCGGTTCGCGGTGTACGTTGCCGGCACGCGGACGATGCAGCCGAGCACGAGCGATCCGTTCGACATGGGGTCGAACGTGGAGCTCTACACCGGAGAGCGGTCGGCCTCCTACGACGCGACGCTCGCTGCGCTCGCCGACGCGGGTGCCGAACCCGGAGACGTCGTGCACGCCTTCGGTCACTCGCAGGGCGCGATGGTGAACGCCCACGTGGCGCTCGAGGGCAGCCTACGACATTCAGACCCTCGTCTCGCTCGGGTCGCCCGTCGAGGCGGATGTCGGCGACCACACCCTCAGCATCGCGCTGCGGCACAGCGACGACCCCGTGACCGCGCTCGCCGGCGGCGGTCACACGGGTGCGGTCGGCGCGCCCGGCAGCTTCATCGCCCAGCGCGATCGCCGACCCGGCCCTCGGCATGCACGACTACCGGCTGCCCGCGCACGGCATCGACGGCTACACCGAGACGGCGCGACTCCTGGATGCCTCGACGGATCCGCGCATGGAGGCGGTGCGTGGGTTGTTCGACGAACTCGGCTCGGCGGCATCCGTCGAGATCACCGAGTACGCGGCCGAGCGAGTGGGCGTCGGGCCGGTCGCGCCGGTCCCGCACCCGTGGCCGGTGCCTGGCGCCGCTCAGTCCTGCTTCTTCGGGCGCAGGATGATGCCGAAGACCCAGTTGATCAGCGAGATGATGATCGCCGCGACCACGCCCCACCAGAAGTCCTCGACGCGCAGTCCCCAACTCCAGAAGCTGGTGATCCAGGCCGTCAGCCACAGCAGGAACGCGTTGATGATGAGGCCGATCAGCCCCAGCGTGAGGATGTAGATCGGAATCGCCAGGATCTTGATCACGGTGCCGATGATCGTGTTCACGATCGCGAAGATCGCGGCCACGATCAGCAGGGTGAGAACGAACTGCAGGGTCTCGCCGGGAGGGAACGCGATGACGGTGACCTGCAGCGCGGGGATCAGGGTCACGACCCAGATCGCGAAGGCATTGACGACGACACGGATGAGGAAGCCCATAGTCCGGCCAGTCTGACACGGGAGAGCGTCCGCCTCATAGACTCGCAAGGTGACCGACGCCCCCGAGATCCCCGTGCGAATACGCCCCGAGATCGCCGCGCTGCCGCCGTACAAGCAGGGCAAGCAGGCCGGTGACGACGCGTTCAAGCTGTCGAGCAACGAGAACCCGTTCGACCCGCTCCCGGGTGTGCTCGGCGCGGTGCACGCGGCGACCGCCCTCAACCGCTATCCCGACGCCACAGCCGCGCGGCTGCGGCACCGCCTGGCTGAGCGATTCGGCGTCGACGACGACTCGGTGCACATCGCCGCGGGCAGCGTGTCGATCCTCGCCCAGCTCGTCCTCGCGACCTCCGGGCCGGGCGACGAGGTCATCTTCGCGTGGCGATCGTTCGAGGCGTATCCCGTGGCTCGCCGTCGTCGCAGGGGCCACGCCGATCCAGGTGCCGCTGACCGAGGATGCGCGCCACGATCTTCCGGCGATGGCCGCGGCGATCACCGACCGCACGCGCGCGATCATCGTGTGCAGCCCGAACAACCCGACCGGCCCGATCGTCACGCAGGCGGAGTTCGACGCGTTCGCCGACATCGTGCCGTCGGATGTGCTGATCATTCTCGACGAGGCATATGCCGAGTTCGTGACGAATCCCGACTCGGTCGACGGCCTCGATGTGCTCGGAGCCGAGGGGCGCGCGAACGTCGTCGTCCTGCGCACGTTCTCCAAGGCGTACGGACTCGCGGGACTTCGCGTGGGCTATGCGATCGGCAACGCGCGCATCCTCGACGCGGCGCGCAGCACCAGCATCCCGCTCTCGGTCACCGCGCACGCCGAGGAGGCCGCGCTCGCCAGCCTCGACCAGGAGGACGAGCTGCTCACGCGCGTCCGTGTGATCGCCGAGCGGCGTGACCGGCTGGCCATCGCCCTGCGGGCCGGCGGATGGCGCATCCCCGAGGCCCAGGGCAACTTCGTCTGGCTCCCTGCCGGTCGCGAGACGCTCGATGTTGCGGCCGCTTTCGACGCCGCCGGCCTGATCGTCCGCCCGTTCGCCGGCGACGGCCTGCGGATCAGCGTGGGCGAAGAGGACTCTGTCGAGAAGGTCCTATGGATCGCGGCATCCGTTGTGAAGACCTCCCAGAGGGCCATTCGGGGCGCGGGCTAGCGTAGAACGGTGACTTTGCCTCAGAACGCGGTGCCTGATGAGGTCGTGCCCGGCGATGCACCCGATCTCGTCCGCGTGCTGGCCGCCGACGGGACGCTCGCGCCGACCCCCGCCGCAGAGCCGTATCTCGGAATCATCGACGCGCTGACGGATGCCGAGCTCGAGGGCTTCTACCGCGACATGTTCGTGATCCGGGCGTTCGACCAGCAGGCGACCAACCTGCAGCGACAGGGTCAGCTCGCGCTGTGGCCGCCGAGCTTCGGCCAGGAGGCGGCGCAGGTCGGATCTGCCCGCGCCGCACGCACGCAGGACCACCTGTTCCCGTCCTACCGCGAGCACGTCGTGTGCACGATCCGCGGCGTCGACCCGGTCGACATCATCCGGGTGATGCGCGGGCTGACCCACGGCGGGTGGAACCCGTACGACCCGAAGAACGGCAACACGCACATCTACACGCTCGTCCTCGGGTCGCAGACGCTGCACGCGACGGGTCTCGCGATGGGGCTCGTCTTCGACGGCAAGTCCGGCTCGGGCGATCCCGACCGCGACGAAGCCGTGATCGTCTACTACGGCGACGGGGCTTCGAGTCAGGGTGATGTGCACGAGGCGATGGTCTTCGCTGCGAGCTACCGGACGCCCGAGGTGTTCTTCCTGCAGAACAACCAGTGGGCGATCTCGGTGCCGGTCGCGACCCAGTCGCGCTCGCCGCTGTATCGCCGCGGCGCGGGGTACGGCATCCCGAGCATTCCGATCGACGGCAACGACGTGCTGGCCAGCTACGCCGTGACGCGCGTCGCCCTCGACGCAGGCTCGTGCGGGCGACGGCCCGCGCGCCATCGAGGCGATGACGTACCGGATGGGCGCGCACACGACCAGTGACGACCCCACGAAGTACCGCACCTCCGATGAGGAGGAGTCGTGGGCGCGGCGCGACCCGATCGCCCGTATGCGCGCGTATCTGCGCGGCCGGGGAGCATCCGACGCATTCTTCGCGGACGTCGAGGCCGAAGGCGCCGCCGTCGCCGACGACGCCCGTGTGCGCACGGTGGAGCTCGGCGGCATCCCCACCGACCTGATGTTCGACCACGTGTACAGCGAGCCGCATCCGCTGATCGACGAGCAGCGCGCCTGGCTCGCCGGGTACGAGGCCTCGTTCGAGGAGGGGGCATCGTGACCGAGACCATCCACAGCGGCGCCATCCAGACCGAACAGGCAGCCGGGACGCGCGTCGCGGTCGAGACGATGCCGTTCAGCCGCGCGCTCAACGCCGGCCTGCGACGCGCGATGACCGAGAACGACCGCGTGCTGCTCATGGGCGAAGACATCGGCAAGCTCGGCGGGGTGTTCCGCGTCACCGAGGGCCTGCAGGCCGACTTCGGCGAACAGCGCGTGCTCGACACGCCGCTGGCGGAGTCGGGCATCGTCGGCACCGCGATCGGGCTCGCGATGGGCGGGTTCCGGCCGGTGTGCGAGATCCAGTTCGACGGGTTCGTCTTCCCCGCGTTCGACCAGATCACCTCTCAGCTCGCGAAGATCACGAACCGCCATGAGGGCGCCGTCAGCATGCCGGTCGTCATCCGCATTCCCTACGGCGGCCACATCGGCGCGGTCGAGCACCACCAGGAGAGTCCGGAGGTGTACTTCGCGCACACGCCCGGCCTGCGGGTGGTGAGCCCGTCGACGCCGAACGACGCGTACTGGATGATCCAGGATGCGATCGCCTCCGCCGATCCGGTGATCTTCCTCGAGCCCAAGAGCCGGTACTGGCAGAAGGGCGAGGTCGACACGTCGGGACGCGCACTCCCGCTGCACGCGAGCCGTCTCGTGCGGCGCGGAACCGACGTCACGCTCGTCGGTCACGGTGCGATGGTCGCGACGCTGCTGCAGGCTGCGGCGCTCGCCGAGTCGGAGGGCACGAGCTGCGAGGTCATCGACCTGCGCTCGCTCTCCCCGGTCGACTACGGGCCGATCCTCGATTCGGTGCGCCGCACCGGTCGCATGGTCTACGCCCAGGAGGCGCCCGGATTCTCCTCGCTCGGCTCGGAGGTCGCCGCCACGGTCATGGAGAGGGCGTTCTACGCGCTCGAGGCCCCCGTGCTTCGTGTGTCGGGCTTCGACGCCCCGTTCCCGCCGGCCAAGCTCGAGGGCACCTTCCTCCCGGATGCCGACCGCATCCTCGAGGCCGTCGACCGCACCCTGGCCTACTGAGCCCCGACCGTGACGCCGCGGACTGTTCCCGCGAAACGACACCGGATCGGAGCCGACATGAGCACTCAGACCTTCCTCCTCCCCGATGTCGGCGAGGGTCTCACCGAGGCCGAGATCGTGTCGTGGCGGGTCGCACCCGGTGACGCCGTCGCCGTCAACGACGTGCTGGTCGAGATCGAGACCGCCAAGTCCCTCGTCGAGCTGCCCTCGCCGTTCGCGGGCGTCGTCGGCGATCTGCTCGCCTCCGAGGGAGACACCGTCAACGTCGGTGCTGCGATCATCACGATCGCCGGTGCGGATGCCTCGGCGCCGCCGGCGACGGCGGGCCAGAGCGAGCACGGCGAGCCGCACGAGCCCGAGGCGATGGCGGCGGTTCGGTGCTGGTCGGGTACGGCAGCGCCGGACACGTGCAGTCGCGCGCCGGCGCAAGCCGGCCGAACGCCCGGTGCAGGCGTCGGTCGGGGTCATCGCCAAGCCCCCGATCCGCAAGCTCGCCCGTGATCTGAACGTCGACCTCGTCGATGTGACGCCCAGCGGGTCGGTCGGCGAAGTGACGCGTGAAGACGTCATGAAGCACGCCTCGCAGGCGAGCGTGTTCCGCAACATCGAGACGCCGGAGTGGGGTGCCGTCCGCGAAGAGACCATCCCCGTTCCGGTGCCGGATGCCGCGGCATCCGCCCCTGCCCCGCGCGCGCGAGCGCTGCCCGAGCCGGTCGAGGGTCGCGAGGAGTCGATCCCCGTGCGCGGCGTGCGCAAGGCGACGGCCACCGCGATGACGAGCAGCGCCTACACCGCGCCGCATGTCTCGGTCTGGGTGGACGTCGACGCATCGCGCACGATGGAGCTCGTCAAGCGGTTGAAGACCTCCACGGACTTCGCCGATGTGAAGGTCTCGCCGCTGCTGATCATGGCCCGCGCGGTCATCTGGGCCGTGCGCCGCACCCCGATGGTGAATGCGGCGTGGGTCGACACCGACGACGGCGCGCAGATCCGCGTGCGGCACTACGTGAACCTCGGGATCGCCGCCGCGACTCCTCGCGGCCTGCTCGTGCCGAACATCAAGGACGCGCAGGACCTCAACACCCGCGAGCTCGCGCGTGCGCTCGAGAAGCTGACGCTCACGGCGCGCGAGGGCAAGACGACCCCGGCCGACCAGCAGGGCGGCACGATCACCATCACGAACATCGGCGTCTTCGGGGTCGATGCCGGCACCCCCATCATCAACCCGGGCGAGGCGGGCATCATCGCCCTCGGGGCGATCCGGCAGAAGCCATGGGTCGTCGACGGCGAGGTCCGCCCCCGCTGGGTGACGACGGTGTCGGGATCGTTCGACCACCGGGTGGTCGACGGCGACGGCGTTTCGCGCTTCGTCGCCGACATCGCGTCGGTGCTCGAGGAGCCGGCTCTGCTGCTGGACTGACGCGCGCGGCTCGTTCGCACTCACCCCCGAGGCTGTTGGGGCGGGCGTTGCGCCCGGGAGCGCATTGAACTTCCGGTTCACACATGGTCTTCCACGTGCCCCCGTGGATGGCTGTGTGAGCGGGAAGTTCAATGCACCTCCCGACCAGTTCGACTGGTTTGAGAACGATTATCAATAGCGTTAGAGTGGCTGCATGCCCCGCAGAAACCGCGCCCTCACGCCTCTCGCCCTCGTGGCGTCGACAACCCTCGCGCTCGCGGGCTGTGCATCGCAGGGGGCGGATGCCGCGGCATCCGGTGATCGCATCGCCGTGGTGACATCGACCAACGTCTACGCGCAGATCGCCGAGGAGATCGGTGGCGACCTCGTCGACGCGACCCCGATCGTGTCGTCCACCGGGCAGGACCCGCACTCGTTCGAGCCGAGCGCCCGCGACCAGCTGACGGTGCAGCGCGCGGACCTGATCATCGAGAACGGCGGCGGGTACGACGCGTTCGTCGACGCCCTCATCGAGTCCAGCGGCTCGAGGCGCCCGTGATCACCGCCGTCGAGTACTCGCACGACTGGCCCGACAACGCCGGTCACGATGACGAGGCGGAGGGCGACCACGCTGACGAGCACGGCGACCACGACCACATCGAGGGCTTCAACGAGCACGTCTGGTACGACCCGCACACGGTCGAGCACCTCGCCGAGCAGATCGCTCAGGAACTGTCCGAACTGCTGCCGGAGCACGCCGCGACGTTCGCGGCGAACGCCGAGGCCTTCGCCGCCGGCACCGCCGACCTCGAGGCGGCGCTCGCCGAGATCGACGCGTGCCCACGCGGGTGCGGAGGTGTTCGTGACCGAACCGGTGCCGCTCTACCTCGTCACGTCCGCCGGGTTGGCGAATGCGACCCCCGACGCATTCAGCGAAGCCGTCGAGGAAGGGCAGGACGTGTCGCCGTCGACGCTCCTCGACTCGCTCGACCTGCTGCGTTCGGGCGAGGTCAGCGTCGTGATCGTGAATACGCAGACCGGTGGGGCCGAGACCACCGAAGTGGTCTCCGAGGCGGACGCGCAGGGAATCCCGGTCATCGAGTTCTCCGAAACGCTCCCGGACGGCCAGACTTACCTCTCGTGGATGCACGGCGAACATCGAGGCCCTCGCGGGAGCACTCCAGAATTGACCACGGCACCCCCGCTGGAGATCCGCGGCGCCGCGTTGCGGCGCGGTGATCGTGAGCTGTGGAGCGGCCTGGACCTGACCGCCGGTTCCGGCGAGCTGATCGCGGTGCTCGGGCCGAGCGGCTCGGGCAAGACGACGCTGCTGCGGGCGATCCTGGGGCTGGAGCGCCTCAGCTCCGGGCGCATCACCGCGCTCGGAGAAGAGGTGCGCGGGCGCGGCAACCGCCGCATCGGCTACATCCCGCAGCAGCGGCCGCTTCCGCGCGACACCGCGCTGCGCGGCCGCGACCTCGTCGCCCTCGGTGTCGACGGGCACCGGTTCGGTCTGCCGTTTCCACGGCGCAGCGACCGCGGCCGGGTCGACCGGCTGATCGACGCCGTCGGCGCGCGCGAGTTCGCCGACCGCCCCGTGGGGACGCTCTCGGGCGGCGAGCAGCAGCGCCTGCGCGTCGGGCAGGCGCTCGCCGACGATCCCCAGCTTCTGCTGTGCGACGAGCCCCTCACGAGTCTCGACCTGGCCAACCAGCAGGCGGTCGTCGGACTGATCGACCGTCACCGCAAAGACACCGGCGCTGCCGTGCTCCTGGTGACGCACGACATCAACCCGCTGCTGGGCAAGGTCGACCGCATCCTGTACATCGCGAACGGCCGCTTCACGCTGGGCACCCCCGGCGAGGTGCTGCGCTCGGATGTGCTGACCGACCTCTACGGTGCGCACGTGTTCGTCCTGCGCGCGGGCGACCGGCTCGTCGTGGTCGGCGCGCCCGACGCCGAGGAGTCGCACCACCACCACGAGGAGGGCCACGAGTGAACTGGCCCGACGTCTGGGACGCGATGTTCGGCGGAGTCGCCGACTACGGTGCGATCCTGGTCCTGGTCGCCAACTCGGTCATCGCGGGCGCGGTGCTCGGCCTGGTCGGCGGCCTCGTCGGTGTCTTCGTGATGCAGCGCGACATGGCCTTCGCCGTGCACGGCATCAGCGAGCTGTCGTTCGCGGGCGCCGCGTTCGCACTGCTGGTGGGCTTCGACGTCGTGACCGGATCCATCGTCGGCTCACTCGTGGCCGCGGCGATCATCGGAGTGCTCGGAGCGAAGGCCCGCGATCGCAACTCGATCATCGGCGTGCTCATGCCGTTCGGGCTGGGACTCGGCATCCTGTTCCTCTCGCTCTACGACGGCCGCAGCGCCAACCGATTCAGTCTGCTGACCGGACAGATCGTCTCCGTCCAGACCGGGCAGCTCGGCTGGCTGATCGCGATCAGCGCGTTCGTCCTGCTGGGGATGCTGCTCATCTGGCGCCCGCTGCGCTTCGACTCGCTCGACCCGCAGTCGGCCGCGGCCCGCGGTGTGCCCACGACAGCGGTGTCGCTGGTGTTCATGCTCCTGCTCGGGACTGATCGTGGCGGTCAGCGTGCACATCATCGGAGCACTGCTCGTGATGGCGCTGCTGGTCACACCGGCCGCCGCCGCGATGCGCATCGCCACCGGGCCCATCGCGGTGCCCGCTGCTCGCGGCCGTCTTCGGCTTCGTCTCGGCCGTGGGCGGCATCCTGCTCGCGATCGCAGGGACCCTGCCGGTCAGTCCGTACATCACCACGATCTCGTTCGCGATCTATGTGGTGTGCCGCGTCATCGGCTCGCGACGCGGTCGCGTCACCGCATCGAGCGCCTCCAAGGTCGCCCACAGAGGCGATCGGTAGAATCCGACCATGGCTCAGCGCAACACGTGGCAGCGCGATCGGGTGCGCGAAGCGCTCGGCGACGCGAGCGGCTTCGTGAGCGCGCAGAGCCTGCACGCGATGCTGCGCGAGGAGAACACCGGCATCGGCCTGGCGACCGTCTATCGCGCGCTCGCCGGTCTCGCCGCGCAGGGCGACGCCGACTCGCTGCAGAGTCCTGAGGGCGAGAGCCTGTATCGCGCGTGCAAGACCGTCGGTCACCACCATCACCTGATCTGTCGCTCGTGCGGACTGACCGTCGAGATCGAGGCGACCGATGTCGAGCAGTGGGCCCGCAAGACCGCGGCCCAGCACGGCTTCAGCGAAGCCGAGCACATCGTCGACATCTTCGGGCTGTGCGCGGCGTGCGCGCAGGCGCGAGAGAGCGAGCGTGGTGGCGAGTAGTCGCGCCCGGGTCGCCGCGCTGCCGAACGCCTCGGCGCGCGTCAGCGGACGCGGGGCGTGGATCGCCGTCGGCATCGGCGTGCTCGTCATCGCCGGGCTCTTCATGATCGACGCGTTCGCCCCGGCGCTGTTCGCGGCATCGCTCCCGACGCGCGCGCAGGACGGACTGACCCTCGCGATCAGCGTGCTGATCGAGTCGCTTCCGTTCGTCGCGCTCGGCGTGGTGCTCTCGATCGCCGTGCAGGTCTGGGTGCCGCCGGGCGTGATCGAACGCTGGATGCCGCGCCGGGCGTGGGCGCGTCGCATGGTGCTGTCGCTGCTGGGCATGGTGGTGCCGGTGTGCGAGTGCGGCAACGTGCCCTTCGCACGCGGGCTCCTGATGCGCCGATTCACCGTGCCCGAGACGCTCACGTTCCTCATCGCGGCGCCGATCGTCAATCCGATCGTCATCATCACGACCCATCAGGCGTTCGGCTTCAGCGACGGGATCCTGATCGCACGTCTGCTCGGCGGCTACGCGATCGCCAACCTGATCGGCTGGCTCTACAGTCGGCATCCCGATCCCGACGGCCTGCTGACCGACCGCTTCCGCGAGACGTGCGAGCTGGTCGTCCACGAGCCGGGTGGCCGTGGCCGGCGGAGCCTCGCCCAGTTCGTGATCGAGCTGCGCGCGGTGATGCCCGCGCTCGTGATCGGCTCCGCGCTGGCCGGGGCGGTGCAGGTGCTCATCCCCCGTGAGGCACTGCTCGCGATCGGGTCGAATCCGGCTCTGTCGATCGTCGCGATGATCTCTCTCGCCATGGTCGTGTCGATCTGTTCGAACGTCGATGCCTTCTTCGCGCTGTCGTTCGCCTCGACGTTCACGCCCGGGTCGATCGTCGCGTTCCTGCTGGTAGGCCCGCTGGTCGACATCAAGATGCTCGCCCTGATGCGCACGACCTTCACGACCCGCACGCTCGCGGGCATCGTCGTCGTCGTGATCCTCTCCGCTTTCGCGATCGGGACGGTGGTGAATCTCCTTGCGTAGCTCGGGATACCTCGCGACGCGCTGGCTCGGAGTGGGTCTCGCGTCCGTGCTCGCGGTCGTCACCCTCGGCCTCGCCTTCACGGGCCGGCTCGGGCTCTACATCAACCCCGAATCGTCGTGGTTCGCGGTCGGCATGTCCGTGCTCGTGCTGGTCGGCGCCGCGCTCAGCTTCGCGCTGCCGCTGGGCGCCGAGGCCGATCACGGGCACGACCACGGCGACGCCGCAGCCGACGCGCACGATCATGTGGACCACCCCGCACATCCTGTCGCGCTCGCCGCGACCGTGGCCGGTGGGGTCGCGGCGTCCGGAGTCGTGCTGCTCACCCTCGTGCTGCCGCCCGCGTCGCTGTCGGCCGAGCTCGCGATGTCGCGCGACGTCGGCGCCCCGCCGTTGTTCGCCGGGTCGGATGCCGTCATCCTGGCCGCCACGGGAGACACCGCGTCGTTCGGGGTCGGCGAGTGGGCGACCGTCTTCGCGACCGCGACGAACCCGGACGCGTTCGACGGCGACACGGTCACCTTGACCGGGTTCGTCACACCCGGCGACGCCACCGCCGGTGGCTTCGACCTGACCAGGCTCGTGATCACGCACTGCGTGATCGATGCTCAGCCGGCCAGTGTTCCGGTGGCGGCATCGGACGGCCTCGAGACGGGCCAGTGGGTGACGATCACGGGCACGGTGAGTTCGACCGCGGACGGCAGGCTCGAGATCGATGCCTCTTCCGTCGAGCCGATCGAGGAGCCCGCGGACCCCTATGAGTACTGACGCTCCGACGCGCGCGGGTCGTTCCCGAAAGCGCCGAGGGCGCGCGTTCCTCGTCTCGTTCGCGACCGTGGCGTTTGTTCTCGCGGTCGTCGGCCTCGCGGGTGCCGCGGCGAGCGTCGCGCAGGGTCCGCGTGTGTCGTCGGTGCAGGTCGATCCCGAGGCTGCGGCCGCGGCCTCCGGATCCCGGCTGATCGTGACCACGTCGCAATCGCTCGCAGAGGTCGACCCGGCCCAGGTGACCGTCACGCCGGCAACGCCGTTCACGGTCGACACGTCCGGCCGAAGCGTCGGCGTGCGGTTCACGTTGCCGCTGTTCGACGACACCGACTACACCGTGACCTTCGCAGGCATCGAGGGGCTCGGTGGAGGCCCCTCGGCGACCTTCACCGAGACCTTCCGCACCCCCGCCACGCACATGTTCCTGCTGCAGCGCACCGACGAGCGGCGACACGATCTATCGCACCGACCTGACCGGCGGCGACGCGGTGCCGGTGTTCCGCAACGACCACATCGAGGATTTCCGGGCGACCTCGAGCCACCTCGTCGTCTCAGTTGTCGCCGACGACGTCTCCGAGCTCATCGTGATCGATCTGGACGACGGCGCGGAGCGAACGCTCCCCCTTCCCGGCGAGGGCTACGTCTCGAATCTGCAGAGCGCGGATCGCGGCGAGCTCATCGGCTACACCTTCTCGGACGCCGACCTCGGCGCCGCCGGTGGCATCGAGAGCGCGCTGTTCACCGCATCGCTCAAGGAGAGCGAAGCCGATGTCGAGCCGACCCCGGTCGCGGTGACCGGGGCCGATGCGCGCGTCGCCGAGTGGCGATTCGTCCCCGACACCGACAGCATCCTGCTGCTCTCGTTCGACGGCTCGCTGCTGCTGACCGGCGCGACGGGCGAGGGCGCGACCGCGCTCGGCTCGGCGCTCGCGATCGAGGGCATCGCCCGCGGCTCGTCAGAGGCGATCGTTGCAAGGTTCGACGGGATGCGGGTGATCGACCTCTCCGACGCCGGCGAGACCGATCTCGTCGCGGCGGACGACGATCTGGGCCTCCGAGGCGCGATCACGCCCGTCCCCGGCGGCGGCACCGTGCGCGTGGGTTCGCCGACGGATGCGGCCGGCATCCCGGTGGGCACGACAGTCGCAGCCGTGACCGCTGACGGCGCCACCGATGTGCTGATGGAGCTGCCCTCGACGGATGTGGTGCTGCACACGTGCGTCTCGCCGAGCGGGCGATACGCCGCGATCACGGTGGCCCCGGATGCCGTCGCCAACCCGTACGACCGGTACCGGCTGCCGATGCCGGAGCGGCTCGAGTCGCACATCGTCGAGATCGCGACCGGCGAGGAGGTCGTCGCTCTCTCGGGGTTCGACGTGTCGTGGTGTCAGGTGCCGCCCGGATGAGCGGCTCGACCGGCGGTCTGCGCCCCGCGACAAGGCACGACCTTCTCCTGCTCCCGCTCGAGGTCGCTCCGCGCCTGCTCGGCGGCATCCTC
The DNA here is from genome assembly GCA_963772395.1 of uncultured Actinomycetota bacterium. Classification (GTDB taxonomy): domain Bacteria; phylum Actinomycetota; class Actinomycetes; order Actinomycetales; family Microbacteriaceae; genus Microbacterium. The sequence continues at coordinate 839,940 of CAVYWV010000001.1, read as the reverse complement.
ACCACGGTGGTCGAGGGCGAGACCGTCGCGGTGCGCCTGACCGAGGTCGAGGCGTATCACGGAGCGGGAACCGGCGATCTCGCCGACCCGGGCTCGCACGCGCGCATGGGACGCACACCGCGCAACGCGACGATGTGGGGTGAACCCGGCCACCTCTACGTGTACCTGAGCCACGGCATCCATTCGTGCGTGAACGTCGTCAGCGGACCCGAGGGGGTCGCCGGGGGAATCCTGCTGCGTGCCGGCGACGTCATCGAAGGGCGGGATGCCGCGACCCGGCGTCGTCGCGAGCGGCGCGGCGTCGTGCGCGCCGATCGCGACCTCGCGCGCGGACCAGGGCGATTGGGCGATGCCGTGGGACTGCGGCATCCGGTGCACGACGGCATCGATGCGATCACCGGTGCAGAGCGGGCCGGCGCGACCGCCCGGCTCGAGCTGCGCGAGGAGCCGCTCTCCGGTGTCGCGCGCGGACCCCGCGTCGGCGTCGCCGGCGCCGCGGGGACCGGCGCATTTCCCTGGCGCTTCTGGATCGACGGCGACCCGACCGTCTCGGCGTTCCGCTGGGGCAAGGGCGCCCGCGAGCTCGCGGATTCCTGAGTGCCGCGGCGGGTCAGCGCAGTGAGGCGCCGAGGGCGATCCTGCGGCGGGGTGGTGAAACCGGCGTCTTCCGGTGCCGCGGGAGCCGCATCCGTGACCGGCATGCGTCGTCTTCGATGAGTACGTCACCGTGCTAAACTGACTCTTTGTCTGCGCGCACTCCAGCACGCAGTACGTACCCTCCCATCGCCTGCGGCCGGAAACGGCCTCGTGCGGCGTGGGGGTGCAGACAAGGGATCTTGGGTGGAACCGTCCGGTTCCACGGTATTCAGGAGGAGTTAACCATGGCAGCAGTGTGCCAGGTGACCGGAGCAGTTCCCGGCTTCGGTCACAGCATTTCGCACTCGCACCGCCGGACGAAGCGCCGCTTCGACCCGAACGTGCAGAAGAAGACCTATTTCGTTCCGTCGCTGGGCCGCAACATCAAGCTCAACGTCTCGGCCAAGGGCATCAAGGTCATCGATGCTCGCGGCATCGAGGCCGTCGTCCGTGACATGCAGGCAAGGGGTGTCAAGCTCTAATGGCCAAGAAGGCTCAGGACGTCCGTCCGATCATCAAGCTGCGTTCGACCGCGGGCACGGGGTACACCTACGTGACACGCAAGAACCGCCGCAACAACCCCGACCGCATCGTGCTCAAGAAGTACGACCCGGTCATCCGCAAGCACGTCGAATTCCGAGAGGAGCGCTGATCCCATGGCCAAGAAGAGCAAGATCGCGCGCAACGAGCAGCGCAAGGTGGTCGTCGACCGCTGGGCGACCAAGCGCGCCGAACTGAAGAAGGCCCTCGTCGACCCGACGAGCACCGACGAGCAGCGTGAAGCCGCTCGCGTCGGCCTGCAGAAGCTGCCCAAGAACGCTTCGCCCGTTCGCGTGCGTTCGCGCGACGTCATCGACGGCCGCCCCCGCGGTGTCCTCACGAAGTTCGGCATCTCGCGTGTCCGCTTCCGTGACATGGCCCACCGTGGCGAGCTGCCCGGCGTGACCAAGTCCAGCTGGTAAGCACCAGCCGCACCACACACGACATTCCGGTCGGGAAACGGGGCCATCGCCTCGTCCCGGCCGGTTCGTCGTTTCTCGGGTCGATCGGGCCCGGCAAGGAGTGAGGATGCCCCTGGACCCGTTCTTCACGGAGCGCCTGCGCGTGCACCGCCGCTACCTGGTCGGCAAGGCGGTGAAGAATCTGCGCGCGCGGATCACCGCGCTGTGGAACATCGAGCGCGCACAGCCTGCCGCACGAGCGACGGCCTCGTCCGGCTCACCGGCCTCGCGCGCCCGTGCGAAGCACCGTCGCGCCGCGCTCGCGTGGGATCGCACGGAACTCGAGACCGTCGGAACACGCGGCCCGCAGTTGCGCATCACCGAGCACGAAGTGCCGGTTCCCGGCTGTCCGGATGTGCGCCTGCGTGTGTATCACCCGCCGCAGGGGGACGGACCGGCGCCGGCATGCCTGACCTTCTTCGGCGGGGCGTTCCGAATCGGCGGCATCGACTATCCCACGACGGATGCCGCTTGCCGGCGTCGTGCGGCGGATGCCGGAGTGGCGATGGTGGCGGTCGACTACGCTCTGGCGCCCGAGCGCCGCTACCCCACGCAGGTGGAGCAGGCCCATGCCGCGCTCGAGTGGCTGTTCGCCCACGCCGCTGAGCTGGGCCTCGATGCCGGCCGGATCGGCGTGGCGGGCACGTCTGCGGGGGCGAACATCGCGGCGTCGCTGACCCTGGTCAACCGCGACAGAGGCCGCCTGCCGCTGCGGTTGCAGGTGCTCGAGGTGCCGGTGCTCGACCTGACGGGGCGGCACCTCGAACTCAGCGCGAGCCGGGCGCTCGGCATCCCGAGCCTGATCGCGCTGCGTGAACTGCGCTCGGTCGTGCGCACCTACGTGCCGAACCCGGCGGACGCCCGGTCGGCGTATGCCTCGCCGCTGCTCGCCGCGTCGCACGCGGATCTGCCGCCGGCTGTGGTGTTCACCGCGGAGTACGACCCGCTCCGAGGTGACGGAGCGGCCTACGCCGCGGCCCTGCGCGCGGCCGGTGTCGACGCGAGCGCCGTGCGGTATCTGGGCGTCACGCACGACACCCCGATCTTCACCGGCGTCCTCCCGGCCGCCCGGCGGTGGCATGCCGATGTGGTCACCGCCCTGCGCCGTCTGCACGAGGCCTGACGGAGCGGCCGGCGCGGTGTGAGCGAGCGGATACCTGGACGGCGAGGACAGGGTCGCTCCGGCTTTCGCGCGCACGGCGCGCGCCGTGATTGCGGCTCATCTGCCCTCAGGGAACCGAATTCCGTCACTTCAGTCACATCAGCCCCATCCGAACCGTGAACACGCCGAAGGATTACGTCAAGGGGTGCGCAAATCCGCGGAATTACGCGGAATGTGGGTATATTCGGGCACGGTCGATCCGACCAGCCGGAGGCGATGAGCCGCCCGGTCCGAGCAATGAAAGGCGGCGTGCGCGCCGCCTTGGAGGACAACCACATGGCTGACAAGTCCATCACCAAGACCGAACTCGTTGCGAGCATCGCGAGCGCCACGGGCCAGAGCCAGTCCGCCGTGTCGGGCGTGCTCGACTCCCTCTTCTCCACCGTCTCCGAGGCGGTCGCCAAGGGCAGCAAGGTGTCGATCCCCGGCTGGATCTCGTTCGAGCGCGTCGAGACCTCGGCACGCACGGGTCGCAACCCGCAGACCGGTGCGGAGATCAAGATCCCCGCCGGCCAGCGCGTCAAGGTCACCGCGGGCTCGAAGCTGAAGGCCGCCGTCAAGTAACACGACTTCGACAGGAGGGGGATGCCGCACCCGCGGCATCCCCCTCCTGTATGCCGCCTAGGCTTAGCGGGTGATCCCCACACCCTCTCCACTCGGCGCTGACGCGCCGCGCGGAGCGTCGGGGCGCGTGGGCCCTCCCCGCGCGCTGCGGGCCGCCGGCCCCGCGATTCTGATCGTCGTCGCCCTGGTGACGCTGATCTGGGGCCTCATCGTCGGAGGGGGCGCCGCGCCGTTCGCGATCGGCGACCCGGGACCGCTCGTCCGGTGGGGTCTGCCCACCGCCGCGCTCGCGGTGAACCTTGCCGCGGCGGGCATGGTGGGGGCGCTCGTGACGGCTCTGTTCACCCTGAAAGCGGGAGAGCGCGAGTTCGACGCGGCACTCGACATGGCATCCGTCTCGGCGGCGCTGTTCACCGTCGCGGCCGCGACCACCGGCTTCTTTACGTTCGTCAACACCTTCAACCCCGCCGTGGGGCTCGGTCCCGAGTTCGGAGCGCAGCTGGGCCGGTTCCTCGTCGAGACCGAGAGCGGGCGCACCTGGCTGCTGACGGCCGTCGCCGGCGCCACGATCACGGTGCTGGCGTTCGCGGTGCGGTCATGGACGCCGACGCTGTTCGTCGCGATCCTCGCGATCGCCGCACTGGTGCCGATCGGCACGCAGGGGCACTCCGGCGAGGAGGCGAATCACGACGCCGCCGTCATGGCGCTCGTGCTGCACATCATCGCCGCGGCCATCTGGCTGGGCGGGCTTGTGCTCATGGTCGTGGTTCGTCCGCTCATGGCCCGTCCCGCACTTGCGACGGCGATGTCGCGATACTCGAGCATCGCCCTGGCGGCGTTCATCGTCGTGGCCGTCTCGGGGACCGTGCGCGCCACGATCGGCGTCGGGGCGTGGGAGAACCTCGCCTCGCCCTACGGGGCGATCCTGCTCGTCAAGGTCGGCGCGCTCATCGCTCTCGGCATGCTCGGCGCCTGGTACCGGCTGCGGCTGATCGGGCGGCTCGGCGGGGAGGCGGAATCCCGACGCTTCTGGGGGCTCGTCGCTCTCGAGCTCGGCTTCATGGGACTGGCCAGCGGCGCCGCCGCGGCGCTCGCCCGCACCGCGCCGCCGACCACCTCCAACCTTCCCGCCGTGCGCACCCCATCGGAGTACCTCACCGGCGCCCCACTCCCGCCCGAGCTGACGCTCGACCGGTGGTTCACGTCGTGGAACCTCGACCTGCTGTGGGCGTTCGCTGCCGGTTTCGGCATCTTCCTCTACCTCGCGGGCGTACGGCGGATGCGTCGGCGCGGTGACACCTGGCCGCTGTTCCGCACGCTGCTGTGGGTGGCGGGGCTCGCTCTGCTGTTCTGGGTGACCTGCGGGCCGGTAGCCGCGTACCAGGACTACCTGTTCAGCGTGCACATGATGGGGCACATGCTGCTGACGATGGCGATCCCGCTGCTGCTCGTGGCGGGCGCTCCGGTCACCCTCGCGGCCCGCGCCATCGCCAAGCGCGACGACGGCACGCGCGGCGGACGTGAGTGGATCCTCTGGGCGGTGCACTCACCGGTTGCCCGCGTTCTCACGAACCCGTTCGTGGCTGCCGGACTGTTCGTGGGATCGCTCTGGGTCTTCTACTTCACAGACCTGTTCCGGTGGTCGCTGTACGACCACCTGGGGCACGAGTGGATGACGGCACACTTCCTCTTCACCGGGTACCTGTTCGTGCTGACCCTCATCGGCATCGACCCGGTGCCCTATCGCCTGCCCTACGCGGGGAGGCTGGTCCTGCTGATCGCCGTGATGGCGATCCACGCCTTCTTCGGGATCGCGATCATGAGCCAGTCCGGCCTCATGGTCGCGGAGTGGTTCGGCGGGATGGGCCGCACCTGGGGGCCGACGCCGCTCGAAGACCAGTACATCGGCGGCGGCGTCGCGTGGTCGATCGGCGAGCTGCCCACCCTGATCCTCGCGATCACGGTCGCGATCCAGTGGAGCCGCAGCGACGAGCGCGCTCAGAAGCGCGCCGATCGCCATGCCGACCGCACCGGTGACGCGGAGCTCGATGCCTACAACGCCCAGCTCGCAGCGCTAGCGAAGCGGGACGCGCAGCGTCGATAGGCGCCGGAAGCGGGACGCGCAGCGTCGATAGGCGCCGGAAGCGGGACGCGCGCATGGCGCCAAGCGACGCGCAGCGTCATCCGATCAGGGGCCGCCGGGATCGTCGTCCCACTTCGTCCCGTCGAGGTCGCCGCGCAGCGTTCCGGTCAGCTCATCGACGGCTGCGCCGACGGTCGAGGCGAATCGATCGGGCGTGAAGCGCTCGGTCAGACCGTACCGGCGCAGCACGTCGAGCACCGGACCCTTCACCTCGGCGAGGATGAGACGGATGCCGTGATGCGCGAGGTAGTCGTCGAGTTCGACCAGCTCATCCATCGCGGTCGTGTCGATGTCGGTGATCGGCTCGGCCGCGAGGATGACCGCGGTGATGCCCGGCCCGGCATCCTCCACGCGCGAGCGCACGTAGTCATCGAAGATCGCGCCGTTCGCGAAGAACAGCGGCGCGTCGAAGCGCACGATCACGATTCCCGGCAGGCGCTCGCCCTCCGGATAGCGCGAGAGGTCGTGGTAGCCGCGAAGCCCGCTGACGCGTCCGAGCTCTGCCTTATAGGGCCGCCAGGAGTGCTGGACGAACGCGAGCATCGACAGGGCGATCGCCACGACGATGCCCTCGAGCACGCCGAACACCAGCACGCCGACGAATGCCGCAAGTGAGAGCGCCGCGTCGATCCTGTCCATGCGCAGAAGACGACGGAATCCTCGCACATCGATGAGGCTGACGGCCGCGCCGATGACCACCGCGGCCAGGGTCGCGGACGGGCAGGAACGCCGTGATGCCGGGCGCGAGCAGGATGAAGGCGATCAGCAGCGCGGCGCCGACGACACCCGTGAGCTGCGTGCGGGAACCGGCCTGCTCCGCGACCGGCGTGCGCGACGACGACGCCGACACCGGGAACCCGCCGAGCAGGCCCCCCGCGATGTTGGCCAGGCCGATCCCCGACATCTCCTGAGAACCGTCGACGCTCTCGCCGCGGCGCGCCGACAGCGATCGCGACAGCACGGCACTGTCGGTGAAGGCCACCAGCGCGATGCCCGCGGCGGGAAGCAGGAGCGACACGACGTCTGCCCACTCGAGGCCCCCGAGCGCGGGGGACGGGAGGCCCTGGGGGAGTGCCCCGACGACCGGCAGCGAACCAGACAGCCCGAAGATCGCCGTGATCGCAGTCGCAAGGACGACGACGACCAAGACGCCCGGCACCGGCGAGCGAAGCAGTCTCAATATGAAGATCACGGCAAGCGAGCCCACGCCGAACGCGACGGCGAGCGGCTGCACCTCGCCGTGCGCGAAGCCCTGGACGATGGCCAGGACGTCCTGGGCCAGTGAAGTGCCTTCGATCGAGAAGCCGAGCAGCCGCGGCACCTGCGAGATGATCACGATGACGGCGACCGCGTTCAGGTAGCCCACCCGAATCGGCTTGGACAGCAGATCGGTGACGAAGCCGAGGCGCAGCAGACCGCCCACCAGCAGGAAGACCCCGACCATGATGGCGAGCAGACCGGCGAGCGCGACCGCGCGGCTCTCGCTGCCGAGCGCGAGAGGCAGGATCGATGCCGCGATGATCGGGGCGAGTGCCGAATCGGGGCCGAGGACGAGAATGCGCGACGGGCCGAACACCGCATACGCGAGCAGCGGCACGATCGTGGCGTAGAGGCCTGCCTGAGGGGGGAGCCCTGCGGCGACGGCGTAGCCCATACCCGCGGGGATCAGCAGCGCGGTCACCACGATGCCGGCGCGCACATCTGGCCAGAGCCAGGCCCGCTCGTACGTGCGCGCCACGGCGATGCCGGGCAGCCAGCGGCCGACTCCCTTGGCGGTCATCTCGCCTCCTCCCGCTCCACATCATCGCGGATCGCGGCGCTCGGGTGGAGCGCTGCGGCGCGGGGTGGATACGTTCGAAGGCCGGGCGACCGGCATCCGCTCACGGCGAATCCGGGCCTCCGACCGTGATCGAGGCGGTGCCGTCGGGCAGCACGGCGATAGAGCCCGTGACGATGAACGGCACGTCTTCGGCCACGTCGCGGACCGAGCCGTCGAAGAGCGAGCGGATGCCGACCTCGATGTGCGCGACCGCCTGGGCGGCGGGGATGCTCCATCCGGCGCCGTCGGGCACCACCGAGACCGTGGGCTGTGACGTGATCGACCACGCGGGCGGCGACACGATGCGATCCTGCACGAAGAAGCCGAACGGGCACGCGGTGGGCTGGAGCACTTCCTGGGTCGCGCACGAGGTGAGGAACTCCTCGACGCGCTGCTGAACGGTCTCGACGAACTGCGGCGTCGCGAACGCCTGCAGCTCGACCGGGACATTCGCCATCGGACTGTCGGAGAGCACCGCGACCCCGCGCGTCGCCGAGATGGCGGTATCGACCGACACCGAGTAGATCCCGGGCGAGAACACGAGCAGAGCGACCGGCGCGAGCGGGTCGGCGTCGACGCCCTCGGGAGAGACCTGCCGCTTGTCGAGCGAGAACCCGTTGACCTCGAACGTCATCGATCCCTTCACCGCGACGTTCACGAGCGCGAGCGGGCTCTTCACGAACGCCCATGTGGGAGTGACCCCCACCCATCCGTCGCGCGCCACTTCGAAGGTGGTCGTCCCCGGGAAGGCCCCCGCCAGGTACGAGGCGGTCACCAGGGTCGTGCCGGTGTCGGTCATCTCCTCGGAAACGATCTCGACATCGGTCAGTGTGGCCAGAGCGGCGGTGCGCAGGAGCGCGTCGGATGCGGTCGCCGGAAGTCCCGCGGCCTCGAGCTCGGCGGAGTCGACGGACACCCCCGTGATCGCCAGGGCATCGGCGGCACGACCCTCCGCGAGCAGGCCGAGGTAGCGCTCGACGAACGCGGTGGGGCTGTAGAACTCCCGGTACAGGGCCGCCGCCCCGGCGCCGAGCGCCGCGAGCAGCAGCACGCCGACGATTGCGAGCAGGGTGAGATCGAGTCCGAGCCGGCGACGCCGAGAGGATGCCGGGTGGTCGAGGCGGTGGGCGGGCGCGGAAGAGACCGGCGCGGCGGTCTCCACCGCAGCGGGATCCTTCACCCCCGGTTCCACCACCCCAGTCTAGGAAACCGCCGCTGTGAGATGACGGAGCCGTCCTCCCCACGCAGTCACGCCCACGATCTGTCCACCGCTCGCGGCGCCGGGGCGCGGGTCGCGGCATCCACTCGTTAACATGAATCGGTGAACACACCTCCGCTCTCTCCCGAGCAGGAGGCGCTGTTCCGCCTCATCGAAGACACGCGCGAGCATGTGTTCGTGACCGGCCGAGCGGGCACCGGCAAGTCGACTCTGCTGCAGCACCTCGCGTGGAACACGTCGAAACAGATCGCCGTGTGTGCGCCGACCGGCGTCGCCGCGCTCAACGTCGAGGGTCAGACCATCCACTCGCTGTTCCGCTTGCCGATCGGGCTCATCGCGGGGAGTCAGATCGACCAGTCCGATGCCACCCGCAAGATCCTCAACGCGATCGACACTCTCGTCATCGATGAGATCTCGATGGTCAACGCCGACCTCATGGATGCGATCGACCGGTCGCTGAGGCAGGCGCGCGGGTCGCCGCGCCGAGCCGTTCGGGGGTGTGCAGGTCGTGATGTTCGGCGATCCGTATCAGCTCGCGCCCGTGCCGCCGCGAGGCGAGGAGGCGCACTACATCCGCGACCACTATCGCTCGTTCTGGTTCTTCGACGCGAAGGTGTGGGTCGGCAGCGTCGGCGGCGACGGGATCATGGACATCGGCGCGTACGGCGCCGACCTGCACATCCGAGAGCTGATCGACATCCACCGTCAGGCCGATCCGGCGTTCAAGGCGATGCTGAACGCCGTCCGGTACGGCCGGGTCACCTCCGACATCGCCCAGGTGCTCAACGACACCGGCGCGCGGACGCCCCCCGATCCGGCCGACGGAGAGCACCCGATCATCACGCTCGCGACGCGCAACGACATCGTCAACAGCATCAACCGCCGGCACCTGACCGAGCTCGTCGGACGCGAGCAGACGGCATCCGCCGAGATCAGCGGTGACTTCGGCCGGGGCGAGGCGTCCTACCCGGCGGATGTGGACCTGAAGCTCAAGGTCGGAGCGCAGGTGATGTTCCTGCGCAACGACACCGGGTCGTACGGCGAGCCGCCACGGTGGGTCAACGGCACGATCGGCACGGTCGTGCGCATCGCCGGCGGCACGGTGCGGGTCGAGGTCGACGGTGAGCAGTTCGACGTGGAGCCGGCCGTGTGGGAGAGGTTCCGGTATGCGTACGACCCCGGCTCGAAGTCGCTCACCCGCGAGATCGTGGCCGAGTTCACGCAGTTTCCGCTGCGCCTCGCGTGGGCGGTCACGATCCACAAGAGCCAGGGCAAGACGTACGAGCGGGCGATCGTCGATCTCGGCTCGGGTGCTTTCGCACCGGGCCAGACCTACGTCGCACTCAGCCGCCTGACCTCGCTCGACGGCCTGTACCTGTCGCGGCCGCTGCGCCCGAGCGACATCCGCGTCGACCCTGACGTGCAGAGGTTCATGGCGGGCGTGCGGGCCGCGGCGTCCTGACCTCGCTCTGACCTCACCCCCTGACCGCGAGACCGGATAGACGCCGCGAGACAGAGCGCGTTCGTCTCAGTCTCGTGGTGCCTATCCGGTCTCGCGGGAAGAGAGCGGGATGCCGGGGGTCAGGCCGGCTGCGACGCCTTGGCGTCGGCGATGTCGTCGAACACGGAGAACCCGATGCCGTGGGTCTCGAAGCCGAACCGGCGCGCCATCAGGCGACCGATGAACTGGCCGTCCGACAGGTCGCCGAGGTAGTAGAGGTACTGAGGCCCCAACTTGAGCGGTCCTACGCGTGCGGGCGCGGCTGGATGCCGAGTCTGCGGCACGACTCGTCGTAGAGGGCCACGACCTCTCGTCGCACCTCCGCGCGCTCGGTGATGGGTCCTCCCGGCCACGGAACCCGCACCACGAACTCGTCGCCCAGCAGGGGCTGCGCGCGCCACTGTCCACTGTCGCCGTCGAACCCGATCATCGTCGCGGCGATGATGTCGGGCTCCGGAGAGAATGCGCGGACGATCAGGAGGTTGTCGTCGGCATGGTCTCCGTTCATGTGGCGAAGGACGCCGGTGAGTGCCGCGTCGTCGAAACCCTGAGTCATCCCCCTACACTACGGACGGCCGTGACCGGACCACGGCCGCCGTGTGTTTGAATTCAATGCAGACTCCGGGGGGTGAAAGAATGCGGGCTCGACCCACACGACGGCGTGTTGCGCTCGCACTCGCTTCGCTCGCCGCGCTTTCGCTGGCCATCGCGGGCTGTGCGGCCGACGAACACGTGGAGATCGACGTTCCTGCGCAAGTGGACGCCGCCTTCCCTGAGGCGACGACCCAGCAGCTTCAGGATGCCGTCACCCACGCCATGACGGCGGCCGGAGCCTCCGGCGCCATCGTCGGTGTGTGGGCACCCTGGAGCGGAACCCTGGTCACCGGTGTCGGGGTCGAGTCGCCGACCGACTCGACGCCGGTCACCGATGACATGGAGTTCCGTGCCGGGCGGGTGACCAGGGCGATGACCTGTGACATTCTCTACCAGGTCGCCGACGAGGGCCTCGTGCGCATCGACGACCCCGTGACGAAGTGGGTCCCGGGCTTCCCCGACCTCTCCGACGTGACACTCGGCCAGCTGTGCGACAGCACCTCCGGCATCGGCTCCTACAGTGCGCAGCTTTCGAGGCTGTTCCTGTCGAACCCCGCGCGCGTCTGGAACCCGCGCGAGCTCGCCAGCTATGGCCTCGGTCAGCCGCGCGAGGGTGAACCTGGCAAGGCGTACCGCGACTCGGACGCCGGCTATGTGCTGCTCGGGGTCGCGCTCGAGCGCGCAACAGGCCGCAGTGCCGCCCAGCTTCTGCAGGACTACGTGGCCGATCCGCTCGACCTCACGGCCACTGAGCTCCCGACAGGAGCTTCGGCCGCTCCGTCGACCACCGCGCCGGTGCTGAACGGCCACCACTCGCAGCGTGATGCGGCCGGCGTCATGAACTGCACCGACCCCTCCGACGTGACTTCGCTGTCCGCCAGCACCGGGTTCACCGATTCGGGTGTCGTATCGAACATCCGCGATCTCGGGCGCTACGCGCAGGCGCTTGCCGCCGGCACGCTCGACCCCGAGGGGTCGGACCGGTTCGCCGCGCCTGTTCCCGTGCCCAACGCGCCGTCATGGTACCTGGCCGGCGGCGGCACGATCCGTCCCGGATCGCTCATCGGCCAGTTCGGCGTGGTGCCCGGCTACGCGACTGCAGCGTTCTCCGACCCGGCAAGCGGTCTGACGGTCGCCGTCGTGCTGAACAACTCCGGCGGCGGGGCTTACTTCGCCGAGCAGCTCGCTCTGGAACTTGCGGCGATCGCCTCCAAGGCGCCGGCCAGCGGCGCAGGCATCGCCCCCGACGCAGGCTTGCCCTGGACGCCCCAGCAGTATCACGACCTGATCGCTGCCTCGGCGATCTGCGCCGCGCCGCCCGCGTGACGTTGTGGTGACGACGGCGGGGTCGTGACGTCCCGCGCGGGTACGACCCCCGCGATCCTGCTCGTCGTCGTGGGCCTCGCGTGCCAAGAGGTCGGTGCGGCGCTCGCGGTGCTGCTGTTCCCCGAGGTCGGGCCGCTCGGCATGGTCATGCTGCGGCTGGTGTTCTCGGCCATCATCCTGCTCCTGATCGCCCGCCCCTCCCTCCGCGGACATTCCCGCGCCGGGTGGCTCGCGGTGCTCGGCTTCGGTGTCGTGCTCGCGCTCATGAACGGACTCTTCTACCTCGCCCTCGCCCGGCTTCCGCTCGGAGTGACGGTGACGATCGAGGTGCTCGGGCCGCTGGTGCTGTCGATCGTGGCGAGCAGGCGGCGCTCGGCCTGGCTGTGGGCTCTGCTCGCATTCGCGGGAGTGGTGGCGCTCGCCGGGGGCGGCTGGGATCGCCTCGATCCGCTCGGCGTGCTCTTCGCCCTGGGCGCGGCCGCCAGCTGGGCGTTCTACATCCTCGCCTCCGTGCGGGTCGGGCGGGAATTCCCGGGGCTGGACGGACTGGCGCTCGCGATGACGGTCGGTGCGCTCATCGCGCTCCCGTTCGGCATCCTCTCGGCCGGGTCCGCCCTGCTGCGGCCCGACCTGCTGGCCCTGGGCGCGGCGGTCGCGGTTCTGTCATCGACTATCCCGTACGCGCTCGAGCTCATCGCGCTGCGCCGGCTGCCTGCCGCGGTCTTCGCGATCCTGATGAGCCTGGCGCCGGCGACGGCCGCGCTGGCCGGGTGGCTGCTGCTCGGTCAGCAGCTCGCGTGGTTGGAGTTGGTCGGCATCGCGCTCGTGATCACCGCGAGCATCGGCGCCGTGCGCTCGTCGAATCGGGCTGCGTCCCGATCCACACCCCTCGCCTGACGGTCACGCGATCGGCTGCGCAGGAGCCAGTGCCAGGTACTGATGCACGAACGCGATCGCCATACCGCCTTCGCCGACACCGGCCGCCACGCGCTTGACCGAGCCGGACCGGACATCTCCCGCGGCGAAGATGCCCGGGGCGGCGGTCTCGAGAGCGAACGGATCCCGCGTAGGCGTCCAGGCTCCGGTCGCGGCGGCGTGCGGGCCGGTCAGCACGTAGCCGTTCGCGTCGCGCGACGGCGTCCGGAAGCCAGGAGGTCCTAACCTGAAGCCGGGAAGCAGCGACGCACCCGCGTCATTCCCGCGGAGGGAGACGCACATGTGCCGTTGGCTCGCCTACCGAGGAGAACCGCTCCAGCCGTCGATCCTGATCCTCGACGCGCAGCACTCGCTCGTCGCCCAATCGCTCAACTCGCCCTTGGGCGCCGAGACCGTCAACGGCGACGGCTTCGGGTTCGGCTGGTACCCGGCCGATGCTGAGGCCGGCGGCATCCCGGCGACGTTCCACAGCATCGAGCCGGCGTGGCACGACCAGAACCTGCGGGAGATCACTCGGGCGGTGCGCAGTCCGCTGTTCTTCAGCCACGTGCGTGCGGCGGGCGGCCCGCCGATCCAGCAGACGAACTGCCACCCGTTCCGCTACGAGAACTGGCTGTTCATGCACAACGGGTTCCTGGGCGATTTCACGAAGGTCAAGCGCGACCTCACTTTCGCGATCGACCCGTTGCTGTATCCGCACGTGCGCGGAACGACCGACTCGGAAGTGCTGTTCCACCTCGCCCTCACGTTCGGGCTGCGGGACGACCCGGTACAGGCGATGACCGAAACGGTGCGGCTCGTGGAGTCCGTCGGGCACGGCCACGGAGTGCGGTTTCCGATGCAGGGCACGATTGCGGTCTCGGACGGCACCACCCTCTGGACCTTCCGGTACTCGACGCAGGGTCGCTCGCGCTCGCTGTTCCACTCGGTCGACCTCCCGACGCTCCGCGAGCTGTATCCGGATGCCGAGCGGCTCTCGCTGTTCGGCGACAACGCGCACGTCGTGGTGTCGGAGCCGCTCAACGACCTGCCCGGCACCTTCGTGGAGGTGCCCGAGGCGACCGTGGCGATCCTCGACCCCGAGGGCTACCGCCACCAGCCGTTCATGGCGTGACGCGCTTGTGCGCGCACAACTGCGGGGATGCTCGGCGACACGTCGGTGACGGATGCCGCTGACCGGCGTGCCTGCCAGGATCTCCGCGACGGTGCTCGCGGGTGGCCCGGGGCCGCTTACGGGCACCGCGGCGCGGCCGCCGCGGCATTCGTTGCAGGGTCGGAGGCCGTCAGCTTCTCGACGACCGCGACCGCAGCGGGCCAGTAGACCGCGTAGTGGCGGGGGTCGTCGTTGACCTGGGTGCGGTGCGCGACGAGGGTGGGGGCGAGGGCGTCGCGCTCGGGCTGAGGAACGCTCGTGGTCATAGCTCGGTAGAACAGGGCTGCGGCGGTGGGCGGATTCAGCCGCTCCTCGCGGCTGCCCCACTCGTCCTGCTGCTGGAACAGCCCGACTGAGGTCGTCGGCGAGCCATCGGGGTTGCGCACGCCGCTCGTCTCCCAATCGCCGTACGCGATGTTCCGCAACGACGACTCACCGATTGCCGTCATCACGGCGATGGTCTGATCTCGCGTCGACAGCCCCAGCGCAGAGCCCGCGTCGATGATCGTGGCTGCGTTGCACAATTGTTCGTTGTCGTAGGCAGCCGCCACACCTGCCGCTCTCTCGGTGCTTCCGAGCGCGCCGATCGAGAGAACGATCACGAACGCGGCCACCGCGACGCCGAGCGTCGCGGTCCACCCGAGACCGGCCCGACGAGTCATGCCGCCATCGTTGCACCCCACCCTGGGAGGGCGTGATGGATTCCTTGTGCGCGTCATGCCGAACTCAGGCTGGGATCTCGCGACCTCGTCCGCGGGCCCGATGATTCCGCGCCGAGCGCGTGTGCGCCGGTGCGCTCAGCCTGAATTCGGCACCGAGGGGATGACGGGAATCGCCCCTCCGCCCCCTCCACTCGCCGACTGCGTCGGCGGGCGGAGCCTCGGGGCGGTGGGGCCCGCCCGCAAGCGTGATCGTTTCGGACGGCATCCACACGAATGCCCTCCCGCACCGACTTCGTCGGCACGTGAGGGCATTGGAGGGGATGACGGGAATCGAACCCGCGCTATCAGCTTGGGAACCTATGGCTAAGCCGGTTAGAAGTGGCCGAGAGGCCATGTAGAAACTGGGATGTCAAGTCTTCGCGTCGGCCTGGTGTACACATTGGTGTACACAAAGCTGTGGTCCTCAGTCCCCACCGATGCTCATGGTTTCCCGATGCACCACGGATGTCGACGACGGACAGCCACAGTGAGTCTGCCACCAGAAGTAGCGCACGCTGCGGCCGGAACGCACTACCGCAATCTGCCACTCAGTCAGGTGGTGGGTCCGCTCGTCGCGACTGGGTCGCATGAGGTCCCCAGGCGTTCGGCCGCCTGAATCCCACGCGATCGCCAGCACTCGGCCACAAACGGGGGACCAGGGCAGCGGAGCGCGGGGCGACGCGCTTCGGGCGGGGCCACGGGCACGCGTTCGACGTGGATTCCGGCATCCGACGTAGAAAGAGATGCGGTGGATGCCGGAAACTGCGTCAGAAGTTCGCATGCAGGCAACGCAGCTGCGGCGACGTGGCGAGCGCATGCGTACATGGCGCCGATAGAATCAGTTCACGCGAGCAGCGACGACTGGGGTAGTCGCTGACGAGTTGATCCGAGGTGTCTTCATGGTCGAAGCCCCGTCACCGCGGGGGTTCCGCGGCTGGGTTGGTGGGCGGCGCGCTTTCGTGCTCGGCGGCAGTGCGGCCAACACCAGGATCGCCGCAGCCGGGTGGGCGGTCGGGTTGATCGTGACCGCTGCCGTGCTCTGGAGCCCACTCATCGCCTTCGGCTATCTCAACCCGTCATTGCACCTCGTGCTCGACTCCGTCGACGCCTGCGTCGCTCTGCTTGTGGCCTACCTCGTCTACGGTCGGTTCACGAGAAGCGGGCGACTGCAGGACCTCCTGCTCACCAACGGCCTGGTCCTGCTCGCCATTTCCGGCCTCGTTCTGAGCTACTCAGCAGGAGCGTTGGGCGGCTCTGAACCCGGGACGTTCGACATTTGGCTTCCACTCGCCGTACGGGTGCTCGGCGGTCTCCTGATCACCGTCTCTGCGCTGTGCGGCGAAACGCCGGCGCGCCGATTCCTCCACAAGCGACCCGCCGCGACCATCTCCGCCGTGCTGCTCGTGGGGGTGGGGCTGGTGGCCGTCACTCTCTGGGCCCTGCGATCGGAACTGTCGCTTGCGCTCGACCCGACCTACGTACCCACCTCGACCGACCCTCTTTTCGCTGGAGCCCATCCGCTGCTCATCCTCGGGCAGGCGGTTTCTGCGCTGTGCTTCTTCGTCGCTTCGATCGCCTTCGCGGTGCAGGCGAACCGCCGAGACGACGAGCTCCTCCGCTGGCTGGGAGCCGCCTGCGCACTCGGCGGGTTCGCCCGCGTGAATTATGCACTGTTCCCCTCGCTGTACACCGACTGGCTGTACACGGGCGACTTTCTGCGCACCGCCTGTTACCTGCTGCTGCTCATCGGCGCCACACGGGAGATGCGACTTTACTGGAGTGCCCATGCTCGCGTGGCCGTGCTCGACGATCGGCGGCGACTCGCGCGCGAGCTCCACGACGGCGTCATGCAGGAGCTCAGCTTCATACGATCCGAGAGCTATGCGTTGCCGGCAGACACCGGAACGGGCAGGCGGATCGTCGGCGCGTGCGACCGTGCGCTCGATGAAGCTCGCGCAGCCGTGCACGCGTTGGGGCGAGCCGAAGACGAGCCCCTCGGTTTCACGCTGCACCGCGCTGCGCGCGACCTGGCCGAGAGGTACCGAGTCAACCTTGAAGTCGACCTCGACGACTCGATCAGTGCCGATCCCGACCAGAAGCACGCGCTGATGCGCATCACCCGCGAAGCGGTGTCGAACGCCGTCCGTCACGGCAAGGCGGAGAGGGTGTGGGTGCGCCTGAGTCAGGACGGCACGGGGCGGCACCTGTCGATCCAGGATGACGGCGTCGGGTTCGATGTTCCCGCTACGCAGGCGGCTGGCGTCGGATACGGCCTCGTCAGCATGCGCGATCGAGCCCGCAGTCTGCCCGGATCTCTGCGAGTCGAAGCAGGCTCGGATGCAGGCAGCACGGTGACGGTCACGTGGTAGAGCAAGCCCCGATCCGAATCGTCATCGCGGACGACCACGCCGGAATACGATCCCAGGTGAGAACCGCACTCGAAGCTGACGGATGTCTCGTATGCGCGGAGGGAGCCAGCGCCGACGAAGCGATCGAGGCCGCCGTCGAGCACGAGCCCGACGTGGTTCTTCTCGACATCCATATGCCGGGAAACGGCATCCACGCCGCTCAGCAGATCCACCGCAGGGTGCCGTCCGCAGCCGTCGTGATGCTGACCCAGTCCAAGGATGACGATGACCTGTTCGACTCCCTTCGGGCAGGCGCGGTGGGCTACCTGTTGAAGGACGGCGACCCGGGCACCCTTTCGGCTTCGCTCAGAGGCGTCCTCGCGGGGGAGGCGGCAATGCCGGCGAGCCTCGTCACTCGGATACTCCACGAGTTCCGCAAGCCGGCACGACGACATTTCCGGTCGTCTTCAGCCGCCGCGAGGCTGAGCCCTCGGGAATGGGAGGTCATGGAGCTGCTGGGCGAGGGGCTGTCGACAGAGGAAACCGGGAAGCGGCTGTTCCTGTCGCCCACCACGGTGCGGGTGCACGTTTCCTCGGTGCTGCGAAAGCTTCAGGTCAAGGACCGGGCGAGTGCCTTCCGGCTGCTCCGCGATGAATAGGACCTGCGCCCCGGCCGGCCAGTTCGATCAGTGATGCGCCAAGGCGTTCTGCTTCGGTGAGCGAGTATTCGCGAGACCCGACGACGACGTAAGGACCGTCCTCTGCTTCAGTATTCGGGTCCACCGACATGCACAAGCGAGCTTCCACGTCGTCGGCCACCGCGAGCGGTTCACTGACGTGCACCCAGTCCTCTTCGCCGTCCGAGATTCCGTGCCTGACGTTGCACCAGTCTGGGCACGCCCGGCGCACCGCCGTGAGGGCCGCTTCATCGACCTGCTGGAGGTTCGTCATGCGTGCCTCCCTAGAGCTTGTCCCAAGGTGTTCACCGACTGCGGAATGAAGGGGCTCCTCGCCCAGGGGACGAGGAGCCCCTCACATCAACGCAGACCGATGTTCACGTAGTACGTCTGCCCGTCATCGAGCGTCACTCCGATGCGCCAGTAGTTTCCGCCGGCGTTGCCGGTCTTCCAGTTGAAGATGTACTGCTGGGCGGCAGCGTCTAAGCGGAAGGTGCTGCCGCTGTCGGCGGCGAGTGAGTAGACGGACTCGTCCACCGGCGCGCTCATCGCACTTCCCTTGACCGGAGTCATCCAGACCGGCGCCGTCGTGGCCTGCACGAGCGCGCCGCTCGAGTTCCGCAGCTGGAACTTGACGGGCACCGTGCTGCCGGCCTTGAAGATGCTGGTTGAGACGCCGACCTGGTGTGCGGTGTCGTTGATCGGCTGCAGGAATCCCCCGAATTTGTAGATCACCCGGTATGTCCCCGTGATGGTCGTCGAGTTGCCTGCCTTGTCGAGAGCGGTCGCGCTGTACGTGAACGTTCCGACTCCGTTGGCGTTGCCGCCCGTTACGGTGACCGTGCACGACGCCACACCCGAGAAGCTGTCCGTCGCGGTGCAGGCTGCGCCAGGAATAGCGCCCACCGTGTATGTCCCGCCCTGGACGTTGACACCCGCCGTGGTGAGGGTCGGCTTCTCCTGATCGATCTTGATGCCCCCGATCGATGCGGTGGATGTGTTCCCGGCCACATCGGTTGCGGTCCCGGTCGCGGAGTTCTGGCCGTTCGCACTGAGGATGACCGGGTCAGGACAGATCGCCACGCCGGACAGGGCATCGGAGCACGTGAAGGTCACGGTCACCGGCCCCACGTACCACCCATCGCCTCCGAGCGTGCCCTGCGAGATCGCTGCCGAGATTATCGGTGCCGTCTTGTCGAGCTTCACGGTGGCGCTGTCTGTGCCGATGTTGCCCGCGGTGTCCTTCGCGGTGCCTTCGACCACCTGGCCGGCGGTTTCGGTGGTCACCGTGACGGGCGCCGTGACGCTTGCCACGCCGGACCCCTTGTCGTCGTCCTTGGCGCCGAAGGTGACGGTGACATCGGCCTTGTTCCAATGAGCGGCGTTCGGTGTGGGTGAAAGCACGTGACTGACGGTCGGGGCGATGTTGTCCCACTTCAGGGCGACGGTGTTGGTTGCCTCCACGTTTCCAGCCTTGTCGATTGCGTAATACGCGACGGAGCCGCTTCCGCTGCCTGCCAGGGGAACAGGGACCGTGACGGAAGAACCCGAAGCGACCTGCTCGGCGCCTCCGTCGACGCTGTAGCGGATCTCCTGGACGCCGGAGAGCCCGGGCTGATCGTTGGCGGTCAAGACCACATCGGCGGTGTCTCCCTTGCAGTAATCGTTGACCGCAGTGCACGTGTTGTTGCTCTTTGTCACCGGTGCCGTGCCGTCGATGTTGATACCGCCCACGGTCTTGCCTGCACTCGTGTTTCCGGCGATGTCCCGCGCTGGGTCACTCGTGACGCTCTTTCCCGTCCCGTCACCCGTAACCAGCTTGCTGGTGGGGCACAGTGCGACCCCAGACAGAGCATCCGTGCAGGTGAAGTCCACTGTGACATCCGACGTGTACCAGCCGGCGGCGTTGGCTGCGTTCTTGGGCTGGCCTGTTATCGCGGGTGCCGTCCGGTCGATGTTGACTCCGCTGACGGTTGCCGGTTCGCTGGTATTACCCGCCTTGTCCTTGATCGCGACGGGGCCTGCCCCCAGATTCGAGCCTTCCCCGGTGATGATGCTGTCAACAGGCTGCGAGGCAGGATCGATTCCCGATAGGCCGTCGTCACCGACCCACTTCACGGCCACGTCGCCCTTGTGCCAGCCGGCACCGTTCGGGTCGGCCGGGATACCCACGAGCGTGGGCCTGGTCTGGTCGATGTTGATCGGCCCGACCGTCGTCGTGCTCTTGTTGCCGGCGACGTCGACGGCGTCGCCGATGACTTCCTGGTCGGCACCGTCGTTCTCGAGGATGGTGTCCCCGGCGCATCCTGCGACAAGCGTCTGCAGACCGGAGCCGACGTCCGTGCACGTGAACGTCACGCTGACGGGGGTGTTGTTCCAACCGAAGCTGTTGGCCGTTGGAGTCGCATCGCCTTCGATCGTGGGGGCGTCCGTGTCGACGTTCACGGAGATCGTGTTGGTCTCGGCGTGCTCCTCGACGTTCTCGGCAAGGTCGACACTCCAGTAGGAGATGATGTGCGTGCCCGTGGACAGGTCCGCCGTGAAGGGCTTGCCATACGTCTGGACCGGCCCGCCGTCGATCGTGTAGTAGGTGCCGGCTACGCCGGAGGTGGCATCGGTCGCGTCGAACGCGACGGGAATGCCGCTCGTCACGAACCAGCCGCTGTCGGGCGAGATCGGATTGATCACGGTGGTGGTCGGTGCGGTCAGGTCGACCTTCAGCACGAGCGGAGCGCCCGCCGATTCGACGTTGCCCGCGTTGTCCGCGCTCCAGAACTCGATGGAGTGGATTCCGTCCGCGGTCACCGAGAACGGGCCCGTGTACGCCTGCGCCGCCCCTCCGTCGACCGTGTACGTGGTGGAGGCCACGCCGGAGAGGTTGTCGCTGCCGGTGAGCGTGACCTCGACAGCGTCGCCGTACCAGCCGCTGGCAAGCGGCTCTGGGACGGTGGCCGTCGTCGTCGGCGCCGAGCGGTCGATCCTGATGCCGGCGACAGTCTTCGTTGTGGAGTTGCCCGCCACGTCGCTGCAGCTGGTGGTCGCCGACAGGTTGTCACCCTCGCCCGACACGATGGCGTCGGCCGGCTGCCCGGCTGCACCGGACAGAGCGTCCGTGCACGTCCACTCCACCTTCACATCATCGGTGTTCCATGCGGTGGAGTAACTGGCGGTCAGCTCCGGGGCGGTCTTGTCGACGTTGATACCCGTCACGCCCGTGCTGCTGCTGTTGCCCGCACCGTCGGTCACGGTGGCGGATGCGCTCTGGTCGAAGCCTTCACCGAGAACGTCCTGCTCAGGAGTCCCCGCCACGCCGGACAGGTCGTCAGTGGCCGTGTAGGTGACGGTCACGTCTTCCTTATACCAGCCCGCCTCGTTCTTGGTGCCGTCCACCTCGGCGCTGATGCTGGGCGCGGTCTTGTCGATGCGCACGCTCGCGCTGTCGGTGGCAGTGTTGCCCGCACCATCGGTCGCGGTGCCGTTGACCGTCGCGGTGCCTTCAGCCGTTGTCGTCACCGGATCGGTGCAGCCGGCGACTCCCGAGCCACCCTGGTCGGCGCAAGAGAAGGTGACGGTCACGTCGGAATTGGTCCATGAGCCGTCCGTGTAGGCGAGGGGCGTGAACGCGTGGCTGATGGTCGGCGCTGTTCGGTCGATCTTCACGGTCGCGGTCTGGAGCGCCTCCGCGTTGCCCGCCTGATCGATGCTGCGGAAGGCGATGGTGTACTCACCATCGGTCGTGAGTGTGAAGCTCGCGCCTGACTGCGTGGCGCCGCCGTCGATGGTGTACTCGGTGGCCGCGATGCCTGAGAGGTTGTCGCTGGCCGAAAGCTGAACCGTGACAGCGTCGTTGACCCAGCTGTTGGATGTGCCGCTGATGCCGGTCGTCGGCGCGGTCCGGTCGATGTTGACTGCGGGAGCGCTCGTGGCTGTCGTGGACAGTCCGGCTCCGTTGGTGACCGTCGTGGAACTCGTCAGACCCGATCCTTCACCGGTGATCGCCGTGTCTGCGGGGGGGTTCGGGATTCCGGACTCCGGGTCAGCGGCCGTCCAGTCGATGGTGACGTTCCCCGCGTACCAGCCGGCACCGTTGGGCGAGCTGGTGGGCGCTCCGACCAGTGTCGGGGCGGTTGTGTCGGCAGCGGGCGCGGTGGCCGAGGCCGTCGCGGTGTTGCCGGCGGCGTCGGTTGCGGTGCCTGCCACGGTCACGCCGGGTGCGACGGTCTTGGAGTTGGTCGTCTCACCGTCGGCGCGGCAGCTGGCGATGCCCGAGACCTGACCCGCGGTGCCCGGGTCGGCGCAGGTGAACGTGACGGTCGTCGTGCCGTTGGCGTTCTTGACCTGCGTCGCCGTGATGGTCGGCGCGTCCTTATCGATGCGCACGGTGACGGATCCCGTACCGGAGTTGCCCAGTCGGTCGGTCGCCGTTGCGGTGCGGGTGACGATGCCGTTGGACGTGAGGTTTGCGTTTGCAGGTGTCGGGCCGCTTGCGACGCCGGCTCCCGCATCCGTCGCCGACCACGTGAGCGTCGTGTTGGTGTTGTTCCAGCCGGCGGCGTTGGCCGCGGGAGAGACGGACCCGACTACGACAGGTCCGGTGTTGTCGACGATGTAGAAGCCAGGCGCCGTTCCTGTCTGCCCCGTGCATTTGCCCTGCGGGTTGACGTTCGGAGACGCCGCCGCCGTCACTGCCCGCGAGCCTTCTATCGAACCTGCGGTTGTGGGGAACGTCCAGGTCGACTTCGCCGTTTGCGACTTCTGGGCCGCGTCGAATGCCGTTCCCGCCACCTCCACGCACTTGGTGTCGTTGGAGGTCGTGACCGTGAGCGTCACGCTCGCACCATTCTTCGCGTACAGGGTGGAGCCGACCAACACGGTGCCCGTCCCGCCGGAGAAGACGGCCGTACTCACTGTGGACGCGAACGCCGCCGGCGCGCTGAGCCCGGCGATCACCAGCGCGAGGACAGTTCCGAGCCCGAGCCACAGGCGACCTCGCATTTTGGGAATCGACATGGGCGCCGGCTCAGACGAACGGGCGGCGGGCGTGCGGAAAGAAGCCATCATGAATCCTTCGGGTGGAGCTCAAGTAGCGCGAGGGGTCACTACGACGATAGGGTCCACGGCAGCACTCATAAGATGTCCAGCGTTCAAATGCCTAAACGGGTCAGACGTTCGCTGTTCAAACTTCTAAACGCTCCGCAAGAAGGCCCACGCGTGCGCCGGAAAGGCCGCAGCAGCCGGTCGCGGGCTTTCGACGCGGGTTCCGGCATGCGACGTACGAAGAGCTGTGCGGGATGCCGGAAAGTGCGTTGGATGCCGTCGGGGAGGGGTAGACGGGGAACGAACCCGCGCTATCAGCTGGGGAATTCGGGAGTAGCTGGGAGAAGTGACGGTAGTTTCGGCGTCCCGCCAAGCAATCGAACTCGGCTCGAGACGCGAGGTTTCTGTCCTTGACGCGGCTCCCTTCACGGGTCGAGCAGGATGCGAAGGCAGAGGTGATGCACGAGGCCTACGCACGACGGCGGGACGGAGTCCAGATCCGGCGCAATCACGATCCGTCGCTCGGGGCACGCGCCCGCAAGGTCGAGTGCTCATTGTTGCTCGTTGATCGCCGTCGTCTCCAAGAGGTTCCGGCGCGTTGCAACCTCGGGTTTCCGCTCAGCCGCAGATGTCGCGGGCCCGACTGGCGATGGATGAGGATCTCCATGGGTGACCACGCTGTCACGAGACCCGCGGCGCGCGGACTCGATCGAGAAGTCCGCGATGGGATTCTGCCCCCCGTTAACTGCTCGCACCAATGGGAATGCCGAGAATCCGAGTGACCAGCAGAGCCACTCAATCCCGACGCATGGAGCAGTGATGCGCAGAGTGCTGGGTCGCGTACGAGGGAGATCGCGCGCCTAGAACGGGTAGGGCGCGATGGTTGGGCGCATCGTCAGCCACTGAACGTCCGTGAATGCATCGAGGTTTGTTGCGATGCCACCGATGCGGGAGCCGTTACCGCTCGAGCCGACGCCGCCGAACGGCGCATTCGCCTCGTCCGAGATCGTCTGCTCGTTGATGTGAACTTTGCCGCTCGGAATGCGATCGGCGAGTTCCATGGCGGTTCCCACATCGCCCAGAATCCCGAGCGACAGCCCGTACGCGTTGGCAGTTGCCAGTTCCACCGCTTCGTCGAGTGATGAGAATGCGCGCACCGGCGCGACTGGCCCAAAGACCTCCTCGGCCCAGGCGGGACTGTCGTCCTCGAGATCGCTGATCACCGTCGGCGAGTAGAAGAGCCCTGTGTGGCTCCCGCCGGCCACAAGGCGGGCGCCCTGATGGATCGATTGCTTGACTATCCCATCGATGCGCTCGAGCTGCTTCCGGTCGATGATCGGACCGAGCGCGACGTGCCCCGCGAACGGATCGCCTACCGGCAGGTGCTCTGCCTTTTCCGCCAGAGCATCGAGGTACTGGTCGTAAAGGCTCTCATGTACCAAGTGGCGTCCCGTCGTCATGCAGATCTGACCCTGGTGCATGAAGGAGCCGAAGGCTCCGGCGGATGCTGCGGCTGGCAGATCCGCACCGGGCAGAACGATGAGCGCGTTGTTGCCGCCGAGTTCGAGGTGGACCCGCTTGAGCTCCCGGGCGCCGAGGCTGCCCACGATTCGACCTGCCTGGGTCGATCCAGTGAAAGCAACGACGCGTACCTCGGGCGCGACGACGACGGCCTCGCCGATGTCGACACCACCCGGAAGCAGATGGAGAAGACCCTCGGGCAGGCCCGCCTCCTCGAAGATCCGCACAATACTCACGCCGCCTGAAACCGCGGTGCGCAGATCTGGCTTGAGGAGAACGGCATTGCCCAGAGCGAGGGCAGGAGCAACCGAGCGAATCGCGAGAATCAGCGGGAAGTTGAACGGTGCGATGACGCTGACGACGCCTACGGGGAAGCGACGCGCGAACGACCATCGCGCCTCGTTCGAGGTGAGAACATCGCCGTGCGGATACGACGGCAGGGATGATGCTTCGAAGCACTCGTTCGCGGCGATGTGCGTCTCGAGCTGGGCTTTCGGCGGAATCGCGCCGGTCTCGCGGACGATCCACTGCTCGATCTCGGCAGCATGCTCCTGCCAAAGGAGACCGGCACGCCGAAGCACAGCTGCGCGCTCCTCCGGCGGGGTCTTCGTCCACGCCTTCTGCGCGACCGCAGCGGTCGCGGCGGCACGCCCCACGTCATCCACGCCGGCCACGCCGATCACACCCAGTTCGGTGCCCGTGGCCGGCTCGAGGACGGCGGAGGTTCCCGCACTCCCTCGTTGCCACGTTCCGGTGAAGAATGATGCGTCCCACCGCGCAGTGTCGAGCAGTGTCATCCTTGACCTCCGGTAGTGGTGGGTGTCGTGATTTCGAAGAGGGCGGCGGCACCCTGCCCGCCGCCGATGCACATCGTGACCACAGCGCGGTGGATACCGCGGCGTTTGCCTTCCAGCAGGGCGTGACCGGTGAGGCGCGCGCCCGACATCCCATACGGGTGACCCAGCGCGATCGCACCACCGTCCACATTCAGAATGCTGTCGTCGATGCCCAGCGTGTCGCGGCAGTGGAGCACCTGCACCGCGAATGCCTCATTGAGCTCCCACAGGTCGATGTCATCGACGGTCAGACCGGCGCGATCCAGAAGCTTAGGGACGGCCCGCACAGGTCCGACGCCCATTTCGCGAGGGTCCACGCCCGCGACGGCATACGATACGAAACGTCCGAGCGGTTCCAGACCGCGACGCTCGGCCTCATGCTCCGACATCACGACACATGCCGATGCGCCGTCAGTGAAACCGCTCGCGTTGCCCGCGGCGATCGAACCGCCCGGAACGGCGGCGCGGATGGCGGATAGTCCTGACAGGGTCGAATCGCCCCGGACGGTTTCGTCCCGGTCGATGGTGACGGTCGCCATCCGGCGCTCGCCGGTCGCACGGTCGACTATCGACGCCACCGTTGTGAGCGAGGTGAGTTCCGCGTCGAACCGCCCGGCAGCCTGAGCTGCTGCCGCTTTCAGCTGGCTGCTCAGGCCGTATTCGTCCTGGCGCTCGCGGCTGATGCCGTATCGCTTCGCCACTTCCTCGGCGGTTTTCAGCATCGGCCAGTACACCCCGGGGACATCCCGTGCGAGGTCGGGGTCCTGCGCCATGAAGGTTGTCAGGTGATCCTGAACGAGACTGATCGACTCCACTCCTCCTGCAACGGCGATGTCGTACTGGCCCGTCATCACGCGTTGCGCGGCGGACGCGATCGCCTCGAGTCCCGAGCCGCAGAAGCGGTTCACGGTGACACCCCCGACCGAGTCGGGGAGGCCCGCGCGGAGCGCGGCCTGGCGAGCGATGTTTCCGCCGTTCGCGCCCTCGCCGTTCGCGCATCCGAGGAGCACGTCGTCCACCTGCTCGTGGTCGACTCCCGCCCGGATGATCGCCTCATCGATGACGCGACCTCCGAGCGTGGCCGAGTGTGTGAGATTGAACGCGCCGGTCCAGGATTTCGCCATGCCGGTCCTCGCGGTGGAGACGATCACCGCGGCCCTCATGCCGACACCGCCGATCGCCTGTCTGTGAGGGTCGCGATTCCGGGAGGAAGCTCCCAGAACGGGTCAGCGGTGGCTTCGTGCTGCCGGGCGATCGCGTCGGCGATCGTGTCCCATCCGCGCTCCCTGGCCCAGAACCATGGCCCGCCCTTGGCTGCGGGGAAGCCGTAGCCGTTCACCATGACGGTGTCCACGTCGGCGCCACCACGCGCGACCCCCGCGTCGATGACCCTCGCCGCCTCGGTCACTATGGCGAGGATGCAGCGTTCGACGATGTCGTTGGAGATGCCGGTCTCGGCTGGGAGGAGTTCGGTGACTGCCGGGTTCGGTGTCGGCTTCGGCCCGTCGTAGAGGTACCAGCCTGAACCGGTTTTGCGGCCAAGCCAGCCCTCGGCTGCCAGCTGATCGGAGATCGTCCACGCCGGATCTGTGTCAGCTCTGGCCTCGCGGGCGAGGCGCGTGACGTCGTTGCCGACAATGTCGAGAACACGGAATGGGCCCATCGCCATACCCCACTCCTCCAGTGCCGCGTCGATGCGCGCAGGCGAGACACCCTCAAGGAGCAGGAGATGGGCTTGGCGCAGATATTGGTCGAAGATGCGGTTGCCGATGAATCCCGGTCCGACCTGGGCGACAACACCTATTTTGCGAATTCGGGACACGACTGCCCGTGCAATGGCAAGGGTCTCCTCAGATGTCGACGATCCATCGACTATCTCGACAAGGCGCATGACATGCGCGGGGCTGAAGAAATGCATCCCGACGACGCTCTCCGGTCTCGATGTGGCCTCCGCAATCGAGTCGAGGTCGAGCGATGAGGTGTTCGAAGCAAGGATTGCGCCAGCCGGAGAATGGCGGTCGATCGTGGCGAAGACTTCCCGTTTGACGGCGATGTCCTCGAACACCGCCTCGATGACGAGACCGGCGTCGGCAACCTCCTGCAGGCCGACACCACCGGTCAACCGCGACAGCTGCGCGTCCCGCGCTTCCGAGGCCATCCGGCCCTTCGCGACCGCGCTCTCGAGCGAAGCCTCGATCGCGCCGACGCCGGTATCGACCCGATCCCGATCCGTATCAATGAGGGTCACGACGAATCCGCCACCCAAGAGTGATTGCGCGATCCCGCGGCCCATTGTGCCCGCCCCGACCACAGCCACGCGTTCGGGCAGCGCGGCTGTGGACTGCGTGCGTGCCGACCCGCGTTCGGAGAGGAAGCGGTAGCGCGCGGCCTTCGCCTCTGGGGAGCCGGCGAGCTTGAGGAACAGCATGAGCTCGGTGTCGAGGCCGGCATCGAATCCGTCAGTCGCGCCGGTTCGCAGTGCTTGGAGCGCAGATCTCACGCCGACGGAAGCGCGTGCCCGCTTCGCGTCACGGAGTGCGAGGTCAGCAAACCCCGCGGCGAGAGGGTCGAGTGGCAGATCGCGCAACCGCCGACGCGTGTCATCGACTCCGAGTCGTTTCGCGAGGTCGATCGCGGCGCCGACTGCGTCCTCGCTCACCTCGTCGACGAGCCCAATGCTCTTGGCTTTTTCACCATCGACGGATCTGCCCGAAACGATCATCGATATGGCGGGCTCCATTCCGACTGCACGGGGGAGCCGTTGGGTGCCACCGGCGCCGGGCATGAATCCGAGCGTTGTCTCGGGCAGACCGAGCTTCGCGGCCGGATGCGCGGTGCGCGCAGTGCAGGCCAGGGCCAGTTCCAGACCACCGCCCAACGCGGCGCCCGAGATCGCTGCCACCGAGGGCAGCCGTGAGGTGTCGAGCTTCCCGGCGATGGTCGCATGCAGCGTTGGTTCGGCGAGCCCCTCGCCGTTGTCGAACTCTGCGAGGTCGGCTCCGGCGCTGAAGTTGCGGCCGCCTTCGATCACCAAGGCCGAGATCTCCACATCGTGCTCGGCGGCTTCGATCGCGGCGAGCAGGGCGCGCCGCAGTGACCGTCCGAGGGTGTTGACGGGTGCGTTGCGGAGTGAGAGGACGGCGATGTCGTCGCGGCGGCTGACCTCGACCAAGGGTGTGGGGGGCATCGATGCTCCTGTTCGTGGACGCGGACGCTGTCCACGATGTATTACACATTGATTGCGATCAAAACGCAAGTGTAAAACCCGAGTAGGACGAGTGATGCCTCAGTGGCGCGGCCGTGGCAGCCGTCCGGTGATGCGCGAACTAGCGACGCGCACACCCGCGCCGTCGGTTACCACGATGTCGACGAGCACGGTAGCGCCGGTGCGGTGCTCGACTGCCGCGTCAGCCGTGAGCACATCGCCCGACCGCGCGGGGCTGTGGAAGGTGATGTCGGCGGCGATGGTGACTCCGCCGTCGTCGGTGCTCTGCACCGCGTAGGCGAAGGCCGTATCGGCGAGCATGAAGAGCCAGCCGCCGTGGATGATGCCGTGCCCGTTCGTCATGTCGGCCCGGATTGCCATGCGCAGTGTCGCCCGTCCGGGTTGGGCGTTGGTGACCTCGATTCCGGCGGATCCGGCTACCTCGTCGCGCGCGCGCAGCGCCATCACGCGGGCCGCAGCACTCTTCGAGATAGGGGTGTTCACGGAGTGGTCACGTCGATTTCCAGTTGGCGCAGGTAGTCCTCTGCGGTTTCCGTCCACTGGTCCATGCGCCGGTGGAACAACTCGTAAGCGCGCTGTCTCGGCCAGTCGGCGGGCAGCAGGCGCTCGGGCAGTTCCGGGTCGAAGAGCGGGAAGTGGCGCCAGCGGGTGACGAGCTCGATCCACGACGCGAAGCGATCGATGGGCGTGCGGGGTGAGGCGTTCTCAAAACTTGCGATGAAATCCAGATACCGCGTGCGCAGGCTCTCCATGTCCCACGCAGCGAGCGCGAGCTGTTGGGGAGTGTGGGTGACCGGTCTGGCGTTGGTGAACACATAGGCGTCACCGGCTCCGTCCACAGCGCCGAGAAGCCGGAGCGTAGCCGCCTCGTTCTCGGGGTGCGGCGAGACCCATAGCCCGTTGCCGAGGGAGCCGAAGCCGAGCCATCCGAGCTCCGTCCGGAAGTGGTGACGCAGGGCACGACTGTCCTCCGGCACTGTCAACGCGACGAACAGCCACTCGCCGGCCCACTCCTTCGGCTGCCCGAAGGTCATGGTGCGCTGGTGGCCGGTGATCAGCGCGGAGTAGGTCTCGTCGCTGAGTGCCATACGCGAGCGCCGACCCACGCGCTGACTGGTGAGCCAGCCATCGCCGACTGCGCGTGCAACGGCCTGACGTGCGGCGGGCACGCTAGATCCGAGCTGCGTCAGCGCGTTCACGAAAGTCTCCTGCCAGACGGACACGCCCATCGGCGCGACAAGACTGCCCAGAATGGTCAGCAGCACCGTCTTGGTTCGTCGGGTCGTCGTCAGCGGGGTCTCGGTTGACGTAGCCATGACCGGAAGAGTACATGGCCCTCTCGTAAATCGTAAGGAGAAAATACGAAATATTGACGATCGTAGGAAGGATGTAGTACGTTCAGAGCACCCCGGGAGCAACCAGCGCTCTCACGGGTCAGCGACGCCGACACCCGTCGGCGCACAGGCAAAGGAGCCACGGTGACGGATGCAGAGATCCTCGCTCGCCTCGAGCGTCGTGTCGCCGATCTCGAAGCGCGCACTGCCGTCGAGCAGATGCACAATCGCTACCTCCGCGCCGTCGCCGACCGGCGGTTCGACAGCCTCGTCGACTGGTTCACCGAGGATGCCGTCATCGACATGCGCTTTCACGGAGCCAAGTCCGGACGCGAGGCGGTCGCCGAGCACTTCTCGCACATGGTCAACACGCCCCTCACAGGCGCAAGCTATTTCGTCACTTCCCCGGCGATAGAGATCGACGGCGATTCGGCATCCGGGGTGTGGACGTGGCACCGGCTGCACAGCACCGCCCAGGTCGCCGGAGCGCTGGTCACTTCGTGGGGGGTGTGGGAAGAGGGGCGCTACGACTGCCAATACGAGCGCGCCGCTGACGGAACGTGGAAGTTCTCGAGCATGAAATTCCGTGTTGTGCGCCCACACCACGACGACGAGAGCGGCAGAACCTCATGATCATCGCCGAGACCGTCCGCCGCGCGTTGAGCGAGCATGCCGGTGAGGTCGCGATCCGAGACGACGCGCGCAGCTGGACCTACGCTCAGGTGGGCGACCGCGCACACCGTCTGGTCGATGCGCTGGCGAGCCGGGGGATCGACGTCGGCGATCGGGTCGCGACCCTTGCGCCGAACGACATCACGACGCTGGAGCTCATGCTGGGCCTCGCGCTGGGCGGGTACGCGCGAACCGCTCTGCACGCGATGGGCACGGGCGAGTCGCACCGGCAGGTTCTCGAAGGCGCGGGCGCCAAGGTACTGATCACCACCCGCGAGTTTTACGACCGTTTTCATGAAGACCTGCACAGCACGCGCGGACTGGCACTCATCATCTGCGCCGACGCGGCCGGCACCCAGGTCATCGACTACGAAGAGATGCTCGCGAGCGCCGATCCGACCGATCGGCATGTGGCGGTGTCCGGTGACGACATCCTTCACCTCGCATACTCATCCGGATCCAGTGGTCTTCCGCGCGCGTCGGTCCACACGCAACAGAGCTGGTCCGACGTGACGACAGACAACGCAACTTTCCTCCCGAGAGTGACCTCCGAGGACGTCTACCTCGCAGCCGCCCCGCTCACGCACGCAGCGTCGACCGTGCTGTACCTCCTGGTCGCCCGCGGGGCCAAGATCCGCATCCTCGACCATTTCGACCCCGCGCGGGCGATAACGCTGATCCAGGACGACCGCATCACCATGACCTTCGTCGTGCCGACCATGCTGCAGGCCATAGTCACGCATCCGGCCGTCGCTGACGCGGATCTGACGAGCCTCCGAGTTGTCATGTACGCCAGCGCACCGATCTCAGTCGGTACCGCATTGCTCGCGCAGCGAGTGCTGGGCGATGTGCTGTTCCAGAGCTACGGCCAGAGCGAATGCCTTCCCATCACGTGCCTCACCCCGGAAGACCACGCTCGAGGAGCCGCTGGGGACGAGCGGATCCTACGCTCGGCTGGCCGAGTCTGCCTGAACGCCCGTATCCGGATCGTCGACGAGCGGGGCCAGGACCTTCCCCGCGGCGAGCTCGGCGAGATCCTCATCTCCACCGAAGGACAGATGCGTGGGATCTACGGCGATCCAGAGCTCACCGCGCGCCGAATCACGGCAGACGGTTTCATTCACACCAACGACATCGGACACCTCGACGATGACGGCTTCCTCTTCGTCGTCGACCGCAAGGACGACATGATCATCTCGGGCGGCTTCAACATCTGGCCGGCAGAGATCGAGGACGTGCTGCGCCGTCACCCCGACGTGCTTGACGCGGCCGTGGTCGGAGTACCCCACCCCCGATGGGGCGAGACACCTCGGGCGGTCGTGGTCGTCCGTGAAGGAAGCGCCGTCGGCGAGGCAGAACTCGTCGAACTCTGCCGCGCAGAGATCGGCTCGATGAAAAAGCCCACCGACTTCGTCTTCCGCACCGAACCGCTGCCCCGCACCGAATTGGGCAAGCTTCCGCGAAGACTCATCCGAGACCAATACTGGCCCGCCGCGCGCGCTCTCGAGCGGCAGATCAGCGGAGCCTGACGCGGATGCGACGAAATGACCGAACCATGCCCACCACGTGTGACAGAAACATGACGATCGTCACGAATCAATCCGAAGGGATGCCTGCCTCATGACCACCACCGAGACCCTGGTCGACGAGTTCGACACCGAGCCGCTGGGCAAATGGAGCGAACCCACGCCCTTCCTGGTGGACCGGATGCAGCTGCAGGCGTATGCGCGCGCGACGAACGACACGGTTCAGGCGCACCTCGACGGCGACATCGCCAGCGCCGTGTTCAATGTTGTGCCGGCTTTCCAAGTGATCGCGCCGCTGACGATGAACATGCCTCCCGCAGCGAAGAGGATGATGGGACTGCACGGGGAGCAGGACTTCCGCTTTCATCGGCCCATCGAGCCGGACATGAAACTCATCACTCGAGCGATCCCCCTCGGGATCACCCCCCGATCGACGGGATCATTGATCACCGTCAAGGGCGAGACCACGCTTGAAGACGGAACCCCGATCGTCGACCAGCACGTCACAGTCTTCATCCGCTCGGCCATCGCTCCCGCCCCGCTGGGCGAGGAGCCACCGCGCCGCGAGTACGTCCGGGATGCTGAACCGTTCGCCGAGGTGGAAAGTCGCTTCGACATCGATCAGAGCTTTCGCTACATGGGCGCATCAGGTGACACCATGCCCCTGCATTCGAACAGCTTCTTCGCCCGGCAATTCGGGCTGCCCGGGATCATCCTGCACGGCAACTGCACGTTCGCGTTCGCCACACGCGCTGTACTCGAGCACACCGCGGGCAACGACACGCGCCGACTGAAACGACTCGCGATTCGCTTCAGTCGCTGGGTCACTCCGCAGGATGTGGTCACCACGCGCATCTTCCACGCCGGCAGCCAAAACGGCCGCTCGGTATACAGCTTCGAGACCCTCCTGGCAGACGGCACCCCTTGCCTGTCGGACGGTCTCGTCGAGGTCGAGGACTGAACACCTTGGCTCCCTTGCATCACCCGAACAGTCACATCGAACCCAAAGGAGGGCTCACCGCCATGAAAAAAGGAATCACCAGGTCCGTCGCCGCAGCCGGCGCAATCCTGCTCGCCGCAACCGCACTCGCCGCCTGCAGCTCCGGTACCACCGACGCGGGAGCTACCACCGCTCCGTCGGAATCCGCCGCTACCGAGATGGTCGAGGCGGACGTCGTCGTCGCGACCGGGCCCACCCTGTCCAACGCCAGCACCTACATCGGCCAGTCCGAGGGCATCTTCGAGGAGAACGGCCTCACCGTCTCCAACCAGACCCTGACAGCCGGCCCCGATGCCATTCCCCAGCTTCTCAGCGGAGCCTGGACATTCGCAGCCGTCGATACCGCCACCGCGATCAAGGCCGCTGAGGAAGGCGTCGGAGTCGTCGCCGTCGCTCCCGTGCAGGTCGGCGTGGCCGGCGATGAGGGCTACGCCGCGATCATGACGACCGCCGACTCAGGCATCAAGGACATCAGCGACCTCGAGGGCAAGAAGATGCAGGTGAACGCACTCGGCGGCACCGCAGAAGCGCTCGTGCGAGCCTCGATGGAGGCGGCCGGAGCAGACCCCGACAAGGTGCAGTTCGTGGAGGTCGCGCCGCCGCAGGCGATCCCCGCGATCCAGGCGGGTCAGGTCGACGCTCTCTTCCTCTCGGAGCCGCTCATCTCGGTCGCGCTCGGACTCGGCCTTGTCGACATCGCGAACCCGGAGGCCGATACCATTGCCGGCCTTCCGGCGTTCGTGTTCCTCGCCAGCAAGCAGTACGTCGCCGAGAACCCGCAGGTCGTCCGCCAGTTCCAGACCGCGATCCTGGAAGCGAACGCGCTCGCGAACTCCGACCACGATCTCGTCATTGAAACCGGCAAGACCTCGACGACCGTCGACCCTGCGATCCTCTCCCAGGTGACCCGATTCCCGTCGTTCGGGGAGGAACCTCTCACTGCTGACCAGATGCAGGAGTTCATCGACTTCCTGGTTGCCAACGGTCTGCTCGACGAATCCGACGCACCCAAGGCCGAGGACATCGTCGCCGATCTCGGCTGACGTCGGCGGCCCGGCGACTCAGACACAAGCCCAGCGACTTAGACACAAAAGGAGAGCAACATGAGTGTCGTGCAGCACGAGGAGGAGGAAGACATCGATCTTCCGACCGTGGGTGCTGCGGTCGCTGGGCGCCCGCGCCGACCGTGGCTGGGCATTGCCATACAGATCGCAGTCATCCTGCTCGCCGGCGGGGTGTGGTGGATTGCCTCCACACTCCTGCCGGAGGGCACGATGCCCTCCCCCGCGGAGACCTTCGCCCGACTAGGCGCGCTGGCTCTCACCCCAGAATTCTGGATCGCAGTCGGTATCACCGTCGCAACGTTCCTCGCAGGCCTGATCATCTGCATCATGATCGGCATCCCGCTCGGGCTCGCGATCGGCGCCAGCACATTCGCTACCCAGAGCACCAGGCTCGTCTTCGACTTCCTTCGGACCATCCCGCCCATCGCCATACTCCCTCTTCTGCTCCTTCTTCTCGGGGCGCAGTTCCAGATGGTGCTGGTGCTGGTCATCGGCGGCGCGATCTGGCCGATCCTGATCCAGTCCATCTACGCAGCGCGGCAGGGCGAGGCGTTGCTGGTGGACGTCGCCCGCACCTTCAAGGTTCCGCGCCGGTGGTTCATCCGGCACATCTTCCTGCCGGGTGCGATGCCATTCATCATGACCGGCCTTCGGGTGGGAACGACCATCTGCCTGCTGCTGACCATCACCGGCGAGCTGCTCGGCGGCGCCCCGGGGATCGGCTTCGAAATCGCGGACGCGATGGCGTTCTACGACAACTCGCGCATGTACGCCTACGTCCTGGTGGCTGCGTTCCTCGGCCTGCTCGTGAACGGCGCGTTCTGGGCGGCCCAGAGGCGGATGCTGCATTGGCATCCCTCGATCCGACGGGAGGGAACGCGATGAGAGCCTCGAACTCGCTGAGATTGATCGCGATGGAGATCTGGCTCCCGATCCTGATCGTCGCTGTGTGGTGGTTCGCAAGCGCGAACAGCACCTCTCTATATTTCCCGCCGCTTCACGCAATCCTCGAGTCGTTCGCGGAGAACTGGCTGGACCCCCAAGAGGCGATCCAGAATCTCGCGCCGAGCCTGCTGCTGCTCGGCTCGGGTTACCTGCTGGCGTTGGTGGGCGGGATCGTGATCGGCACGCTCTTCGGTCTCGTGACCCCGCTCGAACATGCCACGCGTCCTGTGCTGGAGACCTTGCGCGCCGTGCCCGGAGTCGCCCTGCTGCCGATCTTCATCGTGCTCTTCGGCATCGATGCACAGATGAAAATCCTGCTGATCGCGTTCGGGTCGTTCTGGCCGATCTTCCTCAACACCATCGACGGCGTCCGGGCGGTTGAGCCTCTACTGATCGACGTGTCACGCGTCTTCCGCGTGGGCCGTGCGCGGAGGTTGTTCCGCATCATCCTTCCCAGCGCCGGGCCCCAAATTTTCGCCGGCGCTCGCACCGCCCTAGCGATCGCGCTGATCATCATGGTCGTCGCCGAGACGGTCGGCGGCAGTGGCGGCATCGGCTACTTCCTCTTGAACGCTCAGCGCAATTTCGCCATCACGGCGATGTGGGGCGCGATCCTCGCGCTCGGCATCCTCGGCTACGTCCTGAACATCATCTTCAGAATCATTGAGCGCAGGGTTCTGCGCTGGCACAGACTTCAGCAGGCCCGATTGGAGACCGCAAAATGACGAACATCGGTACTCGTAGCAGCCCTCAACCGACGGTGGGCGACTCGATCGCACTCGAGGCCCGCGGGCTCGGCCACTCGTATGGGGATCGAGACGTTCTCGGCTCCATCGACTTCATCGTCCCGCGCGGCCAATTCGCGTGCATCGTCGGCCCGTCCGGCGTGGGCAAGACCACGCTGTTGCGATGCCTCTCCGGACTTCAGGTGTCTTCACGGGGGTCCGTCTTGGTCAAAGGACAGGCGGTCAAGGAACCGGCGCGAGGGGTCGCCGTCGTCTTCCAGGACTACAGTCGCTCGCTGATGCCGTGGGCGTCCGTGCTGCACAACGTGACCCTGCCGCTGCGCGCCAACGGCGTTCGCCGTGCCGCCGCTGAGACCACGGCGCGCACCGCACTGGCACAGGTCGCCTTGGCCGAGAACGTCGCCGACCTCTACCCCTGGCAGCTCTCCGGAGGAATGCAGCAGCGTGTCGCGATCGCACGGGCCCTCGCGTACAACCCGGAGGTCCTGTTGATGGATGAGCCGTTCGCATCGGTCGACGCGCAGACGCGAGCAGATCTCGAAGACCTCATGCGCAAGCTCCAGCGCGACCTGAATCTCACCGTGCTGCTGGTAACACACGACATCGACGAGTCCGTGTACCTCTCCGACCGCGTGATCGCCTTGAGCGGGTCACCTGCGGGAGTCGCGGACATCGTGGAGGTTCCCCTCGGCACCGAACGCGACCAGATCGGCACCAAGAGCCTGCCCGAATTCGCGGCGATCCGCGCGCGCGTGCACGGTCTCATCCGCCACACCACGGCGTCGACGGAGCTCGCATGACTCCCGCAGAGATCACGGGAATCCACCACGTCCGGGTGCCGGTGAGCGACCTCGACCGGTCGGTGGCGTTCTGGACCGCGACCTTCGGCTTCGAGCGGGACTTCGACTTCCCAGGCGAGCAAGGACCGATCGCCACCGCCCTAAAGCACCCCGCAGCCGACACACACGTAGTGCTGTGGAAGGATGCCGTGCGGGCGGTGTCGAGCGCCGGGTTCACGTCTGTCGGCTTGGGCCTGCCGGATCATGCGAGCGTCGCCGCGCTCGCCGCTGAGTTGGATGCCGCCGGTATCCCGCACCACGGAATCGAACCGTCATTCGTCGAGGTGAAGCTCGTGGGCGTCGCCGACCCCGATGGGAATCTCGTCAACTTCTACGTGAAGCCGCAGCAATGATCGGCATCGACCTCGCCAGGATCACCGCGATCGACACGCACGCCCACGCCGAACGATCGGTGCGCACCTCCGCATCTTCAGCGCTCCCACACCACCCCTGGCCGTCGCCGACCGCGGAGGACGTCGCCGTTCACTATCGGGCACTCCAGATGGCGTGCGTGGTTTTCCCGGTCGATGCGGAGGAGATGTTGGGTGCCCCGCCGGTGCCGAACGAGGAGATCGCAGAGATCGCTGCCGCTAACCCGGATGTGCTCATCCCGTTCGGCAGCCTCAACCCGCACCGTGGTGAAGGACTGCCGCTTCTCGCCCGCCGGCTGGTCGAAGACCACGGCATCCGTGGGTTCAAGTTCCACCCCGGTCTCATGGAGTTCTTTCCCAACGACCGCCTGGTGTACCCCCTCCTCGGAGAACTCGAATCGCTCGGCGTCCCTGCGATCTTCCACACCGGCCAAGCCGCCGGAGGCGCACGCATCCGCCTCAAGTACAGCGACCCGATCCACCT
Organism: uncultured Actinomycetota bacterium; assembly: GCA_963772395.1. Lineage (GTDB taxonomy): Bacteria > Actinomycetota > Actinomycetes > Actinomycetales > Microbacteriaceae > Microbacterium. The sequence goes on along the minus strand of CAVYWV010000001.1, from coordinate 802,559 downwards.
GGACGACGTCGCGGTCGACTTCCCCGGCCTGAAGATCGTGATGGCCCACCCGTCCTTCCCGTGGCAGGACGTCGCCCTCTCAATCGCGTCCCGACGCGAGTACGTCTTCATCGACCTCTCCGGATGGTCTCCGAAGTACTTTCCGCCGCAGCTCGTCCACTACGCGAACACACTTCTGAAGGACAAGGTCATGTTCGGATCCGACTTCCCCGTCATCGCCCCGGAGCGGTGGCTCGCGGACTTCGCCGAGGCGCCGTTCCGTGACAGTGTCCGGCAGGGCATCCTCAAGGACAACGCGGCGCGCATGCTCGGGCTGGACGCCGCATGAGCACCCCACGCACCGTGAGCGCCCTGCTCGACCTGCGCGCCGCCGAGCGCGGCGCCCACCCGTTCATCCGGTTCGACGGCACCGATATCAGCTACGCCGACTTCGCCGAACGCACGATCCGTCTCGGGACCGCCTTTGTGGAGTTGGGAGTCTCGCCTGGCGCGCGCGTCGCCATCCTGAGCGGCAATCGCCCCGAGTTTCTGGAGGCATGGTTCGCCGCGACACGTGCCGGGGCAATCGAGGTCCCGATTAACACGGCGCTCCGCGGAGACTTCCTGGCTTACCCGATAGCCAACTGCGGTGCCGAGACACTCGTCGTCGAGGCCGAGTACCTGCCCGCGCTCGTCCCGGTCCTGGAGCAGCTGCCGGCGCTGGGAACCATCGTCGTTCTGGACGACATCGACCCCGACGTGCGGTCGTCAATAGAGAGTTCCGGCCGCGGGCTGCTCGAGTTCGCAGCATTCCGAGACGGGGCCAGCGGTGGCCGGGAGGATGTCGCTGTCGCGCTTACCGACATCTCCGTCATCGGGTACACGTCTGGTACGACCGGCCCCGCGAAGGGCGCCATGCTGAGCCACAGCGCCGCCTGGTACGCGGGCGATGACGCACGCAGATACCGCGGTCTCAGTGGCGACGACATCTTCTCGACCACGCTTCCCCTCTTCCACCTCAATGCGCAGCACCTGACCACGATCGCCGTGCTCGAGGCCGGCGCCACCCTCGCGCTCGAGCGGCGCTTCTCCGCGAGCGCCTTCTGGTCGCAGTTGCGCGCGAGCGGAGCGACACATGTGAACTTCATCGGCGCCATGCTCGGCATCCTGGCGCAGCGTCCACCCTCCGACGAGGAGTCGAGCTCCCACGAGATCGTCGCGTTCGGCGGTCCGCTGAGTCCGGAAGTGATCTCCATCGGCCAGGAGCGGTGGAACATCCGATTCCTCACCGGCTACGGCGCGACCGAATCGGGCATCGTCACCTACCACGGCACCGACGGACTGCCTCCCGGGTCGTTCGGTCGGGCGATTCCGGAATTCGAGATCGACCTCATCGACGACGATGGGCGCCCGGTTCCCGATAGCATCCCGGGGGAGATCGTGACTCGGCCATCACGCCCAGGGTCAATGATGTCGGGGTACTACGGGATGCCCGAGAAGACCGTGGAGGCGTGGCGGGACCTCTGGTTCCACAGCGGCGACATGGGCAGACGGGATGCGGATGGCTTCTTCTACTTCGTCGATCGGAAGAAGGACGCGCTGCGCCGCAGAGGAGAGAACATCTCCTCAACCGAGTTGGAGGGGGCGCTCCGCGGCTTCCCGGCAGTCGCCGAGGCAGCGGTAGTCGCCGTGCCGTCGAGTCTCGGCGAAGACGACGTGAAGGCCGTCCTTCGTCTCGGGCCCGGGCAGGAGCTCGACATCGAGGCGTTCTTCACCTGGGCCGATACTTCACTGCCGCGCTTCATGGTGCCTCGGTATGTCGAAGTGGTTGAGGACTTTCCTCGGACGGCGACCCAGCGCATCGAGAAGTACCGGCTTCGCGACCGCGGAGTGACTGCATCGACGTGGGATCGCGAGCGTGGATCGTACGGACGGGAGACATCGTGAGCACTACTGAACTGTCGGCCTTGCGTGCGTGCGAAGACGCCGCCCTCGCCTTCTGCGATCGGCTTGACGAGGGCGACCTGGACGCGGCCTTCGCGCTCCACGCGGAAGCCCTGCAGTTTTTCCCGCCAGGTGCTTCCACCGCAATGGGTCGGGATGCCGCACAACAGGATGCGGCCCGGGTGCGCTTCGCTTACCCGGGACGAGGCACGCTGCACGTCCTCAGTGGCTTTCGCGGGCGTCTCCTCGACGATCGCACAGTCACAGCGAGCTACCTCATGACCGTGTACGAGCTCACCGAACCTGATGGCGACAAGGCGCGCCCGTTGGCAACGCCGGGTGTGTTCGCGCTCGCACGCGAGGAAGCGGTCTTCGTCCACGATGAGAACGGCTCGTGGCTATACAGCGAGCAGCGCATGATCCCGATCGGCGCGATCCCGAGGGGCGTGGCGTGAATCTCGACGGAATACTGGACGACCCGCTCGCCCGTCCGGTCCCCGGAAAGTCCATGGCCGGTCGCCGCGCAGTGGTCGCCGGCGGGGGGCTCAGCGGTGAGTTCGGCAGCATCGGGTTCGCGACCGCATGGTTGCTCGCCAGAGAAGGCGCCCGCGTGGTCATCCTCGATCGCGATGCGGGTGCCGCGCAACGCAGTGTCTCTGCGATCACGTCCGAAGGCGGATGGGCGCAAGCGGTAGTAGGGGACATCTCCGACGACACCGACTGCATTCGCGCAGTGCGTGACGCAGCGGATGCATTGGGTGGTCTGGATGCGGTCGTCACGACCGTCGGCCGCGGCGACATCGACGGCATCCTCGATGTAGATCGAGACCTGTGGGATCAGATCATCTCGGTGAATCTGACGTCCGCGTGGCAGCTGATCCGGAGCGCGACGCCCCTCTTTGACTCCGCCGGGACGATCGTGACCACCTCCTCAGGGGCGGCGGGCTCCCGCGGGCCGGGCATGCCCTACAGCGTGGCGAAGGCGGCTCTGGAGCAGCTGACGGTCGGCGCCGCGGCCACTCTCGCGCCGCAGGGCATAAGGGTGAACGCGATTCGTGTCGGGACCATCTGGTCGACGTTCGCCAGTCGCGCTTTCTCCTCGGATCTGCGCGCGCGGCGCAGCGAGTCGGTGGCCTTGCGCACCGAAGGCAACGTGTGGGACATCGCCCAAGCGGTGCTCTTCCTCTCCGGCGATCGTTCGCGCTGGATCAGCGGACAGGTGCTGGCGGTCGACGGGGGCGGGCCCACCCCTGCCCCGCCCGGCCACCGCGAGGCCGCGGAGGTGACGAAATGACGGTGCGCGTGGCGCTGGTGACCGGATGCGGCAAGCCGGATGGCATGGGGCAGGCGATCGCCCGCACCCTCGCCCGCGCCGGCGTCACCGTCGTCGCAACCGACGTCGCACCGCGGGGCGAGCCCAACCGAGGCCAGGCGGTCTCCTCCTCACCGGCATCCGGCCTCGATGCGCTCGTCGACGAGATCGTCCAAGACGGCGGGCGCGCGTCCGCGGTTCTCGGAGACATCTCGGACGTCGAGGACGCGCAGCGGATGGTGGACGACGCCGCCGATTTCGGCGGACGACTCGACATCCTGGTCAACAACGCCGCAGCGCCCCAGGGCGAAGACCGCGGCGATATCCTCGAGGTTCCGATTGAGGTCTGGGACCGCATCATCGCGGTCAACCTCCGGGGCACGTTTCTGATGTCGCGCGCTGTGGTGCCGGTCATGCGCACGCAGCGCTACGGCCGGATCGTCAACATCGCCTCGATGGCGGGGATCGACGCTCTGCCGCAGTCCACGTCGTATTCTGCGTCCAAGGCGGGCGTCCTGGGGTTCACTCGCGCGCTTGCGATGGATGTCGGAGGGTGGGGGATCACCGTCAACGCCGTCTGCCCTGGGCTCGTGTGGACCAGCCGCGGTCTGCTCGGTGTCACCTCACCAGACGACGAAGGAGAGATGCGGGAGCGCCGCAGTGCGGCAATCCCTGTTGCCCGGGTCGGTGCCGCGGACGACATCGCTGCGGCGGTCGCTTATTTCGCATCCGAGCAGGCCGGCTATGTGACCGCGCAGGCCCTGCCCGTCGATGGCGGCGGCATCGGCGCCTTCCCCCTTCCCCGACCCGTTCCGACAGGAGAGCTGCCATGACCCTCGCCCCCTCGGCCGAAGATCGCTTCGCCATCGCCGACCTGTGCGCCCGGTACGCATGGGCGCTCGATGTCGGCGACACGGACGGCGTCGTCGCGTGCTTCACGGAAGACGCGATCTTCGACGAGATCGTCTACGCTCGCGGCCGGGACCAGATCCGTAAGGCTGTGAGGCAGCTCTTCCATGACAATCCCCTGTTCGCCGGCAGGCAGCACGCGATCGGCCAGAGCCTCTTCTCGACTGACGACGACGACCGACCCGATCACTGGCGTATGAAGTCGTTCGCTCACGTCTTCGTGCTGCGCGACACCGGCGCCTCCCTGTACTGGACAGGCTGGTACGACGACGTTCTCGCGAAGGTCGATGGCGAATGGCTGTTCGCCTACCGCAAGCCTGCGAAGTGGAGCGGTCCCGTCCTGAGCGGATTTCCGGCGGGCACGATTGCACAGGTCGAGATGCCCACCAACTGGGCCGACCCGGTCGACTGAGGGGGATGAGATGGCGCTATTCGTGATGATCGGCGAGTACACCGGTGAGTTGAGCAAAGACCTCCTGGACGCGCACATCGCCTGGCTCGTGCCGCGATTCGAGGCGGGGACGTTCCTCGTATCCGGTGGTCTGGACGCCGTGGGGGACAAGCCCGCATCAGCCCTTGCCATCATGGAAGCCGAGGACCGCGGGGACGCCCTCCGCATCCTGGACTCAGAGCCGTTCTTCCGGGCCGGCAAGATCGTGCACGACGTGGTGCCCTTCCACGCCCGGGTACGCGGGACTGGACTCGACGAGCGCTTATCGGGTCCGGACCTGCTGCGCGTCGTCGGCTGACACGCGATCTATGGCCGGATTCTCATTCCGCGCGTTCCGGCTTCCGTCCTTCGCGACCCTGTTTGCGGGGCAGTTTGTTGCGCAGACCGGACTGTGGTTCCAGACCCTGTCGATCTCCTTCCTCGTAGTGACGATGACCGGCAGCGCGAGCTCGCTCGCCTGGATCTCAGTCGCCACATTCGGTCCGACGCTGATCTGTGCACCGTTGGCAACGCGTGCCATTGTGCGTTGGTCGGCGAAGTCCGTCGTCGCCACGGCGTGCTTCGCGACCGCCGCGTTCGCCGTTGGGCTCGGCGTCGTTATCGGAGCGGATGATGCTGCGTCACTCGGCATGATCTACGCGCTCGCCGCAGGAAGCGGGGCGGCATCCGTCTTCACCCGCATCGGCGCGCAAGCGCTGATCTATCCGGTTGTCGGCCCCCACCTCCTGCAGAACGGTGTCACCCTCAGTTCCCTCTACATCTCTGGTGCCCGCAGCCTCGGGCCCGGACTGGCCGGTTTCGCCCTCGCCGCGACCGGGCCCGTGTGGTGCCAGGTCATCACTGCGGCCAGCCATATCGCCGCCGGAGCCTCGCTCTTCTGGGTGCGGGAGTCGTTTTCGATTGACAGGACCGGCGAAACCCGCGAGTCCGGGCGCGGTCGATCCGCCCTACCGAGACCAGTGCGGGTCGTGCTCCTCGCCAACATCGCCATCACGTTCTTCGCGCTGAACATGGCGGTGGTCGTCACCGCGATGGTGACCCTCTCATTCGAAGCGGATGCCGACGCTCTGGGCGCTGCGCACGCGCTCAATGCGGTCGGCGCCGTCGTGGGTGGCGTTCTCGTGACGCGCATCGTATGGGTCTCGGCGCGAACGGTGGTGCCCGCATGCCTGGTACTGGGCGCGTCGTTGCTGGCCGCTGGCTTGACGGGCAACTTGACTCTGTTCTTCGTCGTCTCGCCCCTGCTCGGGATCGGTCTCGGCGTCTATCAGGCAGTGACGACGACGGCGATCCAGACAGAGACGCCGCCGGCGAACATGGTGCGAGCCATCTCGCTTCTGAACATGGGCACATTCGGTGTCATCCCGCTCGGCTCTATCGCCGCAGGCCTGGCGATCGATGCCACCTCTGCGAACCTTGTCCTCCTCATCGGCGCCGCCGCGTGCATGATCTGTGCAGCAGGCGTCGGATACGCCCTTCGGTCCGCGCGCTCGTAGCGGTCGGTACCAGCCCTGTGAAAGGAATCCAATGAGCATCCTCTACACCGCCGAGGCTCTGGCCACCGGCGCCGGCCGCAACGGCCACGTAACCACCACGTCCGGTCGCGTCCACCTGAACATGGCAACACCGAAGGAGATGGGCGGATCCGGCGACGGCGCCAACCCTGAGGAGCTTTTCGCCGCCGGCTACGCAGCGTGCTTCCATTCCGCCCTGCAGCGCGTCGCCCGCATTGAGAAGACCCCCATCGCGGATTCATCGGTCGGTGCACGCGTCCATATCATTCCCACCGGCGAACGCAGCTTCACCCTCTCGGTCGACCTCGAGGTCGTAATCCCGGACGTCGATCACGTGGTCGCTCAGCGACTTGCCGACGCGGCGCATGAGGTCTGCCCATACTCCAACGCCACTCGCGGCAACATCGTGGTTAGCATCAGCGTGTCGGATGACTAGCGCCGGACGCATGGGTGCGAACTGCTTGTGGGTGCGGGTGGACGAAGCTCGCGTTCACTGGCGCGATTGAGCCATTGCATGCGGGTGCGCCGCCAGTGTCCCGCTCGATCTCGAGTAACCGCCTGAGAAAGAACCTGTCGTATCCGGTGTCGATGTGCACAGAAGGGGATTCCGGCATGCTCAGAGAGCGTCACATAGGAGTGCCGCAGCCAGTGGGCGGTCAACGGGATCTGGCGCGGGGTGGGCGACACCGCGATCGAGGTCGAGATCGGCTCGCCGCAGTGCGCGGGCTTCGCCGCTACGGAGCCCGGTAAGTAGCCCAAAGCGTCCACCGCGCGTCCTCGATTGCCAGAAGCGCTTTCGCCTCGCCACGTGAAGGCATTGGAGGAGATGACGGGAATCGTCCCTCCGCCCCCTCCACTCGCCGACTGCGTCGGCGGGCGGAGCCTCGGGGCGGTGGGGCCCGCCCGCAAGCGTGATCGTTTCCGACGGCATCCACACGAAAGCTCCGCCGGGCGGCCTGACGGCCGCACGTCGGAGCTTTGGAGGGGATGACGGGAATCGAACCCGCGCTATCAGCTTGGGAAGCTGAAGTTCTGCCATTGAACTACATCCCCGGGCAGCCCTTGAGGCGCCCGGCAAGCATAACAAACCGGCGCCGATAGGCTGGCCGCGTGCTGCTCTCCGATCGCGACATCAAGGCCGAACTCGACGCCCGCCGCATCGGGCTCGAGCCGTGGGACCCCGAGATGGTGCAGCCCTCGAGCGTCGACGTGCGCCTGGACCGCTACTTCCGGCTGTTCGACAACCACAAGTACCCGTTCATCGACCCCGCCGAAGACCAGCCCGAACTGACGCACCTGATCGAGACGCCCGCGACCGAGCCCTTCATCCTGCATCCGGGCGAGTTCGTGCTCGGCAGCACGTTCGAGCTCATCACGCTGCCCGACGACATCGCCGCGCGCCTCGAGGGCAAGTCCTCGCTCGGCCGGCTCGGCCTGCTCACCCACTCGACCGCGGGCTTCATCGACCCCGGATTCTCGGGCCACGTCACGCTCGAACTCTCGAACGTCGCCACCCTGCCGATCAAGCTCTGGCCGGGCATGAAGATCGGCCAGCTCTGCTTCTTCCGGCTGTCGTCGCCGACCGAGAACCCGTACGGCTCCGGTCCGTACGGCAATCGGTACCAGGGACAGCGTGGGCCGACGGCATCGCGATCGTTTCAGAACTTCCACCGCACCGACGTGGGAACGACGGATGCCGGGGCCGGCGGCCGCTGAGATGATCGCCGACCCGACCTCGGCGGTCACCGCCGCGAGGACGTGCTCCTGACGACCTTCAAGCCTGACGGCTCGGCCGTGCCCACCGCGGTGTGGGCCGCGCCGGACGGCGGCGACGGCCTTCTGCGCGCCGTGGAGGGCCGCACGCGTCGTTCGGCATCCGTGTGCAGCTGACGCCGGCTCCCGCCTAGAGCCCGACCACCAGCGCGAGCGAGGTGTCGCCGCACGCGATCACCTCGGCGCCGCCCGGAAGCCGCCGGCTGATCGATGACGGCTCGGGCGCGCGCAGCGGGGCGAGAGCGTCGTCCAGCCCTTCGAGCCGCAGCATCGAGCCGGGCTCGCGTCGCGAATCCGTCGAGGTGACGATGCGGCCCGACGCGTTGACCACGGCGATCGGCATGCCGGCCGCGCGCAGGAGCGGCAGCAGCTCGTGCTCGAGTCGGTCGACGAGCACATCCATCCCCACGAGGCCCGAAAGCTGTCCGCCGACGGTCACCGGAGTCGTGATCGTCACGGTGTAGTCGTCGGTGCAGACGTAATCCACGTAGGGTCCGGTGAGATGCCGCGCGCCCGTGCGCGCGGGGAACCGCCACCACTCGAGCGTCGTGTAGTCGCGGAACTGGTCGTTCGAAGGGTCGTCGATCGTGGCCAGGCGACGGATGCCGGCCGGTCCGCCCAGCCACCACGCCAGATGCCAGTGGGCATCCGACAGCAGCCCCGGAGCGGCGACGAAGCCGCTGCCCGTGATGAGGCCGTCGGCGGCGAGCGCCGGGACGGCGCTGGCTTCGACGACCGGATCCAGCGTCGCGGCCGTGGGGGCGGCATCCGCTTCGAGATGGCTCTGCAGGCGATCGCGCCATCCGTCGATCGTCGCGAACAGACCGTCGATCGTCTCGGCCACCCGCCCGGCGATCTGCGTGGGTGAGAGCGTCGCGTTCGCAGCTGTCGTGTTCATCGCAGTCCTTGCCCGTTGCGGTCGGCGGAAGCGTCGAGCCGCACTTTCTCGTCGACCAGCCAGTCCAGCGCCGCCGTCGCCTGGGCGATGGTGGCGGTGCGGGCCGCAACGGGATCCACGGCGCGGATGGCATCGATCACGCGGGTTCGGGATGCGGCGCTGAGGTCACGGTACTCCTGTTCGCGCAGACAGAGCCAGAGCAGGGGTCCTGCCTCGCTCTGCAGGCGCACCTCCTCGCGCACGAGTCGCGGAGACTGGCTGATCGCGGCCACTTCGAGCTGGAATCGCCCGAGTGCGCGGCGGGCGCCGCCCGCGGTGGCGAGGTCGGCGCCATCGTGGATCGCGAGCAGTGTCTCGATGTCGTCATGGCTCGCGCGGTCGGCCGCGATCTCGGCGGCGGTGCCGGCGATCGCCGAGACGTGCAGAGCGAGGTCGCGCAGCTCGATGCGCGAGTGCCCGCGCACCCGGGTCTCGAGCAGCCGGGCCGCCGCATCGCGGTCGTAGGTCACGAAGCTTCCCCCGTCGCGCCCGCGCCGGGTGCGCACGAGCCCCCGGTCGCGCATGCCCTCGAGCGCTTCGCGCGCGGTCACGAGCGCGACGCCCAGACTGCGCGACAGCTCGGACTCGCTGGGCAGGCGCTCGCCGTCGCGCAGCACACCGCTGACGATCGCGTCGGTGAGCCGCTGCTCGACGAGTTCGGCTCGGCCGGTGCCGTCCAGGGGAGCGAACACGACCGATCTGGCGGCATCCTGATGGCCCGTCGCGTTCGGCATGAGTGCGGCGCTCCCTCGCGTCTACCGGTGGCCTTCCGTATCCGTGACAAGACCGTAACACGCAGACCCACTGTTAGACATATGGTTCCATATGATTTAGTAGCACCGACGTCGAAGGGGATCGTGCATGACCGAGCAGCTCCGCAAGCAACAGCCTGCGATCCGGTTGTCCGGGCTCACGAAGGAGTTCGGCTCGGTGAAGGGCGGCACACTGACCGCGGTCGACCACGTCGACCTCGAGATCGCGGCCGGCGAGTTCTTCTCGATGCTCGGCCCGTCGGGCTCGGGCAAGACCACGGTGCTGCGCCTGATCGCCGGCTTCGAACGGCCGACCAGCGGCACGGTCGAGCTGTTCGGGCAGGACGTGACGACGAAGGCGCCCTTCGATCGCGACGTCAACACCGTGTTCCAGGACTACGCGCTCTTCCCCCACATGAGCGTGATCGACAACGTCGCCTACGGGCTGCGCGTCCGCGGCGTCGGCCGCAAGGAGCGGCGGGAGCGCGCCGGTCAGGCTCTCGCCGCCGTGCGGCTGGAGAACATGGCCGATCGCAGGCCGTCGCAGCTGTCGGGCGGTCAGCGGCAGCGCGTCGCCCTGGCGCGTGCCACGGTGGTGCAGCCCAAGGTGCTGCTGCTCGACGAGCCGCTCGGCGCACTGGATCTCAAGCTGCGCGAGCAGATGCAGGTCGAGCTCAAGCAGATCCAGCGCGACCTCGGCATCACCTTCATCTTCGTCACGCACGATCAGGAGGAGGCGCTGACCCTCTCCGATCGCATCGCCGTGTTCAACGCGGGGCGCATCGAGCAGCTCGGCACGCCCCGCGAACTCTACGAACAGCCGGCCTCGCGCTTCGTGGCCGACTTCGTGGGAACGTCGAACCTGTTCGATCTCGACCGCTCGAGCCGCCTGATCGGCCGCGCGGGCGAGCACACGATCCGCCCCGAGAAGCTGACCCTGTCACTCGAGCCCGGCTCGGGCGAGGGTGTGCGCTCGGCCCCGGGCACCATCGTCGAGTCGATCTACGTGGGCAGCGCCATCCGTCACGTCGTCGATCTGGATGCCGGCGGCCGGGTCACCGTCCTCGAGCGCAACGACCGTTCGCGCGCCGCCGACCAGGATCGCGGCGATCGCGTGCACGTGAGCTGGCACGACGAGGACGTCGTCGCCCTGATACCCCCGGGAACCTGACCCGGGACACAGCCGCGGGCAGCCGCCCCGGCGCTCAGCACCGAGAGGAAGAACAATGAGGCACATCACACGCGGAGCGCGCTCCGCCGCTGTCGCCGCGGTGGCGATCGGCGCGGTCATCGCGCTGACCGCCTGCGGCACCAGCTCGGGTGGCGACACCGGCAGCGGCGACGCCGCTGCCGACGAACTGGGCGAGATGGAAGGTTCGGTCTCGATCCTCGCGTGGCCCGGCTACGTCGAGGACGGCAGCAACGACCCCGCCGTGGACTGGGTGACCGGCTTCGAGGACGAGACCGGCTGCATGGTCGAGTCCAAGACCTATGGCACGTCCGACGAGGCGGTCAGCCTGATGAAGACGGGCGATTACGACGTGGTCGCGGCATCCGGCGACGCCACCCTCCGCCTGATCGCCGGGGGTGACGTGGCCGCCGTGAACACCGACCTGATCCCCAGCTACGCAGGCATCTACGACTTCCTCAAGGACCAGGCGTGGAACTCGGTCGACGGCGTCTCGTACGGCGTCCCGCATGGGTACGGCGCCAACCTTCTGCTGTACAACACGGACGTCGTGAACCCGGCGCCCACCTCGTGGGACGTCGTGTTCGACAAGGCGAGCGACTACACCGGCAAGGTCACCGCGTACGACTCGCCGATCTACATCGCCGACGCCGCGGTCTACCTGATGGCGCATCAGCCCGACCTCGGCATCGAGAACCCGTACGCGCTCGACGAGACGCAGTTCCAGGCCGCCGTCGACCTGCTCAAGGAGCAGCGCCCGCACATCAGCGAGTACTGGTCGGACTACCTGAAGGAGATCTCGGCGTTCGAGACCACCGACTCGGTGGTCGGCACGACGTGGCAGGTCATCCAGAACGTGCTCGAAAGCGAGAGCGCGCCCACCGCTGTCGTGCTGCCCGAAGAGGGCGCGACCGGCTGGTCGGACACATGGATGATCGCCTCCGCGGCGAAGAGCCCGAACTGCGCATACGCGTGGCTCGACTGGATCGCCAGCCCGGAGACGAACGCCGCCGCGACCGCCTACTTCGGGGAGGCCCCGTCCAGCCAGGACGCGTGCGACTACCGCGAGGACTGCGAGGCGTACCACGCCGGCGACGAGGAGTACGCGTCGCAGATCTGGTACTGGACGACCCCGATCGCCGAGTGCGTCGACGGGCGGACGGACGTCGAGTGCGTCGACTACTCGAAGTGGACCGAGGCCTGGTCCGAGATCAAGGGCTGACCCACACCGATCACCGAGGGCGGCGGAGCCGAACCGCCGCCCTCGGCTTCCACCCGGAGCACACATGACCGCGACCGTGACACCCGCCGCCGAGGAGCGCTCGACGCGGGCCGTTCCGCCGCCGCGCACGACGGCGCCGCGCCGGCTCTCGTCGTTCCTGACGGCTCACCCGCGCACGCGCCTGGCGCTGCTGCTGACCGCTCCGCTGTTCTGGCTCGGCGTGGTGTACATCGTCGCGCTGGTGCTGCTTCTGGTCACGGCGTTCTGGTCGGTCGACTCGTTCACGGGCGAGATCGTCACGGAGTGGACGCTCGAGAACATCATCACGGTGCTCACCGGCGCGCTGTACCAGACGGTCACGCTGCGCACGCTCGGGGTCGCGCTGCTGGTGACACTGATCGACGTTCTGCTGGCCCTTCCGATCGCGTTCTACATGGCCAAGGTGGCATCGCCGCGGGCGCAGCGCATCCTGCTGATCGCAGTGCTGATGCCGCTGTGGGCGAGCTACCTCGTGAAGGCGTACGCGTGGCGGTCCGTGCTCTCGCAGGACGGCATCCTGGAATGGATGCTGGCCCCTCTGGGCCTGCACACGCCCGGGTACGGGCTCACCGCGACCGTGATCACCCTGTCGTACCTCTGGTTGCCGTACGTCATCCTGCCGATCTACGCGGGGCTGGAACGGGTGCCGGACTCTCTGCTGGAGGCGTCCGCAGACCTCGGCGGAAAGACGTGGCGGACGCTGGGGAGCGTCGTGCTGCCGCTGGTGTTCCCGGCGATCATCGCCGGCACGATCTTCAGCTTCTCGCTGTCACTCGGGGACTACATCACCGTCAACATCGTCGGCGGCGCGAACCAGATGCTCGGCAACCTCGTGTACACGAACGTCGGCGCGGCCAACAACCTGCCGCTCGCGGCCGCGATCGCGCTCATCCCGATCGTGATCATCTTCGGCTATCTCGCGATCGTGCGCCGCACCGGCGCCCTGAACAACCTCTAGGACGACACATGCGACTCGGAAGAACCGCACGGATCGTGCTGGCGTCCGTCACCGGCCTCATCCTCGTGGCGGTCTACGTGCCGCTGGGGGTCGTGCTGGTCAACTCCTTCTCGACCTCGACCTCGCTGACCTGGCCGCCGCCGGGCTTCACGCTCGAGTGGTGGGGGAAGGCGTTCCAGAGCGCCGGGGCGCGCGAGGCGGTGCTCACCAGCGTGCAGGTCGCCATCATCGCGACGGTCATCTCGCTCGTGCTCGGCACGCTCATCTCGATCGCGCTGCAGCGGTTCGAGTTCTTCGGCCGCGACGCGATCAGCCTGCTGATCATCCTGCCGATCGCACTGCCCGGCATCATCACCGGCATCGCGCTCAACAACTTCTTCCGCACGATCATGGGCATCCCGCTGTCGATCTGGACGGTCGTGATCGCGCACGCGACGTTCTGCATCGTCACGGTCTTCAACAATGTGATCGCGCGCCTGCGCCGCACCGGCACGAACCTCGAAGAGGCATCGTCCGACCTCGGGGCCGGGATCTGGACGACCTTCCGGCTGGTGACGTTCCCTCAGCTGCGGTCGGCACTGCTCGCCGGCGGGCTGCTCGCCTTCGCGCTGAGCTTCGACGAGATCATCGTCACGACCTTCACCGCCGGATCCGGGGTCACGACTCTGCCGATCTTCATCCTGAACAACATGTTCCGCCCGGCCCAGGCGCCGGTGGTCTCGGTGATCGCGGTCGTCTTGGTGATCGTCTCCATCGTGCCGATCTACCTCGCCCAGCGGTTGTCCGGTTCGGAGCAGACGCGGCGCTGAGACCTGAGAGGGCGACCGGCGTCGGAGATCGGCCGAAGGCAGGACGTTGCGCGCGGATTCGTCCTGCGCTCGTCCGATCTCCTTCCCTCGGCATCCGCTCAGGCCGCCGGCCGCGGAAGCTGACCGGTCTGAGCCAGAATCGCGAATCGGTCGGGCACGCCCCAGTGCTCGACGATCCGGCCGTCGCGGACGGTCGCCACATCGATCACGGTGAAATGCACCGGCTTGCCGGTCGGCGGGCCGAGGAACGGGCCCGTGTGCATGCCGGTGACCTCGGCGCGAATCCAGACGGTGTCGCCGTTCTGGGCGATGTCGGCGACCGTGAAGCGCAGCTCCGAGAACGCGGCGTGCACCGTCACGATGCCGCGCTTGACCTTCTGGCTTGCCGCGCTGTACTCGGCCGACTTCGACGTGGTGCGGGTGCTCGATGCCGCGCTCGCTCCTCCGCGGACCGGCGCGATGACCCAGATCAGTGCGCGGTGCGCACGCCCACGAGATCGTGGATGAGCACGGCCGCCGCCCGCGCGCCCTGGCCGGCGGCGACGATGAGCTGCTGCGGGCCCGGGGCGGCGGCATCCCCCGCTCCATAGAGACCCGGGATGCTGGTCCGCCCGGACCGATCGACGAGAAGGTGTCCGTCGCGATCGCGGTCGACCTCCAGCTGCGCGATGAAGTCGAGGGCAGGGTCCCAGTGCGGGCGCACGAAGCCGCCCGCGACCGGGATGCGCGTGCCGTCCTGCAGGCGCACGGCCGAAACGGCGCCGCGGTCGCCTTCGAGGTCGTCGATGCGACCCCGCTCGACGACGATTCCGGATGCCGCCAGCTCGGCCTCCTCGACCGTGTCGATGACATCGACTCCGTTCGTGAACACCGTGAGGTCGTCGGTCCATCGCGCGATGAGCCGGGCTCGGGCGGGCAGATCGGGAGTCTCTCCGATGAGGGCGAGCGGGCGATCCTGCAGCTCCCACGCGTCGCACGCCGCGCAGCTGAAGAGCGACATGCCGTAGAACGCGCGCAGGCTGGGGATCGCCGGAAGCGTTTCGCGCAGACCGGTGGCGATCAGTGCCGAGCGCGCCGAGACCACGAGCGGATCGCCCGAGCGATGACTCTGCAGGGTGGCAGCGAAGCGTATGCCGTCTGCGGCATCCGCCGTTGTCTGATCATCGACGACCCTCAACGCCGTGACGTTCGTGCGGTCGAGCACCCGCACCGTGGGGTATGCGGCGATCTCGGCGCGGGCGAGTTTGCGCAGTTCGAGCGGTGAGATGCCGTCGCGGGTCAGAAAGCCGTGCGACCGGAGGGTCGCGGCATTGCGGGGGCGGCCGGTGTCGACCACCAGAACCGAGGCCCGGGCGCGCGCCAGGTTGAGCGCGGCCGAGAGTCCGGCCGGACCGCCGCCGACGATCAGGACGTCGACCGGCGGCTCACCCATGCGAGGTCACCTGCGGCGGCAGGACCGCGATGATCGGGTGGTCCTTCGCGTAGACGCCGACCTTCGCGGCGCCGCCGGGCGAGCCGATGTCGTCGAAGAACTCCACATTGGCCGTGTAGTAGTCCTGCCACTCGTCGGGCACGTCGTCTTCGTAGTAGATCGCCTCGACCGGGCAGACCGGCTCGCACGCACCGCAGTCGACGCATTCCTCCGGATGGATGTAGAGCGATCGCTCGCCCTCGTAGATGCAGTCGACCGGGCACTCGTCGATGCACGCGCGGTCCTTCACATCGACGCAGGGCAGCGCGATGACGTACGTCACGACAGGGCGAGCGACGAGGCGCGCGAGATCTCGACCTGCTCGTCGCGGGGCACGACCTTGACGCGCTCGCGCGTGTGCGCGTGCGAGGTTCCCAGTTCGCGCTCGTGCGCGTCGAGGGCGAGCCAGCCGTCCCAGGTCGTGTAGGCGACGTCGCGGTCTTCGAGCAGCTCGACGACATCGCCCCGCACGGTGGGTGCGGCGAGCACTCCGGACACCGCGTCAGCGACCAGGTGTGCGATCGTCTCCATGGCGTCGGACTTCGTGTGGCCGATGAGCCCGACCGGTCCGCGCTTGATCCATCCGGTCGCGTAGAGGCCCGGGATCGGAGCCGCGTGGCCGTCGACGACCCGACCCTCCACGTTCGGGATCACGCCGCGCGCGGTGTCGAACGGAGCGTCGACCACGGGTGTGCCGTAGTACCCCACCGCGCGGTAGACGGCCTGCACCGGGATGTCGCGTACTTCGCCGGTTCCGCGCACCAAGCCCTCGGCATCCACCGCGGTGCGCTCGAAGCGCAGCCCCGCGACCCGCTCGTCGCCGAGCACGGCGACGGGGGCGTGCCAGAAGTGCAGGTGCAGCCGGCGGCTCGCACCGCTCGTGCCGCGCGTGCGCCACGCCTGGAAGGTGCGCAGGATGACCTTCAGCTGATTGCTGGAGCCGGCTGCGAGTTCGAGCTCGGCGAAGTCCTCGTCCGCCAGCACGATGTCGACGTCGGGCACCTCGCCGAGTTCGCGCAGCTCGATCGGGGTGAATTTGACATCGAGCGGACCGCGACGGCCGAACACGTGCACGTCGGTGACGGCCGAAGACTCCAGCCCCGCGAGCACGTTGTCGGGCACTTCGGTCGTGCGAAGGTCGACGGCGTGCTTCGCGAGCACACGGGCGACGTCGAGAGCGACATTGCCGTTGCCGATCACAGCGACCTCGGCCGCCTCGAGCGGCCACTCGCGCGGCACGTCGGGGTGGCCGTCGAACCAGGCCACGAAGTCGGCGGCGCCGTAGGAGCCGGGCAGATCGATCCCCGGGATGTCGAGTGCGGCATCCCGGATCGCACCGGTCGCGAGGATGACGGCGTCGTACCGCTCCTGCAGGTCGTCGATCGCGATGTCGCGGCCGACCTCGACGTTGCCGATGAAGCGGATGCTGCCGGCATCGAGCATCTCGTGAAGCGAGTTGACGATCCCCTTGATGCGGGGATGATCGGGCGCGACGCCGTACCGGATCAGGCCGTAGGGAGCGGGCAGCGAGTCGAACAGGTCGATCGCGACGGTCCCGCCCCCGGCGGTCACGGAGTTCGCGAGGATGTTGCCCGCATAGATGCCGGCGGGACCGGCGCCGACGATCGCGACGCGCAGGTTCAAGGGATGTGTCACTGGGGCAGTGCCTTTCGGGAGGTGTGCTGCGCCGCCAGGCGCGCGGAAAGCTCTTCGGAGACGCCGAGCGCGCTCACGGCGAGCTCGGGCGGGCAGTAGGGGCTCAGGCGGACGACGTCGCCGACGACCACGACGGCGGGGGAGCGGATGCCGCGCTCGGCCGCCTGCGCGGCGATCGTGTCGAGCGTGCCCACCGTCACGCGCTGGCGCGCACCGAAGCCGTCCTCGACGACGGCGACGGGGCAAGCCGCCCCGCGTGCACCGCCGGCGAGGATGATCGCCGAGTGCGCCAGGGTGCCGACGCCCATGAGCAGCACGACGGTGTGGTCGCGACCCCCGCTCAGCGCGGCGATCTGGTCGTGGCCGGTGACGACGGTGAACGCCGTCGCCAGGCCGCGGTGGGTGAGGGGGATGCCCGCGATCGCGGGCACCGAGATGGCGCTCGTGATGCCCGGGACGACCTCGACCTCGACGCCGGCCTCCCGGCAGAACTCGAGCTCCTCGCCGCCGCGCCCGAACACATATGGATCGCCGCCCTTGAGCCGCACGACCCGCTTGCCCTCGCGGGCCAGGTGCACGAGCAGCGCGTTGATGCCGTCCTGGGGAACGGCGTGGTGACCGGGCAGCTTGCCGACGTCGACGACCTCGGCGGTCAGCTCGACGCCCTCGGCGGCCAGACCGTCCAGCACACCGCGGGCTCCGAGCCGGTCGGCGACGATCACGTCGGCGCGCTCGAGCGCGCGCAGGCCCTTCACGGTGAGCAGGCCGGGGTCGCCGGGACCGGCGCCGACCAGGGTGACCTTTCCGTGCTGCGATGCGCTCATGCGTAGCCTCCGGGCATCAGGCCACGGCCGCGCAGCACGCGACGCTCGATCGGGGCGAGAAGCACGAGTTCGATGACGATGCCGATCGCGAGGATGACCAGGATCGCGCCCAGTACGCCCGCAAGATCCTCGGCTGTGCGGCCCTGGGCCAGCAGCGCTCCGACGCCCGGGCCGAGAGAGCCGCCGACGGCGATGATCTCGGCGGCCAGGACGCCGCGCCAGGAGAAGGCCCAGCCCTGCTTCAGCCCCGCGAGGTAGCCGGGGAGGGCGGCGGGAAGGATGACCCGCAGCGCGAGTTCGACTCTGCCGGCGCCCAGCACCGTGCCCACGCGTCGCAGCTGCGGGGGCACCTGATCGACCCCGGCGATCAGCCCGTTGACGATCGACGGCACGCCGCCCATGAGCACCACGAACAGCACGAGGGCGTCGGAGAAGCCGAACCACAGCGTCGCCGCTGGCACCCAGGCGACCGAGGGCAGCACCATCAGACCCGACACGACGGGACCGATCGCGCGTCGCAGCGGGCGGACTTCGGCCAGGAGCAGTCCGAGGGCGGTGCCGACCACGATGGCGATCGCGAAGCCGATCAGAGCGCGCCCGAGGCTGGTGGCCACCGCCGCGCCCAGCGCGCCGGAGGCGGCCGCCTGGCCCAGCGCGCCGAAGACGGCGCCGGGTGAGGGCAGCACCTGCGGGGGGACGCCGAACAGGGTGACGGCGAGCTGCCATGCGACCAGGAGCGCGCCGACGAAGATGAGAGGCGGAATGGTCGAATCGACGATTCTCTTCCACCGGTGGGCGGGGCGGGGGCCGTTGGTCTGCAGGCGGTCGAGGCCCTGCTCGAGTCGGCGCAGATCGTCGATGCCGGTCTGGCCCGCACCGGCGACGCCAGCGCGGGGAGCGGGCCCGGGGGCAAGGCGGGCGTCATACGGCATTGCGGCGCAGCTCCTTTCGCAGGTGCTCGGTGATCTCGCTCGCCAGCGCCGAGACGGCGGGCGATTCGATCCGTCGACCCTGGGTCTGCGCGACCCGCCACTCGCGGACGATGCGGCCGGGCCTGCTCGAGAGCAGCACGATGCGCTGACCCAGCCTGGCGGCCTCGCGCACGTTGTGGGTGACGAAGACGATCGTGCGTCCGGTTCGCCGCCACACCCGCTCGAGCTCTTCATGCAGGATGTCGCGGGTGATCGCGTCGAGCGCCGCGAACGGCTCATCCATCAGCAGCACCGGCCGGTCCTGCGCGAGTGCTCGGGCCAGGGCGACGCGCTGGCGCATTCCGCCCGACAATTCGTGCGGGCGGCGGTCTGCGGCAGCCGTGAGGTTGACCGTGTCGAGGAGGGCGCGCGCCTGCCCGTGCTCGCGAGCTGCGCGGCACTCCGCGCAGGCGCAGTGCGAGCTCGACGTTGCGCTGCGCGCTGAGCCACGGCAGGAGCGCGGACTCCTGGAACATCACCGCGGCCCCGGCGGCGGGGCGCGTGACGGTGCCGGCGCTCGGGGCATCGAGCCCCGCGATCAGGTTGAGAAGCGTCGACTTGCCGCAGCCGGACGCGCCCAGCAGGCAGACGAATTCGCCGGGGGCGACATCCAGTGAGATGTCATCGAGCACGATCGGTCCGCTGCCGAAGAGCTTGGTCACCCCGTCGATCCGAACGATCGGCGCAGGCGGGGCGGGTGCCGGCCGCAGGGGCGCCGACTCGTCGAAGCTGGGGGCGAACCGCGGCGTGGCCGCGACCGGCGTGGCCGGCTCGGCCCGGCTGGGGTGTGCTCATGCTCATGGGATGCCTGGGTCTTGTCGAGGGAGGTGTCGTCAGTTGCGGGAGATGCCGGCGGCGAGCGTCGCGCCGTCGGCGGGGTGGATGACCAGGAACGAGCCGCCGTGGCGGCTGGCCGCGTACGGCTCGATCGGCAGATCGGCCGACAGCCGCAGCCGAGCGCGACCGATGTCGTTGGTCTGCAGGGCCTCGGCAGGCTCATGGGTGAGCGAGTCGAGGTCGTAGCGCGAATCGATCTGCGCCACGATCGCCTGCACCGTCGATGTGCCGTGCTTGACGAGCACGCGCGAGCCTGTCGTAAGGGTGCGCGCGTCGAGCTGGAACAGCTCCGCGTCGATCTCGCGGCGGCCCTCCGGCAGGGTGCCGGCGGCAACGATCACTGAGCCGCGGGCGGCGTCGAGGTCGTCGGCCAGCTGCACCGACACTGACTGCGGCGCGACCGCCTCGGTCGACGTCGGCGCCGGCGACCGCACGCCGGTGACGGTCGTGCGTGATGCCGGTGGGGAAGATCTGCACCTGGTCGCCGACCCGGACGGTGCCGGATGAGATTCGGCCGGCGACGGCGCGGTAGTCGCGCAGTCGCTCGACGTCGTCGGGGGCGACGGTCGTGCGGGCGAGAGCCCTCCCTGCGGGCGCAGCACGAGCTGCACGGGCAGGCGGAATGGCTCGAGGTCTGAGTCGAGGTCGTCCTGGTCGGGCAGGGTCTCGAGCAGCTCGAGCAGCGCGGGTCCCGTCGTACCAGGGGGTGCGCTCGGAGCGGCTCGACGATGTTGTCGCCCTCGAGGGCGGAGACAGGCAGCACGTGGACGTCCTCGATACCGAGGCCGGCCGTGACCGCGCGACCTGCTCGGCGACAGCGGGCGAAGGCCTCCTGGGAGTAGCCGAGCAGATCGATCTTGTTGACCGCGACGATCACGTGCGGCACCCGCAGCAGGGCGATCACCGCGAGGTGCCTGCGCGTCTGCTCGAGCACGCCCTTGCGGCCGTCGATCAGCACGACGACGGCGTCGGCGGTGGTGGCGCCGGTGACCATGTTGCGGGTGTACTGCACGTGCCCGGGGCAGTCGGCGAGGATGAAGCTGCGGTTACCGGTGGAGAAGTACCGGTAGGCGACGTCGATGGTGATGCCCTGTTCGCGCTCCGCGCGCAGTCCGTCGGTCAGCAGGGCGAAATCGAACGCCCCGTGGGCGAAGCCGCGCTCGGCCGAGGTGCGGGCGACCTGCTCGAGCTGATCGGCGAGGATCGCCTTGGAGTCGTGCAGCAGGCGGCCGACCAGCGTCGACTTGCCGTCGTCGACCGATCCGGCGGTCGCGAAGCGGAACAGCGTTCCGGGGGAGACGGTGCTCATCAGAAGTACCCGTCCTTCTTGCGGTCTTCCATCGCTGCTTCCGAGATGCGGTCGTCGGCGCGCGTGGCGCCTCGCTCGGTGAGGGTCGAGCAGCGCGATCTCGGCCACGATCGAGCTGAGGTCCGCGGCCCCCGACTCCACCGCTCCGGTGCAGCTCATATCGCCGACCGTTCGGTAGCGCACGACGCGGCGCTCCACCGTCTCGTCGGGGCGTGCCGGCGAGAACTCGCCGACGGCACGCCACATTCCGTCGCGGGCATACACCTCGCGCTCATGCGCGAAGTACAGCGGCGGAAGGGGGATCTGCTCGCGCTCGAGGTAGCGCCAGACGTCGAGTTCGGTCCAGTTCGAGATCGGGAAGGCGCGGACGTGCTGGCCGGGCGTGTGGCGGCCGTTGTACAGGCTCCACAACTCGGGGCGCTGGTTTCTCGGGTCCCACTGGCCGAACTCATCGCGCAGCGAGATGATCCGCTCTTTCGCACGCGCCTTGTCTTCGTCGCGCCGGGCGCCGCCGAAGACGGCGTCGTGCTTTCCGGCGGCGATCGCCTCGAGCAGCGGCAGCGTCTGCAGCGGATTGCGTGTGCCGTCCGCCCGCTCGTGCAGGCGACCGTCGTCGATGTAGTCCTGCACCGAAGCGACCTCGAGCCGCACGCCGAGCCGCGCGACGGTCTCGTCGCGGAACGCGATCACCTCAGGGAAGTTGTGGCCCGTGTCGACGTGCAGAACCGGGAAGGGAACGCGCCCGGGGAAGAACGCCTTCGCGGCGAGGTGCAGCACGACCACGGAGTCCTTGCCACCGGAGAAGAGCAGCACCGGGCGCTCGAACTCGGCGACGACCTCGCGGATGATGTGGATGGCCTCGGCCTCGAGCACGTCGAGCGTGTCGAGGCGGGTTGCGGTGACGGTCACAGGTGCAGCCCGCATTCCGTCTTGCTCAGACCTGCCCAGCGGCCCGAACGGGGGTCGGCGCCCGGCTCGACCCGCGCGGTGCACGGCTCGCAGCCGATCGAGGGGTAGCCGTTGCTCACGAGCAGGTTCACGGGCACCTGGTGCAGGCCGGCGTAGTCGAGCAGGTCGTCGAAGCTCCACGCCGCGACCGGGTTGACCTTGACGAGGCCGTTGCGCTCGTCCCACGCGATCAGCGGCGTGTTCGCGCGGGTGGGCGCCTCTTCGCGGCGGACGCCGGTGAACCACACCTCGTAGCCGCCGAGCGCGTCCTGCAGGGGTGCGACCTTGCGTCGCGCGCAGCACAGGGCGGGGTCGCGGGAGTACAGCGCGGCGCCGAACTCGGCATCCTGCTCGGCGACGGTCTGCTCGGGCAGCACGTCCACGATCCGCACGTCGAGGGCACGGCCGACCTCGTCGCGGGTGACGCGCGTCTCGGCGAAGTGGTAGCCGGTGTCGAGGAAGAGCACGTCGACACCCGGCAGCTGCTCGGCGACGAGGTGGGGCAGCGCGGCGTCGGCCATCGAGCAGGCCACGGCAGCGGCATCCGCATCGAAGTTCTTCGCCACCCAGGCGACGACCTCGGACGGAGAGGCCTCGTGGTCGGTCAGACTGCCGAGTTCGACGTTGCCGGCCTCGGCGAGCGCGCGCAGCTCATCGTGACTCCGCCGGACGGTGGCACGCGGTGCAAGTGAGACGGTCATACGAGCTGCTCCTCCTCGGCGCGGTGCGCCCACTGGGCGAAGGTCTCGTCGGACGAGGCGTCGCGGTCGGAGAGGAACCGACGGACGACGCGCTCGGTGTAGTCGGCGATGCCGTCGGCGGGAACCTTGAGGCCCCGGACCGTGCGGCCCAGTTCGGCCTCTTCGCGGTTCGGGTTCGCGAGCCCGCCGCCGAGGTGCACCTGGTAGCCCGGCACCTGTTCTCCGTCGATCGTGACGAGCTGGCCTTTCAGGCCGATGTCGGCGGTCTGGATGCGGGCGCACGAGTTGGGGCAGCCGTTGACGTGCAGCGAGATCGGATGCGGAAGGTCGATGCCCGCGAGGCGCTCTTCGAGGGCGAGCACGGCGTCGGTCGCGTAGGCCTTGGTCTCGACGATCGCGAGCTTGCAGAACTCGATCCCCGTGCACGCGATCGTGCCGCGGCGGATGAGGCTCGGCCGGGCCGACAGGCCGAGTTCGTCGAGGCCGGCGATGAGCGACTCCACGCGGTCCTCGGGGATGTCGAGGATGACGATCTTCTGGTGTGGCGTCGTGCGCAGCCGGGTCGAGCCGTGCGCCTCGATCAGGTCGGCGAGCTGCGCGAGGTGGGGGCCGGAGATCCGCCCCACGATCGGAGTGGCGCCGACGTAGAACCGCCCGTCCTTCTGGCGGTGCACACCCACATGGTCGCCGTGCGAAACGGGCTTCGGCGCAGCGGGGCCGTCGGGCAGTGCGTAGCCGAGGTATTCGTCCTGCAGCACTTGGCGGAACTTCTCGGTGCCCCACTCGGCGAGCAGGAACTTCAGGCGCGCCTTGTTGCGCAGGCGCCGGTAGCCGTAGTCGCGGAAGATCTGTGCGACGCCGTGCCAGGCATCGGCGACCCGCTCGGGCGAGACGAATACGCCAAGGCGCTCGCCCAGCCGCGGCGCGGTGGACAGGCCACCGCCGACCCACAGGTCGTAGCCGATGCCGAGCTCGGGGTGATCGACCGCGACGAAGGCCACGTCGTTGATCTCGTGCACCACGTCCTGGCTGGGGTGACCAGTTATCGCGGTCTTGAACTTGCGCGGCAGGTTCGCGAGCGTGGGATCGCCGATGAAGCGCGATGTGATCTCGTCGATCTGCGGCGTCGGGTCGATCAGCTCGTCGACCGAGATGCCGGCGACGGGCGAGCCGAGCACGACGCGTGGCACGTCGCCGCACGCCTCGGTCGTGCCGAGGCCGACCGCCTCGAGGCGGCGCCAGATCTCGGGCATCGACTCGACCTCGATCCAGTGCAACTGGATGTTCTGCCGGTCGGTCAGGTCGGCGGTGTCGCGCCCGAACTCGGTCGAGATGCCCGCGATGACCCGCAGCTGCTCGGTGGTCAGCTGGCCGCCGTCGATGCGCACCCGCAGCATGAAGTACTCGTCTTCGAGCTCGTGCGGCTCGAGGGTCGCGGTGCGGCCGCCGTCGATGCCGGGCTTGCGCTGCGTGTAGAGGCCCCACACGCGGAAGCGGCCGTGCAGATCGGTCGGATCGATCGAGGCGAACCCGCCCTTCGAGTAGATGTTCTCGATGCGGTCGCGCACGCTCAGGCCGTCATCGACCTGCTTCCACTCCTCATTGCCGTTGAGGGGGGCCGTGCCGTCGATCTTCCACTGCCCGTTCGGCTTGGACGACGGTCGGGGCGCGCGGGCGCGGGCGCCCTCGGTCGCGATCAGCGCGGCGCGCGCTGAGGCGTCGTCCTGCCCGATGTCGCTGATTGTCACAATGGCCTCCAGGGGTCCCGGGCGTCCCCGGGCGTGGGCGCGGTACTGCCCACCCTGCGAAGCTAGGTGCCGACAGGAATCCTGCGAAATGTGACGTCAAGCTGCGTTACGCGGCGTCACACAGCGTCATGGAGTTGACGGGGTGGCCCTCGTCGTCATGTCGCGATAGCGGTCGATCACGATCTCGACGAGGGATGCCGAGGGCTCGTCGTCGTCGAGCAACGGTCGCGCGACCGGGCTGCCGTCGGCCAGCCGCACGGCGAGGTCGTGGAAGTAGCCGGGTGCCAGCAGGTAGTTGGCGACGGCCACCGCCCGGCCGCCCGCCCGTGCGGCCAGAACGGCCGGGCCGAGCCGCGGCTCGGCGGCAGCGAGGAACCCGACGGCGACGTCGCGTCCGAGCCGCTCGGAGAGCATCCCCGCAGTGACTCGGCAGTCCTCGTTGGCGCGGTCGTCGCTCGAGCCTGCGACCGCGAGCACGATCGCGGCGTCCGCGGGGGCGCCCAGTGCCGCCAGCCGCGTCTCGAGCACGTCCACCAGCCGCGCGTCGGGCCCGAGGGCGGCCGAGATCGCGACGTCGGTATGGCCGGCGGACTGCTCGCGCAGGTCGACGCGCACGTGGTAACCGGCCGACAGCAGCAGCGGGACGATGACCGCGGGCTCGTCGGGGGCGAGGGCGTCGAGGGATGCCGCGACATCCGGCTGCTGCACGTCGACATGGCCGAGCCGCACGTGCACGCCGGGCAGTCGGGCGGCCACCGCGTCCACGAGCGCCGCGACAGCGGACTGGCCTGCGGGCGAAGAGGTGCCGTGCGAGATCGTGAGGAGCGCGGGGGTGGTCATCGTGCCATTTTGCCGGGTGGCTGCGCGAACGCCGAAGGGGCACGACCCGTTGCCGGATCGTGCCCCTGTGTCAGAAGGTGTCAGACCGCGTCCGGCGAGACCGCCGTGTCTGCCGTGCGTCCGCGCGAGAACCCGGCGTCGAAGCCGCGCTCATACGCCCGCTGGGCCGACCGGCCCGAGCGCTCGCCGTGTCCGCGGCCGCCGTGGTGCCCGTGGTGGTGAGCACCGTGCCCGTGCGAGCTGTGCCCGTGCGAGCTGTGCCCGTGCGTGCCGTGCTCGTGGAGCGGGTCGCAGTGGTGCGCGCCGCGCGGGCCATGGCCCTCGTGAGCCTCGTCGTGTCCGGGACCGAACCCCGGGCCGAAGCCCGGACGGAACCCGGGGCCTCCGCGGAACCCGGGACCGAAGCCCCCGCGGAATCCGGGACCGAAGCCGGGCCGGAACGCCGGCGGCCGAAGTCGCGGCCGAAGCCGCGGCGCGGCATCCGCTGTCCGTCTTCCCAGCCGAGCTCGCGGGCGATCGCCTCGAGCGAGGCCGTGGTGGTCGCGTAGTCCTCGGGCGAGACGGAGCCGGCGACCCGCGAGCGGATGCCGTCGACGATCTGACCGAGCTGCTCCTTGGCGGCCCGTCCCTCGTCGGTCAGTGCCCAGGTGCCGTCGCCCTGCTCTTGGACCCAGCCGCGTTCGGCGAGGGCGCGCAGCCGCTTGCCCTTGCGGATGAAACGCTCTGCGAGCGAGGGCGTCTCGACGTCGCCCGAAAGCGCGTTGAGCAGCATCCAGTCACGACGGTCGATCTCGGCGCCGTCGAACGCGGCGGCGAACTCACGGGTGATCAGTCCGTCGACGGTGCGCAGCCAGAAGCCGAGCGGGCGACGATCAGTGGGCACGCCCTCGCGGGTGGTGCCGGCGGTTCCCTCATCGGAGGGTTCGGTGAAGTCAGTGTCTTCGTTGTTCATCAGAAATCCTTTGGTTGGGGCGGCTCGGGAGAGGCGCCACGCTTACATGTAAGAGCACATGCATATGTAGTGTGACATGAATGATGAGAACATGTCAAGTCGCATGTAAATTCGTCTTATGACCGT
This sequence comes from uncultured Actinomycetota bacterium, assembly GCA_963772395.1. Lineage (GTDB taxonomy): Bacteria > Actinomycetota > Actinomycetes > Actinomycetales > Microbacteriaceae > Microbacterium. Next base: position 776,388 of record CAVYWV010000001.1, on the reverse strand, counting down.
CCCGCCTTCAGATCCCGCCGACGCGATCGCCGCCGCCCTCGCCCGATTGCGTGGCCGCCGGATGCCGCGCCCCGGCTGGGACGGCAGCCACGACCACCCGCATCATCACGGCGCGCCCGGACACCGCGGTGACCCGGGCTGGATGCGCGGCGGACCGGGCATGGGCGGGCCGCCGTGGGGGGCGGGGCCGCGTCTGGGTGGTCCTGCACGACTGAGGCTGCTGGAAGCGCTCGCGGCGGCATCCGGCCCGCTCTCGGTCAGCGAGATCGGCGAGGCCGTCGGAGTCGATCAGCCCCGCGCGTCGCGACTCGTGCAGCAGGCGGCCGAGATGGGGCTGGTGCGGCGCGAGGCCGATCCCGATGACGCTCGGCGAACCCGGGTGGCCCTGACTGAGAACGGGCTGTCGATCGTGCGCGGGTTCCGCGGCGAGCGCCGCACGGCGATCGACTCGGCGCTCGGCGCGTTCACCGACCCGGAGCGGGCCGAACTCGCGCGCCTGCTCACCAAGCTCGCCGACGCCTGGCCGAAATAGGGCCTCGGCGAGCGCGGCGAATCAGTCGTGCAGGCGCTCCTGCACGGCCTTCACCGGGATCAGCAGCGCGAGACCGATCGCGAGCACCAGCACGATGCCCAGAATGCCGAAGTACGCCGCCCCGCCGACCGTGACGAAGATCGCGAACATCGTCGGGGCGAGGAACGACACCGCCCGTCCGGTGGTCGCGTAGAGGCCGAAGACCTCGCCCTCGCGTCCGGGCGGGATGATCCGGGCGAGGAACGTGCGCGAGGCCGACTGGGCCGGGCCGACGAACAGGCACAGGGCGAGACCCGCGGTCCAGAACACGATCTGGCCGCCGTCGTGCAGGAAGAAGACGAGCAGCCCCGAGATGATCAGACCGATCAGCGCCGCGACGATCACGGGCTTCGCGCCGAGTCGGTCATCCAGGGCGCCGACCGCGATCGTCGAGACTCCGGCGACGACGTTGGCGGCGATCGCGAAGATGATCACCTCGCCCGCCGAGAAGCCGAAGACGGATGCCGCGAGCACGCCGCCGAAGGTGAACACACCGGCCAGCCCGTCTCGGAAGACCGCGCTCGCGAGCAGGAACCACACGGTGTGCCGGGACTCGCGCCACAGCGCGCGATGTCGCGGCCGAGGCGCGCGTAGGAGGCGAAGAAGCTGACCTTCTCGCGCTTGGCACCCGTGCCCCGGTACTCCGGGACGGCGAACAGCACCGGCAGGGCGAACAGCCCGAACCAGATCGCCGAGACGATCATCGCGACGCGGATCGGCAGGCCGTCTTCCTCGGGAACTCCGAACAGGCCCTGGATGAAGCCGAAGTACACGATCAGCAGCAGCACGATGCCGCCGATGTAGCCCATGCCCCAGCCGAAGCCGCTGACCCGGCCGATCGAGCGGGGGGTCGAGACCTGCGACAGCATCGCGTTGTAATTGACGCCGGCGAACTCGAAGAACACGTTTCCCGCGGCGACGAGGAACAGTCCCAGCCACAGGAACGACGGGTCGGGCTGCACGAAGAACATCGCGGCCGTCAAGGCGACGACGATGTAGGTGTTGACCGCGAGCCAGAACTTGCGTCGCCCCGACGTGTCGGAGCGCTGCCCGTGACCGGCGCGAGCACAGCGATCAGCAGCCCGGCCGCGGCGAGCGCCCAGCCCAGCTGCGCCTCGACGGTTCCCTCGGGGCCGAAGCTCGAGCTGGTCAGGTAGACCGTGAAGACGAAGGTCGTCACGACGGCATTGAACGCCGCCGAGCCCCAGTCCCACAGACCCCACGCCAGCACGATGCGCTTGCGGGTGCTCGCCGGGCCGTCTGCGCCGACGGCGGTGGCGAGGGCGTCGGTCGGCGTGATGCCCGAGAACTGCGGCAGCTCGGGCCTCATGCGAGGAACGTCGGGATCGTTCATGTCGGTCACGCTGGAGTCCTTCGGTGAACGATTCGTGCGTCGATGCGCGAACCAGTGGCAATGCGATCGTCCGGGCCAGGCTACAGCCGGGCGGGCGCCGAGAAGGCGCATTTCCGGATGCCGCGGCATCCGGTGTCATGATGGACCCATGCCCGCCCACGTCGAGCGCACCGAGCTGCCTGGTATCGGTGTTCGCCATGACATCGTCACCGACCAGAGACGGCGGCTGTCGGTGCTCAATCTGCGCGACGGGGGCCGCGAACTCGCGATCGCCGATGAGGATGATCCCGACCGCGCCAGCGAGACCATCGAGCTGAGCGACGACGAGGCGACCGCGCTGTCGGAAGTGCTCGGCGGCTCGCTGATCCTCACCCAGCTCGCGGGACTGCGCGAGCAGGTCGCGGGGCTGTCGATCGAGCAGATTCCCCTTCGCGCCGATTCACCGTTCGTCGGACGACCGCTGGGCGACACCAAAGCCCGCACGCGTACACGCTGCTCGATCGTCGCCATCGTGCGCGAGACCGAGGTGCTTCCGGCCCCGGGCCCGGCCGACCTGTTCCGCAGCGGTGACACGATCGTGGCGGTCGGCACCCGCGACGGTCTCGACCACCTCGTCCGCATCATCGCCGGAAGCGGCTGAAGCAAGATGGACCACGGCGCGCTCGTCCTCATCGAGATCGGCGCGCTCATTCTCGGGATCGGGCTGCTCAGCCGACTCGCCGCGTGGATGGGGATCTCACCGATCCCGCTCATCCTTCTGGGCGGCCTCGCATTCGGCGACGGCGGGCTGATCCCCTTCTCTGCGGGTGAGGAGTTCATCGAGATCGGCGCCGAGATCGGCGTGATCCTGCTGCTGCTCATGCTCGGCCTGGAGTACACGGCACAGGAGCTCGTCGGCAACCTCAAGGGGTCGAGGACGGCCGGTCTGATCGACATGGCCCTCAACGCCGCACCCGGCGTTCTGATCGCGCTTCTCCTGGGCTGGGGGCCGGTCGCCGCGGTCGCCATGGGGGGCATCACGTGGGTGTCGTCCTCTGGCGTGATCGCCAAGGTGCTGCAAGATCTCGGGCGGCTCACCAACCGCGAGACACCCGTGGTCCTTTCCATCCTCGTCATCGAGGACTTCGCGATGGCGTTCTACCTGCCGGTGCTCACCGCGCTCCTGATCGGGACCAGCCTCATCATGGGCACGGTGTCGGTCGTGATCGCCCTCCTGTCGGTGCTGCTGATCCTGTACATCGCACTCCGGCACGGAAAGCTCGTGTCGCGGCTCGTCTGGTCGAAGGAGGCCGACGTGCTGCTGCTGACGGTGCTCGGACTGGGGCTGCTGGTCGCAGGGCTCGCGGCAGGAGCGAACGTCTCGTCGGCGGTGGGAGCGTTCCTGGTCGGAATCGCGATATCCGGGCCCGCGGCCAAACACGCGCAGCGCGTGCTGACGCCCCTGCGTGACCTGTTCGCGGCGGTGTTCTTCCTCTTCGTCGGGCTCTCCACCGACACCAGCCGAACTCGTCCCCATGCTGGTGCCTGCGATTCTGCTGGCGATCGTGGGCATGTCCACGAAGCTTCTGACCGGCTATCTCGCCGCCCGACGCGCGGGCATCGCCGAGGCGGGTCGATGGCGTGCCGGCTTCGCTCTGATGCCCCGCGGCGAGTTCTCGATCGTCATTGCAGGACTGGCGGTGGCGGCGGGGGTCACCCCCTCGTTGGCCGCACTCGCGACGGCGTACGTGCTGATCACGATGATCGCCGGCCCGCTCCTGGCCCGCATCCCGGACTCCGATCGGTTCAAGGCTGCGACCGGCCGGATCCAGGCGAACCGGCGCGCACGCCAGGCGACGTGACAGTGCCCCACCGCGGCGCCGCGCAGGTCGAGGTTGAACCGGTCGAGGTGTACGCCCTCCGCCCCGGGGGTGGCGCCGACCCGAAGGAACGGGAAGCGAGCGGCTCAGCCGCGCCACTCGTGCTCGAGGATCGCGTAGATCCCGGTGTCGGCCCAGTCGCCCTTGAACCACATGTGCTCGCGGAAGTGCGCCTCGTGCCGCATCCCGATACGCAGGCACAGGGCGACGGACGCGTCGTTGCGCGGATCGAGTTCGGCGTAGACCCGGTGCAGCCCCAGGTCGCCGAACGCGAGGTCGAGCAGCAGTGCCGCCGCCTCACTCGCGTATCCCTGGCCCTGGAATCGCGGGTCGAGCAGCCAGCCGATCTCAGCGGTCTTGTCCTCGACGCTCGCGAGCTTGAAATACATGGTGCCGATCAGCTGCCCGGACGCGTCGCGGATCGCCGGCTGGACGAAGTCCTCGGGCTCGGCGAGGCGCGTGGCCGCGGCATCCCGTTCCAGCACTTCGTGCACGCGCTCGGCCGACCGCGGTTCGTAGAGGAGGTAGCGGCACACGTCGGGGTCGGACTGGATCGCATAGAGCGCATCGAAGTCGGCGGGGCGAAGCAGATCAAGGCTCACCCGCGGCCCTTCGAGGGGCCGGAAGTCCCAGGGGAGTGCCATCTGACCATCCTCCCAGCAGCGGACCGGCCTGCGGGCGATCCGGGAAAGGCGTGGGCCGGATGCTGACGGGGGCAGTTTCGCCGGTGCTCTGGTGGACCGTGAATGCTGACGCCGCGGCGGAGCCGAAGTTCAACGGCCGACTCTCCATCCTCCTCGCCATAGCCATGTTCCGTCCTGATCCACCGAAGTTGAGCCGACTCGTATCAAGTTCATTTGACACGCTCAGCGAGGCTCGCTAGGGTTGAGTCATTGCGGCTCAACCTGGGTTGAGGTCGCTCGCAGACATCAGAACCCCGGGGTGCGGCATCCGTCCGCCCCCTGAACAAGGAGAGAGAAACACATGGCCCGTGCTGTTGGAATCGACCTCGGAACCACGAACTCCGTCGTGAGCGTGCTCGAGGGCGGCGAGCCCAAGGTCATCGCGAACGCCGAAGGATTCCGCACGACCCCTTCGGTGGTCGCCTACACCAAGGACGGCGAGGTGCTCGTCGGCGAGACCGCCAAGCGCCAGGCCGTCACCAACGTCGACCGGACGATCTCGTCGGTCAAGCGCCACATGGGCACCGACTGGAACTTCGACGTCGACGGCAAGAAGTGGACGCCGCAGGAGATCTCCGCGCGCATCCTCGGCAAGCTCAAGCGCGACGCCGAGGAGTACCTCGGCGACACCGTGACGGATGCCGTCATCACCGTTCCCGCGTACTTCAACGACGCCGAGCGTCAGGCGACGAAGGAGGCCGGCGAGATCGCGGGCCTGAACGTCCTGCGCATCATCAACGAGCCCACCGCCGCCGCGCTCGCGTACGGCCTCGACAAGGGCAAGGAGGACGAGCTCATCCTCGTCTTCGACCTCGGTGGCGGAACGTTCGACGTGTCGCTGCTCGAAGTGGGCAAGGACGACGACTTCTCGACGATCCAGGTGCGCTCGACCGCCGGCGACAACCGCCTCGGTGGAGACGACTGGGACCAGCGTCTCGTCGACTACTTCATCAAGCAGTTCAAGGACACCACCGGCGTCGACGTCTCGGGCGACAAGATCGCCCTCCAGCGCCTCAAGGAGGCCGCCGAGCAGGCGAAGAAGGAGCTCTCGAGCTCCATGTCGACGAGCGTGAACCTGCCCTACCTGTCGCTCACCGACAGCGGGCCGGTGTCGCTGTCCGAGACGATCACGCGCGCGAAGTTCGAGGACCTCACCAAGGACCTGCTCGACCGCACCAAGAAGCCCTTCGAGGACGTCATCCGCGAGGCCGGCATCAAGGTCGGCGACATCGACCACGTCGTGCTCGTGGGTGGATCCACCCGCATGCCCGCCGTCGCCGAGCTCGTCAAGCAGGAGGCCGGCAAGGAGCCCAACAAGGGCGTCAACCCCGATGAGGTCGTCGCCGTCGGCGCCGCCCTGCAGGCCGGCGTGCTGCGCGGCGAGCGCAAGGACGTCCTGCTGATCGACGTGACCCCCCTGAGCCTCGGCATCGAGACCAAGGGCGGCATCATGACCAAGCTCATCGAGCGCAACACCGCCATCCCGACCAAGCGCAGCGAGACCTTCACGACCGCCGACGACAACCAGCCGTCGGTCGCGATCCAGGTCTTCCAGGGCGAGCGCGACTTCACGCGCGACAACAAGCCGCTCGGCACGTTCGAGCTCACCGGCATCGCGCCGGCGCCCCGCGGCATCCCGCAGGTCGAGGTCACCTTCGACATCGACGCGAACGGCATCGTGCACGTGTCCGCGAAGGACAAGGGCACCGGCAAGGAGCAGTCGATGACGATCACGGGCGGCTCGTCGCTGCCCAAGGACGACATCGAGCGCATGGTGCGCGAGGCCGAGGAGCACGCCGCCGAAGACAAGAAGCGTCGCGAGTCGGCCGAGGTGCGCAACCAGGCCGAGACGCTCTCGTACTCGATCGACAAGCTCATCAAGGAGAACGACGACAAGCTGCCCGAGGACGTCAAGACCGAGGTCCAGGGCGATGTCGACGCGCTCAAGGCGGCGCTGGCCGGCGAGGACGACGACGCGGTGAAGACCGCGTTCGACAAGCTCAACGCGAGCCAGGGCAAGCTGGGCGAGGCGATCTACGCATCGAGCCAGGCGTCGCAGTCCGCTCCGGATGCCGGTGCCGAGGCACCCGCCGGCGAGCCCGAGTCCGCGGCATCCGATGAGGATGTCATCGACGCCGAGGTCGTCGACGACGAGGACGACGCATCCGAAAACGGTGAGAAGAAGTAGTCATGACCGATAAGAACTTCGAAGAGCCGGGTGGCGACGAGGTTCGACCGGACGAGGAGGGGTCGGAGGCGCAGGTCTCCGACCCCGACTCGCAGGACGAACTGACCGTCGACGACATCCTCGGCGCCGAGCAGAACGTCGATGCCGCCGCGGAGGATGCCGTGCTCGCCGACCTCGAGTCGGCCCTGCTGAACGACCTCAAGCGTCTGCAGGCCGAGTACGCCAACTACCGCCGTCGCACCGAGGATCAGCGCGAGCGCGAGATCGAGCGCGCCAAGGGCGAGGCCGTCAAAGGCCTGCTGCCGGTGCTCGACGACCTCGACCGCGCCACAAAGCACGGCGATCTCGTCGAGGGCACGCCGTTCGCCGCGATCGGCGACAAGGTGCGCGCGGTCGCCGAGAAGCTCGGCGTGGTCTCGTACGGCACCGCGGGCGAGCCGTTCGATCCGCAGCAGCACGAGGCGATCTTCCAGGCACCCACACCGGGGGTGACCGAAGCGACGATCCTCGAGGTCGTCGAGGTCGGCTACCGACTGGGTTCGGTCGAGCTGCGACCCGCCAAGGTGGTCGTCGCGGTGCCGGCCGAATAACCCGGAGGGACACCGCATGGCCAGTCAGGACTGGTTCGACAAGGACTTCTACAAGGTCCTGGGCGTCGAGAAGGGCGTCAGCGAAGCCGAGCTGAAGAAGACCTATCGCAAGCTCGCCCGCAAGTACCACCCGGACTCCAACCAGGGCGATGCGAAGGCGGAGGCGACCTTCAAGGAGGTCAGCGAGGCGTACTCGGTGCTCTCCGACCCCGAGCAGCGCAAGGAGTACGACCAGATCCGCGCGATGGGCTCGGGTGCGCGCTTCACCGCGGGCGACCAGCCCGGCGGCTTCGAGGACGTGTTCAGCATGTTCGGCCAAGGTCGCGGCGCCCGTCAGCAGTCGCCGCAGGACTTCGACGACATCTTCAGCATGTTCAACCAGCAGCAGGGCGGCGGCTTCGGCTCCGGCCGGTTCGGGCAGTCCACCGGCGGCTTCCGAGGGTACGGCGGCCCGCAGCGCGGCGCCGACGTCACTGCGCGGACGACGATCGACTTCGTCACCGCGACCAAGGGCGAGACCATCACGCTCCAGGGCGAAGACGGCAAGCCGTTCAAGGTGAAGATCCCCGCGGGCGTCTCGGACGGTCAGAAGATCCGCCTGCGCGGCCGCGGTCGCCCCTCGCCGGACGGCGGGGAGACGGGCGATATCGTCGTGCAGGTGACCGTCCGCCCGCATCCCGTGTTCACCCGCGACGGCCTCAACCTGCGCGTCACCGTGCCGGTGACCTTCACCGAGGCGGCGCTCGGCGCCACGATCGAGGTGCCGACGCTCGGCGGCGATCCCGTCAAGCTGCGCGTCGCTCCCGGAACGCCGTCGGGTCGCGTCCTGCGCGTCAAGGGGCGCGGGGTGCACTCCGCGAAGGGCCCCGGCGACCTGCTGGCCGAGGTGCAGGTCGCGGTCCCGTCGCACCTGGACGATGCCGCGCGCGAAGCGCTGGAGCGCTTCCACGAGCTCGAGCCCAAGGACAACCCCCGCGCCGACCTCATGTCGAGGGCGCGAGGGTAGGAGCTGAGACGGATGCCGGAACGAGAGTTCGATGAAGACGCGCCGATCTTCGCGATCGCCGTCGCCGCCGAGCTCGCGAACATGCATCCGCAGACCCTCCGGCAGTACGACCGGCTCGGCCTGGTCGTTCCCGCTCGCACCCAGGGAGGATCGCGCCGGTACTCGACGCGTCACGTCGAGCAGCTTCGCGAGGTCGCGCGCCTGTCCTCCGACGGCATGAGCCTGCCCGCGATCGCGCGCATCATCGAGCTCGAGAACAACGTCCAGCAGCTGCGCGTGCAGGTGCGCGAGCTCGAGGCGCGCATGCGCACCGAGCTCGAGAACCGCCCCGGCGCGCGTGTCTTCGCCGCCGGAGCCACCGGTTCCGTCATCACCCTGCGACAGGGAAGGCGGGTCCGCCGCGCGACAGATATCGTCGTCTGGCGGCCGCGCCTGGCCCTCGAAGCCGACCGCGGCGCAGCATCCGACGATCCCGACGAGCCACCCGCCGACTGATCCCGGGGCACCTCGACGGTAGGGTCGTGGAGGTTGAGAAGGGATTCAGCGTGACATTGAAGCGTGCACTCGTCGTCCGTGGCGGCTGGGAGGGTCATCAGCCGGTGGCCGCAACCGACCTGTTCCTGCCGTTTCTGCGCGAGAACGGCTACGACGTGCAGGTCGAATCGTCTCCAGCCGTCTACGCCGACGCAGGCACGATGGCGGCGGCGGACCTGATCGTGCAGTGCGTGACGATGTCGACCATCGAGCGCGACCAGGTCGCCGGGCTGCGCGCGGCCGTCGAAGCGGGCACAGGCTTCACCGGCTGGCACGGGGGAATCGCCGATTCGTACCGCGACTCGGCCGACTATCTGCACCTCGTCGGCGGCCAATTCGCCACGCACCCCGGCACGCATCCCGATGATCTCACCGGCGGCCCGAGCGACAACTACCTCGACCACACGATCGAGATCACATCACTCGGTCGCACGCACCCGATCACTGCGGGACTGAACGACTTCGCTCTCACGACCGAGCAGTACTGGGTGCTGAGCGACGATCTCAACGACGTCCTCGCGACCACGACGCATCCGGCTCCACCGTGGCATCCGTGGCATCGGCCGATCACCTCGCCGGCGATCTGGACCCGGGAGTGGGGGGCCGGTCGGGTCGTCGTCACGACGCCCGGCCACAGCGTGGACGTGCTCGAGAACCCCGCCATCCGTACCGTCATCGAAAGGGGCATGCTGTGGGCAACGCGCCGCGCGTAGGAATCATCGGAGTCGGAGTCATCTCGGGGATCTATCTGAAGACCCTCACCGCACGCTCCGACGTGGCGGTGGCGGCGATCGCCGACCTCGACACGGATCGCGCCGCGGCCGTGGCGAGCGGCATCCCCGGCGCCCGCGCCCTCGAGGTGCCCGCGCTGCTGGCCGATCCCGGTATCGACGTCGTGCTGAACCTCACGATCCCGGCCGCGCACGCCGAGATCGCGCTCGCGGCCATCGCGCACGGCAAGCACGTCTACGGCGAGAAACCTCTCGCGGTGGATCTCGCGAGCGGGAAGCGGGTGGCGGAGGCCGCCACCGTCGCCGGTGTGCGCCTGGGCTCCGCCCCCGACACCGTGCTGGGCACCGGCACGCAGACGGCCCGCGCGGTCATCGACGAGGGCCGCATCGGGCGGCCGATCGCGGCGACCGCCGTGATGGCCTCACCCGGACCCGAGCCGTGGCATCCGAACCCCGACTTCTACTACCTGCCCGGCGGCGGTCCGCTGATGGACATGGGCCCGTACTACATCTCCGCGCTCGTGCATCTGCTCGGCCCGGTCACCGCGGTCGTCGGGTCGGCCAGCCGTCTGCGCAGCGAACGCGTGATCGGCTCCGGTCCGCGCATGGGGGAGCGGATCCCGGTGGATGTCGACACCCACGTCACCGGCATCCTCGAGCACGCGGGCGGCGCGCTGTCTACGCTCACGACGAGTTTCGACAGCGTCAAGAGCAGCGCATCGCCGATCGAGATCCACGGCGAGGCGGGGTCGCTCTCGGTGCCCGACCCGAACATGTTCTCGGGCGACGTGCTCTCCTGTCCGCTCGGCTCGCGCGAGTGGGAGTTGATCGAAGAACGCGCAGGCTACATCGACGCCGCGCGCGGCATCGGCCTGCTCGACATGCTCGCGGCCCCGACGGATGCCGACGTGCGCGCATCGGGACGTCTCGCGCTGCACACCCTCGAGATCATGACCGCTGTGCTCGAGTCCGCGCACAGCGGCACGCGCGTGTCGATCGCATCGACCGTCGAGCGACCGGCCATCGTGCCGCTGGGCAGCTCGTTCGAACTGACTGAGCTGTAGCGCGCTGCGCGTGTGGACCCGCTCCCAGCGGGTCGGCGCCGCCCCCGGATCGTGCGCCTCTAGAGTGCAGAAGTGACCACTGTGACCGAGCCCAATGCGGCCCGAGGCGAGAACGAGCGCACAGCTCGCTGGTCGCAGTTCACCTATTGGCCGCTGGCGATCGCAGCGGCCGTCTTCCTCTTCACCTACACGCTGCACGTCATCGGTGATGTGCATGGTGAGTGGGCCATCGTCACGACGGCGGTCATCGGGCTCATCTGGGCGATGTTCATCGCTGACTACATCGTGAAGCTGCGGCTGTCGTACCCGCGCCGATTGTGGTTCCGCACGCACAAGTTCGACCTCGTGCTCGCCCTGATCCCGGCGCTGCGACCCGTGCGCCTGTTGGACGCCCTCACCCGGCTCACCGCTTTCACCAAGACCGCCGGAAACTCCATCCGGGCACGGCTGCTCATCTACGGTGTGGGCTCCGCCCTCCTCCTGGTCTGGTACATCTCGCTGATCGTGCTGCAGGTCGAGCGCGGTGCTCCTGGGGCGACCATCACATCGTTCGGGGCGGCGGTCTGGTGGGCATTCTGCACCGTGACGACGGTGGGCTACGGCGACTATGTGCCGGTGACCCCGCAAGGACGCGTTGCCGCGGTCTTCCTCATGGCGGGCGGGGTCGTCGTGGTCGGCCTCGTCGTCGCGACGATCTCGTCGTGGGTCGTCGAACGCGCCTCGCGCGGGCACGACGACGCGGTGCCGGCCAGTCGCGCGGACATCCGAGCGCTCACCGAGGAGCTGAAGGAAGCCGCCGAGCGCGTGCAAGCCGAGCGCGAGCCGCCCGCGCGGCCTCCCCGCGCGCCGACCGACGGCGCCGACGACCGATGAGCCTGTTCGGTCGTCCGGCGCCGAAACCGACACCGCCTATGCCTCCGGCTCCCGCGCTCTCGCCCACGCTCCGGGTGCTGCTCGGGCTGGCGGCGGCTGCGATCGCGCTGGCCGGGCTGTCGTTCGCGCGTGAGCTGGTCGGACCCCTCGTGCTGGCCGCGGTCATCGTGATCATCTGCCATCCGGTGCGGCATCCGCTCGAGCGAAGGGGGTGGCCGCGCTGGGCGGCGACCACCGGTGTGATCGTCATCGCGTACCTGATCCTCCTCGTACTGGGCGCTCTGCTGTTCTTCGCGGGCACCCAGTTCGTGCGGCTCGTGGGCGACTACGCGGATGAGCTGCAGGCTTCGGCGCAGGCGGTCATCGCCTGGCTGGGCTCAGTGGGTCTGGATGAACAGGCGTCGGATGCCGCAGCATCCGTCCTCGAACCGTCGACGATCGTGTCGTTCGTCGCGTCGCTCGGCGGCACGGCGGTCGGCATCCTCACCGCACTGTTCTTCGTGTTCGCCTACGTGATCTTCATGGCGGCCGACGGATCGCGATACGCGCGGGCGGAAGCTTCGTTCGGACCGGTCGCCCGGCCGACCGTGCGGCGCTTCCAGCTGTTCAACTCGAACGTCCGGCGGTATTACGTCGTCAACGCGAGCTTCGGCGCGGTCGTCGCGATCATCGACGGCTTCGCGCTGTGGGCGTTGGGTGTGCCGGCGCCGGCCGTGTGGGCGATCCTGGCGTTCGTCACGAACTTCATTCCGAACATCGGCTTCGTGATCGGTCTGATCCCACCCGCGCTGCTCGCGCTCGTCGTCGGCGGCTGGCCGCTCATGCTCGCGGTCGTCGCGATCTACTGCGTCGTCAACGTGACGCTGCAGGTGCTCGTGCAGCCCAAGTTCGTCAGCGACGCAGTGAGCCTCAGCCTGACCCTGAGCTTCTTCTCGGTGATCTTCTGGACCTTCATCATCGGACCGCTCGGTGCGATCCTCTCGATTCCGCTGACCCTGCTCGTGCGTGCTCTCGTTCTCGAGGGAGACCCGGACGCCCGGTGGCTGCGCTGGCTGTCGGGCGACGTCGTGACCGCGACCCCCGATCGACGCGACGGGACCGGCTGACCCCCCACCGCGACAAGGTGCGTTCGCCCTCGAAAAGGTGCGGCGCTCTCGGCGCGGGACGCACGATCTCGGCCCGTCAGGGACCAGCTCGCCGATTCACCCTCGCCGCATGAGGCACGCGCGGGCGCGACGGCGCTATTGTTCGGGCATGTCAGACCCCTCTGCAGAACTCGCCGCTGCCGATCCGACCCCTCCGCCTCGACGCGCGCCGGAGCGGCGCGGTGTGCTCGCCCTCGTCGATCGCCCGCTCGTGATCGCGTTCATCGCCACGCTCGGCGTGCTCGGCGGCTTGATCATCGGATCGGCCATCGCCTCGATCACGACGATTCTCATCTACATCGTGCTGGCCTTGTTCATCTCGCTCGGGCTCGACCCCATCGTGCGAGTCCTCGAGCGCAGGGGACTCAAGCGCGGCGCCGGCATCCTGATCGTGTTCGGCGTGTTCGCGCTGCTCGTGGTGCTGTTCTTCGTCTTCGTCCTGCCGCCGATCATCGCCCAGATCGTGCAGTTCGTGCAGAACTTCCCCGAGGCGCTGGTCGCCACCCAGCAATCGGCGTGGTTCCTCGCCCTCCCGCCGGACCTGCAGGATGCGGTCGGCGCGGCGCTGGACGAAGTCGCGCTCGCGCTGTCGAAGCCCGAGACGGTCGCGATGTTCGGTGGCGGCGCGCTGGCCGTCGGCGTCGGGCTCGTCTCCGCGATATCGGCCGGCTTCATCATCGTCGCGCTCACCCTGTACTTCCTCGCGTCGCTGACCGGCATGAAGCAGGGGCTCTACTCGATGGCGCCCGCGCACGACCGCCCGAAACTGTCCGACATGACGGAGCGGGTCACGGTTTCGATCGGACGCTCACTTCTCGGCTCGGTCACTCTCGCCGCGATCAACTCGGCCGTGGTGCTGGTCCTGCATCTGCTGATCGGCCTGCCGTACGCGGGACTCATGGCACTCATCGCCTTCGTCATCACCCTCATCCCGCTGTTCGGCTCGGTGATCTTCTGGGTCTTCGCGACGTTCGCGGCGCTCATGTCGAGTCCGAACCAAGCCCTGATCTTCGGCATCGCCTACCTGATCTACATCCAGATCGAGTCGTACATCGTCACCCCGCGCGTCATGAACAAGGCGGTGGCCATCCCGGCGGCTCTGGTGCTGATCGGCGCCATGGTCGGGGGGACGCTCGCCGGCGTCATCGGTGTTCTCGTCGCACTGCCCGTCATGGCCACCGCGCTGCTGATCATTCGCGAAATCGTGGTGCCGAAGCAGGATCTGAAGCTCTGAGTTCTGCCGTCACGGCTCGATACGCAGCACGTTCGGCGACTCTCCCAGGGCGACGTCGTCGCTGATCCGCAGTGTGCGGGCGAGCTCGTCGACCGCGCCGATCACGGTGCCGAATCGCTCGCGGTCGCTGCACACCGCGGTGACGGCGACGAAGTGCGACCCGGTGTCCCACGTGTACGTCGCGAACGGCGGGGTGCGCTGATCGGCCGGCAGCGGGATCGCGAGCTTCTCGCCGATGCCGAGATAGGTGCCGCGGAAGGCCTCCGTGTCGTCGTACTCCATCGGCATGCTCGCGCGGGCGGCGCGCAGCTGCGCGGTCGCCTCCTGCACCTGCGCCATCACCACGACCAGCTCCGGGTCGGCCTTCCACACCCAGACGAGCACGCGACCGGCGGCTTTGCGCATCAGGAACGGCGTCGCCTGGCTCATCGCCCACGCCATGAATCCTCCACCGGGTCGCGCATCGGCGCCCATCGCGCGGTTCGCCTGGCCGAGCAGCATGCGGATCGCCGCCTTGCGATGGCGCCGGCCACCGAACCCGAGCGAGTCGGTGACGGCGACCCAGAGGGTTCTGTCGGCATCGGCCTGCAGTCGGGGCATGACTCCAGGGTACGAGGTCGCCCGCGCGCGTTCGGCCCTCAGACGTCTCGTGCGCAGCGGAAGCCGATGTGCGACATGCCGGTGTCTTCCGCCTGGGGCGATCGAGCCGCGGGCCGGAACCGCACGCAGTACTCCATGGCGCACAGCTGCGAGCCGCCCTTCAGCACGCGTCGCGGTGTCGTGACACCCTCTTCGCGGCTCGCCGCGGCCAGCAGATTCTCGCGTCGACCCGCGTCGACGGGCCGATCGGCAAGGCGCAGATGCCGCGGCGTGTAGAAGTCGCTCGTCCACTCCCAGACGTTGCCGATCAGATCGAAGGCACCGTAGCCGTTCGCCGGATAGGACCCCACCGGAGCCGTCCCGCCGCCGAACGGTCCGCGCGCTTCGTACGGGAATCGGCCGATCCACGTGTGCGCACGGGGAACACCGTCGGGAAAGGGCTCGTCGCCCCACGCGAACGCCGTGCCCGACGAGCCGCCTCGTGAGGCGTACTCGTGCTCCGCCTCGCTCGGCAGTCGCTTTCCCGCCCACGCGGCGTAGGCCGCAGCATCCGGGAACGCCACGTGGACGACGGGATGCCTCATGCTGTCCTCGATGCCCGAGTCGGGCCCCGTGGGGTGTCGCCACGAGGCGCCGGGTTGCCAGCGCCACCACGCGCGCCAGTTCGACAGGTCCACCGGACCGCTTGTCGGGGTGAAGACCATCGAGCCGGGCGCGAGCTCGTCGGGCGAGAGCGCGGGGAACTCCACCGGGTCGAGCGGGCGCTCGGCGATCGTCGTGTACCCGGTGTCGGCGACGAACGCGGCGAACTGCGCGGTCGTGACCGGGTAACGGTCCAGTTCGAACTCGTCGATGCTGCGTTCGTGCACGGGCCGTTCGTCGGGGTAGAAGTCGTCGGAGCCCATCGTGAAGGTGCCGCGCGGGATGCGCACCATGTCATCTGCCGGGGACGTTCGGGACATGTCACCAGGCTAGGGGTTCGCTCAGGCGGGGCCGCTCCCGGGTCCCGGAGGGGGCTCGGGTAGAGTTGGCACCGCACATGCACCGACCTCGTGCGACCCGCCCCCGCGCAGAGATAGGCAACCAGCATCCCGTGACCCCGTCCGAGACGCCCGACGATCCCCGCGCCGCAGAGCCGGACGAACGTCGACCCCTGACGGTGCTGATCGGGGCCGACACGTTCTCTCCTCACGTCAACGGAGCCGCGCGGTTCGCCGAGCGGCTCGCCGCCGGCCTCGTCGCACGCGGTCACGACGTGCACGTGATGGCGCCGAGTGCGAAGCATTGGGCGCGCGGCAGCGGCGTCGAGGTCATCGAAGACCAGCCGATGATGCTCTACCGGTTGCCCTCGTGGCGCTGGTGGCCGCACGACTGGCTCGCGTTCGTTCTGCCGTGGATGTCGAAGCACCACGCCCGTCGCGTGCTCGATGCGGTGCAGCCCGATGTGGTGCACATCCAGTCGCACATCATCATCGGCCGCGGCTTGGCACGCGAGGCGCGCAAGCGCGGCATCCCGATCATCGCCACCAACCATGTGATGGCCGAGAACATCCTCGACTTCACGACCCTGCCGCACGCTCTCAACGATGTCTTCCTCAAGCTCGCGTGGGCCGACGCCAAGCGCACGTTCGAGATGACGCGGGCCGTGACCACGCCGACGCGCAAGGCCGCGGACTTCCTCGAGTCCACGATCGACATCACCGGCGTGATCCCGATCAGCTGCGGCATCGACCGGTCGAACTACCGTCCCGATCTCACGCCCCGCGATGCGAACCGCATCCTCTTCGTCGGGCGCCTGACCACCGAGAAGCACATCGACGTCCTGCTGAAGGCGGCGGCGCTGTTGGACCCGGCGCTCGATGTGCACGTCGACCTCGTCGGCGGTGGCGACCAGCGCAAGAACCTCGAGGCGCTCGTCCATTCGCTCGGACTCGACGGTCACGTCACGTTCCACGGCCACGCGGCCGAAGAGGATCTGCGCACGCTGTACAGCAGGGCCAGCCTGTTCGCGATCGCCTCGATCGCCGAGCTCCAGTCGATCGCGACCATGGAGGCGATGGCATCGGGACTGCCGATCGTCGCCGCGAACGCCGTCGCGCTGCCGCACCTCGTGCACGACGGCGAGAACGGGTATCTGTTCGAGCCCGGCAACGTCGAAGAGATGGCGGCCCGCCTGAACGACGTGCTGACGGCGGCCCCCGAAGAACGACGCCGGATGCAGCAGGCCTCGCTCGACGGCGTGGCCATCCACGACATCAACCGCACCCTCGACACGTTCGAGGCGCTGTACCGCGACGAACCGCTCCCCGCGTAGCGCCGATGCACGTCGTGATGTTCGGCGACCAGCACGTCGAGTCCCTCGGCGGAGCTCAGGTGTCGATGCGCCTGCAGCGGACGGTTCCTCGAGCGCGCCGGCCACACCGTGACGATCGTGGCGCCGAAGATGCACGGGCGCGCGCGCCGCCGCGGCTTCGGATCCCGGCTACGTGGACACGCCCTCGATCCCGATCACCCCCGACCGCGAGTACTCGCTGACGTGGCCGGGCGGCCGCACCGATCGGTTCGTCGATGCCGCGCTCGCGGCGCGCCCACCGGTCGATGTCGTGCACGTGCAGGCCGACTTCTGGGGCGCCTTCACCGGGCATCGGTTCGCCGCGCGCCACGGGCTGCCGGTCGTGCACACGATGCACAACCGCGTCGACGTCGGCATCGAGGCGACCGCGCCGTTCCCGCGGCTCGTGCTGCGGGTGCTGAACGCCTGGCAGCGGCGTGCGCTGCGCGGCGCCGGCAGCGCCGCGGAGGCGCCTGGTCGTGACGGCTGGTCGTACCTGCGGCGCTTCGCCGGGCTGTCGGGCGCCGTCACCGCGCCGTCGTCGCACTTCGCTCGCCGCCTGGAGCGAGCACGGCGTGGTGGCCGCCGCCGGTTCGCCGGCGATCGACGTGTGGAACGGCATCGACGACGACGTGCTGGATGCCGCCCTTGCGGCCGGCCCGTCCGATGCGGGCGCCCGGCAGACCGCGTTTCGTCTGGCTCGGCCGCATGAGTCCCGAGAAGCGGCTGCTGCCGTTCCTCGAGGCGCTGGGCGAAGCGCGGCATAGACGCCGACGTCGAGATCATCGGCGGAGGCGGCCAGGAGAAGGCCGCGCGTCGCCTCGTCGAGACGCTCGGGCTCGATCGGATCCGTGGTCTTCGCGGGTCGATTGCCGTACACCGAGACTCTGCGGCGCATCGCAGCCGCCGACGCCGTCGTTCAGACCTCGATCGGGTTCGAGACGCAGGGCATGACGGTGTTCGAGGCGGCCTCGCTCGGAACGCCCGCGGTCGTGAGCGACCCCGACATCGGCGCGGAGCTGGGTTCGGGGTTCTGGCAGGTCGCGGATGGGTCCGTTCGCGGCGCTGGCCGAGACTCTGCGCCTCGCGGCGACGGAGATCGCCGCCGGAACGGCGCCGGTCCCTGACCCGTCGATCCGCGAGCGGTTCCGTCAGTCCTCGCGCACCGCCGCGATGGTCGAGGTCTACGACCGCGCGCGGGCTTGAGCGAACCCTCGCTTCGGTCGTGATGCAGCGGTGCCGCGCGGCGCCGGCGCATAATTCCTGCAATTCGGGGGCGCCCCGCGCCGGGCGGGCCGCTGTGCCACGCCGGGCGAAGCCGCCGCGGCCAAGATTGCAGGAGTTATGCGCCGTCACACCGAGCAACGGGCGAGCGGCCGCTCAGGGGAGGCGGGTGTAGTCGGTCGGCACGCGGTGCAGGCCGTCGTTCGTCAGAGCGACGACAGATGCGCCGATGGCGTAGGCGGCAATGGCTGCGAGAGCAATGATCATCAACATGGCAGAAACGCTACGCTTGACGTTATTCCGCCACGAGTGGCAGGATGGACACGCATCGCACGAATACTGCCATCGATGTCACGCCGATCAGCCGCATCTCGAGGAGCTCCCATGAAGACCGTCGCCGTCATCGTCCAGGACGGATTCGCCCCGTTCGAGTTCGGCGTCGCCTGCGAGGCCTTCGGCCTCGACCGCACCGATGACGGCATCCCGAACTTCGACTTCCGCATCGTGACCCCGAACCCGGGCGTCGTGCAGTCCAAGCTGGGCTTCTCGCTCAACGTCGACAACGACCTGGCTTTCGCGTACGAGGCCGACCTCGTGGTGGTCTCGCCGACGCCGAGCGAGTGGTGGGGGCGCACCGACCCGCGGGTGCTCGACGTCGTCCGTGACGCAGCGGCGCGCGGGGCGTGGCTGCTCAGCGTCTGCAGCGGGTCGTTCATCCTGGCGGCGGCGGGAGTCCTCGACGGACGCAAGGCGACCACGCACTGGATGTACGCCGACCGGATGGCCTCGATGTACCCGTCGATCGACGTGGACCCGAATGTGCTCTACGTGCAGGACGGCCGCATCATCACGAGTGCCGGCACGGCCGCCGGGCTCGATGCCTGCCTTCACCTCCTGCGCCAAGAGCTCGGCGCCGAGATGACGAACACCATCGCGCGCCGCATGGTCGTGCCGCCGCAGCGCGACGGCGGTCAGGCGCAGTTCATCCTGCGGCCGCTGCCCGAGGTCGCCAGCCTCTCGCTCGCGCCGGTCACCGATTGGATGCTGGACAACCTGCGCAGCGAGCTGACGGTCGATCAGCTCGCGGCCAAGGCGCACATGTCGCCGCGCACCTTCGCCCGCCGCTTCAAGGCCGACTACGGCACGACCCCGGCCGCCTGGCTCGGCCGCCAGCGCATCATCCACGCGCAGCGTCTGCTCGAGCAGACCGACCTGGGCCTCGATCGCATCGCGTACGAGTGCGGTTTCGGCTCGGCATCCGTTCTGCGTCAGAACTTCGCGCGGGTGCTCGGCACGACCCCGACCGCCTATCGCGCGACGTTCTGCTGCGAGATCGGCACCGGGGGCTCCGCGCTCGAGCGCCGTGAGCATGAGGACTCGGCGGTTCCCGCGGCCTGAGTGCGTGCTGCGCGACGCGCTTCGATAGCGTGTGAGCGTGCGCGCAGCCCTGCGGAGGCTCTTCTCCCGAAAGACGATCGGCAAGGATGCCGTCTCGGGCCTCGTGCTGGGCATCGAGGCGGTGCCCGACGGGCTCGCGGCCGGGCTGCTCGCCGGCATCAATCCGCTCGCCGGCCTCTACGCATACCTGTTCGGCATGGTCGGGGCGACGTTCTTCACGAGCAGCACGTTCATGGCCGTGCAGGCCACCGGGCGCGATGGCGCTCATCGTCTCGGACTCCGACCTCGAGAGCCGCGCTGATCCCGACCGCGCGCTGTACACGCTCGCGATCATGACCGGCATCGTGATGATCATCGCGGGGCTGCTCGGCGGCGGACGCCTGGTGCGCTTCGTGCCGACCGCGGTGATGACCGGCTTCCTCACCGCGGTCGGGGTGAACATCATCCTCGGACAGCTCTCGAACTTCACCGGCTTCGCATCCGAGGGCACGAACCGGCTGACGAAGCTCTTCGATCTGCTCCTCCACATTCCGCAGTGGAGCGTCGCATCGGTCGGCGTCGGCCTCGTCGTCATCGGCCTCATCTACCTGTTCCGCCTCACGCCGGTCGGTTCGCTCGGTCTGGTCATCGCTGTCGTGCTGGGCTCGGGCATGGCGGTGCTGCTGAACGTCTGGCTCGCCGAGCCCGTGCTGCTGCTCGACGACATCGTCGACGTGCCGCGCGGCCTGCCCGCCCCGGTGCTGCCCAACATCGAAGACGTCGTGTTCCTGCTCATCCCGGCGTTCTCGCTCGCGTTCGTCGGCCTTGTGCAGGGTGCCGCCGTCGGGGCCGGCCTGCCCACGCCGGACGGCAAGCCCGCCGACACCTCGCGGGACTTCGTCGGGCAGGGCGCGGGCAACATCGCGGCGGGACTCTTCCAGGGGATGCCGGTGGGCGGGTCCATGTCGGGCTCGTCGCTGATCGTGACAGGTGGCGCCAGAACGCGCCTGGCGTTCATCGTCGCCGGCGCGGTGATGGCCGTGGTGATCCTGCTCGGGTCGGACGCGGTCGGCTACGTCGCGATGCCCGCGCTCGCCGGACTGCTGATCGTGATCGGCATCGGCGCGATCAAGCCCAGCCGCATCTACTCCGTCGTGAAGACCGGCCCGCTGCCGACGGCGATCATGGCGGTCACGTTCGGGCTCACCCTCGTCATCCCGCTGCAGTACGCGGTGCTGGTCGGCGTCGGCCTGGGCATCATCCTCTTCGTCGCGCAGCAGTCCAACCGTGTGCGGGTGCGGCAGGTCCACGTGCTCGACGGCGGCCGCATGCGGGAGAGTCCACCGCCTCCGGCGATCGCAGCGGGCGACGTCGTGATCCTGCAGCCGTACGGCAGCCTCTTCTTCGCGAGCGCTCCGATCTTCGAGCACCAGCTGCCCGCCGTCAGCCGTGCATCGAAGGGCGCGGTCGTGATCATCCGCCTGCGCGGAACCGATCAGATCGGCCTGTCGCTCATCGAGGTGCTCCGGAGGTATGCGCACGACCTTCACGACGCGGATGCCGCCCTCAAGCTCGTGATCAGCGAGAAGCAGGTGCTCGACCAGGTGCTCGCCAGCGGCCTCGCCGACGAGCTGGGGGCGGGCAACGTCTACCGCAGCACGGAGTGGATCGGCGAGACGGTGCGCCGCGCCTACGACGACGCGCGCGAGGAGCAGCAGCGGGCCTGACCTCGCCGATCACCGCGAGACCGGATAGGTGCCGCGAGACAGGGTGCGTTGACCCCGGTCTCGCGGCGCCTATCCAGTCTCGCGGCAACGGCGCGGGGGACGCGATTGCCGCAGCTGGGAGGCTCTGCTAAAGTTGAGTCCGCATGGCTCAACTTTGCAGGAGCCGAAGGCCAGACTTCAGGAGACACATGAACGCCACGCAGCAGCCCGGGCAGGAGGAGCAGCAGAGCGCCCTCGAGCAGTTCGGGATCAACCTCACCGACCGTGCCCGCCAGGGCAAGCTCGACCCCGTGATCGGCCGCGACAGCGAGATCCGCCGGGTCAGCCAGGTGCTGACCCGTCGCACGAAGAACAACCCTGTGCTCATCGGCGAGCCCGGTGTCGGCAAGACCGCCGTCGTCGAGGGCCTCGCCCAGCGCATCGTCGCGGGTGACGTGGCCGAGAGCCTCAAGAACAAAGAGCTCATCACCCTCGACATCTCCGCCCTCGTCGCGGGCGCGATGTACCGCGGCCAGTTCGAGGAGCGGCTGAAGGCCGTGCTGAAGGAGATCACCGAGTCCGAGGGCCAGATCATCACGTTCATCGACGAGCTTCACGTGCTGATGGGCGCGGGCGGCGGCGAGGGATCGGTGGCGGCATCCAACATGCTCAAGCCCATGCTCGCGCGCGGTGAACTCCGCCTGATCGGCGCGACCACGCTCAACGAATACCGCGAGTTCATCGAGAAGGATGCCGCGCTCGAGCGCCGCTTCCAGCAGGTGTACGTCGGCGAGCCGTCGGTCGAGGACACCGTCGCGATCCTCCGCGGACTCAAGGAGCGGTATGAAGCCCACCACAAGGTCGCCATCGCGGATGCCGCGCTCGTGGCCGCGGCATCCCTCAGCAGCCGCTACATCCCGTCTCGCCAGCTTCCCGACAAGGCCATCGACCTGATCGACGAGGCCGCGTCGCGGCTGCGCATGGAGATCGACTCCGCTCCGCTCGAGATCGACGAGCTGCGTCGGCACGTCGACCGGCTCAAGCTCGAAGAGCTCGCGCTGAAGCGCGAGAAGGACGCCGCATCGAAGGAGCGCCTGGCGACCCTGCGTGAGACCCTCACGAAGGAGCAGGCCGAGCTCAACGGTCTGCAGGAGCGATGGGAGCGCGAGCGCGCATCGCTCAACCGCGTCGGCGACCTCAAGACCAAGCTCGACGCCGCCCGCATGCAGGCCGAGCGGGCGCAGCGCGAGGGCAACCTCGAGAAGGCGTCGCGCCTGCTGTACGCAGAGATCCCCGCACTCGAGCGGCAGCTGATCGACGCCGAGCGCGAAGAACCCGCCGGCGACCGCATGGTGAACGAGCAGGTCACCGATGAGGACATCGCCGCCGTGATCGCTGCATGGACCGGAATCCCGGTGGGGCGCCTGCTGCAGGGCGAGACCGAGAAGCTCGTTCACCTCGAGTCCGAGCTGGGCAAGCGCCTGATCGGTCAGAAGCAGGCCGTGAAGGCGGTGGCCGACGCGGTGCGACGCTCGCGCGCCGGCATCAGCGACCCCGACCGGCCGACCGGGTCGTTCCTGTTCCTCGGCCCGACCGGCGTCGGCAAGACCGAGCTGGCCAAGTCGCTCGCCGACTTCCTCTTCGACGACGAGCACGCCATGGTGCGCATCGACATGTCGGAGTACGGCGAGAAGCACTCCGTCTCGCGGCTCGTCGGCGCCCCTCCGGGGTACATCGGCTACGAGCAGGGCGGTCAGCTCACCGAGGCGGTGCGGCGGCGCCCCTACAGCGTCGTGCTCCTCGACGAGGTCGAGAAGGCGCACCCCGAGGTGTTCGACGTGCTGCTGCAGGTCATGGACGACGGGCGCCTGACCGACGGCCAGGGGCGCACGGTCGACTTCAAGAACGTGATCCTGATCCTCACCTCGAACCTGGGCTCGCCGATCCTGATCGACCCGACTCTCTCGCTCGAGCAGAAGCGGGATGCCGTGAACGGGCTGGTCCGCCAGGCGTTCAAGCCCGAGTTCGTCAACCGACTCGATGACATCGTGATCTTCCAGGCGCTCACCCAGGACGACCTCGCGCAGATCGTCGAGCTCGCGGTCTTCGCGCTGCAGCGTCGGCTGCGCGACCGGCGGCTCACGCTGGCGGTCACCCCCGACGCGCGAGCCTGGCTCTCCGAGCGCGGCTACGACCCTGCTGTTCGGGGCGCGGCCGCTGCGCCGGCTCATCCAGTCCGAGATCCAGGACCGCCTCGCGATGGCGATCCTCTCCGGCGGCGTGCACGACGGCGACCTGGTTCGGGTCGATGTCGCGGCCGACGGCTCGGCGCTCGTGCTCACCAGCAGCGGGCCGGCCGCGGCCGCCGAAGATGCCGCGGACGACGACGTGATCGAGGCTGAGCTGCTCGAGGACTGACCGATGCCGGATCCTCCGATCCGGACGCAACCGACGATACGGTCGGGGCATGCGCATCGCACGCTCCGGCCGTTTCGTCTTCGTCGCCCAGTGGGTGGCCGCCGTGCTCCTGCCCGTGTTCTTCTTCCTGGGGCGAGGGCTCGTCGGCGCGGAGCTCGGGTGGATGGCCATCGTCGGCGTCGTGTACGGCCTGCTCGCGGTGGTGGTCCTCCTGCTTCCGCCGGTCATGACCCTGTTCGACCGCACCGTGCGCCGCGGCAGGGCCACGCGCTTCGCGTACGACATCGCGAGCTTCGTACTGTGGGGTGCCTTCATCGTGGCGGCGCTCACCGTTCCCGACTCGGGCGACAGCGGCCATCTGGACTCCGCCCTCACGACCTGGACAGGCGGCGGCATCAGCTACGAGACCTCGGAGGCCGTCTTCGCGGTCGCAGCGGGCGTCATCGGGCTCGCGTACCTCGCCGCAGTCGTCCTCGGCGTCATCGGCATCACGCGCTGGCGCCGTCCCTTCGATGCGTGACAGGCCCCGAGTGAACGGGCGAGGGTGAGCGAGCACACGGAAGAGCGGCGCCCGTCTGCGGTGATCGCCCTGTGGCGGTCGTCGCATCCGGGCCCGAGCGTCGTCGTCACGGTCGTCGCGGTCACGCTCGGCATCGCGTCGGGTCTCGAGCCGTGGCGCATCGCCGTGCTGGGGTTGGCGATCCTGTTCGGCCAGCTCTCGGTCGGCATCTCGAACGATGCGATCGATGCGCCGCGCGACACCGCGACCGGCCGCACCGACAAGCCGATCGCGCGCGGCGACGTGTCGTTGCGCGCCGCCTGGGTGGCGGCATCCGGTGCCGTGGTCCTCTCGCTGGTCCTGTCCTTCCTTCTCAGCTGGGCAATGGGGCTTGCGCACGTGATCGCGTTGGCCTCGGCGTGGTCCTACAACGCCGGGCTCAAGTCGACGCCGATCTCGGTGCTGCCGTTCATCGTGAGCTTCGGGCTGCTTCCCTCGCTCGTGACGCTCTCGGCAGACCCGCCGAGCCCGGCTGCGGCGTGGGCGTGGGTCGCCGGTGCGGCGTTGGGCATCGCGATCCATCTCACGAACGTGCTGCCCGACCTCGAGGACGACGCGCAGACCGGGGTGCGCGGGCTGCCTCACCGGCTCGGACGCCGCGCGTCGGCGGTGATCGCCGCCGGGGCGCTCGTGGTGGGCGCGGTCGCGGCGCTGCTCGGACCGGAGGCGGGCATCACGGTGTTCGGCGCACTCGCGTTCGCGGGGGTCGTGGTGATCGCCGCCGCGGGACTCGTGCTCGCGCTGGTGCGTCCGCCGGGGCGGTGGGTCTTCCGGCTCGTGATGCTCGCGTCGCTGCTGCTGTGCGTGCAGCTCGCCGCGACCGGTCAGGCCCTGGTCGCCTGACCCCTCAGGGGGCCGCGAGACAGGATAGGCGCGACGAGACTGACTGCGTCGCACCCAGTCTCGTGGCGCCTATCCTGTCTCGCGGCCAAAAGGGGCGTCAGGGACCGGCGTCGAGGCCCATCGCGTAGGCCCACGCGAAGCCGCGCCCGAGGGGCGGGGTCAGCATCCCGCGCACGAGGGTGCGGCGCGCGACGTCGGCGGCGCCGCGCCGCGGGCGGCCGAGCACGGTGTTCACCGCCGCGAGCTGCCCGGCCCGCACGGCTGAGCGCACGCGGCGACGCTCCCATGCCGCGAGTTCGGCGTCGGGTGCTGCGCGCCCATGCACCCAGCGCGCGAGCAGCGGTGCGAGGCCGATGGCGTCGAGAAGACCGAGGTTCATGCCCTGACCGCCGATCGGGCTGACCTCGTGCGCGGCATCCCCGATCACGAAGAGCCGGCCGCGGCGCAGCTGCGGCGCGCAGACCCGACGGATGCCGAAGGCCGTGGCGACTTCGACCGCGTCGGCGACGGATGCCTCGCCCCGAGCCCGCAGAGCGGCCTGCAGGCGCTGCACCCGAACCGCGGCCAGGTCGACCGCGGGATCGGCGGCGGCATCCCACGCCACGACCCGCCGCACGGATCCGGGCAGGGGAAAGGATTCGAGCACGCCGCTCGGGGCGAGGTTCACGACCGCGGTGTCGCCGTCGGGCCGTTCGGGCACCACGATGTCCGACATCAGGTAGCGGTCGTGATAGATCGTGGTGGGCACGCGTCCGTCGCGGTAGACGAGCGAGCGCGCCGTCCAGCCGCCGGCGAGCACGACGATCGGCGCGGCGAGCGCCTCCACGCCGCCGTCGTCGGGTCCGCCCTGCCGGGTCACCTCGAGCTCGACCTCTCCGGCGCGCGGTCGCACCCCCGTGACCTCGAGACCGCGTTCGGGCGCTGGAGACACGGCGGCCAGGACCGCTTCGGTCTCGGCCTGCGGCAGGGTCGCGACGAACGGGAACCGGGTCGAGAGTCTGTCGAAGCGCACGATGCCGAGTACGTGGTCGCCGGAGCGCGCCACGCCACGCGGCACCCGCAGCGCCTTCTCGAGCAGGCGCTCGGTGATGCCCGAGTCCTCCAGTGCCGCGAGCACCGGCGCATGCACCCCGATCGCCCGGCTGCCATGGCCGGCCGTGGGGCGACGCTCGAGCACGCGCACGTCTACGCCGTGGCGGTGCAGCTCTGCCGCGAGCAGGGTGCCGACGGGGCCGGCGCCCACCACCACGACGTCAGTCACCGGCGGTTCCGGGTGCCACGGCCAGCAGCCGGAACCGCGCGGGCTTCTCGACACGCCACGGGGTTCCGAGGACATCGGCGAGCTCGTTCTGCAGGTAGCTGCGGCGGATCGAGCGCAGCCCGTCGGTTCTGCAGGAACGTCCCCGGCGCGAAGGGCGTGATCCCGATCGCGTACAGGACGTACGCGAGTCGACCGCGCTCGATGTCGGCGTGCAGGACGAGCCCTCGAGAGAGTTGCCGAGACTGCTCGACGAATTCGGCGAGTTCGGTCTGAGTGAGATGGTGCACCACGTGATTGGACAGCACGAGGTCGAAGCGCTCACCGGCGGCGATCAGGTCGGCGCCGTCGGCGCAGAGGAACGTCGTGCGCGGCGGGGCGGGGCGGGTCAGCGCCACCTCGAGCGCGCGCGGGTCGGGGTCGACGCCGACCCACTCCACGTCGAAGCCGTCGCGCTCCGCCCACGCCGCGAGCTGGGTGATCACATCGCCGCCGCCGCAGCCGAGATCGAGAACGCGCGCCGGTCGATCAAGCGTCGCCAGGAGCGGCCTGATGCGAGATCGGTACACGCTCCGCCATCGCGAGACCAGCCGATTGATCGTCTCGAAGCGGCGCAGCGTGGCGCGCAGCTGATCGGGGTCGCACTCCGGGTCGTCCATGAGTTCGAGCAGGACGACGTCGCGTTCCGCGAGGCTCACCCCGCGACTGCCAGATGCCGATCGCGGGCGGCGGCCGGCGAGACCGCAGCGGTCCGCTTGGTCAGCAGCGCCGACTCGACGGTCAGCCCGGGCCCGAACGCCAAGCCGGCGATCGTCGCCCCGGCGCCGATCGCGTCATCGTGCAGCATGTCGCGCAGGATGAACATCACGGTCGCGCTCGACATGTTGCCGTAGTCGCGCAGCACGGCGCGCGAGGTCGCGAGTGCGTCGGGTGCGAGTTCGAGCCCGGTCTGAACGCGATCCAGGATGCTGCGTCCACCGGGATGCACCGCCCAGGCCGTCGGAACCGTGCCGCCGAGGAAGCCGTCGACCGCGCCGCGGATCTCGCGACCGATGATGCGCGGCACCTCGCCGGTGAGCACCATCTCGAAGCCGTCGTCACCGATCGTCCACGCCATGTCCTCCTCACCCTCGCTCGTGAGCGTGGTGGCGAAGCGCTCGAGATCGAGTCCCGGACGATCCGCGGTGCCGGCCGTGACGATGGCCGCGGCCGACCCGTCGGCGAACACCGACGACGACACGATCTGGTCGGGCGAGCTGCTCGGGCGGATGTGCAGGCTGCACAGCTCGGTGCACACGACGAGTACGACGGCGTCGGGCTGCGCGGCGCAGAATCGCTCTGCCGCGCGGAGCGCGGGGAACGCGGCGGCGCACCCGATGAATCCCAGGTGGTAGCGCTCGGTCGAATCGGCCAGACCGAGGTCTCGGACGATGCGGAAATCGGGGCCTGGTGCGAAGCATCCGGTGCACGAGGCGGTCACGACGTGCGTGATCTCGGATGCCGTCACCCCCGACTGGTCGAGCGCGGCCTGCGCGGCCTGCCGCGACAGCTCGGGCGCGTGGCGGATGTACTCCGCGTTGCGCAGCGCGGTGCCGGGGGAGCGCAGCACGCCGCGAGCGTCGACGAAGATGCCGTCAGCGCCCGCCTCGCCGAGCTCGGGGAGCACCGTGTGACGGCGCTCGATCTCGGCGGCGTCGAAGGTCGCGCGGATCAGTCGCTGGGTGAGCCGGTCGGTGTCGGGCTGCTGTGCGAAGAAGTCGCGGATGCGATCCTGCGTGATCGTCGTGGGCGGTGTCGCGGTGCCGATCGACAGGATGCGTGCGGTCATGCTTCACGATATGCCGCGAACGGCGCCTCCGCGAAGGGGTTGTGGGATCAGTCCTCGCGTGTCCCGTCGGAAATCGTGGAATCGGCCGGCTCCGCGTCGGGAAGATCGCGCATCGACCAGAACGGTCCGATGATCACGAACAGCCCGGCGAGCATCTCGAACACGACCGCGATCCACAGCGTCGGGACCACGCCGATCCACGTGCCCAATGCGCCCGCGACCAGCGCTGCGATCGGCATGACGCCCCACACGCAGAACCGGATCGAGGCGTTCATGCGGCCGAGCAGGCGCGTCGGTGTGATCCGCTGACGGAACGTGACCTGGGTGATGTTGTAGACCAGCACCGTGAAGCTCATGAGGAACATCTGCGCCACCAGGAACGGGAATGCGATCTGCGGCACGAGCGTCGCGACCGGCAGGAGCAGCGGCGCGAGACTGAAACCGATCACACTGATCGGGAGCGTGCGGGCCTCGCCGAAGCGCCTGACGATGTGCGGTGTCGCGATCGCGCCGACAAGCCCTCCGACGGCGCCGAGCGAGAAGATGACGCCCATCTGGGCGGGACTGAGCTCGAGCACCCGCAGCAGGTAGATCGGCAGCAGAGTGAACGCCATCGTGCCGAAGAGGTTCGCGAACCCGGTGGTCGCGACGATACGCCGCAGCAGCGGATTGCCGAACACCCATCGCAGGCCCTCGCCGATCTCCTTCAGGATCGGCTGATGGTCCTCCGGAGCCCGTCTGACCTCATGGTCACGTGTGACCAGCATCGCGACGAACGAGACCAGATAGGTGCCGACGGTCACCACGATCGCCAGCGGCGCGGCGATGATTCCGATCAGCCATCCGCCGACCGCGGGGCCGGTCAGGTTCGCGAGCTGCTCGGTGGACTGGAGCTTTCCGTTCGCCTCAGCGATCTGCCCGGGCCGTACGAGCGAGGGGACCAGCGATCTGATAGGAGACGTCGAAGAACACCGTCGCCACGCCCATGATGAGCGCTACGACCACGAGGTGCCAGATGTGAAGGGTGCCGGTGAGCCACAGCACGGGCACGATGCCCAGCGTGACCGCGCGGACCGCATCCGCCCAGATCATCACGTGGCGCTTGCGCATCCTGTCGATCCACGCGCCCGCCGGCAGGCCGACGACCAGGAAGGCGGCGACGTTGGCGGCAGTCAGAACCCCGACCTCGAACTCGGTCGCATTGAGGACGAGCACAGCGAGGACCGGGATGGCCAGTTCCGTGATCTGAGCGCCGAATTGGCCGAACGCCTGCCCGGTCCAGAACGTCACGAAGTTCCGCTCGCGCCACAGCGAGCCTTTCGGTGCCCCGGCTCCGGCGGCGCGCCTGCGCGCGCCAGGTCCTGGTCTGCCTCGACGGCATCGCCGACGCTCGCCCGGGACGAAGTGACGGATGCCTCGGCCCGCGCTTCAGCGAGGATCTCGGCATCCGTCTCTTCTGATTGGGACATGTCAATCAGTCTCCCATGACCGATTGAGATCTGTCAATCGGTCGGCTAGGGTGAAGGAGTGAGTGAAGAGCGGCTCGTCCTGGGGGGCGATGATCCGGCCGCGCAGGCCAGGATCCGCGCCCTCAGCTCTGCGACGCGGCTGCGCGTGCTTCGCCTCTGCGCGTATCGAGTCGCGGACGAACAAGG
Organism: uncultured Actinomycetota bacterium; assembly: GCA_963772395.1. Lineage (GTDB taxonomy): Bacteria > Actinomycetota > Actinomycetes > Actinomycetales > Microbacteriaceae > Microbacterium. The sequence goes on along the minus strand of CAVYWV010000001.1, from coordinate 746,756 downwards.
AGCTCGCCGCGCTGCTCGACGTGAACCCGGGGACGATGCTGCACCACGTGCGCACCCTGGTTCAGACCGGGTTCCTGGCGGCCGAGCCCGACCGGAGCGGCGCCCAGGGCGCCCGCGAAGTGCCGTACCGCGCGACAGGTCTGTCGTGGCGCACATCGCTGCCCGGCGGATCGCTCGTCATGGTCGAGACGTTCCTGCAGCAGATCGAGGGCCTGCCGCCCGATGATGTGGACACGACGTGGTTGGGGCTGAAGATCAACGACGAGCACCAGTGAGGAGCTCGCGCAGCGACTGTACGAGGTGATCAACGAGTTCAAAGAGCGCGGTCCTGACCCCGACGGCAAGCCCTATTCGCTGTTCACCGCCCTTCACCCCGACCTGAACCCGCCCGCTCCCCGCTGAGCCGGGCGCGGTGTGCACAGCGCAGGATCCAGGTCATCCGCGGTCACCGGAAGCCTTGCGCCCCGCAGAAGAAGCGGAATCCTTCCTGCGTCGTGCACGCCGACGGATCGGGAGGTCGGTCCTAGCGTGGAGGGATGACCATCGCCACCGCCGACCTGTACGACGAGCGCGGCGACGCGCTCGACTCCCTCGCGCTGCAGCTCCAGGACTTCGGCGGGGTGACCGCGTTCGACGGGCCGATCCGCACGGTCCGGTGTTCGCGCGACAATGCGCTGGTCAAGGCGGTGCTCGCCACACCCGGCGGGGGAGCGGTGCTCGTGATCGACGGCGGAGGGTCGTTGGCGTCGGCGCTCATCGGAGACCTCATCGCGGCATCCGCCGTCGAGAACGGCTGGGCCGGCGTCATCGTGCACGGTGCGATCCGCGATCGCGACGCCATCCGGAGGCTCCCGCTCGGGGTCAAGGCGCTCGGATCGAACCCGTGCAAGAGCCGGAAGGACGGGGTGGGCGAGGTCGACGTCGAGGTCGTGATCGGCGGTGTGCGGTTCGCGCCCGGGAGGCACGTGTGGGCGGATGCCGATGGCGTGCTCGCGGAGCGCCCTCTGGACAGCGCTTGACCGACAGCGGATGCTGGAGCGAATCGCCGTCAAACCCCAGGAGCGCCATGTTCGAGAACTCCGCCGCGTTCAGCGGCTTCGCCGTCGATGACATCGAGGCCGCCCGAACCTTCTACGCAGACACCCTCGGTCTCGCCGTCCAGCTGAACGAGATGGGAATCCTCGATATCACGCTGGGCTCAGGCGCGCACGTCATCGCGTACCCGAAGCCCGACCATGAGCCCGCAGGCTTCACGATCCTGAATTTTCCGGTCGACGACGTCGAGGCGGCGGTGGATGCGCTCAACGCCAAGGGGGTCGTCACCAAGATCTACGACGGCGAGTACGGCGGCGACGAGAAGGGCATCTCCCGGGGGTACGGTCCCGACATCGCGTGGTTCCGCGACCCGGCGGGCAACGTGCTGTCGGTGCTCAACGACGTCTGACGCCTGCCCCGATGGTCGCCGCACGAACGACGACGCCCCGCGCGCCGCTGGGGAGCGGTCGCACGCGGCGTCGGCCCGGGGGTGGCGTCAGGCGGCGATCAGCGATTCGGCGAGGGGCCGGCGGACGCGGGGCGCGGCCTCGCGCTCCTGCAGCGCCTCGGGGAGATCGGAGGCATCGCCGATCGGGCCCAGGGCGATCGCGGTGAGGGGCTCGAAACGGGCATCGAGGTCGAACGCCGCGCGCACGGCCTCACGGTCGAACCCGCCCATCTGGTGGACGTGGAGGCCGTCGTGGTGCGCCTGCACCGACAGGTGGGCGACCGCCTGGCCGAGGTCGTAGGCAGCGAAGTGGAGCGGCTTGCCCTCGGCGTCGACGGTCTCGGCCACGGCGATGATGAGTACCGCGGCATTGCCGGCCCAGACTCGGTTGAAGCCGAGCAGCGCCTGGTGGATGCGGTCATGCGCCTCGGTACCGCGGCGGGCGACGATGAAGCGCCAGGGCTGGATGTTGTTCGCGGACGGCGCCCAGCGGGCGGCCTCGAGCGCGCTGGCCAGCTGCGTCTCGTCGATCGCGTCGTCGGCCGCGAATGCGCGCGGGCTCCAGCGGTCGGCAAGGACGTCGAGCACGGGTGCGTCGGTCTCAGCGGTGCGGGTGAGCAGGGGAATCGTCATGGCGACCTCGGTTCGGTGGATCTGATGGAGTCGGGTCGCCGTTGGCCCATCACACTCAACCGTATTCACCTGAATGTATTCCCAGATCCCCACCGACCATGTCCCACTTCTTGTTGCCATGGGCCACTCAGAGCAACAAGAAGTGGGACACCGGAGGCGGGTCAGCCGCGCAGGGCCTCGCCGAGCTTGACCCGCGCGCCCATCCGAAGCAGCGAGTTCTGGTAGATCTTCGCGCCCACCAGGATCGCCCCCACGCACGTCGCGATCAGGATCGCGAGCGAGACCAGCGGCTCCCACCACTGCGCCTCGCCCAGGAACAGCCGCATCGGCATCCCGACCGGGGCCGAGAACGGCACGTACGACATGATCGTGAGCACCACAGGGTTGTCGTTGAAGAAGATCACCAGGAAGTACGGCGCCATGATGAGCAGGGTCAGCGGGAATGTCGTCGACCCGATGTCTTCCTGACGCGAGACCATCGCGGCCGCCGCGGCGAACAGCGCGGCCAGCAGAACGAACCCGAACAGGAAGAACACCGCGAACCAGAGGATCGGCGCCCCGAGCGTCCCGAGCAGCTGCGTCTGGCCGATGATCGTCAGGCCGATGACCGCGATCGCGGCGAGCACCAGGATCTGGGCCATCGCGAGCACCGTGTTGCCGATCACCTTGCCGGCCAGCAGCGTCCGCGCGCGGATCGCCGAGATGAGGATCTCGACGACCCTGGTCTGCTTCTCCTCCACCACGCTCTGCGCGATCGTCGAGCCGAACAGGCTCGCCGCGGTCAGGAACACGATGCCGAACCCGATCGCGACCAGATAGCGCAGGGCGTCGTCGGTCGGCTCCGGGTTGAGCAGCTCGACAGACGGCACCTGCGCGAACTGCAGCAGCAGACTCGTCGGCGCCGAGGAGTCGGCCACGACCGTGAACCCGAAGGGCTCCGCCGAAGGGTCGCCGACGATCGCGGCCTCGACGGTGCCGTCGGCGACGAGCTTCTCGGCGGCGGCCCGGTCCGCCACCTCGGTGATCTCGAGGTTGTCGTTCGAAGGGACGAGGGATGCCGCATCCGCCGTCACGGCGATCGCGGTGCCGGACTGATTCTGGGCGGCCAGGCCGCCGAACACGAGCCCCGCGAGCGCGAGCACGAACAGGATCGCGGTCGAGATCAGGAACGCCTTGCTGCGCAGCTTCGAGGCGATCTCGCGCTCGGCGACGAGCCACACCGCGGCTGCTTCGCTGGGCGCGGCGGGCCGGGTGGTGCCCGGTCCGGTGGTGGTGGGGCGGGGGCCGGTGTCGATGCTCATCGGACGACCTCTCGAAAGATCTGGGCGAGGGAGGCGTGCTGCGGCGCGAAGCTGCCGACATCGCCGCGTGCGACGGCTTCGCGCAGGATGCGCTGGGCCGTCTGTTCGTTTTCGACATCGAACACGGCGTAGCCGCCCTCGAAGTCGACGATCTCGACACCGGGCTCGGCCCGCAACCAGCCGGCGTCGCCGGTCGAGACCAGCTCGTACCGCTTCGTGGAATGCTGTGCGCGCAGGTTCTCCCGATCTCCGGCGGCGCGGATCGTGCCCTCCGCGATGATCACGAGGTCGTCGCACAGCCGCTCGACCAGATCGAGCTGGTGTGACGAGAACAGCACCGCGGTGCCCGCCGCCGCCCGCTCCTGCAGGACGCCGGCCACGGAATCCACCGCCATCGGGTCCAGACCGGAGAACGGCTCGTCCAGGATCAGCACATCGGGGTCGTGCACGAGCGCCGCGGCGATCTGGGCCCGCTGCTGGTTGCCCAGCGACAGGGTCTCGACGTTGTCGCCCAGCCGTTCGCCGAGCCCGAGGCGTTCCAGCAGCGCGGTGGCGGCATCCGTCGCTGCGGTCTTGGAGTAGCCGTGCAGTCGCGCGAGGTAGACGATCTGCTCGAGCACCTTCATCTTGGGGTACAGCCCGCGCTCCTCGGGCATGTAGCCGAAGCGGCGGCGGTCGTCCGTTCCCAGGGCTGCGCCGTCGAGCGTGACGGTGCCCGCATCGGCCGCGAGCACGCCCAGCACGATCCGCATGGTCGTCGTCTTGCCGGCGCCGTTGCCCCCGACGAAGCCGGTGAGGCGGCCGGGGAGCACGTCGAAGCTCACGTCGTCGAGCACCCGATGGGTGCCGTAGCTTTTGTCGAGGTTTCTCAGTTGCAGCATGCGATTCACGCTACGGATGTCGGCCGGCCGACGTATCCCCCGACAGAGGGAGATCCGTGGCCGGCGTCAGGCCAGGCCGTGCTGGTGGGCGAGCACCGCCGCGTGCACGCGATCGCGGGCACCGAGTTTCTGCAGCACGTTCGAGACGTGCGTCTTGACCGTCGCCTCGCCGATGTACAGCTCGCGTGCGATCTCGGCGTTGCTGCGCGCCTCAGCGACGAGCCGGAGCACCTCCGCCTCCCGGTCGGTGAGAGAGTCGGCGAGGGGCCAGGAGGGTGGTGCGACGGGCGTCGTCACCGGAACGGATGCTGCCGCGAAGCGTTCGATCACACGCCGGGTCACCTCGGGTGCGAGCAGTGCATCGCCGGCCGCGACCACCCGGACGGCGGCGATCAGCTCGTCGGCGCCGGCGTTCTTGAGCAGGAACCCACTCGCACCGGCATCGAGCGCCGCGAACAGGTAGTCATCGCGATCGAATGTGGTGACGACGATCACGGCGGCATCGACGGCGGGGTCGGCCACGATGTGCCGAGTGGCCTCCAGGCCGTCCATGACCGGCATCTGCACATCCATGCAGATCACGTCGGGATGCAGAGCCGATGCTGCGGCCACCGCCTCGTGCCCGTTCGTGGCCTCGCCGACCACCCCGATGTCTCCGGTGGCCTCGAGGATCGTGCGGAAGCCGGCCCGCATCACCGCGTGGTCATCGACCAGGAGCACCCGGATCATCGGCGCCCGGCCACCGCGGGCTGGTCGAGCGGCACCGCGACACGCACCCGGAACCCGCCGCGCTCTCGGGGGCCGATCTCGATCGATCCGCCCGAGGCGGCCGCGCGCTCGCGCATGCCCAGCTGGCCCAGTCCGGGCCGCGGCTCCCGCATCGACCGGCCGGTGTTCACGACCTCGAGCTCGACGAGCCGCTCGTCGGTGTATCGCAGTCGGACCTCGGCGGCCGCTCCGGGGCCGCCGTGGCGGCGCGCGTTGGTGAGTGCCTCCTGGGCGATGCGGTACAGATTCACCTGGGTGACCTGCGGCACCGCCACCGCGTCGCCGACGACGGTGTAGGTGGTGGGCAGGCCGGCCGCCTCCGATGCGGCAATCAGCGCCGGCAGTGCGTCGAGCCCGATCGTCGACGGCGCCGCGTCGTCGGCCGCGCCGGGCGTGCGCAGGGTGTCGAGCAGCCGGTGCAGCTCATCGATGGCCTCGCGGGCCGAGGCCTCGATGCCGGCGAGCAGTCGCCGGCTCTGATCGAGGTCGGAGTCGAGCATCACGCGAGCCGCTCCGGCCTGCACGCCCATCACCGACACGTGGTGCGCCACGACGTCGTGCAACTCCCGGGCGATGCCCACGCGGTCCAGTGCGACCGCCTGCGCGGCGGTGACCTCGCGCTCTCGCTCGAGTTCGGCGGTTCGCAGCTCGAGTGCGGCGCGCTCAACGGCTGAAGACCACGCGCGCTCGCCGAAGTAGTACGCACCGCCGAAGTAGAGCGCGTTGACCAGGATGCCGAGCAGCACCTGGGCTACGAACGGCGAGACCGCACCCGCGATCACATCCGCGTCGTCCGCCTGCGTGATGGCGTCGCGGTACATCACGATGATCAGCCACGCGAACATGCCGACGATGATCGAGACGCGGACGATCAGAGCGCGGCGTCGGTCGGTCGACCATGCACCCACCGTGTACAGCGAGATGAACATCGCGATGTTGCCCACGTAGACCTCGGGGATGCGCAGCGTCACCGCCGCGAAGTACGCGACCGCGATGATGACGGCGACGGTGGCCGGCCATCGGCGTCGCACCGCGAGCGGAGCGGCCAGGACGAAGGCGTAGACCAGTGCGAGCTGGAGCGAACCCTGCTCGTCGCCGTAGATGCCCGAGATCGCGCTGAGTGTCGCGCTCAGGATCGCCCCGACGAAGATGACCGCGGCGAAGACGATGTCGCCGCGCAGCTCACGCCGCGTCGGGGCGGCGCGGGTGAGGAGATGATCGACGGATGCCACGCCTCCACGCTACGGCGGAGAGCACGGGGGCGGCATCCCCCGTGCGGCGGAGTCTCAAGCGGCGGCGCCCCGCACGCTAGGATCGTGCGGGGGTTTTTGTGCGTCTGGGGGGACGTTTGCGTCACGGTGGAATGAAGTTCGGGGTGCTCTGCGCCTCACTCGCGGTCGTGCTGACCCTCGGCGGGTGTGCGGGCTCGGGAATCCCTGGTGCGGCGACACAGACTGCCGAGACACCAGAAGTGCCCGCGACGTCCGAAGCGACCGCGCCGACCGACGCAGGGCCGCCGTCGCGCAACAGCCTCACCGGCGACCAGATCCTCACGATGGCCACCGCCTGCGGAGGGCTGACGGCCGCGGATCCGGCCGCTCCCGGAATGCCCCTTCGGGATCTGTCCCAGTGGGCGGCCGACGCCCTCGGCTACTTCGCATCGACGGCGCAGTGCGGCGAGATCGCGGGAGTGGTCGCGCGCGATGCGGCGCGGACCGACGCCGACGGCACCGTCTTCGCCTCACCCCTGCAGCTGATCGATCCGCCCTGCCCGGCCGGTACGGTGGTCTCGTTCTGGGCGCACTACGACGACGATCTGATCTTCGCCAACCCGGCCCTCCAGCAGGCGTTCGACAATGGTCAGTGCCTGCGCTCGCTGTTCTTCACGGGCTCGGATGCGGGGGCGGGCAGTTCCCCCTACGCGGCGAATCGCGAGACGGGCATCCGTGCGGCGTACGACGCCGTGCGCGGCGCATCGGGCCCGTGGCACGACCGGACGGTTCTGCTGCGAAACGGGCTCACCCTCACGGTCACCCAACCCGAGGGCGACAGCCGGATCTCGATCCTGTTCCTTCGCCTGGCCGACGGCGGCGTCAACGGGGGCGGCTATCAGCGCACCGGATGGGAGAGCCTCAATAGGCTCATCGTCGGAGACCTGCCGGTGCTCCACACGCTCGACACCGACGCGGCGGTCACGATCGATCAGCTGAACAGCATGGTGGTCGAGGTCACCGGCGGCTATCACGCGACCAGCGTGCTCGCCTCACTGCCAGGATTCGCCGACGGGGCGAGCGGAGACCACCCCGATCACCGGTCGGTAGGCCGGATCGTCGCCGCACAGGCCGACGCAGGACTCATCGATCCGAACATCGTGCAGTATGCGATGGGGTACCCGACCGCGCAGCGGAGCGCCAATATCGACCGCGATCCGCTCGCCCGCAAGCTGAAGGTCTTCGCGATCTACGCGTCGCACGACCCCGTCATCGCCTGCAGGGACTCAACGGGCTGCCTCAAGGTGAGCCGTTTCGGCGATTGGCTGCAACGGCAGTATCTGATCCCCCACAACGAGATGCAGCGCGTCCGGGATTGACGCATTACTTGCTATTGACAAGCAAGCTTGCTTTTTGCAACCATAGTGGCATCAGCCACTCGCATCCCGCGCGGTGAGCCTCTCTTCGACAAGGAGCAAGCCATGACCAGCATCTTCGTGAACGTGCCGACCAGCGATCTGGAGCGGTCCAAGGCGTTCTACACGGCCCTCGGCGCCGGCATCAACCCGCTGTTCACCGATGAGAATGCGGCCTGCATCGTGTGGGACGAGAACGTCTTCTTCATGGTGCTCACCAAGGAGTACTTCGCGACCTTCACCGACAAGCAGATCATCGACCCGAAGACCCACGCGCAGACGAGCATCGGACTGAGCCGCGACTCTCGGGACGAGGTCGACTCGGTCATGGCCGCGGGCCTCGCCAACGGCGGCAGCGAGCCCAAGCCTGCTCAGGACTACGGCTTCATGTACAGCCGCGACCTGGAGGACCCGGACGGCAACATCCTCGGGTTCCTCTACATGGACCCGAAGGCGGCGGAGCAGGGCCCCGAGGCCTACATGGCCGAGCACGCTCAGGCGTAGCGGTGGTCGCACGCAGCTACGGACAGTACTGCGCAATCACGACGGCCGTCGAGCTGATCGGCGAGCGGTGGGCCATGCTCATCGTGCGCGATCTGCTCGTCGGCCCGCGCCGATACACCGACCTCAAGCAGGGACTGCCCAAGATCCCCACGAACATCCTCTCCGCACGGCTCAAGGAGCTGCAGGAGGGCGGGGTCGTGCGCCGCGCGCCGCTGTACCGGACCGGGCTCGTCTACGAGCTGACGCCCTATGGTCGGCAGCTCGAGCCGATCGTGCTCGCACTGGGCCGGTGGGGTTTCGCGCAGATGGGCGAACCCGGCACCGATGACATCGTGACGGCGGACTCGCTCACGATGAAGCTGCGGACGGCGTTCCGAGCGGATGCCGCAGCCACGCTGCCGCCGGCCGACTACGAGCTGCACGTCGGGTCCGTCGCCCTGCGCGTGCAGGTCGACGGAGAATCGCTGCGCATCGCACAGCTGGCCCCGGTCGCCCCGCCCGTCGGGGGCACGCTTCCGGCCGGCGAGCCCGAGCTCGTCTTCGCGGCGGGCCCCGGCATCCGTCACATCATCTCCGGCGAGCTGACGCCGGCAGAGGCGATCGATCAGGACGTCCTGTCCGTCGTCTCGGGGGACGCGACCCTGCTCGAGCGGTTCGCGGCGACGTTCCACATCGACCTGGCGGACGCCGCCCGCTCGCCGCATGATCCGCGGTCTTGATGCCGGGGCGGCCGTCAGGGTCGGAAGAACTCGTTCGCCCGGCGCGTCCACAGCAGCACGAGTCCGATCAGCACGGCCACGCCCGACACGATGCCGGACCACACCTGCGCCTGCTGGAAGAAGATCACGAACAGCGCCGAGATCAGGCTGAGCACGAACACGACAGTGACGACGATCCGCGCGTTGGGGCGTCCGTGCAGAAGGCCGATGCTCACGATGATCGTGATGATCCCGAGCACGAGCTGGACCAGCCCGTACCAGAGCGCATCGGGCGCCATGATTGCGGCGAAGATCAGCAGAGCGCCCGCGATGATGTTGACGGCGCCTGAGATCCAGGCGAGGACGGCGACGAGGGTGACGCCTCCAGGACGTGTTCCGGCCATGGCGGGACCTCTCTGATCAGCTTCGCGTTCGCCACACCGTAGCGGAGTCCGGGCCGGCCGTGCCGGTGCCGGGCCGCTCAGCCGAAGATCATCGGCCGATCGTCGTCTTCCTCCTCGGGCGAGGTCAGATCCAGGTCGACCACGACGGGGACGTGATCGCTGGGCGCTTCGCCCTTGCGTTCGTTGCGATGGATCGTCGCTCCGGTGACCGCGTTCGAGAACGCGTGCGACCCGAGGATGAAGTCGATGCGCATGCCCTCGTTCTTCGGGAACCGCAGGCGCTTGTAGTCCCAGTACGTGAACCCGGCGGGCACCAGCGGGCGCACCACATCGGTCAGGCCTGCCGACTCGAGAGCGGCGAACGCGTCGCGCTCCGGCTGCGACACATGTGTCGAGAACCCGGGGACGACGGCGGGGTCGCCGTTGTCGGCATCGGTCGGGGCGATGTTGAAGTCGCCGACCAGAGCGAGGGCGAGGTCGGGGTCGTCGGCCAAAGCATCGGCAGTGTACTGCTGCAGCGCGCTCAGCCATTCGAGCTTGTAGTAGTAGTGCGGGTCTTCGAGGGCGCGGCCGTTGGGCACGTAGAGACTCCACACCCGGACGCCGCCCACCGTCGCCCCGATCGCGCGGGCCTCCTGCGGGGCGTCATCGCCCACGTGGTCCTTCGCGAAGCCCGGCATGCCGTCGAAGGCATGCGACACATCGGTCATCTGCTCACGGCTTGCGATCGCGACGCCGTTCCACTGCGAGAACCCGTGCGCCTCGACGTGATAGCCGGCATCTTCGAACTGCTCGAAGGGGAACTGCTCCGCCTTGCACTTGATCTCCTGCATGGCGAGCACGTCGATCGACTCGCGCACCGCGAAGTCGACGATCCGCTCGACCCGGGCACGGACGGAGTTGACGTTCCACGTGGCAAGCCGCATGAGAACAAGCCTACGGCGACCCGCAGACGCGGCGCCGTGCATCGGTCGAGGGATCACGTGCGTCCGCGGGGCAGACCAGGTCGGGGCGGGCGTGCTCAGCCGAGGTGCGCGCGCAGCTCCGGCAGGCGCGACACGAAAGCGTCGACGCGGCGGCGCGTGCGCTCGGGCTCCCCGAGCGCGCGGAGCGACAGCATCCCGGGGTCGCCCCGCTCGATTCCGGCCGCGATCCGGTCCGACGCCCGTTGCATGCGATCCGCGATCGCGTCGAGCAGAGCCGCCGGGTCGACGCCGCGATAGGCCCCGGCCGCGACCTGCACGCGGCGCGCGGCGCCCGCCGCCGGAATCTCGCGGAACAGGGGGATGCCGCTCCAGCAGAGGAACGCGAGGTCATCGAGCGGCTGACCCGGGCCGGCCTGATCCCAGTCGATCATCCCGGCGAAGCGGTCGCCGTCCACGATCCAGTTGTACGCGCCGGTGTCGTTGTGACAGATCAGCTGCCCCGGCTCGAGCGACGCGGCGCTCTGCCGCCAGGTGCGCGGACCCGGGTCGTAGGCGCGCACGGCGTCGTGGAACCGGCGCAGCCATCGCGCAGCGGCGGCGAGCGTGTGATCAGGAGCCTGCTCGACGTCGACGGCGACGGTGCGCCCGGGCAGGTACGTGAGCACCTCGCGACCGTCGGCGTCGAAGCCGAGAACGCGCGGGATGCCGTCCACGGCGGCATCCGAGAGATGTGCGAGAAGGTCGTGCACGGCGGGCGTCCACGGTCCGGTCGGTCGATGCACCGTCGGCCCGTGCACCGGGTCGTCGACCCGCCACACGCCCCCCGAACCACCCGGCAGATGCTCCACCCGTCGAGGCTATCGTCGCCGATGCGGCGGCGCGGCATCCGTAAACTCGAGGCATGACCGCCGCCAGCACGCCCGAACTCGAAGCCGACCGCCAGGCCCTCATCGGCCTGATCACCGAGGAGGCCGTCTTCCACGGCGACTTCACGCTGTCGAGCGGCAAGAAGGCCACCTACTACGTCGACATGCGCAAGCTCACGCTCGATCACCGTGCGGCGCCCGCGATCGGGCGCATCATGCTCGACCTGGTCCGCGAGATCGACGGCGTCGTCGCCGTCGGAGGCCTCACGCTCGGCGCCGATCCGATCGCGAACGCCGTGATGCACGAGTCCGCGCGCACCGACGCCCCGCTCGACGCGTTCGTCGTGCGCAAGGAGCCGAAGGACCACGGCCGCGGCCGTCAGGTCGAGGGCGCCGACGTCGCGGGCAAGCGTGTCGTCGTGCTCGAAGACACCTCGACGACCGGTCAGTCGGCGCTCAAAGCCGTCGAAGCCCTGCGGCGCGAGGGCGCCGAGCCCGTCGCGGTCGCGGTGATCGTCGACCGTAAGACCGGCGCGCAGGCCGCCGTCGAGGCCGAGGGCCTCCACTGGCTCGCCGCGATCGACCTCGACGACCTGGGTCTTCAGCCCCAATAGCCTGAGCGTCCCTCGCGCCGAGAAGGTGCATCGTCGCCGAGAAGGTGCGATCGGCGCCGAGAAGGTGCGATCGGCGCCGAGAAGGTGCACACCTCCTCGCCTCGTGATGCACCTTCTCGCGGTCGGGCCCACCACTTCGGCGGGGTGCAGGGGGGGCTCGAGGCCCGGATGCCGCTGCTCAGTCCTTGCCGCGCCCCCGCACGTACTGCCAGACGAACACGATGAGCGTGCCGAGCAGCACGATCCCGGTCGCGGCGAACAGCAGGGTCTGCTCGAACTCGTTCATAGCGGCCTCTTTCCGGCGGCGGCATCCGCCACGATCTTCGCGATGCGCGTCGCGCGCGTCTCCGGTCGGCGCGCGGCGTCGATCGCGCCGATGCCGAACTTGCGAGCCGACGGCGGGAACGCATCCCATGCTGCTCGCGCGACCGGGTCGGCATCCAGCGCGGCCGCGAAATCGTCGGGCTCGCGGAGGGCCTCGGCGTTGTCGAGCACGGTCCACGAGCCGTTCGCCTTCGCCACCTCGACGGCACGGATGCCGGCCTCGGCCATGAGCCCGCGCTCCTCGAGCAGGATCAGCCGGGCCTTGTTCGTCGCGGCCCACCCGCTCGACGGACGTCGCGGCGCGAACCAGAGCCCTCCGGTGCGCTCGTCGAAGCTGCGCACCGGACCGTCGATCCAGCCGAAGCACAGCGCGTGCAGGATCGCGTCCTCGTACCCGACGACCTCGACGTCCGACCCGGGGCGGGCCCGCACGAGCCACGCGCCTGTCGAGGTGCGATGGTTCTCCTCGAGCCAGGAGCGCCAGGTTGCGGCATCCGGCGCGAGTACACGCTCGCCGTCATCGAGCGCGCCCATCAGAGGATGTCCACCTCTTCGGCCTCGATCGGATCGTCCGACAGCAGGTCGGCGACCGATTCGAGCACCTCGTCGGGGCGGAACGGATACCGCTCGATCTCGGCGGCATCGCTGATGCCGGTGAGCACGAGCACTGTGTGCAGGCCCGCCTCGATGCCCGCGACGATGTCGGTGTCCATGCGGTCGCCGATCATGCCGGTGTTCTCGGAGTGGGCGCCGATCCGGTTGAGGGCCGACCGGAACATCATCGGATTCGGCTTGCCGACGATGTACGGCTCTTTGCCGATCGCCTTCGTGATGAGCGCGGTGATCGCACCCGTGGCCGGCAGAACGCCGTCGACCGAGGGCCCGGTCGCGTCGGGGTTCGTCGCGATGAAGCGGGAACCGGCGGCGATGAACCGGATCGCCTTGGTGATCGCCTCGAACGAGTAGTTGCGGGTCTCGCCGACCACGACGTAGTCGGGATCGGTCTCGGTCATGATGAAGCCGGCCTCGTGCAGCGCCGTCGTCAGTCCGGCCTCGCCGATCACGAACGCACTCGCCCCGGGCGCCTGGCTGTGCAGGAAGTCCGCCGTCGCCAGTGCTGAGGTCCAGATCGCCCCCTCCGGTACGACCAGGCCGGACGCGCGCAGGCGCGCCGAGAGGTCGCGGGGAGTGAAGATCGAGTTGTTCGTCAGCACCAGGAACGGGGTGCCCTGGTCGCGCCACTGCTGCAGCAGCGCGGCCGCCCCGGGAACGGGGGTGTTCTCGTGGACGAGCACGCCGTCCATATCGGTCAGCCAGCATTCGATGTCGGCGCGGGTCCGCATGGGCTCAGCCTATCCGCCGGCCCCGACCCGCCGACCGCGCCCGATGGCGAACTCCTCGTGACTTCTGAGCGCCGCGCCGAAGGTGGGCGGCAAGCGGCTTAGGGTCGAAGGCGTGGCACGAAAGCAGGCGTGGGACCCCGAGCGGCTTCCCGACCTGTCGGGTCGCACGTATCTGGTCACGGGGTCGAACGCGGGCCTGGGATTCTTCTCCAGTGAGCAGCTCGTGCGGGCAGGTGCGCGCGTGTTCATGACCGGCCGAAGCCCGAACCGGCTGATGGCCGCGCGCGCCGCCCTGCGACGCCGGAATCCGGATGCCGCAGACCGGGTCGAGACGCTGCTTCTGGACACGAGCAACCTGGGTTCGGTGCGAGCCGCGGCAGCGACGATCGGCGGCCGCGGTGCGCTCGACGGGCTGCTGCTGAACGCCGGGATCGTGCACCCGCCGAAAGAGCGCGAAACCACCGGCGACGGGCACGAGGTCGTCTTCGCGACCAACGTGCTCGGCCATTTCGCGCTCGCCGGAGCGCTGCTGACGACGCTGGCGGCGGCATCCGGTCGCATGGTGTGGCTGGGGAGCATGTCGACCTCGATGTGGAAGTACGACCCGGTCGACCCGCAGCTGGTCGAGGACTACACCGGGTGGCGCGCCTACGTGCAGTCGAAGGTCGCGACCGCCGCGATCGGATTCGAAGCCGAACGCCGCCTGCGGGCTGCCGGGGTGCCGGTCACCAGCGTCGTCGCCCATCCCGGGTATTCGACGAGCGGCCGCACGCCCGGCATCGTCGGCGTGAACAATCCCACCAGGCTCACGCGGTTCGCCGACAACCTGCAGTTCGCGATCACGCAGTCCAAGGAGCACGGCGCATGGACGCTCGTGCGGGCGCTCGTCGATCCCGACATCGAGGGCGGCGAGTTCTGGGGCCCGCGGCGCGTGGCCAGCGGCGAGCCGCACCGGGGCAGAGCGTCGAAGATCACCCGGGATCCCGAGATCGCCGAGCGGCTGTGGGGCGTGTGCGAAGACGCCACCGGCGTGCGGTGGCCCTTCGCCGCGGCGGCGCGCGGGAAGGTCTGAGCTTTCGGACGCCTGCGGTTCCCGTCAGGCGCTGAGCCAGACCGCCCCGGCCGCAGCGGTGGGAAGGGTCACATCGTCGCCCGCGATGCGCAGGGCCGCGGCATCCGTCACCGTCACCTCGGCGCCGACGCCGACGCCGGCCGCCTCGACGGCGCGCAGCAGCTCGGGGTCGCGATCGCTCACGCGCAGGACGCGGCCGATGTGGCCCGGCGCGGCGTCGGCGAGCAGTACGAAGGGCTCGCGGTGGACCTGGCCGGCGGCATCCGGAATCGCATCGCCGTGCGGGTCGAACCGCGGGCGGCCGAGCCGTTCGTCGATGCCCTCGAGCAGCCGGTCGCTGAGCGCATGCTCGAGCACCTCGGCTTCGTCGTGCACTTCGTCCCACGAGTAGCCGAAGTCGCGCACCAGCCACGTCTCGATCAGGCGGTGACGGCGGATGATCGGATGCCGCGCGACGCTCGCCGGCCGAGGTCAGCGAGATCGGGCCGTAGGGGCGGTGCGTCACGAGCCCCTGGGCGGCGAGCTTCTGCACCATCTCGGTCACGCTCGACGGTGCGAGTCCGAGCTCGGCGGCCAGCTGCGACGGCGTGATGCGATCGTTCTGCCACTCGGTGTGGTGGTAGATCGTCTTCAGGTAGTCGTCGACCGCGGGGGAGGTGGGCACGCGTTCAGGGTACCGGCCGGGCTCGCGGGCTCGCGGGCTATGCCCCCGTGAGCACGAGCCAGAGCAGTACGCCGTTGAGTGCGATCAGGAAGACGGATGCCGCCACCCCCGCCGCAGTCGTCAGCAGCCGATTGCGGAACTCGCCGAGTGTGCGCTGCTGCGCGGTGAGCACGACCAGCGGGATCAGGGCGAACGGAATGCCGAACGACAGCACGACCTGGCTCAGCACCAGGGCGAGGGTGGGGTCGACGCCGATGCCCAGGATGACCAGCGCCGGGATCAGCGTGACGAGCCGGCGGGCGATCAGCGGGATGCGCACATGCAGCAGGCCGTGCATGATCTCGGCGCCCGCGTACGCCCCGACGCTGGTCGACGCCAGGCCGCTCGCGAGC
This sequence comes from uncultured Actinomycetota bacterium, assembly GCA_963772395.1. Classification (GTDB taxonomy): domain Bacteria; phylum Actinomycetota; class Actinomycetes; order Actinomycetales; family Microbacteriaceae; genus Microbacterium. Next base: position 731,257 of record CAVYWV010000001.1, on the reverse strand, counting down.
AGGCCCACCGCGAACAGTGTCGCCACGACCGGGCCGATGCCCGCGCTGAGAGCCGCGTACGCACCCTCGAGCGTGTCGGTGCCCTCGACTCCGGCGAGGTTGGCCGCGGCGAGCAGCAGGATGCAGAGGTTCACCGTGCCCGCGATCAGCATCGCGATGGTCACGTCCCACTTGGTGGCGCGCAGCAGCCGCGGCGTCGAGATGCCCCGCTGCTCCTCGAGCTCGCCGTTCTTGCGGGTGTTGCGCTCGAGCGTCGTCTCTTCGGTGGCCTGGAACGACCTCGGGTCGGCCCGCGGCGATCGGGGCGAAGCGGTCGCGGGCGAGCGCGCTGTGCGCGTAGATCGCGTGCGGCATGATCGTCGCGCCGAGGATGGATGCCGCGAGCAGCACCGACCCGGTGTCTTCGAAGCGAGGGACCAGTCCCGCGACGACCGATCCCGCGTCGGGCGGGGCGATGAACACGCCGAACGTGAAACCGATCGCGATGATCGCGACGAGTCCGATGACGACGAACTCGAACGTGCGCGGACCCCGCCGCGACTGCACCACGAGTAGCACGATCGAGACCGTGCCCGTGATCACGCCACCCCACAGCAGCGGGATGCCGAACAGCAGGTTCAGCGCGACCGCACCGCCGATGACCTCGGCGATGTCGGTCGCCATCGCGACGAGCTCGGCCTGCAGCCAGTAGGCGCGGCGCGCCCATCGGCTGCGGATGCGGTGGCCGAGGGTCTCGGGCAGGCTCTTGCCGGTGACGATCCCGAGCTTGGCCGAGAGGTACTGGATGAGCCACGCCATGACGTTGCCGAGCACGACCACCCACACCAGCAGGTAGCCGTACTTGGCGCCGGCGGTCATGTTGCTTGCGACGTTGCCGGGGTCGAGGTAGGCCACGCCCGCGACGAGGGCAGGGCCGATCAGCCACGCGAGTCGGGCGGTGGAGCGCGGCGCGCGGCCGCTGACATCGACGTCGAGCATGGTTTTCGGCACACCGAAACTCTAGCGCTGTTTTCGGTCCACCGAAATATCTGATCCGTGTGTCCGCGTGCAGGGGGAGCTGTGCAGGACGGAGGAGATGTGCGAACTCGAGGGACCGAGTCCGGTGTCTCGTCCTCCGGCCTGCTCCTCTCCTCCCGCGCCGCCGCCGAGTAGCCTGAACCGGTGACCGCCGAGACCCCCAGCGAGCCCGAGGCGCACCGGGAACCAGAGCAGTCGCACGGGGTCGGGCCGTGGCCCGGCGGGCCCGCGTCCTGGCCGCAGCGAGCCGCACTTCGACCCGGAGCTGCTCGCGCACGGCGACACACGCAACGTCGTCGACGGGTACCGCTACTGGCGCATGGACGCGATCGTGGCCGATCTCGACGAGCAAGCGGCATCCGTTCCACGTCGCGATCGAGAACTGGCAGCACGACATGAACATCGGCTCGATCGTGCGCAGCGCCAACGCGTTCCTGGCGGCCGAGGTGCACATCATCGGCAAGCGGCGATGGAACAAGCGGGGCGCGATGGTCACCGACCGGTACCAGCACGTCCGGCACCACGAGGACGTCGCGGCCTTCGCCGAATGGGCGGCGGATGCCGGCATCCCCGTCATCGCGGTCGACAACCTGCCGGGGGCCGTGCCCGTCGACAGCGCCGACCTTCCCGAGCGGTGCGTTCTGCTGTTCGGGCAAGAGGGGCCGGGCCTCTCGACCGGAGGCGCTGGCGGCGGCATCCGGGTCCGTCGAGATCACGCAGTACGGCTCGACGCGCTCGATCAACGCGTCAGCGGCAGCGGCGGTCGTGATGTACGAGTGGTGCCGCCGCTGGGCCTGAAGCCCTACGCCCCGGCGGTCATCCAGGCAGCGCCGCGGACGCGCCAGCCGAGGGTCGCGAGCCGCGCCAGCATGTAGACGCCGAAGAACGCGACCGAGAGCCAGGCGAGTCCGGCCGCGCCGCCCACGCTCAGCACCGCCAGCACGATGAGCGCGGGCACGAACGGGCACGAGGTTCAGCGACGCCGGCGATCGCGAGGTACTTCGCGTCGCCCGCGCCGATCAGCACCCCGTCGAGCACGAACACCACTCCGCAGACCGGCTGCGCCACCGCGAGCACGATGCAGCGCCGGCTGGATCAGCGCGGCGAGCGCGGCGTCCCCGGTGAACAGCAGCCCGATGACGCCCGACAGCGCGCCGATCACCGCGCCGACGATCACCCCGAACCACGCGCCCCACGACACGGTGCGACCCAGCGTGCGCTGCACCTCGCCGGTGTCGCCGGCGCCGAGCCCCTTGCCGATCAGCGCCTGGGCGGCGATCGCGAGCGCGTCGAGGGCGAACGCGGCGGTCGAGAAGATCGTGAACGCGACCTGCCACCCGGCGAGCTCCTCGGTGCCGAGAGCGGTCGCGACGAACGACGGTCGCCAGCAGCGCCGCGCGCAGCGTCAGGGTGCGCAGGAACAGCCAACCGCCCGAGCGCGCCGACCCGCGCACGCCCTCGCGATGAGGACGCACGGAGGCGGAGTGCGTCCGGGCGAGCCGGCCGATCACCACGACGTAGGCGGCCACCATGCCCCACTGCGCGACGACCGTGCCGAACGCGGAGCCGCCGATGCCCCAGCCGAAGCCGTAGATGAACAGCCAGTTGAGCAGGGCGTTCGCGCCGAACCCGAGCCCCGCGATCCACAGCGGTGTGACCGTGTCCTGCATGCCGCGCAGCAGCCCGGTGGCCGCGAAGACGATCAGCATCGCGGGCAGACCCCACATCGAGATGCCGAGGTAGGTCTCGGCATCTCGAGCCACCTCCGGCGAGGCGCCGAACAGTCCGACCAGGAACGGCGTGGTGAGGTAACCGGCGAGCGCGAGAATCGCGCCGATGCCGAGCGCGAGCCACATTCCGTCGATGCCGACCGAGACGGCCCGCGTCGGATCGCCCGCGCCGAACCGCCGCGCGACCGCCGGAGTGGTCGCGTAGGCGAGGAACACCATGAGCCCGACGATCGTCTGCAGCACCGCCGAGGCGATGCCCAGACCGGCGAGCGGAGTGACCCCGAGGTGGCCGACGAGTGCGGAGTCCACGATCAGGAACAGCGGCTCCGCGACGAGCGACCCGAGTGCGGGCACGGCGAGCCGCAGGATGTCGCGGTTCAGCGTTCTGGAGGGGCTCGGCACCCTTCGAGGGTACGAGTCTGAACAGCACATGAGGAGTTGCCCAGACGGTGCATGGCGAACCCGGCCGACGCATATCCTGTACGAATGACCGATTCCCGATCCGGTCTCGCGCTCGACGAGCTCAGTGCTGAGATCCGCCCCCAGGATGACCTTTTCCGCCACGTCAACGGCGCCTGGCTCGACCGCACCGAGATTCCCGAAGACAAGGCCCGCTGGGGCTCGTTCCACCTCATCGCCGAACAGGCGGAGAAGGACGTGCTTGCGATCGTCGAAGAGACGCAGGATGCCGAGCCCGGCACCGAATCGCGCAAGATCGGCGACCTGTACACCAGCTTCATGGACACCGAGCGCATCAACGAGCTCGGCGCCGCACCGCTGTCCGAGCAGCTCGCGCGCGCCGATGCGATCGATTCGATCCCGGCCCTGCTGCGCACCCTCGGCGAACTCGAGCGCGACGGGATCGGCGGTCTGATCGGCCTGTACGTCGAGCCCGACCCGGGCAACCCGCAGCGGTACGTGCCCGTTCCTCGTGCAGGGCGGGCTGTCGCTGCCCGACGAGAGCTACTACCGGCTCGAGAACTTCGACGCGGTGCGCACCACGTATCGAGGACACATCGAGCGGATCCTCGACCTCGCCGGTCTGCCCGACGCCGCAGCATCCGCCGAACGCATCTTCGCTCTCGAGACCGAGGTCGCCACGCACCACTGGGACAACGTCAAGAGCCGCGATGCGGTCGCGACGTACAACCTCAAGTCCTGGGACGAGGTGACCGCGCTCGCCGGTGTCGATCTGCGCCCGTGGCTGGAGGGCACCGCTCCCGGTCGCGAAGAGGCGTTCGCCGAGGCGAACGTGTACCAGCCGAGCTTCTTCGAAGGGCTGGGGTCGCTGCTGGTCGAAGAGAGGCTCGAGGACTGGAAGAGCTGGGTGCGATTCCGCATCGTGCACGGCGCTGCCGCGTTCCTGTCCGACCCGTTCGTCGACGAGAACTTCGCGTTCTACGGCACGCAGCTCACCGGCGTTCCGGTCAACCGCGAGCGCTGGAAGCGCGGCGTCGGCCTGTCCGAGGCCGCGATGGGCGAGGCGATCGGCCGCGTGTACGTCGAGCGTCACTTCCCGCCGGCGTCGAAGGCCGCGATGGACGAACTCGTCGCGAACCTGATCGAGGCGTATCGGCAGAGCATCGCCGAGCTCGAGTGGATGACCGCCGAGACCCGCGAGCGCGCGCTCGCCAAGCTCGACGCCTTCACCCCCAAGATCGGCTACCCCGTGAAGTGGCGCGACTACTCCGCCCTCGAGATCGACGCGCTCGACCTGGTCGGCAACGTTCGTCGTGCGCACATCCACGAGCACGACCGTCAGATCGGCCGCATCGGGGGTGAGGTCGACCGCGACGAGTGGTACATGACGCCGCAGACCGTCAACGCGTACTACAACCCGCTCATGAACGAGATCGTGTTTCCGGCGGCGATCCTGCAGCATCCCTTCTTCGAGGCCGACCGCGATGCCGCGGCCAACTACGGCGGCATCGGCGCGGTCATCGGCCACGAGATCGGCCACGGCTTCGACGACCAGGGCAGCCGCTTCGACGGCGACGGGTCGCTTCGCGACTGGTGGACGGATGCCGACCGCGCCGCCTTCGAGGAGCGCACGAGCGTGCTCATCGAGCAGTTCAACGCGCTCGTGCCGCGCGGGCTGGCGGAAGAGAACAAGGTCAACGGCGCCCTCACGATCGGCGAGAACATCGGCGACCTCGGCGGGCTCGGCATCGCGATCAAGGCGTACGAGCTGTCGCTGAACGGCGAAGAGGCGCCCGTGATCGACGGCTACACCGGGCTGCAGCGCCTGCTGCTGTCGTGGGCGCAGATCTGGCAGCAGAAGGGGCGGGATGCCGAGACCATCCGCCTGCTGACGATCGACCCGCACTCGCCGAACGAATTCCGCTGCAATCAGATCGTCCGCAACATCGATGCGTTCTACGATGCATTCGATGTCACGGAGTCGGATGAGCTCTGGCTCGACTCCGACAAACGCGTCACCATCTGGTGACACACCCCGCGCCAGTCACCCGACCGTGCGCGGCATCCGAGATCACCAACAGAACACCCGCTCTTCGATGAACGTTCCGCGCGCAGCGAAGCGCAGCTCCCCTCTTCCCCTCTCGCCGGAAGGAATACTGGTGGGCATTGCCCCTGAGCCCAAACGGGACGCCGAGTCGCTGCGGGGGTCGCGACGAAGCAACCGACGACTGCCCCGGCGTGCCGCCGTCGGACGCAGATCATTCACATCGACGCTGAAGGCGCTCGACGAGCTCGCCGCGACCGGGCGCGCGCATCTCGGTGCGCATCACGGATCTCGACCGCGGAACCACCGTGCTGGCGGGCGATGACTTCGTCACCCTGCCCGTCGCGGGGCTCGGCGTCGTGCCGCTGCTGATCGAGGTCGCCGCCGGCTTCGAATCGGGCGAGCTGGATCCGCTCGAGATCATCGACAAGTCCTCGCTCGAACCGGTGACGGTGGCCGGCGTATGGCAGCACCTGAAGGCGCCGGCATTGCCGCTGGCCGATCTCGCCGTGCTCACCGCCGCGACAGGCGACGCGCTCGCCGCCAACGCGCTGATCGAGCGGGTCGGCCTGCCGGCCGTGCGTGCCCGCATCGAGCAGCTCGGCATGTCTCACTCTGCGCTCCTGGACCGTTTCCGCGACGAGCGGGGTCTCGACGACGCACCGCACTTCGCCCTCGGCTCGGCGCGCGAGCTCGCCGAGGTGTTCGCCGCGCTCGTGAACTCGCAGGCGGTCTCGGCGGGCGTGAGCGCCCAGGTCGCGGAGTGGCTGAGCCTGAACCACGACCTGTCGCTGGTCGCCTCCGCGACCGGGCTCGACCCGTTCGATCACGAGAACGACGAGCACGGGCTGCTCTTCATCAACAAGACCGGTCAGGATGCCGGCATCCGCGTCGAAGCGGGCGTTCTCGCGGGTCCGCGAGCCGGGGTCTCGTATGCGCTCATCGTCTGCTTCGACGACTTGTCGATCACCCACCGCCTCCGCGCGCACGAGGCCTTCCGCACGCTGGGCACGGATCTGATGGAGTACGTGTTCTGAGGCGCTCTTTTGGCCGCGAGACAGCATAGGCACCGCGAGACAGAGGTGAACGCACTCAGTCTCGCGGCGCCTATCCAGTCTCGCGGTACAGGAGGAGCGGTCAGGCGTCCAGGCGGTCGACGAGCTCGAGGCCGCGCTTGGCCCAGGCGATCTCGCTGTTCGCCCGGTCGACGAGGCCCTCGTAGGTGAAGCGCTTATAGGCGACCGTGCGCTCATGCTCGCTCGCGGGCGTGACGGCGAGCCGGCGCACCAGCATCGGGTTGTCGCGGGCGTCGATGCGCCGCAGCTCCTGCTCCCACTGCTCGAGCTCGGACTCCCATTCGGCGATGTGACCGAGGAAGAACGCCCGGGCCGCGTCCGGCGTGGTGTTCTCGAGGTAGGCAGCCCGCAGGTGCGCGGGGTCGCGGACCCGCTGGTAGTCCAGCGGCGACTGCATCCACTCCACGTACGCGCGGTTCCCGGCATCCGTCACGTGATAGACCCGCCGCGTGCCGCGCTGACCGCGCGCCTGCTCTTCTCCCTCGATGAGCCCTTCGGTCTCCATCTTGCGCAGCTCGGGGTAGATCTGCGAGTCGGGGGCATGCCACACGTGGCCGACGGAGAGCGAGAACTGCTTCTGAAGGTCATAGCCCGAGAGGGGGCCCACGCGCAGCAGCGCGAGCAGGGCGTATCTCAGACTCACGATGCCTCCTTCGTCGGCGCGGCCGCCCCGCGAACCGGCGCGAGGGGGTCCGGCGGCCGAAGCCCCCGAACCCCCTCGAGCATATTGTGCCGGGCTACGCGGGCTGGTACTGCGTGCGCCAGCCGCCCTGGTAGGTCGCGCGCGCGACCGTCGAGTACGGCACGGGGCTGACCACGACACGCACCTCGGTCTGCTCGTGCGGCTCGACGCTCGCCTTGGTGGTGCCGCCGTTCGGCTCACCCCAGACGACCTTGAGCTCGGTGCCCTCGGGCACGTTCGGGTCGACCGTCGCGAGCGAGAGGCCGCGGCGCTCATTGGCGCTGTAGCCGGTGAACATCGAGTAGCCGACGACCGTGCCGTCCTCGTCCACGACCGAGTCGTAGTTGGCGGAGCCGTAGTTGGCCAGCGGCAGGTCGAAGAACTTGTAGCTGGGTCCGTCGACGTTCAGCAGCGAGGTCCACACCTTGCCGAGGTCCTCGGCATCCCAGGCGAGCGTGACCTTCTTGCGCTGCGAGGCGGGGTCGACCTTCTCGAGCGCGTCGCGGCCGATGAAGTCGTGGTCGAACTTCACGAAGTTGCCGTAGCCGAGCTCCCACGGCGTGAGGTAGTAGTCCTCGATGTTCTCGGAGACGAACGAGCCCGCCAGGGTGCCGGTCGCCTCGTATCCGTCGGCAGGCAGCCACTCGCGGTAGCCGCGCTCAGCCTCGCCGGTGTAGATCGCGGGGAGGGGCGAGGGGATCCAGCCGGATTCGAGCGTGTTCGACGGGTAGGCGCGAGAGCCGACCGGGACCAGCCCGAACTCGGCGCCGGCGTTCACGATCGCGGTCCAGATGCGGTCGTGGTCGGCGTACGGGCCCCAGATCTCCAGCCCCGGCGCGCCGGCCATGCCGTGCCGGAGTGTGCTTGACGGTCGTGCCGTCGATGGTCATGGTCGACATGTTGAAGAACTTGAGCTGCTCGAGCGGTCCGCCGTTGAGCTTCTCGATGACAGACCACGCGTTCGGACCCTGGATCTGGAACCGGTAGTAGCGGCGGGTGACCTCGTGGCCGTACGGACGCGAGGGCGAACGACGGTCGATCTCGATGTCGAGGTTCTGGTAGCCGCCGGTCTCGCCGTGGTAGAGCAGCCAGTTCGACGCGGGCGCGCGGCCGACGTAGACGTACTCGTCCTCCGCCTCGCGGAACAGGATGCCGTCACCGATGACGTGCCCGGCGGCGGTGGTCGGAACGTACTGCTTTGCCTTGTCGACCGGGAACAGCGCGGTCGAGTTGATCGCGGTGTCGGAGATCAGCTTGATCGCGTCGGAGCCGCGCAGGAACAGATTGTCCATGTGGTGCGACTGGTCGTACAGGACCGCGGTGTCGCGCCAGGCCTTCTGCTCCTTGATCCAGTTCTGGAAGTCCGCGGGGACGACCGGATAGATGTAGGAGCCGATCTGCGAGTTGCGCAGAAGCTCGACGGGGCTTCCCGCCGCGTCGATGACTTCCTGCAGATTCTTCGGTGTCATGTCTGAACCTCTCTGTTCGGTGGGGGAGCCTCAGGTCGAGGCATCCGTGGTGGTCACGGTCGGTCCGTGAAGACGATGGTCTGGTTGCCGTGTCGGATGACGCGGTCCTGGGCGTGCCATTGCACGGCGCGGGAGAGCACGGCGCGTTCGACGTATGCGCCGCGGGACTGCAGGTCGGCGGCATCCATCGCGTGGTTCACGCGCGCGACGTCCTGCTCGATGATCGGGCCCTCGTCGAGGTCTTTGGTGACGTAGTGCGAGGTGGCGCCGATGAGCTTCACGCCGCGTTCCTTGGCCTTGCGGTACGGGGCGGCGCCGATGAAGGCGGGCAGGAACGAGTGGTGGATGTTGATCACCGGCACGCCGATCTGGTCGAGGAAGTCCTCGGAGATGATCTGCATGTAGCGGGCGAGCACGATGAAGTCGACGTTGTCCTTCGAGCAGCTCGAGGATGCGTCGCCTCGGCCTCGGACTTGTCGGGGCCCTGCGAGGGGACGTGGAAGAACGGGATGCCGAACGAGCGGACGTCTTCGGCGGTGTTGGTGTGGTTGGAGATGACCATCGGGATCGTGACGGGCAGCTCTCCGCGGCGGTGCCGCCAGAGCAGCTCGAGCAGGCAGTGGTCCGACGTCGAGGCGAGGATCGCCATCCGCTTCGGCACGGATTGATCGGTGAGGGTCCACTCCAGGCCGAGCGCCGCCGACGGTCTCGGTCAGGTCGGCCTCGATCTCGGGCATCGCCGCCGCCAGATCGGGGCGGTGGAAGACGACGCGCTGGAAGAAGTTGCCGCCGTTCGCATCGTCGGAGTACTGGTCGAGCTGGACGATGTTGCCCTTGCTGCGGGTGACCAGCGCGGTCACGGCCGCCACGATCCCCGGCTTGTCGGGGCCGTGGACGATCAGGCAGGCGTGGTCGCGCAGAGCTTCGTTGTGCACAGTCATGGGTAAAGCCTGTCAGGACTGGGCGCGGGAGTACTCACGAGCCCAGTCGGCCGTCGCCAGGAGGCCGCCGAACGTGTAGAAGTGCAGCTTGACGGGACCGGATGTCGTTCCCGCCGAGGGCTCGGCGGTCTTGTCGGCGAGCATCGCCGACAGGTCGGTGACGAATTTGTCGGGACCGGCGGTGCCCATCAGGTTGGTCAGCGAGAACCCGTACTTCTTGACGATCATCGCGTTCGCGCCGATGCCGAAGCGCCGGGCGAAGCCCAGCAGGCGCTTGATGCCGGCGGGGCCGGGGGTGCCGATCCGGATCGTGCTGTCGATGCCGCGCGCGCGGACCTGGTCGACCCAGGCCAGCACCGGGTCGGTGTCGAAGGCGAACTGGGTGAGGATCGTGGCCTGCAGTCCCTGCTGGGCCAGCGAGAGCGACTTCTCATCCAGTGCCCGCCAGAGCACCTCGTCCGAGATGTCGGGGTGACCCTCGGGGTAGCCGGCGATCGAAACCTCTTTGACGCCGTAGTCCAGAAGCAGTCCGGTGCGGATCACGTCGTACGAGTCCTCGTACGGGCCTTCGGGTGTGGTCGGGTCGCCGCCGACGACGAAGACGCTGTCGGTCGCTCCGACATCCTGCAGCCGGGAGAGGAACTCCTCGAGCTGGGCGCGCGACGACAGGCGGCGGGCGGAGATGTGCGGGACCGGGACGAAGCCGAGCTCGCGCACGGCCTTCGCGGCGCTCACGCGCATCTCGAGGTCCTCATTGCCGAGGAACGTGACGTTGATCTTCGTGCCGGCCGGAATGCTGTCCTTCGCCTCCATGAGACCGGGGACGTCCTTGCCCGTCATCTCGAGCGAGTAGCCGGTCAGCAGCTCGAGCGCCGCCTGAGGGTTGGCCATGACATGCGTGGTCTTCGACACTGATCGAGGTCCTTTCCGCTTTCAGCGGCAGCGCATCGTCGCGCTTCCGAAAGCGACGATACCTATATACATAGGGAATGTCTATAGGTAAATTGCGGACATGAGGATCCACCGTGGAATCCGGCGCAATGGTGCAGCGCCCCCATCAGTCGGGGACGGACCGGTTCGGCGCCTCCGACGGGGCGGAGAGCTCAGGCGTCTTCTGGAGCAGCCGATGCAGCAGCGCATTGAGCTGCGCGACTTCGGCTCCGGTCAGATCCGACGAGGACGATCTCCTGCCCCTGCAGCGAGAGCGGCTTCATCCGGTCGTGCATGTCGGCGCCGGCGCGCGTGAGATAGAGGTGCCGAGAGCCTCGCTTGCCGTCTGCGGGCACGATGAGCTCGCGGGCGATGAGGGTGTTGACGCTCTTGGAGACGATCGCCTTGTTCATCGCGACGAACTCCGAGATGTCGGTCGAGGTCGCACCCGGACGGATGGAGAGGGCAGAGATCACCCGCCAATCGTTCGTGCCGAGATTGAACGCGTTGCGCAGCATCCGCGATTCGCGCCACACCAGCGCGTTCGAGACGAGGTGAAGCAGGCGAGGAGTGAAGGCGTCGGTGTCGATCACATCCGGCAGAGGCGTCGTGATGATCTCCGTCGCGCCGACCAGCAGCGGCACGGAATCAGTCTCCAGATCGCCTGTCAACCGCACTCCATTCCAGCGCCGGATCACGTCGAGATCCCTGGTACGAGTCTAGCGAGCAGCCTCCGGGGAGCCGGGAACGACGATGACCGCGCGGGTGCCGCGACCGGCACCCTCGGCCCGTTGAGCCGAGGATGTCGGCCGCGGCCGGCCATCAGTGCGCCTGCGCGGCGAGCGCCGCGGCGTCGATCGTGGCGATCGAGCGCGTGTCCTGGAATGCCCGGATGCCCTCGATGCCCTGTTCCCGCCCGATACCGGACTGCTTCATGCCGCCGAACGGCGCGCGAAGGTCCAGACGCGTCGCGCCGTGATCGTTGACCCAGACGTAGCCGCAGACCAACTGCGACCCGACGCGGTTCGCCGCGGCCGGGTCAGCCGTCCAGACCGAGCCGCACAGACCGCCCCAGGTGTCGTTCGCCAACGCGACCGCTTCGTCCTCGCTGTCGAAGGCGATGATCGGGATGACGGGACCGAACTGCTCCTGGGTCACCACTCGCAGCGACGAGTCGGCGTTCACGACGATCGCGGGCCGGAGGAAGTTGCCCCCCGCCAGCTCGCCGCCGGGCAGCTCGCCGAACTCGCGGACGTCGGCGCCGGCATCCTTCGCCTCTTGGATGATCTCTTCGACGAACGCCTTCTGCGCCGAGGAGTGCAGCGGCCCCATCGTGGTGCCCTCGTCGAGCCCGTAGCCGATGACCGCTTTGTCGAGCCTCGCGCTCAGGCCGTGCGACGACCTCATCGAGCCGCGAGCGGTGCACGTAGACGCGTTTCGCGTTCATGCAGATCTGCCCGGTGGTGTCGTAGATCGCCGCGTAGAGCCGGTCGAGGTGGACGTCGTCGATGATCGCGTCCTCGAGGAAGACGGCCGCGTCGTTGCCGCCCAGTTCGAGCGTCACGCGCGTCAGGGTCGAGGAGGCCATCTGCATGATGCGCTTGCCGCCGCCCACCGAACCGGTGAAGCAGACCTTGGCGACGTCGGTGTTCTGGATGAGGCCGGCCATGTTCTCATCCGCACCCGTGACGACGTTGAGCACTCCGGGCGGCAGCTTCTCGGCGATGCGCTGCACCACGCGGGCCGTCGCCAGGGGTGCCGAGGGCGGCGGCTTGACGATCGCGGTGTTTCCGGCGAGCAGGGCGTGGGGGAGAGCGGCGCCGAGGATCGCGATCGGCCAGTTGAAGGGCACGATGACGGTGACGACGCCGAGCGCCTGGTGCGAGATGACGGTCTCGACAGGGATGCCGGGCACAACCGGCAGCGTCTTTCCGGTGTCGACCTCGTCGGCGATCATCAGGGCGAGGTTCCAGCGGATCTCGAACACGAGTGCGTCGATCCAGCTCTCGAACCGGATCTTGCCGTTCTCCTGCGAGAGGATCGCGGCGTCCATGTCACGCTCGTCTGCGATCCCGGCGATCGCCTCGGCCATCTGAGCAGCCCGCTCGGTGGCGCTGAGCGCCGACCATGCGGGGAATGCGGCCTTCGCCGCGGCCACCGCATCCGTCACATCGTCCTTCGATGCGGATGCCGCATGCCCGACGATGACGCCCGGTTTGCCGGGGTCTGCGATCGCGAGCGTCTGGTCGGTCTGACGCTCGGCACCGCCGATGTACAGCTCCGTTCGAACTGTCTCCAACGTTCCAGTCATGACGATCAAGCACCTCTCTGTGTCTTGAGTTCTGTGATGGACACCGCTTCGTGTGCCCATAAACAAGTTTACGTTCATTCCTGTTTACTTGTAAATCACATCGTGTTACTGTCGCCTCGTCGGTCCCGCGAAGTCGGGATCCGGCCGCAAGCGAGTCGACGAGGACGCCCTTGGAGGGTTCCTCAGCGACGCATCGATGAGGAGGCATGTGATGGGTGAGACGACCCTTCAGACCGGCGGCGCGCCGCGCACGGTGGAACGAGCTGGAAGACCTGGCGTTCGAGCTGCGCTCGAAGCTGCTGCATCTGTGCGGAACGTACGAGGGTGCCGTGCACATCGGCGGCGACCTCTCCGCGGCGGACATCCTCACCGCTCTGTTCGAATACGGTCTGCACGTCGATCCGACCGACCTGCGCAACCCCGAGCGCGACCGCTTCGTGCTGAGCAAGGGTCACGCCGCGGTGTGCATGTACATCGCGATGTCGATGCGCGGGTTCTTCTCCTACGAAGGGATCGTCGACACCTACGGTCAGCTCGACAGTGCGTACGGCATGCACCCGTGCAAGGTGCAGCTGCCGGGCGTCGAGTGCTCCACCGGCTCACTGGGTCACGGTCTGCCGATCGCGGTCGGAATGGCGCTGAGCGCCCGCGGCCGGGGCGAGTCGCACCGGGTGGTGTGCCTGCTCGGTGACGGCGAGACCGGAGAGGGTTCGGTGTGGGAGGCCGCGATGGCGGCTCGCAGCAACGAGCTCGGCAACCTGGTCGCGTTCGTCGACCGCAACCGCCAGCTCATGACGAGCTTCGCCGAAGAGCGCGTGGTCTTCGAGCCGTATCCCGACAAGTGGGCCGCCTTCGGCTGGAACGTCGTCCACATCGACGGGCACGACATGGGCGAGCTCGTCGCCGCGATCGATGCGCTGCCGGAAACCTCCAGCAACCGACCCACCGTCGTGATCTGCGAGACCGTCAAGGGCAAGGGCGTCGACTTCATGGAGCACAACCTCGCCTGGCACGCCGGCTCGCTCGGCGCCGCCGACCTGGAGCGCGCGATGGCCGCGCTCGAAGCATCCCGCACGAAGGAGAGCGTCTGATGCCTGTCACTTTCACCTTCGGTGAGTTCCTCGGTGCCCGTTCGGTCATCGGAACGACCCTCGCCGAACTCGGCGAGGAGCACCCGAACCTCTGGGTCATCACGCCCGACATCGGCGCGACGCTCGTGGAGTTCCGCGACAAGTACCCCGACCGCTTCCTCGATGTGGGGCTGGCGGAGCAGGTCAGCGTCGGCATCGCCGCCGGGCTCGCGTACGACGGCAACATCCCCGTCGTCTCGGGCATGCTTCCCTTCCTGTCGATGCGGGCGCTCGAGCAGGTGCGCTCGGACGTCTGCTACCCGAACCTGCCCGTGAAGATCATCGGCACCCACGGCGGTCTCGTCGGCAACGGCGGATCGACCCACTACGCGGTCGAGGACCTCGCGCTCATGTGCGCGCTGACGAACATGACGGTCACCTCCATCGGCGACCCGCTGATGGTCGGCGAGATCCTGCGGCAGTCCATGGCGATGGAGGGTCCGATCTACATCCGCCTCGCCGTCGGCAAGAAGGACAAGGTGCTCTACGAGCCCGGCGAGCACGACGATCCGCATCGGCAAGGGCATCATCGCGCGGCCAGGGCACCGATGCGACGATCTTCACGCACGGCACGGTCGTCGCCCAGGCGCTTGATGCCGCGGTCGAGCTCGAGAGCGAGGGCTTCTCGGTGCGCGTTGTCGACATGTTCACGCTCAAGCCGATCGACGAGGAGCTCATCGCGCAGTGCGCGGCCGAGACCGGCGGCCGCTTCGTGATCCTCGAGGATCACCTCGCCTACGGCGGGCTCGCATCCCGTGTCGCCGACGTCGTCGCCGATCGCGGCATCCGCCTCACCGCTTTCGAGCGCCTCGGCATTCCACAGGTCTACGCCGGGTTCGGCGACGACGAGGAGCTGCGCGACAAGCACGGCTACGGACTGTCGGCGACGATCGCCGCCACCCGCCGCGTCATCGCCGCCGGCGACTGACCCGCCACCGCACCGCTCGCTCAACGGAGAGACGAATGAGAACAGTCGCTGTCACCAGGATCGGCAGTCTTCGCGACCCCGACGAGTCGACCCGCGGCGTGATCGGCCTCGTCGACATGCCCGAGCCCGACCTCGGCCCCGAAGACGTCCGCATCCGCGTCGCGTACTCGGCGATCTGCGGCTCGGACCCGCACCTGGCCGAGGGCTACTTCGGCACCGACGTCCCGATCGGCCTCGGTCACGAGCTGTCCGGCGTCGTCGAGGCACTCGGAGCCGCGGCGCACCGCAACGGGCTGCAGGTCGGCGATCGCGTCGCCGGCAACTTCCTGCGGTTCTGCGGCACCTGCACACCGTGCCGCGCCGGACGGCAGCAGTTCTGCGAGCACATCCAGGACTACAACCGTCCGGGTATGGCCGAGTCCGTCACCTGGCACGAGTCGCAGGTCTACAAGCTGCCCGACGCGGTGTCGCTGCTGCAGGGCTGCCTGCTCGAGCCGACCTCGGTCGCCGTGCGCATCGCCGACAAGACGCACATCCGGTCGGCGACCGCGTCGCGATCTGCGGCGGCGGGCCGATCGGCCAGCTCGCCCTGCAGGTCATGAAGAATGAACGGTGCGACGTCGCTGACCCTCATCGAGCCGATCGCCGAGCGTCGAGAGATGGCTCTGCGGCACGGGGCGGATGCCGTGATCGATCCGGTCGGCGAAGACCAGTACGCGCGTGCCGACGAGATCACCGACGGTCGAGGCTTCGACGTCGTGATCGACGCCTCGGGTTCGCCGCGTGCCGTCGCGGGGTCTCCTCGACATCGCCGCCAAGGGCGCGACCGTCATCTACGGGGCGATGTATCCCGCCGACTACGAGATGCCGCTGAACCTCTCGGACTACCTGTACCTCAAGGAGCTGACGCTCACCGGCGTGTTCGTCTCGCCCTACGCGTTCCCGCGTGCGCTGCAGATCCTCCCGTACCTGGCCTTGGACGAGCTGACCCAGGCGGTGTTCGACATCGAGGACGCCGCCGAGGCGTTCGCCGTGCACGTGAGCGGCATCCACCCCAAAGTCGTTCTGCGCTGCAACGACATCGCCGACGGAGGCGCGCATGACGATCCTCGACAGCGCGCCCGACGCGACCTCGCACGCAGCCACCCCCGCGCTCGAGGCGCGCGACATCACCAAGCGCTTCGACGGCGTGCACGCGCTCGAGAACGCGCGCCTCTCGGTGCGCCCGGGCGAGATCCACGCCCTGCTCGGTGAGAACGGCGCGGGCAAGTCCACGCTGATCAAGGTGCTCACCGGCATCTACTCACCCGACTCCGGGACGCTGCTGCGCAACGGCGAGGAAGTCGAATTCGCCAACGTGCGCGTCGCGAACCACGCGGGCGTGGTGGCGCTGTACCAGGAGCTTTCGGTCATCCCGTCGATCAGCGTCGCGGAGAACATCCTTCTCGGCGACCAGACGCCGAGCCGCGGCCGGCGTGGTGCAGTGGAAGAGCCTCCGGCGCCGCGCGCGGGCCCAACTGGACAGCATCAACCAGAAGATCCCGCTCGGGATGCTGGCCGGTGACCTGTCACCGGTGCAGCAGACCATGGTGGCATTCGCCCGTGCACTGGCGATGGATGCGAACGTCCTCATCCTCGACGAGCCGACCGCTTCGCTCACCGACACCGAGATCACGGATCTGTTCGCGGTGCTGCGGTCGCTGCGCGATCGCGGGGTCGCGATCGTCTACGTCTCGCACCGCCTCGAGGAGGTCTTCGAGCTCTGCGACCGGCTGACGATCATGCGCAACGGGCAGACGATCGTGACCAAGGACGTCGCGGACTCGCACATCGACGAGGTCATCTCGACGATGGTGGGGCGCTCGGCGGGCGAGCTGTACCCCGACCGCGGAACGGCGACGACCACGGTGGCCCTCTCGGTGCGCGACCTCGGCGGACGCCGCGTGAAGGACGTCTCGTTCGACGTCCACCACGGCGAGGTGCTGGGCATCGGCGGCCTGGCCGGCTCGGGGCGCAGTGAGCTTCTGCGCATCCTGTCCGGTGCACAGAAGCACAGGGCGGGCGAGATCACCGTGGGTGGGACGACCCTGCCGAAATCTCCCGGAGTGCCCAAGGCGCTCAACGCCGGCATCGCGCTGGTTCCGGAAGAGCGCCGCACGCAGGGCGTCATCCTCGGCGCGTCGATCCAGGACAACATCGCCGTGGCGAACATCTCGTCGGTGAGCAGGATGGGCGTCGTGTCGGGGGCGCGCATCGTCGACATCACCAACCGCGGGATGCGGGACCTGCAGATCAAGGCGCGAGGGCCGCGTCAGCACGTGAGCGAACTCTCGGGTGGCAACCAGCAGAAGGTCGTGCTGGCGAAGATGCTGGCGCGCACGCCCGACGTGCTGCTGATGGACGAGCCCACCCGCGGCATCGACGTGGGCACGAAGGCCGAGATCTACCGGCTGATCCGCCGGCTCGCCGAGGCCGGAACGGCGGTGATCACCGTCAGCTCCGAACTGCCGGAGCTGATCGGGATGAGCGACCGGATCCTCATCATGCACGAAGGCCGGATCTCGGGTGAGGTCGAGGCCGCCCAGGCGGACGAAGAGGTCCTGCTGGCGTACTGCTACGGAAAGTCCCCTCTCGATGGAAAGGCACAGGCATGACAACCTCTCGAAACCTGGGGGTGGAGGACACCACCGACGTTCGCGTCGTCCCGCGGCGGTCGGTCGGGCAGAAGCTCCTGTCGTCCGGCACCGTGCTCGCGCTCGTCGTGCTGATCCTCTTCTTCTTCGCGATGCGGCCGGACGTGTTCCTCAGCTTCACGAACGTGAAGAACATCCTGTACCAGGTCGCGATCCTCGCGATCATCGCGGGAGCGCAGACGATCGTCATGGTGGTCGGCGACTTCGACCTGTCGGTCGCGGCCACCTCGGCCCTGGCCGGCGCCGTCGCGGCATCCCTCATGATCAGCGGCTGGCCGATTGCGCTCGCGATCTTCGCGGCGCTGATCGTCGGACTTCTCATCGGGCTGGCGAACGGACTCTTGATCGCCTACGTCAACCTGTCGGCGTTCGTCGCGACCCTGGCGACGCTGACATCGGTGACGGGGCTCGCGTTCATCGTCACCGAGGGCACGACGCTGTTCAACCTGCCCCCCGAGTTCAACAACCTCGGCCAGGGCAAGTTCCTCGAGATCCCGCTTCCGGTCTTCATCGCGATCGGCATCTCGGTGATCCTCTGGTTCGTCCTCCGGTTCACGACCCTCGGTCGGCGCTGGTACGCGACCGGCGGCAACGTCGAGGTCTCGAGGCTGTCGGGCGTGAACGTGCGCCGCGCGCGGCTGCTCGCCTTCACCGTGGCCGGGCTCGTCTCGGCGATGGGCGGCATCCTGCTCGCGGCGCGCCTCGGCAGCGCGAGCGCGGTGCAGGGCGAGGACAACCTGCTCTTCTCCGTCGCCGCGGTCTTCCTCGGCATGACGATCGTGCGATCCGGGGCCGCGAACCTCGTCGGCACCATGGTCGGCGTCGCGATCATCGGCGTGATGAGCAACGGCCTGAACATCCTCGGCGTCAACGCCTACGTCCAGCAGGTCGTCACCGGCCTGATCATCATCGCCGCCGTGACCCTGTCCTCCCTCAAGACCCGGGAGAGGTAGCGCGAGCAAGGCGCCACCCCCTGAGAGACCGAGCCGACCGCTCGGGCACCAACGCAAGAAGCGCAATCACGACAAAGGAGTACAAAGTGCGTACGAAATTCAAGGCTCTCGCGGCGATGGCCGCCGTCGCCACCCTGGCGCTGGCGGGCTGCTCGTCCTCGGGCAGCGGAAGCGGCGGCGACGCCGGCGGTGGCTCCGACGAGCCGTTCAAGGTCATCGCGTTCACGTCGGGCAACCAGACGCCCATCGGCGCGTGGTGGGTCAAGGCCGTCGAGGCACAGGCCGAGGAGCTCGGCTGGGATCTCACGATGATCCAGGGCGACTTCGACTTCCAGAAGATGAACCCCGCCGTCGAGAGCGCGATCGGCCAGGGCGCCGACGTGATCCTCGACGGCTACACCGACGTCGCCTCGATCGGCTCGATCGTCAGCGCGGCGAAGGATGCCGGCATCCCGATCTTCGCGATGGACAGCGGCACCGAGCCCACCGACGCGTTCGCGATCAACATCACGACCGACCAGCAGGGCATCGTCGACAGCACGCTCGGCGCGTTCGAGGACACGCTCGGCGGGCTCGAGGGCAAGAGCATCATGGTCATCGGCCACGACCCGCACGCGGGCATCCGCATGCGCTCGGGCCTGGCAGCGGAGGACCTCGAGGCGGCCGGCGCGACGCTCGCCGGCGGCGAGATCCAGCAGGTCGTCTCGCCCGCCACCGGCCGCACCGAGGCGCTGGCACTGGTCTCCGACTACCTGACCGCCAACCCCGACGGCCTCGACGGCGTCTGGGTCGGCTGGGACGACGCGGCCCTGGGTGCCGCACAGGCGGTCACCGAAGCCGGTGCAGACTGCGAAGGTCACCGGCGTCGACGCCACGAGCGAAGCGATCGCCGGCATCGAGGCGCAGGGTGCGTTCCTCGCCACGGTCGAGCAGCCATGGCCCTCGATCCTCGATTCCCTGCTTGAGCACGTCCTGGCCTACCAGGAGGACGGCACGATGCCCGCCGAGAACTTCGAGGCGGTCGGCACCACCCTGGTGACCATCGACAACGCGTCGTCGATCACCCCCTCGGACAAGCTCGAGTAGAGCAGTCCGGATGCCGTGGGAGCCGGGACACCGGTTCCCACGGCGCAGTCCCCGAACGCCGGGCAGCCCGTCCGGCATCCGAGCACCCTTCCGAGAAAGTCTGCACATGCGTTTGAAAGGCAAAGTCGCCGTCATCACCGGCGGCGCCAGCGGCATCGGTCGCGCGACCGTCCTCAAGTTCGTCCGCGAAGGGCGCGAAGGTCGTGATCGCCGACATGAACCTCGCGCAGGCCGAGGGCGTCGTCGCCGAAGTCGAGGCGCTCGGCTTCGGCGGATGCCGCGACCGCGATCAAGACCGATGTCTCGGTCTACGCGGATGTCGCCGCCGCCGTCGCGCGAGCCGTCGAGTGTGTTCGGCCACCTCGACGTGATCTTCAACAACGCGGGCATCGCCGGCGGCAAAGCCCTGCTCGACCACGACCCCGAGGTCGACTATGTGCCGATGATCCGCATCGACCAGGACGGCGTCTACTACGGCATCCTCGCCGCTGGCCGGCAATTCCGCGACCAGGGCACCGGGGGCGTCATCATCAGCACTTCGTCGATCTACGGCGAGCAGGCGGCGGAGCTCGCCTTCACCTACAGCGCGGCCAAGGCCGCCGTCATCTCGTTCACCCGGTCGGCCGCCTACGAGCTCGCCGAATACGGCGTCCGCGCCGTGGCGATCACGCCCGGACGCGTCGGCACCGCGATCATCAACCAGTTCAGCGACGACCTCAAGGCGACCTTCGCCTCCGAGCAGCTGCGCGGCACGATGACCGCGCCCGAAGAGATCGCCGATGTCGTGGCCTTCCTCGCCTCCGACGAGTCCAACGTCATCAACGGCACCGTCGTGCACGTCGACGACGGCTACTCGGTGTTCAAGAAGCGCCTCGACCTTCCCACGTTCTGAGGAGCACCCATGGCCCCCGACCCGACCGCACGGACGCACCTCGACATCGCCTGCCACATCAACGTGCTGCTGCCGGATGCCGATCCTCGTGACCTGCCGGCGGCGCTGCGATCACTCGCCGAGCTGGGCTACTCGCGCATCGTCCTGCCGCCGCTGGATCCCGCGGCCACCGACGCCGGCGCGCTGGCGCTCGTGCTCGCCGAGCACGCGATCGCGCCGATCACGATCGCGGGGGGCCAGGCGCACGGCGCGAACGTCTCATCGGAAGATCCCGACGAGCGCGCAGCCGGGGCGGCTCTGCTGCGGAGCATCGTCGATCTGACCGCGGCGCTCGGCGGCGACCAGATGAACGGCGTACCGTACGGCCCGTTCGGGCCTCCTCGCGGGCCGACGTCGCGAGCGGCGGTCGAGCGCTCCGCCCGCGAAGTGGGAGCAGTCGCCGACTACGCGCACGAGCGCGGCATCACGATGACCTTCGAAGTGCTCAACCGCTACGAGACGTCGCTCGTCAACACGGCGGCGCAGGCCGTCGCCTACGTCGAGATGAGCGGGTCCGAGCACCTGCGGATCCATCTGGACACGTTCCACATGGCCGTCGAAGAGGCGGACATGTCGGAGGCGATCCGCGTCGCGATGCCGCTGCTGGGCTACCTCGAACTCGGCCAGTCCGGCCGGGGGCCCTTGAGCACGGGAGCCGTCGACCTTCCCGAGGTCGTACGCGCGGCGCTCGATGACGGCTACGAGGGCCGGTGGGGTGTCGAGGCCTTCTCGCGCTCGGTGCTGTCGACTCCGGCTGCCGACATGCTGGCGATCTGGCGTGCGCCGTACGACGATGGAGCAGAGCTGGCCGCCGACGCGATGCGCGTCATCCAGCGCGGCTGGTCGCAGAGCATCGCCGGGCGACGCGCGCAGCGGCTTGTCGCGCGGCATCCCGGCCTGAGAAGCCAACCAAGCATTCTGATTCGACGATGAGAGAGAAGACCATGAGCACTGTGACCGATACCGAGCAGACCCTGATCGACCCCGCGGTGTTCGCGGGCAAGATCTTCATCGACGGCGAATGGGTCGCCGGCGGCGGGGGCGAGATCCCCTCGATCGAACCCGCCACCGGCGAGACGCTCGCGATGGTCGGCATGGCGGATGCGGCCGACGTCGCTCGTGCCGCCGGGGGCGCGGCATCCGCCCAGAAGGAGTGGGCCGCGCTGCCCGCATCCGGCCCGCGCGGCCGTGCTGCGCAAGGCCGGCCAGCTCTGGGAGCAGTACGCCGACGAGATCGGCGGCTGGAACATCCGCGAAGTCGGCGCGATCCCGCCGCTGGCCGGATTCGCCCTGCACGTCACGGCGGCCGAGTGCTACGAGGCCTCCGCGCTGCCGTCGGCACCGCTCGGGTCGATCCTCTCCAGCGAAGAGCCGCGTCTCTCGCTCGCCAGCAGGTGCCGGTCGGCGTGGTCGGGGTCATCTCGCCGTTCAACGTGCCGCTGATCCTCGGCATCCGCGCCGTCGCTCCGGCGCTCGCGCTGGGCAACGCCGTGCTGCTCAAGCCCGACCCGCGCACGGTCATCACCGGCGGCGTGTCGATGGTGCGCATCTTCGAGGAGGCGGGGCTGCCGGCGGGACTGCTGCAGCTCGTCCCCGGCGGAGCCGAGGTCGGCGAGGCGATGGTGGCCGACCCGCGCGTGCGCGT
The DNA here is from genome assembly GCA_963772395.1 of uncultured Actinomycetota bacterium. GTDB lineage: Bacteria > Actinomycetota > Actinomycetes > Actinomycetales > Microbacteriaceae > Microbacterium. Next base: position 709,271 of record CAVYWV010000001.1, on the reverse strand, counting down.
GATCGCCTTCACCGGCTCGACCCGCGCGGGCCGGGCCGTCGGCGAGCTCGCCGGTCGTCACCTGAAGCGCGCGCACCTCGAGCTCGGCGGCAACTCGGCGTACATCATCCGCGCGGACGCCGACGTCGACAAGGCCGTGAACCTCGCGACGTGGGGCTCGTTCCTGCACCAGGGGCAGATCTGCATGACCGTGGGCCGCCACATCGTGCACGAGTCGCTGTTCGAGGAGTACGTCACCAAGCTCGCGGCGAAGGCCGACTCGATGCACGTCGGCGATCCGGCGGCCGGCCAGGTGCACCTCGGACCGCTCATCGACGAGGTGCAGCGCGACCGCGTGCACACGCTGGTGCAGGATGCCGTGGCCCAGGGCGCCGAGCTGCGCGCGGGCGGAACGTACGACCAGCTGTTCTATCGGCCGACCGTGCTCGCGAACACGCCGCGGGATGCCGCCGCCTACTGCGACGAGGTCTTCGGCCCGGTCGCATCCGTCGTCTCGTTCGCGACCGACGACGAGGCGGTGGAGCTCGCCGCCGAGACCGACTACGGGCTGTCGCTCGGCATCGTGACGGCGGACGTGTTCGCCGGACTCGAGATGGCCCGCCGCATCCCCACCGGCATCGTGCACATCAACGACCAGACCGTCAACGACGAGGCGAACGCCCCGTTCGGCGGCACCGGGTCGTCGGGAACGGGCTCTCGCCACGGCGGTGGCGCAGGCCAACATCGACGCGTTCACCGAGACCCGCTGGATCACGATGCGCCGCGAGCCGGGGCAGTACCCGCTCTGACCGATCGTCCGGCGGGCCGAGCGTCGGCGCGGTGGGATGATGGGGGGATGTCCGGGGAACCCGTCAGCGGGACAGCGCCGTCGCGCCGCGCGTCACCCGCCCGCCAGGTGCTCACACTCTTCGGTGACTACTGGTGGGATGTTGCGGAGCCGATGCCGTCGGGCGCGCTGGTGTCTGCGCTGGCGGACCTCGGAGTCAAGGAAGCCGCGGCGCGCGCCACCCTGATCCGGCTCACCCGCCTCGAGCTGCTGATCTCCGACCGCGTCGGCCGCAGGACCACGCATCGACTCTCACCGCGCGCCGCCTCGATCGTGGCGGAGGAGGCGGCCTGGCTCGACACGTTCGGGCGCACCGAGACCGCGTGGGACGGCCTCTGGAGCGTTCTGGCGTTCTCCATCCCGGAATCGCAGCGGGCGATGCGGCACAACGCCCGATCGCGCTTGAAGTGGCTGGGGTACGCGCCCCTCTACGACGGCGTCTGGATCTCGCCGCTGGATACAGCGGCCGCGGCCATGGCGCAGCTGCAGGAGATCGGGGTCGCCGACCTCACCTCGATGCGGGCGAGCTTGGAGACCTCGATCGAGGGCGGCCCTCGTGCCGCGTGGGATCTGGAGGCCGCGCGCGCCCACTACGATGCGCTGCGCGCAGACCTGGGTCATCAGGCCGAACTCACCGGCGGCCCCGCTCTCGCGGAGCGCTCGCGGCTGATGCTGACGTGGCAGCGGTTCCGGGGCTTCGACGTGGGACTGCCCCGCGAAGTTCTTCCGGCCGGATGGCCGCGCGTCGCCGTGCGGGAGCTCTTCGCGCAGCGCTACGACGAGCTGGGCCCCAGTGCCGAAGACCGTATGCGCGCTCACATCGGTGCGATCAACGTCGATCTGGCGGGTTCGATCAGGACGCGGAGACTCAGCATCCGTTAATACTCGAACTTTTCTTGACGAGCGTCACGTCAACTTCTAACCTGTGGGCAGGGCGGCGATGACGCCGCTCGCGACGACGAGGTCGAGGAGAGTCCCCCCATGATGAGAAGAAGCACGCGCCGATGGGCGCTGTGTACCGCGGCGGCAGCCGCGATGGTGATCGGATTGATCGCCTCCCCCGGGGCGGTGGCGGCGAGCAACGCGACGATCGAGGTGCTCTCGGGTCGCGCCGACATGATCAGCGGCGGCGACGCGCTGGTGAAGGTGACCGGGCTGAAGAACCACGACCGCATCCTTGCGGCGGGTGTCGATGTCACCGACTCCTTCGAGGCGACCGGCGACGGACTGGTCGCTCTGGTGGAAGATCTGCCGCTCGGTGAGAGCCGCCTGGTGGTGCAGGCGGTCAGCGGCAAGGAGCAGGCCGGGCTCGATGTGGTGAACCACCCGCACAGCGGCCCGGTGTTCTCGGGCCCGCAGCACAAGCTCTACTGCCAGGCCACCGGCCTCGGCACGCTGGATGAGAACTGCATGACCGACACCGTCGTCGTGCAGTACCGCTATCGGACGACGGCGGGTCAGTTCGCGAACTATCCCACCGATGGCACGGTGCCGGCGAACCTCGCCACCACGGTCGTCGACGGCGTGGAGGTGCCGTACATCGTGCGCCTCGAGCGGGGAACGATCAACCGCTCGCTGTACCAGACCGCGATCCTCCACGAGCCCGGCACCCCGGAGCCGACGCCCTGGAGCGACACGGCGGCGTGGAACGACAAGCTCGTCTACACCTTCGGCGGTGCGTGCGGCGTCGGCCTCGGCCAGGGCAACGGCACGGGCGGGGTGGAGAACCACCAGCTGCTCTCGGCCGGCTACGCGGTTGCCTCGGGATCACTCAACGTCTACGCGACCAACTGCGACGACGTCACGAGCGCCGAGACGGCCTACATGGTCAAGGAGCACTTCATCGAGTCGCACGGCGAACCGCGCTTCACGATGGGTTTCGGCGGCTCCGCGGGCACGATGCAGCAGTATCTGCTCTCGAACAACTACCCCGGCATCCTGGACGGCGTGATCGGACAGATCGGCTACCCCGACGAGCGCACCACGACCGTGACCGGGCATGACTGCCGCGGGCTCACGAACTACTGGGGCTCGGCGGCCGGTGCCGGCTGGTCGAACGCCGAGAAGGTCGCCGTCACCGGCCACGCCGTGGTCGGCACGTGTGGAGGATACGGATTCTTCGACGGCGTCGATGACCCCACCCGCGGCTGCCCGGGCGTCGTCCCTGTGGCCGACCGGTGGTCGCAGGCCAACCCCGACGGCATCCGGTGCACGATCGCCGACACCGTCACGAATGTCTACGGCGTGGACGACCAGGGCCGCGGACTGCGCGTCATCCCCGACAACGTGGGTGTGCAGTACGGACTCGACGCGCTCGCGGCGGGCACGATCACCGCGGAGAAGTTCCTCAGCCTCAACGCGAACGTCGGCGGCATGGACATCGACGGCGTGCGCTCGACAGCGCGTTCCGTGGCCAGTGTCGAGGCGATCGAGCGCGGCTTCGCGACCGGGCGCTTCAACATGACGACGGGTGGGTTGACGCACATCCCCGTCATCGAGTACCGCGGCTACACCGATCCGTCGGGCGACTTCCACGACAGCTACCGCTCGGCGGTGCTTCGCGAGCGCATGCTCGCCGCGCACGGCGAAGCGGGCACGCACGTCAGCTGGCGCGGCGTGAGCGCCGCGAACGGCACGATGGGAGCCCTCGCACTTCAGAAGATGGATGAGTGGCTGGCGAACCTCGAGGCCATGGGCGCTGCCGGCGAGCAGAACCGCGAGGCGACCATCACCGCTCGGCCGGGCGACATCGAAGACGGATGCTTCACCGATCCGTCGACCTTCGTCGCGGCGCCGCTGGACTGGGACGCCTCGGCGGCCGAGAACCCGTGCAACGCGGCGTTCCCGTTCCACGCCGATCCGCGCATCAAGGCCGGAGGTCCCCTGTCGACCGACGTCCTGAAGTGCGTGTTGCGCGCACCGGTGCGCTGGGACTACCCGACGCTGACTGACGAGCAGTGGGCGCAGCTGAACACGATCTTCGCCGAAGGCGTGTGCGACTACTCCCAGCCGAGCCAGGGCCGCACGGCGCTGGAGGGTACGTGGCTCTCGTTCGGTGAGACCGACGAGACGCCGCTGACCAAGCCTGTCATCACCGGCACAGCCCGGGTCGGTGACACGCTCGGCGTGCAGGTCGAGTCCGCGCCCGGCGCGGTGCTCGAGTACCAGTGGATGGTCGACGGCGTCGCCGTGGACGGTGCGACGGGAGCGACGTTCCTACTCACGCCGGACCACCGGCTGACCACCGTGACGGTGCGGGTCACTGCCTCCGCGGACGGGTATGTCCCCGTTTCGCAGGTGTCGGATCCGTCGAAGACCGTGCGTGAGGACAACGGCGGAGGCCGCGGCTGAGCTGACCCCGATGACGACCTCCGGAGCCGCGCCGCTCCGGAGGTCGTCGTCGTGCGCTGGGCGTGTATCCGTTCCGCAACGATATTTAACCAATTTGGTGACGGGCGTCACGAAAACCTTGACAATCGATTCCGGCAAGCGCAACATGACAAGTGTCAGCGGCACAGTCGCCGGGACGCCGCACAGGGGCACCCGATCCGCCACTGCGCCGACCAGGAACCACGAGAGGCCGATCAATGAAGAAGAGTCTTGCCACACTGGGTGTGCTCGCCGTCGCAGCGCTCGCGCTGAGCGGCTGCACCGATTCCGCAGCGCCGCCGGCGGCCAGTCCCGATTCCAGCGGGAACGCCGAGCCGATGGAGATGACCACGGTCCGCGTCGCCGCGCTGCCGATCGCCGAGACCGGAGCCCTCTGGGCGGCGATCGAGGAGGGGATCTTCGCAGACCACGGTCTCGAGATCGAGGTCGTCCCGGCCCAGGGCGGTGCCAATGCGATCCCCGCCCTGCTCAGCGGGGACATCCAATTCGCGATCGGCCAGCCGTTCGGTCCGATCCGCGCCGACCAGCAGGACCTCGGCGTCGTGATCGTCGGCAACTACGCCAACAGCAACGCCGAAGGCGACGACGTGAACGCGGTCGTGGCGCTCGGCGACTCCGGCATCACGCGGCCCGCCGATCTTGCCGGCAAGAAGGTCTCGGTCAACACGATCGGCGCCGCCGGTGACCTCACGATCCGCAAGGCGGTGCAGGACGACGGTGGCGACCCCTCGACGATCGAGTTCGTCGAGGTCGCCTTCCCGGACGTGCCGGCGCAGCTCGAGGCGGGCACGATGGACGCCGCGTGGGCGCCCGACCCGTTCCGCGGCATCGTCGTGGGCGGCGGCGGAGTGTCGGTCGTCTCGCCGTACCAGGCGACGATCCCCGGACTGACCGTCCTGACCAGCATCACCACCCAGGCGCTCCTCGATGAAGACCCCGAGCTGATCGCCGCGTACTCCGAGGCGATGGCGGAGGCTCTCGAGTGGGCGTCCGGCAACGAAGAAGCCGTCCGCGCGGCGATCGCGACGAACCTCGACATCCCCGAGGAGGCGGCTGCCGGCATCACGCTTCCGACCTTCACGTGGGACCTCGCCGACGCCGGCATCGAGGATCTCGGAGCCCTCGCGGTCGAGTTCGGCTACATCGAGGCCGAGCCCGACTACGAGACGATGATCCAGCAGCAGTAGCTGACAGCGGACAGGGCCGGATGCCGCGACCACCGGCATCCGGCCCCCATCGCCCTCGGGAAGAGAGCCATGCACACCGACGTCCCGACAGACGCCTCCGAGGGGGCGCCCGCGAAGACGCAGACCGCGACGGATGCGGGCCGCTTCCGCCGCAGCCGTCGCACCCGCTCCGCGCGGAAGATCGCGTTGGGCCTCGCCGGAATCCTGGGGTTCCTGGTGACCTGGCAGTTGCTGCCCACGCTGGGCCTCGTCGACCCTCGCTACTTCCCGACGGCGACCGAGACGCTCGCGCAGCTCGGCCAGGACGTGCGCGACCTGGAGTTCTGGCGCAATGTCGGGCGCACGCTCACGAGCTGGGGGCTCGGCCTGCTCATCGCGACCGTCCTGGCCACCGCGCTCGGTACGATCGTCGGGCTCGTCCCATTCCTGCGCCGAGCGACCCACACCACCGTCGAGTTCCTGCGCCCGATCCCGTCCGTGGCACTCATCCCACTCGCGGTGCTGATGTTCGGCTATCAGATCCAGTCGGCGCTGCTGATCATCGTCTATGCGAGCTTCTGGCAGGTCTTCATCCAGGTCCTCTACGGGGTCGCCGACGTGGACGCCGTCGCTCGGGACACGGCCCGCAGCTTCGGGCTGTCGCGGGGCTCGCGCGTGGTCAACCTCGTCTTCCCCACCGCGCTCCCGTACCTCATGACCGGTCTGCGGCTGGCCGCTGCGGTGGCCCTGATCCTCGCGATCACCGCGGAGATGTTCATCGGCAACCCCGGACTCGGGCGCGAGATCGTCTTCGCGCAGTCCGCGGGCAACTGGCCGGCGGTGTACGCCCTGGTGATCGTGACGGGGCTGCTCGGCCTGCTCATCAACCTCGTGTTCCGCGCGATCGAGCGCAGAACGCTCTCGTGGCATCAGTCGGTGCGAGGGGAGGACGTGCTATGACCCTCTACACGAGCACCGTCGTGACCCCCCGCCGCCCCGCGCGGGTCTGGGCGAAGATCGGAGAGAGCACCCTCTACGCGATCGGTCTGCCCGTCCTCCTCGTCGTCATCTGGGGCATCTGGTCCACGGTCGCCCCCGCGCAGTTCTTCCCCTCGCCGTCGGAGCTCCTCGAAGCGTTCGTCGAGACCTGGATCGGCCCGGCGTTCTTCACCGATGTGCTGCCGAGCCTCGGTCGTCTGGGGATCGGCATCCTCGTGTCGATCGCGGTCGGCATCGCGGCCGGCACGCTCATCGGTCTCAACCGCTGGCTGCGCGACCTGCTCGAGCCGATGCTCGAGTTCTTCCGCGCCGTCCCCCCGCCCGTGCTCCTTCCGATCGCGGTCGTGCTGATGGGTCCGACCGATGCCATGAAGGTCGTCGTGATCGTGGTCGGGTCGGTGTGGCCGATCCTGCTGAACACGATCGAGGGCGTCCGCTCGACCGATTCGGTCATGACCGAGACGGCTCGGTCCTTCGCGGTCAGCCGGTGGGAGCGACTGCGCTACCTCGTGCTTCCCGCCGCGAGCCCGCGCATCATGGCAGGGGTGCGGCAGTCGCTTTCGATCGCCCTCATCCTGATGGTCATCTCCGAGCTCGGCTATTCCTCGTCCGGACTCGGCTTCCAGATCGTCTACTTCCAGCGCAACTACCTCATCGCCGAGATGTGGAGCGGCATTCTGCTGCTCGGGCTCATCGGCGTGCTTCTCGCGACGATCTTCGGATTCGTCGAGCGCCGCGTGCTGCGCTGGTACCACGGAATCAAGGAGGTCGAACGTGCCTGAATCGAACGCGCGCGCCACGCTGCTGAACGTCCAGAACCTGCGCAAGGTCTACGAGTCCTCGACGGGGAACGTGGAGGCGATCGGAGACATCAGCTTCCGGATGAACGCGGGTGAGCTGGTGTGCATCGTCGGACCGTCGGGATGCGGCAAGACGACTCTTCTCAAGTGCATCGCCGGGCTGCTCCGGCCCACCTCGGGCATCGTCGAGCTCGACGGCAAGACGGTGACATCGCCGCCCGACAAGATGGCACTGGTCTTCCAGGAGTACGGTCGCAGCCTCTATCCGTGGCTCACCGTCCGCGGCAACGTCGAGCTGCCGCTCAAGCACAAGAAGCTCTCGCGCACCGACCGGGACCGGCTCATCGACGACGCCCTGACCGCGGTCGGACTCGATCACGCGGCCAAGAGCTACCCCTGGCAGCTGTCTGGCGGCATGCAGCAACGCGTGGCGATCGCGCGTGCGGTGGCGTACCAGCCCGAGGTGCTCATCATGGACGAGCCGTTCGCAGCAGTGGACGCCCAGACGCGCGCCGACCTGGAAGACCTGGTGCGGACGCTCCACCGCGACCGCGGGATGTCGATCCTGTTCGTCACGCACGACATCGACGAGTCGGTCTACCTGGGCGAGCGCGTGATCGTGCTGTCCAAGTCGCCCACGTGGGTACAAGAGGATCTGGCGATCGATCTTGCTCCCGAACGCGACCAGATCACGACGCGCGCCCTGCCCCGGTTCACGGAACTCCGCACGCACGTCTACGAGCAGATCCAGCGCGCCAAGCGCGGCGAGGCCGTTCGACCGGGGCAATGACGGATCAGGTGCCGACGACCGAGAAGGGGACGGGTATGCGCAGCCGTCAACCGAAGCAGCTTCTTCTCGCCTTCTTCGGCGAGTACGTCGTCGATCGGAACGTGGCGCCGCTGCGCACCGGCGTGCTCATCGAGGTGCTCGAAGGCGCAGGGATCGCCGCACCCGCGACCCGCGCGACGCTCGAGCGGATGGTGCAGCGCAACCTGCTCAGCCGTGAGCGTCGGGGCCGCGAGATCCTCTTCTCCCTCACCTCCGGAGGGAAGTGCCGTGCTCCGCGAGGCGACAGACCGCGTGCGGGGTCCGCACCCGTTCGATCCGCACGGCAACGGCTGGACGCTCGTGACCTTCACGGTGCCCGAGGAGCAGCGCACGCTGCGCCATCGCCTCCGTTCCGCCCTGACCTGGGAGGGTTTCGCACCCCTGCGCGACGGGCTCTGGCTCGCCCCGGGCGAGGTCGATCTGGCCGCAGCGCTGGAGCCTCTGCGTGAGGACCTGCCCTCGGGAGCCATCACCGCCTTCCACGCTCGCGAGCTGCCCGGTTACGCGATGGCCGACAACGTCCGGGGCGCATGGGACATCGACCGCATCCGCGCAGAGCACCTCGCCTTCATCGACACGTGGAGCGATCCGGCGACGGCTGCCGAGGCAGGCAGTCCGCTCGCTGCGCGGGCCATGCTCGTCGCCGACTGGCTGGCACTGCTCGGCGTCGACCCCCGTCTGCCGAGGGCGTTCATGGACGAGGACTGGCCCGCACCGCGGTCGTTCGAGACATACTGGCAGGTGCGAAACGAACTCGAGGAAGCGGCGGCCGAGCAGTTCGCGGCCTTGACCGGCAGCACGGAGCGCCGCGCGTCCTGATCCGCGTTCGTGCTGTCAGCCTCCGAAGCGCGACCGCAGGTCGGCTTTGCGCACTTTCCCCGACGCCGTGCGCGGCAGCTCGTCGACGATGACCACCTTCTTGGGCAGCTTGTAGCGGGCGAGCTTGCCGTCGAGCAGCGCACGTACCGACGCCGTGTCGACGGATGCCGCCTCCCGCACGGTCACGATGGCCCAGGGCACTTCGCCCCACTGCTCGTCGGCCACGCCGATGACGGCGACGCCCGAGACACCGTCGATGTCGCTGATGAGGTTCTCCACCTCGGCGGGATAGATGTTCTCGCCGCCCGAGATGATCATGTCCTTCAGCCGGTCCGAGATGTGCAGATACCCCTCGGTGTCGAGATAGCCGAGGTCACCCGATCGAAACCAGCCGTCCGCGGTGAAGGCGGCAGCAGTCGAGTCGGGCAGGTTGAGGTAGCCGGGAAAGACGTTCGGTCCGGTGATCTCGATCTCGCCGACTGTTCCCTGCGCAGCGGGCGCCCCGTGCTCGTCGGCGATGCGGACGTCGGTGAAGAAGTGCGGCAGACCCACGCTGCCCTGCTTGGTCCTGGTCATCGACGGCGAGAGGGATGTCGCGCCCGGTGACGTTTCGGTCATTCCGTACCCCTGCGAGAAGTGGAGCCCGCGCTCCTCGTACGCATTGAGGATGCGGGTGGGCACCGCCGACCCGCCGCAGGTCAGCTTTGCCAGCGTTGTGAGGTCGGTGGTCGCCCAATCGGGGTGGTCGGCCAGGAGCTGGTAGGTCGTCGGCACACCGCTGAGCATCGTGACGCCGTGCTCGGCGATGAGGCGCAGAGCGCGTCCGGGCTCGAAGCCCTTCTCGAGGACGATGGTGCCGCCCTTGAGAATGAGCGGAAGCGCGCCCATGCCGAGAGAGGCGACGTGGAACAGCGGAGAGATCATGAGCGCGACGTCGGTCGAGACGATGTCGTAGTCCACGAGCGAATTGAGCGCGACCCAGGTGAGGTTCTGATGGGTCAGCACCGCGCCTTTCGCGCGACCGGTGGTGCCCGATGTGTAGATGACCGCGGCGGGATCCGCCGGTGCGGCATCCACCTCGATGAAGGCGGGCGTGCGCGATGCTGCCTCTGCGAGGGCATCTGTTTCGATGACGTCCGTGATGCCGACGGCCGAGATGAGGGGGGCCAGCCGCGCTGCGAAATCGCGGTCGTGGATCACCGCGCGAGCACGACTGTCCGCGAGGACATGCAGGATCTCCGGCGCGGCGAGCCGTGTGTTGACGGGCACGAAGACGGCGCCCAGCTGCGCGCACCCGAACAGCGCCGCCAGGAACTCCGGGCTGTTCTCTCCCATGAAGGCGACGCGGTCGCCCTTGGCGACTCCCCACGAAGACAGCAGCGTCGCCACTCCGTCTGCCTGATCGGCCAGCTGGCGGTAATTCAGTGTCGACCCGTCGTCGTAGATCAGCGCCGTCTTGTCGGGAGACTTGAGGCGTCGCTTGCGCATCCAGGTGCCGAGGCCGGGGTTGTGCATGTCGTGGTCTCTTCGTCGAGGCTCAGCGGGGGATCGAGCGAGGTCAGGCGTAGAAGCGATACAGGCCCCGCGCCACCACGGCGGGCTTCGCGGCACCTTCGATCTCGATGGTCTGGTCGACCGTCAGCTGATAGCCGCCCGCGATCTCGACGACCTCGGCCACCACCGCGTTCATCCGCACTCGTGCGCCGACCTTGACGGGCGAGACGAAGCGCACCTTGTCGAGCCCGTAGTTGACCTTCGTCGTGACGGCCTCGACCTCGAGCAGCTCCGTCCAGAAGGTCACGGCCAGCGACAGGGTCAGGAACCCGTGCGCGATGGGGGCGCCGAACGGACCGTCTTTCGCGCGCTGCGGATCGACGTGGATCCACTGGTGGTCGCCGGTCGCGTCTGCGAACGTGTCGATCTGCTGCTGAGTGATCTCGAGCCAGTCGGTGTGGCCGAGATCGGTGCCGGCGAGGCCGGCGACGGCGCTGTAGGCGATCGTGGTGGTCATGGGTGCTCCTTCGATGTGGTGTGGGCTCACGCCGTGAGTCCGAGAAGTCGTGCGGCGTTGTCGCGCATGATCCCGGGCATGACGTCGGGCTTGAGCGCCGTCTTCTCGGCGTCGGCGATCCAGCGGTCGGGGGTCAGCAGCGGGAAGTCGGACCCGAACAGCACGCGGTGCTTCAGGTACGAGTTGGCGGCGCGCACGAGCGACTCGGGGAAGTACTTCGGGCTCCAGCCCGACAGATCGATCCACGTGTTGTGCTTGTGGGTGGCGACCGAGAGCGCCTCGTCCTGCCACGGCACGGAGGGGTGGGCCATGATGATCTGCAGAGCGGGGAAGTCAGCGGCGACCGGATCGAGCAGGATCGGGTTGGACAGCCCGAGTCGCAGACCGTACCCGCCCGGCAGCCCTGCGCCGATCCCGGTCTGGCCGGTGTGGAACAGCGCGACCGCCCCGGCGTCCTGGATCGCCGCATACAGCGGATAGTGCTGCTCGTCGCTCGGATCGAAGCCCTGCACGGTCGGGTGGAACTTGAAGCCCCGCACCCCGTGCTCTTCGACGAGGCGATGAGCGGCATCCACCGCGGCGGCCCCCTGGAGGGGGTCGACCGAGCCGAACGGGATCAGCACGTCGTTGTTGCGCGCGGCGCCCTCGGCGATGTCGGCGCTCGAGATCGCGGGGTGTCCGAGGCCGGTGGTCGCGTCGACGGTGAACACGACGGCGGCCATTCTGCGCTCGCGGTAGTACGCCGCGATGCTGTCGAGCTCGGGGCGGGGGCCGTCGGTGGTGAAGTATTTCGATGCCGCTTCGACCAGCGCGGGTGGGAGCGACGACTGCCCGTGCGCGTCGATCTCGATGTGGACGTGCACATCGATCGCGGTGAGCGCGTCGAGATCGATCGCGGGTTCGTAGCGGGTCATGGCCGGATCACGCGGGCGGGCGCTGAAGGTCTTCCGGGAGGGGCGGGAAGCTCTCGCCGACGGTCTGCAGCTGCCCGCCGAACTCTGTGCCGAACGACTCCTCGAGCGCGTCGTAGCTCCAGCCGCCGTCGCTGTACGCGGTGACCACGGGCTCGGGGTGCGACCACACCTGGATGCGGTCGCCGCCGACGCCGATGGCCTGTCCGGTGACCTCGGCCGCGGCATCCGATGCCAGGTAGGCGATGAGACCCGCGACGTCTTCCGATGTGCCGAACCCGAGGTCGTGGCGGAAGAAGGCGGGCATGGGCTCACCGGCGACCTCGGCCTCGACGGCGGCCGCGAAGTAGGGCACCGTCGCGGTCATCGCGGTGGCAGCGACCGGAATGACCGCGTTCGCGGTGATGCCGGCGCGCTTGAGCTCGAGCGCCCAGGTGCGCACCATTCCCACGATGCCGGCTTTCGCGGCGGCGTAATTGGTCTGGCCGAAGTTTCCGCGCTGTCCGGTGGGGGAACCGATCGCGATGATGCGTCCGCGCGATTTCGTTCTCGCGCATGTAGGTCGCAGCTTCGCGCGCGCACGTGAACGTGCCGCGCAGGTGCACGTTGATCACGGTGTCGAAGTCGTCGTCGCTCATCTTCCACAGCACGGTGTCGCGCAGCACTCCGGCGTTGGTGACCAGGATATCGAGCCGACCGAAGCTCTCCACCGCGGTGGCGACCAGACGCTGTGCGGTCTCGGTCGGTCCGACCGGGGCGACGACCGCGACGGCCTTTCCGCCTTCGGCCTCGATCGCGGCCACTGCGGCGTCCGCGGTCGCCTGGTCGACGTCGTTGATCACGACGGATGCGCCCCGGCGGGCGAGTTCCGCGGCGTACGCGAGACCCAGGCCGCGACCCGATCCGGTGACGATGGCGACTTTGCCGGCAAGAGGCGTGGCGGGCAGAGGCATGCGAACTCCTTTGTGTCTTGCTCCATCCAAACGAAGATCGTTGAGAATGTCAATGATTGAGGATAGCTATGTTTGCTAGCATCGTGCTCATGGACGGCATGGTCGGGCGCGACGCGGACTCGCTCGCCGTTCCCCCTGCTCACGACGAGCTGCTCGATGACATGAGCTTTCTGCTCGCGCGGGCCAACGCGCTCTCGCTCAGTCGCGGGCAACGCCGCGCTCTCGGCACACGGTCTGCGAGTGCGCTCCTATTCCGTGCTCGCTCTCGCCGCGGGCACCGCGCGCCCTTCTCAACGTGAGCTGGCAGAGTTGCTGCGCCTCGATCCGAGCCAGGTGGTCGCCCTTGTCGATGACCTGCAGTCGCGCGGGCTCGTCGTGCGCGAGCCCGACCCGTCGGACCGACGCGCAAATGTGGTCGTCGCCACGGAGCAAGGCAGAGCGCTTCGCGACCGGGCGTCTGCATCGGCGCGCGCCGCAGAGCGGGAGCTGCACGACGACCTCTCCGCCGCGGAACGGCGTGTGCTGGCCGACCTTCTGCGCCGGCTGGCATTCCCCCCTCGCGCTTCCGCCCGCGGCGTCGGCGCGTAACCGGTACCGGGGAGTGCTCCTGTCGGGGATGCGGCATATTCTGGCGCCGTGGCCACTCTCGACGACCTGCGCCGCACGGCCGACGCGCTGCCCGGAAGTGAGGAGCGCGCGACGACGGGCGGTGCCGCGTGGTTCGTGCGCAACAAGCTCTACGCATGGGAATGCCACCCGTGGCCGAGCACTCCCGCGGACATCCGCGCGATCCTCGCGGCGGAACTCGTCGTGGGCGTGAAAGTGGGGGATCGGCTGGACGCGCTCGCTCTGCGCGAAATGGCGCCCGACGTGTTTCTGGGCCCCACCTCGACATGGGGCGAGCCGAAGGTCGCGTTCCGCATGGGCGGCATCGAGCTCGATCATCTCGCCGAGCTGGTGACCGAGGCGTGGCGCGTTCAGGCGCCGAAGTATCTGCGGCGAGAACTGGACCAGGGCGTCTTGTCCAGCCCCGGTCGCGATCCCGGCGCACCTGGCAGGGTGGAAGAACGCGACGACGAGGAGACACGATGAAGCAGCGCACACTGGCCGGCCGGCAGGTGTCGGCGATCGGGCTGGGCGCCATGCCCATGTCGATGAACAACGACAATCAGTTCCCTTCGCCTGAGGACGCGATCGCCACCGTGCACGCCGCGCTCGACGCGGGCGTCACCCTCATCGACACCGCAGACGTCTACGCGCCCGCGTGGAACGAAATGGGTCACAACGAGCGCATCGTCGCCGAGGCACTGCGCACCTGGGGCGGCGACAGCTCCCGCATCTTCGTCGCCACGAAGGGCGGTATCACGCGCAACGAGGGTGAGGCGTGGGGTCGCGACGGTTCGGCGATGTACCTGCGCCAGGCCGTGGAGCGCTCGCGCGAGATCCTCGGCGTCGAGGTGATCGACCTCTACCAGTACCACCGGCCCGACCGCTGGCTGGTCTACGGCGAGGTCATGGCCACGCTCGCGACGTTCCAGGAGGAGGGCCTGATCCGCGCCGTCGGCATCTCGAACGCGAGCGTCGAAGAGATCGAGATCGCGCAGCAGGTGCTCGGCGAGGGCAACTTGGCGAGCGTGCAGAACGAGTTCTCGCCCCGGCATCCGGGCAGCATCGACGAGCTGCGGTACTGCGGTGAGCACGGCATCGCGTTCCTGCCGTGGAGTCCGCTCGGCGGTACGGGCGGCGGAGGACGCGACGTCGGCGACCGCTTCTCGGCCTTCCGCGAGGTCGGCGAGCAGCACGGTGTCAGCCCACAGCAGGTCGTGCTCGCGTGGGAGCTGGCTTTGCACCCGCACGTGATCCCGATCCCGGGTGCGCGGCGTCCGGCATCCATCATCGACTCGGCCCAGGCCGCGGGCCTCGAGCTGAGCGGCGACGAGGTCGCGAGGCTGTCACGCTCGGTCGGAATCGACGACTAGGTGTTGCATCTCGGAACGGTGTGACCGCGCGATCGGTTGCCGGCGGAGAAGAACACGATACCTGCGTACGGCGGAACTGTCTCAGCCGGCGAACTCCGCCAGACGAGCGCGGCCCGGGCCGATGTTCTCCTTCAGTCGGGCGGCGGAGGCCTGGACCGCTGGATCATCGATGCGGTCCGGTGCGATGCGGGCGGGGTTGAGGGTGGTCGTGTTCGACCACGCACGCAGATCGGTCACCTTCGACATGGCCAGCGAGGCATCGCTCCCGATCGTCTGCATGGCCGCCCAGTCGGTCGGCGTGTTCGAATAAGGGGAGGGCCGGCAGACGCGATTCTTCTCGGCGTCATCGTCGCGGGTCGCTTCGACGTGGCCGACGAGCGCCGCGCCGTAGCACGGGAAACCCACCCGGACAGGCTGCGGCGTGATCGCCTCGGCAGTCCAGATCGGCCGCAGCCCCGGGTATTTCAGCCCCTCGGCGGCGCAGTGCACCACGAGCGTGCCGGCCGGGATGTGAACGTCGCCGTCCGCGAAGGCCAGCCGGCCGGGCGCGACCGCCCGCAGGTGTCCGCGGCGGATCACGTCGTCGATCGTGCGGACGAGGTCGAGCTCCCACGTGGCCAGCGTCGGCGTCTTCGCCATGGTCGGTGTCACCGCCCGATCGATGCGCAGCATGATTCCGGCATCCTCCATCCGGAGGAAGGCGTCATCGGCGCTGGTCGCCTGCGCCGCGGCCGCCATGGTGTCGGCGGCCATGCCGAGGAAGATGGCGGGGTCCGGCTGCACCACGGCACGGTTGAGCAGCCACGGGTCGCGCGGGCGAACCCAGGTGATCGCGTTCGGCGCGACACCGTTCTGCAGCAGCCACACGCATGTGTCGGTCGCGGTCTTGCCGGCCCCCACGATCACGTAGCGCTCAGGCGCGTGCGTGATGCGGACGAGGTCGTTGACCGGGATGACGCGGGCTCCCTCGTCGACCGCGAACGGCGGCGCCGTGAGCGAAGGGATGTCGGGCGACAGATAGCGGGCATCCACGACGCGGGCCCGGGGGGAGTGGAATCGGATGCCGCTCAGCAGTGACTCGAATCGGCGATCGCCCAGATACTCGGTGCGCCCGTGGAAGATGACACGACCGGTCGCCGTCAGGCGCGCCAGCACGCGTGCGTAGTACTCGGTCACCTCCGCGGCGCTGGCCCGCTCGTGCAGTCCGCGTTCCGGGCCCTCGGCCTGCACGCTGCCGTTGCCGAGCAGCGTGGAAGCGACGCCGTAGAACGCCGACGCCTGGTGCAGCCGCACGAACCCGTATGCGTCGAGCCAGTGACCGCCTGCGCCGTGGCGGCGATCGACGATCGCGACCGAAACGTCGGCTGCGGCGGTGAGCGCGTCGGCGAACGCCATCCCCATCGCCCCGGCGCCGACGACCAGGTAGTCGACGTCCTCGATGGCCTCCATGCACTCATCAGAGCAGTCGCCATCGCGCCCGTCAATGGGATCTGGCGGCGCGGGCGTGCGGGATGGAACACTGAGCCTCAGCACGCGCACCCGAAACCGCATCGCCGGGCTCGTCCCCGACGGGAGGACCGAAGCATGACTGTCGCCGACGACCTTGGTCAGTCCGCCCGCACCGCGCCGAGGGGACTGCTCGCGAGACACCCGCTCACCTCGTACTTCGTGATCGCGTTCCTGTTCTCCTGGCTCATCGAGGTGCCGATCGCACTCTCAGTGCAGGGCATCCTGCCGTTCACGATTCCCAAAGGCGCGGTGGCGATCGGTATCGTCGCAGCGACGTTCGGGCCGACGGTCGGAGCGTTCGTCATGACCGCGGTCACCGAAGGCAGGGCGGGTGTCGTGCACCTGCTGCGCAGGTACGTGCTCTGGCGGGTCGGCATCCAGTGGTACCTGTTCGTCCTGATCGGCATCCCGGTGATCGTCATCCTGGGCACGATCGTGGTCCCCGGTGCGATCGCGTCATTCGACCCGATCCTCGGCACCCTGCTCGTCGCCTACCCGCTGGCGTTCGTGATCACGTTCTTCCTCGGTGGACCTTTGGGCGAGGAGCCGGGGTGGCGCGGCTTCGCGCTGCCGCGTCTGCAGCAGCGCACAGGCCCGCTGCGGGGGAGCGTCTTCCTCGGCGTCATGTGGGCGCTGTGGCATTTCCCGCTGTTCTGGAGCGGGGTGTGGACGCCACCGACGATCGCGAACATGGTCATGTTCGTCCTCATGATCACGGCGCTGACGATCATCATGACCTGGGTGTTCAACCACGCCAAAGGCAGCATCCTCATCACGATGCTGATGCACGCGTCGTTCAACACCTTCGCCAATAAGGTTGCGGCGCCGCTCTTCCCCGCCCCGATCTTCGACGACTACGGTTTGCTTCCCGTGCTCATCGGATTCGCGGGAACGGCGATCGTGCTGATCGTCGTGACGCGCGGACGGCTGGGGTACGACACCTACCTGCGGGAGCGGAAGGCTGCCCACACTTAGCGTTCAGGCCCCTCGGCGCGCCTGGCGATGATGCCAACGGAGCAGCTATTACTCAAAGTTAGTTAAAATAGTGAAAGGTTAAGATTTTTAAATATCTGGTACGATGTCTCTTGACACCTTCGACAGGTGATGAAGGACGACATGATGAGTCCCATGGCTGACCACGGCTCGGCCCTCGGCCGGGCACTGCAGCGATACGTCGACGCGCGGGGCGCCGCGATGATCAAGGCCCGCCAATCATTGAGGGTGAACGAACTCGATGCTCGCGCGCTCCTCTACATCGCCCGCACCCCCGGCACTCGGCCGGGCAAGCTGCGGGAGTACCTCGGAATCACCTCAGCGGGAGTGACAACGCTCGTCGATCGCCTGGCCGACCGCGGCGCACTGCGGCGGGACATCGATGCGGACGACAGACGCGTCAACCGTCTGACCGTGACGGTCGACCTGGCGAGCGCGCCCTGGTCGGAGCTGACGATGTTCGACGACGCCTTCTCGGCGGCGTCGGGAGCAGCCGATTCCTCGGAGGGCGACCGCATGGCGGCGGCCCTCGACGCTCTCACGGCGTCAGCCGAGCGGGCGCTGGTCTAGCCTCGTTCCACCCCCGCGGTCGGTGACCCGCCTAGACGGCGTCCTGCCCGACGAACGCACGCGACTTCGCCTGCAGGAAAGAGCACAGCTCTGCGACGACCGTGAGCTCCCCGGCGAGAGCACGCAGTGAGTCCGCGTCGAGAGTGACGGGATCCTCTCGCGGCTCCATTGTGACCACCCACTCGAGCGAGCCGTCCGCGTCGGGCTGGATGTAGGTGACCGTCGAGGCGTGCACGAGTTCGATCGAGACCAGGCCCGTGTTCGCCCCGTCGAGACCGTCCTGCTGAATGACCTTCAGCGTGCCGGCGGACGGATAGCCGAGTTCATCAAACTCCTCGAGCCACGATTCGAGCGTGCTCAAGCTTCGAAACGGCATCGCTCCTCCGTTCTGCGCCCACTCGGCCCTCGGGCCGGTGCCACCGCAAGTATGCGCCTCTGCGGACGATTCGCGACCCCTTTTCCCCATCCTCGCCCTAACCGGATGCGGACCGACCGGCACTGCGGCGGCGCTCACCGTCGCTCACGTCGCCGACGACGGACGCTAGGGCCTCCACCAGGGACGGAGGGGCAGGTCGTCGACCCGTTCAGCGGGAGTGACGGCCAGCACGTGGTGCAGCTGGATCCCGCCGCGCTCGAAGGCCAGCCGTGATCCGGCCATGTACAGGCCCCACACTTTCGCGGCCGGAAGACCGATCTCGGCGACCGCGTCGTCCCAGTGCTCGACGAGGTTCGCGCACCAGTCCCGGAGCGTCAGGGCGTAGTGCGGGCGGAGGTTCTCCTCGTGCAGCACCTCGAAGCCCACATCCTGAGCTTCGCTGATGATCCGGCCCGACCCGGTGAGCTCTCCGTCCGGGAAGACGTAACGGTCGATGAAGCCCCGTGCCGACGGCTCGGTGTGGTTGTCGGAACGCGTGATGCAGTGGTTGAGCAGCAGTCCGCCGGGGCGCAGGCGCGAGTGAAGAAACCGGAAGTAGGACGGATAGTTGCGCACGCCGATGTGCTCGAGTAGCCCGATCGACGACACCGCGTCGAACCCGTTCTCGCGCACATCGCGGTAGTCGCTGTATCGCACCTCGGCCAGCTCGCCCAGTCCCTGCTCGGCGATGGCCTGCTGTGCCCAGGCGGCCTGTTCTCGAGACAGTGTGACGCCGATCGCCTTGACGCCGCGCCGCGCCGCGTAGCGGACCATTCCGCCCCACCCGCACCCGACATCGAGCAGCCGGTCGCCCGCCTTCAGACGCAGCTTCTCGAAGACCAGACGGTACTTGTTCTCCTGCGCCTCTTCCAGTGATGCGTCCACGTCGGGATAGCAGGCGCACGTGTAGGTCATCGACGGGCCGAGCACCCACTCGTAGAACGTGTTCGAGACGTCGTAGTGGTGGTGGATCGCCTCGGCGTCGCGGGACTTGCTGTGGCGGAGTCCGCCGGCGATCCGGCGCCACCGCGCCGGAACCTCCTCCGGCGGGGGCGCGATCGGGCGCAGGTGCTCGAAGCCGATCGACCGGACGATGCGGGCCATGTCTCGGACCGGGGGCCGGGAGAACTCGAGGCTTTCCGCGAGTGCTTTGAGCAGTTCGTACGGGTCGCCGGGGTGAACGCCCTGGATGTCCAGGTCGCCGGCGATGTACGCCCTGGCCAGCCCGAGGTCGCCGAAGCCCGTGGCCAGGTAGGTCGTTCCGCGCGGTGTCTTCAGGTCCAGGCCGAACGGTGCGTCGGCCGGACCGGCCGAGCTCCCGTCGTACGCCGTGAATCTCAGCGGGAGCCTGCTGCCGGAGAACATCTGCAGAACCTCGGCCAGGGTGGGCTTCCGCTCCGCGGTGGCGGGTGGTGCGGCATCCATCGGTTTCGACGGTTCCGCCGCCGCGGCATCCGCCGGCTTCCGGTCGAACGTGGTCATCGCTGATGCACCGCCTTCTCATACGGGTCGAGCAGTCGTGCGTCGGGGTCGTACCGCCGCTTCACGTCGCGGTAGACCTCGCCGCCGTACAGTTCATCGAACTCGTCCCTGGTGTAGAAGGCGTCGGAGTAGAGGGATTTGTGCCCGTCGAGCTCTCCGACCCGCCGTTCGATCCTCCGGTTCGACTCGCCCTCGCTCGCACCGACCGGCACCGTCGACCAGAAGCCGGCATTGACGTAGGTCCGCCGCGGACGGAGGGGGTACAGCGGCCACCCTTCGTCGTCGCGGAGGCGCAGCGGGCACAACCAGATCGGCTGGATCGGCACGTTCGCCAGGAACCACTCCAGAAACTCGACGCACCGCTCGATGGGCACCTCGACGTCCTGGATCACCCGTTCTCGCGGCGGTCGGCCGTGCAGCCTCTCGAGGCGATCGCCGATGTCGAAACGCCGCTCGAGCCGCATGAGCTTCGCGTATGACGCGCTGCCCCGATGACGCCGCGGCCAGAATCGACGGACGACCGGATGCTGCGCCCCGAATGCAGCGGAACACCAGAACCAGTCGGTGTCCCAGCGCCACAGGTAGTCGGCGACGGTGAGCCGGTCGTGCGTCGCGCCGTCGCCGTGCTGAATCGAGCGGTAGTAGATGTGCTGACCGGTGTAGTCGCTGACGGGGCCGGGTTCGGCGCTCTTGGTCCCCACGCACAGATAGCTCTCGTCGGCGCTGAAGACCACCCCGTCGAGATAGTCGACGCGCACCCCATCGAGGTGGCCGGTCGCGATCACGCGATCCATCGCCGACATCAGATCCGCCAGCGCGTGGAATCGCAGCTGCGTCAGGGCGACGAACGGCTCGACGGATTCGAGCTCGATGCGCAGACGGACGGCGTAGCCCAGCGATCCGTACGAGTTGGGGAACGCGCGGTAGAGGTCGGCGTGCTGGTGCGGCGACACCGTGAGAACCTCGCCCGCGCCGGTCAGGATGTCCATCTCGAGGACGGACTCGTGCGGCAGCCCGCTGCGGAACGAGGTCGACTCGATTCCGAGGCCCGTGACAGCGCCGCCCAGGGTGATCGTCTTGAGCTGAGGCACCACCAGCGGCGCCAAGCCGTAGGGGAGCGTCGCGGCGACGAGGTCTTCGTAGGTGCACATTCCGGCGACGTCGGCGGTTCTCCGCTCGGGGTCGACCGAGATCACACCCGTCAGTCCGGAGGTGTCGAGCCCTTCGGCGTCGGCCTTGGCGCGACCTCGGAACAGATTGGAGGTCCGCTTGGCGAGGCGAACCGAGGCATCAGGCGGGACCGCCCGATAGCTCGCGAGAAGGCGCTCTACGCCGACAGCGTGAGCCGTGCGTGCGTCGGTCGCAGGTGCGGACACGCCTCCACGCTAGTCCGCGGCCCATTCCAGGTGAAGGGCGCGGTACGATTGAGGGGATAGGCGGACTCTCATTCGTCTCGCCCCGGCCGCGTGGTAACGGTCGGGGCTTTTTCATGCCCGACGCGCTAGCGTCCCTGACGCTTCTTGAACGGTTTCGGCTGGCCCTTCACCGCGGGGGCCCTTCCTTTGCCCTTCGAGGCTTTGGCTTTGCCGCCTGCAGCAGCGATGCGCTTCTCCGGCTGCGGCGAAGCGGCGATCTGCTCCTTCGCCTCGGCCAGCAGGAGCACCCCGGCCTGGGTCAGTCCTATGCGGCTGCCGTCACGGGTGAAGAGCGGATGCCCGACTTCGGCCTCGAGTTTGTCGATCGACGAGTAGAGCGAGGGCAGTGGGATGCCGAGGGCCTCCGCGGCTCGCGGAAAGTGCAGCTCTTCGGCCGCTGCGACGAAACGCCGAAGCAGAGTGATGTTCACGGGAGCCTTTCGTCCCTGCCCAGGATAGGCGGCGTGGTCGGGCGCCCCGACGTTTCGTCAGATGCTCCGAAACCACAACGGCCCCCGGGATGGATCCCGGGGGCCGTTCGAGCGTGCTGGAACGTCAGGATGTGCGCGTTCCGCGGCGGCGCGTGACCAGCACGTAGATCAGCAGCACGATGATCGCGCCGATGATCGAGCCGATGATCCCGGCCGGCTGCAGGAAGCCGCCGTTCGGGTCGCTGCCGAAGATGAGGTATCCGAGGAAGCCTCCGACGAACGATCCGACGATTCCCAAGACGATCGTCAGCAGGATGCCCATGCTCTGCTTTCCGGGGATGACGGCGCGGGCAATGAGGCCGGCGATCAGGCCGACGACGATGAGGCCGAGGATGGTCCAAAGCATGATCTCTCCCTAGTGCAGTCAACGCCTCGCGGCGTGAGACGAACAGCGAAAGCGCTGATCGCTCTGAAGAGAATATTGGCAGGGCCTGTTTGCGATCGCCCTCTATCCAGGCCGGACGCGAGGGAGTAATATCCTCAGCCCGTTCGGCCGCCGATGCGGGTCGAGCGCAGAGCAGTCGCGCCGCGGTCCGCGAGGATGCTGGTGAGCCGCGCAGCCTCGTCGGCCGGCATGGCATAGCCGTGTTCGGGCTGGGGGTAGCGGCCCGCGCGGACGTCGTCGGCATAGCTGGTCACGGCGGCGATCATGGGCTCGCGCAGCTCGGCGTAGCGCTTGACGAAGCGCGCCGGGCGGCCGTCATAGATCCCGAGCAGGTCATGGAACACGAGCACCTGCCCGTCGGTGCGGGGTCCGGCGCCGATGCCGATGACCGGAACGTCGAGGTGCGGCACGATGACGTCGGTCGCGGCGGTCGGGATGGCTTCGAAGACGATGGCGAAGCAGCCCGCCGCCTGCAGCGCGATCGCGCTCTCGTAGACCGCGAGGGCCTCGTCGGCCGTTCGTCCCTGCGAACGGTATCCGCCGATCGCGGAAGCGGTCTGGGGGGTGAGGCCCACGTGACCCATGACGGGGATGCCGGCCGCGACCAGTGCGCGCGCGCGATCCACCGACGAGCCTCCGCGCTCGATCTTGACGGCGTCCGCGCCGGTCGTCTTGATGAACCTCTGCGCAGTGGCGACGGCCTGTTCGTCCGACCCTTCGTACGAGCCGAACGGCAGGTCGGCGACCAGCAGCGGCGTGCTCAGCCCGCGACGGACGGCGGCGGTGAGCATGAGCATCTCGTCCACCGTGACCGGCACCGTGCTCTCGTAGCCCAGGACGGTCATCGCCGCCGAGTCTCCGACGAGGACGATGTCCACCCCCGCAGCCTCTGCGATCTGCGCGCTCGGGTAGTCGTAGGCGGTGACCATCGCGATCGGCTCGTGCAGCGCCTTCTTCGCGGCGAGCGACGCGAACGTCGTCCGCTGTCGCGGCCGTGCCGCGGAAGAGCGGAGCGGTCGCGCGCTCACGGCCGGTTCTTCCGGTCCCACAATGGGTATCGCATCAGCAGGCTGCCTCCAGGATTCGGTTGTCGATCAGACGCGCCCGACCGATCTGGGCCGCGACGGCGAGCAGGGCTGCCCCGTCGAGGCGGTCGAGCTCGCCGAGGTCTTCCGGTGACCGCAGCTCGAGGTACTCGGGGTCGATGCCGGCGCCGGCGAGCACGTCTCGTGCCGCATCGAGCACCGCTCGCGCGTCCGTCTCACCCTCGGCGACGGCCTGTGCGGCGGCATCCAGTGCCCTGTTGAGCGCGGTCGCGCGCTCGCGGGCGTCGGGGTCGAGGTACGCGTTGCGTGAGCTCATCGCCAGGCCGTCGGGTTCGCGCACGATCGGGCACGCCACGATCCGCACGGGCATGTCGAGGTCGCGCACCACCCGGCGGATCACGAGCACCTGCTGCGCGTCCTTCTGGCCGAAATACGCCGCGTGGGGCGAAACGATCTGCAGCAGCTTCGTGACCACGGTCGCGACCCCGTCGAAGTGGCCCGGCCCGCGTCGCGCGCCGCACAGCACCTCGGTGATGCCCGAGACGTGGATGCTGGTGGCGAAGCCATCCGGGTAGATCTCGTCGACCGGCGGGGCGAACAGGATGTCGGCGCCTGCGCCCCGTGCCAGCTCGGCGTCGCGCTGCTCGTCGCGTGGGTAGGAGCCGAGGTCTTCGTGCGCGGTGAACTGCGTCGGGTTGACGAAGAGCGAGACCACGACCAGGTCGTTGTCGGTCCGTGCGCGTCGGATGAGCGAGAGGTGCCCGTCATGGAGGGCGCCCATCGTGGGAACGAGTCCGACGACGTCTCCGCGGAACCGTGCCTCGCGGACGGCGACGCGGACCTCGTCTCTGCTGCGCAGAATTCTCACGGGGTCACCGTTTCTGTCGCGACGAGCGCTCGAGTGCTGGTGCAGAGCGCATCGAACAAGGGGAGCAGTTCGGGGGCACCGACCTCGACCGCGTCACGCTGGCGCTGCACCGTGTCGGTGTCGCCGCGCACGATCGGACCGGTCAATGCGCTGCGCGAGCCCCGTTCGACCCAGTTCCGAACGGTGCTCTGCGCAAGAGGTGCGAGCAGCGATCGGGCGTCTCCCGGTGCGATCCCCGCCGCGGCGGCCATCTCTTCGGCGGCCGCCAGCACGCTCAGGATCAGGTTCGAGGCCAGAGATGCGGCGGCGTGATAGCCGGCGCGCTGAGGATCGGAGATCACGAACGGGCGCGTGCCCAGCAGCCGTGCCAGCTCGTGAGCGACAGCGAGCGCGTGGGAAGATCGCCCCTCGACCGCGCAGCCGATGCCCCGGAAGGCATCGGGTCCCTCGTCACCGACGAACGTCTGCAGCGGGTGGATGCCGAAGTCCACCCCGGTGAGCGGCGTGGCGCCCGACATGTGACCGACGTACACGCCCGTGCGGTCCAGCGACGCCGCAACGCCGGCGATCTCGGCATCCGGCACGCACAACAGCACCACGTCGGCCGACACGACGAACTCGCCTCGGCCGGTGGGTCCGTTGACCCGCACACCGGCGGCCCGCAGCGCGCGGGCGACCGGGCGACCGAGACGCCCGCGACCCACGACGGTCGCCGTCGCAACGCCGCGACGCGAGGACTGCAGGGTGGAAGCCATAAGAACGCACCCGATAGGGGCGGGGGTGGGTGCTTCCCTTGAGTATCGCCTATTGCTGAACCGAGTACAAAAACGGCGTCACCGACCGCGCGTGCTCAGAATGCCGCGCCGGTGCGCCAGGCCATCTCCTGCAGCAGCAGGGTGTTGCCGTCCGGGTCGGCGAATTCGGCACACCCGGCGGCGATGTCGCGCCGCGCATCCCTCAGTTGTTGCTCGAGGACGACTTGTCGGGAAGGTACGGCTCGATGGCGGCGGCGAGCTTCGCGGGCGTCATGGACTGCAGCCAGACGTGGCCGGGACCGTGCAGCTGAGCGAGGAAGAGCGAGTCGCCGAAGAACTTGTTCTTGATGCCCTTGATGGTCGCGAACTCCAATTGCATCTCGGCGCGGTACAGCGCGAGGTGTCCGGGATGGATCAGCAGCGACTGGCCGGCCTCGAGGTCGTACTGGACGATCTCGCCGGCGAGCTGAACCCACGCCGAGCCGTCGCCCGCGAGCTTCTGGAAGACGACGCCGGCGCCGCCGAAGATGCCTGCGCCGAGCTTCGTCTGCAGACCCACCGACACCTCGACGCCGGCCGTGCTCGCCATGTACGAACCTGCCTGCACCATGTACTGGTCGCTCGGGTCGATCGCGAGCTCACGGATCGTGCCCGGCAGCTGCGCAGCGAATGCCACGAATCCGCCCGAAGTCGCGGCGGTGTACTGGGTGAGGAAGAGCTGCCCTCCACCGACCATGCGCTTCAGGCCGCTCATGAAGCCGCCTTTGCCCGCGGAGCCGAAGCCGGTCGACGTCTCGATGTCGAACCCGGGCGTCAGCCACGCGACATCACCACCCTCCGCGATGATCTGCTCCCCGGCCTCGAGCGTGATCTCGAGGACCGGCATGGTCGTTCCGGCGATGGTTGTCTTCATGCCGATAACGTAGCGGCCCGCATCGGTGCTGTGGGCCGCAGTCCCGATCCGCCTCAGCGAGCCCGGTAGCGCGCGTAGATGAGACCGCTGCCGAAAGCGCGCTCCTCGATCAGGTCGAGATCCAGACGCACGCCGTCGGGGAAGAACCGCTTGCCACCGCCGACCACGCTCGTGGTGATGAACAGCTGGTACTCGTCCACCAGACCGGCCGCGATCGCCTGGGCCGCCAGGTTCGGGCCGTCGACGGTGAGATCCCGATCGGACTCCGCCTTCAGCGTGCGCACCGCATCGGCATCGAACGTCGGCTCGAGCCTCGTGTTCCCGCTCGCCACCGATTCCAGCGTCGTCGAGTACACGATCTTGTCCGCGGCCTGCCAGACGCGCGCGTAGTCCAGGATGTGCGGCGGCAGGTCGGGATCGGTGTGGGCGGTCTCCCAGTACAGCATCGTCTCGTACATCCGCCGGCCATAGAGGTAGGTGCCGACGGGGCGGGAGAGTTCGTTGATGAACGAGTGCACCTCCGGGTCCTCCGCGCCGGTTCCGAGACCGCCGTCCGCCGCTTCGGCGTATCCGTCGAGCGAGGTGATCATCGAATAGATGAGCTTTGCCATGAGGGTTCCTTCGGACCGGCGCGGGCTTCAGCCGGCCGACAGCCGCTCGGTCAGCTGCCGTACCTGCCATTCGTGCACATCGGGCAACCATTCCAGCGGGGCCGCGGGGCCGACCCGGGGGTCGTCGACCCTATCGCCGTCTCGGATCGCCTCCACGTACGCCCGGTCCTGATCGATGCGCGTGCGCACCTGACCGGCCCCCCCTACCGACCCGTGACCGGGGATGACGGCATCCACCCCGTCTGCCACGCCGTCGAAGAGCGCGAGCGCGGCGAGGTAGTCCTCGATCGGATGCTCTGCCCGCAGGTCGAGGAAGGGCATCAGGGTGTCCGAGAGCATGTCGCCCGCGACGAGGACCCCGCGGTCCTCGATCAGCAGCGCCGCATGCCCTGAGGCGTGGGCTCGATGCTCGATGATCCGCACCGTGGGTCCGTCCCACGGGATCTCGGTCGCGCCGGCGGGCAGCCCGGTGATGAGCCCGAGCTGCTCCATCGGAATGTCGTCGATGTGCTCCGGCGGGAGGCCCTCTGCGACCTGGTCCTTCCAGTCCGCCTGCGACAGCAGGTCGCGCATCGCGGCCGCGTTCAGCGCCGTGCCGTAGCGGGGTGCGTCGCCGAAGTCCGGGTACCAGAGCACGTGGTCCCAGTCGGGATGCGTGGAGAAGGCCGCAACGACGGGCTGCCCCAGCTCGCGAAGATCGTTCGCAAGGTCCGCCAAATCGGCCCTCGTGATGCCCGGGTCGATCAGCAGAACGCCGTCCCGACCCTGCACGACGGTGGAGTTGGTCTGGATGAACTCGCTCTCGTGGACGAACACGCCCTCCGCGATCCGCGTCAGCATCAGGCGCCGTCGCCGTTCGGCCCGTAGAGACGCGCGATGTCTTCCGAACCGCCCCAGCCCGAATAGGTCGGATGCTGCGGCCATCCCTCCGGCGAGTCCTGCCACTCCTCCTGCCGGCCGTACGGCAGCAGGTCGATGAGCGGGAAGGTGTGCGTGAGCTGCTCGGTGCCGCGCCCGTTCGTGTGCCATGTGCGGTAGACCGTGTCGCCGTCGCGCAGGAAGACGTTCACGGCGAAGCCGGCATCCGGGGGTGCGCCGACATCCGCGCCGAACGGGCTGCCCGCCGTCGAGTACCACTCCATCCGGTTGCCGACCTTCTCGCGGTAGGCGATGGCCTCGCCGATCTCGCCCTGGGTGACGATGACGAACCGCGCGTCGTACGGGTCGAGGAAGTCGAGCCGCGTGAACTGAGACGTGAAGCCTGTGCAGCCGGGGCACTGCCAGTCCTTCCCGGGCCACCACATGTGGTGGTAGGTGATCAGCTGCGTCTTTCCCTCGAACAGATCCACGAGCCGCACCGGGCCGTTCGCACTCTGCAGGACGTAGTCGGGCATCTCCACCATGGGCAGCCTCCGACGCTGAGCCGCGATCGCGTCGAGCTCTCGCGTGGCCGCCTTCTCGCGGACGCGCAGCTCGTCGAGCTGCCGGCGCCATTCCGCGGCATCCACGACGGGCGGAAGCGCGGTCGTGGTGGTCGTGGTGGTCGTGGTGGTCGAATCCATCCTTGTCACCTCTCCGAAGGGCCGCGTCCGCGCTGCGCGTGCGCTGATGTGTACCCTGTCCACATGCTATGTTCACAGGGTACACATCCCTCACGGTGAGTCAAGAGGAACGATGGATCCGGCGCGTTCGACCTATCACCACGGCAACCTCCGGTCGGCGCTGATCGATGCGGGGCTGCAACTCACCCGCAGCAGCGGGTCGCGGGGACTCGTGCTGCGGGACGTCACCCGTGCGGTGGGGGTCTCGCCGAACGCCGCGTACCGGCACTTCGCCGATCGCGAGAGCCTGCGTGCCGCTGTCGCGTCGCGCATTCAGGCCGAGATGGTCGAGCGGATGCTGGCGCTCGAGCCCCCCGCGACCCCCGGAATGTCCGCTGCTCGGGCCCGGCTCACCGCCGTCGGTCTCGGGTACATCTCGTTCGCACTCGCCGAGCCGGGGTGGTTCGATGTCGCGTTCGGCAGTCCCGACGCCTTCGGCGCCGCATCCGCTGCTTCGAGCGACACGGCGGCCGTGCCCGCCCCGCTCGCCTTCCTGCTGGATGCGCTCGACGGGCTTGTGGAGTCGGGTGAGCTCGCTCCGGACGCGCGCCCGGGTGCGGAGTGGCCGTGCTGGTCGGCGGTGCACGGCTGTGCGCTGCTCGCGCTGCACGGGCCGCTCGGTCATCAGCCGCCCGAGGTCGATCCAGGCCGCGGCCCGGCGCACGGTGGACGCCGTGATCACCGGCATCCTGACCTGACAGAGCGGCCCGAGTGCCGCGATTCCGTGTGAGGCTTGTTCGCACCTCTTTCCCCGGGAGTCCGATGTTCACCGTCACCGAGACCGTCTCGATCGCCCGCTCCGCGCAGGAGGCCTTCGCGTTCTTCATCGATGTGAGCAACCGCCCGAAGTGGGACACGACCGTGATCTCCGAGGAGCTCACCTCGCCCCCGCCGGTCGCGGTGGGCAGCACGATCCACACGCGGATGCGCGCGATGGGCGAGATGTCGAGTTCGACTGGCGGGTCACGCAGTTCGACCCGCCGAGGCGCATGGCCGTCTCCAGCACGGCGGGCCTCATGTCGACGTCGCTCACCTTCGACGTCACAGCCGTCGGCGAGGGGTGCGACGTGAGCGCGACCATCGAGGCGGAGCCCGAGGGCATGATGCAGCTCGTCGAGCCGCTGATCGCTCAGGGTGTCCGCTCGACGCTCGCGGCCGGACTGGCGCGCGCCCAGACTCTGCTCGAGACCCCGGCTGCGCGCTGATCAGTTGATGATCTCACCGCGCTCGTCCGCGCTGAGGGCAGCCAGGCGTTGCCTCCATGCCTGCAGCGCCTCGGGCGTCAGCCGCGTCCAGTCGTCACTTCGCGCACCACCCTGAGCGGGGCGCTGCTGCGGTACGACCGCGTCGGGTTGCCGGGAAACTTCTTGTCGGTCACGTTCGGGTCGTTCTCGAACGGACCGGTGGCCCTCGTCCAGGATTCCCAGGCGTCAGGGTTCGGCATCCGTGTCCGATCGGGTTCATCACGCGAAGCCTGAGACCGGAGTCGCTCCGCAGAAGGTCCTCCGCGAAATCTACGGTGCGGATCGACCGGGGCCTTGCCGGTGTCGGTGGGCCGTGCTTGGTTCTTCGGTATGGAAACGACGACTTCAGCCGACGGCACCACCATCGCATTCGAGCGGGTCGGAGAAGGGCCGACCGTCATCGTCGTGGGCGGCGCCTTCTCGGTCTCCGCCGACGGCGGCCCCCTCGCGGCCGCGCTCGCCGACGCCGGCTTCCGGGCCGTGACGCTCGACAGGCGGGCGCGAGGTGCGAGCGGCGACAAGCGCGGATCTCTGCCCGAAGACGAGGCCGATGACCTCGCCGCCGTGATCGAGGCGGTCGGCGGTGAGGCGATCGTGCTCGGCCACTCGTCCGGTGCCGTCCTGGCGCTGTTCGCCGCGGGCAGGGGAGTGCCGATCCGCTCGCTCTTCCTCTCGGAGCCGCCGTTCCGCTTCGGCGCCGACGAGCCCGCCGCGGATCTTCCGGATCGTCTGCAGCAGCTCGTCGACGACGGCAAGAACGATGAGGCGGTCGTGACGTTCCAGCTCGAGGGTGTCGGGTTGCCGCGCGACATGGTCGAGGGCATTCGGCAGAGCGAGCAGTTCGCCGCTCTGCTGCCGCTCGCGCAATCGACGGTGTACGACGCGAAGGTGACGGCTCAGGTCTCCACGCCCACGCCCGAGATGCTGTCGGTCTCGCAGCCGGTCACCATCCTGCGAGGGGAGCAGACGTTCCCGATCCTGGTGACGGCAGCCGACCGGCTGGCCCAGGAGATCGAGGGAGCCGAACTCGTGATCGTCCCGGAGTCGGTGATGCATCGACCGGACCCGGCCGCGACCGCGCAGGTGGTGCGCGCGCGCGTCTGACTGGGTCAGCCGCCGCTCAGGTCAGGTGGTCGAAGTCGCCTCTGACCCACCCGATGTGCCGGTTCGCCGACCGACGCACGATCGCGCGCGCATCGGTCGGGATGAGATTGTCGAAGTTGCCGTAGAGCCGGTCGAACTCGAACCGCTCGACGTGTGACGCGATCCGATCCACGACGGCACCCGACAGGGGGAAGCGGTTCGGATAGCTGCGCATGAACCCCACCGAGGTGCGGTCCGGGTTCGCGAAGATCGTGTCGCTCGCCAGGAGCACCCCTCTGCCCTCCGCGCCCGCCGCCCAGTGCACTACTGTGCTTCCGGGAAAATGACCTCCGGGCTGAGTGAGTGTCACGCCCGGAAGGAGCTCCATCTCTCCAGACCACGGCCGGATGACCGCATCCGGTCGCGCCACCCAGTGCTGGTCCTTCTCGGCCACGAGCACGGGAACGTCGCCGAGCGCACGACTCCACTCGACCTGGACGCCGTACATATGCGGATGACTGGCAACGATCGCGGCGACCGACCCGCGCTCCAGGACCCTCTGCACGGCGGCATCGTCGAGGAACCCGATCGGGTCGAACAGCACACACCCTTCCTCCGTGCGGACGAGTTTCGACTGCTGTCCGATGCCTGCGCTCGGCCGGCTGCTGATGGCCCACAGATCGGGCTCCATCTCGACGATCTCAGTGCGGTAGCCGGCATCCGCCATCTCGGAGAGGGTCGTCCAGATCTGACCCTCCGCGGGGACCCACTGCCTCTCATCGGCACAGATCGCGCACACGTCGACCGGGTCGGCGTGCTCGACGGCGCACGTCGCGCAGATGAAGAACGACACGGCTCACACCTTCCCCGCCGCTCAGGGCGATTCGGACGCGGCCAGTAAACCAGAAGCCGGGTCGCACCGGCAGGGCCGGCGACGGTCCTCAACGCGGGGTCGGGCCGCCTGGCGAAGCCCGCGAGAGGCGGAGAGTGGATGCCGCAGCCTCGGCACTGACCATCGATCGGGCTCCGGCAGCTCCGTACTTCGCGCGGTACGCCGCGTCGACGGCGTCAGCATCAGCGTCGCCCGTCGGCGTGACGACCACGTCGACGGATCGGCAGGCGACGTGGATGCGGGCGCGAGCGGCGTGGACCGCACGGCCGTACCAGCCGGTGCTGCGCCGCCGCCACGTGCGGACGAAGACCTCGTCGTCGACGACGATGACCCAGATCGGCGTCCACGTGCCGGGCCTCCCGTCGGCGTGCGGTACGGCGATCTCCAACACGCGTGTGCCCGCAAGGAAGCGCAGGTCCTCGGTCGTCCATCGGGCTGTCGTGCTCATGTGCGCCATTCTGGAACGGGAGCCATGGATTCGCCGCGCAACGCGGGCAAATCGGGGCATCCGGCCCCGATGCCTGCCGAGGAGATCTACTCTCTCGTCATGACGACATCGCCTTCCGCGATCGCAACGACCGGCCAGTTGCGCGCGTCGGGGCACACCTACCGGCCGCTCCGAGTCGAACTTCGCGAGAACCTGCTGTCGGCGCTCGCCGACGGGCGCGACCCCTGGCCCGGCATCCACGGATTCGACACCACGGTCATTCCGCAGCTGGAACGCGCTCTTCTCGCGGGGCACGACATCGTCCTGCTGGGCGAGCGCGGCCAGGGCAAGACGAGACTGCTGCGCGGCCTGCCGGGTCTGCTCGACGAATGGTCCCCGGTCATCGCCGGATCCGAGCTGGGCGAGCATCCTTTTCATCCGGTCACGCCCGCGTCGCTCCGGCGCGCGACCGAGCTCGGTGATGACCTGCCGGTCGCGTGGCGCCATCGCTCCGAGCGGTACGTCGAAAAGCTCGCCACACCCGACACGTCGGTGGCCGACCTGATCGGTGACGTCGACCCGATGAAGGTGGCCGAGGGCCGCTCACTCGGTGATCCCGAGACGATCCACTACGGGCTCATCCCTCGGGGCCACCGCGGGATCGTCGCGATCAACGAGCTGCCCGATCTCGCCGAGCGCATCCAGGTGTCGCTGCTGAACGTCATGGAGGAGCGCGACATCCAGATCCGGGGCTACCTGCTGCGCCTCGACCTCGACGTGCTCGTGGTCGCCACCGCCAACCCCGAGGACTACACGAACCGCGGCCGCATCATCACGCCGCTGCAGGACCGCTTCGGCGCCGAGATCCGCACGCACTACCCCCAGACCATCGAAGAGGAGGTCGCCGTGATCCGTCAGGAGGCCGACCTCGTCGCCGACGTCCCCGCCCATCTGCTCGAGGTGCTGGCGCGATTCACCCGCAATCTTCGCGAGTCGGATGCCGTCGATCAGCGCGCCGGCGTCTCGGCGCGGTTCGCCATCGCCGGCGCGGAGACGATCGCGGCGGCCGCGCTGCACCGCGCGACGCGTCAGCACGAAGAAGTCGGGGTCGCGCGGCCCGTCGACCTCGAGACCGCCGTCGACGTGCTCGGCGGCAAGATCGAGTTCGAGACAGGCGAAGAAGGGCGAGAGCGCGCGATCCTCGAGCATCTGCTGCGCACGGCGATCGCCGAGACCGCTCGCGCCCACCTGCGCGGCATCGATGCGTCGGGTCTCGTGGACGCGCTGCACGATGGAGCGACCGTGATGACCGGCGAACAGGTCGCCGCCGCCGACGTGCTCGCGGCGATGCCGGTGCTCGGTGAGTCCGAGCTGTACGACGAGGTGGCCGGGCGCCTCGGAGCGCAGACCGCGGGCGAGCGCGCGGGGGCGCTCGAGCTGCTGCTCGAAGCGCTCTACCTGGAGCGGCGCATCAGCAAGGACAGTGCAGCCGGAGAGACCGTCTATGGCTGACCTCATGTTGTGTCCACGGATGATCCGAGCGAGGGACATCCGCTGATGGTCCGCGGATTCCACCGCGTACCCGCTCACACCAACCGGTATGGGCGCTACGACGGCGGGCCGGATCCGCTCGCTCCGCCGGTGCCGGTGCAGGAGGCGCTCGAGGCGATCGGCCGCGATGTGATGTCGGGCACCTCGGCCGAGCGCGCGATGCGGGAATACCTGAGACGCGGCACCCGCGATCAGTTGGGGCTCGACGACCTGGCGCGACGCGTGCGGGAGCGGCGGGCTGACCTCACGCGCCGGCACCGGCTCGACGGCACGCTCGAGGAAGTGCGCAAGCTCCTCGATCACGCGGTGCTCGAAGAGCGCAAGCACCTCGTGCGCGATGTCGACATGGACGACGACGCCCGGTCATTCGCCGAGATGCGGCTCGGGAATCTGCCCCCGGGCACCGCGGCCGCCGTGAACGACCTGTCGGACTACCCGTGGCAGAGTCCTGCGGCGCGAACCGACTACGAGCGCATCAAGGAGCTGCTCGGCCGTGAGCTGCTCGATCAGCGATTCGCCGGCATGAAGAACGCTCTCGAGGGGGCGACGGATGCCGACCGTCAGGCCATCCGCGACATGCTCGGCGACCTCAACGAGCTCCTCGAGAAACGGCGACTCGGAGAAGACAGCGCCGAGGACTTCGACGAATTCATGCGCAAGCACGGTGCGCAGTTTCCCGAGAACCCACAGAATCTCGACGAGCTGCTCGACACCCTCGCCGAGCGCTCCGCCGCAGCCCAGCGGATGCTGAATTCCATGACTCCCGAGCAGCGGGAAGAGCTGACGAACCTCGCCGCGCAGGCGTTCGGTTCACCGGAGCTCATGCAGTCGCTCTCACGGCTCGACGACAACCTCCGTTCGCTCCGACCGGGTGAGGACTGGAGTGGGTCGGCATCCTTCTCGGGTGACGAGCCGACCGGTCTCGGGGAGGCGACCGGAATCATGCAGGAGCTCTCCGATCTCGACGCGCTGACCGACCAATTGGGGCAGTCCTATCCGGGTGCTCGCATGGACGACATCGATGTGGACGCGCTGGCCCGGCTCGTCGGCGACGACGCCGCCGTCAGCGCCCGCGCGCTGCGCGACCTCGAGCAGGAGCTGAAGGACACCGGAATGCTGCAGCGTGCCTCCGATGGAGCGCTGCGGCTCACGCCGCGCGCGATGCGCCAGCTCGGCCGCGCGTTGCTGCGAGACATCGCGACACATCAGTCGGGCCGCACCGGCCGCCGCGAAACGCGCCACGCCGGAGCGGCAGGGGATCGCACCGGGTCGACCCGGGAGTGGGCGTTCGGCGACACCGAGGCATGGGACATTCCGCGCACGGTGTCGAATGCCGTGCTGCGGACGGTCGGCGACGGCGGCGACGCGTCGGCGGGAGTGCGGCTCGAGACACGTGATGTCGAGGTGGTCGAGACCGAGGAGCGAACCCAGGCCGCCGTCGCGCTGCTCGTCGACACCTCGTTCTCGATGGCGATGGACGGCCGGTGGGTGCCGATGAAGCGCACGGCGCTCGCTCTTCACCACCTCATCTCGAGCCGCTTCCGCGGCGACAGCCTGCAGCTGATCGCGTTCGCCCGGTATGCGGAGGTGATGGACATCGAGCAGCTGACGGCCAAGGACGCCGTCTGGGACAAGGGGACGAATCTGCACCATGCGCTGCTGCTCGCCCAGCGGCACTTCCGGCGAAACCCCACCGCGCAGCCGGTGCTGCTCGTCGTCACCGACGGGGAGCCGACTTCACACCTCGAGCCGGACGGCGAGGTGTATTTCGACTACCCGCCCGACCCGCGCACCGTGGCGGTCACCGTGCGCGAACTCGATACGCTCCAGCGGCTCGGCGCGCAGACCACGTTCTTCCGGTTGGGAGACGATCCTGGCCTTGCGCGCTTCATCGATGCGCTGGCGCGCCGTGCGGGAGGCCACGTGGTGGCGCCCGAGCTCGACGATCTCGGGAGAGCGGTCGTGGAGAGCTATCTCGGCTCCCGTCACACCGGACGCGGTGCGCCGGAGGACTTCGGCGAGATGCTGCGAGGGAGATCGTGGTGGTGACAGTGGGTGAGAAGCACGTTCCCGGGCCCGATGAGCCGACCGTTCCGCAACTGGAGGAGGACGAGACCGTCCCGCCGCGTCCCGAGGAGGAGATCGCCGACGTGCTGCGGGCCGAACCCGACGTCGAAGACCACAGCCGGCCGTCCGGCTGACCCCGCGCGTTCCGGTTGTCACAGCTCTCGGGTAGATTGCGGGCGACTGCGTGCAGAGCGCAGTCACCCTCGAAAGGTCACGCATGACGGACACCACTTGCCACATGTCGATTTCGCTCGACGGTTTCGTCGCCGGACCCGACCAGAGTCGCGAACACCCGCTCGGCAAGCGCGGCTTGGAGGTTCACTCGTGGCACATCGGCGACGAACGCGCCAGTGAGGCTGACGAGATCGCCACCGGCTGGCTCATGCGCCCTCGCGGCGCCTACGTGATGGGCCGCAACATGTTCGGGCCGATCCGCGGCGAGTGGGAGGAGGACTGGCGAGGATGGTGGGGCCCTGAGCCGCCGTATCACGCACCGGTGTTCGTGCTCACCCATCACGCTCACGAGTCCATCGAGATGGAGGGCGGGACCACCTTCCACTTCGTCACCGGGGGATTCGACGACGCGTACGCGCGCGCACGAGAGACGGCGGGCGACGGCGGCATCGACATCGCCGGCGGCGCCTCCACTGTTCGGCAGGCGCTGATCGCCGGAGTCGTCGATGAGCTGACCCTCGACATCGCCCCGGTTCTGCTCGGCTCGGGCGAGCGGATCTTCGACGACGTCGGGTCATTCGGATTCGAGCCTGTCGAAGTCCTTCATTCCCCGCTCGCCACGCACATCCGCTACCGCCGGGCGAGCTGAAGGTCCGCACGCCTCAACTGGACTACGCGGCGATGACCTCGCGCCGGGGCACTGACGTGTCCACCGGCTCGTCCCACTGCAGGATGAGGCCTCTGCTGGAGTTCGCGGCGCGAACGAGGGTCTGCAGGTACTGGCCGTCCAGAGCCTCCGTCTCGGCGACGTCGAAGACGAAACGCAGGGGGATCGAGGGCTGCAGCCAGATCGAAGTCACGCCCGCATCAGCCGGGTGCGTGTAGGTCAGCATGAAGCTCTCACCTCGGCGCAACTTGGTCGCGATGACGACTTTGACGTGGGCCAGCAACCTGTCAGGCATCTCCACCGGGAGGATCTCAGGTCCGTAGTACAGGTACGCCATGGGAGTTCCCTCACTCTCACTCACCCTCGAGCTGTCGCGGAATCCTGCTTGCTCGAGGCCCGTCTCTCCCGTATCCTTTGTATCACAGTCTCAATGTAAGTCAAGATCTGTGACAGATTGTAAGATTGTCAATGTCACGCCGGAGGAAGAGATGCCCAAGACAGTCGTGCGTCATGAGGGCCAGCATCTGTACGCGCAGCAGCCGCGCACGCAAGCCGGGCGACGGCTCAGCGATTCGATCCTCCGTCTGCTCAGCGCGGAGCGCAGGCAGGCCGAGCAGGTCCAGCGTGCTTCCGGGCTGTCGGCCGTCGACCTGACCGCTCTCCGCTACCTCGTGCAGGGCTATCGTGACGGGCGCGACCTCAGTCCCAAGGACGTCATCGTGATGCTCGACTCCTCGAGTGCGACCGTCACCAACGTCATCGAGCGGCTCGTCGAACGAAACCTCGTTGTGAGAGTCCAGCACCCCACTGACCGTCGAGCGCATTACCTCGTTCCCACCCAGGAGGCCATCACCCGGCTCGACGAGACGCTCTCGGCGCACCACTCCGTGATCGTGGAGGCGATCGACGACGTTTCGGATGCGGACGCGCAGACGGCCGCGGACGTCATCGCGCGCGTGGCCGGGGCACTGGAGGGGATCAGTTAAAGGACCGAGGCGTTCATCGGAGCGGTGAGCGCGGCTCGAGGACAAAGCGGTCGCGGCCGACGAGCAGTCCGACCACGAGCTGTCCGAGCAGAACCAGCCCGACCAGCACCAACGGCGCGAGCCAACCGCCGCTGAGACTGAGCAGCGCGCCGAACGCGATCGGCCCCGCGGCCGCGATCAGATACCCACCCGACTGCGCCATGCCCGACAGCGCGCTCGCGCCCTCGTGAGTGCGCGCTCGCAGGCTGAAGAGGCTGAGCGACACCCCGAGCGACGCCCCGGAGGCCAGCCCGCACAGGATCACCCACAGCACGAATGCGTCCGGAAGGGCGATCAGGCCGAGCACGCCGATCAGCGAGAGCACGGGGATCGCCGCGGGCCCGATGCGCTGCATCCGTCCTCTCAGCAGCAGCGGGATCGTGAGCGAGCCCGCGATCGCGCACAGCTGGTAGATCATGACGTCGACACCCGCCACGACCTCCGAGCGACCGAGCGAGTGTGCGATCGGGGCGAACCAGGTGACGAGCATGTAGAAGATGCTCGATTGCAGCCCCATGTACAGCAGCACCTGCCACGCGACGGGATCGCCCCAGATTCCGGTGTTGCGGCGCCGTGCCGACGAACCGGCGTCGCGCGGACGGCTTCGCATCGACACCAGCCAGGCCACGATCGCGAAGGGCAGCAGGGCGCCGGTCCACAACAGCGCGCCCTGCCACCCGAGGTCGCCGTCGGAGGTCTGCACGTGCGAGATCGGCACGACGACGCCCGAGGCCACTGCGCCCATGCCGGCCAGCAGTGCCGTGAACGCCGCGGTCACCACCGTGATGCGCTCACTGAAGTCCCGCTTGATCACCGCGGGCATCAACACGTTCGCGATCGCGATCGAGGCGCCGATGAGCGCGGTGCCGAGCCACAGGTTCACGGCCGAGCCGGGCAGAGAGCGCCAGATGGTGCCGACGGCCATGAGCACGAGCGACCAGAGCACGACGCGCGGCATCCCGAATCGTGCGCTCAATCCGTGCGCGAATGGCGAGACGACGGCGAACGCGATCAGAGGCACCGCGGCCAGCGCGCCCAGGGCGGCCTCACTCGTGCCGAGGTCGTCGGCGATCTGGGTGAGCAGGGGGCCGACGCCGGTGATGGTCGCGCGCAGGTTCGCCGCGATCAGCAGGACCGCGACGAGCAGAAGCAGGCGCGACGAACTTCGGGTCTTCGCCGCGCCTGCTTCAGTGATGGGAGCGGACCTCAGTGCGCCTGGGCGGCCAGTGCAGCGGCGTCGATGTGGGCGATCGAGCGGGTGTCCTGGAACGCACGCACGCCCTCGATGCCCTGCTCGCGGCCCATTCCGGACTGCTTCATGCCGCCGAACGGCGCGCGCAGGTCGAGACGGGTCGCGCCGTGGTCATTGACCCAGACGTAGCCGCACGCGAGCTTGCCGCCGACACGGTTGGCGGCGTCGACGTCTGCGGTCCAGACCGAACCGCACAGGCCCGCCCAGGTGTCGTTGGCCGCGGCGACCGCTTCGTCCTCGGTGTCGAACGGCAGGATCGGGATGACCGGCCCGAACTGCTCCTGGGTCACGACGCGCAGCGACGGGTCGGGGTCGACCACGATCGCCGGCCGCAGGAAGTTGCCGCCGGTGAGCTCTCCACCGGGCAGCGCGCCGAATTCGCGGACGTCGGCACCGGCATCCTTCGCCTCCTGGATGATGTCCTGCACGAACGCCTTCTGGGCGCCCTGATGCAGCGGACCCATCGTGACACCCTCGTCGAGGCCGTAGCCGATGACCGCCTTGTCGAGTCGGGAGCTCAAGCCTGCGACGAGCTCATCGAGCCGCGACCGGTGCACGTACAGCCGCTTGGCGTTCATGCAGATCTGTCCGGTCGTATCGAACACGGCGGCGTAGATGCGATCGAGGTGCGTGTCGTCGAGGATCGCGTCTTCGAGGAAGATCGCCGCGTCGTTGCCGCCCAGCTCGAGTGTCACCCGGGTGAGGGTCTTCGAGGCCATCTCCATGATGCGCTTGCCGCCGTTGACGCTGCCGGTGAAGCAGACCTTCGCGACCTCCGTGTTCTGGATGAGGCCCGACATGTTCTCGTCCTTGCCGGTGACCACGTTGAGCACCCCGGCGGGCAGCTTCTCGGCGATGCGCTGCACCACCCGGGTGAGGGCGAGCGGCGTCGTGGGCGGCGGCTTGACGATCGCGGTGTTGCCGGCCAGAAGAGCGTGCGGCAGAGCGGCGCCGAGGATCGCGATCGGCCAGTTGAACGGCACGATGAGCGTGACCACGCCGAGCGGCTGGTACGACACGGTCGTCTCGACGGGGATGCCGGGCGCGACCGACAGCACCTTTCCGGTCTCGACCTCATCGGCGAGCATCAGCGCAAGGTTCCAGCGGATCTCGAAGACGAGCGAGTCGATCCATGACTCGAAGCGGATCTTGCCGTTCTCCTGGGAGAGGATCGCGGCGTCGTCGTCGCGCGCCTCGGCGATGCCCTCAAGGGCAGTGCGCATCTGCTCGGCGCGCTCGGTCGCCGACAGCGCCGACCACGCGGGGAAGGCCGCCTTCGCCGCGGCCACCGCGTCGTCGACGTCCTTCGCGGTAGCGGATGCCGCGCGTCCGACGATCCGTCCGGGCTTGCCCGGGTCGGGGACGTCGAGGGCGTCGACGGTCTGCCGCTCCTCGCCTCCGATGTACAGACCTGTCGTCACTTCTGCGGCTGTCGCCATGGTGTCCGTCATTGGTCACACCTCTTTCTTCATTCGTGTTCGGTTCGGGTTCGACTACTTCTGCTGCGTCTGCGTCTGTTCGACGACGGGTGTGCCGTGCGTGTGGAAGCTCTCGATCGTCTTCATGCCCCACGCCTGGCCCTTCTTGCGCTCTTCCTGCGTCCATTCCACGACGGGTGAGTCGGGGTCCAGCAGCAGTCGCGCGCCCGCATTGGCGAACTCGATCCGGTTGCCGCCCGGCTCCCATACGTACAAGAAGAAAGTCTGGTTGATCGCGTGCTTGTGCGGGCCGGATTCGATGTAGATCCCGTTCTCCAGGAAGATGTCCGCGGCCTTGAGGATGTCCTCGCGAGTGTCGGGAGCGAACGCGATGTGGTGCAGACGGTTGCCGTGCTTGGTCCAGTCGTCGGAGTACACCACGTCGTAGGACTTGTTGTTGAAGTGGAACCACCAGGCGGCGTAGCCCCCGGCATCCAGTTTGATCCTCTCGCTCTCGCGACCGCCGAGCGCCGCCGCGATGAACTCGCCGTTGGCGACGACGTCCTTCGCGAGGTAGTTGATGTGATCGAGGCGCCGGGCGTTCACTCCGCGACCGGGGAACGCGGAGGCCTGGTTCTTCAGCGCCGGCTTGTCGTCGGTGGCGACGTACCGCTCGGTCTCGTAGTAGATGCCCATCGAGTGCCCGTCGGGGTCGCGGAACAGGTAGGTCGGGCCGGTGCCCACCTCGCCATCGGTCCAGCCCTCGCCGAGCCCGGTCGCCTCGATGGCGGCGACGCGGCGATCGAGCGCATCTTGGCTCGTGGTGCGGAAGTTCGTTCGGCCGACGCCGGCGGCATCCGACGCGGTGAGCTTGATCGTGTACCGCTGGTACTCGTCCCACGTGCGCAGGTAGACCGACCCCTCCGCTTCTTCGACGACCCGCATCGCGAGCAGATCGCGGAAGAACCACAGGCTCTTCTCGAAGGTCGGGGTGAGCAGCTCGATGTTGCCGATGTGGGCGACGTCGAACGCGGTGTACTCGGTCATTTCGGGGTCCTCTCTGACGGGTGGGTGCTACAGGCGCGGCCGCGGGAAGACCACGCCGTCGAAGATCTTGCGAGCGGTGCGCACCGAGGTCGAGGTCGCACGCCAGATGCCGGTCTCGTCGCGGCCGACGCTCACCTGGGAGGGGAAGACTCCGCCGGGGTGCTCGATCTCGACCGCCCCGTCGTCGGGCGGGTTCGCCAGATCGGCGCCGACCGTCCCGGGGATGCAGACGCCCGCGGCGACGGACGCCGCCATGAGCACGCCGATCGAGGTGTGCACGCGGTGGGGGATGAAGGCGCGGGTCGTGATGGCGCCGCCTCGCTTCGGCGCCGAGAGGAGGAACATCTTCGGGACCGTCGCGTCGGTCACCTCGCCCAGGCCCATGAGCGGACCCGCCGCGAGTCGGATGCGCTCGACGGCATCCTTCAGCTCCGTCCTCTGCTCCAGGTCGGCGGGGGACTCGTCGCCCGCGATGCCGAACTCTTCGGCGTCGCAGCAGAACCACCGGCATCCCGTTGTCGATCAGCGTGACACGGTGCCCGTCGATCGTGTCGACGATATTGCCGGTGGGCAGCAGCCGGGCATCGTCGCCCCGCGCCATCTCGATGTCGATGCGTGCGGCGGTGCCGGGCACTCCGTCGATGGCCGCGTCACGGTCTGAATCGGCACCGTCGTAGTCGACGCGACCGCCGGGCGTGCCGAAGGTCTGGGTGGCGAGGTCGCCCGTGTTCACGAGTCGGATGCGCACCGTGGTGGTATCGCCGCCGGCGGTGATCAGCCCTCGCTCGACAGCGAACGGCCCGACGCCGGCGAGCAGGTTGCCGCATGTCTGCGCGGCGCTCACCGCGGGCAGGTCGACGGCGACCTGGAGGAACAGGTAGTCGACGTCGACGCCCGGCGCGGTCGACGCGCGACACGATCGCGACCTTGCTCGTGAGCGGGTGCGCTCCGCCGAGTCCGTCGATCTGCGCGGGGTCGGGGCTGCCCATCACACGCAGCAGCAGGTCGTCGCGCTCGGCGGGGTCTGCGGGCAGGTCTTCGGCCAGAAAGTAGGCGCCCTTCGAGGTGCCGCCGCGCATGAGCATGCAGCGGATGCCGTCGTGCACCGGGTCAGACATCGTCGTATTCCGCCTGAGTGATATAGCGCACGCCGAGGTCGTCCAGCACGCCCCGCAAGTCGTTGCGGTCGAGGCTCAGCCGGCCCGACTGATACGCCGCGCGCGAGGCCGCCTCCCGTTCGACGCGGGCATCGGATGCTGCCAGCACGGTGTCGGCATCCTCTCGCGGCACGCAGAGCACGCCATCATCGTCGGCGACGATGATGTCTCCGGCGCGGACGATCGTTCCGCCGACCGTGATCGGCACGTTCACGCTGCCGGGGGTCGCCTTGACCGTGCCCTGCGCGTTGACCGCTCCCGACCAGACGTGGAAGCCCATCGCGCGCAGGTCGACGACGTCGCGGACTCCGCCCGTGGTGACGAGCCCGAGCACGCCGCGGTACTGCAGGGCGG
This sequence comes from uncultured Actinomycetota bacterium, assembly GCA_963772395.1. Classification (GTDB taxonomy): domain Bacteria; phylum Actinomycetota; class Actinomycetes; order Actinomycetales; family Microbacteriaceae; genus Microbacterium. The sequence continues at coordinate 667,176 of CAVYWV010000001.1, read as the reverse complement.
TGGCGAAGAGCTCGCCGAACGAGCCGTCGAGCGAGGGCGAGACCGTCGTCACCACGAGGATGTCGCCGGGGCGGCACTGCTCGACGGCGGCGTGGATCATGAGGTTGTCGCCGGGCCAGCACAGCACCGTGACCGCCGAGCCCGCGATGCGCGCGCCGTCCTGGATCGGACGCAGCGAGGGTCCGACGAGTCCGGTGCGGCCCATCGCCTCGTGCACGGTCGCGACACCGTGCACACCCAGCGCGTCGATGGTGGCGGCATCCGCTCGCTCGACGTCCGTGACGATGACATGGGTCACTGCAGGACGTCCGTGACCTGCGGGTAGTAGCGCATGTAGGCCTCGCCCATGGTGTCGACCGGCAGGCCGAGGTTGGCGGCGGCGTTGCGCTTGACCTGCACGCCGCGGCGCACAGCGAGCGACGTGTAGTACTCCCACATGTGCTTCTGCGCGGGCAGGCACTCCATCGCCTTCTGCTTCAGCGGGAACGCGGCCGTGATGTCGAGCAGCACGTTGGGCTTGAAGTCGGACTGCTCGGGCTGGTGCGGTTCGAAGAAGAACACCGGCGGTGCGCCGATGATCTCATCGGTCGACGGGTACGACCCGTCGGAGTTCGCCACACCGATGGCCTGCGCGAGCACCCGCGCCTGCAGCGCCATCCGCGCCGCGGCAGGGTGATCGCCGTTGTACGGGTCGGCGAGCGGGTGGGTCAGCACGACCGTGGGCTGCGTGCGGCGGAACACATCCACGAGCTGGGCGACCGTCTCGGGCGACTCGATGAGCGGGTAGTCGCCGGCGTCGAGGAATTCGATCTCGGCGCCGAGAGCGGATGCCGCCGCCGACGCCTCGTCGCGTCGGATCGCCTTGATCTCGTCCAGGCGTCTTGCCCTGCAGCCATTGGCTCGCGGACTCGCCGCGCTCGCCGTACGAGACGCACACGACCGTGGCCTTCTCGCCGCGCATGGTCGCCGCGGCGATCGCCCCGCCCGCACGCCACACGAAGTCGCCCGCATGGGCGCTCACCACGAGCAGCGAAGGGGTTGTCTCAGCCAAAGGGGACTCCTGTCTCGTGCAGACAGCGAACCACACCCCTAGCGCAATGGTCAAGATTTTGGTTACAATTCTGGCGACCCTGAATCACTCTGGACATAGGTAAATGCCGGACGTACCATCGCGGTCAGGACCACACGACGAAGATGTTGAAGGGAACCACCATGGCCGACAATCTGCAGGGCGTCCTCGATGAGGCGGGAAGCGCAGTCGAGCATCTGCGCAACTCGCAGCTCGGGACGTACATCTATCCGGTCGTTCCGGCGGAGTTCACCAACTGGCGCCGCGAGCAGAAGTCCTGGCGCGAGACCGCGGTCCTCTTCGACCAGTCGCACCACATGGTCAACTTCTTCATGTCCGGTCCCGACGCGCTGAAGCTCCTCTCCGACACCGGCATCAACAGCTTCGCGAACTTCCCGCTGAACACCGCGAAGCAGTTCGTGCCCACCGCATCCAACGGCGGGGTGATCGGCGACGGCATCCTGTTCCACGAGGGCGAGGACGAATACGTCTACGTCGGCCGCGCGCCCGGCGCGAACTGGCTGCAGTTCCATGCCGAGACCGGCGGCTACAACGTCGACACGCGCTACGACGACCGCTCGCCCTCGCGCCCGTACGGCGCGGCGGTGAACCGCGAGTACTACCGCTTCCAGATCCAGGGTCCGAACGCCTGGCAGATCATCGAGAAGCTCAACGGCGGCGAGCTCGAGAAGGTGCGCTTCTTCCACATGGGCGAGATGACGGTCGCCGGCGAGCACGTGCGCACGCTGCGCCACGGCATGGCGGGTGCTCCCGGGCTCGAACTGTGGGGGCCGTACGAGCAGCACGGCAAGATCCGCGACGCGATCCTCGAGGCAGGCCGCGAGTTCGGCATCGAGCCCTGCGGATCTCGGGCGTACTCGTCGAACACGCTCGAGTCGGGCTGGATCCCGTCGCCGCTGCCCGCCATCTACTCGAGCGAAGCGGAGCGCGCCTACCGCGAGTGGCTGCCGGCGAACAGCTACGAGGCGATCAACGCGCTCGCCGGCTCGTTCGTCTCCGATGACATCGAGGACTACTACCTCAACCCGTGGGAGCTCGGCTACGGCTCGTTCGTCAAGTTCGACCACGACTTCATCGGCCGCGAGGCGCTCGAGAAGATCGACCCGGCCGCGCAGCGCAAGAAGGTCACGCTGGCCTGGAACGACGAGGACCTCGCCAAGCTGCTGGTCACCCCGATCGACCGCGACGGCACCGGCTACCAGGTGTTCGACCTGCCGAACGCGAACTACGGCTCGTCGAACTACGACGCCGTGATCGACGCGAACGGCGACACGGTCGGTCTGTCACTGTTCACCGGCGTGACCGCGAACGAGAAGCGCGGCCTGTCGCTCGCCACGGTCGATGCCGACGTGCCGATCGGCGCCGAGGTGCGCGTCGTGTGGGGCGAGCCGGACGGCGGCTCTCGCAAGACGACCGTAGAGCCGCACGAGCAGCTCGCCGTCCGCGCGGTCGTCAGCCCGGTGCCGTACGCGGTCACCGCCCGCACCGAGTACCACGGCGGTTGGCGCACGGCGGCTGTGAGCGTCTGAGGTTTCGTCGAGGCGGGGACGGATGCTGCGGCATCCGTCCCCTTCTTCGTTTCAGCCGAGGGTGACGCGCACCGGCATGTGCTCCCAGCCGACGAGGGTGTTGTTGAGGTGGCGGGTCTCGGGCCCCGCGGGCTCGATGTCGACGACCCGGTCGAGCAGGGCGTCGAGCACGCAGGTCGCCTCCAGGCGCGCGATGTGCTGCCCGACGCACTGATGGATGCCCATGCCGAACGCGACGTGACCCGAGGGGTCGCGGTCGAGGTCGAAGACGTCGGGGTCGTCCCAGCGCCGCGGGTCGCGATTGGCCGAGCCGAGGAACATCAGGATCTTCTCGCCGTCATGGATCAGCGCGTCGCCGACCCGGATGTCGCGGGTCGCGGTGCGGAAGAAGGTCTGCACCGGCGAGGTGAGTCGCACGGCCTCTTCGAACGCGGTTCGGGTGAGATGCCGGTCGCGCCGAAGGCGGGCGACCGAGCCGGGCGTGTGCGCGAGGGCGTGCATGATCGCGGCGATCCCGGTCACGGTCGTATCGACGCCGGCGGTGAGCAGCGATCGCACGATCATCGGCGCCTGCTGCGGCGTGATCTCGCCCCGATCGGCGGCGGCCCAGATCTGCGCACCGAAGCCGTCGTCGGTGAGGTTCTCCCGCAGCGTCTGCCGGCCGATCCACTCGGTGACGGGCGGCATGTGCGGCGCGGCGCTCGTGACCAGCGCGTTCGCCGGGCCGAACGCGTTGAAGGCGAAGTCGCCGTACGGCAGCAGATTCTCGCGGCCTTCTTTCCCGATCCCCACTGCGTCGGGGAAGACCCGAAGCGGAAACACCTCCGCGAGGTCGGTGACCGCGTCGAACTCGGCGCCGTTCTCGAGAAGCTCGGCGACCAGGGCGGCGGCATCCGCTCGCCACTGCCCTTCGAGGTCGCGCAGGCGCCGCGTGGTCAGCAGCGGCGCCACGACCGCGCGCGGAGCATCGTGGCGCGGCGGATCGGCTTCGAGCAGCACGCTCGGCGGGCGCCACGGCTTCTCGGTGCGGAAATTCGACAGACCCACCCCGGCCGCGGACTGGAACGACTGCCAGTCCACGAGCGCGGCGTGCACCTCGGCGTAGCGCGCCATCGCGTACACGCCGTACTTCTCCAGCCGCACGACCGGTGCGGCGTCGCGCAGCATCGCGTGGAACGTGTGCGGGTTCTCGAGGAACTCGAGGTCGAACGGATCGATGGATGCCGCATCCGGCACGGTCGTCGAGGTCATGGTGTTCCTTCGGTCGGTCAGAGGTCCAGCACGAGGCGGTCGGAGATCGACCGTGAGATGCAGGGGAAGAGGCAGCGCGATTCCGCGCGCTCGGTCTCGGTGAGCAGGGAGTCGCGGTGGTCGGGCACGCCGCGCAGGATGCCGGTCTCGCACGTGCCGCACACGCCCTGGGCGCACGAGGTGATGACGTCGATGTCTGCACGGCGCAGCGCCTCGACGATCGATTCGTCCCGGGCGACGGTCACGACCGCGCCGGAGCTGGCGACTTCTACCTCGAACGCGGTCGCCGGACGCCCGTCGTCGGCGCGGGCGGTGAAGCGCTCGAGGCGCACGCGGTGCCGCCCGAGCGGGGCCGCCCACGCGTCGACCGCGTTCAGCATGCGCTCCGGTCCGCACGCGTAGACGAGCGGAAGATCGTCGGGGGTCGGCATCCATTCATCGATCACGGCGCGGCCCCGCTCGTCCGCGGTGTGGATCGTGACGTGGTCCTCGTACGTCTCGAGCTCGTCGAGATACGCCAGGCGCGCGCGAGAGCGGCCGAGGTAGATCAGGCGCCAGGGGTCGCCGAGCAGCTCGGCCTGGCGGATCATCGGCATGATCGGCGTGATGCCGATGCCGCCCGCGATGAACAGGTAGCCGGCGGCGGGCGAGAGGCGGAAGTTGTTGCGCGGTCCGCCGAAGCCGACCTCGTCGCCTTCGGTGAGCTGGGTGTGGATGTACTCGGAACCGCCGCGGCCATCGCGCTCGCGCAGCACGGCGACCGTGAAGCTGTGCGCGTCCCATCGGTCGCCGACCAGGCTGTATTGGCGCGTGGCTCCGTCGGGCAGCACGATGTCGATGTGTGCTCCGGGTGCCCAGTCGGGGAGCCGGGTGGCGTCCGGGCGCGCGAGGGTGAGTTCGACGACGTCTGCGGCCACGTCGCGTCGCCGGGTGACCACCAGGGTGCCGCCGTGCGCGGCATTGCGTCGATCGGAGGCCGCTCCCGTCGTCATCTGTTCGACCACGCTGACTCCTGCCCGGGCGACGTCGACGTCGCTCTGTGAGGAACGCTACGCGGGAGGTGCAGGGTGGGTGTCGCGGGTTTCTGTTGAACGGAAACGGACGGTGCCCGCGGCCCGCGGCGCATAACTCCTGCAATCCGCGTGCTCGCTCGCACAGCGCGCAGGCCAGGACGCGGAAGGCCGGGGCGCGGGCTGGGGTTTTGCAGGAGTTATGCGCCCGAGCCGCGCGAGTGGGCGTCACCGTGGATCGCGAAGAACTCGCCGTGGGTACCGCGCACCGCGCGCACCACCGTGTCGTAGAGCCAGTCGAGTGCGCCGAGCTGCTGTGTCGTGGTGCGGCGGTACAGGCACACCTCGACCGGCTGCATCTCGAGCGGGAGCGGCTGGACGACCAGGGGCCAGCTCTGCGCCCACCCGGTCGCGATCGTGTCGGGCACCGTGGCGATCAGATCGCGGCTGGCCGCGAGCAGCGACGGCAGCGAGGCGAAGTGGTTGAGCACCACGTCGGAGCGCAGTGCGGCGCCGGCGCGGCGGAGTGCGGACTCCAGTCGCGGAAGGCCCGAGTCGCCCGAGACGACGACCTGATCGGCGGCGACGTAGTCCTCGAACGTCAAGCTCCGTGCGGCATCCGCGAATCGGTGATGACGCGACATGAGCACCGCGTACGCCTGCGACTTGAGCACCACGTGCGGAAAGCCCCCGGCGACGGGCGAGGACGTGATCGCCAGGTCGATCGTGCCCTGAGAGAGCCATTCGGGCAGCGCCTGCACATCGAGCGGAACCGCCTCGATGCGCAGGTGCGGTGCCGCGGCACGCACCGCGCGGAAGATCGCCGGGAAGTAGCCGATCTCGCCGAGCTCCGAAAGTGCGATGCGGGAGCGACGGCTCGAGACAGCGGGGTCGAAGCCCACCACGCCGTCGATCGTCCGGTCGATCCCGGCGATCGCATCGCGGAAGCCGGGAAACAGGCTGACCGCCAGCGGGCTGGGCTCCATCAACCGACCTTCGCGTCGGAACAGGGGATCGTTCAGGTCGCGGCGCAGTCGGGCGAGAGCCTGGCTCACGGCGGGCTGCGTCACATACAGGCGCGCGGCGGCGGCCGTCAGGCTGCGCGTCTCGTAGATCGCGACGAAGGAGCGGATGAGGTTGAGGTCCACGAGCGCCGGCTTAGGCATCCTTTCTCGTGGATAAGCACTGCTTATGCAAGATCGTAGGCCCGATATGCCTGCGTGCATACCATGGAGGGATCAGGAACGAAGGAGTTCTCATGACCGAAACGCTCGCGCAGGCCATCGCCCGCGCCGGAAGCCCTGTCTCACTGCTGCGCAACGCGCAGGCTCGCCCCACCGTCTTTCCGGTGACGCCCGAGTTCAGCAACTGGCGCAGCGAGCAGCAGGCGTGGCGCACCTCGGTGGCGCTGCTGGATCAGTCGCACCACATGACCGACCTGTTCATCACGGGTCCCGACGCCCTGAGGCTGCTGTCGGATGTCGGCGTGAACAGCTTCGCGACCTTCCAGGTCGACCAGGCCAAGCAGTTCATCGCGGTCAACCACGAGGGCTATCTGATCGGCGACGCGATTCTCTTCCACCTCGCCGAGCAGTCGTTCGACCTGGTCGGGTGGCACATGGTGCTGGACTGGGTGCAGTACCACGGCGAGATCGGCGACTACGACGTCTCGTTCGAGCGCGACGCGTCGTCTGTGGTGCGAGAGGGTGACCCGAAGCTGTACCGCTACGAGATCCAGGGCCCGAACGCCCTGGCGCTCATGGAGAAGGCCACCGGAGCGGCCGGTGCCGCCGACCAAGTTCTTCGGCATGACGACGTTCACGATCGACGGACTGACCGTGAGGTCGCTGCGCCACGGCATGGCCGGCCAGCCCGGCTTCGAGCTGTTCGGTCCGTGGGCAGAGGGAGAGCGCGTTCGCGCGGCCCTCATCGCGGCGGGCGAAGGTCTCGACCTCGTGCTGGTCGGCTCGAAGGCATATTCGTCGGCGAACCTCGAATCGGCCTGGGTTCCCTCACCGCTCCCGGCGATCTTCAGCGGCGAGGGCACAGGGGCGTACCAGGAATGGCTGCCGGTCGCCCGCACCGGGTCGCTCGCCGGCAGCTTCGACTCCGAGAACATCGAGGACTTCTATCTCACCCCCTACGACCTCGGCTACGGGCGCAGTGTCGCGTTCGACCACGACTTCATCGGCCGCGCCGCGCTGGAGCGCCATGCCGCCGATCAGAAGCGGGTGAAGGTGACGCTGGTGTGGAACCCCGAGGATGTCGCCGCGGCCGTGAGGTCGCTGTTCGAGCCCGGCATCCCGGCGAAGTACATCGACTTCCCGAAAGCTCGCTACGGCCAGCACCAGGTCGACCGCGTGCTGCGCGACGGCGCGGACGTCGGCATCTCGCACGACGTGGGCTACATCACGAACGAGCACGCCTTCGTGTCGCTCGCGAGCGTCGAGAGTTCGTCGGCGGAGCCGGGAACCGAGGTCGAGGTGGTCTGGGGCGAAGAGCCGAATTCGCACAAGCCCGCGGTCGAGCCGCACCGTCAGGTGTCGATCCGAGCCACCGTGCAGCCGGCGCCGTACTCGGCGTTCGCGCGGGAGAACTACCGCAAGAGCTGATGCGCCGGGTGCGCGCGCTCGCGGCGCCCGACCGCCTCATCATGCCGCGAGACAGGATAGGCGCGACGAGACAGAGCGCGACGCACTCAGTCTCGCGGCGCCTATCCTGTCTCGCGGATTGGATGGGTGAATGAGCGGATGCCGCGCAGCGGCGCGGGCGAAGGTCAGGCGACTTCGCGCAGGGCGCCGATCACGCTCTGCAGGTGCTCGCGGACGGCCTGCTGCGCGGCGCCCGGATCGCGGGCGACGATCGCATCGATGATCGCGGCGTGCTCGAGCACCGACACCTTGGCGCGCTGCGGGCGGGACGAGAGCTTGAACTGGTGGCGCACACTCTGGGCGTGCAGACGGCCCAGCACGGCCGAGGCGGTGGCATGGCGGCTGAGCACCCGCACGCGCTGGTCGAGCTGCTGGTGGAGGCGTGCATACTCGACGAGGTCGCCGTCCGCGACGGCGTCGATCATGTTCTGCCGCAGCCCGAGGAATTCCTGCACCTCATCGTCCGAGACCTGGGCGGCGGTCTTGGCGGCGCAGAGCCCTTCCACGCCGATGCGCACCTCGAGGATCTCGATCGCCTCATCCACCGAGATCGCCCGCACCCGCGAGCCCTTGTTGGGCAGGCGCTCGACGAGGCCTTCGTTGGCGAGTTCGAGCAGCGCGATGCGCACGGTCGCGCGACTCGCACCGAAGGTGTCGCTCAGATCGGCCTCGATCAGTCGCTGGTTCGGGGCGTACTCGCCGCGCACGATCGCTCCCCGGATCACGTCGGTCACGCGCTCTTCGGTGGCCGCATCCGCGCCTTCGACGATCGTCGACATCGAGTCTCCTTCGTTCCGCCCGTGGCAAGATTCAACCACTATTGTCAACAATATAGAGGCGAATGCCTTGCTCGAGGAGGTCAGGATGCGCGTCGCCGTCGTCGGCCTGGGTGAAGCGGGCAGCATCTACGCCACCGATCTGGTGGGTCGCGGAGCGAGCGTGGTCGGAACAGACCTGCACGTCACGACCGTGCCGGCGGGCGTCGGCATCGCCGCCGACATCCCCGCTGCGGTGCGCGGAGCAGACCTCGTTCTGAGCCTTGTCGGAGCGACTTCAGCAGCCGAGGTGCTCGATGAGGCGCTGCCCGCGATGGGTGCCGCGGCGATCTTCGTCGACATGAACACCAGCGGGCCCGACGACAAGGCTCTGCTGGCGGCCCGCGCGGCCGAGCGCGGCATCCCGTTCGTCGATGTGGCGATCCTGGCCCCCGTGCCTCGGGCGCGCATCGACACCCCCCTGCTGCTGAGCGGACCGGCCGTCGCGCTGCTGAGTCCGCTGCTGCGGGAGCTCGGCATTCCGGCGACCGACGTGGGGCCCGAGGCGGGAGCCGCGGCGCGGCTCAAGCTGCTGCGGAGCATCTTCATGAAGGGGATGGCCGCCGTGGTGGTGGAGAGCGTCAACGCCGCCGAGGTGTTCGGAGCCCAGGACTGGCTGATCGATCAGATCGCCTCAGAACTGGGCGCGTCGGGCAGGGGAGCGGTGCAGCACCTCATCGACGGAACGACCAAGCACGCGGTGCGGCGCGAGATCGAGATGATCGAGGCGCGGGACTTCCTCGAGACGCTCGAGGCGCCGCATCCGATGACCGACGGCACGATCGCGTGGCTGCGCGCGATCGCCGACCAGAACGCGACCCGTTCGGTCTCTTGAGGAAGGACGGTTTCCGGGACGATGCCGGTCCAGGACAAGATCCTCCAGATCCTCGGTGCCTTCAGCATCGAGCGACCGAGCCTGACCCTTTCCGAGCTGTCGCGCATCACGGGGCTTCCGGCGTCGACCGTGCACCGCATCGTGGCGCATCTGGCCGCATGGGGCGCGCTCGAACGCGATGAGCGAGGACGGTACGTGATCGGTCTGAGGCTCTGGCAGGTCGGCATGCTCTCGCCGCGCTCGTACGAGCAGCGGGCGCTGGTCGTACCGTTCCTCGAGCAGCTCTTCCTCGATACCCGGCAGCAGGTCGCGCTGTCGGCCTTCCACCCCGACGGACAGGTGGTCGTCGAGCAGCACCTGGGCTGGCGCGATGTCGACCAGTTCGCGGGCATCGGCGAGCGGCTGCCGCTGCACGCATCCTCACCGGGGCTGATCCTGCTCGCCTTCGGGTCTGCCGAGGTGCGGCGGTCCGTGTCGGCAGGCACGCTGCGACGGTACACATCGCGCACCGTGGTCGACGCGACCGCGCTCGCGCGGATGATCGAGCGGGTGCGATCGACGTCGATCGCCACTCAGCGAAGGCGCTCTGGTCGCCTCCACCAGCTCGATGTCGGCCCCGGTGTTCGGTCATCGCGGAAAGCTGTACGGTGCGGTGACCATCGTCTGGACCAGGGATGCCGCCCATCCGGCCGACTTCGAAGACCGGCTGCGCTCCACGGCGAACCGCATCAGCGCGGCCTTGCGCGAGACCGCTCACGAGCCGCTGCCGCACCCCGTGCGGCGGGGGCTGTTCAGCCCTCCGCACCGAGCTGATGCAGGCCAGTCGCGCGAGTTAGCACCGAGGGGCGCAGCGCGTCAAGGATGAAATTCTGTAGACAGAATTGTCTTCCATCTGAGAGCCCGCGCACCTGTACTGAGGATGCGACGTCAATGTCGCCGAGGTGCGCCGCGGGGCGTCGGGAGGGAGACCCGCGAGGCGCCTCATCGATGCAAAGGAGCGACGATGAAGAAGAATCCCGCGCGGCTCGGAGCGATAGCGCTCGGTCTGGCTCTGGTCGCCACAGCGATCGCAGGTTCACCGGCGATGGCCGCCCCACCCGCGAAGGCGCCACCGCCCCTGGCTCCCGCCGGCTGCGCATCGCTGGTGGGCTCGACGATCGACGCCGACCGGATCGGCCTGCCGACCACCGGTGCGACGGTGAAGACGGCGACGTGGGTCGCGGAGAGCACCGGGGGGCAGTGCCGGGTGGTGGGCGACATCCACCCCGTCGATCCCCAGGCCCCGGCCATCGAGTTCCAGGTCAACCTTCCGGAGACCTGGAACAAGCGCGCACTCCAGTTCGGCGGCGGCGGATACGACGGCACGCTCGTGACGGGCCTCGGCCGGTTCCCGCAGCAGCCTGCGACCCAGCCGACGCCCCTCCAGCAGGGATTCGTGACGCTGGGCTCTGACGGCGGCCACAAGGGCGTCGGCTTCGACGCGTCATTCGGCCTGAACGACGAGGCACTGCTGAACTACGGTCAGCAGTCGATCAAGAAGACGCACGATGCGGCATCCGTTCTCATCGAGCGGGCCTACGGCACAGCCCCCGCGTACTTCTACTTCGCCGGGTTCTCGCAGGGCGGGCACGAGGCGCTGGATGCCGCCGGCCGCTACTCGAAGGACTACGACGGAGTCGTGGCGGGCACGCCCACGTACAACGTCACGATGATGCACGCAGGCACCGGGTCGATGTACAGGGACGCGCTGTACCGGGACGGCGGCGTCGGCTGGATCAACCCGACTGAGCGCGCCCTGATCGTGAGCAGCGTGTACGCGGCGTGCGACCCGATCGACGGGCTCGCGGACGGAGTCATCTCCGACACCGCGGGATGCCTGGACGCCTTCGACATCCGGTCCCTGCGCTGCGCCGACGGCGCCGACACCGGAGACACCTGCCTCTCGGACGCGCAGATCGAGACGGTGAATCTCATCGCCAGCGGGAAGGATCTCGGGTTCGAGATCGCGGGCAACAGCTTCTCCGCCCCCGGGCCGATCCTGACCGGCGGCACGTACGACCGGTTCGGACTCGGCACCGAACCCCAGCCGCACAATCCGATGAACGGCACCGAGGCATTCCAGTACACCGTGCTCGATGCGATCTCGAAGTACATCATCACGCGCGACACGACCCTCGACACCCCGAACTGGGATCTCGAGCCGTGGATCCCGCGCATCCAGGAGGTCGGTCAGATCATGGACACGACCGACGTCAGCTTCCAGCAGGCGTACGCGAAGAAGGTCAAGGTGCTGATGTACACCGGCCTCGCCGACGACGGTGTCTCGCCCTACAACACGATCCAGTTCTACGACCGGCTCGTGGGCGAGCTCGGGCAGAAGAAGGTGGACAAGTTCCTGCGGTTCTACACCGTGCCGGGCTTCAGCCACGGGTTCGGGCCGTTCGCCGCGAGCTTCGACTCGCTGACGGTGCTGCGCGCGTGGGTCGAGGACGGGGTCGAGCCGGGTCAGCTGACGGTCGCCGACACCAACGCCGCGACGCAGGGCCGCACGCGTCCGCTCTGCGAGTACCCGACGTGGCCGCGGTACGACGGGGGTGACCCGAGCAGCGCCTCCAGCTTCACCTGCGTGGACTGATCGAACGCGAAGGGCCGGGATGCTGCATCCCGGCCCTTCGTCATGCGTGCGGTGTCGTCATGCGTCGGCCCAGACCTCCGCGGCGACGGCGACGGTCTCCTCGATCTTCGCCCACTGCTCGGCCTCGGACAGGACGTTGCCCTCCTCGGTCGAGGCGAAGCCGCACTGCGGGCTCAGGGCCAGCTGGTCGAGCGGGGCGATCGCGGCGGCCTCGTCGATGCGGCGCTTGAGGCCGTCGATGTCTTCGAGGGTGCCGGACTTCGTGGTGACCAAACCGAGCTCGACCACCTTGTCGCCCTTCGGCAGGAAGCGCAGCGGCTCGAACCCGCCGGCGCGCTCGCTGTCGTACTCGAGGAAGTATCCGTCGAACGCGGTCTCGCCGAGCAGCTGCTCGGCGACCGGCTCGTAGCCGCCCGAAGAGATCCAGGTGGACCGGAAGTTGCCGCGACACACGTGCGTGGTGATCACGAGGTCATCCGGCTTGTCGCGCAGCGACGCGTTGATCAGGGCCGCGTACCGCTCGGCGAGGTGGTCGGTGCGGATGCCGCGCTCGGCCGCCTTGGCCAGCTCCACGTCTGAGCACAGGTACGCCCAGGCCGTGTCGTCGAACTGGAGGTAGCGGCACCCGGCGTCGTAGAACGCCTGCACCGCGGCGCGGTAGGTCGCGGCGAGGTCGTCGAAGATGTCGTCGTGTCCGCCGTAGGCCGAGCCCTCGAGGGCATCGCGCTCGAGGCGGAAGTCGAGCACCGTCGGGGCAGGGATGCTGAACTTCGGCGTGACGCCGGCCGCCTCGGCGACCGGCTTGAGGAAGCGGAAGTGCTCGAGCATCGGGTGGTCTGCGGGAAAGCCGACCGGGCCGTCGATGTGCAGACCGAGCGGGCGGGTCTGCACGCCCTGGAACTGGATGCCGTGGTCGAGCTCGACGACGTTGACGCCGTCCAGCATCCCGAAGAAGTCGAAGTGCCACCACGAGCGGCGGAACTCGCCGTCGGTGGCGACCTTGAGGCCGGCCGCGGCTTCACGCGCGACGAGCGCGGTGATCGCCTCGTCCTCCACGAGCCGCAGCCCATCGGCATCGAGCTCGCCGGCGGCGTGGGCGGCGCGAGCGGTCTTGACCGCCTCTGGTCGCAGGAAACTGCCGACGATATCGGCGCGGAAGGGAGGGTTGACAGACATACCCATAACCATAGTGACCCCTCGTCGCGTGGTGCAGGGGCGTCCGGACGTTACGGCGGCGCTATGTGGGGGCGCCGGCCGAGATCGACTCGAGGTACTCCATCGATCGCACCGACGAGGTCACCAGCGGGCGGAACCGGCCGCCCGGTGTCGCCGCCGGATGACCGGTCGGCAGGTACGCGGCGCGCATCGCGGCGCCGATCTCGCGCGCCGCGTGCGTCAGCAGCTCGATGAGCGGCAGCGTCGGGGCGCTGTCGTTCGGCACCACGACGCTGATCGCGGCGATGACGTCGTTGTGCGCGCCGTAGATGGGAACGGCGATGCCGCGGGACTCCTCGTAGATGTGCCCGTCGCACACCGCCCATCCGTCCGCACGCACGCGTCGCAGGGCCGCGTGCAGCTCGGCCTCGGTCTGGATCGTGTGCGGGGTGTAGCGGCGAAGCGGTGTCGCGAGGACGGCATCCACCACCGCCTGCCCCGAGTGCGCGAGCAGGACGAGCCCACTCGAGGAGGCATGCAGCGGGATGCGGCCGCCGATCAGCGTGGCGTTGACCACGGCATCGCGGGCCGAGAGCCGGTCGAGGAACAGCACTTCGGTCTCGCTGAGAACGCCGAGCTGCGTGTGCTGCCGGACCCGCGCGTGCACCGCCTGCAGGTACGGCCGCGCGAGTTCGCGCAGCCCCAGGGCGCCGGGCGTGCGGCAGGCGAGCTCCCACAGCCGCACCCCGAGTCGGTAGGTGCGGTCGGGCAGGCGCTCGAGCAGGCCCTCGCGCTCGAGCTCGCCGACGATGCGATGCGCCGTGGACGGCGCGAGGCCGGCGCGGTCGGAGATCTCGGAGAGCGTCAGGAACGGCACGGCTGCTTCGAACGTGCCGAGCACGCGGAGGTGCTTGTGCAGGACGGATTCTCCGTCGGATGCGCGGGCCACGGGTCTCCTCATCGAGCGGGCGCCGTCCGGGGACGGTCGGCTGTGACAGCCTACGCGGCGCTTCCGTTGAACGGAAATGCTCTGGTGTCGGAGCGCGGCCCGATCGTACGGTTTTCATGCCTCGGATCACGCGATGATCACGAAACCGGAATTCGTTCCAAAATCGTTGACAATCTCGTCCCCGATCCATACCGTTTCACTAGAGCGGTAGGCATGTCCGCTGCACTCCCGAGCAACGATGCGATCTGGGGAAAGGTGACACATGGCCGCCCGGCTGGTTCTGAACGATGTGTCGCTGCGCTTCGGCGGCATCAAGGTCCTCGAAGAAGTCACCTTCGAGGTCGAACCCGGTGCGATCTTCGGGCTGGTCGGCCCGAACGGCGCGGGCAAGACGTCGCTGTTCAACTGCATCAGCGGCCACTACAAGCCGACCTCCGGCACGATCCGCATCGACGAGACCGAGGTGCAGGGCTCTCAGCCCTCGGCGCTGTCGCGGCACGGGCTGGCGCGCACGTTCCAGCATCCCGCTCTCCAGCTGCACTCCACCGTGCTCGAGAACGTCCTGCTCGGAGCCCACACGCGCCTCCCCGGGGGGCCGGTCGACTGGGCGCTGCGGCTGCCGCGCACGGGCCGTTCCGAGAAGGCCCTGCGCGCCGAGGCCCGCGAGCTGCTCGACCGCAACGGGCTCGGCTGGGCGGCCGATGTGCACGCCGACGAGCTCTCGCACGGACTCCACAAGGGCATCGAGCTGTGCCGCGCCCTGCTGTCCAAGCCGCGGCTGCTGCTGCTCGACGAGCCCGCGGCGGGCCTGCCGCACGCCGAGGTCGAGAACTTCATCGCGACGATCAAGCGACTGCGCACCGAAGAAGACATCACGGTCGTGATCGTCGAGCACCACATGGGCCTGATCGCCGCCCTCACCGACCGCGTGGTCGTGCTCGACCACGGCCGCAAGCTCATGGAGGGCACCGCGGCCGAGGCGCAGTCCGACCCGCGCGTGATCGAGGCCTACATCGGCAAGGAGGCCGCCGATGACGCTGCTTGAGCTGACCGAGGTCACCGCGTTCTACGGCCCGGTCCAGGTGCTCGAGGGCGTCTCGCTGTCGGTCCCCGATGAGGGCGCGGTCGGCATCCTCGGCGCGAACGGCGCCGGCAAGACGACGACGCTGCGCGCGATCAGCGGCACCGTGCGCGCGGGCGGCAAGATCGTCTTCGACGGCAAGGACATCCGAGGGATGCGGCCCGACAAGGTCGCCGCCCTGGGCATCGCGCACGTGCCCGAGGGGCGCGGCACGCTCGCCGGCCTCACGGTGCGCGAGAACCTCAAGGTCGGCGCGTACCTGCGCAAGGACCGCAAGGGCATCGACGCCGACATCGAGTACTGCCTCGACCTCTTTCCGAACCTCCGGGAGCGCATCAAATCCCACGGCTCGGCACTGTCGGGAGGCGAGCAGCAGATGCTCGCGGTGGCCCGCGCGGTGATGGCCAAACCCCGGCTGATGCTGCTGGACGAGGCATCCCTCGGCCTCGCGCCGAGCACCGCGAAGAACGTCTATCAGGCGATCGGACGACTGCGCCGAGAGTCGGGCATCGCGATGCTCGTCGTGGAGCAGAACGCGAACCTCGCCTTCACGCTGGTCGACACCGCGACGGTCCTCGAGACCGGACGCAACGTGCTGACCGGCACCTCGGCCGAGCTCAAGGGCATGGACGAGATCCGACGCGCCTATCTGGGGGGCTGAGCGTGGGCACCTTCATCCAGCTCGTCATCGACGGCCTCTCGGCCGGATCGATCTATGCGGCGCTCGCCCTGGCCATCGTGCTGGTGAACCAGGCGACCGGGCTCATCAACTTCGCGCAGGGCGGCATGGCCGTGCTCGCGGCGTACTTCGCGTACTCGTTCATCCAGTGGGGCGTGCCGCTGATCCTCGCGATCCTGCTGTCGATCCTGGTGTCGTTCGTGCTCGGCGCGGTGATCGAGCGCTTCCTGATGCGCCGGTTCGAGCAGGGCGACCCCGACACGGCGGTCGTGGTGACGATCGGCCTGCTCACCCTCATCACCGGCCTGTGCGGCTGGATCTGGAGCTTCAACAACCTGCAGTTCCCGTCGCTGTTCCCGGTGCAGACCGTCAACGTGCTCGGCGCGGTCGTGAGCGTCCGCTCGATCGGCACGACCCTCGTGATCGTGGGCATCATGATCCTGCTGCAGCTGCTCTTCCTCGGCACCAAGCTCGGCCTCGCCCTGCGCGCGGTCGCGGTCAACCCGCAGTCGGCCTCGTTCTCCGGCCTGCCGGTCGGGCGCCTGCTCATGGTCGGGTGGGGACTCGCCGCCGGTCTCGGCGCGGTCGCCGGCGCGCTGATCGCGCCGTCCCAGACGCTCACGCCGGGAATGATGGATGCCGCCCTCGTCTACGCGCTCGCCGCCGTGATCCTCGGGGGCCTGTCCAGCCCGATCGGTGTGGTCGTCGCCGCCTGGATGATCGGCGTGCTCGAGAACCTCGCGGCGGTCTACGTGCCGTTCATCGGCTACGACCTCAAGATCGCGGTGCCGTTCATCCTCATCTTCGTCGTCCTCATCGTCCGGCCCCAAGGTCTGTTCGGTCGCAAAGAAGTGGTGCGCGTCTGATGGCCGCGGCAACAGGGTTTCTGAGCAAGCCGTGGGTGCGGTGGGCGCTCGTCGGCGTGGTGGTCGTTCTGCTGATCGTCGCTCCGCTGATCCTCCCGGCCTTCGCGAACCAGACGCTCGCCCGCATCGGCGTCTTCGCGGTCGCGGTGCTCGGCCTGAACGTCGTCATGGGCTACACCGGCCAGGTATCGCTCGGGCAGATCTTCTTCGTCGGCGTCGGCGCGTACGTCACGGCCTACGGCGTGCAGGAGGGCTGGAACATCGCGCTCGTGTTCATCCTCGCCGCGCTCATCCCCGGCGTGATCGGCCTGCTGATCTCACTGGCCGCGGCGCGACTGGGCGGCCTGGCGATCGCGATGGTGACGATCGCGCTGCCCATCATCGGCGTGCCGCTCGCCAAGCGCCTCGCGGAGTTCACCGGCGGCTCGCAGGGCGTCGTCGGCGCGCTTCTCGGCCGCGCCGGAATGGACCGGGCTGTACGACGACCAGTGGCAGCTCTACATCGTGATCGCGATCGCGGGCATCGTGTTCCTGCTGACCCGCAACCTCGTGCGCGGCAAGTACGGCCGGGCCTTCGCGATCGTGAAGGGCAACGAGGCCGTCGCGTCGTCGATGGGCATCTCGCCGTACCGCTACAAGGTGCTCGCGTTCACCATCGCCTCCCTCATCGGCGGCGTCAGCGGCTTCCTCTACATGGTGGTCGTGCAGTACACCTCGCCCGAGACGATGAGCTTCGGTCACTCCATCACGCTCCTGGCGTCGATGGTGATCGGCGGTGCCGGCAGCATCCTCGGCTCGCTGCTCGGCGGCGCCTACTACGTGCTCGCCCCGCAGCTGACGAACGCGATCGACTCGAGCCTCACCGCGGTGCTGCAGGGCGTCATCCTCCTGGTGATCCTGTTCGTGCTTCCCGGTGGCCTCGTCTCGCTGCCGCGGCTCTGGCGAAGACGCAAGACCGAGCACCGGGGGATGCCGGCCGGCGGCGCCGGGGCGGCGCAGGCCGCCACCGCCACCGTCGCTCCCACGGCCCCCGCGGCTCACGTGGTTCCCGACATCTCCCCACCCGAACCCAACCCACCCACACAGTCACAAGAGAAGAGGCAGGACACATGAGCACATTGCGCAAGAGGCTGCGGATCACCTCGGTCGTCGCGGGCATCGGCATCGTCGCCGTGCTCGTCGCCGGGTGCGCCCGCGGCGGAGACACCGGTGGCAGCGGAGATGCCACCGAAGGACCGGCCGAGGCGAGCCCCGGCATCACCGACACGAGCGTCACGTTCGGCATCACCAGCCCGCTCACCGGCGCCACCGCCGGACCGGGCAACTGCACCGTCGACGGAGCGCTCGCCTACTTCGGCGTCAAGAACGCCGAGGGCGGCATCGAGTTCGGCGACGGCAAGACCCGCACGGTCGAGATCAAGGCCTACGACGACGCGTACGACCCGCAGAAGGCACTCGCGAACTTCCAGCAGATGGTGTCGGACGGCGTCTTCGCCGCCGGCGTCGGACTCGGCACGCCCACCAACCGGGCGTGGCGCGAAGCGGCGATCGACGAGGGCGTTCCGCAGGTGCTCGTCATGACCGGTGACCCGATCTTCAGCGACCGCGCCGAGAGCCCCGAGCAGCTCGGACTCGTTCCGATCTACCAGCAGGAGGGCGGCGCGTTCGGCGAGCTGCTGGCCTCCTCGGGCGAAGACCACAAGGTCGCGATCCTGTAGCCAGAACGACGACTACGGCAACGGCTACGTCGAGGGCTTCACGGAGGCCATCGAGGGCGCGGACAACATCGAGGTCGTCAAGGAGCTGACCTACGAGGCGACCGACACGTCGGTCGACGCGCAGCTCACCGAGCTGGCGGCCAGCGGCGCGGACGTGTTCTTCAACGCGATGTCGATCACCCCGCTCGTGATCTCGTCGCTGAAGAAGACCGAGGAGCTCGGCTGGAAGCCCAGCTGGTTCCTGCCCTCGAACACGTCGAGCCCGGGCGGCATCCTGCAGCAGCCCGACGTGCACGCGGACGTCTTCCCCGGCATCTACACGGTGGCGTTCTCGCAGTCGGCCGCCAGCCCCACCTTCGCCGAGAGCGAAGAGGGCCAGGCGTTCCTCGACGCGATCGCGGAGTACACCAACCAGGAGGGCGTGCCCGCCTTCCCGCACTGCGTGTGGAGCTGGATCGCTGCCGCGACACTCGAGCAGGCGTTCGCGAAGATGGAGGAGCCGACCCGCGAGAGCTTCATGGAGGCGCTCATGAGCATCGAGGACTACAGCGCCCCGTTCATGCTCGAGGGCTCGACCATCGACACGACCGAAGACGGCAAGCCTGCCGTGTCGGCCGTGTCAGGTGCAGAAGTACAACGGCAAGGGCTACGCCCCGGCCGAGACGTACGGTGGCTGATCTGAGCTGATCGACCACGAGGCCGGGGCGCATCGCGCCCCGGCCTTCGTCGTGACCGGCGTGCACAACGCGGGGATCGTGCGGCTGCTGGTGCACAACCGCGGGGATCGCGTGCGGGCCTCGGCGGTGACGGGGTCTCGGTGGGTGTCGCCGTCGGAGTGGCCGTCGGGCCCGGTTCAGCGGTGTGCCGGGCGAGGAGTCATGGCCTTCTGAATCGCGATGCGCAGGCGAGGCGCACGACTGAGATCAGGATGCCGCACACCCGGGCGCCCTGTCGACGCCGAGAATCAGACGCCAGGGAACGGCCAGCCCGTGTAGGCCTCGGCGAGGTAGCGTGCGACCCGCCTCGGACTCGACCACCGAGCGCAGCTCGCCGAGCTGGCGCAGGCGGTCGAAGTCCGTCGCGTCCGGCGCGACGTGCAGCATGCTCGTCATCCACCACGAGAAGTGCTGCGCCTTCCAGATGCGCGTGAGTGCCGCCTCGGCGAAGCCGTCGATGAGTCGCTCGTCGTTCTCGAGCAGCAGCGCCTGCAGCGCCCGGTCGAGCAGGATCACGTCGGCGACCGCGAGGTTCATGCCCTTGGCGCCGGTCGGCGGCACGGTGTGGGCGGCATCGCCGACGATCGCCAGCCGTCCCTTGCGCAGCTCGTGCGCGACGAAGCTGCGGAACCGCAGCACATCGCGCTGGAAGATCGGTCCCTCGGTCAGAGTCGTGCCGGGCACGCGGGCCTGCAGCGCGTCCCAGATCTCGGCCTCGCGTCATGGCGTTCGGGTCGGCCTCGGGGTCGCACTGGAAGTACATGCGCTGCACGGTCGGCGCTGCGCTGGCTGATGAGCGCGAATCCGTCGGGAGAGTTGCTGTAGATCAGCTCGTGCGCGCTCGGCGGGCGCCTCGGTCAGGATGCCGAACCAGGCGAACGGATACTCGCGGAAGTAGCCGCCGGTCGACGATCCGGTCACCGCGGCGCGCACGACGCTGCGCGAGCCGTCGGCGCCGACCACGAAGTCGGCCTCGATCACGCAGGTCGTGCCCGTCGGCATCGGTGGCGATCACGCGGGGCGAGTCGACCCCTCGGCATCTTCGACGCGATCGACAGTGACGCCGAAGCGAAGGTCCTGGCCGTCCGCGAGGCGCGACGGCGATGAGGTCCTTCAGGGCCTCGTGCTGCGGGTAGAGCCAGACGCTGCGCCCGACGAGGCTGTGGAAGTCGATGCGGTGGCCGTCGCCGGCGAAGCGCAGCTCGATGCCGTCGTGGCGGGAGCCGACGGTGCGGGCGCGGCTGAAATCGCCGAGCGTGTCGAGCACCTCGACGGTGCCCTGCTCGAGGATGCCGGCGCGGATCGTGCTCTCGATCTCGCTCGCGCGTGCGCGAATCGACCACGACCGATTCGATGCCCGACTCCGGCGAGCAGGTGTGACAGCAGCAGGCCGGCGGGGCCGGCGCCGACGATGGCGACTCGGGTGCGGACGGTGGCGGTCATGGCGTCTCCTTCGACGGCGGCGGCGGATGCCGTAGCACCAGTGTGACGTGAGTCCGGCATCCGTCGCCCGGCGTTCCCGTTGAACGGGAATCCGCTCTCACCCGCGGAAGCCGAGCGACGCGCTCGATGTCGCGCTTGCCGGCGTGCAGCTCGACCAGGGCGGGCTCGACCGGATCGTCGCGGCGCAGCACGACCGAGAGCGCTGCGGCGACCACGCCGGTCTCGTCGCGGACCGGCACCGCGACGCCCGTCGAAACGGACTCGATGAACCCGCGGGCGACGGCGTGCCCCAGCGCCCGCACCTCGGCGAGCTTGCGCCGCAGCGCCGCGGGATCGGTGATCGTCTCACGCGTGAGCGGCGGAAGCGGCGCCGCGAGGATGCGCTCCTGCAGGTCGTGGTCGCCGAACGCGAGCAGCACGAGACCCGAGGACGAGGCATGAAGGGGCAGCCTTCCGGCGATGCGCGTGACGTTCGAGCCGGAGTGGGGTCCGCTGAGTCGCTCGAGGAAGAGGGCTTCGTCCTGCTCGAGGATCGCCAGCTGCGTGTGCTCGCGGACGCGCGCCTGCACCCGCTCCATCGCCGGCATCGCGGCCTGTCGCAGCCGCAGCGCCTGCGACGATCGCGTCGCGAGCTCCCAGAGCCGCATGCCGATGCGGATGCGCCGGTCGTCGTCGCGCTCGAGCAGCCCGGCGTCGACCAGCTCGCCGACGATCCGGTGCGCGCTCGAGCCGGGAAGGCCGGCGCGACGGCCGATCTCGGCGGCGGTCTGCACCGTCCGCGTGGGGGTGAAGGTCTCGAGCACGCGCACGAGCCGGTCGGTGACGGAGTCGCCCGAAGTCGAATTGGCCATGCCCCACCATGACACGACTCCCATTGGATGGGAATGCTCGTGCGCGCGGCATCCCGAACGGGGAACATGGAGGCGCCCCACCGATCCATGTCGAAGGAGACGCCGATGACCTCTGTCGAATCTGATCGCGCAGACCAGGAGGCGTTCTCGTCCTCGGTCGTGCTCGAGCAGACCGCAGCCGCGCCCGAGAGCCTGCTCGCCTCGCCCGACCAGCTGTCGCAGGCCGAGATCACCCAGGAGATCATCGACTACCACGCCGCCGCAGACGCCCGCGAGGCAGCCGGCGAGACGGGTCGGGATGACACTGCACGACTTTCCGCCGTACCGCTCGAGCGTCCTGCGGCATCCGACCAAGAACCCGAAGCTGGTCGACCCCGAGACGATCGAGCTGTGGTCGCCGGCGTTCGGGCAGCGCGACGTCGCCGCGATCGAGTCCGACCTGACGCTGCAGCACACCGGCGAGCCGCAGGGCGAGCGGATGACGGTGCAGGGCCGCCTGCTCGACTCGTGGGGCCGCCCGCTCGCGAACCAGCTCGATCGAGCTGTGGCAGGCCAACGCCGCCGGTCGCTACATCCACCAGCGCGACCAGCACCCGGCGCCGCTCGACCCGAACTTCACCGGCGCCGGACGCGTCGTCACCAACGACAACGGCGAGTACAAGTTCACGACGATCAAGCCCGGCGCCTACCCGTGGAAGAACCACGTGAACGCCTGGCGCCCCGCGCACATCCACTTCTCGGTGTTCGGCACCAGCTTCACGCAGCGCATCGTGACGCAGATGTACTTCCCGGGCGACCCGCTGTTCCCGCTCGACCCGATCTACAACACGATCCGCCGCCAGGCCGACCGCGACCGGCTGATCGGCCAGTACGACCACGACCTCACGGTCCCCGAGTTCTCGATGGGCTACCGCTGGGACATCGTGGTCGACGGCCCCGATGCCACCTGGTTCGAGCCCGAGGAGGGAGAGCACTGATGGCTGAGAACACCGTTCCCGAGAAGACCCACCAGGCGCAGCCCCGGTCAGACCGTCGGCCCGTTCTTCGCGTTCGGCCTCGACTACGCGAAGAAGCACGAGGTCGTCTTCCCGCACAGCCCCGGAGCGATCGTGCTCGGCGGCACCGTCTACGACGGCGCCGGCGCGCCCATCCCCGACGCCGTCATCGAGATCTTCGGCGCAGACTCCGACGGCATCGTCCCGCGCGCGCGCGGCGCGTTCCGCCGCGACGACCACACCTTCACCGGCTTCGGACGCGCATCGACCACCGACGACGGCCGCTACGAGTTCTGGACGCGCAACCCGGGATCGGTATCGGGCGAGGCGCCGTTCTTCGCGGTGATCGTCTTCGCGCGCGGTCTGCCCGACAAGCTGCACACGCGCATCTACCTTCCCGAGGACGCCGAGCGGCTCGCCGCCGACCCGCTGCTGTCCTCGCTCGACGCCCGACGAGCGCGATACGCCTCATCGCAACGCGCACGCCCGACGGCGGACTCCAGCTTCGACATCCGACTGCAGGGCGAGAAGGAGACCGTGTTCCTTGTCTTCTGACGGGCCCGCCGTCGATGTCGGCCTGCTGTCGCCGGTGACGGTCGGCTTCGACGCGTCCGTGTCAGACACCGCTGTCCTCGATGCGCTCGTCACGGCCGAAGTCGCCCTCGTCCGCGCGCGCGGAGCGCTCGGACTGAGCCCGGCCGAGGTCGCCGACCGCGTCTCGGAGACCTTCGGATGGACCGGCGCGGGCGAGCCGTGCCGCGGGCACGCGATCGATGCGTCGGCCCTGGCCGCGGCATCCGTCGCCGGAGGCAACCCGGTCATCCCGCTCGTCGGGCTGCTGAAAGACGCGGTGCGGGGCCGGGGCGCGAGGTGCACCGAGGAGCCACGAGCCAGGACATCGTCGACTCGGCGCTCATGTTCGTCGCCGCGCGCGCGGCGCGGCGAGGTCTCGTCATCGCTGAGCGAGACGGCGGCCGCGCTGAGCGAGTTCGCCACCGCGCACCGCGACCAGGTGGCCGCCGCCCGCACGCTCACCCAGCACGCCGTGCCGACCACGGTCGGGCTGCGCGCGGCGAACTGGCTGCGCGGGGTGCGGCGGGCCGATCGACCGAGTGGATGCCGCCGCCCAGGCCCTGCCCGCACAGCTGGGCGGCGCCGGCGGCACGCTCGCCTCGTTCGTCGAGCTCTTCGGCGCGGATGCCGCGGCCGCGCTGCCCGCCGCGTTCGCCGCCGAGCTCGGACCTCGCCGCCCCCGAGGCGCCCTGGCACACCACTCGCTGGCCGGTCACCGAACTGGGCGATGCGCTCGTGCAGGCGATCGACGCGGTCGGCGTGATCGCCACCGACGTCGCGACGCTCGGCCGCACCGAGATCGGCGAGCTCTCCGAAGGCGTGCGGCGGCGGCTCGTCGGCCATGCCGCAGAAGCAGAACCCGGCGGCATCCGTCCTCATCCGCTCCGCCGCGCTGCGCGCCCCGCAGCTCGGTGCGACGCTGCACCTCGCCGTCGGCGCTCGCCGTCGACGAGCGCCCCGACGGCGCGTGGCACGCCGAGTGGCCGACGCTGCGCGAACTGCTGCGCCTCGCTCTCGGCGCGACGGGCACGACCGCACGACTCGTCGCCGGGCTGCGGGTCGATGCCGACGCTGTCGCGCGCAACCTCGCGGCCACGCGACGGACTGATCGTCGCCGAGCGCCTCTCGCTCGTCGCTCGGCCCGGTGATCGGCAGGGAGCGCCTGTCGCAGATCGTGGCGGCCGCCGGCCGTGGCGAGGACCTCGCCGCCCTGCTGCGGCGCTCAGCCCGAGCTGGCGGATGCCGACATCGACGCGCTGCTCGACCCGGCGGGCTACACCGGGCTGGCCGACGTCCTCGTCGACCGAGCCGTCTCGGAGGAGCAGTCATGAGCGTGCCCACGATCGCCCTGACCGCGCCGGTCGGCCCTGGCGACGCGCCGCTGCTCGTGCTCGGGCCGTCGCTCGGCACCTCGACGATCCTGTGGGAGAACGCTCTGCCGCGTTCTGGCCGCGCGTTACCGCGTCGTCGCGTGGGACCTGCCCGGGCACGGAGCCTCGCCGACGACGACCGAGCCGTTCACCGTCGCCGACCTCGCCGACGCCGTCGCGACCGCGATCCGCGCGCTCGGCGCCGAGCGGGTGCTCTACGCCGGAGTCTCGCTCGGCGGTGCGACCGGCCTGGAGCTCGGGCTGCGGCATCCCGACCTCGTCTCCGCGCTCGCGATCGTCGCGTCGGGTGCGCAGCTCGGCGAGCCCGACGTCGTGGCACGAGCGCGCGGCGCACCGTGCGTGCGCAGTCGACGTCGGTGCTGATCATCCCGTCGGCGCAGCGCTGGTTCGCGCCCGGGTCGGTGCAGCGCGAGCCCGACCTGTCGGGCCGGCTGCTGCACGCGCTGCGCGACGCCGACGACGAGAGCTACGCGCTGTGCTGCGAAGCGCTCGCCGCGTACGACGTGCGCGATCGGCTCGGCGAAATCCGGATGCCGGTGGTCGCGCTGTGGGGCGAGCACGACGCCGTCGCTCCCGAGGCGAAGGCCGCTCGAGATCGCGGGCGGAGTCGCGGACGGCCGCGCCGAGATGATCGCGGATGTGGCGCACCTGCCGCCCGCGGAGGCGCCTGGCCGCGACGGCATCCGCGCTGCTCGCGTTCTTCGCGATGCCGTCGCGAAGGAGCACGCGCATGACTGAATCCGCACCCCGCCCCGAGGGCGAGGGCCTCACCGACGGCGAGCGGTACGCGCAGGGCATGACGGCGCGGCGCGAAGTGCTGAGCGACGCGCACGTGGACCGCGCGATCGCGGGCACCACCGATGTGACCGCCGACTTCCAGGACCTCATCACGCGCTACGCGTGGGGCGACATCTGGTCGCGGCCGGGCCTGGACCGACGCTCGCGGTCGGTCGCCGTGCTCACCTCGCTCATCGCGCACGGTCACCACGAGGAGCTCGCGATGCACGTGCGCGCGGCGCTGCGCAACGGCCTCACGGTCGACGAGATCCGCGAGGTGATCCTGCAGTCGGCGATCTACTCGGGCGTTCCCGCCGCGAACTCGGCGTTCCGGGTCGCGAACGAGGTGCTGGGCGAGGACTCTGCGGGTAAGGACTGACGATCTTGTGCCGCGGCGCAAGTTCGTCGGGATGCCGGGTCGACGCATTCGGGCGCGCGGTGAGCGCCGGACCTAGGCTGGCGCCGTGAGCAGCAACCCCGACGACCGCGTCACCCTGCGGTTTCTGGCGACCCCCGCCGACACCGCCGCGGGAGGGCGCTCGGTCGCCGCCGGAAGCGTCATGGAGTGGATCGACAAGGCCGGCTACGCGTGCGCGGTCGGGTGGGCGCGGGGCGTACTGCGTCACCGCGTACGTCGGCAACGTGCGGCACCGCCGGCCGATCCCGCCCGGCAGTCTCATCGAAGTGCGGGCGCGCATCGTGCACACCGGCCGCACCAGCATGCACGTGGTCGTCACGGTGTCGTCAGCCGAAGTCAGCACACGCGCGTACACGCCTGCGACGACGTGCGTGCTCATCTTCGTGGCGAAGGATGCCGACGGACGGCCCACCCCGGTGCCGCCGTGGACTCCGGCCAGCGGTCGGACCGCAAGCTCGCCGAAGCGGCGGTCGAGCGCATCGACACCCGGGCTCAGATCAAACGGCTCATGCTCGACGAGGAGTACACGGACGCCTCGACCGCACCCCGCACCACCCTGCGGTTCCTCGTGCCGACGGGGGTCGTGAACTTCGGAGGCAGAGCCCACGGCGGCACGGTGATGCGGTGGATCGACGAAGCCGCCTACGCGTGCGCGGTCGGCTGGGTCGGTGCTCGGCCGCTGGCCGACCACGCGATCGGGGTGTACTCGGGCGGCATCCATTTCCTCGCGCCGGTGCGCATCGGCGACCTCGTCGAGGTCGACGCCCGCATCATCCTCACCGGCCCGCACAGCATGCACGTCAGCACGCGCGTCTCGACCGCCGACCCGCGAACGCCCCGATGAGCTCACCCTCACGACCCAGTGCCTGAGCGTGTTCGTCGTGCCGGACGACAGCGGTGTCGCGCTGCCCGTGCCGCAATGGGAGCCCGACCTGGCCGAAGACGTGCGCCTGCACGAGCACGCGCGCGAGATCGTGCGGCTGCGCGAGACCATCGTGCCGCTCGCAGCCTCGCTGACGCTCGAGCCGTAGCCCGCAGCCGCCCCGCCACGGGGCTGTTACCCGGTGTGGGCGAGCCGCTCGGCGCATAACTCCTGCAGCTTGCTCACCGACGGGCCCAGACCGGTTGATTCGGGTCACTCCCGGCCGCAGATTGCAGGAGTTGTGCGCCGCCGGGCTCGGCGACCGCGGCCGCCCCATGGCGCGACGGACCGTGGCTTGCTAGAATGTGCGTATTACGAATATATGTGCGCAGAGCGAACACACGAAGGAGCGACCGTGATCGACAAGACGGTTCCGGATGCCGCCGCCGCGGTGGCCGGCATCCCCGACGGATCGACCGTGATGATGGGCGGATTCGGCCGCGCGGGACAGCCGGTCGAACTCATCGACGCGCTCATCGCCCAGGGCGCCGGCGACCTCACGATCGTCGCGAACAACGCCGGCAACGGCGACACCGGGCTCGCCGCGCTTCTGGCCGCCGAGCGGGTGCGCAAGATCATCTGCTCCTTCCCGCGCCAGCACGACTCCTGGGTCTTCGACGGCCTGTACCGCGCGGGCGAGATCGAGCTCGAGATCGTGCCGCAGGGCAACCTCGCCGAGCGCATCCGCGCGGCGGGCGCCGGCATCGGCGCGTTCTTCTCGCCGACCGGTGTCGGCACCGAGCTCGCCGCGGGCAAGGAGGCCCGCACGATCGACGGCCGCGACTACGTGCTCGAGTACCCGATCCGCGCCGACTTCGCGCTGATCAGCGCGCTCAAGGCCGACCGCTGGGGCAACCTCGTGTACCGCGAGACCGCGCGCAACTTCGGCCCGATCATGGCCTCCGCCGCGACCACGACCGTCGTGCAGGTCGACGAGATCGTGCCGCTCGGATCGCTCGATCCCGAGACCGTCGTCACCCCCGGCATCTTCGTCGAACCGCGTCGTCGCGGTGGGCGAGCGCGTCTGGCTCGAGGACGGTGTCTTCGTCGGGGGAGTCGACCTGGAGGGCCGGCCCCTCGAAGCCGCCGCATCGAACGGAGCAGCCGCATGAGCACCCGGATCAGCCGCGACGAGCTCGCGCAGCGCATCGCCGCCGACATCCCCGAGGGGGCGTACGTCAACCTCGGCATCGGCGCTCCGACGCTCGTCGCCAACTTCCTGCCCGACGACCTGGAGATCATCCTCCACACCGAGAACGGCCTGCTCGGCATGGGACCGGCGCCGGATGCCGCGCACGTCGACCCCGATCTCATCAACGCCGGCAAGCAGGCCGTGACCGCGCTGCCGGGCGCGGCGTACTTCCATCACGCGGACTCGTTCGGCATGATGCGCGGCGGCCACCTCGACGTCTGCGTGCTCGGCGCGTTCCAGGTGTCGCAGAACGGCGACCTCGCGAACTGGTCGACCGGTGCGCCGGGCGCGATCCCGGCCGTCGGCGGCGCGATGGACCTCGCGATCGGCGCGAAGGCCGTGTACGTCATGACCGACCTGCTCACCAAGACCGGCGAGTCCAAGCTCGTCGAGTCGTGCACCTATCCGCTCACCGGCGTCGGCTGCGTCACCCGCGTCTACACCGACCACGCCGTGTTCGACGTGACGGACTCGACGGCTTCGCCGTGCGCGAGGCGTTCGGCGACAACACGGTCGACGTCGCTCGCCGAGCTGACCGGTCTGACACTCGCTTCAGCAGAGGAGAACTGACATGACCGCATCCTTCGTCTACGACGCCGTCCGCACCCCCTTCGGCCGCGCCGGAGGCGCGCTGTCGGGCGTGCGCCCCGACGACCTCGCCGCGGTCGTGATGCGCGCGATCGTCGAGCGCACCGGCATCGATCCCGCCCGCATCGAAGACGTGATCTTCGGCGACGCGAACCAGGCCGGCGAAGACAACCGCAACGTCGCGCGCTTCGGCGCGCTGCTGGCAGGCTTCCCGTCGTCCGTACCGGGCGTCACGGTGAACCGGCTGTGCGGCTCGGCGGTCGAGGCCGTGATCCAGGGATCGCGCGCGATCGAGTCGGGGGATGCCGACATCATCCTCGCGGGCGGCGTCGAGTCGATGAGCCGCGCACCGTACGTCGTGGAGAAGTCGGCGAAGCCGTTCCCGGCCGTCGGCAACCAGACGATGTGGAACACCGCGATCGGCTGGCGGATGACCAACCCGGCGCTGCGCAAGGACTGGACGATCTCGAACGGCGCGTCCGCCGAGAAGCTCGCTGAGATCTACGGCATCTCGCGCGACGCGCAGGACGCGTTCGCGCTGCGCAGTCACCTGCTCGGCGGCCCTGGGCTGGGACGCGGGCGCGTACGACGACGAGATCGTCCAGGTGCGCAGGTCACGAGCTCGAGCGGGACGAGGGCATCCGCGTCGACACGACGCTCGAGAAGCTCGGCGGTCTGAAGGCGCTGTTCGCCGCCGACGGGTCGGTGACCGCGGGCAACTCGTCGTCGATCAACGACGGCGCGTCGGCTCTGCTGCTCGGCGGCGAGGGCGTGCTCGAGGCCGAGCCGCTGGCCCGGATCGCCGGCCGCGCCGCGTTCGGCAACGACCCCGACGTGTTCGGGGTCGCTCCGGTCGAGGCGGCGAACCGCGCGCTCGCGCGGGCCGGCAAGACCTGGGCCGACGTCGATGTCGTCGAGCTCAACGAGGCCTTCGCGTCGCAGAGCCTCGCGTGCCTGCAGCTGTGGCCCGAGCTCGATCCCGAGAAGGTCAACATCCACGGCGGGGCGATCGCGATCGGGCACCCGCTCGGAGCCTCCGGCGGCCGCATCATCGGCCACGCCGCGCACGAACTCGCCCGCCGCGGTGGCGGGGTCGCGGTCGCCGCGATCTGCATCGGCGTCGGCCAGGGCCTCGCGGTCGTGCTCGAGCGGTGAGCGCCGGGGCGCACTCGTCGCGGCTCGCACCGATGCCGAATTCAGGCTGAATCTGCTCGGACGCCCCAGACCACGGCGTGTCGGGGCGAGACGCGCGAACCAGCCTGAGTACGGCATCGGCGCGAGATGTGAGAGAACCAGATGGGTAGGGTGAGCC
The DNA here is from genome assembly GCA_963772395.1 of uncultured Actinomycetota bacterium. Classification (GTDB taxonomy): domain Bacteria; phylum Actinomycetota; class Actinomycetes; order Actinomycetales; family Microbacteriaceae; genus Microbacterium. The sequence continues at coordinate 637,734 of CAVYWV010000001.1, read as the reverse complement.
GGTGAGCGAGACCGACACGGATGCCGCGGCGACGGGTGACTTCGTGCAATCGCTCGCGCGCGGGCTGTCGGTCATCCGCGCGTTCGACGCCGAGCACGCCGAGCTGACCCTCAGCGATGTGGCCCGTCGGGCCGGCATCACCCGGGCGGCCGCCCGCCGGTTCCTGCTCACCCTCGAATCGCTCGGATACGTCGCCTCCGACGCCCGCGCGTTCCGGCTGACCCCCCGGGTGCTCGAACTCGGCTTCAGCTACCTCTCGTCGCTGTCGCTGCCCGAGATCGTGCAGCCGCACCTCGAGGCGCTCTCGCGCGAGGTCGACGAGAGCGTGTCGGCCGCGGTGCTCGACGGCACCGACATCGTCTACATCGCGCGCGTGCCGACGCGCCGCATCATGAGCGTGCGCATCACGATCGGCACGCGATTCCCGGCGTTCGCGACCAGCATGGGCCGCGTGCTGCTGGCCGGTCTGCCGATCGCCGCAGCGGATGCCGCCCTCGCGGCATCCGATCTGGCCCATCTCACCGATCGAACGCTGACCGACCGCGCGGCGCTGGGCGCCGAGCTCGCCCGGGTGCGCGCGCAGGGCTGGTCGCTCGTGGACGGCGAGCTCGAGCCCGGGCTGCGGTCGATCGCCGCTCCGCTGCACGGGCGTGACGGCGGCGTGGTCGCGGCGCTCAACGTCTCGACGAGCGCCACCCGCGACTCCGTCGAGCACGTTCGCGATGCGTACCTGCCACCGCTGCTACGCACCGCGGCCGCGATCGACGCCGAGCTTCGCCTGGTCTGAGCTCCCGGCGAGAGGTGCATCTCGCGCTGAGAAGGTCCACTGCGCGGCGAGCAGGTGCATCTCGCGCTGAGAAGGTCCACTGCGCGGCGAGCAGGTGCGGACCTTCTCGCGCCGAAACCCACCTTCTCGCGCCCAAACCCACCTTCTCGCGCCGAAACCCACCTTCTCGGCATCCGATCTGCTTACGCGCACATCACGCACACTTATGCGCGAAAGCGACTATTTCCGGTAGCCTGGAAGCACGGTGTGACGATGCGCCGTCTGATCGCGGCAGCAGAACAGCCGCCGCGATCGCCCTTCTGCAGAGAGCGCGTCCTCCATGCTCCTCGAGCGAGATCTCATCCAGTCCGTCGGCTTCCGCAATGTGCGCGAGAACGGCAGCATCACCGGATTCCAGCTGCGCCTGCGGATGCCGTCGTATCGCGGCATGGCGGCCTCGCTGATCGACGGTGTCGCCGTGCGTGTCGGCGACCTCGTCGATGTCGCGGCGGACGTGCCGCTGTGGACGCTGCAGGGCAAGACGTACACGCTGCAGGAGTTGTGGGACGGCGACGGTGCGCGCTGGCCGCTCGAGGATGCGGCGATCATCACCGTGCCGCACCCCGGTGGTCTGCCGGACGGTGTGCACGAGGTGTCGATCGAGTTGCGCCTGCGGATGTCGTACATCCCGCAGGAGCACCAGCCCTCGACCTACGCCGTCACCAAGCACGTCACCCTCTCGCCGGAGGCAACCGGCGCCCCGTTCAAATACGGCGTCAGCCTGTACAGCTTCATGGGCGACTACGGGACCGTGCTCGATCTCGAGACCGCGATGGCGGGCATCGCCGACATCGGCGCGACCGGCATCGAGATCCTCGGTGAGGGGCACATCCCGAACTATCCGAACCCGTCGCAGGAATGGGTGGACGACTGGTACCGGCTGCTCGAAAAGTACGGCCTCGAGCCCACCAACTACGGCTCGTGGATCGACACCCGCCTGCACTCCAGTGGCCCGAACGGCCGTGACATGACCGTCGAGGAGGGCGCCACGGCGCTCCAACGTGACCTCCGGCTCGCGAAGCGGCTCGGCTTCCGGTTCGTCCGGCCCAAGATCGGCGTCGTCTCGAGCGACCTGGTTCCACACCCGATCTGGACCGAGGTCGTCGAGCGCAGCCTCCCGCTGGCCGAGGAGCTCGACGTGATCATCTGCCCCGAGATCCACTCGCCGACGCCGATCAAGCATGAGGTCGTCGATGAGTACGTCGAGTTCATCAGACGCACCGGAACCAAGCACTTCGGCATCCTGATCGACACCGGCATCTTCCAGGACCGGCCCATCGCCCTGAAACCGGGTGAACTGCCCGGTCGGCGCCCCGCGTTCATGGACGGCATCGCGGTCGACCCCGCCGACTTCGCGGACGTCGCCGAGCACGTCGTGTTCATCCAGGCGAAGTTCCACGACATCGACGAGAACCTGGAGGACCAGCAGATCCCCTGGGAGCCGGTGCTGCGCGCGATCCGCGACGCCGGCTACGCCGGTTACCTCTCCAGCGAATACGAGGGCGAACGGGAGCCGTGGCGCTCGATCGAACAGGTCCGCCGCCACCACTCCCTCATGCGCCAGGTCGCCGACGCGCTCTGAGCGCGGCAGCCGAATAGAACTCGAAGGAACACGACAATGCCCAACGGACTTCTCGCCGACGACAGCCTGCGCGTCCACCCCGAGGGACTCGCACTCTCGCTGACGCTGCCCTGGTACCGCAGCCTGTGGCTGTCGTCGGTCGGCACGCTCAAGGTCACGATCGACGGCGTGGAGGTCTCGGCCGCCGACATCGCCTTCGAGCTGAACGGCGTGCGTTACACGCTCGACCAGCTGCCCGAGCAGAGCGAGGTGCTCTGGTACCTGCAGCAGCACCCGCTGCTGATCGTGCGCCGCGAGGCTCCGATCGCGCTCGGCGAGACGTACACCGTCGAGATCTTCGGCGAGCTGCGCCTGCCCTACATGCAGATCGCGCCCGGGCAGGACGGCGGCCCCGGCATGTACGTGCCGAACTTCGTCCGGCAGTCGTTCGAGCTGACGGCGACGGATCGGGATGCCGCCGCCCCGGCGCTCGTCTCGGACGTGCCTCCGCCGCCTCCGGCGACCGACGCCGACCCGTTCAAGCTCGGACTCACGCTCTACTCGGCCAGCGCCGAGTTCCGCGCCGGCTGGTTCGATTTCGACGGGCTGCTCGATCGGGTCGCCGAGCTCGGCATCGGCCCGGGCATCGAGATCGTCGCCTCGCAGGTGCTGCCCACGTATCCGATCGTCTCGGACGAGTTCGTGAAGAGCTGGCGGGCCGCGTTCGACAAGCACGGCTTCGACGAGAGCTCGTTCGGTGCGAACCTCGACATGGGCCGGCGTCGCGACCGCGACATGACCCCCGACGAGGAGTTCGAGTTCAGCGAGGTCATGTTCCAGGGCGCGAAGAAGCTCGGGTTCCCGCTGGTTCGCATTCAGAGCGCCAAGCCCGAGCTGCTGCGCCGCCTGCTGCCGGTGGCCGAGAAGCTGAACCTCAAGCTGGCCTACGAGATCCACGCCCCGATGGGTCCGAACGCGCCAGCCGTACTCAAGGTGCGCGAGACCTACGCCGAGCTCGACTCTCCGCTGCTCGGCTTCGTCGCGGACTTCTCCTCGACGATGCACAGCATGTCGCCGACCCTGCTGCGTGCGGTCCAGCGCGCCGGGCTCGATGACGCGGCGCTCGAGAAGCTGCAGGCGATCTGGGCAACGGATGCCACGATGCAGGAACGGCAGCAGGAGTTCATCGGCTACCTCAAGAGCCGCGACTTCGACCCCGGTCGTCTGGGCTCGTTCGCGCACCTCGCGTTCAACATGCACGGGCACGTCGCGCCGCAGGAGTGGGCCGACATCATGCCGCAGATCCTGCACGTGCACGCGAAGTTCTACGACATCGACGAGAACGGACAAGAGCCCGCGATCGACTACCCCGAGCTCGTGCGCGTCTTCGTCGAGAACGGCTACCGCGGCTACTGGTCCAGCGAGTGGGAGGGTCACGCATTCGCCGAGCTCGGCGAGGTCGACCCGCTCGCTGCTCGTGCGCAAGCAGCACGACCTGATCCGCAAGTCGATGCGGGAGCTGCAGCCCGCGTGACCGAGCAGGCGGACTTCCGTCGGATGCCGATCGCGGATGCCGTCCGCTGGCTCGCCGAGAACGGTGAACCCGCCGACCCGCGAACCGACATCGACACCGCGTCGTTGAAGCGCCGGTTTCCGCACCTGGCCGGCGTCGAGACCGCCGACCTGCGCATCAACGGACCCCACGGCAGGCTCGTGCCGGCCAGGTTGTACCGGGATGCCGGCGCCCCGGCATCCGGTCGCGCACTGGTCTGGGTGCACGGCGGCGCGTTCATCGGCGGGTACCTCGACATGCCCGAAGCGAACTGGGTCGCCCTGGAGCTGGCGGCGCGCGGCATCCCCGTGCTGTCGGTCGACTACGTCAAGTGCCTCGGCGATGTGCACTTTCCCGAGCCGACCGACGAAGTGCGCGCTGCGTGGACCCACGCGCGCGAGCATGCGGAGCAGCTCTTCGGCGTCGACCCGCGGGCGCTGCTGCTCGGCGGGGCGAGCGCGGGCGGCACCCTCACCGCGGGGGCGGTCGCGCAGCTGCAGGATGCCGGCGACCCGGTGCCGGCCGGGCTGATCCTCGTGTATCCCGCCGTGCACCCCAACGGCCCCGAGGCGTCGGCCGAGGTGGACCTCGCCTCGCCGCACGGCCAGCTCGCGCTCAACTTCGCCGGTTCGGAAGAGGCTCTGCGCGACCCCTACGCGTTCGCCGCGCTCGGGCCGGTGGACGGATTCCCCTCGACGCTCGTGGTCGTCTGCGAGAAGGACGACCTGCGGCCTTCGGGCGAGGCGTTCGCGCGTCAGCTCGAGGATGCCGGCATCGAGGTCGAAGTACACCTCGAGCCTGGTGCCGGCCACGGTCACATCAATGAGCCGTCCGATCCGACCGCGCTGCCCACGATCGAGGCGATCGCCGGCTGGATCAGCGCGATCATGACCTCCTTCACCAACCCGATCCTCGCCGGTGACCGGCCCGACCCGGCGGTCATCAAGGTCGGCGACGAGTACTGGATGACGTACTCGTCCTTCGAGGCGGCGCCGGGGCTGCCGCTGTACCGCTCGACCGACCTTGTGAACTGGACGTACGAGACGGCCGCGCTGCCGAATCCGGTCGGCAACACGTTCGCCGTCGACATCGCCGAGCACGACGGTCGCTTCTTCATCTACATCCCGTTCATCCCGACGCCGTGGTCGACGCTGACCGACGCCTCGATCTTCGTGATCCACGCCGATGCGATGAGCGGGCCGTGGTCGGAGCCGATCGACCTCGGCATCCGCGGGGCGATCGACCCCGGTCATGTCGTCGGGGAGGACGGCACGCGGTACCTCTTCACGAGCGGGGTGCGCCGCATCCAGCTCGCCGACGACGGACTGTCGACCGTCGGCGAACTCGAGAAGGTCTACGACGGCTGGCGGTATCCGGACGAGTGGATCACCGAGGCGTATGCGCTCGAAGGGCCGAAGCTGTTCCGGCGCAAGGGATGGTTCTACCTCGTCAGCGCCGTCGGCGGCACCGGCGGCCCGCCGACCGGGCACATGGTGATCGTCGCGCGCTCGCGGTCGGTGCACGGGCCGTGGGAGAACCACCCCCGCAACCCGATCGCCCGCACCGAGGACGCGTCCGAGGCGTGGTGGTCGCGCGGGCATGCGACGCTGGTGCCCGGTCCCGCAGGCACCGCGGACGACGACTGGTGGATGATCTCGCACGGTTACGAGAACGGATACCGCACCCTCGGCCGGCAGATCCTGCTCGAGCCCGATCCGGTGGGGCGAGGACGACTGGCCCGAGGCGGTCGTCCGCGACATCGGCGAGCCGATCGACGCTCCCGTCGGTGCCGCCGCCCAGACGCCGTCCGCCGACGTCGCCGACGACTTCTCGCAGCTCGAACTCGGCCGGCGGCTGGACCTTCCACGCTCCCGGTCGCGGCGAAGCCGAGCGCGTGCGCATCGACGACGGCCTCGTGCTGCGGGGCAAGGGCACCTCGCCCGCCGACACCTCGCCGCTCGCGATGCTCACCGGCGACCACGCGTACGAGATCGAGGTCGACGTCGACCGTCCAGCCCGGTGTCGAAGCCGGCCTGCTGCTGTTCTTCAACAACCGGCTCTTCTGCGGCATGGGCATCGACGGCGAGCGGATGCTGAGCTATTCGGGCGGCATCCGCACGCACTGGCGCGAGCCCGCGCCCGCCACCGATCGGATCACGCTGCGCATCCGCAACGACGAGCACATCGTCACCGGCTGGTACCGCGTGCCGGGCGGGGAGTGGACGCGCCACGCGCATCCGCTACGAGACCTCCGGCTACCACGTCAACACGGTCGGCGACCTGCTCAGCCTGCGCCCGGCGCTGTACGCGGCCGGTGCCGGCGAGGCGCGTTTCCGCGACTTCCGCTATCGCGCGGTGCGCTGATCGCGTGACCGCAGCACGCGAATCCGCAGTCCGACGTGCAGGAGACAGGATCACCATGACCGAGCACGTCTCTCCCGCGCCACGTCCGTGGACCCTCTCGACCGAAGCGCCGTTCGCGCTGCGTCGCGACGGCGCGCCCGCCCTGCTCGTCGGCGGGCAGGTGTTCAACTCGGCCTCGTCGTCGCCGAAAGCGATCGCGGACTCGTTCGCGCACGTCCGACGCGTCGGCTCGAACGTCGTGCTCTCGCCCGTGAGCTGGGCGCTGAGCGAGCCGCGTGAGGGCACCTTCGACTTCTCGCTCGTCGACGTCATGCTCGCCGAGGCCCGCGAGAACGAGCTTCGCCTGGTGCTGCTGTGGTTCGGCGCGTTCAAGAACGCGGCATCCACCTATGCGCCCACCTGGGTGCGCAGCACCCCGCGAGCGGTTCCCGCGCGTCGTGGTCGAGCCGAAGGGGATGCAGGCGTTCAGCTACGAGGGTGCGACGGCCAAGCCGGTCCTCTCCGTCTTCAGCCCCGAGCTGCTCGAGGCCGACGCCCAGGCGTTCGAAGCGCTCATCCGTCACCTCGTGGATGCCGACCCCGACGGCACGGTCGTGATGGTGCAGGTCGAGAACGAGTCCGGGCTGCTCTCGGACAGCCGCGACCGCAACGCGCTCGCCGAAGCGGCGTGGAACAGTCCGGTGCCCGCCGAGCTGATCGCCCATCTGCGCGCGACGCCGTCCGGCAGCACGTCCGCCCGACGGCTCTGGGAGTCCGACGGCAGCCGCCGAGAGGCGGATCCTGGCCGGTGGTCTTCGGCGACACCCCCGCAGCGGATGAGGTCTTCATGGCGTGGGCTCTCGCGACCTACGTCGAGCACCTCGCGGCCCGCGGCCGGGCGATCGCCGACATCCTGCTGTACGCCAACGCGTGGTTCGGCCCGCAGCCCGGACAGGACACCCCCGGCCAGTACCCGAGCGGCGGCCCGACCTCCACCGTGCTCGACATCTGGCGCGCCGCCGCGCCGTCGCTCGCCTTCTTGGGTCCGGACCTCTACGTGCACGACGCCGACGCCGCGATGGCGCAGTATGCCATCGGCATTCAGCCGTTCTTCGTTCCGGAGTGCCAGTCTCAGCCCGGCCGAACTCGTCCGCGCGATCGGCACGTATGGGGCGTTCGGTTGGTCGGCGTACGGGCTCGACCTGGCGAACCCCGACGGCTCAGCTCGCCGCGACGATCGCGTTCGTCGCCGGCCTCGAGGACCGAGATCGCGGCCGCGGCGCGCGAGGCGGCCTCGCTGCCGTCGTTCTCGAACCCGGCGCCGATGTCGAGACCCGGCAGCATCGCCGGCGTCGACATCACCGCGCGCGGCGCCCGGGCGCTGCTGCGGCGGATGCTGCTCGATGTCGGCGTGAACATCCCCGACACCGAGCTGCAGGTGCCCGACGAGACCCTGCCGCAGTGCGCAGATCGCCACCGCCGGCGAGACGCGACCGTTCGCGCTGATCGCCGCGGACCGGCGACGACAGCTTCCTCGTGATCGGGCGCGAGGTGACGCTGGACTACTTCGCCGCCGACGCGCGGGTCGAGATCGACTCGGTGCAGGAGCTGCTGCTCGAGAACGGGCGCGTCACCGACGGCCGCGTCCTCAACGGTGACGAGCGCCTCATGGTCCTGCCGAACGATCGTGTCGGCGCGGCCCGCATCCGCCTCGTGCGGCTCTGACGGAAACGGAGCGATGATGACGGGAAGCGATCAGGAGCCGTTGCGGTGGGGCGTGGTGGGAGCAAGCGTCATCAGCCGCCAGATGGTGGCGGACTTCGCTCTCGTGCCCGGTGCGACGGTCAGTGCCGTCGCCTCGCGTGACGCCGCGCGCGCGCGCCGCGTTCGCCGACGAGTTCGGCATCGCCGCGAGCTACTCGCGCCGGCACGACATGTTCGCCGCCGACATCGACGCCGTGTACATCGCGACGCCGCACGTCACGCACTTCGACATCGCCTCCGAGGCGATCGCGGCCGGAAAACACGTGCTGTGCGAGAAGCCGCTCGGAATGAACGAGCGCGAAGTCCGCGAGCTGGCGGCCCGGGCAGCACATGCCGGCGTCTTTCTGATGGAGGCGATGTGGATGAAGTTCAATCCGCTCTACGCGCGCCTCGCCCAGCTCATCGCCGACGGAGTGCTGGGCGATGTGCGCAGCGTGCGGGCCGCGTTCGGTGGCGCCTTCCCGCAAGACGGCAGCAGCCGATGGATGCCGGGCGGCAGCACCCTGCTCGACCAGGGCATCTACCCCGTCACGCTCGCCCACATGCTGCTCGGGCAAGCCCGAGACGGTGTTCGCGCGCGGGACCGTGCGCGAAGACGGCGTCGACCTGCGCGAGGACTTCACGCTCGGCTACGCGGATGCGCGCTTCGCGCACGGTGCCAGCTCGATGCTCGAGTGGATCGATCCGTCAGCGGCCATCAGCGGCACCGACGCCTACGTGACGATCGGCGGAGGCTTCTGGTACGCCTCGCAGCTGACGATCCACCATCCGCTGCCGTGGGGTCAGCGTCGCCAGGAGGTCATCGAGGTCGAGCGCGAGGGCAACGGCTACGTTCCGATGCTGCGCGCGGTCACCGACGCGATCCGGGCGGGCGCTCTCGAGCACCCCGTGCACACGGCGGCCGCGACCGCCGAGATCTACGCGACCTGCGACGAGATTCGGCACCAGATCACGCGGTGACGGTGAGCCTCACGGGCCGAGTGCGCTCGAGCGTCGGTCCCACGTGCAGCACGAAGACACCGGGCTCGACCGTGAAGCGGCCGTCGCCGAGCCAGAAGCCCAACTGCTCAGGACCGATCTCGAACGAGAAGGCCGCCGACTCACCCGCGGCAAGGGTGCGGCGCTCGAACGCGACGAGTCGGCGCACGGGTGGCGCGATGCTCGCAACCAGATCTTCCGCGTAGACCTGCACGACTTCGTCTCCGGCGCGTGCGGCCGTGTTGGTCACGTCGACGGTCAGCACGACCGTCTCGGCCGCGCTGATCTCGCGCGCGGACACCCGCGGCTCGCCGTGCGCGAACGTCGCGTAACCCGACCCGTGCCCGAACGCGAACTGCGGGCCGAGGTCCAGGTCGAGGTACTTCGACGTGTACTTTTCCTTCACGTTGGCCGGCCCCTCGAGCACCACGTCAACGGAGTCGAGCGTCATGGTTCCGCGCACCGTAGCCGGTCGACCGGTGTTCTCGTGCGCGTAGTAGATGGGTACCTGACCTCCGCTGCGGGGGAACGACATCGGCAGGCGACCTGCCGGCTCCTGGTCGCCGAAGAGCAGATCCACGATCGCGGCGGGCGCCTCGGTGCCCCCGTGCCACACCTCGAGCACGGCGGGCGCGTGGTCGATCCAGTCGGCGACGACCAGCGGGCGCCCGTTCGCCAGAACGACGACGAAGGGGATGCCGGTGCCCGCGATGGCGCGGATCAGGTCGGCCTGCCGCCCGGGCAGGCGCAGGTCGCTGCGCGACGCGGCCTCGCCGGACAGCGACGATGGCTCTCCGACGCACACCACGACCACGTCGCTCTCCAGCGCGGCGGTCGCGACGGCATCGATGTCGTCGGAGCGTTCGCCGAAGAACGACACGCCCTCCGAGACGACGACCTCGACACCGGGCCGCGCGCGCAGCGCGTCGGCGATGCTCGTCGCGCGGGCGGAGAACGCCTGGGTCCAGGCGCCCAGGTGATCGGTCGAGGTCGCGTAGGGGCCGGTCAGCAGCACGCGCGCCGGCGCGGAGAGCGGCAGCGTGCCGTCGTTGCGCAGGAGCACGGCCGATCGGGCGGCGGCGAGCCTGGCCTGCGCACGGGACTCCGCGGTCGGCTCGATGACCTCGTCCGCCTCATCGACGTACGGCCGGTCGAACAGGCCGAGCGCCTCTTTCATCCCCAGCACGCGTGCCACGGCATCGTCGAGTCGCGCCGGATCGAGGGATGCGGCATCCAGGCCGATCGCCGCGGGCGTGCCCCCCATCTCGATGTCCAGCCCCGCGTCGTGTGCCGCGCGCACCGCTTCCTCGAGGGTTTCGACGACCCGGTGCGGCAGCAGGTTCACCACGCCCTCGGCATCGCCGACTACGGCACCCTCGAACCCCCACTCGGTCTTGAGCACGTCGGTCAGCAGGGTGCGATTGACGTGCATCGGCACGCCGGCCACCGTGTTGAACGAGGCCATGATCGACGCGACTCCTGCCCGCACCGCCGCGCGGAAGGGCTCGAGGTAGACGTTGCGAAGTCGGTGCGCCGAGACGTCGACGGTGTTGTAGTCGCGGCCGCCCTCGGGCTGACCGTAGCCGACGTAGTGCTTCGCGGTCGCCGCGATCGTGCCGAGCCCGGCCAGGTCAGGGCCCTGATAGCCGCGCACCATCGCCGCGCCCATGACCGCGTTCAGGTGCACGTCCTCGCCGAACCCCTCGACCACGCGTCCCCAGCGGGGGTCGCGTGAGACGTCGACCATCGGGGAGAACGTCCAGGTGACGCCTCCCGAGCGTGCCTCCCGAGCGGCGGTGCGCGCGAGCTGCTCGACCATGTCGGGGTCGAAAGACGCCGCCTGCCCGAGCGGCACGGGGGCGATCGTGCGCTGTCCGTGGATCACGTCGAGCCCGATCAGGATCGGGATGCCGAGGCGGGTGTTCTCGATCGCTTCGCGCTGCAGCGCGTTGGAGGCGACTGCGGACTGGGGCCAGAACATCGACCCGATCCCTTGCCGAACGAGGGATGCGGCATCCTCGAGATTCGGTCGGAAGACGATCTGCAACTGGCCGAGCTTCTCGTCGGGAGTCATCTGCGCGAGGAGCGATCGGATGCGGGAACTGTGCATGATGGGGCCCTTGGTGGGTGAAAGGACCGCAGCCCAGAGACCGGGTCTCTGGGCTGCGGCGGGAGTGCGTCCGGGAGCTACTGGTCCCAGGCGGCGTCCATCTCTTCCAGAACCTGGTCGACCGTCTTCTGACCGGTCAGCAGGCCCTGGACCCCGACGCCGAGCGTGTCGTAGACGGCCGGGTTGGGCCAGGTGGCGTTGGGCAGCCCTGCGAAAGCGCCGGTTTCCAGCAGACCGGCGATGGGCTCGTAGACGGCGTTGACGTTGTCCGCCGTCGCTCCCGTGATCGGTACGAAGCCGGAGAGGTCGGCGAACTCCTGCGCCTGCTCGGGCTCGGCGAGCCAGTCGAGGAAGCTCTGTGCGGAGGCCTTGACCGCGTCGTCGGACGAGGCGTTGATGGCCCACGCGTAGTTGGCCGAGGCGAGCGTGAACGGATCCTGGCCGTCGGCGGGCGGGAATGCCTGAACCGTCAGGTCCAGACCGGTGCCCTGTCCGATGGAGATCGCCGCGGATCCTGGGACGGCCGCCGTGAGCGATGTGCCGGACCCGACGTTCTGGGTGATCGTGTCGAACGTGCCGCCTGCGACACCGTCCTGGAAGCATCCGCTGTCGTTGAGGGCGATGACGTCGTTGAGGACGTCTTCCCAGGCGCTGCCCACGAAGGTGACGTCACCGGCTGCGCGCTGCTCGTTCCAGTCGGGGTCGGCCTGGTAGACACGGGTCGCCGACACGAGCATGGAGAACAGGCCCGTGTTGAACGCGATCGCGCCGGCGAGAACCGTGAAGGTCTTGCCGCCGTCCCGCGCGGTGGCGCACGCCTCGAGCAGCTCGTCGAACGTCTCGGGGTAGGCGTCGATGCCCACCTCTTCGCCACCGGCGCCGTTGTAGATGAGGCCGACCGGCGCGAGCGCCGTCGGCTGACCGTAGATCTCGCCGTCGACTTCGTAGAGGTTCTCGGTGCCCTCGGGGATGACGGCCGCCGACGTGTCGTCGAGGGGCTCCAGGAAGTCCGCCTCGGCGAGGGTGACGACCGAGATCGCCTGACCCGTTCCCGGTGCGAGCACCATCATGTCGGCGGCGTTTCCGGCCTGCAGCTGGGTGGTGACCTGCGTGTTGTAGGCGTCGGAGGGGTACGGGAGCATCTCGATCTCGACGCCGGTCTCCTCGGTGTAAGCGGCCGCCATCTTCGCGTAGTAGTCGTCGGCGTCGTTGGCCTGAGCGACCATGATCGAGAATCCGGCGCCCTCGGCGGGTGCGTCGGTGCTGTCGCCGCCGCCGTTGTCGGCGGGGCCGGAACAGCCGGCGAGGACCAGGACACCGGCTACGGGAACCGCAAGAAGCGACCACCGGAAGTGTCGGTTTGTGGAGAGCTGTGACATTTCGAACCTTTCGTGACGTCTTTGTCGCCAGCGGTGCAGCTGGCTCGGCTTCGGGCCGCATCTCCACTGTGGCACCATTTGCACCTTTCCGACATAACGGTTGCTTATATGCGGCAATAGAGGCAGTGATCCCCGCGGACGACCGAGATCCAGGGCTCGCCCGACTGCGCTGGGCGACCGCCGCCCGACTTATAGCGCATATCGCTAGGACTAATGTGTGATTTCGACGCAAGCGTGTGATAGTGGATTTAGGCGCTCACGTTCACCTAGAGCGCCTTGACGACGAGGTCAGAGAGTAGATGACAGTGACGATCGACGAGAACAGTACTCGCACCCTCACGGTGCCCCCTCGTGCGCGTCGGACGCCGGCACCGCGGAGCAAGAAGAAGCCGCTGATCAGCTACGGGCACTGGTGGTGGGCCCTGCCCGCGGTGATCCTGGTGATCGGTGTGCATTACGTCGCGACCCTGACCGGCGGGTTCTTCGCCTTCACGAACTGGACAGGCCTCGGCGACTGGGAGTTCATCGGCCTCGACAACTTCGTCCGCATCTTCAACGACCCGCAGCTGCTCGGCGCCGTGTGGAACACCCTGTTCCTCGCGTTCGGTTCGGTGATCCTCACGAACATCTTCGGTCTGCTGTTCGCACTGGCCATCAACAGGATGCTCAAGACCCGCTACATCCTGCGCACGCTGATCTTCATGCCGGTCGTGCTGAGCCCTCTCGCGGTCGCGTATGTCTGGAAGTTCATCTTCCAGTTCAACGGCCCGCTGAACGGGTTCCTGAGCGCGATCGGACTGGAGGAATTCCAGAAGGTGTGGCTGGCCGACCCGACCTGGTCGATCTGGGCGATCCTGATCACCGTCGTCTGGCAGCAGACCGGTTTCGTGATGGTCATCTACCTGGCCGGCTTGGCCAGCGTGCCGGTCGAGATCGAGGAGGCCGCGGCGCTGGATGGCGCGGGGATCTGGGGCCGCTTCTGGAACGTCACCGTACCCGCGATCCGCCCGTCGATCGCGATCGCGACCACCCTCGGCATCATCCAAGGGCTGCGCATCTTCGACCAGATTCTCGCCCTCACCGGCGGCGGACCCGCCGGGGCGACCGAGACCCTCGCGACCGAGATCTACAAGCAGGCGTTCTCGCTCGGCCAGTTCGGCTTCGGCTCTGCGCTCGCCCTCGTCCTGACCGTCATCATCCTGGCGTTCGCCATCCTCCAGCAGTACGTCACCCGCGACCGCGACGCCGCCGGAAGGGCCTGACTCATGTTCCGCTACACCAAACTGACCGCGGTCCGCGAAGTGATCGTGTGGATCATCACTCTCGCGATGCTGCTGCCGTTCTACATCCTGATCGTCACCTCGCTCAAGACCGACCAGGAGGCGCTGACGACCAGTGCGGTCGCGCCGCCGAGCTCGCTGGATTTCAGCGCGTTCGTCGAGGTGCTCACCACGACCGGGCGCAACAGCATCCCGATGAGCATCCTGAACAGCGTGATCATCACCGCCGGCGCCATCTTCGGGTTGGTCCTGTTCGGCTCGGTCGCCGCGTACGTCATCGCGCGTCGCACCCGCAGGTGGACCACCTTCACCTATTACCTGGTGCTGATCGCGATCATCCTGCCCGCGCAGCTCGGTACCGTGCCGCTGTACATCGGCGCCCGCAGCGTCGGCCTGACCGGTAACGCGATCGGCATGATCCTGCTGTGGATCGGCATCCTGCTGCCGCTGTCGGTGTTCCTCTACGCCAGCTTCTTCCGCGGGCTCTCCACCGAATACGAAGAAGCGGCCGTGATCGACGGTGCCACCCCCACCCAAGCCTTCTTCCGGGTTGTGCTGCCGCTGATGGCACCCGCCACCGGAACCGTGGCGATCCTGGCCGGGCTGATCGTCTGGAACGACTTCTTCAACTCGCTGATCTTCCTCGGCGGATCCACCACCCAGACCCTGCCCGTGGCGATGTACACCTACGTCGGCGGACTCGTCTCGGCATGGAACAAGATCTTCGCCGTCGTGATCATCTCCATGATCCCGATCCTCGCGTTCTACATGTTCGCCCAGAAGCGGTTCATCCAAGGATTCTCCGGTGGACTCAAAGGCTGATCGGGGCCTCCGCGAACTGGATCGGCTCGACATAGCGATCACCCGCGGCGACCTTCGACTGAACCTCGCGGGCGGCCTCGACGAAGATCGAGCGCATCCAGGCGTGCTCCGGGTCGCGGTCGTGGACGGGATGCCACCACAGCGCGTTCGCGGTGGGCGTCGCGTCAAAGGGCGGTTCGAGAATGCGGATGCCGCCCAGGCGGGCGACTTCAGGCGCGAGGGCCGCCTGCACCAGGCCGAGCCGATTGGTACCGACGATGAAGTGATTGAGAGCGAGGAAGCTCTCGACGACCACGTCGACGACCGGTTCGAGCCCGAGCATCTGCAGCTGACGCCCCGCGGAGGTGAACGCGGAGCGGGAGCGGTACGTGAACACCCACGGGCACTGGGCGAGGATCGGCATGCTCAGCCCGTCGGCGACGAGCGAGTTGGACTCGTCGGCCACGACGACCCAGCGGTCGCGCCAGAGGTCCTCGTACGGCAGGTCCGTCAGATAGCCGTGCGGAATGACCATCGCGTCGACCGAGCGCAGGCTGTTGGCTGCGTCGTCGACGATCGGGGTGTTGTGCAGCATGAAGCGGAATCGCACCCCGGGTGCGGTGCGCGCCGCGACGCGCGAGACGGCCGCGCCGATCGTGGCGAAGCCGTAGTCGGAGCCGTAGACCGAGAACTCCCGCGTCGACTCGTGCGGCGTCCACGTCGCCTGGCTCTCGAACACGCGGCGCGCGGCATCCAGCGCGATCGTCGTGTGCTCGGTGAGGCGCAGCGCGAGTGGCGTCAGCTCATATGCGTTGCCACGCCGGGCGAGGATCGGATCGTTGAAGTGATTGCGGAGCCGAGCGAGCGACGCGCTCAGCGCCGGCTGGCTCAGATGCAGTCGTTCGGCGGCACGAGTGACGCTGCGCTCGGTGAGCAGAGCGTCCAGCGCGACCAGCAGATTCAGGTCGAGACGGGACAGCAGCGGGTGATCGGCCACGGCGATGTGATCCTTCGTCCGACGTCGGGTGTGCCGCCCATCTTATCCAGCCGATCTATTCCGGCGGCACCCACCATTCGTCGAAGCGATGCCGCCTGATCCAGACGATTCACCTCACATCGATCAGGAAGAACGTCAATGACCTACGAACTCGCACCCAACATCGAACTCCTCTTCACCGAGGCCGGCGACTATCACGACCGCGTGCGCGCGGCCGCCGCATCCGGATTCACCGCCGTCGAGATGTGGGGGCCGACGGGCGCCGACGCCCCCGCAACCCCGAAGGACCTGCCCGCTCTCAAGGCCGCTCTCGACGAGACCGGCACGCAGCTGACCGCCCAGCTCGCCGAGCCGCGCACGCAGTTCATGATCCCGCCGTGGGATCACTCGGAGTTCTTCCGCAAGCTCGACGAGGGCGTCGAGATCGCGCACTTCCTCGGTACGCCCCGCATGGTGGTCGGCAGCGGCACCGGCTTCGGTGGCTGGAAGCGCCAGGTGCAGCTCGACAAGCTCATCGAGATCTACCAGAAGGCCATCGCGCAGATCGAGGGCTCGGGCATCACGCTCGTGCTCGAGCCGGTCAACGTGCGTGTCGACCACCCGGGCTCGCTGCTGGACCGCACCGCCGAAGGCGTCTACGTCGCCCGCGGCGTCGACTCGCCGTTCTTCGGCGTGCTCTACGACATCTACCACTCGGCGGTCGAGGGCGAAGACATGGCCGCAGAGCTCGCCAACGCCGGCTCGATCGTGAAGTACGTGCAGCTCGCCGACACGGACGGTCGCGGAGAGCCGGGCACCGGATCGCTGGACTGGCCCGCGACACTCGCGACGCTGCGTGCCTCCGGCTACGACGGGCCGATCGGCCTCGAGTACTACCCGACCACGGAGTCGTCCGAGTCGGTGAAGCTCATCCAGAATCTCGCGGCCGACGCATGAGCGAGCGCATCTACCCGGCATCGGTCGACGTCGCCATCGTCGGCAGCGGCCCGGCCGGTGCCACCTACGCGCGGATACTGAGCGAGAGGGCCCCGGGCGCCTCGATCGCGGTGTTCGAGGTCGGCCCGACCGTCACGAACCCTCCCGGTGCGCACGTGAAGAACATCGCCGACCCCGGCGAGCGCGCCACCGCGCAGACGCGGTCGGAGGGGCCGCACGCGCAGGAGAGTGCCGATCGCACGGGCGGCATCGTCAAGACCACTCAGCGTCGGGCCCGACCGGGAACGTACCTGCTCGAGAGCGGATACCAGGTCGAGGGCGAGGATGGCCTGCCCGTGGCCGCGATGTCGAGCAACGTCGGCGGCATGGCGGCGCACTGGACCGGCGCCTGCCCGCGGCCGAATGACAGCGAACGGATCGCGATCCTCGACGCCGACGGCAGCTTCGACGAGCTGCTCGCCGAGGCGGAGCGGCTTCTGGGCGTGACCACCGACGCGTTCGACAGCTCGCCGTACGGCGATCTGGTCCGCAGCCGGCTGGCCGCGGAGGAGGACGCCGGACGCATCGCGGCGACGCGCGTGCAGCGGATGCCGCTCGCCGTGCACCGCCGAGACGACGGCAATCTCGTCTGGTCGGGCTCGGACGTCGTGTTCGGCGATGTCACCCGCGCCAACCCCCGGTTCACGCTCTTCGACGAATCCCTCGTCACGCGCGTGCTGGTCGAGGACGGCCGCGCCGCGGGTGTCGTCGTCACCGACCGCCGTACGGGCGAGAGCGCAGAAGTCCGCGCGCGATTCGTGGTCGTCGCTGCGGATGCGCTGCAGGACGCCGCAGCTGCTGTGGGCATCCGGCATCCGTCCCGACGCGCTCGGCCGCTACCTCAACGACCAGGCCCAGATCGTCTTCGCCGTGCGCATCCGCGATCTGCCGACGAACGACGCCGGTGACGGCAGCGCCGCCACCGGGCTGAGCGAGTACAGCGGAGTGACGTGGGTGCCCTTCACCGACGACATGCCCTTCCACGGCCAGGTGATGCAGCTCGACGCCTCGCCGGTCAAGCTCGCCGACGACGACCCGGCCGCGCCCGGCTCCATCGTGGGCCTCGGCCTGTTCTGCGCGAAGGATCTGCAGGCCTCGGACCGCGTCGAGTTCTCCGAGCACGATGTGGACGGATACGGGATGCCGGCGCCGACCGTGCACTACCAGCTCACTGCGCGCGATCACGAGGTGATCGCTCGCGGCAAGGAAGAGATCGTGCGCCTGGGCAAAGCCGTCGGCGAGCCGCTGGACGACCGCCCCTTCGTGATGCCTCTCGGCGCTTCGCTGCACTATCAGGGGACAACCCGCCTGGGCGCCGTTGACGACGGTTCCAGCGTGTGCTCGCCCCAGAGCGAAGTGTGGGACGTGCCGGGCCTGTTCGTCGCCGGCAACGGCGTCATACCCACGGCGACGGCGTGCAATCCCACGCTGACCGGAGTCGCGCTCGCTGTGAACGGCGCCCGGGCGATCTCCGAAAAATTGGCAGACCACTGAGATCTGGTCTTGCTTATGTCCGATTCAGACATTAGAGTGTAGAAACAATGACAAAGATGTCCGGCCGACCGCGTCGGCCCAGCACCAGGAGGTTCTCGTGATCCCCGATCGCATCATCGAGCAGGGCACGCTCACGACCGCAGGGCCGCGCACTGCGGTCGAGGTCCGGCTGCCTTGGTACCGGGCTCTCCCCGGATCGTGCATCGCCGGCGCGAAGCTGAGCGTCGACGGCGTGGAGGCTCCGACCGAGTCGCTGCGCTGGAGCATGAACGGCCGTGAGTTCGGCTTCGACGAGCTCGTCGACGAGACCGGAGAGTGGTGGTTCCCCACGGACTCGGCTGTGCTGTCGGGCGAGGTGCCGGTCACGGCGGGCGACGAGCACGAGGTCCGCGTCGACCTCACGCTGTTCATCCCGTACATCATCATCTCGGACACCGAGACGCTCCACATCGAAGAGCACGATGTCAAGAAAATGAAGGCGGTCGCATCATGAGCCTCGGAACTCCCATCCAGGGCGTGACCCTGTACAGCTTCACCCGCGCGTTCCACGGCCGCGAGTACGACCTCGAGGGCCTGATCCGAAAGGTCGCGGCCGAGGGATACGGCCCCGGACTCGAGATCATCGGGTTCTCCAGCTTCCGCGGGTTCCCGCAGATCGAGGATTCGTTCGCCGGCTGGTTCCGTGACCTCGTCGACGAGGTCGGGCTCGTCACGACCTCGCTCGCCGTGAACGCCGATATCGGCATCCACCGCGATCGTCTGCTGACTCAGCCCGAGCTGATCGATTACATGACGCTGCAGATCAAGGCTGCCGCGAAGCTCGGCTTCCCGATCGCGCGCGTGCAGATCTCGATCGAGCCCGACTCGATGGAGGCGCTCGCGCCGATCGCCGAGGAGCACGGAGTCACACTGGCGCTCGAGGTGCACGCCGACCAATATGCGAGCCACCCCCGCATCCTCAAGCTGCGCGACCGTTTCGAGAAGGTCGGGTCCCCGTTCCTCGGGTTCACGATGGACTGGGGCGCGACCGTCAGCGGCTTCGCGCCGTCGCTGATCGAGGCCTACCGCCGGCGCGGCGCGTCGGACGAGCTGCTCGGCAAGTTCGTCGACCTGTGGAACACGTACTACGAGCAGGGCCCGCCGGCTGACCAGGCCGAGCACGGCAAGCGCTTCGGTTCGTTCATCGGGCTCGCCGCGCAGAACGGACGTCCGGACCTCGGAATCGACGTCGGCATCAACGCAACCGGCCTGTTCGGCCCGGCGCGCGTGGATGACTGGCTGGAGATCTTCCCGTGGATCCGGCACGTGCACGGCAAGTTCTTCGGTATCGACGAGAACGGCGAGGAGCCGTCGGTGCCGGTGCGCGATCTGATCCGTCTGCTCGTGGACAACGGCTACAACGGGGCGATCTCCAGCGAGTACGAGGGCTGGCACTGGAACTCCTGGCAGAGCCCCTTCGAGATCATCGCCGGTGAGCAGGCCGTCCAGCGTTCCGCCGCCGCTGACGCCGGCTCGCGCATGATCACGGATGCCGCCGAGGCGCGCAGCGTCTTCAACGCCCACCTGGCTCAGCCCGTCCGTGGCTGACTCACCGACAAGCTCTGGAGCCCACACAATGACTGACGACAACGGCATCGCCGGCACCGGCATCAAGCTCGGCATCACCCTCTACTCGCTCACCTCCGAGTTCGCCGCGGGGCTCTACACCCCCGAGACGCTCATTCAGGCAGCGGCAGACCACGGCCTCGGCCCGGGGATCGAGTTCAACATCGCGCAGATGCTCCGCACCTACCCCGACGTCGACGACGAGTTCGTCAAGATCTGGCGCGACAGCATGGATCGGTATGAGCTCGAGCCCAGCGCGGTCGGCACGAACCTCGACATGGGCCGACGCAAGGAGCGCGACATGACGCCCGACGAGGAGCACGACTTCCTCGCGCGTCAGCTGAAGACCGCGCACACGCTCGGCTTCAAGAAGATCGTGATCCGCTCCCACGGCAAGGAGTTGCTGCGCAGCCTTCTGCCGCTCGCCGAGAAGTACGACCAGAAGCTCGGCTACGAGATCCACGCGCCGTCGGGTCCGAACGACCCCCAGGTGCTGCAGATGCGCGAGATGTACGACGAACTGCAGTCCGAACGCCTCGGCTTCACCGCCGACTTCTCATCGACCATGCACTCGCTCTCGCCGACGCTGCTGCGCACGCTCGGTCAGATGGGCATGGACGAGAAGCACTTCCCGGTGATGGACGAGATCTGGCACGAGCCGACCCCGATGTACGTGCGCAACCAGAAGTTCGAGGACTACCTGACGGGCGAGGGCGTCGACCCGCTGCGCTTCGGGCCGTTCACGCGCCTCGCCTTCAACATGCACGGACTGGTGCCCCCGGAGGAATGGCTCGACATCATGCCGCAGATGTTCCACGTGCACGCGAAGTTCTACGACATCAACGAGAACGGCGATGAGCCCGCGATGGACATCCCCCGCATCGTCCGGCAGTTCGTCGAGGGCGGCTACCAGGGCTACCTCTCCAGCGAGTGGGAGGGCCACGCGTTCTCCGACCTCGGCGAGTCCGACCCGATCGACCTCGTGAAGAAGCAGCACACGCTCATGCGCCGTGCCATCGAAGAGACCGTCAAGGAGAAGACCGTTGTCTGACATCGCCGAACTTCAGGCCGAACTCGCGGCTCTGCGTGAGGAGGTCGTCGCCGTCCGCGGCCTCGCCCAGCGCGGCCACGACCGTGGCGCCGTGGAGAACCTCTTCAACCGCTACATGTGGCTGCACAACGCCTTCCAGGACGAGCAGATCATTCCGCTGTGGGTCAAGCGCGGCACCGAGGGCATTCGCGCCCGCTACACGAACGCCGGCGAGTACACCGAGTACGACAGCGTCATCCGCTACCACCAGGGCCGGCCGTCGCCCGGTCGGCAAGCTCATCCTGCACGCGACGACCACGCCTGTCATCGAGGTCGCCGAGGACGGCAAGACCGCCAAGGGCGTGTGGCTCATGGCCGGCACCGAGTCGGGTCTGACCGACCCCGAGGTCGCCAAGGAATTCCCCGACATGTACTCGCCGGGTGAGGTGCTGGGCAAGAAGGTGTGGGCGCACTGGGTCTGGTGCAAGTACGCGATCGACTTCCTCAAGCAGGACGGCGAGTGGAAGATCTGGAAGTTCCGCTGCTACGAGCTGGCCCGCGCTCCCTTCGAGGAGAACTGGATCAGCTTCGGCCTGAAGAACCAGGGTGCGTTCGACCTCGACCTGATGTACTTCGGCGACGACGGCAAGCCGGTCTTCATGCCGCCCGCCGACCAGCCCGTGCCAGACAAGAACCACCCGTACAGTCCGTCGACCGTGCAGAAGCTCGAGCCGGTGCCGCCCGTGCCGCACGAAACCTTCACCGACACCTTCCACTGATCTCACTGCCCGAACGAGGAGCCCACCATGGCCACCCACAACTCCCTCTTCTCCGACAAAGACGTCACTCGTCGCGATGACGCGATCGCGGTCGCGGTGCAGCTGCCCTGGTACCGCAGCCTCTGGCTGTCGGCGGTCGATGACGTGGCGGCATCCGTCAACGGCGTCGAGGTGCCGAAGGATGAGCTGCGCTTCGAGCTGAACGGCACGAGCTACCGCATCGAAGAGCTGCCCGAGCAGTGGGACACGCTCTGGTTCGTCGCCGACAAGCCGGAGGTCGTCATCCCGCTCGATCACGCTCCCGCGGCGGGCGAGAAGCTCACCGTCGAGATCGTGCTCACCATGCGTCTGCTGTACATGCAGATCATGCCGGGTGTCGACGGCGGGCCCGGCCGGTACGTCACCAACCGTGTTCCGGTCGAGCGCGAGGTCGTGCTGGCATGAGTGCGGGCACGACGCGGCCGCTGCGCGTCGCGATGATCGGCTACGGCTTCATGGGCGCCACCCACTCCGTCGGGTGGCGTCAGGCGCCGCGCATGTTCGATCTGCCCGAAGCGGTCGAGATGGCTGTGGTCGTGGGCCGGAACGCGGATGCCGTGGCCGCGGCGGCCGCGAAGTGGGGCTGGGCGGAGTCGTCGACCGACTGGCGCGAGGTGATCGCTCGGGATGACATCGACATCGTCGACATCGTCACGCCGGGCGACTCCCACGCCGAGATCGCGATCGCCGCCCTCGAGGCCGGCAAGCACGTGCTGTGCGAGAAGCCGCTCGCCAACACGGTCGAAGAGGCAGAGGCGATGGCGCGATGCCGCCGCCCGCGCCGCCGAGCGTGGCGTGCGCTCGATGGTCGGGTTCACCTACCGCCGCGTGCCCGCGGTGACCTTCCTGCGCGACCTGATCGCCGAGGGTGTGGTCGGAACCGTTCAGCAGGTGCGCGCGGCGTACCGGCAGGACTGGCTCGTCGACCCGTCGATGCCGCTCGCATGGCGCCTGCAGAAGGAGCACGCGGGTTCGGGGGCGCTGGGCGACATCGGCGCGCACATCATCGACATGACCCAGTTCGTGACCGGGCAGACGGTGGATGCGGTGTCGGGCACGATCGACACGATCGTGAAGGAGCGTCCGCTGCTCGGATCGGGCTCCGGTCTGACTGGAACAGCTGCGGAGGGGTTCGGCGAGGTCACCGTCGACGACGTCGCGCTCTTCACCGGCCGCCTTGCGAACGGGGCGCTCGTCTCGTTCGAGGCGACCCGCTTCGCGACGGGGCGCAAGAATGCCCTCACGATCGAGGTCTCTGGTGACAAGGGCGCGCTCGCGTTCGACCTCGAAGACCTCAACAGCCTGCAGTTCTACGACCGCACCGCGCCCGACGACCGTCAGGGCTTCACCAGGATCCTGGTCACCGAGGCGCAGCATCCCTACGTCGCCGCGTGGTGGCCCGCCGGCCACATGCTCGGCTACGAGCACGGGTTCTCGCATCAGGTCGTCGATCTGGTGACCGCGATCGCCGAGGGCACCGACCCGCACCCGTCGTTCGCCGAGGGCCTCTCGGTGCAGCGCGTGCTCGACGCCGTAGAGCGGTCGAGCGAGAACGCGTCCGCCTGGGTCCGCATCGCGGGCGTGCCGGCATCAGTCTGAAGAACCCCACCCGAAGGAGAGCGCGATGACGCGTCCGATCACCCTGTTCACCGGCCAGTGGGCCGATCTGCCGTTCGAAGAGGTGGCCCGTCTCGCCGGCGAGTGGGGCTACGACGGTCTCGAGATCGCCTGCTGGGGCGACCACCTCGACGTCTCGCGCTGGGACGACGCGGAGTACGTGCAGTCGAGGCTCGACATCCTCGAGCGCAACGGGCTGAAGGTCTACGCGATCTCGAACCACCTCACCGGCCAGGCCGTCTGCGACGACCCCATCGACGAGCGGCACCGCGACATCCTGTCGGATCGGGTGTGGGGCGACGGTGACCCCGAGGGCGTGCGGCAGCGCGCCGCGGAGGACCTGAAGAACACGGCGCGGTTCGCCGCGAAACTCGGCGTGAAGACGGTCAACGGTTTCACCGGCTCGTCGATCTGGAAGGCCGTCGCGATGTTCCCGCCGGCCTCGGACGAGTTCATCGCGCGTGGTTACCAGGACTTCGCCGACCGCTGGAACCCGATCCTCGACGTCTTCGAAGAGGTCGGCGTCCGGTTCGCGCTCGAGGTGCACCCGTCCGAGATCGCCTACGACTACTGGACGGCGAAAGACACGCTCGAGGCGATCGGCCACCGTGAGAGCTTCGGGTTCAACTTCGACCCGTCGCACTTCGTCTGGCAGCAGCTGGACTACGTCGCGTTCGTGCTGGATTTCGCCGATCACATCTTCCACGTGCACGTGAAGGAGTCGATCACCAACCTCGACGGCCGCAACGGCGTGCTCGGCTCGCACCGCCCGTGGGCTGACCCGCGTCGCGGCTGGACCTTTGTCTCGACCGGGCACGGCGCCGTGCGGTGGGAGCCGCTGTTCCGCGCGCTCAACGCGATCGGCTACGACGGGCCCACCTCGGTGGAGTGGGAGGATGCCGGCATGGACCGCCTGATCGGCGCTCCCGAGGCGCTCGCGTTCGTGCGTCGGCTCGCCGAGATCACGCCGCCCGCCGCCGCGTTCGACGCCGCGTTCTCCACGAAGTAGCCGAAAGGTCGGCATCGTCGGAGGAACGGGCAACATCTCCACGAGCGTCGTCCGGCTGGTGCAGGAGGGCGCCATCGATCAGGTCTATCGCGCATCCGGTCTGCAGCCGCGCTGAGCGGCAGGCGGCGCCGAGTGCACGACCTGCCCGCGAATGTACGACCTCCCCGCGCCGACAGGTCGTGCGTTGGGGATGAAGCCGTGCACTCGGCGCCCGCGCGACGCAGCGATCCCGGTAACCTGCGCACATGATCGTTGCCACGCCCTTGGGGCCCGTCGCGGGGCGTGAGACCGAGACCCCCGGTGGGTCTGTCGCGCAGTTCCTCGGCGTTCCGTACGCCGAAGCACCCGGTGCGTCGGGCCGCTTCCGGCCCGCGGCGCCGGCGCGCGGGCACCGCGAAGTGCGCGATGCGACGACGCCCGCCCCGGTTGTTCCGCAGGATCCCGAGGTGTTCCGCGCGATGCTCGGCATGCCCACCGACCCGTGGTCCGAAACCGGGAGCCTGACGGCGAACGTGTGGGCGCCGGTCGTTGCCGAAGGCCTGCCCGTGATGGTCTGGGTTCACGGCGGTGGGTACGTCGGGGGTTCCCACTCCTCGCCCCGTACCGACGGCGCCCGACTCGCGGCCTCCGAGGGGGTCGTCGTGGTCGCCCTCAGCTACCGTCTCGGGGTCTTTGGCTTCCTCCCCTCCTTCGCCGAACTGGGGGAGGGTTTCGAGGACGCCGCGAATCTCGGCATCCTCGACCTGGTCACGGGTCTCGAGTGGGTGCGGGAGAACGTCTCGGCCTTCGGCGGCGACCCCGCTCTGATCACGGTGTTCGGCGAGTCGGCCGGCGCGGCGGCGGTCGCCACGCTGCTCGGGATGCCGAGCACGCGGGGCCTGTTCGGTCGGGCGATCCTGCAGAGTGGCACAGCCGAACGTGCCCGCACCCTCGATCAGGCGGCCGACGTGTCGGCACGTTTTCTGCACGCCGTCGGGTTGACGGCCGCATCGAGCCGCGACCTGCTCGCCTGGCCCGCGGAGCGCGTTCTGGAGGCGCAGCGGGCGTTCACCGAGGTGGTCGCGGCGGAGTCGGTCGGGTTGCCGCTGCCCTACCAGCCCGTGATCGACGGCCGCAGCATCCCGCTGCTGCCGCTGGATGCCGTCCGCGCAGGCGTGGGCGGCGATGTCGACCTGATCGTCGGCACCAATCTCAACGAGGGCAGTTTCGTCACCTCGATGGGGGAGGCGTCAGCGCGCACCGACGAGCGGTTCGCCGAAGCGCTCGAGACGCTCGCCGGCCAGAATGTGTCGGCTGCCACCCCCGTCGAGACGGCCACGCGCTACCGCGCGGAACTGGGCGCGGAACTCGGCCGCCCGCCCACGCCCACCGAGAGCCTCGAGGCGTTCCTCTCGGACGTGCAATACCGCCAGCCCAGCAATCGCCTGCTCGAGGCCCGGGCCTCGGCATCCGCAGGCACGTATTCGTACCTGTTCACCTGGCCGAGTCCCACCGTTCCGGAACTGGGCAGCTGTCACACCCTCGATCTGCCGTTCGTGTTCCGGCAGCTCGATCATCCCGAGAACGTGCCCTTGGTCGGCGATGAGCCGCCCGCATTGCTGAGCACCGCGATGAGCGGCGCCTGGGCAACCTTCGCCGCCACCGGTGAGCCTGTCGTGCGTGGCACGGAGTGGCCGGCGTACGTCGCCGCGCAGCGCGCGACGATCCGCTGGGATGCCGACATCGAGGTGGCCCACGACCCGCGCGGCGGCCTGCGCCGCTGGTGGGTCGACGCGCGCCGCAGTGTCCTCACCGGCTGAACCTCACCGGCTGACCTCGCCGGAGCCGGCCGTGGGAGCCGACCGCGTGCCGGGGGCGCTCAGAAAGGTGCGGTCTCGTACTCGGATTCCGAGTCGGCCGCGAAGGCGACAGCACTGACGGGCCTGTCGAGGTAGGAGGTGCCGCTGGGGCTGGTCCATTCGAGCACTCCGCCCCGACGTTGCACCACCGTCCACGAGGTGTGGTGTTTGAGCGTGTGATGTCGTCGACATAGATGAGCGAGGTTTGCGCTGGTGGTCTGCCCACCGAGGGCGAAGTCGAGCGTGTGGTCGATGTCGCTTCGCCGGGTGGGCATGCGGCAGCCGGGGAACCGGCAGTGCTGGTCTCTGATGCGAAGGTGCCGACGGAGCTGCTCGCTGGGGGTGTAACGGTCGACCTCGAGGACGGCTCCGGTGACCGGGTGCGTCAAGATCCGATCCCACCCCGTTGCGGCCCCGACGAGGGTTCGTGCGGTGTCGGTGTCGATGGGGCCGTGCCCGTCGAGGGTCATGCTTTCGAACGGGTCGCGGATGCCGTCGTCGATGAGAGCGAGCACCGGGACGGTGACGCTGACGGTGGCGTGGATCGCCCTCAGGCCGGTGTCGTGGCTCTACGGTGTCATCCGTGTCGGGATCGGCGGTCGCGGCATCGCTGCAGGTGTTGCTTCTGGCTGCGTGAGCGAACTGGGTGAGTCGGTCGAAAGAGGCGTGCACGAGAACAGTCGGGCCGACGAGGCGCAGTTCGCTCATGCCGTCGTCGAGGTCGTCAACCCAGGTTCGCCTGCCATCGCGGGCTCGGCGGTGACGGTCATCGAAGGTGGTGTCGGCGAACCACTCCGCACGGCGTTTCGCGATCGGGGCGAGCCGGGACGCGGACTCGGCCTTCGCATAGTCCAGGACAGATGCTTCGAACTCGCCACGCAATTCCACCCGCTCGATGATCGACCACCCGGTCGCGAGCGGAAACCTACGGCGATGAGACATCGCATGACCCGCCCGACGAGGGCCTGCCCGCGTGCAGAACTTGCCCCACGAGCGCACGATCCATCCGGCGAGTGGACGACGTACCTGCCAGTGCACGACCTGCCTGCGCGGCCAACCCGTGCACTCGGCGGCATCCCGTGACCTCGCGATCAGGGCCGCTCAGCCCTCGTGGTTGTAGTACGGCCAGGGCAGGAACCGGCGCTCGCCGCGGCGATCCGGTCCCTCGAGAGACACCTCGCCGGTCGCAGCCCACTCGACGCCGCGGGGGAACATGCGGATGAACTCGATGCGCCGGAACGTGTCGATGTCGTGCCCGATCGTGATCGTGAACGAGCGCCCCGCCCCGTACTCGTTGATCCACGCGATCGGCTGGTCGGTGTTCATGCCGTTGAGAGCGGCAATGCCGCCCTCCGGGATGACGACCGGGTAGTGCGACATCGGCCACACCGGCGCGTTCTCGTACGCTTCGAGGTCATCGAAGGTCGTGAGCAGCACCTGCGCTCCGTTGTAGAGCTGCACTCCGGTGAGGATGTCGTCGCCCGTGACCGTCCACGTGGCGTTGATTCCGTCAGTGATCGGATGCCGCGGCTCGACGGTCTTCAGAAGCGCCTCGCCCCACGGACGCGGGCGCAGACCCGTCTCGTAGGCGCTCAGCTTCGCGCCGCGCATCACGTTGTACTCCTCGGGGTAGCCCCAGGAGTCCTCCTGCGCGGCGGAGCCGTGGAACCAGACGATGCCCTTGCCGTCCTCGTGCACGAAGCGCAGGAGCGCGGCATCGGTCTCGGCGCCGAACCCGACGGCCTTCTCGTGGTAGCCGTCGCGGCCTTCGAACACGACGATCACGACGTCGTACTTGTCGATGATCTCGGCTCCGAGGCCGCGGGGATCTTCCACGACCCGCACCTTGAACCGCCCGGTGTCTTCGAGCAGCGCCGTCAGCCACTGGTTGTGCAGCCGGAAGCTGCGGTGCTCGTTGTCGTGCTCGATCGTCATGTGTCCCGACAGGATCAGCACGTTCAGTACGTCGGGCACGGTCACTCCTGTCGTCCAGCGGGTCGGGCTGCGCTCAGCGCGCCCTCCCCGAGCGCGGCGCGCGCGAGGGCGAGATGGCGCCTCGTCATGTCGGCCGGGTCGTCATCGAGCCACTCGTGTCCGCCCCACTCGCTGCAGAGCGTGCCCGTGAAGCCGACGGCCGCGAGTTCGGCTGCGATGTCGCGAATGGGTTGCGAGACCTGCCCGTCGGTGTCGTGGAGATCCCAGAACTTGAGGTGCACCGCACCGACGAGCGGAAGTGCGTCGCGCAGGTCGCTCGCGTGCGAGCGTCCGAACCGCACCAGCAGGTTCATGTACGCGGTGTGCACCTGCGGGGGCACGCCACCGGATCGCAGCAGATCGATCACAGCGCCATTGACGCCGGGGTCGCGCCACTCGGTCGCCAGGCGGCTCAGCAGCTCTTCGGGCACGCCGCCTCGGCGCAGCAGCTCGAGATAGCTCGGCGGCAGCGACGGCATCAGCATGCTGATATCCAGCAGCACCCGGATCCGCGGGTCGTCGAGCTGGGCGATCACGTCGAGCGCGGGCGCGGTGCCCGGCGCCGCCGGCGTCTGCTGACCCTGGATCTCTTCGTACAGCACGAGGTCGAGTTCGTTCAGCACCGGCAGCAGTCTGCGCAGCAGCGGTTCGCCGGCCTGGCCGATGGGCAGCCGAACGCCGGTCGCGCCGGCGCGGTGCGCGGCCTGCAGCTGGGGAACGAGGAACGCGAGGCGCTCGGCGTCGTCGCGCTTGCGCATGGGGCTCAGCCAATCGTCCAGGCTCGCGCCGACGATGCTGACCGAACCGCCGGCCGAGGTCAGTGCATCGCGGAAATCGTCGACATCGGCGTCATCGGGCTCTGGGAAGGAGCGCCACAGCTGTCCGGGCTCGATCTCGATGACCGAGGCGACACCCGTCGACACGATGCCCACGGCGATGTCGTGCGCAGTGCGCTCGGCACGGATGACTTCGGGAGTCCAGTTGAAGGCGGATGCCGCCACCGTCCACCCGGCGGGCAGCGTCGCGTCCTGCGCCGCGGGTCGACCGACGGAGCCCGAGGACTCGTCGACGCTCGCAGCCGGGGCGGCGGCATCCAGGCTCAGCGATCTTCCGATGCGGAATGGCAGCGCCAGCGGACCATCGGGACCCGTCTGCAGGTACGGGATGACGAGGCGGAACGTCACCGAGACATCATGAGCGCCGGGTGCGAGCACGCGCTCGCCGCGGATTGCAAGGCGGTCCTGGAGGAACCACCAGGCGTCCTCGTCGACCAGCGCGGACGGATCGATCCCGCGGCCCTCGATCTGCACGGTCAGCCCCTCCGTCCGTTCGCCGTCGATCGCGACCGACAGGTCGGCGAGGGAGGAGAGGGGCAGCGACCGGATCCACGGCAGCCCGAGCTGGAGGACGAAGCCCTCGTCGGCGGAGCGGAGTGCGTCGTCGCGAAGCGCGGTCAGGGTCATCGGTGCACATCCTCGTGTCGTCGACCGCGGCTGTGCGGCTTACGACGAGAATCTACACGCTTTAGTAGAAAAACGAAATAAGTGTTACGCCGGGCCGTGCACGGCGGCGATCGTCGGCTGCCCGTCGGCGAACCACCGCGGGAACGTCACGTCGAAGAGCTGCTCGCGCACCATCTCGGCGCCGCCGCGCAGGGGCTCGCGCAGGTCGTCGACCGATTGGACGATGCCCAGGTCCCGCGTCGCGAGAGGCAGCGAGAGCTCGTACACCCGCTGGCGCACCTCGGCGAGGAAGACCTCACCGGCGCCGACGACGGCGCCGCCGATCACGATCGTGCCGGGGTTGAACATGTTGACCAATGCCGCGATCGTCTCACCGACCACGCGTGCGCACCGCTGGATCAGCGAGATCGCAAGGGCGTCGCCGTTCTCGGCCGCCCGGGCGATCGCCTCGGGGGTGAGCGGCTCGCCGTCACGTGTCCGCTGGGCCAGCGCGCCGGTCGCGCCCTCGGCGACCGCGAGCTCCGCGTCGCGCACCAGCGCCCAGCCGCCGGCGACAGCCTCGAGGCACCCGACCTTGCCGCACCGGCATACGGCTTCCGACCCGGCGACGCGCACGTGGCCGATGTCGCCCGCCGCGCCGTTCGCGCCTCGGTGGATGCGGCCCTGCGAGAGCAGCCCGGCGCCGATGCCGGAGCCCACCTTGCAGTAGATCAGGTCGAGATGCTCGTCGCGGCGGCGCGAGCGTTCATTCAGAGCGAGCAGGTTGACGTCGTTGTCGACCCAGACCGGAGCGTTGTACCGCTCCTCGAAGCGACGGCGGATGTCGAAACCGTTCCAGCCCGGCATGATCGGCGGCGCGACCGGCCGGCCCGAGGCGAAGTCGACGGGGCCGGGGATTCCGACCGAGATGCCCCAGACGGGCACGTCGGGCGTCCGCGCGAGCACGTCGTCGATCATCGCGAGCGCGGTGTCGAGTGTCTCGGCCGGGCCGCGCGCGATGTCCCACGTGCGGTGAGTCTCCTCCAGGATGTCGCCCTCGAGCATCGCGACCCCGACATGGATGTGCAGCGCACCGAGGGCGCACACGATGATGCGTCCGCGACTGCTGCGGAAGCGCAGGGTGCGCGGTGCGCGGCCTCCGGACGACGGGCCGAACTCGCCGTCTTCGAGGAAGCCCATCTCGATCGACTGATCGACGCGCTGCGTCACGACGCCGCGTCCCAGCCCGGTGACCCGTCCGATCTCCGGTCGTGTGGATGCGTCGCCCGCGCGCACCATGTTCACGATCCGCAGAAGGCTCGTCACTTCGTCGGTCTGAGCGCCGAAGCGCAGCGTGGACTCCTTGGCCATGGTCGATTTTCGCACAAGACCGGGCTTCTTCCGATCATCTGACGACATCTATAGTCATCTTTCTCATAACTTAGGTACGCTTCATGCAAAACTGGCCGGAGCAAGACCGCGAAGAGAAGGAGCGAAGATGCCCCACGGAGTCGGGATCGTCGGAGCGGGACCGGGCGTGGCCGCGCTCCACCTGCCGACCCTCGCGCGCCTCGGCGGTGACTTCGAGGTGGTTCACATCGCCGACGGCGGGAGCGGCCGGGCGGAAGACCTCGCTGCGCGTGTGGGCGGACGCTCGTCTTCGGGCATCGCCGAGCTGCTGGCTGATCCGGCCGTCGAGGTGGTCGTGCTCGCCAGTCCGCCGGCCGAGCACGCGAGCCAGATCCGCGCTGCCGTCGCCGCAGGCAAGCGTGCGATCCTGTGCGAGAAGCCCCTCGCGACGACCCTCGAGGACGCCGAAGAGGCGATCGCCGCATGCCGCCTCGCCGGCACGGCGCTGCTGATCGGCACCAACCATCTCTATGACCCGGCTTGGGGCCGCGCGAAGCATCATCTGCTCGCCGGCGGGCACAAGGTGCGCGCGATCACGGTCACCCTGGCCCTCCCGCCGAATGGCCGCTACCACGACGTCGTCACCGAGCTGTCGGCGCCCGCCGCAGCACCTGGGCGCGGTGGCCCGCCCCTCGATGTGCCGCAGGTCGCGGCATCCGTGGTCCGTCAGCTGATCACGGGACTCGCCGTGCACGAATTGCCGATGCTGCGCGATCTCGCCCCGATGATCGAGCGCGTGACGTTCGCGCGGGCGATCGCCCCGATCGGCTACGTCCTCGGATATCACGCATCGGGGATTCCAGTGCGCATGGCCACCGTCATGCTGCCCGACGGCGCCGACGCACTGTGGAACCTCGAGATCACCACCGACACCGACGTGGTGACCGTGTCGTTCCCGCCCGCGTTCGTGCACGTCGGAAGCGCAGAGGTGCGAGTCACCACAGTGACGGGCAAGCGCACGACCTACCCGATCGACGGCACCGACGGCTATCTGGCCGAGTGGCACGCGCTCGCCGACGTGCTGAACGGCTCGAGCGTCATCGAGTACGACGAGCTGCTCGACGATGCCCGCTACGCGATCACGCTCGCGGATGCCGCATCCGAGCTGATCGGGGGTGCCCGGTGATCGACATTCAAGCTCCCGTGGGCCGCTTTCGCGAGGCGCTGGCCGAACTCCCGCTGAGCGCTCACCGTGTCGATCTCCCACACGGCGCGATTGTCGTGGTGGCGGGCGACGACGGATGGATCGGCGCCGCCCTGGCGGCCGTGTCGGCCGGGGCCGTCGGCGTCGTCGTCGCCGATCCGGCATTCGTGCCCGCTGCCGACGTGCGCCGACTCGCCGGCGCCGGCATCCCGATCATCATCGAGCGTCCGCTGCTGAGGGCGGATGTGTCGGCGGATGCCGTCGCCGCACGAACGGCTGCGTCCGGCGGAGTGCCGCCTCGGGTGCTCATGGCCGACGCCACGGCGTCGCGAGCGGGGCTGACCGCTGCGACGCGTGACGCGGTCGGGTGGCTGCGCATCCTCGCCGGTGAGGCGCTCGAGCTCGTGGCGGCCGACGAGGGTCTGGCGCTGCTGGAGACGAGCGCCGGCATCTCGGCGACACTGACCGCCGTGGTGACGGCGCGACCCGATGCCGGACGCATCCGGGTGCAGGCACTCGGCGAGGTCATCACCGACGTAGAAGTCGAGGGTCGCGCCGGCCGACTGGCGACCGCGAGTGCTGCCGGGCGCCTGGTGGCGCCCGCCCGGGTCGAGTCATCGGAGCGACTCGCGCTGCGGCGCGCCCTGGCGGCTGTCGCGGCGCACACAACGCCCACCGACCTCGATGACCTCGCCGCCGACACCGATCTCGTCGAGCGGATGCTGGTCGACTCGGCATAGATGCCGGTGATTCTCGACATAGGCGATATGGGATTCCCGGATATGCCGGTCTGCGGCGAAAGTGGTTCTGGGACCACCCGCCGTCTTGCCGAAAGGATCGATGATGATCAAGCTCCTCTCCCACCTGTCGTACGTGGAGATCACCTCTCCCGATGTGGAGTCGTCCGTCGACTTCTATGTGAACCAGGTCGGCCTCACCGTCGTCGATCGCATCGACGGCAAGGTCTACCTGCGCTGCTGGGGGGACTACTACCGCTACAGCGTGGTCGTCGCTCCCGGTGACGAGCCGTCGCTCGTCACCGCCGCGTGGCGCACCTCCAGCGCCGAGGCGCTCGAAGCAGCCGCGAAGGCCGTCGAGGCCGCCGGCATCGAGGGCGAGTGGTTCGACGGCCACGCGATCGGGCGCGCCTTCCGCTTCACCGGCCCCTGGGGTCACACGCTGACCCTGCACTGGGACGTCGAGCGGGTGCACGTCGGCGAGGGCGAGAACGCGTCGATCTACCCCGACCGCCCCAACCGGCGCAGCAAGGTCGCCGGCGCCCCGCGCCAGCTCGATCACGTCACGATCGCCACGAGCGACGTCGACGCCTTCGCCGCCTGGTACAGCGAAGTGCTCGGCTTCCGCATCATGGCCAAGACGATCCTCGACGAGGCGCCCATCTCGGTGTTCTCGGTGCTGACCACGAACGAGAAGTCCCACGACCTCGGCGTCGTGCTCGACGGCTCCAGCCGCGCCGGCCGCGTGAACCACTACGCCTTCTGGGTCGATACCCGCGAAGAGCTGCTCATCGCGGCCGACGTGCTCATGGAGAACGGCTACCCGATCGAGTACGGCCCGTCCATCCACGGCATCGGCGAGCAGAACTTCCTCTACTACCGCGAGCCGTCGAGCCTGCGCATCGAGCTGAACACGGGCGGCTACCGCAACTACGTGCCCGACTGGGAGCCCAACACCTGGCGCCCGTCGCAGGGGTCGAACAACTTCTACCGCAACAGCGCGATGCCGATGTCGATGACCGAGTCCTTCCCGGCGGCGGACGGCCCGAGCGCGACCGAGGAGGGCGTGCCCGACGAGATCAAGGATGCCCTGTTCAACCCGTACGCCAAGCACGGCCAGGGCTGACCGCAATATTCTTCGTGGGCGGCCCGCCGTGAATGCCGGGCCGCCCGCGGAACCACTCGTACGACGATGAGCGATGAACGGAACAACGCAATGACGACCGACCGACTCGATGCGCCGTTCGCGCTGGCCCGCTTCCGTGAGGGCGACGCCGTCGCACTGGGGCTGGTCGCGGGTGACCGCATCCGGCGACTGAGTGTCGACGATCTCGGCGCCGCGAGCCTCAACGCCTTCCTGGCCGCGCCCGACTGGAATCGACTCGGCGCGATCGTCGACGCGCAGGACGGATGGATGCCGCTGGCCGACGTGACGCTGACGGCTCCGGTCGAGCCGCGCCAGGTGCTGCAGGCCGGCGCGAATTACCGCCAGCACGTCATCGAGCTGGTCGCCGCGGGACTCACCAACAACAGCGACCGCACGCCCGAAGAGGCGCGCGAGTTCGCGGCGAAGATGATGGACGACCGCGCCGCGAACGGCGAGCCCTACTTCTTCATCGGCCTTCCCGCGTGCGTCGTCGGCGATGACGTGCCGCTCGAGCTGCCGGCGTACAGCGACGTGCACGACTGGGAGCTCGAGCTCGCGATCGTGATCGGCCGCGAGGCGTTCCGCGTCTCGCACGATGACGCCCTCGAGCACGTCGCCGGCTACACGATCGTGAACGACATCACCACCCGCGACCTGGTGTTCCGCAAGGACATGAAAGAGATCGGCACCGACTGGTATCGCTCCAAGAACGCGCCGGGCTTCCTGCCCACCGGCCCGTTCCTCGTGCCCGCGCCGTTCGTCGACGGATCCGATCTGAACGTGCGCCTCGAGCTCAACGGCGACCTCATGCAGGACGGCTCGACCGACGACCTGCTGTTCGGCATCGCCGCGCTCATCTCGGGCGCTTCTCGGACCATGCCGCTCCTTCCGGGAGACATCCTGCTCACGGGCAGCCCCGCGGGCAACGGACAGCACTGGAAACGCTTCCTGCAGGATGGCGACGTCATGACCGGCTCGATCTCGGGCCTGGGTACCCAGGTGGTGCGCTGCGTGGCGGCATCATGACGGGCACATCCGAGAACCCCGCCGACCTCGACCGGGCGAACCCCGAGGGCGAGATCGGCGCGCGGGCCGAAGCCTTTCGCAACTGGGGCCGCTGGGGCGAAGACGACGTGCTCGGCACCCTGAACTACATCGACGCCGCCAAGCGGATCGCGGCTGCGGCGCTCGTGACCGAGGGCCGGGTCGTGTCGCTCGCGCAGTCCTTCGACACGAACGGACCGCAGAAGGGCTGGCGTCGCCGCACCAACCCGGTGCACACGATGACCGACACCGGAGTAGATGCCGAGCGCGGCAACCAGGGCTTCCCGCACGGCATCGGCGGCGCGGACGACGTGATCTCGATGCCGCTCCAGTGCTCGACCCAATGGGACGGCCTCGGTCACATCTTCGATCACGGCATGGCGTGGAACGGCCGCCGTGCCGGCGATGTCGTCACGAGCGAGGGCGACCTCGTCACGGGCATCGAGCATGCGGCATCCGTCATCGTCTCGCGGGGCGTGCTGCTCGATTGTCGCCCGGCACCTGCAGCCCGAGACCGGCGAGCTCCCGGACGGGTATGCGATCACCGCCGCCGACCTCGACGCGTGCGCTGAAGCCGAGGGCATCACCGTCGGCAGGGGCGACATCGTGCTCGTGCGCACCGGCCAGCTCGCCCGAGCACGCCGCGACGGCTGGGGCGACTACGCGGGCGGACCCGCCCCCGGACTCTCCCTGACCACCGCGGCCTGGCTGCACCGCACCGAGATCGCGGCGATCGCGACCGACACGTGGGGCTTCGAGGTGCGGCCGAACGAGTTCGACGCGCCCGCCTTCCAGCCGCTCCACCAGGTGGTGATCCCGAACCTCGGTCTCACGATCGGCGAGATGTGGGACCTCGAGGCACTCGGCGATGCCTGCGCCGCCTCCGGTCGGTACGACTTCCTGCTCTCCGCCGCGCCGCTGCCGATCACCGGCGCAGTCGGCTCACCCATCAATCCCGTCGCGATCCTCTAGATCCGGCATCCGAACATCGTCCGCACCAGAACACGGAGGTTCTGACATGACCGCAGTCCAGAAGGTCGCCATCGTCGGCAGTGGGGTCGCAGGACTCGCCGCCGCCATCCAGCTCGCCAAAGCGGGCGTCGCCGTCGACGTGTTCGAGGCCAAGCCCGAACTCAGCGCTCTCGGCTCGGGCATCTCGCTCCAGGGCAACGCGCTGCGCGTGTTCGACGCCCTCGGCGCGTGGGACGACATCCGCGCCGCCGGCTTCCACTTCGAGGGACTCAACCTGCGCGCGCCCGGACCGGGCGCCCCGGTCGTCGCGCAGCTTCCCGACGTGAAGTCGGGCGGACCGGACTACCCGGCCGCGATGGGCATGCCGCGTGCCGACCTGGCCCGCATCCTCCTCGATCACGCCCAGCGTGCGGGAGCGAACGTGCACTTCGGCAAGAAGGTCACCGGCATCGACGCCCGTGCGGACGACGCCGTCGAGGTGTTCGTCGACGACGAGTCCGCCGGCGAGTACGACCTCCTGATCGGTGCGGACGGGCTCAACTCGACGGTCCGCGACCTCATCGGCATCGAGACCAAGCCCGAGCCGACCGGCATGGGAATCTGGCGCACGTTCGTCTCGCGCCCCGCCGACGTCGAGCGCAGCGAGCTGTACTACGGCGGGCCGGTGTACATCGCCGGCTACACGCCCACCGGTGAGAACAGCATGTACGCGTTCCTGGTCGAGAAGGCTGAGGACCGGTTCGGCACCTCGGACGAAGACGCGACGCGCATCATGCTCGAGGAGTCGCGCGCCTACGACGGCCCGTGGAACTCGATCCGCGCCGACCTCGAGGCCGGGGCGCACGCGAACTACACCTGGTTCACGAAGCACATCGTGGAGTCCCCCTGGAACCGCGGACGTGTGGTCATCATCGGGGATGCCGCGCACAGCTGCCCTCCGACGATCGCGCAGGGTGCCGCCCAGGGTCTCGAAGACGCGCTCGTGCTGACCGAGTTGCTCGTCGCGCGCGATGCGGTCGACGACGACCTGTGGAGCGAGTTCCACGCGCGCCGCCTGCCGCGCGCCACCGCCGTCGTCGAGGCCTCCGTCCAGCTCGGACAGTGGCAGATCGACGGCAACCGCGACGCCGACGCCCCCGGACTGATCTTCGGGATCGCACACAAGATGGCGGAACCCGCATGACCGACGACTCCGTGCGCGTGACCGATGTTCACGCACACATCCTGCTGCCGTCGCTGCACGCCGAGATCGAGAGTCGCGCGCCGGAGCTCGTCCGTGAAGCTGCGGCGCTCGAGTTGAAGCGCAACGGCGCAGAAAGCCTCGCGGTGTCGGGTCCGATGGTGGGCGCTCGCATTCCGAAGCTCACCGACGTCACCGTGCGGCTGACCGACATGGACGCGCAGGGTGTCGACCGCCAGTGGGTCAGCGCGTCGCCGAACCACTTCTATCCGTGGGCACCGGAGGGCCTGGCGGTCTGGGCCGCGAACGAGGCCAACCGCCTCGTCGCCGCGCACGTCGCCCAAGCCCCCGATCGACTCACCGGCCTCGGGCTCGTGCCGCTGCAGCATCCCGAACGCATCGTGGAGTGTCTCGACGACGCCGTGCTCGGTCGCGGCCTCGCGGGCGTCGAGATCTCGTCGTTCGCGGGTGACGTCGAGCTGTCGGACCCCCGCCTCGAGCCGTTCTGGGCACGCGCCGCCGAGCTGCGCGCGGTCGTGTTCCTGCACCCGTTCGGCTGCAGTCTCGACGAGCGTCTCGACCGGTTCTACCTGTCCAACACCGTGGGCCAGCCCGCGGAGAACGCGGTCGCGCTGTCGCACCTGATCTTCTCGGGAGTGCTCGACCGGCATCCCGACCTCAAGATCGTCGCCGCGCACGGCGGGGGATACCTGCCGACCGCGATCGGACGCTCCGACCGCGCGTGGAAGGTACGGCCCGAAGCGCGGCGCTGCGAGCACGCGCCGTCGACGTACCTGCGCAAGATCTGGTTCGACACGGTCGTGCACGATCCGCATGCGCTGCGCACGCTGGTCGAGGTGGCCGGCGGGTCGCAGGTGGTGCTCGGCAGCGACTACCCGTTCGACATGGGGCTCGACGACCCGGTCTCGCTCGTGCGCGGAGCCGGACTGCCCGCCGAGCTGACCGAGCGCATCCTCGGCGGCAACGCCGACGCGCTGCTCGAGACTCGGGTGCGGGCATGAGGATCGCGCGCTGGCGCGACGGCGCCGAGGTCGTCGAGGGCTTCGTCGTCGACGACCGCGTCGTGGCGTTCCCGGATGATCTGACGGTGGCCGACGTGCTCACGCAGGGACTGGATGCCGCGCACGCGCTGTTCGCTCGGACCGATGCCACCGGCACGCCACTGGCCGACGTGCAGCTGCTCGCGCCGCTGGTGCCGGCCGCGGTCCGGGACTTCGTCGCGTTCGAGGAGCATGTCGAGGGCGTGAGCGCCGGTGTCGAGGGCAAGAGCGAAGTGGTGCCGGAGTGGTACCAGGCGCCGACCTTCTACTTCACGAACCCGCACACCGTGCTGGGGCCGGGCGAGACCGTCCGCCCGCCCGTGACCGAGCGCTTGGATTTCGAGCTCGAGCTGGCCGTCGTGATCGGCGGGGTGGCCGGATCCGACGGGGTCAACCTGACGCCGGAGGCCGCGGCATCCCACATCTTCGGCTACACGATCATGAACGACTGGTCCGCCCGCGATCTGCAGGCGCGGGAGATGAAGGTGCGACTCGGACCGGCGAAGGGCAAGGACTTCGGCACGTCGCTCGGGCCGTGGATCGTCACGGCCGATGAGCTCGCACCGTTCGTCGACGACGAGGGGTTCCTCGCCGTGCGCGCCCAGGTGTACGTGAACGACGATCTGATCGGCGAAGACCTCGTCTCGAACATGGGCTGGCCCTTTGCCGAGCTCGTCGCCTACGCCGCGCGCAACGCGAGAGTCGTCCCCGGAGATGTGCTCGGATCGGGGACCGTCGGCAACGGCGGGTGCCTGGGCGAGCTGTGGGGGAGAGCCGGAGGGCTCACCCCGCCACCGCTGGCCGAGGGTGACGAGGTGCGCATGGTGGTCGAGGGCATCGGCGAACTCGTCGGCCGGGTCGGCGCCGTCGTGCCCGCGCCCGAACTGCCCGCCGCGCGACGTCGATCCCGCGCGCGATCGCGTGACACAGATCTGAAGGAGAGCAGGACATGACCGAGCGACTCGTTTCGCATCTTCGATACGCCGCACTCGCGGTGCCGAACTTCGAGGAGGAGCGCACGTTCTTCACGAAGTACTGGGGCCTCACCGAGGTGGACGCCGAAGACGGACTCAGTTACCTGGCAGCAGAGGGGTCGACCGAGCCGTTCATCCTTCGCCTGCGCGCAGACGACAAGCGGATCGATCTCGTCGGATTCGCGGTCGCAGATCGCGACGACCTCCACGCCCTGGCGGAGAAGCTGCGCTCGGAGGACGTCCCGTTCGTGCACGAGCCGCAGGAGCTGACCGGATTCGGTGGAGGCTACGGATTCCGCGTGTTCGACGGCGACGGGCGGGTGCTCGAGTTCTCGACGGGTTACCAGACCCGCGAGGCCCGAAAGATCCGCGAGCGCGAGCCGATCCCGTCCAAGCTGTCGCATGTGGTGTTCAACTCGGCGAACCTCGAGCAGTCGGCGCAGTGGTACATCGACCACCTCGACTTCTCGATCTCGGACTCGCTCACGCGCCCCGACGGCGCGAGCATGATGCACTTCATGCGCTGCAACGCGACCCACCACTCGGTCGCGATCGCGATGGGTCCGCATCACTCGCTGCACCACCTGTCGTTCGAGATGCGGGGCATCGAGGAGTGGATGCGCGGATCCGGCAAGATCCTCCGCTCAGGTGCGCGGATGATCTGGGGGCCGGGCAGGCACAACGCCGGCGACAACACGTTCGCGTACTTCCTCGACCCGGCCGGCAACACGATCGAGTACACGACAGAGCTCGCGGTGCTCGACGAGGACACTTGGAGCCCGCACCGCCTGAACATCAAAGAGGTGTCCAATCAGGATCAGTGGGGCACGGCGCAGGAGATGAGCGAGCTGATCGCGCGCGAATCGTTCAACGACATCGACAAGGGCCTGTTCGTCGCACCTCCGGTGTGATCGGCTCAGTGCAGGAGGTCCGGACATGAGACGCATCCACTTCGCCGCCGACTCGGGCGGGTATGAGCTGGGCCGTGCGCTGCAGGCGCGCGCGCAGGCCGCCGGGCACGAGGTCGTCTGGCATGGCGCCGATCAGCTCGACCCCGGCGACGACTACCCGCTGTTCGCGATCCGTGTCGGCACCGCGGTCGTGGCGGACCAGGACTCCGGCGTAGATGCCTTCGGCGTGCTCGTCCTGGACGAGGCCGCGGCCGGGGTCGTGGCGGCCAATAAGGTCAACGGCGCCCGGGCCGTCTCCGCGGCCTCGCCCCGCGCCGCGGCGAACACGCGCGAGGTGGTCGACGCCAACGTCCTCGTTCTGGAGGGCATCGCGTTCGAGGAGAACGCCTGGCTCACGATCAGCGCATTCGTGACGGCATCCCTCCCGCACGTCGTCGATCTCGGCCGCCGTATCCTGCAGATCGAGGAGTACGAGAACGCAGGGACCATTGAAGGCTGGGCCGTTCAGCTCGAGCCCGAGCAGGTCGCGGTGAAGCGCGAATAGACTGCTCTTAGGTTGTTTTTCGACAAAAGAGCGCCTAGAATGGACATGACGTCGGGGCCCTTCGGGTCCGTTCTCCTCCGTGATGCGGCGGGGCAGGCACACTCCGTCGCGTCGACGACCCGATCGTTCGGGTGACTCGCATATGCCTCTCTCCCCCTGGAGACTCCGTCTCCTGATGATCTCCCTGTTCACGGTGTCGTTCCTCGGCGCGCTCGATCACACGGTGGTCGCGACCTCGCTCGCCACGATCGCCGGTGATCTCGGCGCGGTCGAGCAGATGAGCTGGGTCATCGTCTCGTACACGCTCGCGAGCACCGTCGTGCTGCCGGTGCTCGGAAAGCTCGCCGACCTCATCGGCGCCCGGTTCATCTTCCTCGCGAGCCTCATCGTGTTCCTGATCGCGTCGCTGCTGTGCGGCTTCGCCCAGGACATGACCCAGCTCGCCCTGGCCCGCATCGCGCAGGGCGTGGGTTCGGCCGGGCTCCACCTCATGCCGCAGACGATCATCGGCGAAGTCACGTCGCCGCGCGAGCGCCCGCGCGTGCTGTCGATCATCGGCGCCGCTTTCCCCGTCGCGATCCTCGTCGGCCCCCTGGCCGGCGGGCTCATCACCGACGCGTGGGGGTGGCGCTGGGTCTTCTGGATCAACATCCCGGTCGGCCTGATCGCGCTCGCCCTCGCGGTCGTCGCGGTGCCGCACATCGCCGGCCGCTCGGGCCGCAGATTCGACATCGCCGGGGCGCTCACGCTCGGAGTCACCGTCACCGCGCTCGTGCTCGCCGCCGGATGGGCGAGCGCCGGAACAGCCGGCACTGCGGTCGTCGTGGCCGCGCTGGTCGCGATCGTCGGGCTCGCCGCGTTCATCGCGATCGAGTTGCGCGTCGACGAGCCGCTCGTGCCCCTCCGCCACTTCGCGAACCGCACGGTGCTCATCACGATCATCCTGTCGACCGTGATCGGCGTGGGCCTGTTCTCGGTGGTCTCCTACGTGCCGACGTACATCCAGATGGCCTACCGCACCTCGGCGACCGTGTCGGGTCTCGTCCCGATCGCGACCGTGTTCGGGATGCTGGTCTCAACGCTTCTGACCGGCTGGCTCTCCAGCAGGTCGGGTCGCTATCGCGTGTTCCCGATCTTCGGCACCGCGATCGCCGCCGTCGGCCTGCTCATCATGGCGCTGCTGCCTGCCGGGATGCCGCTCTGGGTGCCCATGGCCGCGATGGGACTGGTCGGCATCGGCACGGGCTCGTTCATGAACATCATCGTCGCGGTCGCGCAGAGCGCCGCGGCCCGCACCGACACCGGCAGCGTCACCGCGACCCTGAGCCTGGTCCGCCAGGTCGGCTCGACGACCGCAACCGCGATCGTCGGCGGTCTGATCGGCGCCGGAGTGACTGCCGGACTCCCCGCCGCCCTCGATGCGTCGGCGCTCACGCCTCAGGCTGTGTCGGCGGCGTCCGCAGCCGTACAGACTGAGGTCGCCGCCCTCTACTCGAGCGTGCTCGCACCGATCTTCCTGGGGCTCGCGCTTGCGTATGCGGTGGGAGTCGTCGCCGCCGTGCTGCTGCCGAACGGTCGGCTCTCGGACGAACTCGAACCCCTGTCCGCGGCCGAGCACGCCGCCGAAACCGCCACCGCCTAACCCGATCCCGCACTCGAAGAGGAGACGCCATGTCACACCACCCCACCATCGCGATCGTCGGAAGTGGTCCGATCGGCTCCGCCTATGCCCGTGTGCTCGTCGAGCAGCTGCCCGAGGCTCACGTCGTCATGTTCGAGGCCGGACCGCAGGTGACTGCGGTGCCCGGTGCGAGCGTGCGGAACATCCCCGACCCCGATGAGAAGGAGCGTGCTCGCGAGCTGTCGCAGGGACCGCAGGCGGGCGCGCTGCGCGAATCGCTCGGCATCCCCGCCGGGGTCGTCGTGGAGGGCATGTTCACCGCTCGGCAGGGGACGCACCTGATCGATTTCGGCGGCGAGG
Organism: uncultured Actinomycetota bacterium; assembly: GCA_963772395.1. Lineage (GTDB taxonomy): Bacteria > Actinomycetota > Actinomycetes > Actinomycetales > Microbacteriaceae > Microbacterium. The sequence goes on along the minus strand of CAVYWV010000001.1, from coordinate 595,236 downwards.
GCTCCGGCCACGCCGAGTCGTTCCCCGCGGCGGCTGCCTCCACGAACGTCGGCGGCATGGGGGCCCACTGGACGTGCGCGACGCCGTCGCCCGCGTTCAGCGAGAAGATCTCGTTCATCCCGGATGCCGAATGGGACGACCTGCTCGAGGTCGCGAAGGATCTGCTCCACGTGCAGAGTGCGGCATTCGCCGACTCCGGCGTCGGCGAGGGCATCCGGTCGCTGCTCGAAGAGGAGTTCGCGGGCGAGCTGCCCGAGGGATACGGTCCCGGGACGCTGCCGGTCGCGGGCGACCCGCAGCCGGACGGCACGATGCGCTGGGCCGGCGCCGACGTGGTGCTCGGGCCGCTCGTCGACGCCGCCTCGCCACTGAGCGAGCGCTTCGAGCTGCGCGACCTGTCCCTCGTCCGTCGCGTGGAGGTCGAGGACGACCGGGCGACCGGGGTCACGGTCGAGGACCTGCGCACGCACGAGACGTCCTTCTTCCCGGCCGACCTCGTGGTCGTGGCGGCCGACGCGTTCCGCTCTCCCCAGCTGCTGTGGGCTTCCGGCATCCGTCCCGCGGCTCTCGGCCACTACCTCTCCGAGCACCCGGTCGTGATCTCGACCGTCGCCCTCGACGGCGACAAGATCGGCCGGTTCGCCACCGAGGAGGACCTGGAGGATGAGATCGCGCGCCGGTCGCTGAATCCGGTCGATCCGGTGGCCGCGGTCAACCGCATCCCGTTCTCCGAGCCGGATCACCCGTTCTCGCTGCAGGTCATGTACGCCGAGAACCCGCCGTTCCCGCTTGACCCGTCGCACCCCCACGCGGGCAACCGCTGGGGCTACGTGAACATGGGCTACGGCCTGCGCAAGCGCCCGCGCTTCGAGGACGGGGTCACGTTCGATGACGGTGAACTCGACTACCGGGGCTTTCCGAACATGACGATCGAGTACGCCCTGACCGATGCCGAGGACGCCGAGATCGCCGCGGCGACCGAGCATCTGCGCCGTGCCGGCGAGGCCCTCGGCGTGTTCATCGCAGAGCCGCGGCTGCTGCCGAACGGGTCGAGCCTGCACTACATGGGCACCACCCGCATCGGCGAGACCGATGACGGCACGTCGGTGGCCGATCCCTGGTCGCGGGTGTGGGGTGTCGACGGGCTTGTGGTCGGCGGCAACGGCACGATCCCGACGGCGAACGCGATGAACCCGACGCTCATGAGTGTCGCGGTCGCCGTGCGCGGCGCCCGCAAGGCGATCGAGGAGCTCTCAGGATCCTGACCCTCCACGGTGCCGAGAAGGTGCCTTCCGCGCCGAGATGGTCCCTTCCGCGCCGAGATGGTGCCCACCTTCTCGCGCCGAAACCCACCTTCTCGCGCCGAAACCCACCTTCTCGCGCCGATCAGCCCTGCGCGATGCGGTCGGACATGTACTTCACGCCTGCCGACGACGTCGCGCCGCCGTCCACCGGGATCTCCGCTCCCGTCACATAGGCGGCGGCATCCGACAGCAGGAATACCACTACCCGAGCAACCTCGTCCGGGTTGCCGAAGCGCTCGAGGGGCGTGAGCTCGAGCTGCGCATCGCGCATCGCCGAGGGCGCGTTCGCGGTCATCGGCGTCTCGATGAAGCCGGGGTGGACGATGTTGACCCGGATGCCGCGCGGCCCGTACTCGGTCGCGGCCACGTGCGTGAGCCCGCGCAGGCCCCACTTGCTCGACGTGTAGGCGACCGGATAGTGCGCGGTCAGTGCCGCCGACGACCCGATGTTGACGATCGACGAACCCTCGCCCATGAGCGGAGCCAGGGCCTGGATGCCGAGCATCGGTCCGGTGAGGTTGACCGCGATCACGCGATCCCAGTCGGCGCGGTCGGTCTGACCGAGGCGGGTGCGGTGGGTGATGCCCGCGTTGTTCACGAGCCCGCGCAGCGGTGTGCCGCCGAGATCGGCGGTGAGGTCGGCGGCGAGCGCCTGCCAGGCGGCTTCGTCGGCGACGTCGAGCTGCCGGTAGGTGACCCGGGTGCCGGTCAGTGCAGGGGCGGCATCCGCCAGGTCGGTCGCGATCACCCGAGCGCCCGCCTCATCCAGCAGCAGCGCGGCAGCGAGCCCCTGTCCGCCGGCTGCTCCCGTGACGACGATCATGCGGTCGCGGAGTCCTTCGTGGGTCATGGCTGCTCCTGTGTCGGTCGCTTCTTCGCGCGGTTCGACGCTAGCCGCGGCATCCGCTCGAGGGAACGGCGGTTCGGTGATGGACCGCATCAGAACTGCCGAGGCCGCGGCGCGTCGGGGCGCGGGAGGATGGTGCCATGAATCTCGCACCGGACTCGCTGTTCTCGTGCGCGGGACAGGTCGCGATCGTCACCGGCGCGGGCACCGGTATCGGGCGCGCATGTGCCGAGGCGCTCGCCGCCGCGGGCGCGCGCGTGGTGCTCGCCGGTCTGGCCGGCTCCGACCCCGAACGTGCGGCCGCCGAGCTGACCGCGCAGGGCTACGCGGCTGTGGGCGTCGCGTGTGATGTGACGGATGCCGCGCAGCTGGCTCAGCTCGTCCGGACGACGGTGGACCGGTGGGGACGGATCGACACCGTGCTCGCCAACGCGGGGGCTGCCCTCGACCTGCCCGGCGCAGACGACGCGCTCGACCGCATGGACCGCATGTACGCGCTTCACGTCCGGGCGGTCGCCGCCCTCGCCGAACTCACGCTCCCGGTCATCGCCGACGGGGGCGGGGGTGCGTTCCTGATCATGTCGAGCCTGTCCGGCCTGCGAGGCAACCGAGTGCTGTCGGGTTACGGGGTGACCAAGGCCGCAAACGCGCAGCTCGCTCGGAACATCGCCGTGCAGTGGGGTGGTCGCGGAGTGCGCGCCAACGCGATCTCGCCCGGCGTGATCGCGACCGATTTCGCAGCGCCCATCACCGGCGATGCGGATGCCGCCGCGGTGAGACTCGCGAAGACCCCGCTCGGGCGCTTCGGCACACCCGCCGAGGTCGCGGGTGCGGTCGTGTGGCTTGCGTCGCCGGCGGGGGCGTTCGTGACCGGCCAGAACATCGTGATCGACGGCGGTACGCTCATCTCCGACTGAGGGCGGTCGGTCGGTGCTGCGTGGTTCATCCGTCACCCGTGCACGCGACAATGGACGAAACCCGTACGCAGGTGACGGAATGAACGCCGCACCCCATCGAGAGCAGGCACCGTGAGTCTGGACGTCGCAGCGCTGCGAGCGGAGTTCCCGTCGCTGGAATCGGGAATCGCGCACTTCGACGGTCCGGGCGGAACCCAGACACCCGCGGTCGTCGGTGCGGCGATCGCCCGCACGCTCACGGGACCGCTGTCGAACCGGGGCACCTCGATCGCGAGCGAACGCAACGCCGACGAGGCCGTCATCGACTTCCGCGCGGCGATCGCCGACCTGCTCGGCGCCGATCCGCGCGGAGTCGTCTACGGGCGCAGCGCGACGCAGCTCACGTACGACATGTCGCGCACACTCGCGAAGTCGTGGTCACAGGGCGACGAGATCGTCGTCACGCAGCTCGATCACGACTGCAACGTGCGGCCGTGGATCCAGGCGGCGGAGGCTCGCGGCGTCGTCGTGCGCTGGCTGCGGATGGATCCGGCCACTGCCGAGCTCGACCTCACCGACCTCGACGACGTCGTGAACGAGCGCACCCGTCTGGTCGCGGTGACAGGAGCGTCCAATCTGCTCGGCACGATCCCGCCCGTCGCGGTGATCGCCGCGCGGGCGCACGCGGTCGGCGCGCTTGTCTACGTCGACGGTGTGCACTACGCCGCGCATGCCTCCGTCGACGTTGTGGGGCTGGGTGCGGACTTCTTCGTGTGCTCGCCCTACAAGTTCTTCGGGCCGCATTGCGCGGCGCTCGTTGCGGCTCCGTCGCTGCTGGAGTCGCTGCACCCCGACAAGCTGCTGCCGTCGACGGATGCCGTCCCCGAGCGATTCGAGCTGGGAACGCTGCCGTACGAGATCATGGCCGGAGTGACGGCTGCGGTCGACTTCATCGCCGGCCTGGCTGCCGATCGCGGCACGCGCCGGGAGCGGCTCGTCGCGGCGAACCACCTGATCGAGGACTCTGAGCGGGAGTTGCGTGCGCACATCGAGGGCGGCCTGGCCGGTTTCGGCGGCCGGGTGACTGTTCACTCGCGCGCGGCCGAGCGCACGCCGACGCTGTTCTTCACGTTTCCGGAGCACGATGCGGGAGAGGCGTCGCGCTTTCTCGCGGAGCGCGGTGTGCTCGCGCCTGCCGGCAGCTTCTATGCGTACGAGCCGTTCCGCGCCCTCGGCGTGCCTGTCGACGGCGGGATGCGGGTCGGCCTTGCCCCGTACAACGACCGTGGAGACGTGGATCGGCTGCTCGACGGGTTGGCCGACTTCTTCTGAGTGGGCAAGGGCCGGAATCAGCGCATCGACTCCTCCACAGTGCTGCGCGTGAGATCGAGTTTGCACAGGGCTCGATTCTTCTCCTGATCTGGGTCTTTTACAGTGCCCGGATGTCGGTGGCCCCCTCCAGAATGGAGGTATGAACAGCATCGCGGCAGCCCTCGAGACGGTCGGCGACGACCTCCTCGATGTGGTCGGCGAGGCATTCGCCGGGAATGCGGCTCGCGCTCTGTCGGAGACGGACGTTCTCGAGGTGATGGCCGCGGCCGCGCGAATCGTGCGTGCCGGTGAGGCGCTGCTGGTCGAGACGACGGGGCAGGTCTGTGATCGGTCCGATGGCCGGTTGAATGCGGATCGGATGACGACACTCTTCGGATGCGGGTCGCCGAGCGAACTCGTGCAGCGCGTGACGCGCGTGTCGAAACTGCGGGCCGGCGACCTGGTGAAGGCCGGACGAGCGGTCGTCAACCCGGTGGCGCTCACATCGGGTGAAGTGCTCCCCGCGCGGTTGCCGGCGATGCGCGATGCGCTTGCGACCGGAGCGGTGGGTGTCGATGGGGTGGTCGCTGTCGCCGGTCCGCTGCTGTCGTGCGCCGCCGGCACCTCAGAGATCCTCGCCGCCGACGAAGAGCTTGCCGCCACCGCGTGCGGAAAGGGGGCGGATGCCGCACCTTCACCGTGTGCGGAGGACTTGCGTGCGATGGCGACGGTGTGGGCGATGTACCTCGACCAGGACGGTGCCGAGCCGCGCGAGGATCGGGCGATGCGCAAGCGCGGTTTCACGTTCGGGTTGTGTCGAGACGGGCTCGTTCCCGGTCGGGGCAACTTTCTTCCTGAAGTGGCCGCCCAACTGCAGTTGCTGTTCGACAGCGAGCTGAATCCGAAAGTCGATGGGGCGCCCGTCCCGGCCGGGCCGGTGTTCGACGAGACTGACGCCGAGACCGTCGATCCGTGCGATCCGGATGCGCCGCTGCTGGCGACGGCCGACCGGCGGACGCGGGCGCAGAAGCAGCACGATGTGCTCGCAGGCATCCTGAATCGGGCCGCCGCCTCCGGTGCCATGCCGACACTCGGCGGTTCAGCCCCGACGCTCGTCGTCGCGGTGCGGGCTGAAGACCTCGAGGCCGGTCGCGGGTTCGCCCACATCAGCGGGATAGACGAACCGATCTCCCTCGCCGCAGCACGGCACGTCGCGTGCGCGGGGGCGGTGCAGCGGGTCGTGTTCGACGACACCGGTCGGATCGTCTCGCTCGGCACGCTCGAGCGAGTGTTCGGCCACCACCAGCGGCGCGGGATCAGCCTCCGCGATGGCGGCTGCATCATCCCCGGATGCCACGTCAGAGCCGAATGGTGCGAGATCCATCACGTCACCGAGCACTCCCGCGGCGGACCTACCCACACCGACAACGGGGCGCTCCTCTGCTGGCATCACCACCGCACGCTGGAGACCAGCGGGTGGGAGATCCGCATGAACCGAGGCGTGCCCGAAGTCCGCGGACCCTCGTGGTGGGACGCCTTTCGGAAGTGGCGCCCGGTCACGAAGTCACCGGCGCGAATGCGTGAGCGAGTCGCTCGAAGGACATGAAGTGCTACGAGCGTGCCGTCGTCGCTGCTCCCGAACCCTCCCATCTCGGGGTTGGACGCGACGAGCAACGGCACCTTGGAACGGGACTGCGCGTAGCGGATGTGCTCCCGGATGGCGGGTCTCTGCCGACCGTCGGCGGCGCCGGGCCCAGTCTCGTCGTATCGGCGTGTGACATCGCGTGCCGCGGTGCCGCACCGCGCTCAGCGAGCCCAGATCGACACCACCGCGACGATGAACGCCGGCAGCGCCGCCAGCACGGCGACCACCAGCAGGACCCTCCCGACCAAGACCCCGCTCCGAGAGGCGCGCAGGGCGAGGAACCAGGGGAGCAGTCGGGGGAACGCCGCGGTGACGAGCGCTCCGACGGCAACGACGACACCGATCGGAAACAGCACGACCGCGGGCAGCAGAAGCCCGCCAGTGGCTGGCCAGTTGCGGCGACCCATCAGCGGCAGGCTCCGACTCAGGCGCCCGGCGAGGGCGGCGAGCGCCGCGCCCTGCAGCACGGCGAGCGCTGCGAAGACCAGGACCGACAGCCACCCGGGCCCGACCTTGTCGAAGTCGATGTTCTCCCGTCGCAGGGGATCGATGAAGGGCCCGATGGTGACCAGCAGAACGACTCCGAACGTCGGTCCGGCCCACCGTCCGCGGGGCAGCCACGGCGCGACCAGCAGGAAGAGCGCGGCCGAGGCGAAGGCGAACGGCAGTGCCCCGAAGATCAAGAAGCCCACGGTGCCCTCGAGGGTGATGTCCCCGACGATCGCCTGCGCTTCGGTCAACCGCCCGGTCGCGTCGGGCGAGGTGATCGCGAGCAGACGCATGGCGAGCCGACCGCCCGCGCCGGTCACCAAGACGCCGGTCGCCGCGCCGATGACCACGAACACCGTCGCCCACCAGAGGTAGAAGCGCAGTCCGTCGAGATGCGGATGCCGTCGCAGGGCCGAGTCATTCGCCTCCGCGCAGCCGTGCGGCGCGAACTCGGGCGTGATGAGCCGCTCGTCACCCCAGACGACGGCCAGGACCACCCCGATGACGAGGAGGATTCCGCACAAGATGATCAGCAGCATCCGGCCTCATTTCGCCCTCGCAGACGGCCCCACCCGAACCCTACTGCCGAGATCGATGCGCGAACAGGCGGCGACGCGTCACAGACCTACTGCGGCAGCGAGGGATGCCGCTCCTGCGGCGCCCGCTTCGCAGGAATGAACAGCGCCACGACGAGCGCGATGAGCGCGGCAGCGCCGCCGAGGATGAGCGACAGGGTGAAGCCGGTGGTCGTCGGCACCGGAATGCCGTTGAAGTCCACCGAGAACGACGCCAGCACCGCGCCGATGACCGCCGCGGCGGTCGAGGTTCCGAGGGAGCGGAACAGCGCGTTCAGACCGTTCGACGCACCCGTCTCGCTCTGCGGCACGGAGCGCATGATGAGCATCGGCATCGACGCGTAGCCGAATCCGATGCCGGCGCCGATCAGGATGTTGGCCACCAGGATGTGCCACACCTCGGTGGAGAACAGCAGGGTGAACCCGTATGCGGCGATGAGCGAGATCGCGCCGAGCAGCAGGAGAAGCTTCGGGCCGGTGCGTGAGGCGATGCGCCCCGCGATCGGCGAGAGCACCATCATCACGAGCCCGGAGGGCATGACGATCAGGCTCGCGGCGAGCAGAGAAAGCCCGAAGCCGGCGCCGGTCGCGACCGGCAGTTCCAACAGCTGCGGGTAGACGACGTTCGACGCGAACAGCGAGAAGCCCATCGCCACCGACGCGATGTTCGTGAGCAGCACTGCGGGCCGCGCGGCCACGCGCAGGTCGAGGAGCGGCGCGTCGATCCGAAGCTCGAACCAGCCCCACAGCAGCAGCACCGCCAGTCCACCGAGACCGCAGGCCAGCACGATCGGCGACCCCCAGCCCCACTCGTTCCCTCGCGAGATCGCCAGCAGGATGCCGACCAGCCCGATGGCGAGGCCCGCGGCACCGACGAAGTCGAAGCGCCCGGCCGTGCGAAGCACGCTCACCGGGACGATCCACAGCACCAGGGCGAACACGACGACACCGAGACCCGCGGCCAACCAGAACAGCACGTGCCAGTCGCTGCGCTCGGTCACCAGCGCGCTGATCGGAAGACCGAGCGCACCGCCGACGCCGAGGGTCGCGCTCATGAAGGCGATGGCCGAGTCGACCCTGTCTTCGTGCAGCACGTCGCGCATGATCGAGATGCCCAGCGGCACCACTCCGACGATCGCGCCCTGCAGTGTGCGGCCCACGATGATGCCGATGATTCCCGGCGACAGCGCCGCGATCACGGAGCCGACCACCATCACCGCGGTCAGCACCAGCACGATCCGCCGCTTGCCGTACATGTCGCCGAGCCGGCCCGAGATCGGCGTGATCACCGCGGCCGCGAGCAGCGTCGATGTCACGACCCAGGCGGTGTCTTCGCGGCTCGCGTTCAGCAGCTCCGGCAGCTTCGACTGGATCGGCACCATGAGCGTGAACATGAACGACGAGCACAGGCCCGCGGTCGCCAGAACGGCGATGATGGCGCCTTGGCTCGGCATCCGGGTGAGGCGTTTTCGTGCATCCTCATCCCGTGATCCCATCGCTTCAGGCTATCTGCGTCCGACGAAGGGAAGGGTGGCCATGACAGAACCTCCCGGCGGGACGCGCGCGAGTAGCGTGGGTGCCATGGCTCACCCTGCCTCTGACAGCGGCGCCGACACCGGCCCCGCGACCCGCATCGACATCCGCCCGCTCGAGACCATCGCGCAGATCCACGAAGCGGCCGACGTCCTGCGCGAAGTGTGGGTCGGCGACCGAGACGCGATGCCGCCGAACCTCGTGCGGGCGCTCGCGCACTCCGGCAACTACGTCGTCGGCATGTACGACGGCGAACGCATGGTCGGGGCGTCCATCGCGTTCTTCGCCCCGCCCGCGGAGCGCTCGATGCACTCGCACATCACCGGCGTGCTGCCCGGACTGCAGAGTCGCGGGCTGGGCCGACTGCTCAAGCAGCACCAGCGCGAGTGGGCGTTCGCCCGCGATGTGGGCAACATCACCTGGACCTTCGACCCGCTCGTCGCCCGCAACGCGCACTTCAACCTGCGCGTGCTCGGCGCCCGGGTGACCGAGTACCTCGTCGACCACTACGGGCCCATGGACGACGGCGTCAACCGCGGCGACGAGACCGACCGGCTCATGGTCACATGGGCGCTGGCGGCGCCGCCGGCGCCGACCCCGTCCGACGACCTGGTGGTCGCGTCCGTCGCGGTGCCGCACGACATCGAGACCATGCGTCGTGAAGACCCGACGGATGCCGCCGCCTGGCGAATCCGCGTGCGCGAGCAGTTCCGCGCCCGACTCGACGAGGGCCTGGTCGCCGCCGGCTTCGACGACGAGCGCGGCTACCTGTTCGTCCGGCCGTAGCTGTTCCTGCCATGCCCCGTTTCCGAACTGCCGATCTCGGCAGATCGGCCGGCCCGCGGCATCCGAAGATCCTAGGCTGACCGGCATGCCCGACCACCGCGCTCACTTCGACTTCGACATCCGCTTCGCCAACGGCGGCGGGCTGACCGGCGAGGCCTTCCGGCTCGACGTGCCGTCGGCCGCCATCTCGCAGCGCGACCTCGAGCTGCTGCTCGTCGCCCACCTCGGGCTGACCCTCGTCGGCTCGGTCACGATCACGGGGCTGGAGATCGTCGAGGAGCCGCACCGCGGCAGCCGCGGGGTCGAGACCGCCGCCGCCGAGAGCCGCCGCATCGTCGACCTCAGCCACCCGATCCGCGCCGGACTGGTCACCTACCCCGGACTGCCCGCCCCGACGATCACCCCGCACCTCACTCGTGAGGACTCCCGTGCGAAATACGCCCCGGGCACCGAGTTCGCGATGGACGTCATCACGATGATCGGCAACACCGGCACGTACCTCGACAGCCCGTTCCACCGGTACGCCGAGGGCCCCGACCTCGCCGGACTCGACCTTTCGACACTGGTGGGGCTGCGCGCCGAGGTCTTCCACCTCGAGGACGCACGGGCCCACGCGCCCCGAGGCTCCGCGCAGCGCGAAGCGATGCGTGGAGAAGGGCGGGGGGAGAGCCCCGCGGATCGCGGCATCCGGCCCGACGTGCTCGCCGACCGCGACGTGCGCGGTGCAGCCGTGCTGCTGCACACGGGCTGGGACCGCTGGTTCGGACAGCCCGAGTACGCCGTCGGCGCCCCCTTCCTGACGGGCGAGGGTGCGCAGTGGCTGATCGACGCCGGCGCCGTTCTCGTCGGCATCGACTCGCTCAACATCGACGACACCGAGTCGGGCGGCGAGCGCCCCGCCCACTCGCTGCTGCTCGAGGCCGGCGTGCACGTGGTCGAGCATCTCACGCACCTCGGCGACCTGCCGCCGCGCGGTGCGCGCTTCACGGCGGCGCCGCCCGCCGTCGAGGGCTTCGGCACCTTCCCCGTGCGCGCCTTCGCCGAGCTCGGATGTATCTGAGCGCGATCTCGCCCCTCCTCGTGTTCGACCGTGAGCATCGCGGTCCCCGAACGAGGAGCCCCCATGCGCACCCACATCGACCGCTTCGTCGCCGGCCTCAGCCGCGAATCCCACCGCCGCGTCCGCCTCGTCCCGGGCGCCGGCCGCCCGCGGCGCGCGCGCACGACCTTCGTCGCGGTGGAGAGCCGCGCCGCCCTCGCGCACTGAGGCAATCGCGCGAGCGCTGCACGAAGCGGCGAGCGCGCCAGAGGGTTCTGCAGCGCTCGCCGGCAGCTGCCGCGCTCACCGAGCTGTCGGCCGATCCACCGCACTCCGGCGCCCGACCGCCGGGCGTAGCCTGAACGCATGCCCATCGCCCGACCGACGGCAGCCGTGACCCTCGAGGGTTTCGAGCTGCGCGTCCTGCAGATCCCCTTGGTCTCGCCGTTCACGACCTCGTTCGGCACCGACACCGTGCGCGAGGTCATCATGGCGCGAGCACTGACCTCCGACGGTGAGGGCTGGGGAGAGATCGTCACCGGTGCGGCACCCCTGTATTCGAGCGAGTACACGCAGGGCGCGTGGGATGTCGCCCTCCGCTGGCTGATCCCCGCGCTGCTGGACCGCCACACCCTCGCACCCGAAGACGTGGCCGTGACCCTGAAGCCGTTCGTCGGCCACCGCATGCCCAAGGCCGGTCTCGAACTCGCGGTGCTCGATGCGGCTCTGCGCGCCGAGGGGCGACCGCTGGGGGAGTATCTGGGAGCCGTGCACGATCGCGTTCCGAGTGGTGTGAGCGTCGGCATCCAACGCGATCCCGCGACGCTCGTCGAGGTCGTCCGGGGTTACCTCGACGAGGGGTACGTGCGCATCAAGATCAAGATCAAGCCCGGCCGCGACGTCGCCGAGACCGCCGCCGTGCGCGACGCGTTCGGCGGCATCCCGCTGCAGGTCGATGCGAACTCCGCGTACACGCTCGCTGACATCGACACCCTCGCCGAGCTCGACCGGTTCGACCTCTTGCTGATCGAGCAACCTCTGCAGGAGGACGACATCGTCGACCACGCGACGCTCGCCCGGCACCTGAGCACACCGGTGTGCCTGGACGAGTCGATCGTGTCGCACAAGGCCGCGGTCGACGCGCTCGCGCTGGGCGCGGCCTCCGTCATCAACATCAAGGCGGGCAGGGTCGGCGGCTACCTCGAGGCCGTCGCGATCCACGACCTGTGCCGGGACGCCGCTATTCCGGTCTGGTGCGGCGGAATGCTCGAGACCGGGATCGGACGCGCGGCGAACGCCGCCCTGGCGGCCCTGCCGGGCTTCACACTGCCGGGCGATGTGTCGGCGTCGAACCGGTTCTACGTCCGCGACATCGTCACCGAGCCCGCCGTGCTCGAGGACGGTCATGTGCGCGTCCCGACCGGCCACGGCCTCGGCGTCGAGATCGACCCGGTCGCGCTCGAGGACTTCACAGTCGCACGCGAAATCGTGCGGCGGTAGGCGGGTTCGAGCGTGGGTGGAGCGCGCACGCGGTGCGTAACTCAGGCTGGCTGTGCGGCCCGGGGTGGCGGTGCCGCGAAATCACGCGGCTCGGCACCCGCCGCACGCAGAGCCAGCCTGAGTTGCGTACCGCTGGCCCTTGTACTCGCGCTCGCAGCGTGCTCTCCGCAGCCCGCGGAACCGAGCGGGCTTCCGCCGGGCGTCGAGGTCGAGCTCTTCCAGCTGCGGTCCGATGTCGCCGAACGCGGGGCGCAGGTGCGGGTCATCAACGGCTCCGACACCGATCTCGTCGTGACGAGCCTCACCTTCGCCGATGACTGGTTCGCCGGCGAGGCCGTCCGCGATCGAATGAGCACCGTTCCCGCCGGCCGCACGGTCGACCTGCGCTTCGCGCTTCCGGAGTCGGCGTGCGAAGACGAGCCGGATGCCGCCTCCCGCACGAGCCGCGTCACCCTCGAGCTCGAGGGCGGCGGCACCGCGACAGTCGACGTCGCCGATCCCCTCGGCTTCACGACGCTGATCCACGAGAAGGAGTGCCTGCGCCACGACCTCGCGCGGGTCGCCACGCTGGAGTGGACGGAGTTCACACCGACTGCCGCGCCGCTGCCGGCCGAGCTGCAGCTGTCGATCACCCCGGCGGGCGGCACCGAGACCGCGGAGCTCGTCGAGGTGCAGACCACCAACCTGCTGCAGTTCGCCGACCAGCCGACCCCGTTCGCGCTCGCTGCGACCGTCACCGGGACGGATGCCGCCACCATGGTGGCAGTGCCCATCGTGCCGCTGCGCTGTGACCCGCACGCGGTGATGGAAGACAAGCGCGGCACCGTGTTCAACGTGCTCGTCGACGTCGACGGCGCCGGCGGAGTCGTCGAGGTCGCCGCCCCCGAGCCGATGCGGGGCGAGATCCTGCGCTGGGTCGCCGACTGGTGCGGCTTCGGTCCCGGCTGACCGCTCGGGGCTCAGGCGGCCCCCGATAGACTCGACGGATGCCGCGATTGCGGCATCCCGCGGAATTCCGCACTCTTCACCCGACCATTGGAGCCACCGTGGCCGAGCAGTCCCGTCTCGACAAAGTCATCGCCCTCGCCCGCCACCGCGGGTTCGTCTTTCAGGCGGGCGAGATCTACGGCGGATCCCGCTCGGCGTGGGACTACGGCCCACTCGGCACAGAACTGAAGGAGAACATCCGCCGCCAGTGGTGGCAGACGTTCGTGCGCGGACGCGGCGACATGGTCGGACTCGACTCGTCGGTGATCCTCCCGAAGCGCGTCTGGGAGGCTTCGGGCCACGTGGCGACGTTCACCGACCCGCTCGTGGAGTGCCTCAACTGCCATCGCCGGTTCCGGGCCGACAACCTCATCGAGGACTTCGAGGCGCGCAAGGGACGTAAGGCCGAGAACGGTCTCGCCGACGTGCCGTGCCCGAACTGCGGCGTGAAGGGTCAGTACACCGAGCCCAAGGCGTTCTCGGGCCTCATGAAGACCTACCTCGGCGTCGTCGATGACGAGTCCGGCGTGCACTACCTGCGTCCCGAGACCGCCCAGGGCATCTTCGTGAACTTCGGCAACGTCGTCACCGCGGCGCGCAAGAAGCCGCCGTTCGGCGTCGGCCAGGTCGGCAAGGCGTTCCGCAACGAGATCACCCCCGGAAACTTCATCTTCCGCACGCGTGAGTTCGAGCAGATGGAGATCGAGTTCTTCGTGCCGCCGGCCGATGCGCAGGAGTGGTTCGAGCACTGGGTCGAGGCGTGCTGGGACTGGTTCGTGGACCTCGGGGTCGATCCCGCGCACCTGCGCCGCTACGACGTTCCGAAGGAGGACCGCGCGCACTACTCCGCCGGCACGATCGACGTCGAGTACGAGTTCGGCTTCCCGGGCAAGCAGTGGGGCGAGCTGATGGGCATCGCGAACCGCACCGACTACGACCTGACCAGCCACTCCGAGGCATCCGGCCAGAGCCTGTCGTACTTCGACCAGGCCAGCGGCGAGCGGTACACCCCGTACGTCATCGAGCCGTCGTTCGGCCTCACCCGCGCCATGATGGCGTTCCTCGTCGACGCGTACCGCGAAGAGGAGGTGCCGAACGCCAAGGGCGGCACCGACACCCGCACCGTGCTCAAGCTCGATCCGCGCCTGGCGCCGGTCAAGGTCGCGGTGCTGCCGCTCTCGCGCAACGAGCAGCTCTCGCCCATCGCGCGCGAAGTCGCCGAAGACCTGCGCGGCGAGTGGAACGTCGACTTCGACGACGCCGGTGCGATCGGTCGCCGCTATCGCCGCCAGGACGAGATCGGCACGCCGTTCTGCGTCACGATCGACTTCGACTCGCTCGAGGACCGCGCCGTGACGGTGCGCGACCGCGACACCATGGCGCAGGAGCGCGTGCCGCTGTCTGAACTGCACGCGTACCTCGCGGAGCGCCTGCGCGGGGCATAGCCCGATCCGCATCGTGCAGGCAATCAGCTACGACGCGTACGGGCAGCTTCCGTCTCTGGTCGAGATCGAGGAGCCGATCTGCCCCGACGACGGCGTGCTGGTCGAGGTTCGCGCGACGGGAGTCTGCCGGTCCGATTGGCACGCGTGGCAGGGGCATGACCCGGTGCCTCTCCCGCAGATCCCCGGCCACGAGTTCGCCGGGGTGATCGCCGCGGTCGGCGCGAAGGTGACGACCTGCCGGGTCGGCGACCGGGTGACGGCGCCGTTCGTCTGCGGGTGCGGACAATGCTCGTGGTGCCTCTCCGGCGACGCGCAGGTCTGCCCCGCCCAATCGCAGCCCGGCTTCACGATGCCCGGGTCGTTCGCCGAGCTCGTCGCGATACCCGCCGCAGACTTCAATGTCGTGCCCCTGCCCGACGACCTGGACTTCATCGCCGCCGCATCGCTGGGCTGCCGTTTCGCGACGGCGTTCCGCGCCGTCACCGTGCACGGTCGCGTCCGCGCGGGGGAGTGGGTCGTGGTGTACGGATGCGGCGGCGTCGGTCTGTCGGCCGTGATGATCGCGTCTGCGCTCGGCGGCCGCGTCATCGCGGTCGATCGATCGCCTGCGGCGCTGGAGCGGGCGCGACGGTTCGGTGCGGAGACCGTCCTGGAAGCCGGCGACGACACGGTGCGCCGCATCCGAGAGATCACGGGCGACGGCGCGTGGGTCTCCCTCGACGCGGTCGGCTCGACGACGACGGCGATCGCCTCCATCGCCTCGCTGCGCCCGCGCGGGCGACACGTGCAGATCGGACTCCTGCTGGGCGACGACGCGGCGCCCGCCCTTCCGATGGGACAGGTCATCGCGAAGGAGCTGGAGATCTACGGTTCGCACGGCATGGCCGCGCGCGACTATCCGCGGATGCTGGAACTGGTGGCATCCGGCGCGGTGCGCCCCGAGCCTCTGGTCGGCGAGGTGATCGGCCTCGCCGAGGCCGGGGTCGCTCTCGCCGGGATGAGTTCACCGTCGGCGGGTCCTGGAGTGACGGTGATCGAGATGGCGTCGACTCGGCGGATCTGACCGGGCCAACCGTCCCCGGCGTGCTCAGCGGGCGGGGAGCGGAGGGGATGTCAGCGCACGGACCGCGCCAGCTCGCGCGCCCAGTGCTTCGCACGTCGAGCCGTCGCCCGTCCGCGTGCGATCGCACCCCATCTCCAGCCGTTCCTGCTGCCGAACTCGACGAGTTCGATGTCGTTCGGCTCGCTCGATGACAGCAGCTCTGCGTAGTACTGCGTGCGCCGTCTCTCATAGGGAGCGCGCACGAAGACGCCCGGCACGAACTCATCGAGACTTCCCGCGATCTCCAGGGTGAGCATCGTGCGCATGCATTTCCAGCACTGCGAGCAGTTCGTCGTCCGGTCCGGGTCCGCATCGATGCACACATCGAGATAGCGGGCATAGGGCCCGCCGACGAGCGCCAGCGTGCGCTCGACCCGGGACAAGCCGGAGCTCGTCGACTCCACCGTGAGCGCCGGCGTCGACAACAACGGGAAGGTCATCGCCCCCGCCAGCCCGATGTCACCGTGCGTGGGGGGCATACGCACGTTGCGATAGGTCCCTTCGGACGCGTGGTACGAGCGACCGATGCCACCGCCGAGCAGGTGCACGACCGCGGCGTTGCGGAACGTCACGGTCTGCATGAAGCCCATCTGCGGATAGTGATGCTCGATGTTGCTGTCGACGGGGATGAACGGCAGGCCGAGTTCTTCGGCGACCGGCCGAAGGGCATCGAATCGCTTTCGCCAGAGCGCCCGGCCGCCGTTGCCGTGGGCTCCGACGTTGTTGTTCAGCAGATGGGTGACGCGCAGTGCGGGGGGCACCCCCGGGGCGGCCGCGTACTCCGTCAGCGTCGCGAAGCTGTCGACACCGCCGGAAAAGCCCGTCGCGACTCCCGAGGGGGCATCACCGGCCGGCGCCGTCTCATCAGCGGTCACCACAATCGACTGATAGCTCGGGTGCACGGTTCGCACGAGCGACTGCAGATCGTGGTTCAGCCGGTGCAGCAGGCTGTCTGTCACCACCCCGCCGATCCGCAGATCGCGTGCGTGGCGCATGGCAGGCAGCAGGAGCGCGACCGCCACATGGTCGGCCCCCGCGGCGAGCAGCTCCTCATCGTCGGGCGAGACCGAGAACCACAGCGGCTGCGACTCCTCGACGTCGGCAACGACCCGCACGTTGCCCTCTTCATCGCGCACGCGGCGCGGCGGCGCAGTGATCAGGTCAGGCATGGGTAAACCCCTTTACGGATTCCAACGATCCGTGGGGGGTCGGACCAAGCACAATCAGGATGCGAGAAGTGTACTGGTGGGGTGCCACCGCACCGCAAGTGCGAATCAGCCGCTGCGCCGCCGAGCTAACTGCCCTTGGCGGCGGCCTTCATCGCGCGCTTGTGCTCGCGGACCTTGGTCAGGGACTCGGGCGAGACGATGTCGGCGACCGAGCGGAACGAGCCCTCCTCGCCGTACGCACCGGCGGCCTCGCGCCAGCCCGTTCCGGTGAAGCCGTACTGCTTGCCGAGCAGCGCGACGAAGATCTTGGCCTTCTGCTCGCCGAAGCCGGGCAGCGCTTTCAGTCGCTTCACGACGGTGGCACCGTCAGGGTCGCCCCGCGTCCAGATCGCGGCGGCATCTCCGCCCCAGTCCTGCTCGATCGCGGTGCACAGCGATTGCACCCGCGCGGCCATCGACCCGGGAAAGCGGTGGACTGCCGGGGGCTGCTTGAACACGTCGGCGAAGGCCTCGGGGTCGTACGAGGCGAGGGTGGCCGCGTCCACTGATCCGACCCGCTCCGCGATCTTCAGCGGGCCTGCGAACGCGGTCTCCATCGCGACCTGCTGGTCGAGCAGCATGCCGATCAGCAGAGCCAAGGGGTCGTCGGTGAGCAGTCGGTCGGCGGCGTCGTCACCCGTGATGTGCAGCGTCATGACGCCAGTCTCGCACCGGCGTCGCACGCGCCGCCAGGTTCCACTGCCCGCCACGAGGGCCGCGTCTGGATCGGCGATGTCGAGGCGACCCCCCTCGACGAGGCTCTCTTGCGCAGCTCCGGCGGGAGCAGCTCGGCTTCGTCTTCCAGTCCTTCGGGCTCATCCCGGTGCTGTCGGCGGCTGACCTCGCTGCGGCGCGGTGCGAGGATGGATCGGTGGAGCCCACGCCTCTGGACGACCTCGCCGCACACGCGCACGAGACCCATGTCGTCGTCGTCGGTGGGGGGATCGGCGGACTGGTCGCCGGGCTCGCGTGCGCCAAGGTCGGCATCCGCGTCACGGTCTTGGAGGCATCCGACCGGCTGGGCGGCGCCGTGCGCACGCTCGACCTCGCGGGCGTGCGCGTCGACATCGGCGCGGAGGGCTACGCCACCCGAGGCGGCGCGGTGCGCGGACTCGTGGATGAACTCGACCTGACGGATGCCGTCGTCCCGACCGCGCCGCGGGCCGAGTGGATCTCCGGGCTTCCGGGCGGGGCGGCACCCGTGCCCGAGGCGACGGTGCGCGGCATCCCGCAGAACCCCTGGGAAGAGAGCATCCGACGCGTGATCGGCCGCCGCGGCACGTGGCGCGCGCACCTCGACCGACTGCGCCCACCCCTCACGATCGGCCAGGAGCGCAGCCTCGGAAGGCTCGTGCGCACCCGCATGGGCCAGCTCGTGCTCGATCGCCTCGTGGCGCCGCTCAGCCTCGGCGGCTTCTCGATCCACCCCGACGACGTCGACGTCGAGCTCGTCGCGCCCGGGCTCAACGCCGCGCTCACGCGCACCGGATCGCTCGCCGGGGCGGTGACGCAGCTGCGCGCGGACAGGGGCTCGAAACCCGCGGGCGACGGGCTCGAGGGCATCGACGGCGGCATGTCGCGCATCGTCGACGCCCTGGACGATCGCCTTCGCACCCTCGGCGCCGAGGTTCGGCTGAACATCTCTGTCGAAGCGCTCGAGCGGCGCGACGACGGTCGGTGGACGGCGGTCGCCGCCGCCACGGGGCCGCTCGACACCTCCGACGAGGTCGATGCCGCCGACGCGGTGATCCTCGCGTCCGGAGCCGACGAGGCGCACCGGCTGCTCGCCGCGATCATCCCCGCGCTGGAGCGGACGCCCGTCACGGCGCTCGAGGTCGTCACGCTCGTGGTCGAGTCTTCGGCCCTCGCCGACGCTCCGCCGCGCACCGCGGTCTACCCGGTGCCGGGAACGGCGGTTGCGGCATCCGTCACCGACTCGACCGCGCGCTGGCCGTGGATGCGTCAGGTCGCCCAGCCCCGAACGCGCGTGCTCAAAGTCACGTTCGGCGGCCCGGGCACTCTGCCCGCGACGGCGGCACTCGATGATCGCGCGGCGGCCGCGCTCGCGCTCGCCGAGGCGTCCGCGCTGCTGGAGGTGCCCCTCGAAGCGGCTCAGCTGCGCGGGGCACACCGCGGGCGATGGTCGCAGCCGCCGCCGGTCTCGGCGCTGGGGCATGCTGATGCGGCCGATGCCGCCCGCTCCGAGATCCACACGATCCCCGGACTCGCGGTGGTCGGCGCCTGGGTCGCCGGCACCGGCCTCGCGCAGGTCGTCCCCGATGCGATCGCAGAAGGAGAGCGCGTCCGCCGGCACGCACTCTGGGGCGACGCCGACGAGCGGACGTAGCACAGCGTCCCATGGAAGGCCACCGGATGCCGGAATCGGCATACGGGGATACCCTGGGGGCAGACATCCACGACCATCCAGCGTGAGGAGACCCCATGAGGGGCAAAGTAGGGCTCGTCATCGGACTTGCGGCGGGCTACGTGCTCGGAACCCGCGCGGGTCGCGAACGTTATGAGCAGATCAAGGCCCAGGTCGACAAGGTCTGGAACCTCGAGCCGGTGCAGGAGCAGGTGACCAAGGCCAAGGACTTCGCGAAGTCGACGGCGATGGCGCTTCCGAGCACTCTCTGGGACAGCGCGGTCAAGGTCACGAAGGCAGCGACCTCGAAGGGGGCGACGCCCGGCGAGAAGCTCGATTCGGCGATCCGGACCGGCAGGCTGCAGGTCGACGATGTGAGCGCCGCGGCTGAGCGCTCGGCCGGTGCGGTGAAGGATGCCGCGGACGACGCGTTCGACGATATCGCGAAAGCCGCCGGCGAGCCCCGCAACGGAGCCTGACGGTGACCACTCCTCGCGGTTTCCGCGATCGGAACGACGACAGCCTGTTCACGCTGATCGGCGAGATCCCGGAGCTGATCCGCAACCTCGTCATCGCCGAAGTCGACGCGGGCAAGGCCTGGGTTCGCCGCACCTCGAAAGACGCCGGGTATCGGCGCAGGCTGGATCGCGGTCGCGCTCTTCTTCCTCTTCTGGGCCGTCGGCATGCTCATCGCGTTCGCCGTCATCGTGCTCACCCTGTGGTGGCCGGCGTGGCTCGCCGCGCTGGTGGTGCTGATCGCGCTGCTGCTGATCGCCGCGCTCTTCGCGTTCCTCGGCGTGCAGCGGTTCCGCAAGGTCGCTCGCGCTCAGAACCCCGTCCAGTCGATCGTCCAGGATGTCAAGGAGGTGCGCGATGAGTTCTAACTCACCCGTTCCCGTGTCCCGCACCCCCGTCCCGGTGCCGCGGACCGCGGTTCCGATCGGCATCGCCGACCCGGTCGAACAGGCCCGCGCCGAACTCAAGGCGGCGCTCGCCGCGATCGAGCAGAAGGCCAACGTGCCGGCGCGGATCGTGGAGGTCACCGACCGGACAGTCGCGAAGGCGCGCACCTTCACACGCAGAAACCCGACGGCTGCGACCTCGGCCGTCGTGGCCGGCGCCGCCGTGGTCGGATTCCTCGTGTGGGCCGCGGTACGGCTCTACACCCGCTGAGTCCGGGCGGGGTGATCAGCCGGAGCGACGGGAGCGGGACCTCTCTGCCCGGGAGTATGCTCGATCTGTCAGGCAGTGCGATGGTGCGAATGCTGCCGACGGCGCGGACCGCATCACCCGAGGTCTGAAATCGCCTGTCGGTTGCTCGATCTTTTGGGGCGGCTGACTGCGCACCACGAGAGCCCAACCCCATGAACCACGCTCCACAGCAGCCCCCCAAGCCCCTCGCGGGCTGGCGTGTGCTCGTGCCGCGCGGCGGCCCCTGGGGCGACGGAGTGGCCGCGAATCTGCGGCATCAGGGAGCGATCCCGGTCGTCGCGCCGCTGATCAACTTCGCCCCGACCAACGATCAGGCCACCCTCGATCAGGCGCTCGCCGATCTCGAGGCGGGCGACTTCGACTGGCTCACCGTCACCAGCGCGACGACGGTCGACGTGCTCTTCGCGCACCGGGCGACCATTCCCGCCGCGACGAAGGTCGCGGCCGTGGGCGAGACGACCGCCGCCGCGCTGCAGGCGGTGGGCTACCGGGTCGACCTCGTTCCCGAACGCGACAACTCGGCAGCCGGCATGGCCGAGCAGATGATCGCCCTGGAACCCGAGCCGCGCGACATCCTGACGCTGCGCAGCGAGATCGCCAAGCCGGTCCTGACGCGCCTCCTCGCCGAAGCCGGTCATCGTGTGCGCAGCGTCGTCGCGTACCGGACAGTCGGGGTTCCCGTCACCGACCGCATCGCCGAAGACGTGCGCAGCGGCCGCATCAACGCGATCCTCGTGACGAGCGGTTCGGTCGCCGAGCAGGTGCAGCAGCAGTTCGCCGACATCCCCGACACCACGGTGATCGCCGCGATCGGGCCTCGCACCGCCAAGGACGCGCGGCGCGCGGGACTCTCGGTCGATGTGGTCGCCGCCACGCAGACCGTCGACGCGCTCATCGACGCCGTCGCCCGCTTCACGCTGCCGCACGCTGCGGACGAATTCGCGCCTTGACCCGCGTCGTCGTGCTCGCCGGGGGTGTCGGCGGCTCCCGGTTCGCGCTCGGCGTCCGTGCGGCGCTCGCCGCAGAGCGGATGCCGCGGCCTCGGCATCCGTCGAACCCTTCACGATCGTCGTCAACACCGGCGACGATCTCTGGCTGTCGGGCGTACGCCTGCAGCCCGACGTCGACTCGATCGTCTACGCGCTGGCCGGAGTGAACGACGCCGAGCGCGGCTGGGGCCGCGCGGGCGACAGCGAGCGCGTCAATCACGAGCTGCAGGAGTGGGGCGCCGGCTGGCCGTGGTTCACGCTCGGCGATCTCGACCTCGGTACGCACCTCGCGCGCACCGGCTGGCTGCGCGACGGCCTCACCCCCACCGCGGGTGATCGAGCGCATGTCGGAGCGCTGGCCGCTCGGCGCCCGGCTGCTGCCGATGACCGACGCCGAGGTCGACACGATCGTGACGGTCCAGGACGGCAGCGCCGAGCGCGCGATGCACTTCCAGGAGTGGTGGACGCGGCACCGCGCGGCGCTGCGTCCGGTGCGCTTCGACAACCCCGGGATCGAGGCCGCGGCACCCGCGCCCGGTGTGCTCGACGCGATCGCCGACGCCGACGTGGTGCTGATCGCCCCCTCGAACCCGGTCGTCTCGATCGGACCGATCCTCGCGGTGCCCGGCATCCGTGAGGCGCTGCGCGCCGCGCCCGGACGCGTCGTCGGCGTCTCTCCGATCATCGGCGGCCGCGTCGTGCGCGGCATGGCGGATGTCTGCCTCACCGCGATCGGCGTCGAGACCTCCGCCGCGGCGGTCGCCGCGCACTACGGTGCGCGCTCGGCAGGCGGATTGCTCGACACGTGGCTGATCGCCGAGGAGGACGCCGCCTCCGTGCCGCGACGTCGAGCGCCTCGGCATCCGCGCGGTCGTCGCGCCGCTGTGGATGCAGGATGTCGCCACCTCCGCCGCGCTCGCTGAGGCCGCTCTGCAGACGGCCCCCCGCTGACGTGGTCGATCTGACCTGGTTCGCATGGGCGCTGCTGGGCCTGGCCGCCCTCGTCGTCGGCCTGTCCAAGACCGCAGTACCCGGGGCGGGCACGGTCGCGGTGGCGATCTTCGCCGCCGTGCTTCCCGCCAAGCAGTCGACCGGCACGATCCTGCTGCTGCTGATCGTGGCCGACCTCTTCGCGGTGCTGGCCTATCGGCGGCACACGAACTGGAAGGCGCTGCTCGGTCTGGCGCCCGCGGTGATCGCGGGCATCCTGCTGGGCGTTCTGTTCCTGTTCTTCGCCGACGACGTATGGGTGAAGAAGACGATCGGGGTCATCCTGCTGGCCGTGATCGCGATCACGCTGTTCCGCCGCCGGATGGGCGCTCAGGTCGCGGAGGATGGTCCGCACCGCGTCGCGGCCGCGACCTACGGCACGATCGGCGGCTTCACCACCATGGTCGCGAACGCCGCCGGGCCGGTGATGTCGATGTACTTCCTGGCCGCGCGCTTTCCCGTGAAGGAGTTTCTCGGGACCGCGGCCTGGTTTTTCGCGATCGTGAACATCGGCAAGGTGCCGTTCTCGATCGGGCTCGGACTCATCACGGTGCCCGGCCTTCTGGTCGACCTCGTCCTCGTGCCGTTCGTCGTGGGCGGCGCGCTCTTCGGACGCTGGCTGGCGGGGCGGCTGAACCAGGTCGTCTTCGAGCGGCTCGTGATCACCTTCACCGTGATCGGCGCGGTCTACCTGCTGCTCTGAGCCGCGAGCAGGGCCGCGGTGCGCGGGCCGAGTCCTCGTTCGGCGGCGACTTCGAGCTGGGCGGCGGTGTCGACATCGTGCCGCAGGCTCGAGGCGTCCGCGATCTCGAGCGGGACGACAGCCGAGCTCCACGTGTCGCGCATAGGACTGCGCGCCGAACGATGTGAGCAGGGGGATGCCGCTCCCCGCGGTCACCAGGGTGGTTCCGGTGCCCTCGGCGTCGGGCACGACTGCTCTGTCCACCCGACCCGCCCCGATCAGGGCCGCGTCGAGATCCTCCGGCCGCAGCGCCGGGAGGTCTCCGAGCAGCGCGGCACGCGGCATCCCGACACCGGCGGCGTCGGCGCCCACCGCGACCGCCGTGTCGATGCCGCGGGCCCGGCCGGTTCCGTCGTCCTCCGGCACGAACCGCAGCCCCGGAATGTCGAAGGCGAGCGCGACCAGGGCCCCGTCATCGGTCACGACGTACACCTGGTCGACCGACGGGCACGCGGCCGCGGCGGCGATCGTGTCGAGCGCGATCGCGCGCGCCAGGGTCACTCGGTCCACGGTCGCGAGCTCGAGCCGGGACTTGCCGACCGCCGTGGGCTTGACCGGGATGATGACCGCCCAGCCGGGCTTCTGCGCGCCGGTCACGCTCCCGACGGCTCGTCCATGCCGAACCGAGCGCGCAGGCGCGGGAGGATCTCGGCGCCGTACATGCGGAGGAACTCCTCCTGGTCGTGTCCGGGATCGTGGAACACGAGGTGGCGGAAGCCCATGTCGACGTACCGCGCGATCCTCTCGACGTGCTCGTCGGGGTCGGTCGAGACGATGAACCGAGATGCCGCGCGCTCGATCGGCAGCTGCTCGCCGAGGCGCTGCATCTCGATCGGGTCGTCGACCCCCATCTTCTCGTCCGCGCTCAGCGCGAGCGGGGCCCAGAACCGCGTCTTCTCGAGGGCGACGGCGGCGTCGGGGTGGTACGAGACCTTGACCTCCATGAGCGTGTCGATCCCGTCGGCCGGGCGCCCCGCCTTCTCGAGCCCCTCCTGCAGGGCGGGCACCAGAGTGTCGGTGTACAGGGTCTCGGGCCTTGCCCGATGTGGTGATGAATCCATCCGCGATCCGGCCGGCCAGCCGGGTCGCCGCCGGCCCGGCGGCACCGATGTAGATCGGCACCGGCTGGTCGAGCTTGTCGTAGATCGTCACGTTCCGGGTCGTGTAGAACGTGCCGTCGTGAGTTGACGCGCTCCTCCGTCCAGAGCCGCTGGATGAGCAGTGATCGCTTCCTTCAGCCGCTGGAAGCGCTCGGGCGGGTCGGGCCACGGGAAGCCGAGGTTCGCCTCGTTGAGCGCCTCGCCGGTGCCGACACCCAGGATGATGCGCCCGGGGTACATCACGCCGAGCGTCGCGAAGTCCTGGGCGATCACGGTCGGGTTGTAGCGGAACGTCGGGGTGAGCACCGATGTGCCGATCAGCACCCGCGACGTCCGGGCGCCGAGCGCCCCCAGCCAGGGGATGGATGCCGGCGCATGGCCGCCCTCGTGCAGCCAGGGCTGCAGGTGGTCGGAGACGAAGACCGAGTCGAAGCCCATCTCCTCGGCCAGCACGCCGAACCGGCACAGCTCGTTCGGACCGAACTGCTCGGCGGAGGCCTTGTACCCGAAACGCAGGGGAAAGGTCATGATGCTCCTCTCGGCACGCCCTCCGCGGGCGTGGGTGTCGCGTGGGTGCCGTACCGTGCGGGCTCGAACTCCGACCCGTCCGCGCGGGCGAGCCGCTCCCGGAACGCCTCGACCGTGCCGGGCCACAGCAGGGTGAGACGGCCCGAGCGCTCGTCGACGTACCAGTTGCGGCATCCGCCGGTCATCCAGCGGGTGGATGCCGCAGCCTGCGCGATCTCGTCGGTATAGGCGCGCTCGGCGTCGGGATCGACGTGCAGCACGCGGCCGGCGCGCCCGTCGAGCACACGGGTGGCGTACGCCGCCTGCTCCTCGATCATGAGCACCGAGGAGGAATGGCCGAGCGACGCGTTCGGGCCGTTCAGCACGAACATGTTCGGGAAGCCGGAGACCACGGTGGAGGCGAACGACGTCATGCCCTGCGACCAGTGCGCGGCGAGCGTCACGCCGTCCTCGCCCGAGACGAGCTCGGCGTAGGGCTGACGGGTCGAGGCGAAGCCGGTCGCGAGCACGAGCGCGTCGGCCTCATGACGGGAGCCGTCCGAGGCGACGAGCGTCGAGCCCTCGACGGCGGAGAGGGCGCCCCGCACGAGCGTCACGGCGTCCGACGCCACGGCCGGGTAGAAGTCGTCCGACAGCAGCACGCGCTTGCAGCCGAACGCGTAGTCCGGCGTGAGCGCGGCGCGCAGCGCCGGGTCGGCGACCTGCCGTTCGAGGTGCGCCCGCGCGACGGACTCCGCCTCGGCCGCGGCATCGGAGTCGCCGGCCCGCGACGCGAAGCGGGCCTCGCCCTCGGCGTACAGGTCGGCGCGCAGCGCCTCGAGAGCCTGCGGCGTCGCCGCGAACCGCGCGCGGTCGGCGGCGGAGTACGCGTCGCCGCCCCGCGGCACGATCCACGCCGGCGTGCGCTGGAAGAGGGTGACGTGTGCCGCTGTCCGCGCCAGTTCGGGCACGATCTGAATCGCGCTCGCCCCCGTGCCGACGATCCCCACGCGCGCGCCCGCGAGGTCGGCGGAGTGATCCCAGCGGGCCGAGTGGAACAGCGGCCCGGGGAAGCTCTCAAGGCCGGCGATCCGGGGAATCGAGGGCTCGGTGAGCCGTCCGCAGGCGAGCACGAGCACGTCGGCGACGATGACGTCGTCGTCGGTGCCGCCGGCGGTAGCCGCGGCGCCCGGGGCGCCGGTGCCGAGGCGCCACACCCCGTCGGCGGCATCCCAGTCGGCCCATCGCATCGCCGCGCGCAGCCGCAGCCGGTCGCGGAGCTCCTCCGCGTCGACGATGCGCTCGAGGTACGAGTGGATCTCGTCCCCGCGCGCATACGTGCCCGACCACGAGGGATTCGGGTGCGCGGCGAAGCCGTAGAGGTGGCTGGGCACGTCGCACGCGACGCCCGGGTACGTGTTGTCGCGCCAGGTTCCGCCGACGGATGCGGCACGCTCGAGGATGACGAAGTCATCGCGTCCCGCCCGGCGCAGTGCAATGGCCATGCCGAGCCCGGCGAAGCCGGCTCCGACGATCGCGACCTCGACGCGGCTCACCGTGCGGGCTCCTGGTAGTCGGTCGTTCGCTGGCGGAAGGGGCGGAACAGGCGGGCGGCGATGCGCGCAGCATCCGTCACCGGCAGCTCGAGCCCGTGCTCGATGCCGGCCTCGGGCAGCACGCGACCGTCGAGCAGGGTGCCGCCCAGGTCGTCACCGCCGGACTGCAGCAGGGTCGCCGCGGCGTCGCGACCGACGCGGGTCCACGGGATCTGGATGTGCGGGATGCTGCCGCTCAGCATGAGCCGCGAGACGGCGACCATCGCCCGGTGCTCGTCGATCGCCGTCCGGCTCGGCGACGAGCGGCACGCCGCCGGAGCGATCCGGGCAGGGGGATCGGCACGAATTCGGTGAACCCGCGCGTCTCGTCTTGAATGGCGCGGAGCCGGCGCAGATGCGCGATGCGCTCCTCGGCGGTCTCGACGTGCCCGTAGAAGATCACGCTCGTGGACCGGAAGCCGGCGCGGTGGGCGGCCGTGATGCCCTCGACCCAGCGGTCGATCTCGAGATCACCCGGCGCGATGAGTGGCGCGCACGCGCTCGCTCAGCACCTTGACCCCGGTACCGGGCACGGTGTCGACGCCGGCGTCGCGAAGCGCGGTGAGTGCGCCGTCGAGGCCGAGACCGCCGCGTTCGGCGAGGTCCCACACATCCTGCGGGCGGTATGCGTGCAGATGGATGCCTGGGGTGGAGGCCTTGATCGCGCGGGCGATGTCGAGGTACGCGGCCGGATTCTCGTCGGCGGCGATCAGTCCCTGCACGCACAGCTCGGTCGCGCCCAGATCCCAGGCGTCGGCGGCGATCGCGCCGACGTCATCGAGCGTGAACGTGCCTGGCTCGGCGGCCGAGACGGAACGGAAGCCGCTCGAGGTGAGGTTGCGGTTCACGACCAGGCTCACCGCCTCGCCGACCGTGTACCGGCGCACGTCGTCGGCGGTCGCGGTGAGTGCGTCGAGGTCCTGGCCCTCCGCCCTCAGCAGCCGGACCCATTCGGCATCGTCGAGCGCACGTGGGTCGGCCGCCGCGCGCTCCGCGAGTTCTCTTCCGCCCTGCGGGCCCGCCAAACTCCACGGGTTCCGACTGACGGTCACGGATTCGTGCGTCATCGGCTCGGGTTCGCCCGAATCCGTGGAGTTCCGCAGTGCCAGCCCGGTCACGGGGTCGGCGAGGGCCGTGACCGCGGGCCAGAGCGCAGGGTCGATCCAGGTCGCGGCATCCTGCACGTAGTCGGGCTGCGCGGTCAGGCGCTCGCGCAGCTCGAAGCCGAGCTCGGCGGTGCGGACGGTGAGGTCGGTCAGGTGCGGCCACGGCCGCTCGGGGTTCACGTGGTCGGCGGTCAGCGGCGAGACACCGCCCCAGTCGTCGGCGCCCGCGCGCAGCAGCAGCTCGAACTCGGCGGGGTCCGACAGGTTCGGCGGCACCTGCACGCGCATGTGCGGACCCATGACGAGCCGGGCCACGGCGACGGCAGCGACGTACTCGCGCACCGAGGCGTCGGGCGCGTCATGCATCGCGGTGCGCGGCTTCGCGCGGAAGTTCTGCACGATGACTTCCTGTACGTGACCGTGGCCGTCGATGGCGTGCTCTTCGTGCGAATGGCGGATCGCGATGAGCGACTCGGCCCGATCGTGCAGGGTCTCGCCGATGCCGACCAGGATGCCGGTGGTGAACGGCACCTTCTCCCGCCCGGCGTCGTCGATCACGGCGAGGCGCAGGTCGGGATCCTTGTCGGGAGACCCGTAGTGCACCTGGCCGGGCTCTTCGAACAGCCGCCGCGACGTGGTTTCGAGCATCATCCCCATCGACGCAGCGGTGGGGCGCAGCATCCGCAGTTCATCCGCCGACATGACGCCGGGGTTGAGATGCGCGAGCAGTCCGGTCTCGGCCGTGATCAGGCGCGCCATCGCGCCGACGTAGTCCAGCGTGGAGGTGTAGCCGTGCTCGTCGAGCCAGGCGCGGGCCTCGGGCCAGCGGTCTTCGGGGCGGTCGCCGAGGGTCAGCAGCGCCTCTTTGCATCCCAGCGCCGCGCCCTGCCGGGCGACAGTGAGCACCTGCTCAGGCGACATGTAGGCGGGCTTGTGCAGCTTGAGCAGCTGCGCGGGGGTGTCGACGAAGATGCAGTAGTGGCAGCGGTCGCGGCACAGCGTGGTGAGCGGGATGAACACCTTGCGCGAGTACGTGATCACTCCGGGACGACCGGATGCCGCCAGGCCGGCATCCCGCACGGTGCCGGCCAGCCGAAGCATCGACTCGAACTGCTCGCCCTCCGCGCTGAGCAGCGCTTCGGCGTCGGAGAGGTCGAGGCGCTCGCCGGCGGAGGCTCGCTCGAGAGCGTCGGCGATCGATGATCCGTCGACGGCTCGCGCGGGTTCGAGCAGAGTCACCGTTCCAGTCTTGCACCGCGAGCCGCGCGGCGGCTCCGCGATCGTTGTCCGTCCGTCAGCAGATCCAGCGCGCGCGGGTCGGAGCGATCACGTCGCGGGGGCGGCGGTCGTCGCGAACACCCCGTCGAGCCAGTCCAGCGCGCGGCGGTTGACGAGCGAGCGATTTCTCATCTCGCAGTGCCCGCCTGCGCCCTCGGCGGCGGTGAAGTCGATGACCGTGGCATCGCTCAGCGCCGCCGCGAACTCGCCGACCGCCGCCGCGAGGGGATCGTTCTCGGCTCGGGTGAGCAGCACGGGGCAGCGGATCATCTTGACCCGGTCGCGCAGCGTGTACTGCGACGTCGCGGCGATCAGTCCGCGCAGGTCGGTCACGCCGTTGGCCCAGAACCCGCGCTGCTCGATCGACCACCGCAGCGCGCGGTTCTGCCGAATGGCGATCATCATCTGATCGAGCACGGCATCATCGAGCTGCTCGGGGTGGGCGGCCTGATCCGCGGTGGCCCCGAGCCGCTCGGCGAAGCCCGCGAGCGATGCCCCGAGATCCCACTGTCCGGGGTCGGCGATGCACGCCGCGATACGTGGATCGCCGGATGCCGCGCGCGGCGCGAGGTACCCGCCCAGGCTCCATCCGCTGACCGCGATGCGGTCGGCATCCACGATCGGCGAGGTCAGGGCGTGGTCGATGACGGCGGACACGACGACCTCCCAGTCCGGCCGCAGCGCAACGCCCTGCTCGTAGAGCATGCCGCCCTGCCCCGGACCGTCGAAGATCAGCACGTGGTAGCCGCGCCTCAGGGCGGCGACTCCCATCGCGAAGTACGCGTCGGTCACCGTGGCGTCGTAGCCGTTCACCATCACGATGAGCGGTCGCACGTCGTTCTCGTGACCCACGGCGGGCACGAGATAGGACCGCATCCGGGCCGCCTCGAAGGGGATCTCCAGCGGCTGAACAGGGACCGCGCGCAGCCGCATCCCGGCGTCGAATGCCGCCACCTGTCGGCGGTACGCGTCGAGCAGTCGGGGATCGACCGGGGTGCCGTACAACGGGTGGTAAGCGCTCGCGTACGCGGCACTCGCCCTCAGGTGCAGGTCCGAGGCGCTGCCGCGTCGACCGCTCGTTTCGGCGGCGAGCGCCGCCGCGCTCATGCGGTCGCCGGCCGCGAGCCATGCATCGTAGAACGCGCCGTCATCGCCGTCCCCGACCGCGGCTGCGACCGCGGCGACATCGCCGTAGTCGCCCCCGCCGTACGGTGTGTAGCCCAGCATCCATGTGCCGAACTCGTCATGGAACGCATCGGCGAAGAGCCGCCCCGTCGCCTCGCTCATGCGCTCAGGATAGGGCCCGGCGCGAACGAGCCGCCAGTGCCGTGGCACACCGGAGCCGACCGGCGGCTCCGCGATCGTTGTCCGTCCGTAAGCAAATCACCGCGTGAGCGGCCGGCCCCGCTGGCAGACTAGGTGCATGGTCACCCTCCTGCTCGACTCGACTCGGCTCGAGATCGTGCTTTCGGGCGCGGAGCGGGCACTCGCATTCCACAAGGGGAATGTGGCGATCGAGAGGTCGACGATTGCGAAGGTGCAGCTCACGGACGACGCGTGGACCTGGCTGCGGGGGGTTCCCAGTCCAGGAACGCATCTTCGCGGCGTGATCGCAATGGGCCGCTGGCGTTCCGCGGGCGGGGACGATTTCGCGATCATCCGCCGCCACCGTCCGAGTGTGGTCATCGACCTCGACGGGCACCCCGAATTCGAGCGTGTGATCCTCACCACGCGGCACGGCCTCGCTCTGGTGCAGTCGCTGAGCCTCGACGTGGACGCGGCTGAGAAGCCGGCCGATGTGGTCGACATCGCGACCGGAACGATTCCGGTGACACCGGTCGCCGAGAAGAAGGCGCGCGCCCGCAAGCCCAAGCCCGCCCCCGCGACCTGATCAGATCGCGACCTGATCAGATCGCGACCTGATCACATCAGGTGACGTCGCGGCGCCAGCTGAACAGGTGCCCGAGCACGAGAAGCACGACGGCGTAGCCGAGCAGCACCAGGCCGCCGGCCCACCACTCGAGCGCGTCTCCGCCCGAGCCGCCCGGCGTCGCGGCATTGAAGACGCTCGCGCCGACGAGCGCATCGCTCGCCGCGCCGGGGAGGAACCTCGTTCCATCCGACAGCCCGTCCACGAACGCGGCGGCCGCGCGGCCCACCGGCTCGAGGAACTGGGTGAACACGAGCACCCCGACGATCGCGCCGACCTGGTTGCGCACGAGCGCACCGACGCCGATGCCCACGAGCACCCAGAGCACGAAAGCGAGGATCATCCGGCCGAAGAGCGCCCACGTGTCGGGTGAGGTGAGATCGGTCTGGAGGCCGTGCCCGGCGAGCAGTCCCGCGGCCGGCACGGCCGATGAGAGCACGCCGAGTACGCCGAACAGGACGCCCACCCCGATGCCGACGACGATCTTCGCCCAGAGCACGACGCCGCGCCTGGGCGTCGCCAGGAAGGTCGGAGTCAGTGTCTTGTGACGGAACTCGGTCGTCACCATCAGCGTGCCGATGAGCAGCGGGAACACGTAGCCGATGGCCGTGGCGGTGCTGTACAGGATCGCCGGCAGACCGTCTGCGGCAATCTGCGGCGCATTGCCGGGAAGCGAGCCGCTGGATGCCGCGGAGAAGACGAATCCCAGGATCGCCGCGGTGAAGGCGACATACGCGACGAGCACGATCGCGAGGATCCACCACATCGAGGTCGAGAACTGCTTGGTCGCCTCGGAGCGCGTGGCGTCGGCGAGGCTCATCGCTGCTCACCCCCCTCGTCGGCGCGCGCATGGACTTCGTCCTCGACCCAGTCCGGCGAGAGGTCGGCCAGCGTGCCGAGCTCGCTCGTGTCGTCACCCGGCTCGGCGGATTCGGTCGGATCAGGTGCCGCTTCCTCGGCCTCAGGGGCATCGGATGCCGCGTCCGCGGTCTCTGTGAACTCCGAGGGGTCGGACTCGGGCTCGGCGTCGCCATCGAGGTCGTCGACGGTTTCGTCACGGTCGGCCGCCACGCGTTCGGCGGGCGCGACCGGGGTCTCGTCCGATTCGGTCTCCGCCGCGCCGGCTGCAGCAGCGGCCTCAGCCGCCTCGGCGGCCTCGGCTGCCTCGGCGGCCTCGGCGGCCGTGAATGAGGCGAAGAAGGCGTCGGCTTCGAGATCCGCTTCGGTCTTGACGTACGTCTCCCACGGGCGATCGTCCGGGATCGACTCGTCGTCAGGGGCGATCGCCGGGATGGCGTCGGCATCGTCCAGGCCGTCGACCGCGGATTGCCCGTTCGGTCCGTCGGCGGCCTCGCCCGCGCTCAGCTCCGCATCGATCGCACCGAGGGCCTCGACATCCGGGTCGCCGTCCAGCGCGAGGTCGTCTTCGTACGCGTCGGTCGCGGGGTCGCCGGCATCGAAGGGGATGATGTCGATGACGCCGGTGCCGGCGACGGCGAAGGTGGGGCTGGGCGTCGGATCGACCGCGGCGTCGACCGGCGGTTCGGCAGCCGGCCCGTCGTCCGCGTCCGACTCGGCCGCCGTCCATGCCGCGGCGCCGGCGGCCGCACCGACGGCGATTGCGGCGCCCGGCGAACCAGCCGTCGTGGTGGCCAGATCAGAGGCGATCGCGGCCGCCTCAGCGTCATCTGCCTCGGCATCCGCCTGCGTGGCGACACCGGATTCAGCCGGTGCCGTGGTCGCGGCATCCACCGCGACGGTCGCTCCCGCGAGCCCGGCGGCCGCGCCGACAGCCGTGCCGGAACCGACCTCGACACCGGCGGCGGTGGGATGCACGCGTGCGCCGCTCACCAGATCGAGGAAGACCTCTTCGAGCGCGGGGCCGCGGCGCTGGAGCGACGACAGGGCGACACCGGCGGATGCCGCGATCGCGCCGACCGCGGCGGGCTCCAGTCCGCGCACGGTGAGGCCGGAGCGGAGGACGTCGAAGGACACCTCGGCGTCCTTCAACGCCGCGCCCAGCGCCGCCCGATCGGGCGAGTCGACGACCGTCGCGAATTCCGACGGATCGGCGAGATCCTCGAGCGCGCCCTGGAACACCAGCCGGCCCTGCGAGATGATCAGCACCGAGTCGACCGTCTGCTGCACCTCGGCGAGCAGGTGCGACGACACGAACACCGTTCGACCCTCGCGCGCGAGCTGGCGGAGGAAGCCGCGCATCCACTTGATGCCCTCGGGATCGAGGCCGTTCGCGGGCTCGTCGAGCACGAGGACGCCGGGATCGCCCAGGAGCGCGTACGCGAGTCCGAGCCGCTGACGCATCCCGAGCGAGAACCCGCCGACCTTGCGCCCGCCGACGTCGGCGAGTCCGACGAGGCCGAGCGTCTCGGCGACGCGCGAGACGGGCAGTCCCGCCGCCTGCGCATAGACCTTCAGATGGTTCGCGGCCGTGCGTCCGGGGTGGAAGCTCGACGCCTCGAGCACGGCCCCGACGCTCTGCAGCGGCCGTGCGAGCGACGAGTACGGAGCCCCGCCGATCGTGGCGGTGCCGCCCGTGGCTCGAACCAGCCCGAGCAGGATCCGAAGGCTCGTGGTCTTGCCGGCGCCGTTCGGACCGAGGAAGCCGGTGACCAGACCCGGTTCTACACGTGCCGAGAAGTCCGAGACGGCCGTCACGGCACCGAACCGCTTCGTGACCCCTGAGAATTCGAGCACCTGTCCTTCGGGCATACCGAACCTCTCGTCGTCGCTGAGCCGTTCTCCCCATCCTGGCGGAAAGCGGGGGGTCCCGCACGAAGCGTGACCGTGGGCCCCGCATCCGGCGGACGCGCGACTCGGGCCGCGCGGTAACGTTGCGAACGTGAGCGATCCCGCAGAGCCGGCCGAGCCGACGGTCCTCGTGCGCCGGGCCGGCGGGCTGGGCCGTCTGACCCTGAACCGGCCGGGCGCTCTCAATGCCCTCGATCTCGGGATGATCGAGAGCCTCGCCGCCGCGCTGGACGCCTGGGAGCGCGACGTCGACATCGGCATCGTGCTGCTCGACGGCGCCGGCGACCGCGGTCTGTGCGCGGGTGGCGACGTGCGCGGCCTCTACGAGCAGATCGTCGGGGGCGCACCTGAGCAGACGGGCGTGTTCTTCCGCGCCGAGTACGCCCTGAACGCGCGCATCGCCGAATACCCCAAGCCGATCGTCGTGCTGGCCGACGGCATCACGATGGGCGGCGGCATCGGGCTCGCCTGTCATGCCGCGGTCCGGGTCGTCACCGAGCGATCGAAGCTCGCGATGCCCGAGACCCGCATCGGCTTCACCCCCGACGTCGGCGGCACCTGGCTCCTCGCCCGCGCGCCGGGGCACATCGGCGAGTACCTCGCGCTCACCGGAGCGTCGATGGACGCGTCGGACGCGGTCTACGCCGGCTTCGCCGATCACGTCGTGCCGTCTGCGCACCTCGACGATCTGCGCGACGCGCTCCAGACCCGCGCCGACCCGTCGACCCCGACCGAGCTCGTGCTGCTCTTCGACGAGACTCCGCAGCCATCGGCCCTTGCCGGCAAGCGCGCCTGGATCGACGACGCGTTCGCCGCAGACACCGTCGCCGAGATCGTGGAGCGGCTGCGCGCGCGGCCGGAGGCCGAGGCCTCCGGCGCCGCCGACGTGCTCGCGCAACTCGCGCCGACCGCTCTCGCGGTGACTCTCGAGGCCGTGCGCCGCGCACGCGGCCTCCCCGATCTGCGGGCCGCACTCGCTCAGGAATACGCTCTGGTGCTGTGGTTCGCCACCTCCCAGCCCGACCTCGTGGAGGGCATCCGCGCGCAGCTCGTCGACAAGGACCGCAACCCGCGCTGGCGGCCGGCGACGATCGCCGAACTGGCACCGGATGCCGCGGCATCCGCTTTCGCGTACGAACCGACGACACCGCTCTGGAGCTGAGAGGCGAGGATCATGACCGACGAGCCGCGACCGCGCCCCTATTCGATCGGCGTCGCGATCGACTGGTTCTTCTTCGTGTTCGCCGGCCTCGCCGCGATGTGGCTCGCCTACCTGAGCTTCACCGAGACGTTCAACGTCGGGTGGTGGGGCATCGCCGTCGCGATCGCGTTCTGGGTGCTGCTGGCCTACCTCGTGCTGCCGCGCCTGCACCGCATCCTCACGACGGTCTACGTGCCGGACTACTTCATCGGCCGCGCGCGCACGAGCGACGGTCTGCTCGGCGACCCCGTGAACCTCGCGTTCCTCGGCGAGGCCGATCAGATCCACGCCGCGATGAGCAGCGGCCGGATGGACCCAGGCCGATGACGTCACACTCGGCTCGTCGTGGCGCATCGTCACCTCCACGCTCACCCGTCGCAGCTACGGCGAAGCGCCCGTCAGCCCGCTGTTCCTCTTCAGCCGCCAGCAGGACTTCGCCTACCAGCAGGAGGTGGACGGCAATCCCGCGCAGCGCCATCACGTGCGGTTCTGGAAATGCCCCGACGGGTGGCTGCTTCCGGGAGGCTCGCGGGTGGACTGGCTCGCCGCGGGCACGTTCGACACGGCCGTCGGGCTGTCGCTGTTCACCCTCCAGGT
This sequence comes from uncultured Actinomycetota bacterium, assembly GCA_963772395.1. Classification (GTDB taxonomy): domain Bacteria; phylum Actinomycetota; class Actinomycetes; order Actinomycetales; family Microbacteriaceae; genus Microbacterium. The sequence goes on along the minus strand of CAVYWV010000001.1, from coordinate 560,188 downwards.
CACGCACCGCATCGACGCCGACACCGACATCGAGCGCGACCACATCGTGCAGACCGTCACCGCGGCCGATGCGCGGGTCGCGGTCTCGATGCTGAAGGACTTCTCGACCGGCTATCACGCGCGCAACGGCGGCGGCGACAGCATCCGCACCGACGGCGATCTGCCGATCGTCGACGTCAGCGCGACGAAGGAGGTGACGCCGTGACGGACGCACCGCACAAACGCCCCGCGTTCGAGCCGGCCTCCGAGCTGCTCAAGCCGGTCAGCTACGACCCCGAGATGAAGCGGCCCCCCTCGACGGTGGCAGGCGTGCTGCTGGTCTTCCTCCGCGTGCTGGCGGGACTGATCGTTCTGGTGACGATCCTGATCGACTGGCGCAGCACCCTGAAAGAGGTGGATGTGTCCGTCGAGGGGGTCCAGAGCACGCCGGAGATCGCACAGGCTGCGCTGATCGGCGTCATGATCTTCCTCGGTGTCGTCCTCATCGTCGACGCCGCGCTGGCGCTGTTCATCCTGACCGGCCACAACTGGGCGCGCGTGATCGTGATGGCGTTCTCCGCGATCTCGATCACCGGCGCATTCATCCAGTGGTGGTCCGAGGACCAAGAGATCACGATCAGCGGATCTCTCCTGACTCTGGGCCTCGACATCCTGATCCTGCTCGCGCTCTCCAGCCGCAGCGCCGCCGCGTACGCACGCCGCAACGAGCGCCTCTGACCCGGTGCAGCGATTAGCCTGGATCCGCCGCTCTCGCGGTGGGGAGAGGTGAGTGCGCGTGTTCGACAGCCCGCTGTCCGCGTCGGCGTACGACGTGCTCGGCGTCGATCCGGCCACCGACGACGACGCGCTGCGCAGGGCGTATCGGCTGCGCCTGCGCCAGACGCATCCCGATACCGGCGGTGACGCCGCGGTCTTCGTCCAGGTGCAGCGGGCGTGGGAACTCGTCGGCACCGCGGAGGCCCGCGCGGCGTACGACCGGGGCCACGGCTTCGGCGAGGCCCCCGCTTCGGCGTGGTCGGGCTGGCGCACCCCGCCCCGCCCGGCCGACACCCGGCCCAGAGCGAAATCCTTCGGGCAGCCCGGCGGGTGGCGACGTGAGCGCTACCTCGACCTGATCCGCGAGTGGGTCGGCCGCGGCGTCACGATCGACGACCCGTACGACCCGGCGCTCGTGCGCTCGGCCCCGCGTGAACTGCGACGGATGCTGGCGGACGCGCTCGCCGAGGAGGCGACGGCGCGCGTGGTCTCGGACCTGGGCATCGGCTATACCGTGTGGCACGACGTGGCGGCGCCGGTGCGCGGCGGAACCGGCGACGACAAGCTCGATCACATCGTGCTCAGTCCCTCCGGGCTGTACGCCGTCCTGTCCGAGGACTTCGGCGGGCCGGTCGCGCGTGCGCCGCGGTGAGCTCACCGGCGATGCGGTGCCGGGCGCCCCCGTCGCCGAGCTGCTCGCCCGCGTCCGGCTGATCGCCCGCGCGGCCGGCGTCCGCTTCGGCGGTGTCATCATCGTCCTGCCCGACGAGGACCTCGTGCAGGCCGTGACCGACCTGGGCAGGGTGCGCGGCATCCCCGTCGTCCTCGTCGCGCGCGGAGCCCTCGCGAACGTCCTCCGCCAAGGCGTGCCGGGGGCGCGCTCGATCGGCGGCAACGAGATCTTCGACATCCGCACCCGCCTGCAGCAGGCCGTGCGGTTCGTCTGACCCCTGCGACAACGGTCGAGACGACGCGGGATGCTGTCGCGCGGGTTGCCGCACGACACCTGGCGTCGTCTCGGCCTTTCTGCACAGGGGGCGTCGGGTCGTGCGCGTTCCACGGAAGCGGGGGAGGGGGACCTGCGGCGGGGCGGAGGTCGGTGAACTCGAGTGGTGACTCGCCTGACCGCTGCCGCCGACCCTCAGCGCGGATGCGTTCAGCTTCGCCGACGCGCGTGCGCAGGGAGTGACCCCGGGCCGACTCCGCGGCCGCGATCTTGCCCGGCCCTTTCGCGGTGTCCGTACGGCCAAGCCGCCGACCACGCACCTCGACCTGTGCCGGGCCTACGCGGTGTCGATGCGCTCGAGCGAGTACTTCAGTCACTCCACCGCGGCGCGGGCTCACGGCATCCCTCTGCCGTGGCGCTGGGAGGCCGAGTCGCTGCACGTGACAGCCGTGCTGCCTGACGGGCGGCCGCGAGGCCGAGGCGTTCACGGCCACGCCGTGGCCCCCGAGTTCGCCCGATTCGTCACCGTCGGCGGTCTGCGCGTGTCCCACCCGGTCCAGGCGTGGTGCGAACTGGCCACGACTCTGACGCTTCGCGAGCTGACCGCCGTCGGCGACGCACTCGTCCGACGGCAGCATCCGCTCGCGACGATGACCGAACTGGCGGATGCCGTGCTCCGGTGGCGGGGGCGCCGCGGATGCGTCGCGCTCTCGGCGGCGTTGACGTTCATCCGTCCGCGGACCGATTCGTGGGAGGAGACGATGCTTCGACTGGACCTCATGGATGCCGGCCTGCCGGAGCCGGAGGTCAACGCCGAGATCCGCGACCGGGACGGCCGGTTGGTCGCGCTCGGTGATCTCGCCTTCCGCGAGTACCGGGTTCTCGCCGAGTACGACGGCCAGCAGCACCGCACCGACGACCATCAGTACCAGCGGGACGTCGAACGCCTGGATGACCTCGCCCGTCTCGGCTGGCGCACGGTGCGATTCACCCGGTTGCATCGCGGCCCTGCCCGCACGGAGCGGATCGGCCGCGTGCGCTCAGCACTCCACGCGCGGGGGTGGCAGCCCGGCTGAAGGCGTCGAGACGACGCGGGATGCTGTCGGGCGGGCTGCCGCACGACACCTGGCGTCGTCTCGGCGGCGTAGCCGCAGGTGTTCAGCCCTGAGCGTACAAAGCGCCCTCGCGCGTGAGCATGTCGGCGGTTGATGGCAGTGTTGAGCGGTGGCGCCGCCGCGCCCCATCGCTCGACCTTCTTCGGAGACCCCGTGCTCGGCAGACTCCTGATCCGCTATCTCAAGAAGTACCGCTGGCTTCTTCTGGGCGTACTCATCTTCCAGTTCATCTCGGCGATGGCGTCGCTGTATCTGCCGCGCCTGAACGCCGACATCATCGACCAGGGTGTCGCCAAGGGCGACACCGCCTACATCTGGTCGACCGGCACGGTCATGCTCGCGATCTCGCTCCTGCAGATCGTCGCGGCGATCATCGCCACCTACTTCGCGGCCCGCTCGTCGATGGCCGCGGGCCGCGACATCCGCTTCGACATCTACGAGAAGGTCAGCGGCTTCTCCGAGCGCGAGGTGTCGAAGTTCGGCCCCGGCTCGCTCATCACCCGCAACACGAACGACGTTCAGCAGGTGCAGATGCTCGCGATGATGGGCGCCACGATGCTCGTCACCGCGCCGCTCCTGGCGATCGGCGGCATCTATCATGGCGCTGCAGCAGGACGTCGGACTCAGCTGGCTGATCGCCGTGTCGGTGCCGCTCCTGCTGGCATTCGTCCTGCTGATCATCAGCCGCATGGTGCCGCTGTTCCGCAGCTTCCAGAAGAAGCTGGATGCCGTCAACCGGGTCATGCGCGAGCAGCTCACCGGTGTGCGCGTCGTGCGCGCCTTCGTCCGCGAAGACATCGAAGAGGAGCGCTTCGCGGTCGCGAACACCGACATCATGGTGGTCGGTCGCAAGGTCGGCTCGCTGTTCGTGCTGCTGTTCCCGGTCGCGATGCTCGTGCTCAACGTCACCGTCGTGGGCGTCATCTGGTTCGGCGCGATCCAGGTGAATGCCGGCACGGTCGAGATCGGCACGCTGTTCGCCTTCATGGCGTACGTCGGTCAGATCCTCATGGGCGTGCTGATGGCGAGCTTCATGACGATCATGATCCCGCGCGCCGCCGTCTCGGCAGAGCGCATCAGCGAGGTGCTCGCGAGCGAGTCGACCCTCACCCGCGCCGAGAACCCCGTGAGCGACTTCGCGACCCCCGGCACGATCGAGTTCGACGAGGCCGAGTTCACCTACCCGGGCGCTGAGTCGCCCGTCCTCCAGGGGATCACCTTCGAGGCCGGGCGCGGCGAGACCGTCGCGATCGTCGGGTCGACCGGCGCAGGCAAGACCACGCTCGTCTCGCTGATCCCGCGGCTGTTCGATGTGACGGGCGGCGCCGTGCGCGTCGGCGGCGTCGATGTGCGCGAAGCCGACCTCGACTACCTCTGGAAGGGCATCGGCCTGGTTCCGCAGCGCCCGTTCCTGTTCTCGGGCACCGTCGCGTCGAACCTGCGGTTCGGTCGCGAGGAGGCCACCGACGAAGAGCTCTGGAAGGCGCTCGAGATCGCTCAGGGCAAGGACTTCGTCGAGGAGATGGAGGGCCAGCTGAACGCGCGGATCGCGCAGGGCGGCACGAACGTCTCGGGTGGTCAGCGTCAGCGGCTGGCGATCGCCCGTGCGATCATCCACCAGCCCGACGTCCTGGTCTTCGACGACTCGTTCTCCGCACTCGACCTGTCGACCGATGCCCGGCTCAGGCAGGCGCTCTGGCGTGAGCTGCCCGAAGTGACGAAGATCGTCGTCGCGCAGCGCGTGTCGACGATCACCGACGCCGACCGGATCGTCGTGCTCGAAGACGGCCGCATGGTGGGCGTCGGAACGCACGAAGAGCTGCTGGAGAGCAGCGACACCTACCGAGAGATCGTCGAGTCGCAGCTGGGGGTGGAAGCGTGAGCACTCCCGACACCCTCACCGAGGAGGAGCGCCTCGAACTCGAGCTCGCCGAGCAGGCCCGCCAGAGCTCGGGCGACTGGGACAGCGTCGCGCCCGGCAAGGCGGCGAACTTCGGCAAGAGCTTCGGCCGACTCGTGGGTCTGCTGAGACCCCATGCCGTCGCCTTCATCTTCGTGTCGATCCTCGGTGCGATCGGCGTCTTCCTCGCCGTCATCGCGCCGAAGATCCTCGGCGAGGCGACCAACATCATCTTCGAGGGCGTCGCCTCGAACGCGCTCGCCGCGCAATTCCCCGACGGCACCTCGCAGGCGGTGGTCGTCGACGCGCTGAACGCCGCAGGTCAGACCGACCTGGCGAACATGATCGGCGCGATGAACGACTTCACCGTCGGCACCGGCGTCGACTTCGAGGCCCTCCGCGTGGTGATCGTCGCCGTGCTGGCGATCTACGTGGTCTCGTCGTTCCTCAGCTGGATCCAGGGCTACGTCATCAACATCATCATGGTGCGCACGATGTGGCGCCTGCGCGAGTCGGTCGAGACGAAGATCAACCGCCTGCCCGCTGTCGTACTTCGACAAGGTGCAGCGCGGCGAGCTCATCTCGCGGGTGACGAACGACATCGACAACATCACCCAGACGATGCAGCAGTCGCTCTCGAGCGTCGTCACCTCGGTGCTGACCGTCATCGGCGTGCTGATCATGATGTTCTCGATCTCGTGGCAGCTGGCGCTGGTCGCACTGATCTCGCTGCCGCTGATGGCGTCATCTTCGGTGTGATCGGTCCACGCTCGCAGAAGGCGTTCGGCACGCAGTGGAAGAAGGTCGGGCGCCTGAACGCGCGGGTCGAGGAGTCCTTCTCGGGTCACGCGCTGGTCAAGGTCTTCGGTCGCGAGGTCGACTCGCGCGAGAAGTTCCAGATCGAGAACGAGGAGCTGTACGAAGCCAGCTTCAAGGCGCAGTTCCTCTCGGGCGTCATCATGCCCGGCATGATGTTCGTCGGAAACCTCACGTACGTCGGCATCGCCGTCCTCGGCGGGCTCATGGTCGCGAGCGGCCAGCTCCGCCTCGGAGACGTGCAGGCGTTCATCCAGTACTCGCAGCAGTTCACCCAGCCGCTCTCGCAGCTGGGAGGCATGGCGGCCGTGATCCAGTCGGGTACGGCATCGGCCGAGCGCGTCTTCGAGCTGCTCGACGCCGACGAGCAGGAGCCCGACGCGGCCGACGCGCCCGCGCCGGTCGACGGCGAGGGCGTCATCGAGTTCGAGAACGTCCAGTTCTCGTACACGCCCGATCGGCCCCTGATCACCGACCTGTCGTTCCGGGTCGAGCCTGGTCAGACGGTCGCGATCGTCGGCCCGACCGGGGCGGGCAAGACCACGCTGGTCAACCTGATCATGCGGTTCTACGAACTCGACGGCGGACGCATTCTGCTCGACGGGCAGGACATCGCCGAGCTCACCCGCAACGACGTGCGCTCGCGCACCGGCATGGTGCTGCAGGACCCGTGGCTGTTCGCCGGCACGATCCGCGAGAACATCCGGTACGGCCGCGAATCCGCGACCGACGAGGAGATCGTCGATGCCGCCACCGCGACCCGGGTGGACAGGTTCGTGCACTCGCTGCCCGAGGGCTACGACACGGTCCTGGACGAAGAGGCGTCGAACGTCTCCGCCGGCGAGAAGCAGCTCATCACGATCGCCCGGGCCTTCGTGGCGCAGCCGTCGGTGCTGATCCTCGACGAGGCGACCTCTTCGGTCGACACCCGCACCGAGCTGCTGCTGCAGCACGCGATGGCAGCTCTTCGCGAGGGACGCACGTCGTTCGTGATCGCACACCGACTCTCAACGATTCGGGATGCCGATCTCATCCTCGTGATGGAGCACGGTGACATCGTCGAGAAGGGCACGCACGAGGAGCTCATCGCGGCGCAGGGCGCGTACTGGCGTCTGTACCAGTCGCAGTTCGAACAGGCTGCGACCGACCTCGAGCTCAACGCTCTCGAGTCGGAATCCGAAGGCGTCAGCGCTCCGTAGCGGTGGATTGCGTCGGCCCCCGAGTAGAGAGACTCGGGGGCCGATCGACTTCAGCCGAGGAGTTTCGCCTTCGCGGCTGCGAACTCGTCGTCGCTGAGGATGCCGGCATCCTTCAACGACGCCAGCTTCGTCAGCTCCGCCACGATGTCCGTGCCACCCGCCGGGGCTGCCGGAGCGGCCGCGGGCGCAGCAGCAGGAGGCGCGTACTGCGCCGCCGCGGCCTGCGCGGCCGCATCGATCTGCTCCTGCTGCTGAGCAGCCTCGTACTGCTGCTGCTCGTACTGGCCCTGCGCCTTCTCCTGCTGATGACGCTGAACGCCGCCGCTGACCGCGGTCGCCGTCCCCGCCACCACAGCGGTCCGCGCGGCCATCCCGATCAGGCCGGGACGACCCCTTCTTCCTAGAGGCATCTTGATCTCCTAGTTCTGTTCTGCGGCTTCGATGACCGCGTTGACCACGGGTGCCGGGATGCGCTCGGTGCGCAGCACGACACCACCCGACTGTGCCACCTGTTCGGCGAGCGTGCGCGCGTAGACCAGCTCGAGCGCGACGAGCGCCGCAGAGGAGCCGGGCGGGATGTGCGTCGCGAACTCGTCGATGTCTTCATCGCCGGCGATCCCGGCCGCGAGGATCTCCACGTCCACGAGGCCATAGGCCTCCGCCTCGGCCTCGATCTCGGTGACGGTGATCTCGCCGTCTTCGGACTTGGCGACGATCACGAAGTCGAGCAGCCGCACGATTCCCTCGCCGACCAGGTCGAGCAGCGCATCCATGACCCCCGGCGAGGGCCGTTCGCCCTCGAACCCGACGAGGTAGAGCTCGACCGGTCCGAACGTGAATTCTGCCATTCCCATTCCTTTCCTCAGAAGCTTCCGATTCCCTTGCCGATCAGCACGACCCCGATGACCAGGAGGAGCACGGCCATCACGGTGGCGTTGTTGTGGACGAGCCACCCGCGAAGCGACTCGAGGGGTCCCGACATCCGCTCCGACGCCACCAGGTACGCGATCACCGGGATCGCGACGGACGCCGCTGCGATCACCGTGAAGACGCCGATCGCGACCACGATCGACCCGGCAGACAGCCCCGCACTGCCGATGGTGACACCCGCACCCGCTCCCAGCAAGAGGTTCTTCGGGTTGACCGCGGCGAGCAGGAATCCGAGGCCGAAACCCTTACCCGCGTTCATCGTGTCGATGGCCGACATCCACTTCGGCAGTGCGGTCTCTTGGCCGGGCTTCGGGCGCGAGCGCCACTGTCGCATCGCGAGGAACAGCAGTGCTGCACCGAGCACGATCTGGATCACGCCGTGCACCGGCTGGGAGTCGCTCGAGCCCGAAGGGAGCACGGACGAGAGCAGGGTGAACACCGTCACGGCGACGAGGATGCCGACGACCCAGCCCAGCAGGAAGCCGATGCTCGTGCCCTTCGCCTTCGGCGAGAGCAGCATGAGGATGGCGGCGATGATCGGGATCGGGCTGATCGCGATTCCGATCGCGAGGGGAAGGATCGCTCCGATGACGCTGCCCATTGTTGTGCTCTTTCGTGGTCAGTTGCTGCTGCGGGTGATGTGGATGGGCTCGGTCGGGGGATCGCTCGGCTCGCGGTCCGCATCCGCTCGCTGCGGCTGCTCGGGGCGGGCGGCGTGAGGGAACAGGCGCTCGCGCAGCCGCTCGCGCCACCCGACCGGTGGCACCAGGGCCTCGATCGCGGCGCGGTTGGTGGGATAGACCGTTTCGTCCTCGAGAAGACCGAACGTCATGAGCCGTTCGCGCGCTTCGGAGCGCACGCGGCTGAACGACAGCGAGATGTCGCGCTCGACGAGCCACTTCTTGAGAGTCGTGAACGCCTCGGCGCCGGTCACATCGACGTCGGTTACCGCCTCCATGTCGACGACCAGGCTGTGCACCGCGCCGGCCGGAGCGGCGGCGACGGCGCGCTGCACGGCCTGGCTGAAGATCACACCGTTCGCGAAGAAGAGCGGCGCGGCAAGCCGGATGACGATCACGCCGGGTGCGGTCACCGATCCGGCGGGAGCCTCGTCCAGGAGGGAGTCGGCGGGGGAGTCGTTCGCGGCGAGCACGTCGATCGCCGGATTGGCCGCGCGCTTGGCGAGGTTGATCAGCGCGAGGACGAAAGCGACGAGGATGCCCGGGATCGCGCCGATGAACAGCGTCACGAGGAAGCAGACGGCACCGATCGCGAACTCGAAACGGTCGAGCCTCCACAGGGCGATGAACTCGCGGATGCCGAGCAGCGGCAGGATCGCGACCGCGACGATCGCGCCGATCGCCGGCGACGGGATGTCCGCCAGGAGTGCCGTGCCGAACAGGAGCAGCAGCAGCGTGTCCGACGGCGAGGATCGAGCGAGGGGAGCTGTGTGCGCGAACCGGCCTGGTCCATCGCAGCGGTGCGCGAAGTCGAGGAACCCATCGCGAAGCTGCCGCTCGCTCCTGCGGCGATGTTCCCCAGACCCGAAGGCGAACAGATCGCGGTTCGGCCGCGTCGTATAGCCGCGCTTCTCGCCGTACGACCGCGACACGAGCAGCCCCTCAGCGGTGGTGACGAGCGTGAGCGCCATTGCCGACGGGATCAGCGCGAGCCACATCGTCCAGTCGATCATCGGCCAGGTCAGGGCGGGCGGGCCGGCGGGGACCGGCCCCAGCACGTCGACGCCCGCGTCATCGAGATCGGCGATCATGACGAAGATCGTGCCGAGAACGAGCACGACCAGCGCCCACGGCACGGCGCGCGAGATACCGCTTGCCGAGAAGGAGGATCGCGACGGACGACGACGGAGATGAAGATCGAGACGACGTTGGCGGTGCCGAGCCCGGTCACCAGCCCGACGACCTTGTCGACGAACTCGCCACCCGAGTCGATCTCGACCCCGAGCATCTTGGCGATCTGGCTGACCAGGATGTCGAGTGCGAGCCCGCCGACGAAGCCGATGAGGATCGGCTTCGAGAGGAAATTCGCCAGGAACCCGAGCTTGAAGAACGCGAGCAGCAGGAACATGACGCCCGAGAGGATCGCCTGCGCAAGGGCGAGAGTCGCGTAATCGGCGGAGCCTGCGACGGCGAGTCCGCCGAGCGATGAGGCGACCAGCGCTGCGGCCGCGGCATCCGGAGACGCGACCAGCTGCCGCGACGACACGACGAGCGCGTAGATGACCGTGGGGATGATCGAGGGCGTACAGGCCCGCGGTCGGAGGCAGCCCGGCGATCTGCGCGTAGCCGATATTCAGCGGAATCGCGATCGCGAGAAGGGTCACCCCGGCGACCGACTCACGGAGCGCGTTCTTTCCGTTGAGGCCCGCCAGCGGCTTCTGCATGAAGACTCCTCCCTGCGCATACCCTAGCGATCATGAACGAACCCGCCCGGCCCGCGCGCCAGCACAGCGCGACGCACGAACTCGTCGCCGTGATCCTGCTCTCGCTCGTCGCAGTGCTGACGGCGTGGTGCGGATTCCAGTCGACGAAGTGGGGCGGCGATTCGTCGGTCGTCCTTCAGCGAGGCATCCTCAGCGCGCATCGAAGCCTCGGACTACGACAGCCAGGCGCGCGATGCGCGCATGGTCGACATCACGGTCTATACGCAATGGGTCATCGCCGGTGCCGACGAATGACCGCACCTTCGCCGACTACATCGAGGAGCGGTTCTCGCCGGAACTCGACCGTCGCGTTCGACGCGTGGCAGGCGGACGGGATGCAGGAGCGCGGTCCGTTCGCTATGGAAGAGTACGTCGCCCCGGGCACGGAGGAGGCAGCGCGAGACGACGAAGCGGGCGAACGACCTGCAGACGCAGGCCCTCGATTTCAACGACAAGGGCGACAGCTATTCGCTGATGACCGTGCTGTTCGCGCTCGTGCTCTTCCTCGCCGCGATCGCCCAGCGCGGCATCTCGCTCGTGGCCTCCCGGATCGTCTCGGGGCTCGCCGGCACGATCGCCCTCGCCGGACTGATCGTGCTGTTCACGTTCCCGGTGCGCTTCTAAGCGCTCACAGACCCTGCCGGGCCTCCAGACGTCCCGACTCGATCGCGGCGAGGAACGCCGCGTAGTCGGCGTCGTTCTGGTCGGCGTACGCCTCCGCGAAGTCGGCGATCGCCTCGTCGAACGCCGTCGGACTTGCCCAGGTACGCGGCGATCTCGACGCGGTCTCCCGAGCGGGCGTGCGCTCGCGCGAGCGTCTCGCCGCAGATGCGGGCGTAGAGCAGGGTTCCGCGCGGCACGGCCTTCTCGGCGTCGACGGATCCCTTCCAGTCGCGGAGCTGTCGCATGTAGAAGTCGCGCTCGATGCCGCCCTCGCCACGGACGCGCTGCCATCCCAGGAAGATGTCGCTCGAGCCCTGCATGAGGCGCTGGCCACGAACGACGCGCTCGCCCTGGTTGTCGTACTCGCACGGCTCGAGGAACCTCTCGAGCACCGACGCCTGGGCCTCCTTCGCCTGGAGGAACAGCGGATCGCCGTCGTCGCGGCCGCGCAGCAGCACGATCCACGCGCGGGTGCCGACGCTGCCGACGCCGACGACCTTGCGCGCCATGTGCACGTACGTGAATTCCGCAAGAGGGTGGTTCGCGGTCTGCAGCGTCTGTCGGTAGGAGGCGATGATGTCGCGCATCGCCGTCCACCGTGTCCTGCGCCCCGATGCCGTCGGGGAAGAGGTCTTCGACGGGCACGATCAGCGGCGGGTCCGCGATGATGCGCAGCTGTCCGCTCTCATTCGAGACGAGCTTCGAGAACGCCTGCATGCTGTCCCGGGTGCGGGCCTTCGCCACCACGGCGTCGAATCGCTTCACCTGCTGCTTCGCGGCATGCTCCTCCTCGCGCTGGCTCTGCAACCAGGCCTGGACCTTATCGACGTCGAGGTGGTCGTACCAGGCCTCGAGCACGCCGGATTCGGCGGCCTGCAGCATCCGCTCCCGGTAGCCGCGCGCAGCAGCGAGGTTGTTCGCCCTGCGTTCCTGGTCGGTGAAGCCCCGGTAGCGCCCCGCGATCTCGACGCTCGCGACCAGCCGCTTGAGGTCCCACTCGAACGGCCCGGGGTGCGTCTCGTCGAAGTCGTTGATGTCGAAGACGAGGTTGCGCTCGGCGCTGGCGAACAGGCCGAAGTTCGACAGGTGCGCGTCGCCGCACAGCTGGACGATCAATCCGCTGCTGGGCGTGCGGGCGAGGTCGGCGGCCATCAGCAGCGCCGCGCCCCGGTAGAACGTGAAGGGCGAGACCATCATGCGACCGTGGCGGATCGGAATCAGATCGGCCACCCGCGAGATCGCCTGCTCCTCGAGGAGCGACACCGGATCGGTGCGATCCTCGGACGGCGACCATGTCGCGTGGCTCGTGCGCGGGCGTCGGCACGCGCGCCGCTCGACCGAAGGCCCGCCGGCCCTCGAAGTCGGTGCGGAGCCGGCACCGACATCGTCAGTCGTTGGACCCTCATCGGTCATGAACTTCCTCCTGGTCGTCGCCGCCCGCGCCCACTCGAGGCGACGGACTGCTGGCGCACAGTCTGTCACTCGCACGCTGCGGACGAATACTGTCGATCCTCATGCGGCTCGCGTGCCGCAGAAGGAGACCTCCATGTCCGACGCTGTTCCCGCCGTCCGCCGCCCGCTGAACTCGCCTCGAGCGGCCGCGCTGGCCGGCGTCCTGTTCGCTCTGCTGTTCACGACCGCCTTGGCGTTGATCCGCTCTGCGATGCCCGAGACGCTCACCGCAGACATCCGCATGGCTCGACTCTGCGGTCGTCGGCGCGCCTGAGCATCGGTCTGGGCCTCGTGCCGTTCGCGGGCATCGCCTTCCTCTGGTTCATGGGGGTCGTCCGCGACCGCTTCAAGGACACCGAGGATCAGCTCTTCTCCTCGGTGTTCATCGGCAGCGGCCTGCTGTTCCTGGCGATGGTCTTCGTCTCGTCGGCGATCGCCGGCGGCATTCGTCGCGAGCGCGCCGCTGATCACCGACCAGCAGAGTCGCACCGAGTTCATCACGTTCGGACGCGCGGTCATGCTGCAGGTGAGCAACATCTACGCGCTGCGCATGGCCGGCGTGCTGCTCATCTCGCTCGCCACGATGTGGCTGCGCACCGGCGTCATGCCGCGGTGGCTCGCGTTCGTCACATATGCGGTGGCGATCGTGCTGCTGTTCGTCACCACGCTGAGCCTGTGGGTCACGCTGATCTTCCCGGCGTGGGTGCTCGGTGTCAGCATCCTGATCCTGGTGCAGAACTACCGGCGGCGCGTGCCCGCTTAGTCGCCGTTGAGGCCGAACAGATCGAGCGGGTGGGTCAGCCGCCACCAGGCGCTCGGCGGCTCGATGTCGGCGGCGAGTTCCAGCGTCGTGGTCGTGGAATCCAGCGGACCGCTGACGGCGAGCGTGCCCACATCGGCACCCTTCTCGCGCGCGTCGCCGAGCGAGAAGTCGTCGTGACGGTGCCGGCTCCGCCGTTCCAGAGGATCACGTTCGCGTCGTCGTCGGTCACGATCGCGACGTTCTCGCCCCAGCGGGTGGTGACGTGTCCGGCGACCGTGCCCTTCGTCACCGAGGGCAGCGGCTGCAGCGCCGCCTCGACCTCGGAGTACAGGGTGCGCGAGGCCGCGAGCCGGGTGGCGTCGTCGGGCTGGCCCAGCACCGCCGCGTAGACGCGCACGGTCGTGTCGCCGACGACGATGTCCTTGGCCGAGAGCAGGTTGCAGGCGTCGAGCGACCCGGTCTTGATGCCGACCACGCCGGGGTCGGCCAGGAGGCCGTTCGTGTTGGTGACCAGGCCGGCACCGGGAAGCTCGACGGAGGGCTTGGCGACGATCTCGGCGATCACGGGATCGGCGAGCGCTCGTTTCGCCAGCGCGATGAGCGCCTCCGGACTCGCGGTGTTGCGCGGGTCGATGCCCGTGGGTTCGACGACGGTGATCCCGGGCACGCCGTGCGCTGCAAGCCAGGAGTTCGCCGCGCTCGCGTAGACGGCATCCGTCGGCCAGAGGTTGCCCGCCAGTCGATCGGCGTAGTTGTTCCGCCGAACCGATGAGCATGCCCTCCAGCAGCTGGTACTGGCTGAGCGTGCCGCCCACCGGGCACGTCGAGGGCGGACTCGTTGTTCGACAGGTAGTCCCAGTACGCGTCGCTGTCGCGCGCGGTGAAGCGGAAGTCCGGCCCCTGCTCCCCGACGGCCAGCGGCATCTCGTCGAGCACGACCAGGGCCGTCACGACCTTCGTGATGCTGGCCATCGGCACTGCGTCCGCCGCCGAGGCGAGGACAGGCGTCGATGCCCTCCACCGCGACCGACGCGCTGCCCGCAGCCCGGCCAGGTGAGCGCGGCGGGCGCCGCGGCGATGGGGTCGACCTGCTCGCCCTCCACGGTCGGCGGAATCGCGTGCAGCGGCCACAGCAGGGTCGTGGCCGAGTACGCCCCGATCAGCAGCGCGATGATCGCGATCGGAACGAGCACCGTGGCGCGGATGGGGGAACGCCGAGGCGGGTTGCTCAGCAGCTCGGGGCCGACCGGCACGTAAGGAGACGCCGCGGCATCGAGAGTGCGGGTCGCCGGCGCCGAGTGCGCGACTGCGTCTTCGTCGACCCAGGCGATCGCGATGCGACGGGTCGCCGACGGCGCGGTGGGAGCCGAGGCGACCGAGGGGAGGGTGGTCGTGGAGTCGGCGGAAGAGGCTGGTGCAACGGCACCCACCACACCGGCCGTCGAGGCGCCGACGGAGGGCGCCGGAGTGGCGGTCTCCGACGGGCCGGCGGCGGCGGCCTGGGCAAGTGCCGCCTCGACGTCGAACGTGGCCGTCTGCTGCGGAGTGGAATCGACCGTGCCGCGTCCGGACGCTTCGCCCTCCGTCGAGGACACGCCTCGCATCCGCGCGCGCCGAGTGGGCGCGGGTGCGACGGCGTCGTCCGGAGTCATCCGCCCAAAATACCTTGTCGCGGCCCGGGCTATAATCATTCTGTCAACACGGGAGTCCGGTGTGCCGGGCTGAGAGGAAGCGAAAACGCTTCGACCGTCGAACCTGATCTGGGTCATGCCAGCGCAGGAAGGAGATCTACATGAGCGTTTCCACGTCCTCATCCACCGGCATCCGCCGCGGTCTTTCGAAGGTCGTCTGGCGGTGGCGAGTCGTCGACATCGTCGTGGCCAGCGTCATCGCGGTCGCGTGCTCGGTCGTCTTCCTGCTCTGGAATGTCGGCTATGAAGCGCCGAGCGCACTGCTCAAGCCGCTGCTGCCGGGACTTCAGGGTCTGCTCGCCGGGCCCTGGCTGGTCGCAGGGGTGCTGGGCGGCCTCATCATCCGCAAGCCGGGCGCGGCGCTCTACACCGAACTTGTCGCGGCCGTCATCTCGGCACTCGTGGGCAACCAGTGGGGCCCGCTCACGATCGTGTCGGGGATCGTCCAGGGACTGGGTGCCGAGATCGTCTTCCTCGTCTTCGCCTACGCCGTCTGGCGTCTGCCCGTCGCGATCCTGGCCGGGGCCGGCGCCGGGCTCGCGTGCGGAATCAACGACAGGATCCTCTGGTACGCGGGTGCCGACACGACGTTCACGATCGTCTACATCGTCTCCACGACGATCTCGGGCGCTGTCATCGCCGGTGCCGGCTCGTGGTTCATCGCGCGCGGGCTGGCCGCCACCGGTGCACTGAACCGCTTCGCCTCGGGGCGCGAAGCCACCCGGCGTGTCTGATCAGGCGCCGTCCGCGTGAGCGGGCGCTCATGAGGGCGCCCCCATGACGACAGCGGAGCCCGGCGCCGCTCGGCCCGCGAGTGTCGAAGCCCGCGGGTGGGGTTGGCGCTACGCCACACGTCTGAAGTGGGCCGTGCGCGACGCGTCGTTCCGTATCGAACCAGGGGAGCGCGTGCTGCTGCTCGGCGCCTCCGGGTCGGGCAAGTCGACGCTGCTGCACGGCCTGGCGGGCGTGCTCGGCGGGGACGACGAGGGAGAGCAGACCGGCCGGCTCCTGATCGACGGCGAGCCGGCCGCGCGGGCTCGCGGTCGCGCGGGCATGGTGCTGCAGGATCCCGACAGTCAGGCGATCCTTGCGCGGGTCGGCGACGACGTCGCGTTCGGGTGCGAGAACCTCGGCGTAGCGCGCGGACCGCATCTGGCCGCGGGTGCGTGCGGCGCTCGACGCCGTCGGGCTCGATGTCGCGCTCGACCGGTCGACCTCCGCGCTGAGCGGTGGTCAGAAGCAGCGGCTCGCGCTCGCGGGAGTCATCGCGATGCGCCCCGGAGTCATCCTGCTCGACGAGCCGACGGCCAACCTCGACCCCGGCGGAGTGCTCGAGGTGAGAGATGCCGTGCGGCGCGTGCTCGATTCCACGGGGGCGACGCTCGTGGTCGTCGAGCACCGGCTCGACGTGTGGCTGCCGCTCGTCGACCGGGTCATCGTGCTCGGTCGTTCCGGCGGCGTCATCGCCGACGGCTCTCCTGCCGCCGTCCTGCGCGATCGCGGAAAGGAACTGGCCGCCGGCGGGGTGTGGGTGCCCGGCATCCCTCCGGGCTTCCCGCCAGCGCCGCTGCGAGAGCCGGGCGAGACGCTCCTGCGGGCGGAGTCGCTCGTGGTCGCCCGTGTGCGCGGCACGCCGGTCGCGGGCCCGTTCGACCTCGAGGTGAAAGCCGGTGAGGTCCTGGGCGTCATCGGGCCCAACGGGGCGGGAAAGTCCACGCTCGGCCTCACGCTCGCGGGCCTGATCCCGCCCGCGGCGGGCCGGGTGGCGGCATCCGCTCTGCTGTCGGCAGGTGCCAAGGGCGACCCGATCGCCTGGCCGTCCAAAGCGCTGCTCACCCGCATCGGCACGGTGTTCCAAGACCCCGAGCATCAGCTGCTGACCACGACGGTGCGAGCGGAGCTCGAGGTCGGGCCGCGCGCGCTTGGCCTGGCGCCGTCGGAGACCGCGGCGCGCGTCGACGAACTGCTCGAGCGCCTGCGCTTGGCCGCGCTCGCCGAGGCGAATCCGTACACGCTCTCGGGCGGCGAGAAGCGGCGGCTCACCGTCGCGGCGATGCTCGCCACACGTCCGCGGGTCATGGTGCTCGATGAGCCGACATTCGGTCAGGATGCCGCCACGTGGGCCGAGCTCGTCGCCATCATCGCCCGCCTTCGCGATGGGGTCGACGCTCAGGAGGGCGCCGCGGTGGTCGCGATCACACACGACGAGACCGTGCTGGAGGCGCTTCGCGCGCGACCGTTCGCCGTGGGGGTGGCCCCATGAGCGGCGTGACCACCGCGCGGCGCGGCCCGATCGCGGGGCTGAACCCGGTCGCCAAGCTGGGCGCCGCGCTGCTGATCGCCCTGCCGCTGGTGCTCACGATCGATCCGGTGTCGGCCGCCGTCGCCCTTCTCCTCGAACTGCCGCTGCTCGCGGCGGCCGGGCTGCACTGGCGGGAGTTCTGGATCCGTACGCTGCCGATCTGGATCGCCGCACCGCTGGCCGGCCTGACGATCGCGCTGTACGGGGCGACGAGCGGGGAGATCTACCTCGAGTGGTTCGTCGTGCGCGTCAGCGAGGGCTCGCTCACGTTGGCGCTCGCGACGTTCTTCCGCGTGCTCGCGATCGGGCTGCCCGCCGTCGTGCTGTTCGTGACCGTCGACCCGACCGACCTCGCCGACGGGCTGGCGCAGCTGCTCAAACTGCCGGCGCGGTTCGTGCTCGGCGCGCTCGCCGGCATGCGCCTGCTCGGGCTGCTGACCGACGACTGGCGCGCTCTCGCTCTCGCTCGCCGGGCCCGCGGCGTGGCCGACACGGGGCGGGTGCGCCGCGTGCTCGGCATGGCGTTCGCCTTGTTCGTCCTGTCGATCCGCCGAGGGTCGACCCTCGCGACCGCGATGGAGGCCCGCGGGTTCGGTGGCGCCGGCGCGCGCACCTGGGCGCGGGCGTCGCGGTTCGGCTGGCGCGAATGGGTGCTGCTCGGCGTCGGTGCTGCGATTTCGGCGACTGCCATCACCGTGGCCGTGCTGAGCGGGTCGTGGAACTTCATCCTCGGCGGCACGGCGTAGCGCGGATCAGGTCGCGTTCCACAGCCCCCGGTAGTAGGCGAGCCGCTCGTGATCGGGCGCGACGCCGTACGCCTCGATGAGCGCGTCCTCCCACCCGGGGCCGTAGTTCCACTCGGTGCTCATCGCCGCCACGGCGAGATCGGCCCAGCGATCACCCACCCCGAGTGCACCCAGATCGACGTGCGCGGTCCAGTGTCCGTCGTCGCCGATGAGCGTGTTCGGACTGCACGCGTCGCCGTGGCACACGACCAGCAGGTCGACAGGCGGTGCGTCCCGGAGTTCATCAGGCACGCGGATGCCGCGGCTCTCGGCATTCGCCAGCCGCGAGCTCACGCTCCACTCGAACGGGCACTCGGCGACCGGGAGCCGCTCGTGCAGGGCGTGGAGCGCCTCGCCGATCGCACGGACCGCGGTCGCCGGCCGGGCCACCCAGCGCGGCACGACGGCGCTCTGGCCCGCGAGCGCCCGGGTCGCGAGCCACTCGTGCGTCTCGTCGCCGCCCCACTCCAGAACGTGCGGCACCGGTGTGTAGCGGGCCGCCCACGCCAAGCGCTCCGCCTCGGCTGCGAAGGAGGTCTCGCCGTTGCGCGGGGCGAACTTGATGTACCGCTCGTCGTCGGTGCGGAACGTGACGCCCCCGATCTCGTTGACCCAGACAGGCTCGAGGTCGGCCCCGCGCGCGATCTCGCGCACCCGATCGGGCACGGCGACCGGCTCGGTGGGGATCCACATGCACCCCATTGTGTCGCCGTTGGGTCGACGGTCACCCGCGCACAACGCAGTGTGGATGATCCTCGCTCCCCGGAATCCGGCGTCCTGCCCGCGGCGGCGTCGAGAATCTCCTGCGTTGCGCACGGACCGACGCGATTACGCTGGGCCTGATGGCCCGACCTGCGGCGGACCCGACCCGATGTGCACGGTGACACTGAGTCCCGCATAGAGTGGAATGCAGTCGCACACGTTCGAAGGAGAGCACATGGACATCGCAGGCGCTTCCGCGCTCGTGACCGGCGGCGCGAGCGGCCTAGGACTCGCGACGGCTCGCCGCCTCGCCGCGGCCGGTGCCGCGGTCACGATCATCGATCTGCCGAACTCGGCCGGCCCCGATGTCGCTGCGGACCTGCGCGGCACGTTCGCCGCGGCCGACGTCACCAGCCCGGAGCAGGTCGCCGCCGCGGTGCAGACCGCTGCGGCATCCGGTTCCCTCCGCGTCGTCGTCAACTGCGCAGGGATCGCACCGCCGGCCAAGGTGCTCGACCGCGAGGGCAACCCGTCGCCGCTCGACGCCTTCGAGCGCATCATCCGCGTCAACCTGATCGGCACCTACAACGTGATCGCACAGGCATCCGCGGTCATGTCGCGCACCGAGCCCGACGCCGAGAGCGGCGACCGGGGTGTCATCGTCAGCACGGCGAGCGTCGCCGCGTTCGACGGTCAGATCGGCCAGCCCGCGTACTCGGCGAGCAAGGGCGGCGTGCACGCGATGACGCTGCCGATCGCCCGCGAGCTCGCCCGGTACGGCATCCGTGTGGTGACGATCGCGCCCGGGATCATGGAGACGCCGATGCTCGCCGGGTTGCCGCAGCCCGCGCAGGACTCGCTCGGCGAGCAGGTGCCCTATCCCGCCCGACTGGGCCGGCCCGACGAATACGCGCCGCCTCGTCATGTCGATCGTCGACAACGGCTACCTCAACGGCGAGACGATCCGCCTCGATGGCGCCATTCGCATGGCACCGAAATAGGAGACGCATGAGCGACTCGATCCTTCTCAGCCGCGACGGCGGCCCTCGCGCGCGTGACGTTCAATCGCCCGGCGTACCTGAACGCGATGGACTTCGAGATGGGCACGCTGTGGCGCGACATCGCGCACGAGGTCACTTCGGACGCATCCGTCGGGGCGGTGATCCTGGATGCCGCCGGCCCGGCCTTCTGCGCCGGCGGCGACGTCGTCGCGATGGCGACCTCGGGCGCCGGCGGCGACGCCGTGACCGCGACCGCCCACGTGATCCACGACGGCATCCGCACCTGGGCGCTCTCGGACAAGCCGATCGTCGCCGCGGTGCAGGGTGCGGTGGCCGGCGGGGGGCTGGGCCTCATGCTGAGCTCCGACTACATCGTCGCGTCGGACGCGGCGAAGTTCGTCAGCAAGTACGCGAACATCGGCCTGACTCCCGACCTCGGCGTCTCCACGCTGCTGCCCGCCGCGATCGGGCAGCGCCGCGCGCTGCAGCTGCTGCTGCAGGACCGCACGCTCAGCGCGGCCGAGGCCCTCGACTGGGGGCTGGTCGCCGAGGTCGTTCCGGCCGCCGATGTCGCCGTCGCGCGCCGAGCAGATCGCGCGCTTCTGGCTCGAGAACGCCACGGCGGCGTTCGGGCAGGCCAAGCGACTGGTCCGCGTCGGCGCCGACCGCACGTTCGAGCAGAACCTCGCCGACGAAGCCGACACGATCGGCGCGCGCTTCGACACGGATGAGTCGAAGCTCCGGGTCGCCGCCTTCGCCGCGGCATCCCGCAAGCAGTCCACCGCCCGCTGACCTGACCTGGATGTCCCACTTGTTGTTGGTTACAGGCCCCGTATCCCACAAGATTCGGGACATGCGACACAGACTTCGGGCCGTCGGACACTGACAAGCCTCTACTCCCAGAATCGGAAGGACCCCCATGACCGAGAAGCCCCTGGCAGGCAAGACCATCCTGATGTCGGGCGGCAGCCGCGGCATCGGCCTCGCGATCGCGCTGCGCGCGGCCGCCGACGGTGCCAACATCGCGCTGCTCGCCAAGACCGACTCGCCGCACCCGAAGCTCGAAGGCACCGTGCACTCGGCGGCCGAGCAGATCCGCGCCGCGGGCGGCAACGCGCTGCCGATCGTGGGCGATGTGCGCAACGACGACGACATCACCGAGGCCGTGCTCAAGACGCAGGGCGAGTTCGGCGGCATCGACATCGTCGTGAACAACGCCAGCGTGATCGACCTGTCGACCTCGCTCGCGCTGGCCGCCAAGAAGTACGACCTCATGCAGGACGTCAACGTGCGCGGCACGTTCATGCTCTCGCAGGCGGCGGTGCCGATCCTGCGCGAGGCCGAGAACCCGCACATCCTGTCGCTGTCGCCGCCCCTCAATCTCGACCCGAAGTGGCTCGGCGCGCACACCGGCTACACGCTCGCCAAGTACGGCATGACGATGGTGACGCTCGGCTTCGCGGCCGAGTTCGCGAAGGACGGGATCGCCGCCAACACGCTGTGGCCGCGCACCACGATCGCGACCGCCGCGGTGCAGAACCTGCTCGGCGGCGACATGGTGATGGCCGCGAGCCGCACGCCCGAGATCTACGCGGACGCCGCGTACGAGGTGCTGATCCGCCCCTCGCGGGAGTACACCGGCCAGTCCCTGATCGTCGAGGACGTGCTGACGGATGCCGGCGTCGACCGACTTCTCGCGCTACGCCGCCGTGCCCGGCACGCCTGACAACCGGCTGTTCCCCGACATCTTTCTGTGACCGCCGCCCGGCTGCGTGACCGCGAGACAGCATAGGCACCACGAGACAGAGGCGAACGCAGTCAGTCTCGCGGCGCCTATGCTGTCTCGCGGACCTCGGAGGCGTCGTCATAGGGTGGCGGAATGGTGGTCCACAGCCTGTTCCCCATCCTGCTCACCCACGATCTGCCTCGGCTCGCGGACTTCTACGAACAGGCCCTCGGCGGCACGGTGGACTACCGCTTCGACGACGGCGGCGAGGACGTCTACGTCTCGCTGACGATCGGTGCGGCATCCCTCGGCATCGGCAAGGACGCGGCCGCGCCCGACGCATCGGTCGGCGACCGGGTGGCGCTGTGGTTCTACGTCGACGAAATCGACAGCGCGTTCGACGCGTTCCTCTCGTTCGGCGGCGTGTCGGTGCAGCCTCCGGCCGACACGCCCTGGGGCGAGCGGGTCGCGCAGGCACGCGACGTCGACGGCAACCTCGTGAATCTCGGCGCGCGACCGGCGTAGCAGGCGCGGCTAGTGCTTGTTGCCGGTGAACAGCAGGATGCCGCCCAGCCCGATCATCAGCCCGCCACCGGTCGCCGACAGCACGGCGATGCGCTTCGGAGACTTGCCGAACCATGTGCGCGCGCCCGCGGCGGCGAGCGCCCACACGGCGTCCGAGATGAGGGCGATCACGAAGAACACCAGACCGAGTTCGATCATCTGCAGCGGCACCGAGCCCGACTGCAGGTCGACGAACTGCGGAAGCACCGCGACGAAGAACGCGATCGTCTTCGGGTTCGTGATGCCGACGACGAAGCCCTCGCCGAGCTGGCGCCAGTGCGAGCGGGGGAGCGCCCCCGACATGGCGGCCTCGGCGGCGCGATTGCGGTGACGGATCGCCTGCACGCCGAGGAACATCAGGTACAGCGCTCCGGCGACCTTCACGATCGTGAACAGAACGACCGACCGCGCGACGATGCCGCCGACGCCGATGGCCACGAGTCCGATGATCGGCAGCAGGCCGAGCGCGTTGCCGAGGACGCTCAGCAGCCCGCCGATGCGTCCGAGCGCGAGGGCGCGTCCGATCGTGAACAGCACGCTGGGTCCCGGTATGACGATGAGCACGAGAGCCGCGACGATGAACGCGAGCAGACTCTCGGTGGGAACCACAGTGGAACGATAGTAGCGGGATGCCGCGTCCGTCGTCCCTGGAGTCGGTCAGTCGGCGGGAGTCGGGCTGAGCAGGATCGTGATCGCGCCGTCCGTGTCCCACCAGAACCCGAGGCTCTGATCGGCAGTCATCGCGTCCGGCCGATCCTCGGGTGCCATCTGGTCGTACGGCACGGTCAGCAGCAGCGCGCCGTCCGCGCGGAGTGAGGTCGAGACGCAGTCGGCGCGCATCGTGCCGTCGCCGTCCAGCAGCATGCAGTTCTCATCTTCCACGCCGCCGCGCGCGCCGCCGATCCACAGCTGCCAGCCGTAGTAGTCGCCGAGCGGCTCTGCCCAGGTCATGAGGCCTTCGACCGGGAACACCGGCACGTCCGTGCCGACCGGGACGTCGACGTAGGAGCCGAAATAGCCGTCGATCCGCACGCGCATCACGATCTGCGACTCCGGATCGGCCGCGAAGACCCGCGCTTCACGCACCTTCGCGGCGATCGCTCCGGCGGCTGCGGTGGGCGCCGCTGCGGCGGTGGTGCCCGACCCGGTCGTGGTGCGGGTCGCCGCGATCATTCCGAACGGGAGCGCGATGAGCGCGACCGCGGTGATGAGGCCGAGGTGCCAGCGCGGACGCGAGTGACGAATCGGGGCGGGAGCGCCCTCGACCACGCGGGCCGGTGTCGCCGCGGTATCGCTCGTCCCCGCCCCGCTGCCGAGCAGTGCGGGGACCTCAGGCGCCGCGCTCTGCTGTTCGCGGGGTGCCGGAAGAGCGAACTCCTCCAGGGCGACCAGCCGCGCGATCGCCGCCTCGTCGCCCGCGATGTCGGGTGACGGGCCGTACGCGCGCAGACGCAGAGCGTCGAGCTCGGCCCGGGTCGCAGCATCCATGGTTCGTCCCCGTCCCCACGCTACCCCCGCGCTACCGCGCCCCGGGGTTCACGCAGGTGCATCCCCTACCCTGAGAGCATGACGACCAGGCCCGAGGGAACGCCCGTGCGACAGGTGCGCCCGAAGACGGCGCCTGCGGCCTCCGCCGCGCCGCAGGTGCGGCCACGTACCGAGGGCTGGCAGCAGAAGAAGGATGCCGAGGGCAAGCCGCTGCTGCAGTTCGCGAGTCCGAAGCGGGGCAAGCCGCCCGTGCACCTCGCCGATCTCACCCCCGACGAGCGCGTCACGAAGGTCAAAGAACTCGGATTGCCGGGCTTCCGCGCGAAGCAGCTCGAGACGCATTACTTCACGCACTGGACGCACGACCCCGCGGCGATGAGCGACCTGCCCGCGGCAGGTCGTGAGGACTTCGTGCACGGGATGCTGCCGCCCCTGCTGACCGAGGTGCGCCGGCTCGAGACCGACCGCGGCGACACGATCAAGTTCCTCTGGAAGCTGCACGACGGCGCACTCGTCGAATCCGTCCTCATGCGCTACCCCGGCCGCATCACGCTGTGCGTCTCGTCGCAGGCGGGCTGCGGCATGAACTGCCCGTTCTGCGCGACCGGCCAGGCGGGGCTCACCCGCAACATGTCGGCCGCCGAGATCATCGAGCAGATCGTGCGCGCCAACCGCCTGATCGCCGACGGGGGCCTCGGGGGGAAGAAGCGCGATGACCACAGCGCGGAGCGGGTCTCGAACATCGTGTTCATGGGAATGGGCGAACCGCTCGCGAACTACGCCCGCGTGATGCAGGCGGTCCGCGTGATGACCGACAAGCAGCACGGCCTGGGCATGAGCGCTCGCGGGATCACGGTTTCGACCGTGGGGCTGGTTCCGGCGATCACGAAGCTCGCGAATGAGGACATCCCCGTCACGTTCGCCCTGTCGCTGCACGCGCCCGACGACAAGCTCCGCGACGAGCTCATTCCGGTCAACTCGCGGTGGAAGGTCGACGAGGCACTCGATGCCGCCCGGAACTACTTCGACAAGACCGGCCGTCGCGTCTCGATCGAGTACGCGCTCATCAAGGACATGAACGACCACGGCTGGCGCGCCGACCTGCTCGCCGACAAGCTCAACGCCCGAGGCCGGGGCTGGGTGCACGTGAACCCGATCCCGCTCAACCCGACCCCGGGCTCGATCTGGACGGCATCGGACGTGTCGGTGCAGAACGAGTTCGTCCGCCGCCTCAACGACGCCGGCATCCCGACGACTCTTCGCGATACGCGCGGCAAGGAGATCGACGGAGCGTGCGGCCAGCTGGTGGCCACGACCGAAGACGAGGCTGCAGCGGCCGCGACGCCCACCGAGGACTGATCGTCTTCGCCGAACCACGAGCGACCGAGTCCTGACAGAATCTGAGGCATGCCCGCCTGGCTCATCTTCGCGCTCGTAGCGCTGGCCTTCGCCGCGGCCGCGACGTGGGTGTCGCGCCGACTGCTCGACACGCCGGTGGGCTGGGTACGGTCGCTGGTGTTCTCGCTCCTCGTGTTCTCGCTGAGCGTGCCGCTCGTGCTGTGGATGCTGGAGCAGTCCAACGTGTACGCGGACGGGAAGTTCCTCGTCTCGTGGCCGATCGTGGTGATCATCTCGGGCCTGATCCTCGGCTGGGTGTTCGCGGTCGTGGTGGTCGTGATCGTCGTGAGCGAGTTCTTGGTCCCCACGCGCCCGGTGCGCAATCCGATCCTCGTGATCCGCGATGCCATCCGGCGCCGAGACCGTGCCAGGCGCTACGCGCAGATCGTCGTCATCGCCTCGCGGCACGGAATCGGGCTCTACCAGAACCGCGCGAGAGGCTACAGCGACGAACTCCCCGAGGCGCTGGTCGGTGCACTCAATGAGGCCGGGGTGACCTTCGTCAAGCTCGGTCAGGTGCTCTCGTCGCGCGAGGACGTGCTGCCGCCGCAATTCATCAAGGCGCTCTCCACGCTGCAGATGGATTCGACCCCGATCCCCTGGGCCGAGGCTGAGGCCGCGATCCGCCACGAACTCACGCGTCCGTTGGACGAAGTGTTCGCCTCGGTCGATCAGACGCCGATGGCGGCGGCATCCGTCGCCCAGGTGCACACCGCGACGCTGCGGGACGGCGCACGGGTCGTGATCAAGATCCAGCGTCCTCGGGCCAGAGCGCAGGTGACGACCGACCTCGACATCCTCGAGCGACTCGCTGCCGACGCCGAGCGGCGCACCGAGTGGGCGCGCGACTACGGGGCGGGAGCATTGGCGGCGGAGTTCGCGCGCGCTCTGCGCGATGAGCTCGACTACCGCGTAGAGGCCGCCAACACAGAGATGCTCCGCGGCGCGATCGATCGATCACAGTCGCCGTCGCTCAACATTCCCGCTGTGTACAACGATCTCTCCACGTCGCGCATGCTCGTGCTCGAGCGTGCCGACGGCATTCCCTTCAGCCGGCTCACGCCAGATGCGCTGCCTCCGGACGCTGCCCGCAAGGTCGTCGACGGCGTCGTGGACTCGGTCTTCGAGCAGATCGCCGTGCGCGGCGTGTTCCATGCCGACCTGCACGCGGGCAACCTGATCCTCGCGTCGGACGGCCAGGTCACCCTGATCGACTTCGGCGCGATCGGAATACTCGAGCGCAGCGTGCGCAGACTCCTCGCTCCGCTCCTGGTGGCGATCGCGAACGACGACGACGTGTCGGCCACCGATATCGTGCTGCTGCTCTGCGCGCCGATGGCGGGCGGCAGCGTGGAGCAGGCCGTTCTGCAGCACGACATCGGCGCGATCCTGACTCGAGTCGCCAATGCACAGGTGGGGGAGAACGTCTTCAGCGCCCTCATCGACGTGCTGAGGCGGCATCGCCTCGCGATGCCGCCCTCGCTGCTGCTGGTGTTTCGCACCCTCATCTCGCTGGAGGGCGCGCTGCGCCGCCTCGTGCCCAACTACGACATGGTCGGCCGGGGACTCTCGCGAGCACCCCACATCGCCCTGCAACTGGCTTCTCCGCGGACCGTGGCACTGGGTCTCCAGGCCCAATCGGCGATCGTCGCCGAGCAGCTGCGGCGCCTCCCGCGCCGGATAGAGGGCATAACCCAGGCGCTGCAGGACGGAACCTTCCAGGTGCGCGTGCGAGCGTTGGAGAGCGCAGATGACAGGCGCTGGCTGGACTCGATCCTGGGTGAGGTGACGGCGACGATCGTCGGCGTCGCGCTGGTGGCGACGGGCTTCTTCCTCGCCGTGTCCGACGTCGGGCCGGCGATCACCGAGGACGTGCGAGCCTTCTCGTTCCTGGGCAGTGTGCTCGGCCTCGGTGGAATGCTCCTCCTCCTGCGGAGCCTCAGCGGGGCTTTCCGCCGGAGGACGCCCGAGCGCTGAGGTCATCTGCGCAACCCCGGGCCTGCTCGGCCTGGGGCGCACTAGCGTTGTCTGATGGTCAATTATCGATATCTCGGCAACAGCGGTCTCAAAGTCTCGGAGATCACCTACGGCAACTGGGTGACGCACGGCTCGCAGGTGGGCGACGCGGACGCGATCGCCACCGTGCACGCGGCATTGGATGCCGGCATCACCACGTTCGACACCGCGGATGCGTACGCGAACACCGAAGCAGAAGTCGTTCTGGGCAAGGCGATCGCCGGTCAGCGCCGCGAGTCGCTCGAGATCTTCACGAAGGTCTACTGGCCGACCGGACCCAAGGGCCCCAACGACAGCGGCCTGAGCCGCAAGCACATCATGGAGGCGATCAACGGATCGCTCACGCGACTCGGCACCGATTACGTCGAGCTGTACCAGGCTCACCGCTACGACTACGAGACTCCGATCGAGGAGACCTTCCAGGCCTTCGCCGACGTCGTCCGCCAGGGCAAGGCGCTGTACATCGGCGTTTCGGAGTGGACCGCGGAGCAGCTTCGCGAGGGCCACGCGCTGGCTGCGGATCTCGGCATCCAGCTGATCTCGAACCAGCCGCAGTACTCGCTGCTGTGGCGCGTCATCGAGGACAAGGTCGTGCCGGCCTCGGAGGAGCTCGGCATCTCGCAGATCGTCTGGTCGCCGATGGCGCAGGGCGTTCTCAGCGGCAAGTACCTGCCCGGTCAGCCCGCACCCCGAGGGGTCGCGCGCGACGGACGAGAAGAGCGGCGCCGACTTCATCAAGCGCTTCCTCGACGACGATGTGCTGACGGCCGTGCAGCGACTGAAGCCCATCGCCGACGAGGTCGGGCTCACGATGCCGCAGCTGGCGATCGCCTGGGTGCTGCAGAACCCGAACGTCGCCGCCGCTCTCGTGGGTGCCTCGCGCCCCGAGCAGATCGCGTCGAACGTCGCCGCGTCGGGTGTGACGCTGGACGCCGACACGATGGCGGCGATCGCCGACGCCGTGGGCGGGGTCGCCGTGACAGACGCCGAGGAGACCTACAAGGTCTCGCCGAAGTCCCGTCCGTGAGCTGACGAGCCATGGCAGTGACCAGCGCCGGCATCCTTCTCTACCGCCTGCAGGCCGGCGGCGGGAAGGGTGTCGGCGCGCCCGAGGTGCTGATCGCCCATATGGGCGGTCCGTACTGGGCGGCGAAGGATGCCGGGGCCTGGTCGATCCCGAAGGGCGAGTACGACCCCGACTCCGAGTCCGCCCTCGACGCCGCCCTCCGCGAGTTCGCGGAGGAGCTCGGGGTGGACGCGCCGGCGCCGCCCTATGCGGAGCTCGGCACGTTCGCGTACTCGTCGGGGAAGCGGGTCACGGTGTTCATCGCTGACGGTGTGGGCTTCTCGCTCGACGGGCTCGAATTCGGCGAGTTCGAGCTGGAGTGGCCGCCGCGATCCGGGCGCACTCAGTCCTTCCCCGAGGTCGACC
This sequence comes from uncultured Actinomycetota bacterium, assembly GCA_963772395.1. Classification (GTDB taxonomy): domain Bacteria; phylum Actinomycetota; class Actinomycetes; order Actinomycetales; family Microbacteriaceae; genus Microbacterium. Next base: position 532,100 of record CAVYWV010000001.1, on the reverse strand, counting down.
GCGTCGAGTGGACCTCGTTGGATGCGGCCCGCGAGCGCCTCGTGAAGGGCCAGCGCCGCGCGCTCGACGCGCTGGAGCGGCATCTGGCCGAAGTGGCCGGCTAGGTCAATTCGCGCCGGCCTGAATGGGCTCGGCGACGACTCTGCGCTCGCTGGTGAGCGTGTACCGCACGAACTGCGCACTCGCCGGCGGGTTGTCGGACGACTCGGCCGAGGCCGGCGGAAGGACGACGGACACCCCGCGTGGGGTGTCGGTGACCGAGATGCACACGATGGAAGGTGCGGGTGCGTCGGTCACGATCATGCAGAATTCGCCGTCGCGGGTCGGACCCGCGCCCACGGCCCGGCCGTACAGCACGCCCTGTGGTCGGAGCAGGCCGCGGAACATCCGAGCGCTGATCTCCTCCATCCCGGGGCCCGAAAGCAGGTCTTCGCGCAGGCTCTCCATGTGCAGCTCGTAAAGCTCGGCATATGACGTCTGGGCAGGATCCGTCGCGGCGGCCATCTCGACGATGTCGGCCGCCGCGCGCGCATCGCGGTCGGGATCGGTCCCTGCCCATGCAGCCAGGAGCACGCTGATCGCGGCCGTGCCCGCGACGAGGGCCTCATGCCAGCGCAGCCACGTGGGTCGCGGGGATCGCCCAGCGGTTCGCCCACCGAGCGGACTCACCGGGTCATGTACCCGCTGCGGCGGGGGGTCGGGTGCTGCCGGATGTGCGGCCGGCTGGGATCGGGCGTGCAGCATCGCGAGGGAGAACTCGACGGTCCACTCGCCGGGAGCGGCGAAATGCTCGGCACGCAGGCGGTCTTCGAGTTCGCGCAGTCGACAGACTGCCGCCGCATCGTCGAAGATGTCGGCATCCTGTGCATAGGCGCGACCACGCAACGCGTCGAGCTCCCCTTGCTCGGCTCGCGTGACGACGCCTCCCGGCTCGTCCCCCACGCTCTCACGCTACCGCTGCAGCCATCTCCCATGGGGTGAACCGTCGTCGCTGCCGGCGCGCCGCCGCCGGGGCCGTGACAGACGTGCGTCCGCTACCGGGTGCTCGCCGAGTCCGCCGGCACGGCGACGACCCCGCCGCCCGGCATGATCGTGTAGCTGATCAGTTCGCCGAGGCCGGTGAAGACGTCACTCTCCGTGTCGGAGTACCAGGACGGCAGCTCGACCGACACCGGGTTGGCGTACGCGTTCTCGATCGGGATGCACGTGACCGACGACACGGGCAGATCGGCGATGATCATGCAGAACCGATGGTCGGTGGTGGGCCCCGCGCCGACGGTGCGACCGTAGAGGATGCCGTAGGGCTTGAGCTGATCGCGGATCATGATGGCGGCGACGTCTTGATTGCCGGGCAGGCCGAGCACGTCCTCGCGCAATCGGTCGACATACAGCGCGTAGCCCGCCTCGTAGCCCGATGCGCGTCGTTCGTTCGCGATCGCCGCCGACTTGGCGTTCGCGGACGGCGGTCCGTCCGCGGGTGCGGCCTGGCCCGCGGTCCACGCCGCGACACCGAGCAGCACCGCGACCGCCGCGGTTCCCGTCACCAGGCCGGTGTGCCACCGCGCAGAGCGGGATGACGAAGTGGCGACCCGGGCGGCGGCGGCGTGTGGGGCCGCGGAGACCGCCGGCGCGGCGACGATGGAGCGCTCAGCCGGGTCGAACCGGTCCGGTGCCCCCTGGGCCTCTCGCGGCGCGCGCCCGAGGCGCACGAGATCCTCCAGTGCGGTCAGCCGCGCGACGGCGACGGGGTCGTCGCGGATGTCGGCATCCGGCCCGTAGGCGCGACGGCGCAGCTCGTCGAGCTCTCCGTGCTCGGCGGGGATGAACTCGTGAGACGGCTCGTCCGGCACGGTTCCAGGGTACGACCGGGAATCGCCTCGGGGGTGGCCGTGTCGTCAGTCTGCGGAGCGCTCCGCCTCCCACTCGTCCAAGAGCTCCGGCATCCGTCGCGCGAGGAAGCGCAAGAACTCCGACATGCTGCGCGCACGGGCGACCGACTGCGGCGCCTCGGTATTCGCGTCCGCCACGCGATCCACGAAGTCGGCGAGGCGCTCGTAGAGAGGAATGTTGGCGGTGAGCACGACGTGCCACCCGTCGTCGGCGATGTCGTACCGGTCGCGTCGATCACCCCGATGGGGCAGGCGGTGGATGATGTGGATCGTCTGCAGGTAGCGCACCGCCCCCGATACCGCCGCGGCGGACACGCCCAGCCGCTCGGCGAGCTCGGCCGCGGTGTAGCCCTCGTCCGGCGATCCGACCAGAGCCATCATCACGCGGGCGGGCATGCGCGGCATCCCGGCGGCGGTCATCATCGCCGCCGCCTGCTCGGCCGCTTCGCTGCTCGCGTGGTCCATGCCCGTCATCCCGCCGGAGCCCGTTCGCGACGCCGCATGAGCGCGCCCGTCGCGGCGGCGATCGCCGAGATGGCCGGCAGCAGCCACCACAGCCCCTGCGGGTCGACGCCGTCGTACTTCGTGAGGCCGTTCGTGTGGATGACTGTACTCACGCGCGATACGGTACGCCGGTTTCACAAATTTGCGAATAGCGTGTCGCGCACTTCCCTCTGATCGGGTGTGTGTATACGCAGACGCTATGAGTTGCCGGGAATTGTCGATGAATGCTCCACTGTGTATACAATAGTCGCGAGTCCACGGCGAGGAGGCAGTCATGCGGGCAAGCGACCGCGCATATGCGACGCTCCTCGAGCAGATCCAGTCGGGCGATCTCGCGCCCGGCACCGTCCTGGGCGAGGTCGAGCAGGCGGCGCGCCTCGGTGTGAGCCGCACTCCGCTGCGCGAAGCGCTCGGCAGGCTCGCCGCCGACGGACTCGTCGCTCAGCAGTCGCCGCGCGTCACGGTCGTGACCGACGTCGACACCGGAGACATCCGGGCGCTGTTCGAACTGCGCCGCGCGCTCGAAGAGACCGCCGCTCGACTGGCAGCGGTGCGCGGAGATTCGGCCGCGTTCGCGTCGCTCGCCGACGAGTTCGCCCAGTCCAGCCTGCGCGGCGAGGACGGGCGCGACGCGTACTACGCCCTCATCGCCCGGTTCGACGCCCAGCTCGACGCGTCCATCGACAACGACTACCTCAGCTCCGCGCTGCGGACCGTCCGCACCCACCTCGTCCGCGTGCGACGCCTCGCCCGCGACATTCCCGAGCGGCTCACTGCTTCCGTCGCCGAGCACCGGCTGATCGCCGCGGCGATCGCGGAGCGGGATGCCGACCTCGCCGCCCATGCGACGCACGTGCACCTGTACAACGCGCTCGCCACGATCCTCGAATCCGTCCCCACGAAAGGCACCAGCATGACCGTCACCCATCACCTCCGCGTCCACCGCAGCGACGAGCACCTCGCCCGCGAAGGCCAGCTGGCCTGGCGCATCGCCGAGGTCGCCGCCGATCCGGTCGAGGTCGAGCCCGACGTGGTCGACATGATCATCAACCGCGTGATCGACAATGCCGCCGTTGCCGCGGCATCCCTCACCCGCGCGCCCGTCAGCGCGGCCCGCCAGCAGGCGCTCGACCACGCGGTCTCGGTGAGCGGCAAGGGTTCGACCGTATTCGGCTGCACGATCGACCGGCGCACCAGCCCCGAGTGGGCGGCGTGGGCGAACGGCGTGGCCGTGCGCGAACTGGACTACCACGACACCTTCCTGGCGGCCGAGTACTCGCACCCCGGCGACAACATCCCGCCGATCGTCGCGGTCGCGCAGCACGTCGGCTCCGACGGCCGGGCGCTCGTGCGCGGCATCGCGACCGGGTACGAGATCCAGATCGACCTGGTGCGGGCGATCTCGCTGCACAAGCACAAGATCGACCACGTCGCCCACCTCGGTCCGTCGGCCGCGGCCGGCATCGGCACCCTCCTCGGTCTCGACGTCGAGACGATCTATCAGGCCGTCGGTCAGGCTCTGCACACGACGACCGCGACCCGTCAGTCCCGCAAGGGCGAGATCTCGACCTGGAAGGCGCACGCCCCGGCCTTCGCCGGGAAGATGGCCGTCGAAGCCGTCGACCGCGCGATGCGCGGCGAGACCAGCCCGTCGCCGATCTACGAAGGCGAAGACGGCGTGATCGCGTGGATGCTCGATGGTCCGGCTGCCGCCTACGAGGTGCCCCTCCCCGCGGACGGCGAGGCCAAGCGCGGCATCCTCGATTCCTACACGAAGGAGCACTCGGCCGAATACCAGGCGCAGGCCTGGATCGATCTGGCGCGCAAGCTGCACAACGAGAACCCCGACGGCTTCGACCCGCAGAACATCGAGTCGATCGTCCTGCACACGAGCCACCACACGCACTACGTGATCGGCTCGGGCGCGAATGACCCGCAGAAGTACGACCCGACTGCATCCCGCGAGACGCTCGACCACTCGATCCCGTTCATCTTCACGGTCGCGCTGCAGGACGGCGCCTGGCATCACGTGGACTCGTACGCTCCCGAACGCGCCGGTCGCGAAGACACGGTCGCCCTGTGGCACAAGGTCACCACGGCCGAAGACGACGAGTGGACGCGCCGCTACCACTCCGACGACCCGAACGAGAAGGCCTTCGGCGGCCGCGTGGTCATCCGCTTCACGGACGGCCGCGAGATCGTCGACGAGATCGCCGTGGCCGACGCGCATCCGCTGGGGGCCCGTCCGTTCGCGCGCGAGGACTACATCCGCAAGTTCCGGATCCTCGCCGAGCCCGTGCTCGCGCCGGAGGAGATCGAGCGGTTCCTCGACCTCGCCCAGCGCCTGCCCGAGCTCACGGCCGCCGAGGTGGGCGAACTCACGATCGTCGCGGAGCACGGCGTGCTCGCCGGCGCTCCGGCCCCGAAGGGACTGTTCTGATGCTGTACTCCACGACGTCGGCCGCCGAGAAGCGCCGGCTGTTCCGCGAGCGGCTCGCCTCCGGCGAACTGCTGAGGTTTCCCGGCGCGTTCAATCCACTGAGCGCCAAGCTGATCGAGAAGAAGGGCTTCGAGGGCGTCTACGTCTCGGGCGCCGTGCTCGCCGCCGACCTGGGACTGCCCGACATCGGCCTGACCACCCTCACCGAGGTGGCCGGTCGCGGTCAGCAGATCGCGCGGATGACGGAGCTGCCCGCGATCATCGACGCCGACACCGGGTTCGGCGAGCCGATGAACGTGGCCCGCACGATCCAGACGCTCGAGGACGCGGGTCTTGCCGGCACGCACATCGAGGATCAGATCAACCCGAAGCGGTGCGGGCACCTCGACGGCAAGGCGGTCGTCGACTCCGACACCGCAGTCAAGCGCATCCGTGCCGCGGTCGACGCGCGTCGCGACCCGAACTTCCTGATCATGGCACGCACCGACATCCGCGCGATGCATGATGGGCAAGAGGGCCTCGACGCCGCGGTGGAACGAGCGAAGGCGCTGGTGGATGCCGGAGCCGATGCGATCTTCCCCGAGGCCATGCGTTCGCTCGAGGAGTTCGCGGCGGTGCGTGCGGCGGTCGACGTGCCGATCCTGGCCAACATGACCGAGTTCGGAAAAAGCGACCTGTTCTCGGTCGACCAGCTGCGCGACGTCGGGGTGAACATGGTGATCTGGCCGGTGTCGCTCCTTCGCATCGCGATGGGTGCGGCAGGCCGCGCGCTGGATACGCTGATCGACGAAGGTCATCTCACGTCCAAGCTCGGCGAGATGCAGCATCGCGCCGACCTGTACGACCTGATCGACTACGAGGACTACAACCACTTCGACACTTCGGTGTTCAACTTCCAGATCGCCCGCTGAACCTCCTCAGGAAGAAGAGACATGACAGACATCGAGATCAAGAAGGGCCTCGCGGGGGTCACCGTCGACTACACCGCGGTGTCCAAGGTCAACCCCGAGACCAACAGCCTGCTCTACCGCGGCTATCCCGTGCAGGAACTGGCCGCCACGCAGCCGTTCGAGGCGGTCGCGTACCTGCTCTGGTACGGCGAGCTGCCGACCGAAGACGAACTGACCGCGCTGGTGGCCGAGGAGCGCGCGAACCGCACGCTCGACGACAACGTCCGGCAGGCGATCGACCTGGTACCGCTGGACGCGCACCCGATGGACGTGCTGCGCACCGCGGTCTCTCTCATCGGCGCCTCGGACCCCGCGGCATACGACACCTCGCGCGAGTCGGATCTCGTGAAGTCGCGGCACCTGTTCGCGAAGCTCCCGGCGATGGTCGCGTACGACCAGCGTCGCCGGCACGGACTGGGCATCGTCGACCCGCGCGACGACCTCGACTACGCGCAGAACTTCCTCTGGATGACCTTCGGCGATGTGCCCGACCCGGTGGTCGCACACGCGTTCAACGTCTCGATGATCCTGTATGCCGAGCACTCGTTCAACGCGTCGACCTTCACAGCGCGCGTGATCACGAGCACGATGGCCGACCTGTACTCCGCGGTCGTCGGCGCGATCGGTGCGCTCAAGGGGCCGCTGCACGGCGGAGCCAACGAGGCGGTCATGCACATCTTCGACGAGATCGGCTCCGCCGACAACGTCGGGCCGTGGCTCGACACCGCGCTCGCCGAGAAGCGCAAGATCATGGGGTTCGGTCACCGCGTCTACAAGCACGGCGACTCTCGCGTGCCGACCATGAAGGCCGCGCTCGACACCCTCGTGGAGCACTACTCGGCCGAGGGCGAGAGCGCCCGCGACCTCGCCGCCCTGTACGACACGCTCGAGTCGGAGTTCGTCGCGCGCAAGGGCATCTACCCGAACCTGGACTACCCGTCGGGGCCGGCGTACAACCTGATGGGCTTCGACACGCTGACCTTCACGCCGCTGTTCGTCGCGGCGCGGATCACCGGCTGGGCGGCGCACATCATGGAGCAGGCGGCATCCAACGCCCTCATCCGCCCGCTCTCGGCCTACAACGGACCCGATGAGCGCCACATCGACGGCTACGTGCCGGATGCCGCGGCCACGGTCGAGCGTCCGGCGGAGTCCACGGAGGGCTGACCCATGCCTCGCACCGCCGTCATCGTCGACGTCGTCCGCACCCCATCGGGCCGGGGCAAGCCCGGCGGGGCCCTGTCAGGGATCCACCCGGTCGACCTCGCCGCGGGGGTGCTGAGGACCGTGCTCGAGCGCAACGGGCTCGAATCCGGTCAGATCGATGACGTGCTGCTCGGGTGCGTCAGCCAGGTCGGCGACCAGGCGATGAACGTCGCACGGCAGGCGGTGCTGGCCGCAGGCTTCGACGAGTCCGTCCCCGCGACGACGATCGACCGGCAGTGCGGATCGAGCCAGCAGGCCGCCCACTTCGCCGCGCAGGGAGTGATCGCCGGCGCGTACGACATCGTGATCGCGGGTGGGGTCGAATCGATGAGTCGGGTGCCGCTCGGGTCGTCCCGAGCGGGTGGCTCGCGCTCCGCGCTGCTCGACCAGCGCTACCCCGACGGCCTCGTGAACCAGGGCGTTTCGGCCGAGCTCATCGCCCAGAAGTGGGGCCTGTCGCGCGAGGTGCTGGATGCCTACTCGGCCGAGTCTCATCTGCGGGCAGCGGATGCGGCATCCCGAGGCCTGTTCGACTCCCAGTTGCTCGCGGTTGCGGTCGGCGATGGGGCGGTGACCAGCGACGAGACGGTGCGGGCCGGCACCTCGATCGACGGGCTCGGCGGTCTCAACCCGGCGTTCCGCACCGACGAGCTGGCGGCGCGGTTCCCCGACATCGACTGGCGGATCACGCCGGGCAACTCCTCGCCCCTCACCGACGGCGCCTCGGCCGCGCTGATCATGAGCGAAGAAAAGGCGATGGCTCTGGGATTGACCCCTCGGGCGCGTTTCGTCTCGTTCGCGGTCGTGGGGGATGACCCGCTCTTCATGCTCACCGGGCCGATCCCGGTGACGCGGCGCATCCTCGAGCGCAGCGGCCTCACGATCGGCGACCTCGACGCGTACGAGGTGAACGAAGCGTTCGCACCCGTGCCGCTCGCCTGGGCCCACGACCTGCGCGCTGATCCGGCGAAGCTGAACGCGTGGGGCGGCGCGATCGCCCTCGGGCATGCGCTGGGTTCCTCGGGAACCCGACTGCTCGGCACGCTGCTCGCCACGCTCGAGGCGACCGGCGGACGGTATGGCCTGCAGACGATGTGCGAGGGCGGCGGCATGGCGAACGCGACGATCATCGAGCGGCTGTAGGGCGCCAGGGTCTGGAGTGTCGCCGTGCTGCGCATCGGCGGGCGCCCTGCCCGCCCGGCGCCCGCGCGTTCGTGCGGTTCTCCGGCGGGAGCAGTGCTGCCAGTGAAGAGTTCAGGCGGCGTAGTCGTAGCGTGCGCGTCCGCCGAGTCGGGGGGTTCGAGCCGGGTCGACGTGCGGCGGTGGGATGAACCACACCTTCGCTGTGATGCCGATGCCCTCGATGCGGATGTCCCAGCCGTTGTCGTGGATGCGGTGGTGGCAGGACTCGCATAACAGTACGCCGTTGTTCAGGTCGGTGGGTCCGGCGTCGCGTGCCCACCACTGGATGTGATGCACCTTCGCGTGTCCGGGTGGTGCCCCGCACATCGCGCAGCCGCCGTCGCGTTCGACGAGCACGAGCCGCTGGGTGGGGGTGAACAGCCGTTTCGTGCGGCCCCAGTCCAGGACTTGGGAGTCCCCTCCGAGGACACAGGAGATGATCTGCCCGCCGGCGGCCATCCGCCGGGCGGTGGCGACCGACACGGGGGCGGTGATCCCATCGATCGTCGCGAACCCGGTGTCGTTCACGAGGTCGCTGTGATCGATCCGGACGACGACGGTCGCGCCGTGCAGGGGGAGGTCCTTTTCGGAGCAGCCGAGGGCGTGTTCGCAGAGTCGGACGAGCGCGTCGGCCTGCATCTGCACCACGGATCGGCGCGGCGCATCCGGATCCGCTGTCCCATCCCGCACGGCATCGCGGGTCGCGCGCATCTCGTCCGAGACGAGCGCTTCGATCGCGGCCTTCACCGGCGCGCCGTGTTCAGGCGTGAGGCGGCCGGTGAACTCGACCATCCCGTCGATCTCCCGCATGGTGAACTGTTCCAGGCCGCGCTTCTCATCCTCACGCGGAGCGACACCGTCCGGGTCGAGCCATGCCTCCGCTCGCACCAGCACCCGATTCAGCTGGTCCATCGTCAGTCCCGGCGCCTGCTCGACCAGCGTCTTCTCCCCGGTCTCGAGAGCGTCGGGCCCGGCGCGGAACGCGACCCGGTCGAGGAGGGCGATGATCGCCCCCGCCGCCCGCTCCGTCAACGAAGCAGCGGCCAGCGCAGCCGCAACGTGCGGGTGCCGTGCTGGCGCCTTCTCCCCGGACAGCAGCTGCCGGGGTGCCGTAGCCTCACCGACCTTCACCAACCGTGCCGCATCCCCGGTCGAGGTGCCACCGGTCGCGGCGATCAGCGCCGTTGGATTGCGGAACCCCTGCGTCTTCGCCAGCCCCTCCGACCCGAGCTCGGGGCGGGAGCGGCGGGCGATCTCCGCCGCTAACGCAACCTGGTCGGCGTCCAGCATCCGCCGCATCCGGCAGTACCGCTCGTTGACCGCGATCAGCTCGCTGTCACTCAGCGCCCCGGCATCCGCCCCCGACCATACGGCGAGCACAGCATCGACCTCCGCGGGAAGCAGATCAAGCGCTCTGGTCATAGAACAAATGTACTAACACCCTCCGACATCGCCGCGAGCGGCCCAGCGGCGAGGTTCGGCGCGTCACCGACAGTACGGTTGCGATGTGCCTGCAAACGATCCGCTGCCCGACCGCCCCGCCCCGGACAACCCGCAGGGCAAGCTCGTCCTGGTGCGTCACGGAGAGACCGAGTGGTCCAAGATCGGTCGGCACACCGGTCTCACCGACATCCCCCTCACCCCCCACGGAGAGGACCTCGCCCGTGGTGCCGGCAGGCTGGTCGCCGACTACGATTTCACGCTGGTGCTGACCTCGCCGCTGCAGCGGGCGCGTCACACGGCGGAACTGGCGGGCCTGCATGCCCAGGTCGATCCGCTCCTGGTCGAGTGGGACTACGGCGGATACGAGGGGCGCACGACGTGGGACATCCGCGCCGAGCTCGGTTACAACTGGAGCGCGTTCACGCACGGAGTGATCCGCGGCGCGACGCCTGGTGAGACGGTGGAGGAAGTCGCCGCACGCGCGTCGCGGGTGCTCACGCGGGCACTGCCGGCGATGGTGGACGGAGATGTCGCCCTGGTGGCGCACGGCCACTTCCTGCGCATCCTGACAGCGGTGTTCCTGCGGATGGCGCCGCGGTTCGGCGCCCAGATCACGCTGGATGCCGGATCCGTCTCGGTGCTGAGCTTCTACCGCGAGCAGCCGGCGATCATGTCGTGGAACTACGGGCTGGAGCTGCCGATGGAGCCTTCGGAGTCCTGAGTTCGGGGCGCGTGCCGGACGGGCAGGTCGCCTCGGCGAGCTATGGGCGTTCAGACGGGCGGGTCCTCCACGTCACGCCCGAGACCCTCGGCGTCTTCCTTCGGCTCTTCCACTTCGGGCTCGCCGGCCGCGGTCGGATCAAGGCTTGATCCGCCCGCATCGGTCGGCTGGTCGTCGAGATTCGGATCGCTCATGCTCCGAAGGTACGCCCGTTGCGGCCGATGTTGCGGCGGCCGCTACCTCATCGGGTACTGGCGGCGAACGCGCTCCTCGTCAGCCTTCAGGATGCCGTTCTTCACGGCCGTGCGGATGATCACGTAGAACACCCACAGCGTGAGCGCGAGAACCCCTAGGTACAGAGCGATAGCGACCAGAATCCCCACGATTCCGAAGCCTGCCACCCAACCCGAATAGTCATTGTCCACCGCGTACCCCCATCCCTTCGGTCAAGTCTCCGCGTTCCAGTCCCCGAGCTCGCCTGGATTCCCGTGACGGTGGCGATCGCGCTCGGCGTGACGATCCTGTCACTCGTCATCTTCACGAAACTGCAGCGCACGCGCCGCAACCACCCCCACCGCCGAATGCAAGCGCTTGCACCAACCTGAATGTAAGCGCTTGCAATCCTGTGGATCACCTGTTAGCGTCGCCTGCATCGCGCCGGGCACGTTGCCGTGCCTCTCCATCCCCCCAGGAGCATCAGTGTCGAAGTCGACCACCCCCCGCGTACGCCGCGCCATCGCCAGCCTCGTCTCCGCCGCACTCGTGCTGGCCGGCAGCATCGCCATCCCGGCGATCGCAGCCGCCCCCGCCGCGGCGGCGGACCGCACGTTCACCCTCGTGGGCAATCTGCAGAATGAACTGGGCTGCGCCGACGACTGGCTGCCCGACTGCGCGCAGACAGAACTCGCCGCGACCGGCACCCCCGGTGTGTACGCGGCAGAGTTCGCCGTCCCGGGAGGCGACTACAAGTACAAGGTGGCGGTGAACAACGCCTGGGACGAGTCCTACGGGCTGGGCGGCGGCGGCGACGACATCCCGCTGACGATCGCCGGGCCCACGACCCTGCGGTTCGTCTTCGACGACAACACCAAGCGGGTCGGCCTCGAGGTGCTCTCGCTCGCCGGTGCCTACACGGCCGAAGACGACGCGCTCGTGGCGGACCCCGTCCGCCAGCCGGGCAGCTCGGAGCAGTTCTACTTCGTCATGACCGATCGCTTCGCCAACGGCGACCCCTCCAACGACACGGGCGGGCTTACCGGCGACCGGCTCGCCACGGGGCTCGACCCGACCGACAAGGGCTTCTTCCAGGGCGGCGACATCGCCGGACTGCGCTCGCAGCTCGACTACATCGAGGGCCTCGGCACGAGCGCGATCTGGCTGACGCCCAGCTTCAAGAACCGTCCCGTGCAGGGCGAGGGAACGAACGCGAGCGCCGGCTACCACGGCTACTGGGTCACCGACTTCACGCAGATCGACCCGCACCTGGGCACGAACGCCGAGCTCGAGGCGCTGATCGCCGACGCGCACGCGCGCGGCATCAAGGTCTACTTCGACATCATCACCAACCACACCGCCGACGTCATCTCCTACGAAGAGAACCAGTTCTCCTACATCGACCAGGCGACGAGCCCCTACCGCGACGCCGCCGGCACCACCTTCGACCCCGCCGACTACGCGGGCACGGACACCTTCCCCGCGCTGGACCCGGCGACGAGCTTTCCCTACACGCCGGTGATCGCCGAGGCGGATGCCGACATCAAGGTGCCCGCATGGCTCAACGACCCGACGCTGTACCACAACCGCGGTGACTCGACCTGGGCCGGTGAGTCGGTGACCTTCGGCGACTTCGTCGGCCTCGACGACCTGATGACCGAGCACCCGACAGTCGTGGACGGATTCGTCGACGTCTACCAGGACTGGGTCGATCTCGGCATCGACGGCTTCCGCATCGACACGGCCAAGCACGTCAACTTCGAGTTCTGGGAGAAGTGGTCGACCGACGTGCTCGACTACGCCCATGCGGCCGGCAAGCCCGACTTCTTCATGTTCGGCGAGGTGTACGACGCAGATCCGGCCAAGCTCTCGCCGTACGTGCGCAAGACCGACATGAACTCGGTGCTCGACTTCACGTTCCAGTCAGGCGCCACCTCGTACGCGAAGGGCGGCTCGGCCGCACAGCTGCAGGCCCTCTTCGCCGGCGACGACATGTACACGACTCCCGACTCGTCGGCCACCGCGCTGCCGACCTTCCTCGGCAACCACGACATGGGCCGCATCGGCTACTTCGTGGCCGGCGCCGACGCACTGCAGCGCGACGAGCTCGCGCACGAGCTCATGTACCTGACCCGCGGCCAGCCGGTCGTCTACTACGGCGACGAGCAGGGCTTCGCGGGCACCGGCGGCGACAAGGACGCGCGCCAGAGCATGTTCGCGACGCAGACGGCCGAGTATGCGAACCAGCCCCTTGTGACCGGCGAGCAGCTGGGCAGCGCCGACCGCTTCGCCACCGACGCGCCGCTCTACCAGCACATCGCCACGCTGGCCGACCTGCGCGCGACCCACCCGGCCCTCGAGAGCGGCGCGCAGATCGAGCGCTACGCCGACGACGGCGCCGGTGTGTACGCCTTCAGTCGCGTCGACCGCGTCGAGAAGATCGAGTACCTGATCGCGACGAACAGTGCGACGACCGACAGGACCGTCTCCATCCCGACGCTGACGACCGACGCCGCGTTCACCCCGCTCTACGGCGGTGGACAGGCGTTCACCACCGACGCGGCCGGCGTCGCCTCGGTCACGGTGCCCGCCCTCTCCTCCGTGGTGTTCACCGCCGACGGCCAGGTCACCGGGCCGGTAGAGGCCGCCGCGCTCTCGATCGCCGTGCCGGGAGCCGGTGCGGCACTGACCGGGCTCGCGCCGGTGAGTGCCGACATCCCCGATGCGTGGGCCGAGACGAGCTTCGCATGGCGTGTCGTCGGCGACGACGAGTGGACGCCGCTCGGGACGGCCGAAGACACGACGCCCCGCGTCTTCCACGACGTCGCCCCGCTCGCGGCGGGAACACTCGTCGAGTATCGCGCGGTGTCGACGGATGCCGCCGGCACCCGTTCCGCGGCATCCACGTACGCCTCCGTGGGCAACGGCGTCACGACCGTTCCCGACGAGCCCGAGGAGCCGGAGTCGCCGGTCGAGCCAGAACCGCAGGAAGCCACCGAGTACGAGTTCGTCAGCGTTCCCGGTAACTTCAACGCCGCGGTGGGCTGCCCGGGCGACTGGCAGCCCGACTGCGCGAACGTGCAGATGGAGAACGTCGACGGCATCTGGCGCCTCGACATCGAGAACCTCGCCGCAGGCTCGTACATGTTCAAGATCGCGACCGAGAAGAAGTGGGATGAGAACTACGGCGCCGGAGGCGTCGCGAACGGCGGCGACATCGCGCTCACACACGGCGGCGGCGAGATCACCTTCTACTTCGACCCGCGCACCAAGAACATCCGGACAACGGCAGACGGACCGATCATCACTCTCGCCGGGTCGTTCCAGAGCGAACTCGGATGCGCCGGTGACTGGGCGCCCTCATGCCTGGCCGCGATGATGTTCGACCGCAACGCCGACGGTGTCTTCCAGTTCACGACCGACGATCTGCCCACCGGGTCGTACGCGGTCAAGGTCACCCACGGTCTCAGCTGGGACGAGAACTACGGAGCGGGCGGCGCGCCGGGCGGCGGCGACATCTCGTTCACCGCGAGCGCCGGCGAGATCGTCGCGTTCCTGTACGACCTCGAGTCGCACGTCCTCACGGTGCAGACCAGCAACCCGCCCCTCGCGGGCACGGGGGAGCTGCGCGCGCACTGGATCGACGCCGACACGATCGCCTGGCCGTCCGACCTGGGCTCGACTGCCGCGGGTGCCTCCTGGCAGCTCTACGCATCGGCAGACGCCTCGCTCGCCGCGGCCGACGGCGAGGTGACGGGTGCGGACCCGATCGACCTGACGGTCATCGACGGAGGGTTGACCGAGGCGCAGAAGGCCGCGTTCCCGGCGCTGTCGTCGTACGTCGCTCTGCGCGTACCCGACGGCACGGAGGCGGCCACCCTGGTGAAGGGCCAGCTCGCGGTCGCGCAGCAGAACGCAGACGGCAAGCTCACCGGGTTCACCGGCGTGCAGATCCCGGGCGTGCTCGACGACCTGTATGCCGACGCGCTCGACAGCGCGAAGCTGGGTGTGTCCTTCACGGGCAACAAGCCGACCTTCCGTCTGTGGGCGCCCACCGCGCAGTCCGCGACCCTTCTGACGTGGGATGCCGGTGCCGCCGGCGACCCGCAGCGCCATGAGGCGAAATGGGATGCGGCATCCGGAACCTGGTCCGTCTCCGGCAAGAGCGCGCTCAAGGGTGACGAGTACCTCTGGGAGGTCGTGGTCTACGCCCCGACCACCGGCGCGATCGAGACCAACGCGGTGACCGACCCCTACTCGGTCGCGCTCACGCCGAACTCCGAGCGCTCGGTCGCGATCGACCTGAGCGATAAGGCGCACACGCCGAAGTCGTGGGAGAAGACGAAGTCGCCCGTGATCGACCAGCCTGTCGACCGGACGATCTACGAGCTGCACATCCGCGACTTCTCCATCACCGACGAAACGGTGCCCGAGGACGAGCGCGGTACCTACCGGGCGTTCACCCACCCCGACAGCGCGGGCATGACGCAGCTCGCCCAACTCGCCGATGCCGGGATGAACACCGTGCACCTGCTGCCGTCGTTCGACATCGCCACGATCGAGGAGGACCGCGCCGCCCAGGCCGTGCCGCCGTGCGACCTCGCGTCGTTCGGCCCGGCGTCGCCCGAGCAGCAGGCGTGCATCAACGGGATCCGCGACGCCGACGGCTTCAACTGGGGCTACGACCCGTTCCACTTCTTCGCGCCCGAGGGCTCGTACGCGGTCGAGCCGAACGGCGGCGCGCGCGTGGCGGAGTTCCGCTCGATGGTCGGCGCGCTGCACAAGACCGGTCTGCAGGTCGTGCTCGACGAGGTGTTCAACCACACCGCGGAGTCCGGTCAGGGCGAGCGCTCGGTGCTCGACCGGGTCGTGCCCGGCTACTACCAGCGGCTCAACGCGGCGGGTGGTGTCGAGACCTCGACGTGCTGCCAGAACGTGGCGACCGAGCATGCGGCGGCCGAGAAGCTCATGGTCGACTCGGTGGTCATGTGGGCGCGCGACTACAAGGTCGACGGCTTCCGCTTCGACCTGATGGGGCACCACTCCAGGCAGAACATGCTCGCCGTCCGCGCCGCGCTCGATGAGCTGACGCTGAAGAAGGACGGCGATCGACGGCAAGGCGGTGTACCTCTACGGCGAGGGCTGGAACTTCGGCGAGGTCGCGAACAACGCCCTGTTCGAGCAGGCCACGCAGGGTCAGCTCGGCGGCACCGGCATCGGCACGTTCAACGACCGCCTCCGCGACGGCGTGCACGGCGGCAGCCCGGTCGACGGATCATCGACGTTCGAGCAGGGCTTCGGCACAGGGCTCGGCACCGACCCGAACGACTCGGCGGTCGATCCCGCCGATCGCACCCTGGGTCAGCAGACCGACCTGGTCAAGCTCGGGCTCGCGGGCAACCTCCGCGACTTCGAGTTCGACGGCCTCCGACGGCGCGGTCAAGACCGGAGCCGAGATCGACTACAACGGGTCGCCGGCCGGCTACGCCGACCAGCCCGACGAGGTGATCAACTACGTCGACGCGCACGACAACGAGACGCTGTACGACCTGTCGATCTTCAAGCTGCCGGTCGGCACGTCGATGGCCGATCGCGTGCGCATGAACACGCTGTCGCTCGCGACGGTGACGCTGTCGCAGTCCGTATCGTTCTGGCACGCCGGCACCGAGCTGCTGCGCTCGAAGTCGCTCGACCGCAACAGCTACAACTCCGGCGACTGGTTCAACCGCATCGACTGGACCGGTCAGGAGTCCACGTTCGGCTCGGGGCTGCCGATGGAGGCCGACAACGGCGAGAAGTGGCCGATCATGGCACCGCTCCTGTCGAACCCGGCGCTCAAGCCGGCAGCATCCGACATGGCCTCCGCCGAGGCGACCGCGCTCGACATGCTGCGGGTGCGCTCCGAGGTCGACCTGCTGCGCCTGGGCTCCGCGGACCTCATCGAGCAGAAGGTCTCGTTCCCGAACGGCGGAGCGGATGCCGACCCCGGCGTGATCGTCATGGTGATCGACGACCTGCTGGGCGAGAACGTCGACCCCGAACTCGAAGGAGCCCTGGTCGTCTTCAACGCGTCGCCGGAGCCGACCACGCAGGTCGTCGCCGATCTCGCCGGGCGCGCGTTTCGCGCTGACCCCGGCGCTCGCGAAGGGCTCCGATCCGGTCGTGAAGACGACGACGTGGGATGCCACGACGGGAACCGTCACCGTGCCCGCCCGCTCGGTCGCCGTGCTGGTCGACACCGAGAAGTGAACCGACCGTGATCTGATGACCGCCTCGAGGTGCACCGGTCTCGTCCACACGGTGCACCTCGACGTGATCCGACTCGAGCCCCGGCCGAACTACGGCGTGAGCGCGCCCGCGATCGAGAACAGCGTCGTCGTGCCCGAGACCTCGTTGGCGACGGCCAGCAGCGGGGCGCCTGTCGGCGAGGAGGCGGCGGGGATGAAGGCCAGGCCCTCCGGACCGAGGTCGCCTGCCTGCGACAGCACGGCGGCGGGGTCGTCCGCGTCTTCGACCGAGATGGAGAAGTCGCGGTTGTTCACGTACGTCACGAAGCGGGATGCCGCCGGCTCGGAGATGTCGAAGACGGCGACGCCTCCGACGCGCTCGAAGCCGATGAACGCGTACGTGCGCCCGTCGATCTGACCGATCGTGAGGTTCTCGGGCTCGGGACCCTTGTCGTCGCTGCGGCCCTCGAGTGCGGATGCCGTGTGGCTGGAGTTGAAGAACGCCGGCTCGGCCGCATGGGTGAGCTGCTCGAACGCGTCGCCCGAGTCGAACACCTGCTCGCCGGCCGTGGTCCAGATCGAGAACGAGCGTCCGCCGAACGCGTACAGCTCGTCGTAGCAGCCGAGCGCCTCGTCGAGCCCGAGCTCGCGCGTGACGTTGAGACGTCCGAGGTCGCCGTCCTTCGTGAGGGCGGCGAGCGGGCTGTCGGCGCAGACCGGCGCGATGCCGCTCTTGCCGAGGTCCTTCACCCGTACGGGTTCGACGTAGTCGCCCCACTCTCGCGCATCGCCTTCGTTCGCCGTCACGAGGTAGGTCTGGCCGCCCGCGGAGTAGGCGTTGAGGCCGTCGGGCATGTAGACGCCGTGCAGACCCGGGTACGTGCGGATCTGGAACGTCGGCGCGCCGTTGGGGTCGCGATCGCTCGCGTCGATCCCGTTGCCGGCCACGCTCAGGTCTGTGAAGCCGAGCGGGTTGATCGCGGTGACGGTGGCCTTCCTCAGGTCGACGACGGCGATCGCGTTCGCCTCCTGCAGCGCCGCGTACGCGGTGCCGCCGTCGATCGCGATGTACTCGGGCTCCAGGTTGCGGCTGACGGGAAGGTCTGCCCCGTGCGGGGTGGGGCCGAAGACGCGCACGTCTGCCGCCAGGGTCTTGCTGCCACCCGCCTCGAACGCATGGAAGTCGGCTGTGCGGACGTCCTTCTGCGTGGGGATCTTGGGCTTCTTGTCGAGCTTCGCCTTCTTGGGCAGGCTCACGATCGAGATCGATCCCTCCGGATCGACTGAGAAGTCGTCGGCCGGCTCGCCCTCGTTCGCGACGACCGCGTATGCGCCGTCGGCCGAGATCGACACCATGTCGGGCAGTGCTCCGACCCTGACCTGTCCGAGCACCGCGGACGCCGCATCCGTCGCATTCGCGTCGAAGAAGAGGAGGTGGCCGGGGTCGGTCTTCACCGGTGCCTCGAACGCGATGATGCCGAGTCCGTCGGCGCGGACGGCGACCGAGTTCGCGACTCCGTCCGAGCTGAGCGAGAACTCCTGCGCGATCGCGGTCGGGTCGGCGTAGTCGAGCACGCTGACCGACCCGGCGAGGGCGTTCACGACGAACAGGCGGTCCTGGTAGGCGGCTACGATCTCGGCGGCGGACTCGTCGAAGACGCCCGTCTCGAATGTTCCGACCGGACTCAGGGCGAGGGCGGCGTCGTCGGCGGAGTACGTGATCGGCTCGGGGACGACGGCAGCGGATGCCGCCGTGAGCGGCACGAGGGCGAGCGCGCAGGCCGCGGCGGTTGCGGTGGCCGCGGTCGCGGCGCGGCGGATCGTCGAGCGCCGTGTGGGGGAGAGCGAAGGCATCGGTGTCCTCAATGGGGAGAGTCGCGCGCGGGTGCGCGCTCCACTTTCGTACCGATCGCGGGTGTCGGGCCGGTGAACGAGACTCGAACGGTTCAACGCATGGTCTTCCTCCTATATACTTGGAAGTCCAGCTAAAATGATCATCGTGCCAACGGCGGCACGGAAGGAGTCTGCTCGATGACGCAGGACACGGCGTACATGGTGGACGAGCGACAGCCCGAGATGGAGCCGATGCTTCCCTTGTCCCCGGACGAGCGCGCGGCGATCCTCGAGGCGGTGCGCGACTTCGCGCAGTCCGAGCTCGCGCCGCACGCACTGGAGTGGGACGAGAAGAAGCATTTCCCGCGCGAAGCCCTGCGCATGGCCGGCGAGCTCGGCCTGGGTGGCATCTACGTCCGCGAGGACGTGGGCGGATCGGCCCTCAGTCGCTCCGACGCCGTCGCGATCGTCGAGGAGCTGGCAAAGGCCGACCCCTCGATCGCCGCCTACATCACGATCCACAACATGGTCGCGTGGATGATCGACTCCTACGGCACCGACGAGCAGCGCCGCGCCTGGCTGCCGCGCCTGACCGCGATGACCGATTTCGGCAGCTACTGCCTCACCGAGCCGGGTGCGGGATCGGATGCCGCCGCCATCACGACCAGCGCGATCAAGGACGGCGATTCGTACGTGCTCACCGGGGTCAAGCAGTTCATCTCGGGCGGGGGCGAGTCATCGGTGTACGTCGTCATGGCCCGCACCGGCGATCCCGGTTCCCGCGGGATCACCGCGTTCCTCGTGCCGGGTGACACCGAGGGACTGTCGTTCGGCCAGAACGAGAAGAAGATGGGCTGGAACGCGCAGCCCACGCGCCAGGTGATCCTCGACGAGGTGCGGGTGCCGGCATCCGCGGTTCTCGGCGTCGAGGGCCAGGGCTTCAAGATCGCGATGTCGGCCCTCAACGGCGGCCGCATCAACATCGCCGCCTGCTCGCTCGGCGGTGCCCAGTGGGCGCTCGACCGGGCCGTGCAGTACGTGCACGAGCGCTTCACGTTCGGTGAGCCGCTCGCCGAGAAGCAGTCGGTCGTCTTCACCCTCGCCGACATGGCCACCGAGCTGCGCGCCGCCCGCGCCCTGGTGCGCGATGCCGCGAAGGCGCTCGACGAGAAGGCGCCCGATGTCGCGATGCAGTGCGCGATGGCCAAGCGTTTCGCGACCGATGCCGGGTCCCGCATCGCCAACGAGGCTCTGCAGCTGCACGGCGGCTACGGCTACCTGCACGAGTACGGCATCGAGAAGGTCGTGCGCGACCTGCGGGTGCATCAGATCCTCGAGGGAACGAACGAGATCATGCGCGTGATCATCGGACGCGAGCTGCTCGGGGCAGTGCGATGAAGGTCGCGTTCCTCGGTCTCGGCCACATGGGGCTGCCGATGGCGCTGAACCTGGTGAAGGCCGGGCATGAGGTCACCGGCTTCGACGTGGTCCCCGCGGCGATCGACGCCGCGCGCGCGGCCGGCATCCCGGTGGCGGACTCGGGCCAGGACGCCGCGGAATCGGCCGAGGTCGTTCTCACGATGTTCCCCAGCGGCCGGCACGTGATCGACGCGTACCGCGGAGCGGCGGACGCGGACGGACTGCTTGCGGTGGCGGCATCCGGAACGCTCTTCATCGACTCCTCGACGATCGCGGTCGACGAGGCGCGCGAGGCGCACGCGCTCGCCGAGGCCGCCGGTCACCGCAGCGTCGATGCGCCGGTCTCGGGTGGCGTGGTCGGCGCCGAGAACGCCACGCTCGCCTTCATGGTCGGTGGCACCGACGAGGACTTCGAGTCGGCCCGCCCGCTCCTGGAGGCGATGGGGCGCCGGGTCGTGCACTGCGGCGGCGCGGGCCTCGGCCAGGCCGCCAAGGTCTGCAACAACATGATCCTCGGCATCTCGCAGATCGCGGTCGCCGAGGCGTTCGTGCTCGGTGAGCGGCTGGGCCTGAGTCACCAGGCGCTGTTCGATGTCGCGTCCAACGCCTCAGGGCAGTGCTGGGCGCTGACGACCAACTGCCCGGTTCCGGGCCCCGTGCCCACCAGTCCCGCGAACCGCGAGTACCAGCCCGGCTTCGCCGGTGCGCTCATGTCGAAGGACCTCGGCCTCGCCGAGCAGGCGATCGACCTGACCGGCGTCGACGCCCGGATGGGGCGCCTGGCGCGCGAGATCTACCAGCGAGTTCGCGGACGGCGCCGGCGCCGGGCAGGATTTCTCGGGGATCATCAACACGATCCGCACCGAGAGCCGAGCCTGAGGAGCACCCATGACCACGTACGAGACGATCATCGTCGAGACTCGCGGACGCGTCGGGTGGATCACCCTGAACCGCCCCGAGGCGCTCAACGCGCTGAACTCGCAGGTCATGCACGACATCGTCGCAGCGGCATCCGCGTTCGATGCCGACCCCGCGATCGGCGCGATCGTCGTCACAGGTTCGGAGCGCGCGTTCGCCGCCGGTGCCGACATCAAGGAGATGGAGTCCAAGTCCGGGCTCGACATGGTCATGGACGACCACTTCGGCGGCTGGGCCCGCTTCGCCGCGGTGCGCACGCCGGTGATCGCCGCCGTATCGGGCTACGCGCTCGGCGGCGGATGCGAGCTCGCGATGATGTGCGACATCATCCTGGCCGCCGACACCGCGAAGTTCGGACAGCCCGAGATCAACCTCGGCGTCATCCCCGGCATGGGCGGCTCGCAGCGCCTCGTCCGCGCCGTCGGGTACTACAAGGCGGCGGAGCTGGTGCTGACCGGACGCATGATGGGGGCCGAGGAGGCCGAGCGCGCCGGACTCGTCTCGCGGGTCGTTCCGGCGGCCGACCTGCAGGAGGAGGCGGGCAAGGTCGCCGACACGATCGCCGCGAAGTCGCTGCCCTCGGTGTACGCGGCCAAGGCCGCGCTGGACACCGCGCTCGAGTCCACGCTCGCGGAGGGTCTGCGCTTCGAGAAGCACACCTTCGCGGCACTGTTCGACACCGCCGATCAGAAGGAAGGGATGGCCGCCTTCCGTGAGAAGCGTGCCCCCGACTTCCGGAACCGCTGACCCCTGCGCTCTCGGCCCGAAGACCGCGAGACAGCATAGGCG
Source organism: uncultured Actinomycetota bacterium (assembly GCA_963772395.1). Taxonomy (GTDB): domain Bacteria; phylum Actinomycetota; class Actinomycetes; order Actinomycetales; family Microbacteriaceae; genus Microbacterium. Next base: position 510,366 of record CAVYWV010000001.1, on the reverse strand, counting down.
CCACGAGACTGAGCGCGTTGACCTCAGTCTCGTCGCGCCTATCCGGTCTCGCGGTCGGGGGAGGGGTCAGAGCGGGTCGGGGAGCGGCCGGGGGTCGGCGAAGTCGCCCGCGTTCTTGCGCAGACGGCGCGATGATCGCGACGAGCTCGGCGGTGTCGTCGTCCGCGAGACCGGGCTCGGCGAAGACCTCGGCGTTGAGCGCGTCCGTGGCGCGCTCGACGAGCTCACGACCGGAGGCCGTCAGCACGAGCATCGCGGCCCGTCCGTCGCCCGGGTGCGGCTCGCGCTCGACCAGGCCGTCGCGCACGAGCCGGTCGACTGTGTTGGTCACGCTCGTGGGGTGCACCTGCAGTCGCGCGATCGCGCTGGCCATCGGCATCCGTCCCTCGCGGGTGAACCCGAGCAGGCGCAGCATCTCGTACCGGGCGAACGACAGGCTGAACGGTTTGAGGGCCGCATCGATGCGCGCGAGCATGAGCTGCTGGGCGCGGATGATCGACGTCACGGCCGACATGCCGGGAGCGGCATCAGTCCCAGCCGTGGGCGATCCACTGGCGCTTCGCCTCGGCGATCGGATCGACGGGAAGCGGTCCTGGTCTCGGCATGATCGGCCTCCCTTTCCGCGCTGTCCACGGTAGCCGTTCAGCGGCACGACGGCGCGAACGCTCGCGAACGCGAGCCATAGACTCGATGGGACGAAGGAGCGGAGCGCAATGAAGATCGTCGTCTTGGTCAAAGAGGTCCCGGACACGTGGGGTGATCGCAAGCTGAGCCTGGAGACGGGTCTGGCCGATCGCGGCGCGAGCGAGACCGTGCTCGATGAGATCGGCGAGCGGGCGCTCGAGGTCGCGTTGAGCTTCGCGGACAAGAATGCGGATGCCGAGGTCGTGGTGCTCTCGATGGCGCCGGCCGAGTCTGCGGCCACGGTCCGCAAGGGCCTCGCGATGGGCGCTGGATCGGCGGTGCATGTCGCGGATGTCGGTCTGGTCGGCGCTGATCTGGGCCTGACCGCCGAGGTGCTCGCGGCGGCGCATCCGTCGCACCGGGTTCGACCTGGTGATCGCCGGCAACCTCTCGACGGATGGGTCCGGAGGGGTGATGGGCGGCGATGATCGCCGAGCTGCTGGATGTGCCGAACCTGACGACGCTGAACTCGGTCGCAGATCGGTGACGGCGTCGGTGTCGGGCGAGCGGGCCAGTGACGGCGCGACGATGCAGGTCTCGGCGGAGCTGCCCGCGGTGATCTCGATCACCGAGGCGCTGCCCGATGCGCGGTTCCCGAACTTCAAGGGCATCATGGCGGCGAAGAAGAAGCCGTTCGAGACGCTGACCCTGGACGATCTGGGCATCGAGCCGGAAGACCCGAACGCGTCGCGGTCGATCGTGCTGGCGCTGTCGGAGAAGCCGCCGCGGCAGGCGGGCACCAAGATCGTCGACGAGGGCGATGCGGGGCAGAAGCTCGCGGAATTCCTCGTGCAGAACCGGCTGGTGTGAGGTGTACGACGTGACTTTCGCTGAAGATTCGATCCTGGTGCTGCTGGATGTGACCCCCGGTGGGGAGCTCGCCAAGTCCTCGGCCGCCCTGCTCGGCGCCGCCGCGTCGGTGGGGACGCCGGTCGCGCTGATCGTGGGCGAGGAGAAGCTCGTGACGGATGCTGCCGCCTTGGGCGCGGCATCCGTCTTGGTGGCTGCTCCCGGCGACGGGCTGACGGTGCCGGTCGTGGACGCTCTGGCCTCGGCGGCTGACCTGGTGCGGCCGGACGCGATCCTGATCTCGAACTCGATCGAGGGCCGCGATGTCGCCGGACGGTACGCGGCGCGCACCCGTTCGGGGCTGTGCGTGGACGCGGTCGGCGTGACGCGGGATGCCGAGGGCATCGTCGCGCAGCACTCCGTGTACGGCGGTGCGTACAACGTCGACGCCGCGGTGACGTGGGGTGCGCCGGTGATCACGGTGCGGCAGGGTGCGGTCGAGGCGCGCGCGGATGCCGTCGCCTCACCCGCGGTGCAGACCCTCACGGTGACCGCGTCGGGCAAGAAGGCCGCGACGGTCGGTGCGGTCGACGCGGCGGTGGTGACCTCGTCGCGGCCGGAGCTGCGCGGAGCGGGCAAGGTCGTCTCGGGTGGCCGCGGGCTGGGCTCGCAGGAGAAGTTCGCGCTCGTCGAACAGCTCGCCGACGCGCTCGGCGCCGCGGTCGGCGCCTCGCGTGCAGCGGTGGATGCCGGATACGTGCCGCAGTCGTACCAGGTCGGGCAGACCGGCGTGTCCGTGTCGCCGCAGCTGTACGTCGCTCTCGGCATCTCGGGGGCGATCCAGCACAAGGCGGGCATGCAGACCGCCAAGACCATCGTCGCGATCAACAAGGACGGTGACGCCCCGATCTTCGAGATCGCGGACTTCGGCGTCGTCGGCGACCTGTTCACGGTCGTGCCGCAGCTGATCGCCGCACTCGAGGCGCGGAAGGCCTAGACCGCATGGCGACCTACGGGCAGACGGTTCGGCGCGGGCTGCCGCGCCGCCCCGGCGGCGACCCCTGGCCCGCCGACGGCGCGTCGCCGGCCGCTGAGCTCGACCGAACGCCCACGCCGGCTGTCGAGAATGTCGCCGAAGACGAAACGTCGGCCGCCGCCGCAGCTCGTGAAACGGCGACGGTCGCCGCAGCCGCCCAGCCCGCCGCAGTCGCCGAACCGTCGACCGTCGCCGCGTCGGCCGCCACGCTCCCTGCGAGCACCCGTGCCCCCCGGATCCGCCGCGGCCTTCCACGCGTTGCGGGCGGCGAACCCTGGCCGCCCGACGGGGTCGGCCCCGCCGCATCAGTCATCGCGGCCGCCGCCGCGGTCGACGCCCCCGCGGTCGCGCGGCCCGAGCCCGCGGAGGGGCCGAGCGCGCCCGCTCCGGCCCACGCCGAAACGGTCGTGCCGCCTGCCGCTGCGCCGCTCGTTGCTTCCGTCGACGGCGACCGCCCGCTGCGCCGCGGCCTCCCGCGCACGCCGGGCGGCGAGCCATGGCCGGCCGCAGGCTTCGCTCCCGCGCCCGTCGCCGCCGCTGAGGCCGCGCCCGCCGGGTCCCTCCCCGCCCTGTCGGTCGCCGAGGTGGCAGCTCCTGCCGCCTCCGCGCCCGCGATCCGGCAGGACCTGACACCCGCGAGTGCTTCGGCAGCCGCGTCCGGTGTCGTCGTGACCGACGTGTCGGTGCCCTTGCCGTTCACCCGGACGGTGTTCCCGGGTCCCGCGGCGGCCGTGTTCGAGCGAGAGCGGCGCTCGGGCGCTCCGATCACCGCGCCGGAGCCGCAGCGGATCGGCCGGTTCACCCGGCTGGAGTGGGCGGGCATCGTGGTCATCGGCGGCGGCGGGCTGCTGTTCGCGGCGGGCATGGCCGTGCTGGCGGTGCGGTTCCTGCTCAGCCTCCCGCCGTTCCAGGACTTCCTGGCCGCGTACCCGGGCGAGTACCCGCTGCCGGAGGGCGCGCCGGTCGGCATCCCGCCGTGGCTGGGCTGGCAGCACTTCTTCAACACGTTCCTGATCGTGCTGATCATCCGGTCGGGTCTGCAGGTGCGCACCGAGAAGCGGCCGAGCGTGTTCTGGTCACCCCGCAACAACGGCAAGCGCAAGATCAGCCTGAACCTGTGGTTCCACCAGTCCCTCGACATCCTGTGGGTCACCAACGGCCTCATCTACATCGTGCTGCTGTTCGTCGACCGGGCAGTGGATGAAGATCGTCCCCACCAGCTGGGCGGTGTTCCCCAACGCGATCAGCGCGGCACTGCAGTACGTGTCGCTGGACTGGCCGACCGAGAACGGCTGGGTCAACTACAACTCGCTGCAGCAGCTCGCGTACTTCGCGACCGTCTTCATCGCGGCGCCACTCGCGATCGCCACCGGCGTGCGCATGTCGGGCATCTGGCCCAAGAACGCCACCGCGTTGAGCAAGGCGTATCCGGTGGAGTGGGCCCGCGCGATCCACTTCCCCGTGATGCTCTACTTCGTCGCGTTCATCATCGCCCATGTCGCGCTCGTGCTGGCCACCGGGGCGCTGCGCAACCTGAACCACATGTACGCGTCGCAGGACGCGATCAACTGGGTCGGGTTCTGGGTCTTCGCCGCATCGCTGGTCGTCATCGTCATCGGATGGATCGCCGCACGACCCCTCGTGCTCGCACCGATCGCCCGGGCCTTCGGCAAGGTCAGCGGCCGCTGAGCGGCGCTAGTCGACAGCGATGACGGATGCCGCTCCGGCGGCGAACCCGGCGGCATAAGCCTCGTCGGCGCCGAGCCGGAACATGTCGCGCTCGGGATCGCGCACGATCGACCGCGCGCCCGGAAGCTCGAGCGACCCGACCAGATCGCTTCGCCCGCGCACGACCGCGACCGGCATCCGCGACGCCTTGCCCTTGACGAGATCGGCGGCCGCGGCGAGTTCGTCGGCCACGCACGGCATCGTGACCACCAGCGGCCGGCCCTCGGCATCCGTCTGTCCGCGCAGGTCCTCGAACACCTGCACGCCGCCGGCTCCGATCGCGGAATCGGTCTGGCCCTCGCGCCAGGCGCGGCCGAGCGTGTCGGAGATGATGACGCCGACCTCCACGCCGAGCTGCAGCCGCAGCCCCGTGGCAAGGGCGCGGGCCGACGCATCCGGATCCACCGGAAGCAGCAGCACGGTGCCGTGCGGGGTGTTCGACGCGTCGACTCCGGCGGCGGCCGAGACGATGCCGAGCTTGTTCTCGACGATCCGCGTCGTGTGGCCGCCGGGGGAGGTTCGCGAGGCGACGAGCCGGACGGTCTCGGCGGTGATGGCGTCTTCGCGGTCATCGGCGGCGATGATGCGGCCTTCGGCCTTCGACACGATCTTGGACGTGACGATCAGGATGTCGCCGTCCTGCAGCGTGGAGCCCACCGCCTCAGCGACCACCGCCACGAGGTCTGCACCACGGGTGACCTCGGGAATGCCCTCGAGGGCCCAGATCTGAAGCACCTCGGGTGGCGGTGAGATCAGCGGACGAACCGCACCTCGGTGAGCGTCTCACCGAGGAAGGGCTCGGTGTGCGCGGCGCCGTCGAGCTGGAAGCCGTTGCGGGCGTAGAACCGGTGCGCACGCGGGTTGTCGTCGGCGACCCAGAGGTACACCTGCTCCTCGCCGTCGATGACCGCATCGAAGAGCCGCTGACCGATGCCGGTGCCGTGCCAGGCGTCGAGCAGGTAGATGAAGTACAGCTCGCGGAAGCGCGGGGCGTCCTTGTCGCGCGCCGGCCCCGAACCGGCGAAGCCGACGATCTCGCCGTCGGCCAGCGCCGCGAACATCTTGAACTCCGGGCCCTGCGCGGCCCAGTGCGTCCACAGTTCGGCCATGCGCCGCGGTGAGATCTTCTCGAGCGCGGCCTTGCTGATCAGGTGGTCGTAGGTCTCGTGCCAGCAGGTCGCGTGGACGCGGCCGAGGGCTTCGGCATCGACGTCCCGGACCGGACGGACGACGATGTCGGTCTGCAGTTCGGCTTCCATGAGGCCGACTCTACGCTCGGCTCTGCGGGAGGGGAAATCGACGCTGCGGCTTGACTATTCCCGCCCACGGGTCGTTGGATGACCCTTCCCGCCTCTGTTGAGGAGCGACAACGGAATCGCCGAGTCGCTCGTGGATGGCTACGATCGCTCCTCGTGAACGTGATCTGGCGAACCCTCCTGACGATCTGGCGCGCGAAGGTGCAGCTGCGCCGGAGAGGCACCATCGAGCCGATCGGCGATCGGCCGCGTCTCGGTGCGGACGCTTCCCACCGACATCGACCTCCTCGGGCACATGAACAACGGACGCTACGGCTCGCTGTTCGACCTCGGCCGGTTCGACCTGCTGATCCGCACCGGCATCTGGGACGTGTTCCAGAAGCAGGGCTGGTACGCGGTCGTGGCGAACGAGACGATCACCTTCCGCAAGTCGCTCGAGCTCTGGCAGCGGTTCACGGTCGAGTCGCGCCTGCTCGGTCACGACGACAAGTCCGCCTACCTGATGCACCGTGCGGTCGTCGGACGGCGAGGTGTACGCGGAGATGATCGTCCGGGCTCGGTTCCTGCGCCGCTCCGGTGGTCTCGTCCCTCACGAGGAGCTCTTCCGAGGCCCTGCACCGACCGGACAACCTGCCCGAGCTCGCGCCGTGGGTCACCGAATGGGCTGCGGCATCCGCTCTGCCCTCGACGAGAGTGCCCGCGCCGAGCGTCTGGATGTGACCGCTAGCGTGGACGGATGATCGCCGTCGTCCGCGTCGCCGGACAGCTCCTGTGGAGACACTGGCCGGCGCTGCTCGCTCTGTACCTGGCGGGCACCCTCGGACGATACGTCGCGATCGAGGTCGCCGGCTTCGTCGGCGCGTACAGCGCGATCGCCGGAGCGCTGCTGTTCCCGCTCGCGATCCTCTCGCGGCTCGTCGCCCTGGTCGCGATGCTGCTCGTGCTGCGCGACGGCATGGTGCGCCTCGGCGTGATCGCCCCGATCCCGACCGAGCGCTCCGAGCGACGGCGGGCGTTCGTGGACGCGCTGCTGGCCGGCATCCTGCCGTTCGTCGCGTTCTACGCGGCGTGGGGATACCTGCGGGAGGACGCCGCCGCGTACTTCAGCCGGCTGCTCGAGGTGAACACCGGGCTGATCGCCGAGGAGATCTTCGGAGAGGTCGAGCGCGCCGGCGACGGCGCGGTCGGCGAGCTCAGCCTCGGGCCCGTGACGATCGCGCATCATCGTCGCTGGCGTTCGCCGGACGCTGGCTGTGGAAGCGGTATCGCAGCCGGCTGCCGCAGGGGTTCGCCGCGATCGCGGTGTATCTCGAAGTGCTCTGGGTCTATCTCTCGGTGACGCTCATCGCGGACGCCCTGAACGTCGTGATCGCGTGGGCGCAGACAGCGCCAGGCCATGGTGTGGCTCGGCGATGTGCGCGAGTGGGTCGGGCGAACAGCTCGTGCCGGTCGCCTGGATGTGGGATGCCGTCGAATGGCTGCTCGGCGAGGTCGGCGGGATCGTGCTGCTGCCCATCGCCTGGCTCACGATCGCCGGCGTGATCTACGGACAGGCGGTCGCCCCGCAGTCGGCGCGCCTGGGCGGTGATGTCGTGCAGCGCGCACAGGCGCGCTTCGACACGCTGCCCTCCCGTCTGCGTGCGCGGCTGCGCGACGTGTGGTCGGACCTGATCTCGCGGTTCCAGCCGATCGGCCGGGCGCTGCTGCTGATGTGGCGCGCCGGACCGGTGCTCGTCGGCTCGTACATCCTGCTGTTCACGATCGCTGCTGGCGCTGGATGCCGCCCTCGAGGTCGGCGTCACCCGGGTCATCGGCCCGGAGGAGCTGGGCGGGTTCTGGATGGTGAATGCCCCGCTGATCTTCCTGTTCGTCCCGCTCGTGATCGAGCCGCTGCGGGTCGTGCTGGTGGCGAGCGCGTACGACGCCGTGATCGGCCGGCTCGCCCCGGCGGCACCTGTGACCCCAGAGGTGACCCCGTCGCCGGGCAGGCCCGGCGCGCTGAACGCGGTTCAGGGTTCGACGACCAGCCGCACGAACCGCGGCAGTGCGTCGCCCGTGGACAGCTCGAGCGCGAACGGCCCCGTCGCGTCTTCCGGCACGAGGTAGTCCAGCGTCAGCGAGTAGCGGATCGGCAGCTCCGAGTCGCACGACGTCTTCAGCGCCGAGGTCGTAGTCCCGGTCCAGTTCGAACGACGCCTCGTCCCACTGACGCTGCGCGCCGCCGGTCTCGCGCAGGAGCGGAGACAGGCAGCTGATCGGCTCGTCGCCCGGAGTGACCAGGACGGTCGCGTGGACCACGCGGGCGCCGGGCGGGATGCCGGCATCGTCGGTGAACTCCGCGTTCGCCGGTCCGATCGATCGCTCCGCCGTAGATCGCGGAGTCGCCGGCGTCGACGGTCGATCGCCTTGGTCGCGTGGCCCAGGTCCCCGTCCGACCACTCGTTCACCGCGATCACGCCGACGGTGACGGGCAGCGAGCACCACGACGGCCGCGAGCGCCGCGGCGTTGCGCCGCCACCATCCGTGCGTCATCGGGTGCTCCACCCGGTCGGGCGCAGCTCGGCATCCGACTCGACGTCGATCTCGCGCAGGTCGACCGGAATCACGATGACGCGAGTCGAGCCGCGGGTCGGTGTTCGAGCCCGAAGCGTGAGGACGGCGTGGGCTGGGTCGACGTCATCCGGGAGCTCGAACGCGAGGCTGCCCGATCGCGGGATGCCGACCGACAGCGAACCGCCGCCGGAGCGAGTCCGGTCGCTCGCTCGCGCTGTACGTGCGGCCGTCGACCTCGAGTGTCGCCAGCGTCAGGAGCGTGCCGAACTCCGAGATGACCGCCTCGGCGTCGAGGTCGACGATGACCCAGTTGCCCTCGGCCGATCCACTCGACCGGCGCTCACGGCCTCTGCGCGCCGGACGTCGTCGACGGTGATCGCGATGTTGCGGCCCTCGCCGCGCTCGCCGACCGTCGACGGTCACGGGGAACGGGGCGCTCGGAGCGCATCCTCGGGCGGCGTGATGAGCGGCGACGCCCCATGCCGCCACGATCAGCGCCCCGCCGATCGCCCAGGTCGCCCACCGCCTCATCCGCCCGCTCCGATGTCTTCCACGGCGATCGACACGGTCGCCGCTGCGACGGGATCCGTCCACCACTGGCCGTTCGCGACGAACGAGCCCGTGTGCAGCGTCATGTCGTTGAGGGTGAGCTGTCAGCTCGCTGCGCGTCGTCGAACGCGTCCGCCTCGACGGCCCACGCGAGCACGATCTGCGCCGGGACGCCCGGCTGCAGCACGGGGCTGATCGTCGCGTCGTCGTAGCGGGCGACCGAGTCCGGCGGATCGGCGAGTCCGTCGACCGTCAGCGATTCCGTCACGCTGCTGTCGGGCGAGGCGCTGCAGCGGCTCGTCCCAGGTGTTCTCCACGCTCACCAGGAGGGCGAGGACCCGCTCGCCGTCCTCGACGTAGACTCCGGCATCGGCGAACTCATCGACTGAGCACGGCGCGATCGATCGTCATCGCGACGCTGATCGTTGCGGTGCTCGTCGCCGGGCTCGAGCGCCGTGATCTCGGGGGTCGCCGCCGTCGCCAGGCCGCCGAAGGCCGCTGTTGCGGCGAGGAAGAGTGCGGTGGCGATCCCGGCGAACCAGCGTGTCGGGACCCGATCGGATGCCGCGCGCAGCCAGCCGAAACCCGTCCGCGCCGGCCGTGTCTGGTCGTCGCGGCCGGTCGTCACCCCTTCACCCTACGTGCGCCTAGCTCACGGGGTGCTCCCGCGCAACCCGTTGTCGCCCCCACCGCGATGCGGTTGCCTCAGGACGTGTGATCGCCCGTTCCCCGGGCGATCCGGATAACGAAGGAGTGAGCTCGTGGATACTGCCACACTCATCTGGATCATCGTCGGCATCATCGTCGTCGCGATCATCGTCGTGATCGTCGTCATGATGTCGCGCCGCAATTCGGCGAAGAAGCTCGAAGCTCAGCACGCGAAGGCGGAAGACCTCCGCCAGGACGCCCGCCGCACCGAGATGGCAGCCCGAGAGCGCGAAGCGCAGGCAGCCCAGGCGCGCGCCGACTCGGCGACCGCGGCCGCCGAGTCCGAGCAGGCGAAGGCCCGCGCGGCTCAGGCCGGCATCGAGGCCGAGCGGGCCGCCGCGACGATCGACGACCACCAGACGGATGCCGCAGCCCTGCGCGCCGAGCAGGCCGAGAAGCTGCGCAAGGCCGACGAGCTCGACCCCGCCGTCACCACGAACACGCGCCGACGACCGCGCCGCGACGGACGGCTACACCCCGGCACCGGGTGCGCGCACCGGCACGACCGATGAGCGGCGCACCGTGCAGAACGACGTTGCCGCCGACCGTGACGCGGAGCGCACCGATCGCGAGGCGGCCGCCGCCGATCGCGACGCCGTGCGCGCCGACACCGACGTGATCCGCGACGAGAACGGCAACGTGCGCTCCGAGGTGCGGCCCACCGACCGCGCCTGACCGCTCACTCGAGGGCGCCCCGCGATCAGGTCGCGGGGTGCCGTCGGTGTGTGTCCGACCGCGCGGCGAACGCGTCACGGAGGGCATCGCGAACGGCGCGGATCCCCGTGCGCGACATCGACGAAGAACGTGCCGCGATGAAGATCTCGCGCACCGGATGACCGGGAAGGTCGAGCAGGCGCACGGGCGGTTCGAGATCAGCCCACACCAGGTCGGGCAGCACCCCGACGGCGCGGCCTGCGGCGATCAGCCGCACCTGAGCGGTCAGGTCGGCGATCTCGAAGCGGATATCGGGCTCGAAGCCCGCGGCACGGCACTGCTGCACCGCCCACTGTCGCGCCGCCGTGCCCGCGGGCTCCATGACCCACGCGCGGTCGCGCAGACCCGAGACGCCGTCGGCCGGGTCGTCGGGCGGCAGTGCCAGCCGGATCGGGTCGCTGCCGAGCGTCTCGCGCTCGAGGCCCGCGCGATGGGCGCGGGTGTGACCCGGATACTGCTCCGCGATCACCAGATCGAACCCGCGAGCGGAGAGTTCGAACAGCCCCTCCTCGGGCGGGACCTCGGCGATCTCCACCCGCAGCCCGGGCTCGCGCTCGGCGAGGAGGGCGAGCGCACTCGGCAGGATGGCCTGCGCCGCGGTCTGCAGGACCGCGACGCGCACCGGCGCGATGCCGGGCTGCAGTGACTCCAGTTCGCCGCGGATCTGCTCCTCGAGTTCGAGCGCCCGAGCGGCGTGCGCCGCGAGGGCGACGCCGTGCTCGGTGAGGCGAACCCGGCGGCCGTCCGGAATGAGCAGGCGCACGCCGGCATCCTTCTCGAGCTGGGCGAGCTGCTGCGAGATCGTCGAGGGGCTGTACGAGAGCGCTTCTGCGACCGATGCCAGGGTCCCGCGCAGCGCGAGTTCGTGCAGCAGGCGCAGCCGGCGCAGTTCGAACACGGACGCACCCTTTCCATTCACGCATTCATCGATGAAGCCGAACGGTACCAATCATAGATGGTCGCTTTTCCTGAACGTTCGGATGCCGCATGCTGGTGACATGCCGACCGCACCCGTGCCGCCCACCGCACCCGCCGACACCCTCGCCGACCAGGCGATCGAGCTCGCCCATCGCTGGGTGACCGAGAGTGCAGAGGTCGACGTCGATCCCGCAGCCGAGCGGCTCGCCGGGGTGCTCAAGGACCCCCAGGGGCTGCCCTTCACGATCGGCTTCGTCGATGGCGTCATGCGTCCCGAGAGCCTGGCGGCGGCGGCATCCAACCTCAACCGCGTGGCTCCGCTCGTGCCCAAGTTCCTTCCCTGGTACCTGCGAGGCGCCGTGCAGGTCGGTGGCGCCGTCGCCCCGGTGCTTCCGTCGCCGGTGGTTCCGATCGCGCGGCGCGTGCTGCGCGAAATGGTCGGACACCTGGTCGTCGACGCGCGTCCCGACAAGCTCGGGCCCGCGATCGCGAAGATCCGCGAGAACGGCGCGAAGCTCAACCTCAATCTGCTGGGCGAAGCGGTGCTCGGCGAGCAGGAGGCGCTGCGCCGGCTCGACGGCATCCACGAGCTCATCCGTCGTCCCGACGTCGACTACGTCTCGGTCAAGGTGTCGGCCATTGCGAGCCACATCTCGATGTGGGCCTTCGATGATGTGGTCGACAAGGTCGTCGAGCGACTGATGCCGCTGTATCTGACCGCGGCAACCGACGCCACGTTCATCAACCTCGACATGGAGGAGTACCGCGACCTCGACCTGACGATCGCGGTGTTCACCCGCATCCTCGAAGACCCCCGGCTGCAGCGGCTGGAGGCCGGCATCGTGCTGCAGGCGTACCTGCCCGACGCCCTTCCGGCGCTCGAGCAGCTGACCGCGTGGGCTCGAGCGCGCGTCGCCGGGGGCGGTGCGCGCATCAAGGTGCGGCTCGTGAAGGGCGCGAACCTGGCGATGGAGCGCGTGGATGCCGTCATGCACGACTGGTCGCTCGCGACCTACGGCATCGAAGCTCGACTCGGACGCGAACTACCTGCGCTGCCTCGACTACGCCCTGCAGCCCGAGCACGCGGGCGTGGTGCGCGTCGGGGTCGCCGGCCACAACCTGTTCGACATCGCGTACGCCTGGCTGCTCGCGGGCGAGCGTGATGTGCGCTCGGCCGTGGAGTTCGAGATGCTCCTCGGGATGGCCCAGGGTCAGGTCGAAGCCGTGACGCGCGAGGTCGGACACGTCCTGCTCTACGTGCCGGTCGTGCGCCCCGACGAGTTCGACGTCGCGATCAGCTACCTCGTGCGCCGCCTCGAAGAGAACGCGTCGAGCGAGAACTTCCTCTCGGCCGCATTCGAGCTGGCCGACGAGCCCGCGATGTTCGACCGTGAGCGCGACCGCTTCCTCGCCTCGATCGATCGCGCGAAGGACGCCTCGCTGCGCACCGGTCCGACCCGGGGGCAGGATCGCACCGCCGAGCCGGGCGAGCGCGGCCCAAGGTCGGCGCGCCGGGTGCCCCGAGACGGTCGAACCGCCGGGACGAACGGCATGACCGAGAGCCTGGACGGCGGCGGCGACGCCACTTCTCCCGGCGGTTTGACGCAGGCGGTGATGGGCATCGCCCGCACCGCAGCCGCGGCCGACGCCGGCGACACCGCGCCGCTGGAGCCGGTCGGCGCGGAGATGATGTTCGGCGGCGACGCCTTCGTCGAGACCGCCGTGTTCGCGTCGCGTCAGGCCGACGACCGCGCGGTCGGAGCTCCCGGCTTCCGCAACGCCGCCGACACCGACCCGTCGCTCCCGGCGAACCGAGACTGGGGCCGCGACGTCCTCGCCCGCATCGACGGGTCCACCGCGGGTGACGCGACGATCGCCGCCGCGCTTCTCACCGACGCGCACATGCTGGAGGCGACGGTCGCACGGGTTCGCGACGCCGCCGCAGCCTGGGGAGCCCAGCCCGCGAGCGACCGTGCCGCCGTGCTCGCAGGCCGCCGCGCGTGCACTCGAAGCCCGGCGCGGCGAGCTGATCGAGGTCGCGGCGTCCGAGACCGGCAAGGTCTTCGCCGAAGCCGACGTCGAGGTCAGCGAAGCCGTCGACTTCGCGAACTACTACGCCGCGACGGCTCGCGAGCTCGACCGGGTGAGCGGTGCCGTGTTCGTCCCCTCCCAGCTCACGGTCGTCACCCCGCCGTGGAACTTCCCGATCGCGATCCCGGCGGGCGGCGTGCTCGCCGCGCTCGCGGCGGGGTCGGGCGTCGTCTTCAAGCCCGCCCCGCAGGCGCGCCGATGCGCGGCAGTGCTCACCGATGCGCTGTGGGAGGCCGGCATCCCGCGCGATGTGCTGGCGCTCGTCGACATCGACGAAGGCGCCCTCGGGCGGCGCCTGGTATCGCACCCGGACGTCGACCGGGTGATCCTCACCGGGCTCGTGGGAGACGGCCGCGCTGTTCCGCTCGTGGCGCCCCGAGCTGCCGCTGCTGGCCGAGACGAGTGGCAAGAACGCCATGATCGTGATGCCGTCCGCAGACCTCGACCTGGCGGCATCCGATCTGATCAAGAGCGCATTCGGCCATGCCGGCCAGAAGTGCTCGGCCGCGTCGCTTGCGATCCTGGTCGGACCCGTCGGTCGCTCCAAGCGCTTCGCGCGGCAGCTGGTGGATGCCGCGACCTCGCTGCGCGTCGGGCCGCCCAGCGATCCGATGGCCGAGGTCGGGCCGGTGATCGAGCCGCCCCAGGGCAAGCTCGCGTGGGCGCTCACCACCCTCGACGAGGGCGAGGCCTGGCTCGTCGAGCCGGCGCCGCGCGAATTCGGCGCGGAGTACGAGGGGCGGTTCTGGACCCCCGGCATCCGCACCGGCGTGCAGCCGGGTTCGCGCTTCCACCGCGAGGAGTTCTTCGGCCCGGTGCTCGGCATCATGCACGCGCACTCCCTGGCGCACGCGCTCGAGCTGCAGAACGCCGTCGCGTACGGCCTCACCGCAGGGCTCTACACGCAGAACCCCGACGACCTGGGGGTATGGCTCGAGGGCGTCGAGGCGGGCAACCTCTACGTCAACCGCGGCATCACCGGCGCGATCGTCCAGCGCCAGCCGTTCGGCGGCTGGAAGCGCTCATCGGTCGGCGCCGGCGCGAAGGCCGGCGGGCCCAACTATCTGATCGGGCTGGGCTCGTGGCGTCCGTCGGGCGGGGCGGCATCGTCGGCGACGCTTCACCTGCGCGGCCTCGACTCGCGCATCAGCGGCGTGATCGAGGCGGCACAGCCGTCGCTGGACTACGACGCGTTCGAGTGGCTGCGTCGCGGTGCGCTCTCGGACGCCCTCGCGTGGGATCGCGAGTTCGGGCAGGTGCGCGACGTCTCGCACCTCGGCGTCGAGCGCAACCTGTTCCGCTACCGGTCGATGCCGGGCGTCGAGGTGCGGGCGACGGGCGATGCGTCGTGGCAGTCGCGTGCTCAGGGTCGTGGTGGCCGGCATCCGCGCGGGTGCGCCGTTCGACGTGTCGGCGCCCGTCGGCCTGCCTCCCGCCGTGCGGAGGGTGCTCTCCGACGTGGGCGTCAACGTATGGGTCGAGACCGGGGCGGAATGGATCGCGCAGGGTCGTCGCGCAGTCGGAGACCGACAAGAGACTTACCCGCGTGCGCCTGGTCGGGCCCGCCGCATCCGTCAGCGCCGTGCACCAGCGACTGTCGGAGGCCGTCGGCGGTGACCCCGACCTCGCGGTCTACGCGAACGAGGTCACGACCGCCGGTCGCATCGAGCTGCTGCCGTTCCTGCACGAGCAGTCGATCACGATCACCGCGCACCGCTTCGGCAATCCCGACGCGTGGAGCGAATCGGTCATCTGAGCGGCGCGCCGCGAGTTGCGGCGAACGGCCGCTTTCGGCGGCTTCACAGCGGCCGATCGCCGCAGGTCACCGATCCAGGGCAGCCCTCCTGAGAGAAAGAAGTTATCTTTCTAGGCTTCACGGTGCCGGGCGACAACGATGGAGTGGGGGGACAGGACGCTGCAGTCTGATTTCCGGATCAGACGCGGCGTCCTTCTGCTGGGGGATCAGCGACCCCGGCCGCCGGCGGCTCTGCCGAGCGGCCGGGGGACGCCTCGTCCTCCGAGACCGGAATCGTGAACGCGGCGACCAGACCCTGGATGCCGATGCCGAACAGAGTCCATTCGCCGCTGGGCAGCTCCGCGCCTTCGGGGATGTCGTAGGTGGGGTGGTCGAGGCCCTCGGCGGCACGCACCGCGAACCCCTCACCGAGTGCGGCCATCGCCTCGGTGAAGTCCACGATCGTCAGCGGAGATCGCACCCGGCGCCCGTACCGCTGCAACAGTGCCCCGTAGAACTCCGTGAACGCCGCGATCGAGCCGCGGTGGCGCTCGGCGCTCGCCACGCTCAGCTCCGGCCATGAGCCCGCCGCCGTGCGGAGTGCGAGCGCGGTGATGAAGGCGTGCGAGTCGCGCGACTCGGGCTCGAGGTGGAATTTGGACGCGTAGGTGACGAAGTCCAGGGCGGCCACGCGCGCGACATCGTCGAGCGACCCGCCCGACTCGAGCACCTCTTGGATCGCGACGGATGCGCTCGTGACGGGCGGCGCGAAGCGCAGTCCGACCATCTCGACGGCCAGGTCCCGGTGAAAATCCGTCTGATCCGTCCAGATCCGGTACGCGGCGCCGGTGGTCAAGCCGACCGAGCGGAGCACCTCCTGCAGCCGGATGTGCTGCACCCCCGCGGTGGCGCCGCGCTCGAGAAGCATCTGCAACCCTGCCTCGAGGATGAGGCGGCGGGTGTCATCGGCGGTACGGCGAACCATCCCCCCACCCTGGCAGGTGAGCCGCAGTGATGCGAAAGTAAAGAATATTTGACATAGCCATGACGCACCCGCTACCGTCACAGTGTCAAACATTTTAGACATCGGAGCGGGGCATGGTCTACGAAGAGCGCAACACCTGGGTGGGGCTGATCGTCAGCGCGATCGGCATGACGATCTACGTGCTCGTCGTGCTTCAGCAGGCTGCCGGGGGTCCCCTCACCGACGTGGTGTGGTGGCCGATCATGCTCTGGACCATCGGCGCGAGCATCGTGGTCTCGATCGTCGTCAGCATCCTGTGGGGGATCTTCGCCGGCATGCGGGATCCCGAGGGAGTCGGCAGATCCGACCAGCGCGATCGTGACATCGCCCGCATGGCCGGACGCGTCGGCCAGGCCTTCCTCGTCATCGCCGGTCTGGGTGTGCTCGTCCTCTGCGCGTTCGAGGCCGACTGGTTCTGGATCGCGAACACGATGTTCTTCGGCTTCGCACTGTCGGCCTTCGTCGGCGGCGTCGCGAGCGTCATCGCCTACCGTCGCGGGCTGCTCTGATGGTCAAGCCCACCCGTGTGACCAACCGCATCCGTGCGCTGCGCGAGGCCGCCGGAATCACGCAGGCCGAACTCGCCCGCCGCATCGGCGTGACGCGCCAGACCGTGATCGCGATCGAGCAGGAGCGCTACTCGCCGACGCTCGAACTCGCCTTCCAGATCGCCCGGGTCTTCGACATCGGTCTCGACGACGTCTTCCACTACCCCGAAGGAGAAACCTCATGAGCGAGCCCATCACCACGGCGAACCGGACGATGACCTCCTGGCGCCAGTCGCGCTACGGCGGGCCCGAAACCGTCCGGGCCGAGACGATCCCGGTTCCCGTGCCCCGCCGGGGCGAGGTGCTCGTGCGCCTCGAGGCGTCGTCGATCAACTCGGGTGACATCCACCTGATGCGAGGCGAACCGCGGATGGTGCGCCTCTTCTTCGGCCTGCGCCGACCCCGGGTCGCCGGGCGAGGCATGGACCTCGCGGGCACGATCGTCGCCACCGGAGCGGATGCCGCCGACCTCGCGATCGGCGACCGTGTCGTCGGCGCGCACAACGACGCGCTCGCGGAGTACGTCGCGGTGCCGGCGAAGCGGCTGTCGCGCATCCCCGGGGGAGTGTCGTCGACGGATGCCGCCACCCTGCCGATCGCGGGGAACACCGCGATCACGATCCTCGACCGCTGTGATATCGGCGCGGGATCGCGCGTGCTCGTGATCGGCGCGGGCGGCGGCGTCGGCACCTTCACCGTGCAACTCGCCGCCGATCGGGGCGCCGAGGTCTGGGCGACATGCGGCGCGCGCGCCGAGCAGACCCTGCGGCGGCTCGGCGCCGCGCGCACGTTCGACTACCGCAGCATCGATCTGGCGACGCTGCCCGGGGGCACGTTCGACGCCGTCGTCGACATCGCGGGGGAGCCTCCCCTGCCCCTCCTGCGCGGGCTGCTGCGAGACGGCGGCTGCGTCGCGCTCGTCGGCGGCGAGGGGGGACGTGTGCTCGGGCCGCTCCCTCGCATGGTCCGCGCGACGCTCGCCACGCGCCGGGGCCGCGCGTTCCGCTCGATCGCGGCCGTCTCCCGGCCCGCTGTCACCGAGCAGCTGCTCGAGCTCACGGCCGCGGGCCGGCTCACCCCCGTCATCGAGCGAACCTTCGCGCTCGCCGACGCGCAGGCCGCGCTGGTGCACGTCGACGCCGGTCACACGCTCGGAAAGGTCGTGGTCGAGTTCGGCCCCACGGGCGCTCAGAGCTGAAGCGCGAAAGAGCGGGCACGACGCGAGGGACTGTTGCCGCCGCAGGTCACCCGCCTTGGCGCGGATAGCGCTGTGCGAGAATGGTTCCGGCGTGCCCGAGTCGCCGGCTTCCACAGCCCCGCCGGGCCCCTAGGACAGCGTCCGCCGCCCCTCTCTCCAGGAGCACACCATGACGCAGAACACCGCGCCGGCCGCCGCAGAAGTGGACGCAGCCACGAGCACCCGCACCGCACACCACCGCCGCTACCTGATGTGCCGTCCCGAGCACTTCACGGTCAGCTACACGATCAACCCGTGGATGGAGCCGGCGAACCCGACCGACACCGCGGTGGCCGTGCGCCAGTGGCAGGACCTCTACGACACGTACATCTCGCTCGGCCATGAGATCGAACTCATCGACCCGATCGAGGGTCTGCCCGACATGGTCTACACGGCCAACGGCGGATTTCTGATCGACGGCGTCGCATACGGCCCCAAGTTCCGGTTCACGGAGCGGGCCGGTGAGGCCGTGCCGTTCATCGACTGGTTCCGCGCCGCCGGCTTCGACACGCGTGAACCCGTCGAGGTGAACGAGGGCGAAGGCGACTTCCTCCTCGTCGGCGACGTGATCCTCGCCGGCACCGGCTTCCGCTCCACCGGTGACAGTCACCGTGAGATCGGCGAGGTGTTCGGCCGCGAGGTGATCTCCCTCACCCTCACCGACCCGCGCTTCTACCACCTCGACACGGCGCTCGCCGTGCTCGACCCGGTCGAGGGCGTCGCGAACGGCGGACCCGAGCGGGCGAACATCGCCTATCTGCCGTCGGCGTTCGACGCGCGCAGCCAGGCGATCCTCGCCGAGCGCTACCCCGATGCGGTTCACGTCTCCGACGAGGATGGCGCCGTGTTCGGCCTCAACTCGGCCAGCGACGGGTACAACGTCATCATCTCGCCGCGGGCGAAGGGCTTCGAGAAGCAGCTGCGCGAGCGCGGCTACAACCCGATCCTCGTCGACCTGTCCGAGCTCCTGCTCGGCGGCGGCGGGATCAAGTGCTGCACCCTGGAGTTGCGCGGAGCAGGGTCATGAGCACCGCGCCCATTCTCGACGCGAGCACGTCGGCCATCATCGCCGCCGAAGACCAGCACGTCGCGCACAATTACCACCCGCTTCCCGTCGTGATCTCCAAGGGCGAGGGGGCGTGGGTCACCGACGTCGAAGGCAAGCGCTACCTCGACCTGCTCGCCGCGTACTCCGCGCTCAATTTCGGTCACGGTCACCCGGCGATCCTCGCCGCGGCGCACGAGCAGCTCGGCCGTCTGACCCTCACGAGCCGCGCGTACCACAACGACCAGCTCGGCGTCTTCGCCGCGGCTCTGGCCGAGCTGTGCGGGAAAGACGTCGTGCTGCCGATGAACACCGGTGCCGAAGCGGTCGAGACCGGCATCAAGGTAGCCCGCGCGTGGGGATACCGCGTGAAGGGCATCACCCCCGACCGGGCGACGGTCATCGTGGCCGGTGGCAACTTCCACGGCCGTACGACCACGATCGTCGGGTTCAGCGACGACCCGCAGGCGCGCGACGATTTCGGACCGTATGCGCCGGGGTTCGTCACGGTGCCGTTCGGTGATGCCGCGGCCCTCGAAGCCGCGATCGACGAGAACACCGCCGCTGTGCTTATGGAGCCCATCCAGGGTGAGGCGGGTGTCGTCCTGCCGCCCGAGGGATACCTGCGCGCGGTGCGCGAGATCACCCAGCGCCACAACGTGCTGTTCATCGCGGACGAGATCCAGTCCGGCCTCGGACGGGTGGGCGAGACTTTCGCGTGCGACCGCGAAGGCGTGGTTCCCGATGTCTATCTGCTCGGCAAGGCGCTGGGCGGCGGCATCCTGCCCGTCTCGGCTGTGGTCGCGAACCGCGATGTGCTCGGTGTGATCCGGCCCGGTGAGCACGGCTCGACGTTCGGCGGCAACCCGCTGGCCGCCGCGGTCGGCACCCGCGTGGTCGAGATGCTGTCGACGGGCGAGTTCCAGCGCCGCGCCGCGGCGCTCGGTGAGCACCTCGAAGCGAAGCTGCACGAGCTGATCGGCCACGGTGTCACGGCCGTGCGCGTCGCGGGGCTGTGGGCCGGGGTCGACATCGACCCTGCGAAGGGCACGGGCCGTCAGGTCGCCGAGAAGCTCCTCGGACGCGGTGTGCTCGTCAAAGACACGCACGGTCAGACGATCCGCATCGCACCGCCGCTCGTGATCCGCGGCACCGAGCTGGACTGGGCCGTCGAGCAGCTGAAGCTCGTCCTCGCCGACTGAGGCCGAGATGACGAAAGAGTCGCCGACGGAATCGAACGATGACGCCTCCCGCTCGCTGATCGAGCGGGCTTTCGCGATCCTCGGCACCTTCCAGGGGGGTCGGGTTCGGCAGTCGCTGTCCGACATCAGCCGTCGCAGCGGACTGCCCATCGCGACCTGCCACCGCATCGTCGGACGCCTCACGGAGTGGGGTGCCCTCGAGCGCGACGCCGACGGCAGTTACAACATCGGGCTGCGGCTGTGGGAGGTCGCCTCGCTGGCGCCACGGTCGGTCGGACTGCAGCGGCTCGCACGCCCGTACATGCAGGACCTGTACGAGACCACCGGATACGCCTCGCACCTGGCCATCCGCGAAGGGCTGGAGCTCGTCTCGATCGACCGGTTCCAGAGTCCGCGCCGGCAAGTGCGCCGACCGCAGATCGGTGTGCGGTATCCGCTGCACGCCACCGCCATCGGTCTGGTGCTCCTCGCCAACGCCCCCGACGAGGTTCGCGCCGAAGTGCTCGCCGGCGAGCTGGAGGCGTTCACGCCGCGCACGTTCACCGATCCGGTGCTGCTGGAACGCCTTCTGGATGACATCAGGCACACCGGCTACGCGGTCAGCGACCGGCAGGTGGACAACGTGCACGTCGGAGTGGCCGCGCCCATCCGCGGGGCGAACAAGACGGTGGTCGCCGCGGTCTCGCTCGCCCTCACCGAGCAGGACGTCGACGGCAAGAACATGATCCACCTCGTACGGCTCACCGCGGCATCCATCTCGCGCGCGCTGGATGCCGCCGGGTTCGGCCGCGCCGAGAGCTGAGCCCTCAGCGGGTGAAGGCGCTGAGACCCGTGATCGCCCGGCCCACGATGAGCGAGTTGATCTCGTGCGTGCCCTCGAACGTGTACAGCGCCTCGGCATCCGCGAAGTACCGGGCCACGTCCGAGTCGATCCGGATCCCCTCCGCGCCGCACACTTCGCGGGCCAGGGCCACGGTCTCCCGCGCCCGATCGGCCGCCCAGGTCTTGGTCAGGGCGGAGTGCAGCTCTCCGGCGGTGCCCGCATCCCGCAGCGCGGTAAGGCGGGCTGCCATCGCGAGCGTGGCCGTTGCGTTGCCCAGCATGCGGGCGAGCTTCTCCTGCACGAGCTGGAAGCCCGCGATCGGCCGGCCGAACTGCTCGCGGGACATCGTGTACCGCAGCGCCGCCTCGTACGCGCCGGCCTGGAGTCCGGCGGCGTTCCAGCCCGCGACGTAGCGCAGATCGGCCAGGATCGCCGCGATGTCGCGGAACGAGTCGACGCGGCCGAGCCGGTCGGACTCGGGGACGCGGACGTCCTCGAGCACGATGTCGGCGTTGCGCACCATGCGCAGCGCGATCTTCCCCCTGATGTCCTCGAGCGAGACCCCCGGACTGGTGCGCGGCACGACGAACGCCTTGGCGCTGCCGTCCGCCTCGTCGCGTGCGATGACGACGAGCACGTCGGAGAGCGTGGCGTTTCCGATCCAGCGTTTGTGGCCGGTGATCCGCCACTCGTCTCCGTCGCGGACCGCGGTGGTGGTGAGGCTTCCCGCGACGTCGGAGCCGTGGTCCGGCTCTGTGAGCGCGAAGCAGCCGGTGAATGCGAAGGAGGGGATCAGCGGATCCCACCGGGCGACCTGTTCGTCCGACCCGCCCTTGCGGATAAGGGTGCGGAACATCGCGACCTGGCCGCCGTAGAGGGTGCCGATCGACATGTCGAAGCGCGCGAGTTCGAAGTGGCGGAATCCGAGGTACACGGCGCGCGGCAGGTCTCCGTCGCCCAGCAGGTCCGGATCGTCCTCGAGGCGGAGCGCCGCCAGTTCCGCCCGCAGATGTACCGGGCACTCACCGGCCTCCCACCACTGCGCCAGATGCGGACGCGCGCGCTCCTCGAGGAGAGCGCGCAGGTCCCGGAGCTTCGCCGCCTCGGCGTGGGTGAGCAGGTCGGCGAAGCCGAACAGGTCCGTTGCGCCGGACATCACGGCGTCAGTCCCAGGAGGCGGGCGGCGTTGTCCTTCAGGATCATCCGCTGCACGTCCTCCGGATACTCCAGCAGGGCGAAGTCCTTCAGCCACCGGTCGGGTGTGAGGGCGGGCAAGTCCGATCCGAACAGCATCTTGTGCTTCAAGTAGGTGCGGGCCGCGCGCACCAGGGCGGGGGAGAAGTACTTCGGCGACCATCCCGACAAGTCGATCCACGTGTTGGCCTTGTGGGTCGCGATCGAGAGGGCCTCGTCCTGCCAGGGGACGCTGGGGTGGGCCATGATGATCTGCAGATGCCGATGCCGCGCGGCCACGTCGTCCAGCAGCATCGGGTTCGACAGTGCGAGTCGGAAGCCCCAGCCTCCGGGGGTGCCGGCGCCCGCCCCGGTCTGGCCGGTGTGGACGATGATCGGGACCTGAAGCTCTTCGATCGCCGTGAAGAGCGGGATGAACTCGTCCGCCGACGGATCGAACGCCTGCACCGAGGGGTGGAACTTGAAGCCGCGGACCCCGAGTTCGGTGACCTGGCGACGCGCCTCCTCTACGGCCGCCTCGCCCTGCAGCGGATCGACGCTGCCGAAGGCGATAAGCACATCCGCGTTGCGCCGCGCGCCGAGGGCGAGGTCGTCGATGCTGTTCGGAGCGTGCCCCAGGTTCGTCGTCGCATCGACCGTGAACACCACCGCGGCCATCCCGCGTTCGCGGTAATACGCCGCGGTCTGATCGACGGTCCGCGGCTTCTCGCTGCTGCCGAAGTAGGCGGCCATCGCTTCGGACAGCGCCGGCGGCGAGGCCGTACGGCCGCTGTCGTCGATCTGCACGTGCACGTGGACGTCGATCGCCGAGACGGCGGAGACGTCGATCGTGGAGGGTGTGCTCATCGGGTCACCTCTGCGGATGCTC
The DNA here is from genome assembly GCA_963772395.1 of uncultured Actinomycetota bacterium. Lineage (GTDB taxonomy): Bacteria > Actinomycetota > Actinomycetes > Actinomycetales > Microbacteriaceae > Microbacterium. The sequence goes on along the minus strand of CAVYWV010000001.1, from coordinate 487,664 downwards.
GGGCTGCCAGCTCACGGGCAGCGTCCTCCTTGACCCGGGCGAGCTCGAGCTTGCCGGTCTGCGATCTGCCGAGGGTGTCGCGGACGAAGAAGTGCCGCGGCTTCTTGTAGCCGGCCAGGTGCGCGTCGAGATGCGCGACGAGCGCCGCGGTGTCGATGGTCGCGCCCCGCGCCGGCGCGATCATCGCGCTCACGACCTCGCCGAAGCGGGTGTCGGGCAGGCCGAAGACGATCGCGTCGTCGATCGCGGGATGGGCCAGCAGCACGTCCTCCACCTCGGCGGGGAAGACCTTCTCGCCGCCGGTGTTGACGACGGCGCTCAGCCTGCCCAGCAGCTCGATCGACCCGTCTCCCCGCGCTCGCGCCCAGTCGCCGGGCATGACGTGGCGCTGTCCGTTGATGACGGGGAACGAGCGTGCCGTCTTCTCCGGATCGCCGTAGTAGCCCGTCGGCAGGACGCCGCGGAAGGCGAGGATGCCCAGGGCTCCGGGCTCCGGTGCGACCTCGTTCAGATCCGAGTCCAGCAGCACCGTCTCCGGGGTGGTCATGAAGCTCGCCGGCAGGTCTTCGGCCCGACGCGTGACACCGAAGGCGAACGGCCCGCCCTCACTGGAGGCGAGGAGGTCGACGATCATGACGTCGCCCTGCGCGTGCAACCGGAGCTTGACGTCGTCGCTGAAGCGCATGCCGGAGCTGAGGATCGAGTCCAGATCGGTAAGCCGCTCCCCGCTGCGCTCGATCGCCTCGACGAAGGGCAGTGCGACCGCATCCCCCGCGACGATGACGCGCGTCACCCGGTGGGCACGGGCGAGCCGCAGTGCTTCGTCCACGTCGAGGTGCGCACCGGTCTGCAGCACGATCGTGCCGCCGAGCGCGAGCGTGCCCATCGTGGTCGATTGCGCCGTGCCGTGCAGCAGCGGCGGCAGCGGCAGGGTGACGACCCTCGGCGTCGCCGGGTCGACGGCGATGCGCACCGCTTGCTCCAGATCCTCCGGAGGCTCGACACCGATGATCCCCCACGTCGACTGCCGGCGCGCGTGCAGGAGGGTGTCCATGTCCCAGACGACGGCCTTCGGCGACCCGGTGGTCCCTCCGGTGTACAGGCGCATGTCGGCGCCCCGGGGCGCCGAGGCGGGCATCGTGCCGCCGTCGCCGACGATCGCGTCGTATTCGAAGGCACCGGCGATCGCCGGGCCGCCGTCCGCCACCGAGATGAGCTCGACGACGGATGCGAGACCCTCGGTCGCTTCGCGGGCGATGCCGCCCAGCGAGGTCGGCGCCAGCAGCACGCGGGCGTCGCAGTCCACCAGCAGCGCGCGCACCTCGCCGGCCCGGTACCGGTAGTTGATAGCCACGGGTGCGACGCCGATGGACAGACACGCCCAGAGGAAGGTGAGGTACTCGGCCCGGTTGTACAGCAGCATCGCGGCGGCGTCTCCGACGACGAGTCCGCGATCCTGCAGGTGACGCGCGAGTGCCCCCGCTTCGGCGGTGAACCGCGCGTAGGACATGGTCCCGTCGGAGGTGATGATCGCCGGCCGTTCGGGGTCCGCCCGGGCGATGCCCTGCCAGAGGTCGCTGTAGTGGACCGCGGTCATGACGCGGACTCCCGCGTCGGCGGTCCGCTGTGCTGCGCCTGGGGCGCGAAGCGGGTCCGCCACACGTCGTCGATGGCGGCGGCATCCCACCCTCCCGCGGAATAGGCCGCATCCAGCGCCGCGGGGTGGGAGTACAGCGTCAGCCTGTCGCCGCCGATGCCGATCGCCTGCCCGGTGACGTCCTGCGACGCGCTGGAGGCGAGCCACACGATCAGCGGCGCGACGTCCTCCGGGGTGCCCAGGGCATTGTCATGGCGGTACCGGGCGGGAATGGGGATGCCGGCCAGATGGTCCTGATACACCTGCGCATACGCAGGGATCGTCGCGGTCATCGGCGAGAGGGCGGTGGGGATGACGGCATTGGCCGTGATGCCGGCGCGCGCCAACTCGAGCGACCACGTGCGGGCCATCGCGACCAGCCCCGCCTTGACCGCGGCGTAATTGGTCTGACCGAAGCTCCCGAACTGGCCGGCGGGCGACCCGATGAGGATGATCCGGCCTCCTTCATCCTGTTCGCGCAGGAACGCCGCGACCGCCCGGCCGCAGGTGAACGACCCGCGCAGATGCGTGTCGACGACGAGGTCGAAGTCCCTGTCGTCCATCTTCCACAGCACGCGGTCGCGCAGCACTCCCGCGTTCGCGACCAGGACGTCGAGGCGGCCGAAGTGCGTCCGCGCCGCATCGACGAGCGCATCGGCGGTCTCGGCGGGGCCGACGGCGCCGACGGAGGCGACGGCCCGTCCGCCGCTCGCGGTGATCTCCTCGACGACCTCCGAGGCGGCGCCCTCATCCACGTCGTTGACGACCACTCCGGCTCCTGCCTCGGCCAGCGCCAGCGCGTAGGCGCGACCGAGGCTGCGTCCGGCGCCCGTCACGATCGCGACACGGCCCGCCAGGGTGACGCCGCTCATCGGTAGTGCCTCAGGACGAGCTCCGCTGCGATCGCGGGCTTGGCCGCGCCCTCGACCTCGAACGTGAGGGCGAGGGTGACCTGGTAGCCATCGGCGATCTCCGTCACATCGACGACCTTTCCGCTGACCCGGATGCGGGCACCGGCGGGAACCGCCTGGGGGAAGCGGATCCGGTTGTAGCCGTAGACGATCCCCATCCCGGCGCCGCTGACGCGGTAGATCTCCCGGAGCGGTCGGACGACCATGCTCAGCGTGAGCATGCCGTGCGCGATCCGCCCGCCGTAGGGCGAGGAGGCCGCCGCCGCCGCGTCGACGTGGATGGGGTTGTCGTCGCCGGTCAACTCGGCGTAGACGTCGATGTCATCTTGAGTGATCCGCTGCCACGTCGAGGGGCCCAGATCGCGGCCGAGGAGACCGGGAAGGTCCTCCAGGGAGACGGTCAGTGTCATTCGTGCTCCTTTGCTTCGCGGGAAGCGCCCATGGTGATGATGGCTCGGCCCGTGATCTCGCCGCGGGCCAGCGCCTGGTAGGCCTCATCCGCCTCGTCGAGGCGGTATCGGCGGGTGATGAGGGAGCCGGGGTCGAACGCGCCGGATGCGGCGAGCGCGGCGACGGCCGGCAGATCCGTGCGGGTGCGTGCGCCGAACGAGCCGACGATCTGCTGCCCGCGGCGCACGAGCGGCGTGATCTCGACCTCCGCGGTGGCCGCACCCGCGGCGATGCCGATCGCGACCATGCGCCCGCCGTCGGCGAGCATCCCGACGGCCTGGGAGAACGTCGCGGGCCTGCCCAGCGCCTCGAACGCGACGTCCACGCCGCCGGTCAGCTCTCGCACCCGCGCCACGGGGTCTTCGCGAGACGCGTCCACGACATCCGTCGCACCGAGTTCGCGGGCGCGGTCGAGCTTCTCCAGCGCGATGTCCACCGCCACGATCACGCTCGCCCCGGCGGCGCGAACCATCGGGATCAGGCTCGTCCCGATGCCCCCGACGCCGACGATCGCCACCGACATGCCCGACGAGACCTCGCCCGCGCGGAAGACCGCTCCGTACGACGTCAGGCCCGAGCAGCCCAGGATGCACGAGGTCTCGGTGTCGAGGGCCCCGTCGAGCGTCGTGAGCGCGGTCAGCGGCACGACGCAGTACTCGGCGAGTCCACCCATGGAGTACATGGCCAGGAACGACCCGTCGGGCATCGCCAGGCGACTCGTGCCGTCGTAGAGCGTGCCCTCCAGGCGGTTGCGCAGGAAGAACTCCGTGCAGAGATCGTCACGATCGCGCGCGCACTGGGCGCACGTGCCGCACGGCATGATGAAGCCGGCCGCGACCTGATCGCCCACCTGCAGCATCCGCGTGTCGGTCGTGCCCGCGCCGATCGCCACGATCGATCCGCTGACCTCGTGGCCGAGGACGGCGGGACGGGGGAAGCGCACTTCGCCCTTCATGACGTGCAGGTCCGTGTGACACACTCCGCACGCGCTTACCCGCAGCAGGGCTTCGTACGGGCCGGGGACGGGCGTCGCGATCTCCATGACCTCGAGGCGGTCGTCGGCGAGGATCGCGGCCCGCATCGTCGCGGGGATGGGAGTGTGCACGGGACGTCCTCGCCTCGGGGTGTCGGCTGTCCATCCATCCTGGTCAGCGCACGCGCCGCGGGCACGCACTCTTCCGCACAGCGAAAACGAGGGTGCTGTCGGCCCCGTGCGCCGTGCCATCCTGACGACGTTCCGACAATGACGCACTGAGGGAGATCGCGATGGCACAGCTGGAAGCGCTGCTGGACCCGACCGGGATGGAGGCGGGCGCCGCCGACACCACACTGTCGCCGCGGCCGGTCACCCTGAAAGGGCTCACGATCGGGCTGCTGGATAACACCAAGCCCAACTCCACCATGCTTCTGGAGACGATCGCCGCACAGCTGCAGGAGCACCACAGCGCCGGCGAGGCCCGTCTCTACACGAAGGACTACTTCGGCACCCCGGTCAAGCAGCCCCTGCTCGAACAGATCGTCCGCGAGTGCGACGTCGTCATCACCGCGGTCGGGGACTGCGGTTCGTGCAGCGCGGCCACCGTCGCCGACGGGATCATGTTCGAACGCGCCGGTGTGCCCACCGTCAGCATCACATCCGACTCCTTCCTGATGTCCGGCCAGGCCATGGCCTCCGTGCAGGGCTTCCCGGGCTTCGACTTCTACGCCGTGAAGCACCCGATGGCGAGCCTCACGGCCGACGAGGTGCGCGAGCGGGCGATGACCGCGATGCCCGAGGTCCTGCGGATCCTCGGAGTGGAGGAGGGACGATGACGGCCTCCTCGATCGCCACGGAGAGCAGGACGTCGGTGGATGCCGCCGCCGTGCGCGAGATCGTCGAGCACTACTTCGAAAAGGAATGGACCGACGGCCTGCCGGTGGTCCCGGTGACGGAATCGCTCATGGAGGAGTTCCTGGCGACCGTCGAGCGGGATCCGGAGGATGTGCTGTTCTCGATCACGCATCTCAACCGGCACCTGACGGTCCGGCTCGCGGCGATCAACGCCGCGATGGCAGGCTGCCGCAGCGAGTACTTCCCCGTGGTCGTCGCCGCGTGGGAGGCGATCGCGAAGGAACCGCATCCCGCCCGCGGCATCTGGCAGTCCACGACCGGCACGGCCCCGCTGCTCGTGGTCAACGGGCCGGTGCGCGAGCGGATCGGCCTCAACAGCCGCGGCAACATCTTCGGCTCGGGCTTCCGCGCGAACGCGACGATCGGGCGGGCGATCCGGCTGGGCTGCATCAACGTGTTCGGACTGCATCCGCACAAACTCGACCAGGCGACCCAGGGGACGCCTGCCAAGTACTCCGCGTGCATCGCCGAGAACGAGGAGCAGAGCCCGTGGCCGGCGCTGCACACCGAGCACGGGTTCGACGCGTCCGACGACGTGGTGACCGCCTTCGTGATCCGCTCCGTGATCCACATCGAGGCGCGGCACACCCAGACGCCGGAGCAGCTGGCGCTGGACTTCACCGACACGATCGCCCGCACGGGCGCTCTGATCCACGAATACACCAGCGCGCTGCTGGTGCTCACGCCGGAACATGCGAACGTCTTCGCGTCGGCGGGATGGAGCAAGGACGATCTCCGCGCGTTCGTCTACGAGAACGCGGTCCGCGGCCGCGACGAGCTCGTGGCGGTCGGCAAGGACGCACTGTCGCACAAGACGCGCTGGCGCCTGGCGAAGTCGCATCCGGACTCCATGCCCGACTCGGCGAGCCAGACCGACGCCCCCGACGCGGTCAGGGCGCTGAGCAATCCCACCTCGATCCAGATCATGGTCGCCGGAGCCGACAACGCGGGCGTGTCGGCCATCGTCGAGATCTTCACGCTCAACCCGCCCCGTGTGCACCCGTACTCCCACGAGAAGATCGGAGCGTCGTCATGACCGAGAACACCGATGCGACGACGGTGGATGCCGCACTGCAGCAATTCACCGACATGATGGCCGCCGACGGTTACCTGCTCAGCTGGCAGCCGACCGACCCGGAGAAGATCGTCGTCCGGATCGACGCGACCGAGGGCGCGTGCGCCGACTGCCTCGTGCCGGTCAACGTCATGGAGGCGATCATGGCCAAGGCCCTGGAGCCGACGCCGTACGCCTTGGATCACGTGGTCCTGCCGGCGGATTCCGCGCACTAGGCCTCCTGATGCGCCTCACCGACGACGAGAAGCGGATGTGGGACGGCGCGGACGGCGACGCCGTCGCGGCCGCGATGGACCTGCTGGTCCGCTACGGCGATGCGCTCGGCGCCGAAAGGCTCGTGGAGACCCGGAACGTCGCCGGGACGATGACCCAGCCCTCCCCGGCCAAGGCGAAGCTCGTGGAGGAGGGCGGCTGGGCGAAGGCGTACGCCGTCATCAACCTCGACTGCGATCGCGACATCGAGATTCCGCGGATGAAGGTGCCCACCTGCCAGCTGCAGCACGGGTTCGCGGGCGACGCGAAGGGTCTGACGGCGTACCCGGAGGCCTCCATCCAGCTCCAGGACGACGCGGAGTCGTACTTCAGCGACCGCGGCGTGAACATCCTCGCGACCTGCACGCCCTACCAGGTCGGGAACCTGCCCGTCCGCGGCGAGCACTGCGCGTGGATGGAGTCCTCCGCGGTCGTCTACTGCAACTCGGTCCTCGGCGCCCGCACGAACTGCGAGGGCGCCTCCTCCACCGGTGCGGCGGCACTGACGGGGAAGATCCCGTACTGGGCAAACCATCTGCCGGAGAACCGTCACGCCACCCATCTGGTGCGGGCCGACGTCACGGTGGAGGGCTTCCAGGAGTGGGGGATGCTCGGCTACTTCGTGGGCGAGCTCGTGCAGGAGGCCCGCCCCGCGGTCGTCGGCCGGCTCGTCCAGCCCGACCTCGCGGATCTGAAGCACTTCGGCGCCGCAACGGCCACCTCCGGCGGAGTCGAGATGTATCACCTCCCGGGGGTCACACCCGAGGCGCCCACGCTGGAAGCCGCATTCGGGGGCGCGCGCCTGCCCGAGCCCGTCTCCTACGGCGCGCGGGAGCGGACCGCGGTGTACGACGCCCTCAACAGCCGCGGAACGAGTCGCGACGTCGACTTCGTGCTGCTCGGGTGCCCTCACGCGTCGCTGGACCAGGTCGCGCAGCTCGCCACCCTGCTGGAGGGCAGGCGCCTCCACGGCGACACCGAACTGTGGGTGATGATGCCCCGCGCCCTCTCGTCGGTCGCCCTCCGCAACGGTTACACCCGCACGATCAGAGCCGCCGGCGGGCACGTCCTGACCGACTCCTGTCCGGCCATGTCCAAAGCCGCGCCATCGGGAACGCGGGTGTTCGCCACGGATTCCGCGAAGCAGGCGCACTACCTGCCGGCGATCCTGGGCATCGAGGCCTGGTTCGGCACGCTCGCCGAGTGCGTCGACGCCGCGCTGACCGGGCGCTGGAGCGGCGGCCTGCGGTGATCGAGCTCCGAGGGCGGGGGATCGTGCCGGGCGTCGTCGAGGCGCGCGCCCTGGTCACGCGCGAGCCCATCTCCGGCTTCGGCGGCATCGACGTCGCGACCGGCACGGTCATCGAGCCCCGGCACGAGCTCTTCGGCGTCTGCTTCACCGGACGCGTGCTCGTCTTCCCCGGCGCCAAGGGCTCCTCGGGGTGGTCCGGCTTCTTCCAGAGCACCCGGCTGATGGGAACCGCGCCGGCGGCAATGGTGTTCGACGTCCTGACGACCAAAGCCGTGCTCGGCGCCATCGTCACCCGAGTGCCGACCGTGGTGCAGGCGCTCCCCGGTCCCCTCGAGGCCATCCGCACCGACGACCTGGTGCGGGTGGACGGCGACAGCGGGGTCATCACGATCCTCGAGGCCGCTCCGGCAGCGAAAGGCTCCAGGCAGCATTCCGTACAATGAAAAGGTCATTGGACGACACGGGACCTCTCTGCAGACTCGTCAATGCCGCCCGCAATGGCGTGGGCGGATCATCCCGACACAGGAGTCCGAAATGATCAGAGCAGTGCGTCCCCCGGCCACATCCCGCAGGCGAGTCTTCGCCCGCGTCGCCACCGCGCTCCTGGCAGCAAGTGCGCTCGCACTGAGCGCCTGTTCCTCGGGTGCGGCCCCCACGAGCACCGCCGGCGCCGAGCAGGACGCCGAGCTGAAGAAGATGCTCGTCGTGACCTTCCTCCCGCTGGAGTCCTTCAGCTTCACACCTGAGATGTTCGCCTACTCGGGCGGCTATTTCGAGAAGCACGGCCTCGACGTGCAGCTGCAGCCCGTGCAGGGCACCGCGGCGGCGATCCAGGCACTGCTCGGCGGCGCCACTCCCATCACCCGCGCGAGCACCGTCGACGTGTTCCCCGCGATGGAGCAGGGCCAGGAGCTGCGCTCGATCGGCACCATGGCCTACAAGTCGAACCTGCGGATGGCCTCGGTCGAGGGCAACCCGATCGAATCCACCGCCGACATGGAGGGTGCCACGATCGGCATGGGCTCCCTCGGAGGAACGAGCGAGAAGATGCTCAACCTCGCGCTGGGCGCCGACGACATCCCGCTGGACTCCGTGACCCGCCAGGCCGTGCCGGTCACCGGGGCCACCCTGGAGGTCGTGCGCCAGGGCCAGCTCGACGGCTACATCGTGAGCCTCGACACCTCGCTGGCGATCGCGCAGCAGAACGACGACGCGGTGGTCGACCCCGCGGGGCTCACCCAGGCTCCCGACATCCAGACCTGGATCACCACGGCGGGCAACCTCGAGGACCCCGAGCGCGTGAAGGACCTGGAGGCGTTCCTCGCCGCGATCGACGAAGCCGTCCAGGCCGTCATCGACGATGCACCCAACGACTTCGAGAACGTGCTGAAGACGCTGCGCGACAGCGGCGACTGGACGTTCCCCGCCCTGGAGGACGACGAGGTCGCCGTCGAGGCCCTGAAGATCTACACGACCGAGACCTGGGTCCAGGAGGGCGGCGATGTGCGCCTGCTCGAGAACGACATGGACGCGTGGCAGAGCACGTACGACATGTACGTGAAGGCCGGCCTCCTGCAGGGCGGCAAAGACCCGCAGGAGTGGATCACCAACGACTACGTACCCGGCGGCTGAGCCCGAGGGTGACCCCGCCCGCCCGCGCGGGCGGGGTCACCGCACGCCCGCCCGCACACCGCGACGACAGAGGAGGCCCCCGATGACCAACGAGACGCTCGCACCAGACCTGCCCGCGACCGTTCAGGCAGAGCTGCCCAGGCTGAAGATCCAGGGCATCGGCCGCGACTTCCACACGAAGTCCGGCATCACCCACGCCGTGTCCGGCGTCGACCTCGACATCCAGCGCGGGGAGTTCGTGGCGCTGATCGGACGCTCGGGATGCGGCAAGACCACGCTCCTGCGCATGATCGGCGGTCTGCTGGCGCCGAGCGCCGGAACGATCGAGGTCGACGGCAAGCCGCTGTGGAAGGGCGCCCGCGTCGATCCGACCGCGATCACGAAGCTCGGGTTCGTCTTCCAGGAGAGCAATCTCTTCCCGTGGTTCTCGGTGCTGGACAACATCGCGCTGCCGCTGAAGCTCCGCGGGGTCGGCAAGAAGGACCGGCGCACGCGCGCGCTCGAACTGGCCGCGCTCGTCGGACTCGGCGGTTTCGAGAAGTCGTATCCGCGCGAGCTGTCGGGCGGCATGCGCCAGCGCGCCGCCATCGCCCGCGCCCTGAGCACGCGGCCGGACCTCCTGCTGATGGACGAGCCGTTCGGTGCGCTGGACGCGCTCACGCGCGAGCGGATGAACCTGGAGCTGCAGCGCATCGTGCTGGAGACCAACTCGACCGTCGTCTTCGTCACGCACGACATCCCCGAGGCGGTCTTCCTGGCGGACCGCGTTGTGCACATGACGCCGCGACCGGGCCGCATCCGGCAGATCCTGCCCGTCCACACCGCGAAGCCGCGGACGATCGACCTGCAGACCACCCCCGAGTTCAACGACATCGTCCGCGCACTGCGACACGATCTCGACGAGGAGCACTGAGATGTCACAGACGACACAGACGCCGACCGAAGAGCCGCAGACGCGCACAGCGGTCGATGATGCGCCCACGACCCCCGTCGCGGTGCAGCGTCGCCAGCCGCAGGGACGGCTGCTGAAGGTTCTGCCGTGGATCGTCACGCCGTCGCTGGTGATCCTCATCATCGTGGCGTGGCAGCTCTATGTCACGCTCGGCGAGGTGAACCCGTTCGTCTTCCCGCCGCCGGCCGCCGTCGGCCAGGCCTTCGTCGTGCTCGTCACCGATCCGGCGACCTGGGCGGAACTCGGCATCACCGTGAGCGAGATCCTCATCGGATTCGCGATCGCCGTGATCCTCGGCGTCGTCGTGGGCGTCGTGCTCGGGAAGCTGCCGTGGCTCGAGCTCAGCATCCGTCCCCTCATCGTCATCTCGCAGGTGGCGCCGAAGGTCGCCTTCATCCCCCTGTTCGTGATCTGGTTCGGGTTCGGGATGACCTCCAAGATCGTGCTGGCTGCCCTGCTGGCCTTCTTCCCGGTCATGCTCAACGTGCTGCTGGGTGTGCGCTCGGTGGAGCAGGGGCAGCGCGAGGTCATGAGCAGCCTGAACGCGTCGCGGGCGCAGACCTTCACCCAGCTCGAGCTGCGGAGCCTGCAGCCGTATCTGTTCGCCGGCATGGAGGTCGGGATCGTGCTGGCCACGACGGGCGCGATCGTGGGCGAGTACCTCGGCGGAAGCGAGGGTCTCGGCGCGATGGTGGTGCGGGCGATGAATTCGCTCGACGCCGCGCGGACGTTCGCTCTGATCCTCCTCCTCGCCCTGATAGGGCTTGTGCTGTACCTCATCGTCAACGAGGCCAAGCGGTTCTTCATCCCGTGGCACGAGTCGGTGTACGGGCTGCGCACCGAGACGTGAGACCGGAGCTCGCGCACCGCGTTCCCTAGGATGGGAGCGCGGTGCGCGAGAGCGTGCCAGAACGCGGACGGGTGGAACGGTGGCCGAAGAGAGATCGCGCGATCGCATCCAGAGCATCGAGCGGGCGGTCGTCGTCCTGCGGGCCTTCGGCGGGCACGACGCCGCTCTGAGCGTGAGTCGCCTGGCTGAGCGCGTGCGGCTGCCGCGACCGGTGGTCCGCCGCATCCTGCTGACCTTCGAGCATCTCGGCTACGTGCGCGCGCAGGACGGCCAATGGAGCCTCACGGCCCGCATCCTGGAACTGGGCGCCGGCTACTTCGCGTCCTCCTCGCTGCCGGAGATCGCCTATCCGGTCATGGGGGAGGTGGTCGCCCGCACGGGCGAGACGTGCAGTCTCGGCGTGCTCGACGGCGCCGAGGTCATCCACGTCGCGCGGGTCGAAGAGCGCCGTCCCCTTCCAGACGCCGTCCGCGTGGGCACAAGGCTGCCGGCGCACGCGACGGCCGTCGGTCGGGTACTGCTGGCGAGCCTGGACCCCAGCGCGCTCCAGGAGTACCTCGACGCCGGGCGGCGCGAGCGGTTCACGTCCCACACGATCGTCGAGTCCGCGCCGCTGCGCGAGCACCTCGACGAGGTGCGCGAGCGCGGATACGACCTCTCCCTCGAAGAGCTGCATCCCGGAATGATCGCCGCGGCGGTCCCCGTCGTCGTGGACGGGGTCGCCGTCGCGGCGCTCACGGTCTCGTCGACGACGATGAGGTCGGATGCCGACACCCTCGTCGCCGAGATCGTGCCCGTGCTGCGAGAGGCGGCACGACGGATCGCGTCGACCTACCGGGCGGCCAACCCGCAGCTCTACCGCTCCGGTCAGGCCGGCGTCGCCACCGACATCGAAGCCGACGGCAGCGACGTCCCGAGATAGGCTCCGGCGTCCACCAGTCGCTCCTGAAGCACCCGGACGTCGATCCCGCCCACGCCGGTCCGCGACGACAGCGCGAGGTCGGCGGCCGCTCCGGCAGCCTGTCCCATGACGAAGCACGGCCCGGTGACGCGTCCGGAGGACTGTCCGCGCTGGGTCATCGAAGCGCATCGGCCGGCGACCAAGAGGTTGGGGACGCCCTGGGGGACCAGCATCCGATACGGCATCTGATTGAATCCGCGGCTCTCGCTGTCCGCGAAGCGGAACTCGACGTCGCCGGCGATGTGCGCCTCGACCGGCCACCCGTTCACGCCGATCGTGTCGTCGAAGTCGGCGCACCCCAGGATGTCCTCCTCGGACAGGCTGTACTGGCCGATGATGCGGCGCGTTTCGCGGATTCCGATCTGCGGCGCGATGTCGACGACGTAGGAGTCCTCGAACCCGGGCGTGTTCTCCCGGATGAACGCGAAGGTGTCCTTGACCTGCTGGCGACCCTGCAGCTCGCCGTGGGTGAGCTGTCGGACGTCGGTGCCGTCCACCGCGCTGCCGTCGTCGTTGCTGAGCTGGGTGAGGTTCGAACGCCACTCGATCGGGTGCCGCTGCGGCCGGACGATCGGCTTCTTCCGGGGGAAGCGATGGGTGCCCGCGTCCTCCGCGTCCTCCATGATGCGACGGATCGTCTTCCATGCGGGCCCGGCGGCGACCGGGTCGACGCCGTTGATCCGGAACATCAGGGAGGGGTACAGCAGGTGCTCGGAGCGCTCCACGGGGGCGCCGGACCACACGGCGAGATCGGCGTCGCCGGACCCGTCGATGAAAATCCTGCCCCGCACGGCCTGGCGTCCCGACTTGGATTCGATGATGACCGCATCGATGCGGTCGCCGTCCATCGCCACATCGACCGCCGTGGCGTGGAAGAGCAGGTCCGCGCCCGAGGCGACGAGGAGCTCGTCGGCGGCGATCTTGTATGCCGAGATGTCGAAGGCCTGCGCCATGATGCGGTTCTCGACGCTCAAGTGGGGCGCGTTCAGGCCGTCGAGCATCTCGAGCCGCTCCAGCAGCTCATCGGTCAGACCGCGGATCACCCGCACATCCTCGCCGTAGACGCGGGCGTGTAGGCCGCAGAACGTGCTGAGACCCCCCATCGTGCCGGCGCCCCCGAGGAACCCGTAGCGCTCGATGAGCAGGGTCGACCGCCCGGCCCGGCCGGCGGAGGCGGCGGCGAACAACCCGGCGGGCCCGCCGCCGATCACGACGACGTCGTACTCGCCGATCACGGGGACCTCTGCGGCCGGTACCCGGATGCTGGTGACACTCATGCGTTCTCCTTGATCGTCGTGTGGGGGATCGTGGCGTGCCCGTCCTCGGCGGCGCCGGCGACACTCCGTCGTGAGCACAGGTCGGCGTGGGGTCGGGCGCACAGGACGGCGCCGCAGCTCAAGGGCTGTACGAGCTGTTCGTAGTGGTCGAGCATGCCGCCTCCGGTGTCACGGTCGTCCGGCGCCTGATACGGCGCCCTGGCTGCGAGGTCCTCGGGTGAGACGAGCAGGTCGACCCGGCCCTCGGCCAGATCGATGTCGATGATGTCGTCTTCCTGCACGCGCCCCAGCGGCCCGTCGGCGGCCGCCTCCGGCGAGACCTCGCCGATGGAGATGCCCTGGTTGACCAGGCCGCTGAACTGCCCGTCGGTGACGAGCGCGACCTCGTCCGCGAGTCCGCGAGCGTGCAGCGCGAAGATGAAGGCGGAGGTCAGTCCCATGCCTGGTGCTCCGGCGACTCCGATCCCGCGGATGATGGCGACGTCGCCGCGACGGAGACGGCCGCTCGCGATCGCCGCGATCGCCTCCTCGCGGTTGCCGAACACACGCGCGGGTCCGCGGAAGCGGTGCGGCCCGGGATCGGGCACCGGCCGCTTCGCCACCGCGCCGCCGGGCGCGAGCGACCCGCGCAGCACGGAGATCGCCGGATCCGTCCCGAAGGGGTCGGCGAGCGACCGGATGATCGTGCCGTCGCCCGCCCGCGCCTTTCGTGCGTTCTCGGCGACGGTGGTGCCGGCGACCGTCAGCTGATCGCCGTCCAGCAGCGGCAGCAGCTCACGGAGCACCGTCGCGCCGCCGCCCGCGTCCTCGAACTGCTCGACGAGCCAGGGGCCGTTGGGGCGGACGGCGGCCAGGAGCGGGGTCTGGCGCCCGAGCACCCGGAAGAGCTCCCAGACGTCGACGTCGACGCCGGATTCGATCGCGATCGCCTGCAGGTGCTTGATCGTGTTCATCGACCCGCCGACGGCGAGCATCGTGCGCACCGCGTTGGTGATGGATCCGGCCGTGATGATGCTGCGCGGCCGCACGTCGCGCTCGATGAGGTCGGCCATCGCCGCGGCGGCCTGCCGGACGCCGGCCCACATGCGCTCGCTGTTCGCGCGGACGGGCGCCGACCCGGGCACCGCCATCCCGAGTGCTTCGGCGACAAGGTGCATCGAGTTCGCCGTCGCGAGGCCGGCGCACACGCCGGGGCCGAGGATCGCATCGTCGGCGAGATCGGCGAGGTGGTCGGTCGACTCGCCGGTGACCGCAGCCTGCGCGGCGAGCAGGAACACCTCCTCGACGTCGGCTTCGCGGCCTTCGGCGAGGCCGGAGTGCTGGTATCCGCAGGGGATGACGATCGTGGGGATGTCGAGCCGCCCCGCCGCCATCAGATGCGCGGGCGTCGTCTTGTCGCACGAGCTCAGGCAGATCATCGCGTCGAGCTTGGCGCCTTCGACGGCGGCCTCGATGTCGTCGACGATCAGGTCGCGGCTCGGGAGGATGTAGCGCCCCGCGCGCCCCGCGCTCGTGACGAAGTCGGATGGCGCGACTGTGCGGATCTCGAACGGCAGCAGCCCGTGCGCGCGGAGCTCGCTCTTGAGCACCGGCACGATGTCGTCGAGGTGGGCGAAGCACGCCGCCAGGTCGGACGACGTGTTCACTATCGCGACCTTGGGCTTGGTGAGATCCCCCGCGGGTATCCCCAGAGACCGCCACTGGGCACGTCGCGCGATTCCCAGCGCGGAAGTAGGGGGCAGGTTGCTGCGCAACTCAGGCATCGTCGGCCTCGTCTCTATCGTGACGGGCACCGAGAACGGCACCGCGGTCATTCGATTGTACGCATTGCGTTCAGGATGTCGCAATGCGTACACAGATCGATTGCCGATCACGCACACATCCGCGACCACGATGGGGTGGTGCGGGAGAGGATCTCCGTCAGGCGAAGACCGTGATGAATCGCTCGTGCCACCCCGTCGCGCCGTCGGGATCGGTGCGCGAGAGCTCTTCGGTCTGAAGCTCGCCGGTGGCGCTGGTCGCCCGACAGCGGATCAGGTGGTCGCCGACGGTGGCCGTCCACGGGATGCTCCACTGCACCCACGTGTCGTCCGAGATCGCGGTCGCGAGGGTCGCCGGCTGCCACGCGCCCTCGTCGATCTGCACCTCCACTGCCGAGACGCCGACCTGCTGCTGCCAGGCGACGCCGGCGATGACCGACTCGCCGGCCTTCATGCCCTGCTGCTTCTTGGGCACGTCGATGCGCGACTGCAGCTTGATCGGTCCGCGCTCCGACCACCCGCGGGTGGTCCAGTAGGCGGTGGCCTTGTCGAAGCGGGTCACTTCGAGTTCGGTGACCCACTTGGTCGCCGAGACGTATCCGTAGAGGCCGGGCACGACCATCCGCACCGGGAAGCCGTGTTCGGCCGGGAGCGGTTCGCCGTTCATGCCGACCGCGAGGATCGCGTTGCGACCGTCGGTGAGCGCCTCGATCGGCGAACTCGCCGTGAACCCGTCGATCGAGTGCGACAGCACCATGTCGGCGTCAGCGGTGGGCGCGGCCCGGGCGAGCAGTTCGCGGATCGGGTAGCCGAGCCACAGCGCGTTGCCGATCAGCTCGCCGCCCACGTTGTTCGACACGCATGCGAGCGTGGTGACGCTCTCTTCCAGTGGCAGCGCGAGCAGCTCGTCCCACGTGATCGTCACCTCGTTCGCGACCATCCCGTGGATGCGCAGGCTCCAGTCGGCGGGATTGACCTGCGGGACGATGAGGGCGGTGTCGATCCGGTAGAACTGCGCGTTCGGCGTGATCACGGGCGCGAGACCCGTGATGCCGAGTTCCGCCGTCGCCGGAATCGGAGCGGCCGCAGACGCCGGCGCCGGGAGCGTGAGGGCGTCGCGCACGACGGTCACCGCCTGAACCCCGGCGCGCGCGAGCGACGAGCCGATCGTGGCGAGCACGCCGACCGCGGCGGTGCCGGCCGTCCACAGCAGGAAGGTGCGTCGTTCGACCGCCGGCGCGGGTCTCGCGACGACGACGGATTCGGCATCCGGCCCCATGCGCGATGTCGAGACCGGCGGATGTGCGCGACCGGGCACGCGGGCGATCAGAAGACTGAGGGCGACCGCCGCCGCGATGCCCGCGACCAGCGAGGGAACCCAGTCGAACTGGCCGGGGTTCGCCCGCGTCATGGCCGCGAGCACGCCGACGCCGCCGAACGTGATCATGACGGCGAGGCCGAACGGCGGCCATTTCAGCTCGACGAGTCCGGCCACGGCGGCGACGGCGACGAGCACGATGCCGATGCCGATCAGCAGGGCGATCTTGTCGTTCGTGCCGAACAGCGCGATCGCCGTCTCTTTCGCCCAGGCCGGAGCCAGGTCGATGAGGGCCGAGCCGATCGCCGCGAACGGGCTCGCCCCCGGCGCCAGCAGCGCCGCCGTCAGCTCGCCCAGCCCGGCGCCGAGCAGGGCCGCCGCCACGCCGGCCGCCGCCGCCGCGAACCGCATTCCCCGCATCTCGCCCGTCACGGGATGAGCCTACGTCCGCCGCATCGGCCGCGGGCGGGAGTCGCTGCGAAATCACTCGAGTCTGTCAGCCCGGCGCACAGGCGTGCGCCCCGAAACATGCGGGCAACAGCCCCGGACTAGAGTCGTCGCATGGGTGATCTCTTCGACGGCTACGGCTCCACATTGGCGCCTCGCAAGACGGCGTCCGGCATCCCCGCGTTCGACGAGATGTTCGGAGTTCCGTCGCATCCCGGCGATCCGGCGGAGTCGCGAGAGGCCTATCGCGAGCTCTATCAGGCACTCGCGCAGATGACCCAGGAAGAGCTGCGCGGCCGCACCGAGTCGCTCGCCAGCTCGTATCTCGCCCAGGGTGTCACGTTCGACTTCGCGGGTGAAGAACGACCTTTCCCGCTGGATGCCGTCCCCCGGGTGATCACGTTCGACGAGTGGTCGCGCGTCGAGTCCGGGATCAAGCAGCGGGTGCGGGCACTCGAGGCATTCCTCGATGACGCCTACGGTCGCCAGCACTGCGTGCGCGACGGAGTTCTGCCCGCGGGGCTCATCGCCTCATCGCAGTACTTCTACCGCCAGGCGGCGGGCATCCACAGTGCGAACGGCGTCCGCATCCAGGTGTCGGGGATCGATCTGATCCGCGATGAGAACGGCGAGATGCGTGTGCTCGAAGACAACGTGCGGGTGCCCTCGGGCGTCAGCTACGTCATCTCGAACCGCCGGGTGATGGCACAGACCCTCCCCGAGCTCTTCGTCTCGATGCGGGTGCGCCCGGTCGGCGACTACCCGAACAAGCTGCTGGCCGCGCTGCGCGCGTCCGCCCCGGCCGGCATCGACGACCCGAACGTGGTCGTGCTGACGCCCGGCGTCTACAACTCGGCCTACTTCGAGCACACCCTGCTCGCCCGCCTGATGGGCGTCGAGCTCGTCGAGGGCCGCGACCTGCTGTGCGTCGGCGGCAAGGTCTTCATGCGCACCACGCGCGGGCCCCAGCGGGTCGACGTGATCTACCGCCGCGTCGACGACGAATTCCTGGATCCGCTGCAGTTCCGCGCCGACTCGATGCTCGGGGCACCGGGGCTCATGCTCGCAGCGCGCCTGGGCAACGTGACGATCGCGAACGCGGTCGGCAACGGCGTCGCCGACGACAAGCTGCTCTACACGTACGTGCCCGACCTCATCCGCTACTACCTTGCCGAGGAGCCGATCCTCAAGAACGTCGACACATGGCGGCTCGAAGACCCGGGTGCGCTCGAAGAGGTGCTCGACCGGCTTCCCGAGCTCGTGGTCAAGCCGGTCGACGGCTCCGGCGGCAAGGGGCTCGTCGTGGGTCCGGATGCATCGCCCGCCGAGCTCGAGCAGCTGCGCCAGCGGCTGCTCGCCGATCCGCGCGGCTGGATCGCGCAGCCGGTCGTCATGCTCTCGACGATCCCCACGCTCGTCGAAGACGGCATGCGGCCGCGTCACGCCGATCTGCGGCCGTTCGCGGTGAACGACGGCGAGGACGTGTGGGTGCTGCCCGGAGGCCTCACCCGCGTCGCCCTCCCCGAGGGTCAGCTCGTCGTGAACTCCAGTCAGGGCGGCGGCTCGAAGGACACCTGGATCGTCGGCGGCTCGGCCCCCTCGCACGTCGAGTACGGCCAGGGCAGCGGGCTCGCGGGCCTGGTCGCCGACCAGGCCGCGACGATCACCGCCGCGATCCCGATCATCTACGACGGCCAGCCCGCGCCGACCCATTCGCCGCAGGATCGTCCGCGCAACCGTCACGAACAGCAGGAGCAGCAACAGCAGCAGAGTGAGATCGGCGGCATGCAGAGCCAGACCCTGGGCGGCATGACTCAATCGCAGTTCAGGGCGCCGGCACCGGACGAGGACGGTGCGACATGCTGAGCCGCATCGCCGAGAGCCTGTTCTGGATCGGGCGCTACATCGAGCGCGCCGACGGAACCGCCCGCATCCTCGACGTGCACCTCCAGCTGCTGCTGGAGGATCCCTGGATCGACGAAGACACCGCATGCCGGTCGCTCTTGCTGGTGATGGGGTCGCTCCCGCCGGAGCCGGGTGAGATCGTCCGCCGCGAAGACGTCCTCACCAAGCTCGCGGTCGACCGGACGAATCCGGCATCCATCGCGTACGCGCTCACCGCCGCCCGCGAGAACGCCCGCCGGGCGCGCGAGATCGTCTCGACGGAGCTGTGGGAGACCCTCAACACCACGAGCGCGCGGATGCCGCGCCGTCTGCAGACCGACAAGGTGCACGGATTCTTCCAGTGGGTCCGTGAGCGCTCCGCGCTCGCCGTCGGCATCGTCGACTCCTCCACGAGCCGCGACGAAGCCTGGCAGTTCTTCACGCTCGGGCGCAGCATCGAGCGTGCCGACATGACCGCGCGACTGCTGGCGACCCGTTCACTGACCGAGGCGTCCGGCCCGTCGTGGACGACGATCCTGCGCTCGTGCGGCGCGTACGAGGCGTATCTGCGGACCTATCGCGGCATGCCGAGCGCGAAGAACGCGGCGGAGTTCCTCCTGCTGGACCGTCTCTTCCCGCGCTCGATCATCTACTCGATCTCACGCGCGGAGGACTGCATGAGCGCGATCGACCCGCGCGCCGACCGCGTCGGCCACTCCAACACGGTGCTGCGTGCCCTCGGCCAGATCCGCAACGACCTCGAGTACCGGCCGGTCAGCGAGATCCTCGGCGAGCTGCCCCAGCACATGGAGCGCGTGCAGAAAGTGACGCGCGAGGCATCCGAGGCGATCAAGGCCCGCTTCTTCCCGACGCAGGCGGAGCCGAGCTGGATCGGAGAGGTCTCGTGAAGCGACTTCGCATCGAGCACACCACCGGATTCTCGTACCAGGGCGACGTCTCGGCGTCGTACAACGAGGCGCGGATGCTGCCGAACTCGACGGACACTCAGTTCGTCCTGAGCTCTTCGCTCGACATCGATCCGTCGGCGTCGGTCAATCAGTACGTGGACTACTTCGGCACCCGGGTCGCGGCGTTCGACGTGCTCTCGCCGCACGCTGCACTCACCATCTCGGCCCGGTCGCTCGTCGAGGTGCGTCCGCGCCCGATGGCGCACACCGACATCACCTGGGATCAGCTGCGTGCAGAGAACGCTCGCTCGATCGAGACGGTCGAGCAGCTCGGTCAGAGCGGCCGGACCCGCCCGCACCCCGAGGTCGCCGAGATCGCGCGGTCGATCGCCGGGCAGCACGACCAGCCGGGCGTCGCCGCGCACGAGATCTCGATGGCGATCGGAAACGCCGTCGAGTACATGCACGGCATCACGGGGGTGCACTCCACGGCCGCCGAGGCCTGGGACGCCCGCAAGGGCGTCTGCCAAGACATCGCGCACATCACGCTCGGCGCGCTGCGGGAGGTCGGCATCCCGGCCCGCTACGTCTCGGGTTACCTGCATCCTCGACCGGACGCCGATGTGGGCGTTCCCGTCACCGGCGAGTCGCACGCCTGGGTCGAGTGGTTCGCGGGCGATTGGCAGGGCTTCGATCCCACCAACAACATCGACATCGGCGACCGCCACGTGCTCGTGGGCCGCGGCCGCGACTACAACGACGTTCCGCCGCTGCGCGGGGTGTACGCGGGTCCGTTCAAGTCGCAGCTCCACGTGAAGGTGACCATCACGAGAGAGGCCTAGCCCCGAGCCTGGGCATCGCGGAACGCCGGGAGGTACGCCGGTGTCAGGGCCGAGGCGGGCGGCACACCAGAACGGTGCCCGAGCCGGAGGCCCTGATCGTCCCCTCGGCGTGCGGAACGGCGATGGTGCTGCCCCGGCGCGCCCGCCGCGAACTGCCCGCCGCGGTCGAGAGCTTGAACTCGCCGTCCTCGACCACGATGAGTGCGAACCCGGGATCGATCACGACGCGCCTGTCCACGACGTGGCGCTCGAGGATGAAGTACTGCTCCGACTCGCGGGGCAGGATGGTGTCGCCCTCGGCGGCGGGGAGAATCCAGCGATCCACTTCCTGAGGCGAGCGGACCTGCGTGTTCACCGCCTGAAGGGCGAGGTCGAACCCCAGGCCCAAGTGCCCGTCCCGCGCTCCGTCGATGGCGAATCCGTGCCACTCGAGCAGGATCGACAGATCCTCGGGCTGCTGCAGTTCGAGCAGGAAGACCCGCGCGCCGACGGCGTGCAGTTCGCCGGGTGGGACGTAGACGACGTCACCGGCCTCGACCTCGCGCTCGTGGAGCAGGCCGAGCAGCGCGGTGGTGTCCTGCCAGTCGACGAGAGCCGCGAGCCTGTGCCGGTCCACCTCGTGCCGCAGCCCGAGGTGAACGGTGCCGCCATCCAGGATGTACCAGGCCTCGGCTTTGCCGAACGGGCGGTGCAGATGGGCGGCGCTGAACTCGTTGTCGGGGTGCGCGTGCACCGGCAGCCGCTGCCCGGCATCGAGCAGCTTGACCAGGAGCATGGTCGAGGCCCCGAACGCGGCGACGTGCTCCGCGCCCAGCCACGTCAGGGGATCGGCGGCGATCGCGTCGGCGAGCAGCCGGCCGTCGCGCAGGCGGCTGAGCCCGAGTCGCCTCTCGCCGGCGAGGGTCGTGGTCGAGCCCACCCAGTCCTCCGGCCGGAAATCCGGCCCTTTCGCCGTGCCACGGAAGTGGTCGATCTTCGCGCCGCCGCGGTAGAAGCGCTCGGGAGGCTGATTCGCGTCCAGCCGCTCCAAGCCCATGGGCACACGATACCGGCGGGTCTCGGTAGGCCGGCCAGAGGGGTGGCCCTCGGCGCGTCGCGCTCAGAGCGCGGCGATGACCGCGTTGTCGAGTTCGTCCGCGTCGACACCCGGACGCTGAGCCTGATTCGTCAGGAGCACCCACGCGACTCCCGCGCTCGGGTGCACGGCGAACTCCGTGCCCGACCAGCCGCCGTGCCCGTACGTGTCGCGGTCGATGAGACCGGGCGCGCGCGTGCGCAGATTCCAGGTGAAGGCCCAGTCCTGGCCGCGTTCGGCCGGGTAGGGCTCGAGGCGCGGGATGTCGCCGGTGAGCGGGCGGAGCATCATCGCCAGGGTTGCGGGGGACAGGATCGCACCGTCGTTCCGCAGCAGTGCAGAGCCCAGCGCAAGCAGATCGCCCGCCCGCCCGATCACTCCAGCGCCGGGGTGGCGGAGTGACACGAACTTCTGCATGTCGAGGCCTGCGGCCGCGGCATCCGCGATCTCGTGCGGGTCGGAGGCCTCGTCGAGCGTGAAGCCGTCCGCGCCGATCTCGCTCGCCCATTCCGTGAGGCCGCGGTCCCAGGTGGTGCCCGTGGCGTGCTCGATCATCGCCGCGATGCCTTCGAAGGCCACGGACGAATAGCGCGAGACGGTGCCGGCAGCGAAGTCGCGGCCGCCGGCGAGGAGCGGGACGCGCAGGCCCTGTGGCGCATCGAGCGGGGGCTCGACGATGCCCGAGGTGTGGCTCGCGAGGTGCCGCAGACGCACGATGTCGTCGCGATCCGCGCCGAAGCTCGGCAGCGCGGCCGAGAGCGCAGTTTCGGCGGTCAGCAGCCCGCGTTCGATCGCGCGCGCCGCGACGATGCCGACGAGCGGCTTGGTGATCGAGAAGAGGCGGTAGTGGTCCTCGACGCGGGCGGTTCGCGTGCCGGTCGCGCCGAACGCGTCGAGCGCCACGGTGCCGTCGGCGGTGGCGATTCCGAGCACTGCTGTCGGCAGTCGGCCGGACTCGACCTGGCGGCGCGCCCAGTCGAACGCGGCGGCGTAGGCGGTCATGCGCGCGGCTCGAACCGCCGGGGAGCATGGGTGCGCGCGACGAGATCGCGGAGGGCATCGAGCGAGCCGGTCACGGCGCCGAGCGCACGAGCCTGGATCAGCACGTTGCCGAGCGCCGTGGCCTCGACGGGTCCGGCCAGCACGGGCAGCCCCGCACGGTCGGCGGTGCGCTGGCAGAGCAGCTCGTTGAGCGAACCGCCGCCGACGATGTGGATCGTGCGCACATCGACGCCGCCGATGCGGCCCGCCTCGCGCGCGGCATCCGCGAAGGCCTGCGCGAGCGATTCCACGATGCTGCGCGCGTACTCCGCGCGCGTGCGCGGGGGTGCGAGGCCGTGCTCGGTGCACCACGCGTCGATGCGGCTCGGCATGTCACCGGGAGGCAGGAAGCGCGGGTCGTTCACATCGAAGACCGGAACCGGGCCGGTGACCTCTTCGGCGGACTCGAGCAGCGTCGGCAAGTCGATCGGGTGCCCGGCGCGCTCCCACGTGCGCACCGCTTCGCTGAGCACCCACAGCCCCATGATGTTGCTCAGGAGCCGCGTGCGCCCCCCCACACCGCCTTCATTCGTGAACTTCGCGGCGAGAGCCTCGGCGGTCAGCACCGGCCGCTCGACCTCCACGCCGACCAGACCCCAGGTGCCGCAGGAGATGTAGGCGGCGGCATCCGGGCGCATCGGCACGGCGAGCACGGCGGAGGCGGTGTCGTGCGAGCCGACCGCGGTCACGACCACGTCGGGGTTCGCGCCGATCGACGCAGCGACCTCGGGACGCAGGGCCCCGAGCCGCTCGCCCGGAGCGATGAGCGGGGGAAGGATGCCGCGCGGCAGGCCCAGGGCGGCGATGAGCTCGTCGTCCCACCCTCCGCTCGCGCGCGTCAGGCCGGTCGTGGACGCGTTCGTCTGCTCGGCGCGGGACTGTCCCGTGAGCCAGAAGCCGAACAGGTCGGGGATGAGCAGGGCGCTGCCGGCGAACGCGAGGAGATCCGCGGGTTCGGCGGCGAGCTGATACAGCGTGTTGAACGGGAGGAACTGCAGCCCGTTGCGCCCGTAGAGCTCCGCGTGCGGCATCCGCTCGTGAACTGCTGCGACGCCGCGCTCGGTGCGGGCATCGCGGTAGTGGTACGGGTTGCCGAGCAGCCGGCCCTCCCTGAGCAGGCCGTAATCGACCGCCCACGAGTCCACACCGACGCTGCGGATCGCGGGCTCGGCGCGCAGCGCCTCGCGCAGGCCGTTCAGGGCGGCGCCGTACAGGCCGAGGATGTTCCAATGCAGCCCGTCGGAGGTCTGCACCGGATCATTCGGGAAGCGCGCGACCGCCGTCGCCTCGAGCGTGTCGGGACCGACGTGGCCGACCATGACGCGTCCGCTCGTCGCTCCCAGGTCGACGGCCGCGACCGCCGTCGTCGTGCTCACCGCGGCCTCCGGTTCGCCGAGTGCACGGCTTCGCGCCGAGTGGACGGGTTCGCGGCGCGGAAAGACCGTGCACTCAACGGGAAGTCGTGCACTCGAGCGGCCGCGGCAGCCTCCGCGCGCAGTGTCATCGCAGGAAGGCGGCGGCGACGCCGGAGTCGACCGGGATGTGCAGGCCGGTGGTACGGGTCAGTTCGGGGCCCGTGAGCACGTAGACCGCGTCGGCGACGTTCTCGGGGACGACCTCGCGCTTGAGGATCGTGCGCTGAGCGTAGTACTTGCCGAGGTCCTTCTCGTCGACGCCGTAGGTTGCGGCGCGGTTGGCGCCCCATCCTGCGGCGAAGATGCCGGAGCCGCGGACGACGCCGTCGGGGTTGATGCCGTTCACGCGCACGCCGTACTCGCCGAGCTCGACCGCGAGCAGTCGCACCTGGTGTGCCTGGTCGGCCTTCGTCGCCGAGTACGCGATGTTGTTCGGGCCGGCGAAGACGGAGTTCTTCGAGGAGATGTAGATGACGTCGCCGCCCATGCCCTGCTCGATGAGCGCCTTCGCGGCGGCCTTCGAGACGAGGAACGAGCCCTTCGCCATGACGTCGTGCTGAAGGTCCCAGTCCTTCTCGGTGGTCTCCAGCAGCGGCTTCGAGAGCGAGAGCCCGGCGTTGTTGACGACCAGGTCGATGCCGCCGAAGGCGAGCACGGTCGCGTCGATCGCGGACTGCACCCCGTCGGCGTCGGCGACGTTCGCGGCGACGCCGATCGCGACATCCGTGCCGCCGAGCTCGGCGGCGGCGGCCTGTGCCTTCTCGAGGTCGAGGTCGGCGACCACGACGCACGCGCCCTCCGCGGCGAGGCGAGTTGCGATCGCCTTGCCGATACCGGATGCCGCGCCGGTGACGAACGCGATGCGGCCCTGGTGGGTCTTGGGCTTGGGCATCCGCTGCAGCTTCGCCTCTTCGAGCGCCCAGTACTCGATGCGGAACTTCTCGGCATCCGAGATCGGAGTGTAGGTCGACAGCGCCTCGGCGCCGCGCATCACGTTGATCGCGTTGAGGTAGAACTCGCCGGCAACGCGGGCGGTCTGCTTGTTCGCGCCGAAGCTGAACATGCCCACTCCGGGAACCAGCACGATCAGCGGGTCGGCGCCGCGGATCGCGGGGGAATCCTTGACGGCGTGCTTCTGGTAGTACGCGGTGTAGTCGGCGCGGTAGGCCTCGTGCAGCTCTTTCAGGCGGGCGACCTGCTTCTCGAGCGGGGCGTCCGACGGCAGGTCGAGCAGCATCGGCTTGACCTTCGTGCGCAGAAAGTGGTCAGGGCAGCTGGTGCCGAGCGCGGCGAGCTTCGGAGCGTTCGCCGAGGCGAGGAACTCCCGCACACGGGGGTCGTCGGTGAAGTGACCGACCATCGGCTTGTCGTGCGACGCGAGACCGCGGATCGTGGGCGCCAACGCCGCTGCACGAGCCCGGCGTTCGGCATCCGGAAGGGCAGCGAACTTCTTGCGCTCCTTGCCGAAGGGCTCCTTCTTGCCGTTCGCCTCGATGTAGGCCTGGGCGGTCTCGATGATCCAGAGCGAGTTCGCCTCTGCCTCAGAGGACGTGTCGCCCCACGCGGTGATGCCGTGCCCGCCGAGGATGCAGCCGATCGCATCGGGGTTCTTCGCCTTGATCGCGGCGATGTCGAGCCCGAGCTGGAAGCCGGGCCGACGCCACGGCACCCATACGACCTTGTCGCCGAAGATCTTCTTCGTGAGCTTGGCACCGTCCTTCGACGTCGCGATCGCGATGCCCGAGTCGGGGTGCAGGTGGTCGACGTGGGCGGCATCCACGAGTCCGTGCATCGCGGTGTCGATGGACGGGGCCGCTCCGCCCTTGCCGTGCAGGCAGTAGTCGAACGCGGCGACCATCTCGTCCTCGCGGTCCAAGCCCGGGTAGACCTCAACGAGCGCACGCATGCGGTCCAGACGCAGCACCGCCAGGCCCGACTCGTTGAGGGTGCCGAGGTCGCCGCCGGATCCCTTCACCCACAGCAGCTCGACAGGCTCGCCTGTGACCGGGTCGGTCTCGGTGCCCTTGGCGGAGGTGTTGCCGCCGGCATAGTTCGTGTTCTTCGGGTCGGACCCGAGGCGATTGGAGCGCGCGATCAGATCGGCGGCAGCGGGATTCGTCATGGGCGTGATCCTTCGGTGGGGAGGGTGGTGGAGGCGCGAGTCGACACATCGGCACTCGAATCGACGGACTCGGGTGCGACGGGTGTGTGGCGTGGGTTCGAGTCGGGAGCGAGCGCGGCCAGACGGGCGGCGATTCGTTCGAGGGATGCCGCAGCCGCGGGCTCTTCGGGCCGGTTCAGGTGCCCGTGCCGTGTGCCGGGCTCGGTGAGCACGACGATGTCGCGGCCCGCGCTCGCGAGCGTGCGGGCGAAGTGCTCGCCGGAGACGCGGAGTTCGTCGACGTCGCCGTTGATCATGAGCGTCGGGGGGAAGTGCGCGAGGTCTTCGGCGGTCGCCAGTCCCGGGATCGCGGAGAGCGGCGCCCCATGGACCGTTCCCCCGAGGTAGTTCTCGTACATTCCGAGCACGGCGTCGGGCCCGAACGTGTCGGCCTCGGGGTCGGCGTCGAGCGCGGCACGCAGATCGGCATCCGGTTCCGGCTGCTCGGCGAGCAGGGTGGGGTAGGCGAGAACGACGAGCGCGGGGTGCAGTCCGCCGTCGGCGATCATGCGGAGCGTCGCGCCGGCGGCCAGATTGGCGCCCGCGCTCGCGCCCCCGAGCGCCCACGGGCCCGGGGACAGCTCCGAATCGAGCGCCCAGCGGAACGCGGCGACGATGTCGTCGGATGCCGCCGGGTAGTGCACGCCGCGCTTGGCGGTCAGACCGAACTGATCGGCCGATGCCTGCGGCAGCGGTGCGAGCGAGTAGTCGACCGACACCACCGTGACTCCGCGGGCCGCGAGGGCTCGGGCGACTCCATCAGCCTCGGGCATGTCGAGGTCGCCGCCGGCGAACCCGCCGCCGTGCGCCCAGACCAGACCCGCGCCGTTCGCGATCATGCCGGGCGGGGTCGTCGGCGGGTACACCCGCACGAGTCCCCCTGCTGCGGAGTAGGGCTCGGTCATCGGAGTCAGGCGCCCCAGCCGGCTGGGGTGCCGCCGACGCGCTCGCCCTCGATCTTCTGCTGGTAGCCGGATGCGGCGAACGCGGCCATCGGGTCGGCGGGCAGTCCGCGCGACTCGCGCCATTCGGCCAGGCCCGGGCGCACGTCGGTGTAGAACGCGTCCATGAACACGGCCTGCGCGCCGAGCACGTCGTTCGCCGACTGGGCGGCGGCGAGGGCGGACTGGTCGATGAGCAGTGCCCGCGCGGTCATCTCCTGCACATTCAGGACCGACCGGATCTGGCCGGGGATCTTCGCCTCGATGTTGTGGCACTGGTCGAGCATGAACGCGACATCGGGATTGTTCAGGCCTCCGCCGCGGATGACCTCGACGATGATGCGGAACAGCTGGAACGGGTCGGCGGCACCCACGATCAGGTCGTCGTCCGCGTAGAAGCGCGAGTTGAAATCGAACGAGCCGAGTTTGCCGAGGCGCAGCAGCTGCATCACGATGAACTCGATGTTGGTGCCGGGCGCGTGGTGACCGGTGTCGAGGCAGACCATCGCTCGGTCGCCGAGCGTGGCCACCTGGGCGTACGAGGTTCCCCAGTCGGGAACATCGGTGTGGTAGAACGACGGCTCGAAGAACTTGTACTCCAGCACGAGGCGCTGCTCCCCGCTCAACCGGTCGTAGACCTGGCGCAGCGAGTCGTTGAGGCGGTCCTGGCGGGCGCGCATGTCGGTCTGGCCCGGGTAGTTCGAGCCCTCGGCGAGCCAGATCTTCAGGTCGCGCGAACCGGTGGCGTCCATCACGTCGATGCACTCGAGGTGATGGTCGATCGCCTTGCGGCGGATGCGGTCGTCTTCGTGCGTGAGGGCGCCGAACTTGTAGTCCTCGTCCTGGAACGTGTTCGAGTTGATCGTGCCGAGGGTCACACCCAGGTCTTCGGCGTGACGGCGGAGCACGTCGTAGTCCTCGACCTTGTCCCACGGGATGTGCAGCGCGACGGAGGGCGCGAGCGCGGTCACCCGGTTGACCTCGGCGGCATCCGCGATCTTCTCGAAGGGTGTGCGCGGCGTGCCTTCGGTGGTCCACACGCGGAAGCGCGTGCCGGAGTTGCCGAAAGCCCACGAGGGCAGCTCGATGGCCTGACCCTCCAGGGTCTGCTGGATGTCGGGGGAGAGGATGCTCACGATGCGTCGCTTTCTTCGATGATGGATGCCGCTGCACGTTGGTCTTCGAGGTGGAAGATCTCGGTCAAAAGGGTGGCCGCCTGGTCGGGACGGCCGCCGAGCCCGACGAAGAATCGGCCCATCTCGGCCTCCCACCTTGCGGCGATGGGGGATGCCGCCAGATACGCCTGCGCGGCCGCGTCGTCGTCGGTCTCGTAGTAGCCGATGAGTCGCCCGCCTTCGCCGAGGAAGAGCGAGTAGTTCTGCCGCCCGGACGCCGCGATCTCGGCCAGCATCTCCGGCCACACGGGCGTGTGGCGCTCGATGTATTCGGCGAGCAGCTCGGGCGCGATCTGGAGCTGGAAGCAGATGCGTGCGGGGGATGTCATGGGTGCTCTTCGTCGAGGCCGCTGTGCGGATGTATGAATCGATTCAATTCACTGTAGGGCACGACACCCCGCACCGTCAAGGACGCGATGTCGCGAGGCGGGGCGTGCCTAAACCACCCGGCTCTCGATCGCGGAGATGACCGATGCCGTCTCGCGGTGATGCGTGCCGTGTGCCAGGGTCTCGGCGGGCAGGCCCGGAAGCTCGAGAACGCCGGTCGCGCCGACCGGAACGCTCGCGTCCACGACGAGACGATCGTCCTCGAGCCGCCAGGAGATCGATGCCTCGCCGTACGGGGTGCGGTGCCGGGCGGATGCCGAGGTGAGGTCACCGCCGGGCTGCGGCGCGAAGCGTACGACGCGGTAGCCGGGTGCCGCCGGTGCGAGCCCGCCGACCACCCGGTGCAGCCAGTCGGCGACCGCGCCGAGGGCGTAGTGGTTGAACGAGGTCATCGTGCCGGGATTCACATCGCCGTCCGGCAACAGGCTGTCCCACCGTTCCCAGACCGTGGTCGCGCCCATCACCACCTGGTACAGCCAGGACGGGCAGCCCTGCTCGAGCAGCAGGTCGTAGGCCTTGTCGAGGTGCCCGGTGAGGGTGAGGGCGTCCGAGACGAGCGGCGTGCCCACGAACCCGGTCGCGATGCGGTTCTGCGCCTCGCGGACGAGTTCGGCCAGGCGCTGCCCGGCCGCCTCGCGCCGGCCGGCATCCGGGATCAGGTCGAACGCGATCGCGAGGGCGTACGCGGTCTGCGCGTCGCTGGTCATGCGGCCGTCCGGCAGCACGTACTCGGCCGCGAACGCGGTGTCGATCTCGTCGGCCAGCGCGACGTAGTGCGCTTCGTCGTCGGTGCGCCCGAGCACCGCGGCCATCCGTGCGACCGTACGGGCGGACTTCGCGAAGTATGCGGTCGCGACCAGGTAGCGGTCCGTGGCGGCGTCGGCCGGATCCTGGGGCGGCGCGGCAGGGTCGAGCCAGTCGCCGAGCTGGAAGCCGGTGTTCCACAGCCGGTCCGGCCCCGCGATCGATGACACGAGATCGACCCAGCGGCGGGCGCTGTCGAACTGAGCTGCCAGGATGCCGGCATCCGCGAACCGCTCGTAGAGGGTCCACGGCGTCAGGGTGGCCACGTCGCCCCACGCGGCACCCGGGCGGATCGGGGTCCACATCTCGTGCGCCGGGATCACCGGGACGTACCAGGGGATCGTCCCGTCCGGCAGCTGCTCGGCCGCCACGTCCCGCAGCCAGCCGCTCAGCATTCCCGACGCGTCGAACAGGAACGACGCGGTCGGGGCGAAGACCTGGATGTCTCCGGTCCAGCCCACGCGCTCGTCGCGCTGCGGGCAGTCGGTCGGGATGTCGACGAAGTTGCCGCGCATGCCCCACACGACGTTCTCGTGCAGGCGGTTCACGAGCGGGTCGGAGGATTCGAACCATCCGGTGCGCTCGAGATCGGTGTGGTAAACCCGGGCGGCCAGGTCGCCCGCGGCCGCGGCGGCGTCGATGTCGCCCGTCCAGCCGTCGATCTCTGCGTATCGGAACCCGTGGAACGTGAACCGCGGCTCCCACTCCTCGCCGCCCGCGCGACCGGCGAGCGTGTAGTGATCGGTCGAGCGGGCTTCGCGCAGCGGTCGCGTGTACACCTCGCCGTCCTGCAGCACCTCCGACGTGCGGATGCGCACGGTGCTGCCCGCGGGGCCCTCGACGCGGATGCGGATGCGGCCGACGAGATTCTGGCCGAAGTCCAGGATGCGGGCGCCGGTCGGGGAGGTCAGCACCGCGACCGGCCGCACCTCCTCGGTGCAGCGCACGGGCGGCGCCGTGGGGGCGACGAGAGTGCGCGGGTCGCGGTCGCGGACGGCGACGGCATCCCACCCCTCGTCGTCGAAACCGGGCAGCGACCAGCCCGCCGGCTCGAGACGCGCGTCGTAGTCCTCGCCGTCGTAGATGCCGGTGCGGAGGATCGGCGAGGGCGCCGCCTTCCATGCGGCATCCGTCGCCACCGTCTCGCGGTGCCCGTCCGCGTAGGTCAGTTCGAGCTGACCGAGGAACGAGAGATCGTCGCCGAACAGGTTGCGGAAGCCACCTCGCCAGCCGAGCCGGCCGCGGTACCAGCCGTCGCCGAGCCACGCGCCGATCGCGTTCGCGCCGGGCTCGATCAGGTCGGTCACGTCGTAGGTGTAGTAGCGCAGTCGCTTCGGGTAGACCGTCCACCCGGGCGAGAGGGTGTCATCGCCCACGCGCGATCCGTTGACCTCGGCCTCGTACAGTCCGTGGGCCGACGCGTACAGACGGGCTGAGACGATGTCATCGGCGACATGGAACTCACGGCGCACGAGCGACGGCCGCCGGTCGTCGGATTCGGCGTCTTCATCCCAGGCCGCGCCGACAGGTCTCGCCGTCCAGTCGGAAGGCTCCAGCAGCCCCGTCTCGAGCACGGTCGAGGCACTCCAGTCGGACCACGCACCGCCGCCACCCGAGAGGCGCACGCGAATGACAGCGCGCTCGCGGGAGGCGAGGGGCGTGACCGGCCACTGCACCAGGACCTGCTCGTCGGATGCCGCGACCACGGTCTCCGTGACCCCGCCGCGGTCGATCTCGAGCTCGTACGCGTGCTGCGACCAGCCGGCTGGGGCCTGCTGGACGATCCACGAGAGGCGTGGCGCGGACTCGCCGATGCCGAGGGGGACGCGGTGGTGCTCTACGCTCGGTGCGGCGATCAGGACGGTCATTGCTGTTCCTCTCTCGTCCGTCAGGGACAAGTTGTGACGTTTCAAGTGCGAGTCTTCGATGGGGGAGGCGGGTCTGGTCAGCGCCAGGTGTGCCGGGCAGTGAAGCCCAAGCGCTTCTGGATCTTGCGCGTCGAGATCAGCGACTCGTGCTCGCCGAGATCGTCCGCAACCGGTGTGCCGGCGAACCAGCGTTCCGCGACCTGGCGGGAGGGTGCGGTGTTTCCCGAGTCCGGCGCGGCCACGTTGTAGACCTCGAAGCCCGGCTGCGCGTTCTCGAGGGCGAGCGCCACCGCTTCCGCGCCGTCACGGGCATCGACCCACGACCCGAGCAGGTCGCGCCGATAGTCCGGCTCACCCGCGCGGGCGAACGTGTCGTACTCGTCCGCGGCCACGACGTTGGTGAACCTCAGGGCCGTGATCGACGCCCCCGTCGCCCAGCCCACGAGCTGCGCCGACATCGCCTCTTCGACGACCTTTCCGAGGCCGTACGTGTTGTGCGCGGCGGTATAGGTCTCATCCAGCGGCAGGAACGGCGGCGGCTCGTCGAACGGGAACCCCATCGCCGTGATGCTGCTCGCGCTCACGATCGTGCGGATGCCCGCGCGATGCGCGGCGAACAGCACGTGGAATGTCGCGGTGACGTTGTTCTCGAACGTCGTCACATCGGGGATGAGCCCGTTGACCGGAACGGCGGCCAGGTGCACGATCGCGTCCAGGCCGCCGTGGCGCGCCGTCACACCGAGGAACGCGTCGAGGGTCTGACCGTAGTCGCCGAGGTCCACGCGTGTGAACCCGACGCCTGCCGGCCCGTGCAGATCGAAGCCGACCACGGTGTGCCCTCGTTCGGTGAGGCGACGGGTGGTCGCCCGGCCCAGCTTGCCGTCGCTGCCCGTGACTCCGACGATCATCAGCCCTTGACCGCTCCGGCCGCGAGACCCTTCATGATCTGCTGGTTGAGGAACAGATACAGGATCAGGATGCCGCCGGAGGTGATGCAGATCGCGGCGAACAGCGGCCCGTAGTTGATCGCGCCGTACTCGCCCGAGAAGTTCAGCAGCCCCACCTGGATCGTGTTGAGGGACTTCTTGCCGCCGAAGATCAGGGCGATGAGCAGGTCGTTCCAGATGAGGAAGAACTGCACGATCGCGACCGTGAGCACGGCGTTGCGCATCATCGGCAGGCCGATGGAGAAGAAGGCGCGGATCATCGAGGCGCCATCGAGCGTCGACGCCTCGAAGATCTCGCGCGGGATGGCACGGAAGTACGTGGCCATCATGAACACCGTGAGCGGGAGTCCCGCCGCGGTGTAGATCAGGATCATCGGCAGGTAGCTGCCGGTGATGCCGATCTGGAAGAAGGCGGTGAACAGCGGGAGCACGATCATCTGGCCCGGGATCATGATGCCCGCGAGGAAGAGGAGCAGGACCGCCGCGCGGCCCTTGAACACGAGGATCTCGAGCGCGAAGCCGGCGGCGGTGCCGAGGACGACGATGAAGAAGAGCGAGGGCACCGTCACGATGATCGAGTTCGAGATCGTCGTCGCCAGGTTGCCGGTCTCCCACGCGAGCGGGTAGTTCGACCACTGCCAGACCTCGGGGAACGCGTAGGACGGGTTGTTCAGGAAGTCGCTGTTGGACTTCAGGGAGTTGATGAACATCCAGAACAGCGGGTAGGCGGTGACGATGATCAGGAACGCGATCGTCAGCCACGCAGGAATGCGCTTGAGGAACCGCACGAATGCCGCTCCCGGTCCGCCCGAGTGCGAGACGACGGCCCGCTGCGTGTGGACCGCCGTGGTCTCGATTGTCGTTGTCATGTCGGGGCCCCTTTCAGACGCTGAGGTCGCGACGCGACGAACGGAAGATGACGAGCGTGACGACCAGGCACATGACGGTCAGCAGAAGCGCGATCGTCGAGCCGTACCCGTAGTCACTGAATTGGAACGCGGTGCGGTACATGTACAGCGTCAGGGGAGTGGTCGAGTTGCCGGGTCCGCCGCCGGTGAGGGCGAACACCGAGTCGAAGACCTTGATGGTTCCGTTGATGCTGAAGATGAACGAGGCGAAGAGGATCGGCAGCGACATCGGCAGGATGATGTGGCGGAGCAGCTTGAAGGATTTGGCGCCGTCGATGCGCGCCGACTCGATGATCTCGTCGGGGATGTCGAGGAGGCCCGAGAAGACGAGCACGCCGTAGAAGCCGACCGAGCGCCAGACATCCATGATGACGATGACGACGAACGCGGTCGTTCCGGCGCCGAGCCAGTCCACCGACGAGAGCCCGACGTTGACGAGCAGCTCGTTGACCAGGCCGTCGACCGGGGCCGACTGGAACAGCTTCTGATACAGGAGCGCGATCGCCACGGTGGGGAGCACGACCGGGAAGAAGACCAGCGTTCGCACGAGCACCGACGACTTGCGGAGCACGAAGTTGTAGAGCAGCGCGAGACCGTAGCCGAGCACGACCTGGAACAGGGTCACCAGGAGCGCGTACTTGATCGTGAACCAGAACGCGTCCCAGACGTACGGGTCGGAGAAGAGCCGGCCGAAGTTCTCCAGGCCGACGAATTCGAACCCCTCGAGGGCACTGCCGCTGAAGAAGGTGAGACCGAACGACCATGCGACCGGTACCAGGATGATCAGGGTGTAGACCAGCAGCGCGGGGGTCAGCAGGAGCGTGATCGCCTTGCGGTCGCCGAGGACGGACTTCATTGGGGGCGCCCTTTCGAGAGCATGAGCGTTGTGGCTCCGGAGAGAAGGATGACGCCCCGGTGCGGCCTGTGTCCAGCTGCACCGGGGCGCGCGAGGATCAACCCTGGTCGAGCGCGTCCTGGACGGTGGTCATGAACTCCTCGGGAGTCATCTGACCGGTCACCAGCAGTGCCGCGTTCGTGTTCGAGATGCTGCTCGCCTTCGCGTTGAACAGCGCTTCGAACCACAGCACGCTGTCGGTCGACGTGTCGATCGTGTCCTTGATCGTCTGCGAGATCGCGGGCAGCTCGATGCTCGTGTCATCGGCGACGAAGCCGGTGATCTGACCCTGTGAGAGCGCCTCGTTGCCGTAGTTCTCGGTGATGCACTTCAGCCAGTCGCCGACTCCTGCGGTGTAGGTCTTCGCGCCGAAGGTGGCGGGGAGCCCGACGTTCGACGGGTACTCGTCGATCGAGCCTGCTCCGCCGTCGACGGCGGGGAAGGGCATGAAGCCGACGTTCTCGGCCCCGATCGTGTTCGCGTCGCTGTTGATGTTTCCCAGCAGCCAGCTGCCCATGTAGATCATCGCGGCCTTGCCGGTGAGGAACTCATTGGAGGCGGCGTCGTAGTCGAGCGAGGCCACGTTGGCGCCGAAGTAGCCCTGTGCGCCGAGGTCGGCGATCTGCGCAGCGGCCTCGACGTACTCGGGGTCGGTGAGCTTCGCCTCGCCGTCGGCGATCTTCTGCATCGCGTCTGCGCCGAGGGAGCGGAAGATGTATCCGCTGACCAGGCGCGTGAGCGGCCAGCCCTGCTCGCCCGATGCGGCGAACGCGGTCAGCCCTGCGGCCTTGGCCTCGCCTGCGACGGTCAGCAGGTCATCCCAGGTCTCGGGCACTGCCCAGCCGTTCTCCTCGAAGATCGCCTTGTTGTAGAAGATGCCCTCGATGTTGTACTGGAACGGCAGGAAGTTGAACGCACCGCCGTAGAGCTTCTCGATCGTCGAGACCGCGCCGTCCGAGACCTTGTCGCGAGCGTCGAGGTCGGTGAGCGCCTCGTCGAAGTCGAGGAGGTAACCGGCATCCCAGAGCTTCGCGCCCTCGGCCGGGTTGCCGCCGGCGGAGAACATCGGCGGCAGGCCGTCCTGCGTGGCGAGCAGCTGGATCTGGGCGTCGAGGTCGGCCTGGGGAATCGAGTTGATCTCGAGGGGCATCGCGTCGTTCTGGTCAGAGCACACACCGTCGGCGAGCGCCTGCAGAATCGGGCTCGGTGGTGGTGTTCTCGGCGTTCTTCAGGAACTCGAGCGTCGCCGGGTCCTCACCGGAGCCGCCGTTGCCGCCACCACCGGAGCAGCCTGCGAGTACGAGCACGCCCGCGCCGGCGAGGGCGAGGGCGCTGATCAGGGGCTTCCGAAGACGCCGCGCTGTTGCTGTGG
This sequence comes from uncultured Actinomycetota bacterium, assembly GCA_963772395.1. Lineage (GTDB taxonomy): Bacteria > Actinomycetota > Actinomycetes > Actinomycetales > Microbacteriaceae > Microbacterium. The sequence goes on along the minus strand of CAVYWV010000001.1, from coordinate 452,377 downwards.
ACACAATTCCTCCTTGAAAAGTGACGTCTTCGTTGAGACGTTTCAATTGGGATGGTAGATCAGAGTTGCGACGGCTGTCAAGACAATTGAAACGTCACAAATTGGTAACGCCGACGCTCAGTACTCGGTGACCATGGGGCGACCGTCGAGGTGCGCGATCATGTTCAGCACCAGGAAGTTCCAGTTCTGGAATCCTCGGGTCATGATCGGCTCGCCGCTGTCGGGGTGGTAGAACTCGTGCAGGCAGCCGTTGGCGTCCATATCCTGCCCGAACAGCCGCACGGTCTTCTCGGCGAGTTCGCGCGCATCGTCGGCGAATCCGTACTTGAGCAGCCCGCGGAAGACCAGGTAGTTGCTGATCCCCCAGATCGGCCCGAGCCAGTTCGACGGGTTGTTCGACGCGCGCAGGTCGTACATCTTCTCGAGGCGCGACAGGGTCCGCACGCCGTAGGTGGCGCTGAAGGTGCGCGTGTCCCGGTACCGCTCCCGCATCCGCTCCGCCTGCTCGTGCGAGGCGAAGCCGGCCCACAGGGGCAGGAAGCTCGACCAGCTGTCGACGCGAAGCAGCAGCGACGACCACCGGCGCGGCGCTCCGCTGTGCAGCCAGTCATCCTCGTCGATCGGCCGCAGATTGACGTCGGCGCTGTAGAACGTGCCGTCCCGCTCGTCCCAGCAGTACATGTTCACGGCATCCGCCAGATTCTGCGCGCGGCCACGCCAGCGGTTGGCCTCGACCTGCCGGCCGGACTCCTCGAGGAGATACCCGTAGGCGAGCAGCTCGCGGTAGAGCAGGCAGTTGAGGTAGATCGAGGCCGTGCTCTTCTCGGGCCGGTAGTACACCGACGGGTCGTTGTCGACGCCGACCGCGAAGTCGGTCTGCCAGATAGCGAGGCCGGTCTCTTCGTGCACGTGGCTCTCGAGGTAGCGCTGCAGGAACAGTCCCAGGGTGTCGATGTGCGCCTGCAGCCACTGCACGTCACCGCGACGCTGAGCGATCATCGCGGCGTGCTGGGCGAGAACCGGCTTGTGCATGTTCTCGGAGAAGTCGCCGGTCCTGCCGGCATCCCGATGGGTCAGCGGCCCCTCGGGTTTGAGCTGGATCGGCATCACACCGTCAGCGTCGGTGTGATCGAGGAAGTTGAGGATGCAGCCCTCCTCGTAGGCGAAGAAGTGCCCCTTGCGGTCGGTGTCTGCCTCGACCTGACCCAGCACGGCGCTGATGAACCACGAGTCCCAGTCCCAGAGCGCGGACGAGTAGTACGGCGAGTCCGGGGTGCTCGGAACCGTGTACGGATGGGTGAGGATGCCGGCGGGCTCGCGCATCATCTGCTCGCAGCTCTGACGGATGTCCTCTTCGAGCAGTCGCTTCCAGCGCTCCAGCATCATTGCTCCTCTGGTGGATCGGGGGCGGCTCCGACAGTCTGGCATTGAAACGTTCCGATGCGCCAGCGTGCGGCATCCCGACCTGTTGTACAGTCTTGTTCAATGCGCACCGCTGCGCGGGGGAAGGCGTGGGGATGGCCAGGGTCGGGATTCGCGAGGTCGCCGCGCACGCCGGCGTCGCCGTCGGCACGGTCTCGCACTACCTGAACCACCCCGACAAGGTCTCGGCCGAGAAGGCCGACCGCATCCGTGCCTCGATCGAGATGCTCGGCTTCGTGCCGAGCAATGCCGGCCGCCAGCTGCGCCTGGGCATCAGCACCGTGATCGGCTACATCGCTCCCGATGTGAGCAACCCCTACTTCGCCGAGATCGCCGAGAGCGTGGAGCGTCGGGCGTCGGACTTCGGGGTGAGCGTGTTCCTCGCGAACTCGCTCCGCAGCAAGGAGCGAGAAGACGCGTACCTCCGCGTCTTCGAGCAGCATCAGGTGCGTGGGCTGATCGTCTCTTCGCACCTGCCCATCGAGGATCGGCTCGCGGCCGTGCGCAGTCGAGGAACCCCTTCGGTGCTCGTCGGGCAGGCCGCTCGCTCGCACGAACAGGCCTCCGTCTCGCTCGATGACGTCGACGGCGGACGCCAGGCGATGGAGCATCTCTTGAGCGTGGGATGCCGCCGCATCGCGTTCGTCGGCGGACCGCTCGGCATTCCGCAGGTGGCCGATCGACTCGCGGGGGCGAGCGAAGCGGTCAGCGCCTTCGGGGCGGGCGTGACGCTGGAAGTGATCAATCAGCCCGACCGCACCATTCGCGGGGGTCGCGAGATCGCCGCCGGCCTGGTCGCGCGTTCGGCCGATCAGCGCCCGGACGGCGTCTTCGCGGTCAACGACCTGCTCGCGCTGGGGATGCTGCAGGCCCTCGTCTCGGAAGGCGTTCGCGTTCCCGAGGAGCTCGCCCTCGTCGGCTATGACGACACCGAATTCTCGGAGGCGTCGATCATTCCTCTCAGCACCGTCCGCGGTCGTCACGAGGGCTTCGGCGTCGCGGTGGTCGATCTGCTGTTCGACGTGATGGAAGACAGCTCGACCGCCTCCCGGCACCGCGTGTTCAAGCCCGAGCTCGTCGCCCGCGCCAGCACGCTCGGGTTCGTGCCCCGATGACCGCGAACATCCGCGACGTCGCCGAGCGGGCAGGGGTGTCGGTGGGCACCGTCTCGAACGTCCTCAATCACCGCGAGAAGGTGTCGCCGGATGCCGTCCGCCGCGTCCGCGAGGCGATCGATCACCTGGGCTATGTGCGCAACGATGCCGCACGCCAGCTGCGCGTGGGCCGCAGCTCGACGGTCGGGCTGGTCGTGCTCGACGTCCGCAACCCCTTCTTCACCGATCTGGCCCGCGGGGCTGAGAGCGAGGCCGCCCGGCACGGCCTGTCGGTCATCCTCGGCAACAGCGCTGAGGACGTCGAGCGCGAGTCCGGCTACCTCGACCTGTTCGAGGAGCAGCGGGTGCGCGGCATCCTGATCTCTCCCTATCGCGAAGTCGGACCGCAGCTGCGGCGTCTGCGCGCGCGAGGGACGCCCACGGTCCTCGTCGATCGTCGCAGTGAGGACGAGCAGTTCAGCTCGGTCAGCGTCGATGACGAGCTCGGCGGCTGGCTGGCCGCGAACCATCTGATCGAGACCGGGCGGCGCCGCATCCTGTTCACCGGCGGTCCCTTCGACATCCGGCAGATCGTCGACCGGCAGACCGGCGCTCGACGCGCGGTCGAGGCCGCCGAGGGTGTGAGTATCGAGACCGTGCCGACGCCCGCCGCGAGCGTCGCCGACGGACGTGCGACGGGGGAGGCGATCGCCGCCCGCCCGCCGGAGGACCGTCCCGACGCGGTGTTCGCGGCGAACGACCTGCTCGCGATGGGCGTGCTGCAGGGTCTGGCGCGCCACGGCATCCGCGTCCCCGAAGAGATCGCGATCATCGGCTTCGACGACATCGACTTCGCATCGGCTGCGGTCGTGCCGCTCTCATCGGTGCGCCAGCCGAGCCAGCTGATGGGCGAGACCGCCCTGCGCATCCTGCTCACCGAGATCGGCGACCCCGACAGCCCGGCGCAGCAGGTCGTGTTCGAGCCCGAGCTCGTGGTGCGGGCCTCGACGGCCCCGGCGGCGTAGCGCCGGCCGGGCGCCGACTGCACGGGTTCGTCGCGAGCGCACGGGCTCTCGGTGCACCGAGGTCGTGCACTCGGCACGAAGCCGTGCACTCGGCCACGTGGCATACTGCCCCGGTGCCCGACATCGAGATGGCCCGGATCGTGCCGGGGACGGTCGCGCTGCATGACGCCCGGCTGAAGCGGCGGTGGAGCGTCGAGCTGGAAGCATTCGAGATCGGTGTGTTCGCGGTCACGCAGGAGCAGCTGGCCGAGCTCATCGGCGAGTCGGCGTCGCACCCGCGTCGGCCCGCGACCGATGTCAGCTGGCTGCGGGCGATCCGGTTCTGCAACGCGGCGTCCGAGTGGGAGGGACTCGACCCGGCATACACGTTCGAGGGAGAGGACGTCACCTGGCACGTCGACGCCGACGGGTATCGCCTGCCGACCGAGGCCGAGTGGGAGTACGCGTGCCGTGCCGGTTCCACGGCGCCGCACTACGGCCCGCTGGGCGAGGTCGCATGGACGAGTGCCGACGGCGTGAGCTCGCCGCAGAACGTGGGCGGCAAGCTGCCCAACCTGAACGGTCTGTTCGACACGCTCGGCAACGTGTGGGAGTGGTGCTGGGATCTGCTCGACCCGGCGCGGTACGACGCGTACCGCGTCTTTCGCGGGGGCGGCTATGCCGACGACGCGTGGAGCGTCCGCGCGTCCACCCGCCGGGGCGGGGCGCCACGCATGCATCACGAGGATGTCGGCTTTCGCGTCGCGCGCGGAGGCTTCGACGGGACGGATGCCGCGCAGGGCTGGTCGGCGCAGGCAGACCGCGAGCGGGCCGAGGTGGAGGGACCGCTGCCTCCCGGGTGGACGCCGAAGCGCTGACGGAATGCGAAAGGGCGCGCCCGGCCTCGCGGCCGGACGCGCCCAGGGGCGGTCAGAGCGTCAGGCGGTGATGCGGGACTTGTCGTAGGTGTCGGACCCGAAGCCGAGGATCAAGTAGCCGATGAAGGAGAACAGCCACAGCAGGAAGATCGAGAAGCCGACGCCCTTGCCGAAGCCCTTGCCGACGCGCAGCGCGACGACGATGTGCAGGATGATGTTCACGATCGGGATGAGGTAGAGCAGACCCATCCAGTACGAGAACCCGGCGATCTTCGTCAGGACGAAGAGGTTCACGATCGGGATGATCGCCAGCCAGCCGGCGTGGCCGGCCTTGGTGAAGACCTTCCACAGGGCGATGACGGTGATGACGTAGAGGATGAAGCCGATGACGCCGTACGTCGTTGAGAGTGCGGTGACATCCGCTTGCTGAGTGATTGATGTGAGCGAGGTCATGACGCTCAGCATAGGGGTCGGAAAGCGGCTACCGCGCGGCCTCGCTCGCCAGGAAGGCCAGCAGGTGGGTGCGCGAGTCGGCGTCGTCGATCGGCGACCCGGCGTCGGCCCACGGTACGCGCAAGGAAGGTCAGCGTTCGCGCACGACGCGGCGGAACGACAGCGGCCCGAGGTGCACGGTCGTCGACCGATCCTCGACCACCAACGTGACCTCGCGCGGCACCCGGTCGAGATTCGCGATCGAGCACGACGTCGCCGTCGTCGCGGCGCGCGCCGACGGCCCAGATCAATCCATCCGGGCTGTCGCCCCACAGCAGTCGCGCGTCTCGGCCGGCCAGTTCGCCGAGCGCGTCGAACGCGACCGAGACCGGCAACGCCGCGCCGGATGCGGAGCGGATGCCGCGATCGCCCCACTCCTCGAAGTACGCGAGGCTCGCGACACCGGGCACCGCGAAGGCGGCAGCGCTCGCGATGATCCAGGCCGCCAGTTCGGGCGCCGATTGGCGCGGGTCGGCGGTGCCGGTGAATTCCGCTCCGTACCCCTCCGCGAGGTCGTCGCGCGTCGGCAGCGGCGGCGGGGTGGTCGCCACGTCGTTGTACCGCGGCCGGAGGGTCACGGGCCCGACGTGCACCGGAAGGCCGTCTCCGAGTGCGACCGCCTGCCGCGCGATGGTGCGCTGAACGGAGACCGACTCGACGAGCTGTTCGGTGCCGAGCGAGTGGAAGAGGGGAGTCGTGCTGAACGCGACGCCGTCGACATCGCGCGGGATGGTGTCCCACTCGCGGTTGAGCTCGGTGAAGTGCGCCCGCGAACCCGCGATGATCGGCACCCGAACATCGGCGCCGCTCAGAGCCTTCCGCATCGCGGTCAGGACGGCGGCGTCCGTCACGTGCAGCTCCGCATCGAACACGCCGATGCGGACGATGCCGGGCGTCGCAGCCACTTCGGACAGCGCGGTCGCCAGCGCGTCGAACGGAGCGCCTGCCGAGGCGATCACGCGCACGTCGAGCAGGGCGCCGGAGCCCGCCGCGCGAGAGAGCGCGGCCGGCCAGCTCGGTGTGCGCAGGTCGAGTTCGACCAGCACGGCGGCAGGTTCCGGCCCGCGTTCGGCGGGGGCTGGGTCGGGCGCGGACGCCGCGCCCACCCCCAGTTCGAACACCGGGCCACCCATCGCGAGTCGCACCAGATCGGGGTCGAGGCGGGAGCCCGAGGCTGTGACCTCGCGCACATCGATCTGCACGCTCTGCCGCACACGCTCTCCGGCCGCGATCGAGTACGGGAACGGGATCGCGAGCGGGCGGCTGTACGTCTTGTACGAGGCGTCCGACCAGTTGCGCTGGTCTTCCATCTCGAACACGTCGCCGTCGAACGCGACCGACACTTCCGACCCGGCGTGCAGCCACGACAGCTGAGCGATGTCGAGCACCGGTTGATCGGGGCTGATCGATCGCGGGAACGACGCCTCCTCTGTCGAGCCGTCGGTGTGCGTCACCCGCAGAGTCTCGCCCGCGAGCTGGGGCGGATGCAGCACGACGAGTCCCGTGCGGTTCGTGGCGAACTCGCGCTCCGACTCCAGATCGGCGATCACGACGAGGCGGCTGCCGCGCGCCTCGACCCGGACCACCCCGCGGAAGCTCGAGTCGAAGCCCGCCGAGCGCACGTGCAGCGTGAGCGTGGAGCCCGAATCCCTCACCCGGTCGACAACGAGTTCGGCGGTGTCCCAGTTGCGATCGCGCACGACCGCGCGCACCGAGCGCAGTACTGGCCGTCCGTCGAACGCGATGTCGGCGACCTCGTCACCGCGCAGTTCGAACGACCACGGGCCGCTCCGCCACGTCGGGGCCTCGGTGAACCAGGTCATGTCAGCCGAGTCTGTCAGAGGAGCGCACCTCAAAGAGTCGTCATACCGCCGTCGACCGCGAACAGCGAGCCCGTCGCGAACTCTGCGTCGTCGCTGGCGAGGAACACCATGATCCCCTCGACGTCGGCGGGCGAGCCCGCGCGACCCAGGGGGATGCGGCCGATGATCGCCGCGCGCGAGGTCGGGATCTGACGAGATCGCCGTGACGAGAGACGTCTCGGTGTAGCCCGGAACGACGGTGTTCACCCGAATGCCGCGATCGGCATATGCCGCCGCCACCGTGCGAGCGAGACCGTGGATGCCGGCCTTCGACGCGCTGTACGCCGTGAAGTCCCTGCCCTCGCCGTTGAGCCCGGTCGGGCTTCCGGTGAGGATGATCGACCCGCGGGTGTCTGCGGCGAGCATCGACCGCAGCGCATGCTTGACCGTGAGGAACGTGCCGGTGAGGTTGATGTCGATCGTGCGCTTCCACACATCGAGATCGAGCTCGGCGGCGGGGGCATCGTGACCGAACAGCTGCACCCCCGCATTCGCGACGACGACGTCGGGCGCCCATCCCTCGGCGCCGAGCAGGCCGAAAGCGGCCTCGACCGACGCTTCGTCGGAGATGTCCATCACCGACGCCCGGGCGGCATCGCCGATCTCCGCGGTCGGCGCGCTCAGCGGCGGCGGCGTCGCGGTCGGCGATCACCACGCGCGCGCCCTCGCGGGCGAAGCGCGCGGCGACGGCGTACCCGATGCCGGTTCCGGCGCCCGTGACGAGCGCGGTCTTTCCTTCGAGCCTGCTCATCCGTATGTCCTAACGCTCGACGTGCTCGAGGTGCAGCATCCGCGCGAGGTTCTTGTCGAGCTCGTCGTCGCGGAAGATCTTCTTCCAGTCGTCCTTGATGATGCTCTCGCGACCGTAATCCATCGCGATCAGGCAGGCATCGCTGAACGGGTTGTCGCCGCGCAGTCCGTTGGCCAGCGCGACCTGGGTGTGGCCGTACAGGATGCTGCGCGCTGCCGCCTCGGGGACGCCCATCGTGTTGATGGTCTCTTCGAGGGCCTCGTTCAGGAGCGCGCCGATCATGCACGCGACGGTCTCGACGAGGGTCGGCTCCAGCTGGGCGAGCTGCTTGATCGTGACGAAGTGCACGTCGATGATCGGGGCGTAGATCGCCCGCACCGTGGCCTCGACGGTTGCGGCTTTGGCCGGGTCGTCGGATTCGACGGCCGCGATGGCGTCCTGCGGGGCGGCGATGCCGCCGAAGGTGTCGGCCCACTCCTCGGGCGTCTGGCGCTGCAGGAAGATCGACGGGTGGCAGGGGTGCGCGACCGCGCGCACGACGTCGGCGCGGTCGGTCAGCAGGCCGGCGTAGGCGGCGGCCGGGTCGAGTGTGAGCGCGATCGCACCGGACTTCATCTGCGGGACGAGGTCGGCGGTCACGGAAGCGAGGGCCAGGTCGGGCACGGCGAACACGACGATGTCGGCGTCGGCGACCGCGGTGGCGGCATCGGTCAGCTCGCGCCCGGCGTCGACCGTGCGCTGTGCACCCGCGGGGGAGTTCTCGACGTAGCTGACCTGGTGTGCGGTCTTGGCGAGGTTGTTGGACACACGCATGCCCATCTTTCCGCCCGCGCCGATGACGGCGATTCTGTAGGTCTCGGTGCTCATAGGGTGCTCCTCAGATACTCGATGGTGGTGCGGGTCCACTCCCGCTCGGTTCGGATGGTGGTCTCGGCGTCGCCCTGCCAGGGCAGCCAGTGCTCGACGATCTCGTTGACACCGCGCTCGCGCGGGCGCACCGTCTCGAGCAGGTGGGGGTAGTCGTGCAGGCCGGCACCCATCGGGGCGCCGGAGTAGGTGAAGCCGACCCAGCCGTCCTGGCGGGCGAACGCGAAGTCCTTCACGTGGACGTTCGCGACGAGCGGCGCGGCGAGCTCGACCGCGTCGCGCGGACGCTCGAGGCGCGCGACGACGTTGCCGGGGTCGAGGCAGATGCCCAGTTGGGCGCTGCCGAACGAGTCGACCAGCCCGACGAGGTCGGCGGTGGCGACCTGCTCGTAGGTCTCGAGCGCGAGCGTGACGTCGGCGGCCTCGTACGCAGGCAGCGCGGCACGCAGGTGAGTCTCTGCTTGGGCGAGCGTCGGTCGGGAGTCGGGACCGTAGAGCATGCTGCGCACGAGACGGGCGTCGAAGACCTCGGCGAGCTGCAGGAAGCGCTCCAGGTGGGCGGGCTCGATGCCCTTCGTGCCGAGTTCGATCGTGAGCCCGAGGTCGCGGGCTGCGGATGCGGCATCCGTCAGTTCTGCGTCGGTCATGCGCCTCGAGCGGCGCGTAGTCGCAGATCTGGAACAGGTCGACCTCGAGGGCGCGGGTGGCCTCGAGCGCCTCCGATCAGCGTCAGCGGCTCGGGCGCGCGGTCGGAGTGCTGCCAGAAGAACGCGTATGTGCCGAGGCCGATCATGCGTCGCCCACCGAGGTCTGAGTCTCGGCCAGGGCGGCTGCCTCGTCGAGGACGGCGGCCAGGGCGGCGGGGTCGTGCGCGAAGCGGCCGAGGAACAGGCCGTCGACGGTGTCGCCGAGTTCGGTGAGCAGCCCGGGACCGGCCGAGCCGCCGTAGATCACGAGCTGCCGGCGCGCTCGGGGTCGGACTCGAGGGCTGCCCGCAAGGCCAGGGTGACCGTGCTGATGTGCGCGGCGGGCGCGGGCGCGGGAGCGCCGATCGCCCACACCGGCTCGTAGGCGACGATGACGGGTCCTGCGGGGGCGCCGGCGAGGTCGGCCGACGAGTTGCGCGACCGTCGCGGCGGCGGCATCCGCCCTGTCGACTCTGCTCGGACTCGCCGATGCACAGCACCGGTGTCAGGCCGTTGCGCAGAGCGGCTGCCGCCTTGGCGGCGGTGATCTCGTCGGTCTCGCCGAAGAGCCGGCGCCGTTCGGCGTGGCCGATCTCGGCGAGGGTGACGCCGATCTCGGCGAGCTCGACTGCGCTCACCTCCCCGGTGAACGCTCCGGTGTCTTCGGTCGCGACATCCTGCGCGCCGATGCGCACCGGGGTTCCGGCGAACGCGGCGACGGCGGGAATCAGCTGCAGGTAGGTGGGGATCACGAACAGGCCGACCTTGCCGAGATGACGGCAGGGTGCGTGCGGACGCGTTCGGCGACCGCGCGAACCAGTCCAGGGCCTCCGTGACCGAAGTACATCTTGAGGCTCACCCCCACCACGACCCGCGGCATCAGCAGCTGCCGGTGCTCTCGTACTCGCCGATCACGGCGACCTTCTCGGCGGATGCCGACGTGGGGTCGAAGCGGTAGGTGAGCCATTCGCGCACCAGGCGGCGGGCGAGTTCGATGCCGACCACGCGCTGGCCCATCGTGAGCACCTGGGCGTCGTTGGAGAGCACGCCGCGCTCGACGGAGAAGCTGTCGTGGGCGGTGACGGCGCGGATGCCGGCGACCTTGTTCGCGGCGATCGCGACGCCGAGGCCGGTGCCGCAGATCAGCAGCGCGCGGTCGGCCTCGCCGGATGCGACGAGTTCGGCGGCGGCGATCGCGACGCGCGGGTAGGCGGTGTGCCCGTCGGCATCCACTCCCACGTCGACCAGTGACGCGACGCCGGGGTTGGCGTCGAGGTCCTTCTTGAGGATCTCCTTGTAGTCGAATCCGGCGTCGTCGCTGCCGATCACGATGCGCAGTGCTTCCGTCATGTCAGTTCCTTTCGAGGACGGCGCCGACGGCCGTCGCGATGAGCGCGAGCGAGTGGGCGCCCGGGTCGGGGGTGCCGAGCGAGCGCTCGGCGTGCGGGCGGGCGCGGCCCATGCGGGGGAGCAGATCGGCGGTGGACGCCGCGGCCCGGGTGGCCGCATCCGCCGCGATCGCCCACGCCGCGGCCAGGCTCGCACCGGAGTCGATCGCATGGGTGAGTTCGACGCTGAACGGGACGAGCGCGTCGACCAGGGTCTTGTCGCCGACCTCGGCCTTGCCGTACGTCATCACGGACTGCAATCCGGCGGCGACGCCGGCGGCGACATCTGCCGCGGAGGGCGAGCCCTCGTCGCCGAGCTTGCCGGCGAGGCTGGCGAGGATCAGTCCCCAGAGAGCACCGGAGGTGCCGCCGGCGCGGTCCGACCACGCATCGGCGGCGCGGGCGAGCACGGTCTGCGCGCCGGCTCCGGCATCCCGCGCGGCGATCGCCGCGTCGCGGGCGGCGTGCGATCCGCGCTGCATGCCGATGCCGTGGTCGCCGTCGCCGGCGATCGCGTCGAGGCGACCGAGCTCTTCGACGTGCGTGTCGATCGTCGCGGCGATCGTCTCGACCGCTTCGGCGGCGGTGGCCGCGACCGCGCGAGAAGCCTCGTCGGACGGAGGGAGGGCTGCATCGACGGCGGTGACGTCGGCGGCGGCATCCGCTCGCGCGGCCTGCACGACCGAGCCGCGGCGATACGCCGGGGTGTCGACCGGAGTGTCCCAGAGGCGTTCGAGCTCCTGGGCTCACCAGAAGCGCCGAGCCAGAAGAGGGTGAGCGACGTGCCGGCCATGTCGAAGCTCGTGCAGTACTCGCCCACGTGCGGGTCGACCGGCTCGATGCCCGCCTCCCGCAGCAGTTCGGCGATGCGGCGGTAGATGACGAACATCTCCTCGTACTTGAGCGAGCCGAGGCCGTTCAGGATCGGCACGACTCGCGCGCCGCGGCGATCTCGACGCCCTCGGGCACCTCGTCGAGCAGGCGAGACACGAGCAGTTCGGCCAGTCCGTCGGCGGTGGGGATGTCGGTCTCGTCGATGCCGGGTTCGCCGTGGATGCCGAGCCCGATCGCCATGCGACCCTCGGGCACCGAGAACAGCGGCTGCTCGGCGCCGGGCAGGGTGCAGCCGGTGAACGCGACGCCGAACGACCGGGTGCGCTCGTTCGCGAGCCGCGCGACCCGGGTCACGCCGGCGAGGTCGTAGCCCGCCTCGGCGGCGGCCGCCGCGATGCGGAAGACGGTGAGGTCGCCGGCGATGCCGCGGCGCTTGTGCTTCTCGGCGGGGGAGGCGCTGAAGATGTCATCGGTCACCGCGACGGTCTCGCACGCGATGCCCTCGGCGCGCAGCCGCTCCTGCGCGGCGTCGAAGTTCAGCACATCGCCGGCGTAGTTGCCGTACGAGAAGAAGACACCGCCGCCCTGATTCGCCGCCGTCGCGACCGAATGGATCTGCTGCGTCGAGGGCGAGGCGAAGAGGTTGCCCATCGCCGCGCCGTGCGCGAGACCCTGGCCGACCAGACCGCCGAACGCGGGGTAGTGACCCGAGCCGCCGCCCACCACGACCGCGACCTGACCCTCGGGCACGACGGTGCTGCGCACCACTCCGCCCGACACGCGGCGCACGTAGCGCTCGTTCGCCGCGACGAAGCCGGCGATCATCTCGTCGGCGAAGTCGGCCGGGTCGTTCCAGAGTCGGGTCATGAGTACGCCATCCACGAGTTATGTATCGGGCACGTGACGCCTGACACGGCAGAGATGCTGGCCACGGTGACTCCTGAGGATCGTCCTTGATTCGCGGGCGTTCCATGCTACGCCCGCATCAATATTGACAAACCGGTTGACCAATTGCAAGCGCGAATTCGAAAGAGGTGGCGCTAGGTTGTTCGCATGCCCGCCTATCCCGACGATCGTTCGGCTGAGATCTCCGCCTCGCTGGGCGTCCTGCCGAGCGGGACACCCGTGTCGGAGGTGGCGCGGCGCCTCATGGATCTCTTCACCAGCGGGTCGATCGAGGCAGGCACACGCCTTCCGCCCGAGCGACACCTCGCCGCGTCGCTGGGCGTCGGTCGCTCGGCCGTGCGCGAGGCGCTTGCCGCACTCGAGATCCTGGGCATCGTGGACGTGCGGCCCGGATCGGGGACCTACCTGCGCGGCACCGCGAGCGAGCTGCTGCCACAGACGCTCCGCTGGGGGCTGCTCATCGGTGAGCGCAACACGACGGAACTGCTCGAGCTGCGCTCGGGGCTGGAGATCTACGTCGCCCGGCTCGCGGCGGCCCGCGCCACTGCGTCCGACCTGGAGATCATCGCCGGCCGCGTCGAGGCGATGCGCGAGACCGTCGACGATCTCGGTGCGTTCGCGAAGGCCGACCTCGAGTTCCACCACAGCCTGGCCGAAGCGGCCGGCAACGAGTGCTCATCGACCAGCTGCACGTCGTGCGGTCGCTGCTGCAGGTCTATGCCGATCGTGCCGTCCATGACGACGTCGAGGCACGCGTGGCGATCGCCGAGCACGACGCCGTGCATGCGGCGCTCGTCGCCGGTGACGAGGATGCGGCCGCGTCCGCCATGGCGGTGCACATGGCGACCGCGTCGGCCCGCCTGTCGGGCGATGCGTCGTCGACGCCGGCCGCCTGAAGCGCGTCAGTCCGGGAAGACCACGCCCTTCGTGAGGATGAAGCAACCCCACGGCTGCGGCTCGAGCGTGTGGACGACGGCGTACGAGGCGCGCGATCGCTCGTAGAAGTCCATCCGAGGAACGACACCCCATTCGAGCGGGGCCGCGTGTGACGCGCGTGCCAGGTCCAGGACGGCATCCTGTTCCGGCGTGGTCCGACCGGGATCGCCGTCGACCTCCATCCGCTCCACGGGGTGTTCGACGAACTCGTCCAGGGGCAGCACGCTCAGGATGGCGGTCATCGCGCGGACGACTCCCACATCGCCCAGCCTGACGACCGGACGACCCGACGATGCCGCAGGGTAGTTGCGGTCGACGACCAGAAGCTGGTCCCCGTGCCCCATCTCGTCGAGGATCTTCAGCAGTTCGCCGCTGAGCAGCGGGTCGATCCCTTTCAGCATGAACGCCCTCCGATCGGCCGGTGCTTCCGTCGATGAGAATCACGCGGCGGCTCGCGGAATGCTAACCCATCGGTGCGAGGTATCGGTTGGATCATTTCGGCGCGGGCGCTTGTGGGAACGTCTTGCGGGAGGCTAATGTCTCCCTGAATTGGTCAACCGGTCGACCGACGCAGTTGCAAGGGAGCAAGGAATGCCCGCTACGCCTGTCAAGAGGCGGTCCGTCCGACCGTGGATGATCGCCGTCGCGGTGGGGGTCGTGGTGCTCGTCGCCGCGGCGCTCAGCACCAAGATCGTCACGATTCAAGACGCTGAGGCGGCAGAGAGCGTCGGTCGCTTCGACCCCGTGGAATATGCGGATGCCCGCTTCGACCGTGAGATCGTGCCCCAGATCGAGGCGGAGGCGGTCGAGCTGGCCACGTTGCTGCAGGACCTCGAAGGCGGGGCTGACGAAGCCGACTTCGGAAACACGCCGGGTGCCGGCAGCTCGTACAGCTTCCCCGTCGAGTTCTCCGGCGTCGCGGGCGCTCCGAACGGTTCGATCCTGCCGGTGGTCGTGGAGGGCGTCCCGGCTGGAGTCACCGTCCAGGTGCAGATCGGGCCGGCCATCAACGGCACCGCGCTGCGCGATGTGACCGGGACCGTGTCCTTCAACGAGTTCACGAACCAGCTGGAGTTCCAAGAGGTCGCGACCGAGTTCAACAACCGGGTGCGCTCCGACGTCCTCACGGCCGTCGATCCGGCTCAGCTCGAGGGCAAGACCGTCCACGTCGTCGGCGCGTACACGAGGGTCAACCCCGCGCTCGTCTCCGTCGTGCCCATCGTCTTCGAGGTGGAGCAATGAGTTCCGCGGTGGGCACCGAGCGCGATTCGGTCGTGATGAGCGCGCGCGGAATCACCAAGATCTACGGTCCGACCCGGGCGCTCAAGGGCGTCGACTTCGATATTCGCCGCGGCGCGGTCACGGTGCTGTTCGGCGAGAACGGCGCGGGCAAGTCCACGCTCATGAAGATCTTGTCCGGCGTCGAGACGCCCACGAGCGGTGTCCTCGAGCTGGACGGGGAGCCGCTCGAGCTGACGGGCACGGTCGATGCGTCTCAGCGCGGCATCGCGATCATCCACCAAGAACTGAGCCTCTGCCCGAATCTGAGCATCACCGACAACATCTTCATGGGTCGCGAACTCGTTCGCGGCGGTCTCGTCGTCGACGAGCGCGCCGAAGCCGAGCGCACCCGAGAGCTGATGGCCCGGCTCGCGGAGGACCTCGATCCCAAGACCTTCGTGGGCGATCTGCGACTCGGGCAGCAGCAGGTCGTCGAGATCGCGCGGGCGCTCGCGGGCGATGCGCGGGTGCTCATCATGGACGAGCCCACGTCAGCGCTCAGCGGCAACGAGGTCGAGGTGCTCTTCTCGCTCATCCGAGAGCTCACCGCCGCCGGGGTCGCGATCGTCTACATCTCCCACCACCTGGAAGAAGCGCTGGAGATCGCCGACCACGCCGTCGTCTTCCGCGACGGAGCGCTCGTCGCGACGGGTGAGCGAAGCGAGATCGACATCGACTGGGTCATCTCGCACATGGTCGGGCGCGCGGCCGACGACCTCGTACCCGACCTCCTCGACACCTTCGGGGATGTCGCACTGAGTCTTCGTGGAGTCACGATCGCCGACCCGTCCAATCCCGCACGCCTTGCGGTCAACGGCTTCGATCTCGATGTCCGCGAGGGCGAGATCGTGTGCCTGTACGGCCTCATGGGCGCCGGGCGAACGGAACTGCTCGAGTCGCTCGCCGGTCGGGTGCCGCTTCAGCAGGGCTCCGTCCAGGTTCACGGCCGAACGCTGACCAAGGAGTCGGTCTCGGAGCGGATAGACATGGGACTTGCGCTCGTGCCGGAGGATCGCCAGCGCGACGGCCTGGTGCAGACCATGAGCGTCGGAGAGAACAGCTCGCTGGCGAGCCTGCTCACGTACGTGCGCGGCCTGTGGATCGGCAAGCGCGCGGAGCGGGATGCCGTCGAGCAGCAGATCTCGGACGTGCGGGTCAAGACCTCGAGCGCCGACGCGTCCATCACCTCGCTCTCCGGCGGCAACCAGCAGAAGGTCGTCATCGGAAAGGTCCTCCTGACCAAGCCGCGCGTGATCCTGCTCGACGAGCCGTCCCGGGGCATCGACGTCGGGGCGAAGGCCGAGATCTTCGGTCTCATGGCCAGGGAGGCCCGGCGCGGGCTCGCCGTGCTGTTCGCGACATCCGAGGTCAGCGAGGCCCTGACCGTGTCCAATCGCATCGTCGTGATGTCGAAGGGACGCATCATCCGCGTGCTCGATTCCGCGAGTGCGACCCGCGAAGACCTGATGGTGGCATCCGGCGAGGCCACCGAAGACGAACTCTCCAGGAGCGAAGACGAATGAACCCTTCCACATCCACTGCTCCGAACTCCGCGGGCACCGCGGGCGCGCCGAAGAAGAACCGCTTCGGTCGCGACGTCGACATCCTCTCGCTCCTTCTTGAAGGGCGCGCCTTCATCGCCCTGATCGTGCTCATCATCGTCTTCGCGCTGCTGTCGGACTCGTTCCTCAACTTCGCCAACCTCGTCACGATGACCAAGCACGTCGCCTACAACGCGATCCTCGCGCTGGGCATGCTCTTCGTGATCCTCAAGGGCGGCATCGATCTTTCCGTCGGCTCCACCGTCGGCCTCTCCGGCGTGGTCGCGGGAACGCTGCTGCAGGGCTGGCAGCTGAACCTCTTCGACATCGTCGTCTATCCGCAGGTCTGGGTCGTCGTGGCCGCTTCCCTCGGGGTCGGCCTGCTGGTCGGGTTCGTCAACGGCGTCCTCGTCACCCGGTTCAACGTCGCGCCCTTCATCGCGACGTTGGGCATGCTGTACATCGCGCGCGGCGCTGCGCTGCTCATCTCGAGCGGCACGACCTACCCGAGGCTCGGCGGCAGTGAGGAATTGGGCAACCAGGGCTTCCTCCTGATCGGCGGCGGGCGCATCCTCGGCATCCCGACGGCGATCTGGATCATGATCGTCTTCGCCATCGTCGCCGCCTTCGTGCTCAAGAAGACGCCCTTCGGGCGGTGGGTCTACGCCGCGGGCGGAAACGAGCGGGCTGCGGCGCTCTCCGGCGTGCCGGTGCGCAAAGTCAATCTGCGCGTGTACATGATCAGCGGCTTCTGTGCGGCGACGACAGGACTCATCATCAGCTCCGAGCTGACGAGCGCCGCGCCCCAGCTGGGCGAGACGTTCGAGCTCAACGCGATCGCCGCGGTGGTCATCGGCGGCGCGGCGCTGACCGGAGGGCGCGGAAACGTGCGGGGCGTGCTGATCGGCGCCTTCGTGATCGGATTCCTCAGCGACGGACTCGTGCTGCTGGGCGTCTCCACCTTCTGGCAGATCACGATCAAGGGCGCCGTGATCATTCTCGCCGTGATGCTCGATCAGGCCCAGCAGAGGGTCAAGCGCTCCAAGAACGCCGCCCTCGCCGCGGCGAACAAGCAGTCGGCCGACGATCCGGCACCCCTACCCGGGTAGAGCCCGAGAGCTTGCCCGCCGCCCGGTGGGCATGACCAAGAGATAGCACTCAATCGAAAGGTGTAACCATGCGACGCAGGATCATCGCCGCTGCTGCGGCGACCCTCCTTGCCGTGAGCCTCGCCGGATGCGCATCCGGCGCGGCCGACGAACCGACGGGCACGACCGACGAGGGCGCCGCCGAGGCCGGCGGTCTCATCGCGATCATCACGCCATCGCCGGACAACCCCTTCTTCAAGGCCGAGGCCGACGCGGCCCAGGCCGAGGCCGAGGGCCTCGGGTACGAGACCTCGGTGTCCTCGCACGACGACGACCCCAACAAGCAGAGCGAGCTGATCGACGCCGCCATCAGCAACGGCGCGAAGGCGATCATCCTCGACAACGCGGGGGCCGACGCATCGATCGGACCCGTGCAGAAGGCGACGGATGCCGGCATCCCGGTCTTCCTCATCGACCGTGAGATCAACGCGACGGGAATCGCGAAGTCGCAGATCGTCGCGAACAACGCACAGGGTGCGGCGGCGGTCGCGGAGGAGTTCGTCGCGGCGCTGCCGAACGGCGGCAAGTACATCGAGCTGACCGGCAAGGAGTCGGACACGAACGCCGGCGTGCGCTCGGAGGCGTACGCGAGCGTCATCTCGCAGTACCCGAACCTCACCTCGGTCGCCCAGGAGACGGCGAACTGGAGCCAGGACGAGGCGTTCACGAAGATCGAGACGCTGCTGCAGCGCGACCCCGACATCCAGGGCATCATCGCGGGCAACGACACGATGGCCCTCGGTGCAGTCGCCGCGGTCGAGGCCGCGGGCCTCACGGGCAAGGTCATCATCGCGGGCTTCGACGGCAGCCCCGACGCGGTCGCCGCGATCAAGGACGGCAAGCTGCTCGCGACGGGACTGCAGCCGGCCGTGCTGATCTCGCAGCTGGCGGTTCAGCAGGCGGACGCCTTCATCACCGACGGCGAGACCGGTGAGGATGAGAAGCAGTCCATCGACTGCATCGTCATCAACGCCGCGAACGCCGAGACCTACACGCTGTTCGCGCTCGAGTAGGCCGATCCCTCACGACGATGGGGGGTGGGCGACTTCGCCCACCCCCCATCGTCGTTGCACGCGCCGACTCGTTCAGCGCCGCTCGTACGCTCCGACCGGGTACAGGTCGATGGCCGACAGCGCCGGCTGAGACCGGTCATCCTCGACGGCGGCGGCGCCCACCTCGCACGCTCGGGCGAGGGCGATCGCGGGCTCGTCGCCGCGGAGCAGGCCCAGGGTGAGCGCGGCCGAGAACGCGTCGCCGGCGCCCACCGAGTTGCGCACCTCGGCGGGACGGCTGGAGGCGCTCGCGACGACCGTGCCGTGGCGCAGGAGTCGCGCCCCATCGGCGCCGAGCGTGACCGCGACCAGCGGAGCATCCTGCAGCGCGGGCAGCAGTTCGTACTCATGCTCATTGACGATGAACAGGTCTGCGCGCTCGAGGATCGACGCGCTGAACGGGCGGGCTGGTGCGGCGTTGATCGCGACGAAGCCCGTGGTCTGGGCGATGGCGCGCTCCACGACGGCATCCGCGACCTCGAGCTGGGCGAGGACTGCGCTCCCGGGGTGCACCAGCACCATGGCCGGATCGATGCGCAGATTCGCCTCCGCACACACGACGATCGAGTTCTCGCCGTCGTCATCCACGACGATGAGCGCGGTGCCGGAATCTCCGTCGACGGTCTGGATGCCGGAGACGTCGACTCCGGCGGTCGATACGGCGTCGCGGAGGTAGTCGCCCAGCGCGTCGGCGCCGACCGCGCCGATCATCTTCACCCGGCCACCCAGGCGCGCCGCGGCGACGGCCTGGTTGGCACCCTTCCCACCGGGCTGCCGGGTCAGCTCGCCGTCGGCGACGGTCTCCCCGCGGCCCGGAGCGCGCGAGACTCGGGCGATCAGGTCGACGTTGATCGCGCCGACGACCACGAGTTCGGGTCGGGGCTCCGCCGCGTCCATGGGCATCCTTCGTGATCGTCGGGGCGGCGCCGGCGGCGCTGCCCATCCCGAAGTCTAGGTCTCGGCTGCGGGTCTCGCCCGCGCATTAGGGTGGGGCAGATGACGCGAAACTGGGCCGGAACGCACGAATTCACCGCACCGAAGATCGTCACGGCGTCGACGGTCGAAGAGGTGCAGCGGGTGATCGCGGGCGGGGGCAGAGTGCACGCACTCGGCACCCGCCACTCCTTCACCGACTTGCCCGACACGACGGGCACGCTCGTCGACCTTGCCGGCCTCACCGGCGGGTTCGCGCTCGACACCGACGCCTCGACCGTCGACGTCGCCGCCGGAACACGCTACGGCGAGCTCGCGCTGTGGCTCGATGAACGCGGCTACGCACTGCACAACCTCGGTTCACTCCCGCACATCTCGGTGGGCGGGGCGACGGCGACCGGCACACACGGCTCGGGCAACGCGAACGGAGTTCTCACCAGCGCGGTGCGCGGCATCCGCTACGTCGGCGCCGACGGGGCTGTGCGCGATGTGCGGCAGGGCGAACCCGACTTCGACGCGCTCGCGGTCGGTGTGGGCGCGTTCGGCGTCGTGGTGTCGCTCACCCTCGCGGTGCAGCCGACCTACCGTGCGCGCCAGGACGTCTACAAGGACGTGTCGTGGGATGCCGCTCTCGACCGGTTCGATGAGATCACCGGCGCGGGCTACAGCGTGTCGGTGTTCACGCGGTGGGAGCCGGAGCTGCTCGGCGACGTCTGGGTCAAGACGCGTCTGGACGCCGACGACGACCCCGTCTCGGACTTGCTGCTGGACGGCTCCCGCGTCGTGGACGCCAACCCTCTCGAGGGGCTGCCCGACCTCACCGAGCTCGGCGGCGTTCCCGGGCCATGGCTGGCGCGACTGCCGCACTTCCGGTTGGACGGCAAGCCCTCGTTCGGCGACGAGATCCAGAGCGAGTACTTCGTGGCGCGCTCCGACGCGCCCGCGGCGCTGCGCGCGGTGCGCGAGCTCGCACCCGCGATCCAGCCCGTCCTGTTCGTGAGCGAGCTTCGGACGGCGGCATCCGACGACCTCTGGCTGAGCGGCGCGTACCAGCGTGACTTCCTCGCGATCCACTTCACCTGGCACAACGACGACGCCGGCGTGCGCGCGGTGCTCCCGCTCGTCGAGCAGGCGCTCGCGCCGTTCGGTGCGCGCCCGCACTGGGGCAAGCTGCACCTGTTCGACGCGCCCGCGATCGCGCGCGTGCACCCTCGCCTGGCCGATGCGCGTGCGGTGTTCGAGCGACTCGACCCCGAAGGCCGGTTCGTGAACGCGCACCTGGAGCGGGTCGGGGTGCGCTGAGGCGTTCGTTTCAGCGCGAGTGCACGGTGTCGCGCCGAGTGCACGACCTGACAGCGCCGGGAATCCGTGCACTCGACGGGAAGCCGTGCACTCGCCGCGCAGCGGCGCTCAGCCGGCGCGACGCAGACGCTCTGGCGCGGTGTCGCGGGTGCTCTGCGGGAGCGGGATCGGGGTGGTGGCAGCGACCTCTTCGCTGTATTCCGCGGGCACCGGCGCGACCACGCTGATCGGGAGCGTCTCGTCGATCGTGAGGTGGAATCGCCGCGACTCGTCGCGCCGGACACGTCCTGAGGCCAGCAGCCAGATCGACCCGATCGCGAAGGCGACCAGGGCCGCGGCCGCACCCACGAGGATCGCCATGCGGGGTCCGAACTCCGCGGCGACCCACCCGACGATCGGCGCGCCGATCGGGGTGCCGCCCATCAGGATCGCCATGTAGAGGGCGAGCACCCGCCCGCGCAGGGCGGGGTCGGTCGTCGTCTGCACGTACCCGTTCGCGGTCGTGAGCATCGTGACCACGGCGAAGCCCGTGAACATGAGCGTCGCGGCATATGCCCAGTAGCCGGGCATGAGCGATGAGACTCCGGCAGCGACCGCGAACAGCAGGGTTCCGCCGACCACGACGCGAAGCCGGGCGCGGTCGCGGCGCGCGGCCAGCAGAGCCCCCGCCAGCGACCCGATCGCGAGGATCGAGCTCAGCAGCCCGAATCCGTCGGCATCGCGCCCGAATTCGAGAGCCATGGTCGACGCGAAGATCGGGAAGTTCATGCCGAACGCGCCCACCAGGAAGACCATCGCGAAGATGACGATCAGGTCAGGGCGACGACCGACGTAGCGGAATCCGTCCGCGAGACGAGAGACGCCCGTGGTGCTGACCCGCGGCATGAGCTCGTGCGGCCTGATGAGCATCAGCGCGATGATCATGCCGAAGAAGGTGATGGCGTTGACGAGGAAGACCCACCCCGTGCCGACCGCCACGATGAGCACGCCCGCGACGGCGGGTCCGATCATGCGGGCTCCGTTGAAGGATGCGGCGTTCAACGCGACCGCGTTCGAGGCGTTCTCGCGCGTGACCACGTCGGAGACGAAAGCCTGGCGCGCGGGGTTGTCGAAGGCGGTGACCACACCGAGCGCGAGCGCGAAGCCGTACATGATCGGCAGCGTCATCAGGCCGGTGAGGATCATGACGCCGAGGGCGATTGCGAGCAGCAGCAGGATGGCCTGGGTCACCATCAGCAGCTTGCGCCGCTCGAACCGGTCTGCCACCCAGCCGGTCACGCCGACCAGCAGGAGCGGCGGGGCGAACTGCAGTGCCATCGTGACGCCCATCGCGGCGGCGTCGTTGTCGGTGAGTTCGGTCAGCACGACCCAGTTCTGGGCGGTGGCCTGCATCCAGGCGCCGATGTTCGAGACCAGCGCGCCGACGAACCAGACCCGGTAGTTGAACACCGAGAACGAACGGAACATGGCGCTCATCGGGCCACCATCCGCTGCATGATCGCGGCCGCCTGCGCGAGGATCTTCCTCTCTGCGGGGTCGATCTCGGCCAAGGCCTCCTCGACCCAGGCATCGCGGCGACGCGCGGTCTCATCGACGACCGCACGTCCCTCGTGCGGTCAGGTCGATGACCACTTTCCGGCCGTCGTTCTCATCGGCGCTGCGACTGATGTACCCGGCATCCTGCAGGCAGTTGACCGTACGGTTCATCGCGGGGGCCGAGACGCGCTCGCGGTCGGCGAGTTCGGTGAGGGTGTGCGGGCCGTGGACGGAGAGGCCCGCGAGGACGGCGAACTGCCCGTCGCTCATCGAGTCGACCGCGCGCTGCGTGCGCATGCGGCGGGCGAGCCGGAATGTGGCGATACGCAGATCGGAAGCCTCGCGAGAGAGGTCGTGGGGGGATTCTGCGCTGTCGGTCATCGATCCTTAGCTTAGTTCATTATCCTTGCTAAGTAAATTCGGCGCATCCTCCCTGCAGCGCCTCGGCGGGAATCTATACTCAGCGTCATGCCCGAGTTCACCGATGCGCACGGCATCGCGATCGTCTACGACGTGCACCCCGCCCAGGGCGCTGCGCGCGGAGTGGTGCAGCTGTGCCACGGCTACGGGGAGCACGCTGCAAGGTACGCGCGTCTGATCGCCGACCTGACTGCCCGCGGGCTGACTGTCTATGCCGACGACCACCTCGGGCACGGACGCACGGGGATGCGGCAGCACGACGGGGATCGTTCTCAGCTCGGCAAGCTCGGGCCGGGGGGCGTACCGGCGGCGGTGGATGCCGTCTGGCAGTTCACCGGGGTCATCAGGGAGGAGAACCCCGAGCTGCCGCTCGTGCTGTTGGGGCACTCCTGGGGATCTTTCATGGCGCAGATGCTCCTCAATCGGCATCCTGATGCGTATGACCTGGTGGTCCTGAGCGGCACGGTGTACCGCCAGCTCGGCTCCGGAAACCTCGGCGACCTCAATGAACGGTGGAACGCACCGGGTGCCCACGGCATGGAGTGGCTGGCGCGCGATGACCAGGTCGCGCGTGACTTCATCGCCGACCCGTTGTGCACCACGGTTCCCATGGGCAAGACGATCGGGCTCTTCGGGCAGCTGCAGATGATGGGAAAGCCGAGACGGAGATTGCGGGAGGCCGCCGGTCATGACATCCCGATCCTGCTCATGGTCGGCCGCGATGACCCGGTGGGCGGGCCGCGCAGCGTCCATCGACTCGCCGACTCCTACCGCAACCGGTCCGAGCTCACCGATGTCACCACGTACGTCTACCCGGACGCCCGGCACGAGATCTTCAACGAGGTCGGGCAGGAGAAGGTGCGTGCCGACCTCCTCGCGTGGCTCGACGCGCGGCTGCCGTCCCGCGTCTGACCGACCGGCATGAGCTGCGAAGTGGCGTCCGGCACCCGCATCGACTCTTGACGTGGGAGCGCTCCCGCGGCATCCTGGCATCAGTAGTGCGCATGGGAGCGCTCCCACGAGAGCTGCCATCCCACTCTCAGGCCGACGACGACGTCGAGGCCTCTGTCGCAGATGACCCTGAGGAAAGAGCCGTAGCCAATGAATCCACCTTCCCCCCGACGCGGCATCCGCCGGATCGCGCTCGCAGCTGCATCCGTCCTGATCGGCGCACTCGCCATCCCCCTCGGCGCATCCGCTGCCCATGGCGTCGATCCCGGTCTGCCGGGGTCCGACCTGTTCGTCAATCCGTACAGCACGACACTCGAAGCGGGCCAGGCGCTGGCCGGACAGGCTCGCTATGACGCTCAGCTGCTGGGCAGCGTCCCATCTGCGGAGTGGTTCACGACCGGAACTCCGGCTGAGGTGCAGGCGGCCGCCGACCACTACGTGGATGCCGCGGCATCCGTCGGCGCGATGCCGGTGCTCGTGGCCTACAACCTGCCATTCCGGGATTGCGCGCAATACTCCGCGGGTGGAGCCGCGAATACCGCCGCCTACGAAGCGTGGATCGACGGCCTGGTGGCCGGCATCGGGGGGCGCGCCGCGACGGTGATCCTCGAACCCGACGGGCTGGGGATCATCCCGCATTACACCAGCTTCGAGGGCACGATCGAGTGGTGCAAGCCGGCCGAACTCGACCCTGCCACCGCGGCGAGCGATCGATTCGCGCAGCTGAACTACGCTGTCGACGCTCTCGGCGCATCGGCATCGACGTCCGTCTACCTCGACGGAGTCCACTCGGGCTGGCTGAATGTGGGCGACATCACCGACCGGCTCATCAGGGCAGGCGTCGAGCGTGCCGACGGGTTCTTCCTCAACGCGTCCAACTACCAGTTCACGACGAACCTCACGCACTACGGCACCTGGATCTCATCGTGCATCACCGCCGTGACAGAGCTCGGCAAGTCGCCAGGGGAGTGCGCGAACCAGTACTGGAACGGCGGTCCGTCCACCGGCTGGACCGGCACGGCGCTGACCAACTACGCCGAGTGGAGCTCCGGAGCGCCCGAGATCGACCGCAACACCCTCGGCATCGAGGAGCGTTACGCCTCGCTCCTGAACGGCGCCGAGCCGACCACCGGGTTCGTCATCGACACGAGCCGCAACGGGCAAGGACCGTGGGCGGCGCCCGCCGGGGTCTACTCGGATGCCGAGGACTGGTGCAACCCGCCCGGTCGTGGCCTCGGCGCCCAGCCGACCACGGACACCGGCAACCCCCTCGTGGACGCATATCTGTGGATCAAGGTGCCTGGTGAGTCGGACGGCAAGTGCTATCGCGGCACAGGCGGCCCACTCGACCCCGAGCGCGGCATGGAGGATCCGGCTGCGGGTGTGTGGTTCACCGAGCAGGCTCGTGAGCTGATCGAATTCGCTGCTCCATCGCTCGCGGCGCAGGATTGCCACGTCGTGTGGAGCGCGAAGGGCGCGGGCAAGGCATTCGCCGCGTCGGTCACCGTCGAGTCACCGACACCCCAATGGGCACTGGGCTTCACCTGGCGAGACGACCAGCGGATCACGAAAGCCGTTCACGGCACCGCGACACAGAACGGATCCGTCGTTTCCGTCACTTCGAACGCCTCGTCGTTCGTCATCACCGCGAAGGGGAGTGCGAGCGAGCCCTGGCTGTTCTTGGTCAACGGCAAGCCCTGCACGTCTGACTAGCCCATAACCTCGCACCCGAAGGGGGTCGGATCCCGCATCCGACCCCCTTCGGCATGTTCGGGGGTGCGGGCGCCGACGCGCTTAGGCTGAACCCATGCACGGCGAATACAAGGTGCCCGGAGGCAAGCTGGTCGTCGTCGACCTCGAGGAGCGCGAAGGCAGGATCGCCGAATTCCGTCTCGCCGGCGACTTCTTCCTCGAGCCCGACAGCGCGCTGGACGACATCAACGCCGCCGTCAACGGACTGCCGATCGAGTCGGATGCCGCCGCCATCGCGGCCGCCGTGCGGGCAGCGCTGCCCGAAGGTGCGCAGCTCCTCGGATTCACTCCGGAAGCGGTCGGCACCGCGGTGCGCCGTGCGCTCGTCACTGCCCCGGGGTGGCGCGACTTCGACTGGGAGATCGTGCACGAGCGGCCGGTCTCGCCGCGCATGAATCTGGCCCTCGACGAGGTGCTGACCACCCGGGTCGGCGACGGCCGGCGGCGGCCGACGCTGCGGCTGTGGGAGTGGGACGAATCGGCCGTCGTGATCGGCTCGTTCCAGTCGTACCGCAACGAGGTCGATCCCGAGGGCGCGGCCACGCACGGATACGACGTCGTACGCCGCATCTCGGGCGGCGGCGCGATGATGATGGGCGCGAACTCGATCGTGACCTACTCGCTGTATGTGCCGGCATCCCTCGTCGCCGGAATGACGTTCGCCGACTCCTACGCTTTCCTCGATGACTGGGTGCTGCAGGCGCTGCGCTCGCTCGGGATCGAGGCGACCTACCAGCCCCTCAACGACATCGCCTCCCCGCAGGGCAAGATCGGCGGCGCCGCGCAGAAGCGGCTGGCCAACGGGGGAGTTCTGCACCACGCCACGCTCAGCTACGACATGGACGGTCAGGTCATGACCGAGGTGCTGCGCATCGGACGCGAGAAGCTCAGCGACAAGGGCACGGTGTCGGCCGCGAAGCGCGTCGACCCGCTGCGCCGTCAGACCGGCCTTTCGCGCGAGGCGATCATCGAGCGGTTCATCGACACGTTCGCGAAGCTGTACGGTGCCGTGCCGGGCACCATCACCGACGAGGAGTACGCCGAGGCGGAGGCCCTGGTCGAGTCGAAGTTCGCGACCGACCCGTGGCTCCACCGGGTCCCGTGAGCGTGGAGCCGGCGCCGGCGGCCGCGCCCGGGCCCGGGTCGGTAGCGATCCACCACGGCGACAACCTCGAGGTCGCGGCCGGGTTCGCCGACGGCTCCTTCACGCTGATCTACCTCGACCCTCCGTTCAACACGGGCCGGGTGCAGGGCAAGGCGCTCGAGACCGCACTTTCGTCGAGCCGAACTCAGGCTGGAAGTGCGACCGCCGCAGCCGATTTCCCGGAGAAGCGGGGTTCACCGGGCTCTGCCCGCTCATCCAGCCTGAGTACGGCATCGGGCGCCGTCGTCAGGCGCGGATTCCACGGGCGCGAGTACGAGCGACTGCGCGGGGATCTGCGCACGTACGACGATCGGTTCGACGACTACTGGGGCTTCCTCGAGCCGCGGCTCGTCGAGGCGTGGCGGCTCCTCGCCGAGGACGGCACGCTCTACGTTCACCTCGACTACCGCGAGGCCCACTACGCCAAGGTGCTGATGGACGCGCTCTTCGGCCGCGACCGGTTCCTCAACGAGCTGATCTGGGCGTATGACTACGGCGCGAAGACGCGCAGGCGCTGGCCGACGAAGCACGACACGATCCTCGTGTACGTGAAGAACCCCGACCGGTACTGGTTCGACTCCGAGGCCGTCGACCGCGAGCCCTACATGGCCCCCGGGCTGGTGACCGCAGAGAAGGCCGCGCGCGGCAAGCTGCCCACCGATGTCTGGTGGCACACGATCGTGCCGACCACGGGCCGCGAGAAGACGGGTTACCCGACGCAGAAGCCCGAGGGCGTGCTGCGGCGCATCGTGCAGGCGTCCAGCCGCCCGGGTGACCGCGTCCTCGACCTGTTCGCCGGCAGCGGCACGACCGGCGCGGTCGCGTCCGCGCTCGGTCGCGAGGCCGTGCTCGTCGACGCGAATCCCGAGGCGATCGCGGTCATGCGAACGCGGATGCCGCACGCCACGGTCGTCTCGTGATCCGGGTCACCGCCTGAGCCGGCGCCACCCGCTGAAGTCCTGCACCGCCATCCCCGCGAACAGCGGACCGCGGCGCAGGGCGGCAGTGACGGCCGCCGACTCCCGGTCGAGCACGCGGCGCCCGTCGTCGGCGAAGGTCGTGTGCGCGTCGGTGGACGGTCCGGTGTCGACGCCGATGCGGAAGGGGCGGTCGATGGATGCCGCCACCCGCCGAGCCGCTTCCGAGAGCTCGAGGATCGCCGGAGCTCGATCGCGGTAGGCCATGAGCGTCACCGAGGATGCCGCCCTCATGACCGGCGCGAAGAGCTCCGGAAAGTCGGCGACCGCCCCGGCGGGCAGATCGACCTCGACGGTGTGCGCCGTCGTCGCGCGCACCGCCTCGACCGCGCGCGCGAGTCCGCGCAGCTGCCGCTCGGCGCGTGCGGGCCAGTCGGCCGCCGCCCACGGTTCGACATCGAGGTGCACGCCGTCGAAGTCACCCTGGGCCAGGGCGCGACGCGCCCACGCGGCGGCGTTCTCGGGCACGTCCGTCCAGTCGGCTCCGCTGCCCAGGCACGCGACGCGCACGCCGCCGCCGCGCAGGGTCCGCGACAGCGACCGCGTGGCGGTGGTCGGACCGCCCCAGGGAACGGTGAGAAAGACCCAGTCGATTCGTGCAGCCTCGGCGAAGGCGGCGACTTCCGCCGGATGGGCGGACTCGTCCCACAGCCACATCGCTCGGGGCAGACCCGGCACGGTCATCGCGTGGACTCAGCCCTCGCGCAGCCGCTCGATCTCGTCGCGGTTCACTTCGGCCGCACGGGCGAACAGCTCATTCGCGAACTCGATCTGCTCGTCGGTGAGCGTCTCGAGGTACTCGGCCCAGCGCTGCCCCACCCGACCGTAGATCGGGCCGACCTTCTCGAGCACCGTCTCGACGTTCGCGGTCACGATGACCTTGCGGCGATCGGTCGCGTCGCGCTCCCGCGTGACGTAGCCGGCCCGTTCGAGTCGGTCGACGACCGCCGTGATGGCGCCGCCCGCGGTGAGGCCGGTGCGCTCCGCCAACTCGCCCGGAGTCGCCGGACCCTCGCTCATCAGCAGGCTGACCACCTGCAGGTCGGTGCTGTTGATGCCCCCGAACCGCGCCACCGCGTCCTGGAACAGCACGGCACGCGCCATGAACTCCCGCATGACCTCCGCCATGCGCTCGATCGAGGCATCACGGCTTGACTTCTTCGGCATCCGTTCGTATTCTCTCTAAATACGAGAGACTCTAGAGTAGAGAATCTCCACTTGATAAAGGATAGCAAATGTCTCGTGCACTCGTCATCGGTGCCGGTGTCGCCGGGCCGGTCGTCGCCATGTTCCTCCAGCGCGCGGGGTGGGAGGTCGAGGTCTTCGAATCGGATGCCGAGCCCGACCCGTTCGAGGGGCTCTTCCTCAACGTCGCGACGAATGGCCTCGCCGTGCTCGCCGAGCTCGGCATCCGCGACCGACTCGTGAGCGATGGCCACCGCGCGCCGCGCATGGTCATGCGCAGCGGCACCGGTCGCGAACTCGGCACGGTACCCAACGGACCGGCACGCGACCCCGAACGCGGGAGCGTGATCGTGCGGCGCGGCCGGCTGCATCAGGTGATCCGCGAGGCCGCCCTCGCCGCCGGCGTGCCGTTCACCTTCGGCGCGCGACTGGTGTCGATCGAAGAGACGCCGACGAGCGTCCGCGCCACGTTCGCCGACGGTCGTGTCGGCGAGGGCGACATCCTGATCGGCGCCGACGGGATCAGCTCGCCCACTCGTCGCTGGATCGCTCCGGCGGCGCCGCAGCCGCGGTACAGCGGGATGGTCGGCACGGGAGGCTACGCCCGGGTCGCCGGGCTCGAGCCGACGCCCGACACCCAGTACTTCGTGTTCGGCGCGCGCTCGTTCTTCGGGTACCTCGTGCGTGCAGACGGCACGGTCTACTGGTTCGCGAACATGACAGCGCCGCAGCCCGAGCGGGGCTCCTTGCGCGATGTGACGAGTGCACAGTGGCTCGCGAAGCTGCGCGACCTGCACAGCGACGACCCGTATCCGGTGCCGGAGATCCTGCAGAACGTCGAGGGCGAGGTGGGCGCGTACCCGATCTTCGACCTGGCGGGTGTGCCGAAGTGGAGCCGGGGGCGCGTCGTCGCGATCGGCGATGCCGTGCACGCCACCTCACCGAGCGCCGGGCAGGGCGCCTCGCTCGCGCTCGAAGACGCGATCACGCTTGCGAAGTGCCTGCGCGATGTGCCCGACCGCGCTGCCGCGTTCGCCGAGTACCAGCGTGCCCGCCAGCGGCGGGCCGACAAGGTCGTGAAGTACGCGCGCGTGATCGACTCGCAGAAGCGCGTGACGAAATCGCGCCTGGGGATCGCGATCCGCGACTGGATGATGCCCAAGTTCCTCAAGAACGCGGCGGACGACACCCGCAACGACTGGCTGTACGACCACCGGATCGTGTGGGACGAGCCCGTCTCTGCGCGGTGAGCGCAGATCCGCTCAGACCAGTGCCCGCACGCTCGCGTAGCCGTCCGCGGCGACGTCGGGGCGCGACGGGTCGCCGCCGAACACGCGCGTCGTGCCGGATGCCGCAGACCAGGCCGGCCAGCCGGGCTCGCCGTCGCGAGCGAACGACACAGCCGACCCGTGCAGTGCGCTCGCGAGCCTGCGGGGCGGGTCGCCACCGGCGATCGCTTCCACACCCTCCGCGCCCAGGCAGTCGAACCAGAACGGCACGTCGAGGCAGTGGCACGCCCAGCCGATCACGGGGGACGGCCAGGCGAAGCGATACGCCCAGGTGGCGGCGTCCCCCCGCGCTTCGGCGATCCGCACGACGCCCGACCGGAACACCGAGTCGCCGACGAACCGGCCGAGGACGGCGGCGGTGCCCTTCCGGCGCTGCGGGCCGTTCGCGGCGAGATATGCCTTGCGTGTCGCGGCGTCGACCTTGAACTGCCCGAGGGCAAGGGAGACGGGCACGAGCCGGAGCTTGTTCTTCACGCCGTCGGTCGCCATCGTGAACTCGTCGTCGTTCGCACCGAGGACCAGCGGGATGCCGGAGCCCACGCCTGCGCGCAGGGATTCCAGGGTCGACGCGGCGATCAGGTCGCCGTCGATCATCGGCCCCCAGATCAGTCCGTCCTCGAGCAGGGCGTGGATCACGGCGAGCGGATCCTTCGAATCGGGCTTGGCCGCCGCCTCCTGAAGCGCGAAGAGCTCAGCCTCCGGAACCGACGCGAACCCGTCGCGCGTCGGCGCGACTCCGGCGAGGTTCGCGATCTTGGCGGAGAGTGTGCGGGCGAGTTCGGCGGGCACATCCGCGAGCGCGGGCGACAGCGCCCAGACCGCGTGGAAGAGGCCCTGGGCAGCCGGCATCCCGAGCAGCGTCACCACCGCGCCGCCGCCGGCGGACTGCCCGGCGATCGTCACGCGTGCCGGGTCGCCGCCGAATGCGGTGATGTTCTCGCGCACCCACTCCAGCGCGGCGAGCCAGTCGCGCACGCCGCGGTTGCTGGGCGCACCCGCGATGTGGCCGAACCCGTCGAAGCCGAGGCGGTACGAGACGGTCACGGTCACGACACCGTCGCGGTTGAAGCCCGCGCCGTCGTACCAGGGGCTGGCGGGGGAGCCTTCGATGAAGGCTCCGCCGTGGATGTAGACGAGTACCGGCAGCGCCGCGGCCTCGTCGCCGGGCGCCGGGGTGAACACGTTCACGTTCAGGGTCGCATCGCCCGGGATCGCGGGCTCGGGGATCAGCGTCTTCTCTCCGGGCTTCTCG
The DNA here is from genome assembly GCA_963772395.1 of uncultured Actinomycetota bacterium. Lineage (GTDB taxonomy): Bacteria > Actinomycetota > Actinomycetes > Actinomycetales > Microbacteriaceae > Microbacterium. The sequence continues at coordinate 421,494 of CAVYWV010000001.1, read as the reverse complement.
CGCTTCGCGGTCGCGCCGTACGCGAGTGCGTCGCGCACGCCGTCCCAGGGCTCGGGCGGCACGGGCGCCGCAAACCGCAGGTCGCCGACCGGCGCCTGCGCGAACGGGATGCCGAGGAACGCCGCCGACCCGTCGCGCCACGAGCCGCGGACCCGGCCCGGAGCGATGGAGACGATCGGGTCAGGATGCTGCGTCACGGGTGCTGTCCTTCTTCGGGGGTGCGATGGTCAGTGCGTCGAACAGCGCACCGACGGTGGCGGCCATGTCGACGTCGGGATCCAGCATCCACTGGATCTGCATTCCGTCGGCGACCGCCTGCAAGATCCGCGCCAACGTCTCGGGGTCGACGCGAGGGGTGAGCTCGCCGGCCGCCTGCCCTTGCGCCAGCGCCTGCGTGAAAACGTCGCGCATCTTGTCGTTGCGGTCGATGAAGTACTCGTGAGCGGGATGCTGCGGGTCGGCCGCGTCGACAGACAGCCGTGAGAACAACTGCACCAGCCCGGGCACATCGCTGTTGTGTCGGATGATGCCGAGGTAGCCGCGGCGCAGATCGGCGCCCTGCAGCCCCTCGGGAGGGACGGGGGTGTAGGACACGCTGTCGACCTCGTCGCGTTTGCGCAGGATCTCGGTGAACAGCTCTTCTTTGCTGTCGAAGTAGTGCAGCAGGCCCGCCTGGCTCAACCCGACCGCATCGGCGACCTCCTTGACCGATGCGCCGCGATAGCCCTCGCGGGCGATGACCTCGAGGGCGCGGTCGAGGATCTCTTCGCGCTTTGCCACGCCTTTGGCGTAGGAACCCCTCTGTGCCATGCCCACAGAGTAAACCGAACGCCACTTGATTTTCAAAACCGAATGTCATAAGGTTTTGCCAGCGCAGTGGTGAGCGCCGAAACCGGAGTGACGATGACTGACACGACCCGATCATGCCCGAGGACGTGGACATGATGAGGATGATGGATTCGTTCCCGCTCGGCCGCATCGGCATGATCGCGGGCGACGACCTCACGCCCGAGATGATCGACCAGCTGATCGCGACCGCGAACGCCCCGCAGCAGTAGCTCGCGGATACCGCGAGACCGCATAGGTGCCACGAGACTGAGTGCGTTCGCCCACGTCTCGTCGCGCCTATGCTGTCTCGCGGCCGGGCGAGCGCTCAGGAGGTCGCGCGGGCCAGGCGCGTCAGGTGGCGCTGGCGCATCGCCAGGAACAGCGGAAACGTGAAGGCGAACGCGGTCACCCCGGCGCCGGCGACGTAGAGCCAGCCGAAGCGCATGCGCAGGCGGCGGGCCTCGACGATGATGAACACGCTGCCCGCGGCGGCGGCGACGAGCAGGTCGATCGTGATCGACGACACCGCCGGTCCGCTGGTGACCAGATCCCCGATGAAGTCGACCATCTGCACCACCGCGAGCACGTTGAAGGTCCATGTGCCGATGAGTCCTGCCAGGGCCAACAGCAGGTAGACGAAAGCCAGGGGAGTCCAATCACGGGTCATGGCGCCATGATCGCATTCACCCGGTCGAAGACGGTCAAACTCTGTCAACCCCGCCCTTGCTGCGCGCAGGGCCCGTAGCGTGGCCTCCGTGACGGATACTTCGCGAACGCGTGACACGGATGCCGCGGCATCCACCGGCCTGGACCTCGCCCGTCAGATCGCGGTGATCTCCGCCCTCGGGTTCACGCTCGTGGCGGTGCTCGTCGGCGTCGGGGGCCTGGGTGGTACCGAGGTCGAGAACTCGCAGGGCGGTCAGCTGTCGGCCCAGGGTTCGTATCTGGCACCCGCCGGTCCGGCGTTCAGCATCTGGTCGGTGATCTACGCGGGGCTCGTGGCGTACGTCATCTGGCAGGCGCTGCCCTCGCAACGTGCCTCCGCGCGCCAGCGGGCGATCGGCTGGTGGATCGCGCTCACGATCGTGCTCAACGGACTGTGGCTCGTCGCCGCTCAGCTGCTGACGATCGAGTGGACCGTCATCGTCATCTTCCTGCTGCTGATCGCGCTGTGCATCACGTTCCGCATCTCGGTGGCCACCCGCACGCCCCGCGCGGGGTTCCTCGACGCGCTGCTGATCGACGGGGTCACCGGACTCCATCTCGGCTGGGTCACCCTCGCGACCGTCGCGAATACGGCCGCCTGGCTGACCGGCGTGGTGCCCGAATCGTGGGGGGATGCCGCTTCGGCCTGGGGCATCGCGGTGCTCGCGGTCGTCGCGGTGATCGGTATCGGCATCGCCTGGGCGAGCGGCTGGCGCGTAGCGCCGGGAATCGCACTGGCGTGGGGTCTGTCGTGGCTCGCTGTCGGGCGACTGGGCGGCGAGCCGCCGAACCAGGCGATCGGAATCGCCGCGATCGTGGTGGCCGTGATCGTGCTGATCGTGCCGCTCGCCGTCGCGGGCCTGCGCCTCCTGCGCCCCGAGCACGACTGACCCCCGGTCGTCCTCAGCGCGAGACAGCATAGGCACCGCGAGACTGGGTTGAACGCACTCAGTCTCGCGGCGCCTATCCGGTCTCGCGGTCAAAGAGCTTCAGGAGTCCAGGAAGGCGAGCAGCGCCTTGTTGACCTCGTCGGCATGGGTCCACAGCATCCCGTGCGGCGCCCCGTCGATCTCGACATAGGTCGCGTCGGGCAGCAGTTTGGCGAACGGCCGCCCGGTCGAATCGATCGGGACGATTCTGTCGGCGGCGCCGTGCACGATCAGGGCCGGGACGTCGATCTTCTCGATGTCGGCGCGGAAGTCCGTCGGCCAGGTCAGCGGCGCGGCGGCGATCGCGGCGTTGCCGGCGCGGTTGGCGGTCTGGACGCTGGCGTCGACCGCCTCCTGCGAGATCCGCGAGCCGAGGTTCTCGTCGAGGTTGTAAAAGTCCTTGAAGAAGCCGGTGAGGAATGCGTAACGGTCGTCGGCCACGGCCGAGGAGATGCCGTCGAAGAAATCCTGCGCAGCGGCCCCGGCCGGGTTCTCGTCGGTCTTCAGCAAGTAGGGACAGATCGACGAGAAGAACGCCGCCTTCCCCACGCGTTCGCTGCCGTACCGGGTGAAGTATCGCGCGACCTCTCCCGCACCCATGGAGAAGCCGACCAGCACGACCTTCTCCAGATCGAGGGTGTGCATCAGCGCGCCGAGGTCGTCGGCGAACGTGTCGAAGTCCGAGCCGAGGCGGGTCTTGCTCGACTGGCCGAATCCGCGCCGGTCGTAGGAGATCACCCGGTAGCCCGCGTCCAGGAGCGCCGCCTGCTGCTTGCCCCACGACTCGGAGTCGAGTGGAAAGCCATGGATCAGCACGACCGTCTGGCCCTTGCCCTGGTCGGTGTAGTGAAGCTTGATGTCGGCCGAGTTCTCGATGCCGACGGTGAGGTAGGTCACACTCTCATCCCCTCTGCCGAGGTGTTGTGGTTCCCCGGCAACGCTACGACGCTACGGAACGGCCGCCGTCACGACCAGGGGTTGCGGCGGGCGAGGCGGAGCGTTAGCGGTCGCGTCCTGCGCCGGCCGACGGAACGACCGTGAAGACGGTGGGGGCGGTGAACGCGGATGCCGCGAACGCGGTGACTGCGGCATCCCTCACGTCCTGCACGCGGGCGTTCTCGACGAGCGCGATCGCGGCGCCCCCGAACCCGCCACCGGTCATGCGCGCGCCGATCGCACCCGCGGCCATCGCAGCCTCGACCGCGGTGTCGAGCTCGGCGACCGAGATCTCGAAGTCGTCGCGCATCGACGCGTGCGAGGCCAGCAGCAGGGTCGCCGATCGATCGGGGACCGTGCTCGCGGAGCGTCTGCACCGTGTCGAGCACGCGCTGGTTCTCGGTCACGATGTGGCGGACGCGGCGGAACGTCACGTCGTCCATGAGCTCGGCGGCGCGCACGAGGTCATCGACCGACACATCGCGCAGGGCGGGCACGCCCATGATCGCGGCGCCGCGTTCGCACGCGGCGCGGCGTTCGCCGTAGCCTCCGGTCGCGTGCGAGTGCGTGACGCCGGTGTCGATCACGACGAGCTGCAGGCCGGCATCCGCGAAGCCGAGATCGACGACGGATGAATCGAGCGAGCGGCAGTCCAGGAAGATCGCGGCATCGGAGCGGCCGAGCATCGAGGCCATCTGGTCCATGATCCCGGTGGGCGCGCCGACGGCCTCATTCTCGGCCGTGCGGCCGACCTGAGCGAGGGCGACCCGGTCGAGCCCGAGTCGCCAGGTGTCGTTCAGCGCCGTCGCGACCGCGCCCTCGATCGCGGCCGATGACGAGAGTCCTGCTCCGATCGGCACGTCGGACGCGATCGCGAGGTCGACGCCCGTGACAGCGGCCGCGTCGGTGCCGGTGACGCGCAGCAGCGCCCACGCCACGCCGAGCGGGTAGGCCGCCCATTCGGGAACGTCGCCGCGGTTCCCCGGGAACAGGCCGTCCAGATCTGTGAGGCCGACCTCGACGGCATCCGCATCGAACGTCGACACCACGCGGATGCGGCCATCCCGGCGCGCGCCGAGGGCCACGTGCGTGCGCTGCTGGATCGCGAACGGCAGCACGAACCCGTCGTTGTAGTCGGTGTGCTCGCCGATCAGGTTCACTCGGCCCGGCGCTGACCAGGTTCCGACAGGCCCATGGCCGGTGAGGTCGGCGAGCAGTGCTGCGGCCTCCGTCACGGCGCCCGCGGCATCGGTCACAGGACGACCTCCGAGACGGATTCGATGGCTTCGCGCAGCCGTGCAGCCGCGGTCTCGGGCGGGACGTCGCCGATCCAGGCGCCCATCGCCGCCTCCGACCCGGCGAGGAACTTGAGCTTGTCGGCGGCTCGGCGGGGCGAGGTGAGCTCGAGCCGCAGCCGGACTGCATCGCGGCCGATGTTCACCGGTGCCTGGTGCCACGCCGCGATGTACGGGGTGGGGGAGTCGTAGAGCGCGTCGACCCCTCGCAGAAGCCGCAGGTAGAGCGGCGCGAGTTCGTCTCGCTCGGCATCCGTCGTCCCGGCGATGTCGGTCACGTGCCGGTGCGGCATGAGATGCACCTCGAGCGGCCACCGTGCGGCGAACGGCACGAAGGCGGTCCAGTGCTCCCCGCGCAGGAGCACACGCTCGGAGTCCTGCTCGAACGCCAGAACGCGGGCGAACAGGTCGGGGCCCTCGCGCTGCGCCTGCTCGAGCAGGCGCTGCGTGCGCGGGGTCACGTAGGGGTACGCGTAGATCTGACCGTGCGGGTGGGCGAGTGTGACGCCGATCGCCTCGCCGCGGTTCTCGAAGGGGAACACCTGCTGGATGCCGGGCAGGCCAGACAGCGCGGCAGAGCGATCGGCCCAGGCCTCGATCACGGTGCGGGCGCGGGTCGGGGTGAGCGTGCCGAACGAGCCTTCGTGCTCAGGGCTGAAGCACACGACCTCGCACCGGCCCACGCTCGTGCGCGTGCGGCCGAGACCGGGAGCATCGAGGTCCTCCAGGGATGTCGGCGGGTCGATGGCGGCGGGGGCATCGCCGTTCGCCGCCGAGAGGGCCGGACCGAAGGAGGGCGAGCGGTTCTCGAACACCGCGACGTCATAGCGCGAGGGGATCTCGGACGGGTTCGTCGGCGTCTGCGGCGCGAGCGGGTCGAGCTCGGCGGGTGGCAGGAAGGCGCGGTTCTGGCGGGCGGCGGCGACCGAGATCCAGTCGCCGGTGAGCACGTCGCGGCGCATCGTGGCCGTCGCGGCGCGGGGGTCGAGTGCGCGCTGGTCGATGCTGCGCTCGGGTCCGAGGGTGGTGTCCGGATCGTCGAAGTACATCAGCTCACGGCCGTCGGCGAGCCGGGCGGTGCGCTTGATGACGCCGGCACCGAGCGGTTCGGATTGCAACTCCTGCATGTTCACGTCAACACGCTAGCAGGAAGCCATGGTAACGTCAACATGCAGGAGTTATGCGACGCGAGCGGAGATGACATGGCCTCGAAAGAGCCCGGCGAGGGCCCCTACCGGGTGTCGATGCGCCATGTCGCATCGCTCGCCGGCGTCTCGGGCCAGACGGTGTCGCGGGTCGTGAACGACAGCCCGCGGGTCGATCCGGCCACCCGCGCGCGGGTCGAAGCGGCCATGGCGCAACTCGGGTACCGCCCCCATCGGGCTGCGCGTGCGCTCCGCACCGGTCGCACGCACACGATCGGGCTGGTGGTATCCACGCTCGCGAGCGTCGGCAATTCGCGCATGCTGCAGGCCGTCGCGGATGCCGCTTCCCACCGCGGCTATGCCCTCACCGTGGTGACCGCGGCCGACGCAGACGCCCTCGCCGGCGCTTTCGAGCAGTTGAGAGATCAGGGTGTCGACGGCGCGATCGTGCTGAACGAAGCGACCGCGGCCGCCCGTCGCACGGACGCGCCGCCCGACCTCGCGCTGGTCGTCGTCGACTCCCCGGCCGATGAGCGGTTCGGCGTGGTGCAGTCCGACCACGAGGCGGGTGGTCGCGCAGCGACCGAGCACCTCATCGCGCTCGGACACCCCACCGTCTGGCATCTCGCCGGGCCCGAGGACTCCTACGCGGCCACCGAGCGCGAGCGGGGCTGGCGCGCGGCGCTCGAGGGCGCGGGGCTCGTCGCGCCTCCTGTCGTCCGGGGGGATTGGACCGCGGCATCCGGTCATTCCGAAGGCGTCGCGCTCGCCGAGCGTGCCGACGTCTCCGCGGTGTTCGTCGCCAACGACCAGATGGCGCTCGGCCTGCTGCGCGCGCTCGCCGAGGCGGGCCGGGCCGTGCCCGCCGACGTCTCCGTTGTCGGATTCGACGACATCGCGGATGCCGCCGACTACCTGCCCCCGCTCACCACGGTGCGTCAGGAGTTCGACGAGCTCGGCGAGCGGGCGGTCGACGCACTCATCGGCGCGATCGACGGCGGCTCGCCGAAGACCGACCTCGTGCCGACCCGGCTCATCGTGCGGGAGAGCACCGCCGGCTGACTCCCGTGCGCAGCCGGGAGGAAAAGTGCGATCTGGAGGATCAGATCGCCGGGATCAGTCCTCCCGTTCGCACATCTCCTCCGCACGGCAGGGCGAAGCGAGCCAGCCGCGAAGGCCTCTACTCGACTTCGTGCCCCAGGTCGGGTCGGGCGAGCAACCGCGCGGTCGCGTCGGTGATGGCCTCGAACTCGACGATCGCGATGATGTTCTCTCCCGCGCGGGTCACCGGTGCCGGCACGAACAGCGTGCGCTGCGGACCCCGGCGCCAGTACCGCCCGAGGAAGAATCCGTTGACCCACGCGTAGCCCTTGCCCCATCCTCGGGTGTCGAGGAACAGGTCGGAGGGCTCGTCGAGCGCGAACGGCGCGCGCAGCCCGACCGGGCCGGTCGCGCGGCCGACGACGATCGCGGATGCCGCGGCATCCGTCACCGCGTGACCGAGCGCGGCGACCTCGAACGTGCGCACGCGCCACGGCCCCGCGATCGGGCTGCCGTCGACCCGCGGCTCGCCGATCAGGCCCTTCGGCTCGCCGATCTTCGTGTCGTAGTTGACGCGTCCGGTCTCTTCGACGAGCAGGCGCACCTCGCGCCCGGCCGGGATCGTCAGCGCGTTCTCGCGCAGGGTGCGCTGCAGGATGCCGACCGGCCGGTCGTCGACCTGCACCCAGGCGTAGTCGCGCACCTCGTCGAACTCCAGCACTGTGGCGCGCTGCGCCGCGACCGTGCCGTCCAGGGATGCCGTGTACTCGGTCAGCACGATGTCGGGTCCGAGTTCGTCCATCGACGGCGGGGCGTCGAACGTGCCGCGGTCGGTCGCGACGAGGGGCAGCGGGTCGCCGACGCTCTCGAGTGCGACCTCGAACGTCGGCGCGTCGACCGGTTCGGGCAGCGGCTCGTCGGGGACCGGCGCGTGCTTGGCGATGACCTCGCGGAAAGCGCGGAACTTCTCGGTGATGTCTCCGGACTCGCTGATCGGAGAGTCGTAGTCGTACGAGGTCACCATCGGCAGGTAACGGCCCGAGTCGTTCGCACCCGCGGTGAGGCCGAAGTTCGTGCCGCCGTGCACCATGTAGATGTTCACCGAGGCCCCCGCAGCCAACAGCGTGTCGAGGTCGGCCGCGCTGTCGGCGAAGGCGGTCGTGTGGTGCTTCTCGCCCCAGTGGTCGAACCAGCCGCACCAGAATTCCATGCACATCAGCGGACCGGTGGGCTGGTGCTCGCGCAGCGTCGCGAGCCGCTCGGTGATGCGCGATCCGAACGAGCCCGTCTTGTGCAGGCCCTCGTGCGCCCCGTTCTCGAGCATGTGCGGGATGGGCTGGTCGACCTGGGTGAGCGGGACTGTGATGCCGGCACCCCTCGTGAGCCGGATGAGTTCGGCGAGGTAGGCCTTGTCGGAGCCGTACGCACCGTACTCGTTCTCGATCTGCACGAGGATGACCGACCCGCCCTGGTCGATCTGGCGCGGCGCGATGATCTCGTTCACGCGCTCGAGGTAATCAGTGACCGCTTCGAGGTAGCGCGGGTCGGAGCTGCGAAGCTTCATCGAGGGGTCTGCGGTGAGCCAGGTGGGCAGTCCGCCGTTGTGCCACTCGGCGCACACGTAAGGGCCCGGGCGCACGATCGCGTGCAGGCCCTCCGCGGCGATCAGATCGAGGAACCGGCCGAGGTCGACCGCGCCGGTCTGCGACCACTCGCCGCGCACGGGCTCGTGGGCGTTCCAGGCGACGTAGGTCTCGATCGCGTTCAGGCCCATCAGGCGCGCCTTGCGGATGCGGTCGCGCCACTGGTCGGGGTGAACCCGCGGGTAGTGCATCGCCCCCGAGATGATCCGGTGCGGCATCCCGTCGAGCAGGAAGTCGGTCTCACCGATCTGGAAGCGGGAAGGGCTGGTCATGGCGTCCTCAACTCAGGGGTCGAACGGTCGCGGGTCAGGGCACCCGCAGCACGCCGTTGCGGCGGTGCGGAAGGGTCGCGAGCGCCTCGTCGCGCAGCACCTCGGGCAGCAGCGCAGAAGGAGCGGACTGGTAGGCGACCGGCCGGAGGAATCGGCGGATCGCGGAGGCTCCGACCGAGGTGTGCAGCGAGGTCGTCGCGGGCCACGGACCGCCGTGCTGCTGCGACCAGGTCACGGCGACCCCGGTGGGCCAGCCCGCGAACAGCACCCGGCCCGCGCGGGACTGCAGCAGCCCGAGCGTCTCGGCGACCTCATCGCCCGGCTCGGAGTGCAGAGTCGCCGTGAGGCTTCCGGGCACGGCGCGCAGCGCCGCGTGCAGCTCCTCCGAGGACGAGTACCGCACGAGCAGGCTGACGGGTCCGAAGCACTCCTCGAGCAGCACCTCGGGTCGCGCCGCCACGGCCGCGGCATCCGTCGTCAGCACGATCGGCTGCGCGCCGTCGCCCACGGCGGTGCCCCGCGCGAGCACCTCGACCGACGGGTCTGCGGCCAGCGCGTCGATGCCCGACGGAAAGGCGGCCGTGATGCGGTCCGTGAGCAGGGCGCCGCCGGTCGTGTCGGGCACGAGCGCCTCGACGAGTGACTCGAAGCGGGTACCGGCGGGCACGAAGACGACGCCCGGCTTGGTGCAGAACTGGCCGACCCCGAGTGTGAACGAGCCGACGAGGCCCTGCGCGAGCTCTTCACCGCGGGATGCCGCAGCCGCGGGAGTCATCACGACCGGGTTCACGCTCCCCAGCTCGCCATAGAACGGGATGGGGTCGGGGCGCCCGGTCGCGAGGTCGTACAGCGCCCGCCCGCCGGAGAGCGAGCCGGTGAAGCCGGCGGCCTGGATCGCGGGATGCTGCACGAGCGCGTTCCCGGCTTCGCGGCCCTCGACCAGTGACAGCGAACCGGCTGGTGCCCCGGCGGCCTCGAGCGCGTCCGTGACGATCGCGGCCGTCCGCCGCGAGAGCTCGGGATGCCCCGAGTGCGCCTTCACGATCACCGGGCTGCCCGCCGCGAGCGCCGAGGCGGTGTCTCCACCCGCGACGGAGAACGCGAAGGGGAAGTTCGACGCCGAGAACACCGCGACCGGCCCCACCGAGACGAGCAGTCGTCGAATTTCGGGGCGGGGAGGCGTGGCCGCCGCATCCGCATCGTCGACCGTGAGCTCGAGGTACGAGCCCTCCTCGACGACCGACGCGAACAGGCGCAGCTGGCCGGACGTGCGGCCGACCTCGCCGCGCAGGCGAGCCTCACCGAGCCGTGTCTCGCGGTCGGCGATCGGCACGAGTTCGTCGGCGGCCGCATCGAGCGCGTCGGCCGCGGCGCGCAACCACGTCGCTCGTTCTGCGGCAGAGGAGCGCGCCCAGAGCGGTGCCGCTGCCGCGGCGCGGCCGACGATCGTCTCGAGGTCTTCGGGGGAGGTGGTCATGAGGGGTCCTTTCGGGCGAAGCGCAGGCCCAGGCCGAGGTGCGGAAGGTCGGTGAGACGGCCGTCGGCGATCTCCACCGGGCTCGGGTCGATCAGAGCGCCGAGAGCGCCGAACCCGGCATCCTCGACGTCTTCGACCATGGGGTCTCCCGCGGCGAGCGTCAAGGCGAGCTGGCCGGAGAGTTCGGGCAGCAGGTGCGGATGCAGCGGCACATCGTGCTGCGAGGCGAGCGCCGCGATCCGGCGGAACGGCGTGATGCCGCCCACCCGCACGATGTTGGGCTGCACGATCTGAGCGGCTCCCGCACGCAGGTACTCGTCGAATCGGAACGCGGTGTGCAGGTTCTCGCCCACCGCGATCGGCACGTCGATGCGCCGCGCGAGTTCGGCGTGGCCGGCGAGGTCGTCGGCGCGCAGCGGCTCTTCGATCCACGCCGGTGCGAAGGCACCGAGCGCCTCGACCGATCGGGTCGCGAGGTCGAGATCCCACCGCTGGTTGGCGTCGATCATCAGATCGCGGTCGGGCCCGAGCAGCTCCCGCACCGCTGCGACGCGGTCCACGTCTTCGTTGAGGTCGGGCTTGCCGACCTTGATCTTGACCGCGCCGAAGCCCGCCGCGATCCAGCGGCCGACCTGGGCGAGCAGCTCATCGAGCGAGTAGTGCAGGTTGACGCCGCTGCCGTACGCGCGCACCGACGGGCGTTTGCGGCCGAGCAGATCGGCGACAGCCTCACCGCGAGCCCGCGCCACGGCATCCCACAGCGCGAGGTCGAGCCCGGCGAGCGCAATCGTCGTGAGCCCGCCCCCGCCGGCCTCGTGCAGGTGGCGCCAGAGCGGGTCCCACAGAGCCTCGGGGTCGGCATCCCGCCCGATCGCGAAGCGGGTGATGTCGTGCACGAGCAATGCATGGGCGGCCTCGGCGCCGATCTGCGGGGTCCACGAGAAACCCCAGCCCTCGACGCCGTCCGAGCGCACCACGTGCGTCGCGATCACGCCGACCGACGTCACATCGCTCGCCCAGGGCCGGGTGAGCGGCACCCGCACCAGGTGAGCGTCGAACGCCGAGATCGCGCTCACAGCAGTGCGCGCCCGGCCCCGAGGATTGCGGCGAGGCGATCCTCCTGTTCGGGCGTGGGGTCCACGAGCGGGGCGCGGACGCTGCCGACCGGCAGACCGCCGCGGCGCAGCCCGGCCTTGATCAGCGAGACGCCGAACCCGGGGGTCTCGTCGCGCAGTGCGACCAGCGGCGCATAGAAGCCGTCGAGCAGCGCGAGGCGGCGCGTCTCATCACCGTCGACGTACGCGCGGTGATACGCGTTCGCAATCTCGGGTGCCATGGCGAACGCCGCCGACGAATACAGCGGGATGCCGATGCCCCGGTACGCGGCCTGGGTCAGCTCGGCCGTGAGCAGTCCGTTGAAGAACGCGAAGTCCTCGCGGCCGGTTTCGGCGACGGCGCGGACGATGAGCTGTGCGGTGCCGACGTCGCCGACGCCGTCCTTGAAGCCGACGACCTTCGGGTTCTGGGCGAGCCGCACCACCGACTCGACCGAGTACTGCGCCGTCCCGCGGTGGTAGATCACGACGGGAAGATCGGATGCCGCAGCGATCGCCTCGACGTACGCGATGAGTCCCGCCTGCGTGCCGCCGACCAGGTAGGGCGGCAGCACGAGCAGGCCGTCCGCACCGGCTTCGGCCGCCGCGCGTGCGACCTCGGTCGCGTGACCGAGCTGCCCGCCTGCTCCGGCGATGACCGGCACCGAACCGGCGACGGTGTCGACGACGACCCGCACGACCGTCGCCGCCTCGGTCGCCGAGAGGGCGTGGTACTCGCCGGTGCCGCACGCGGGAAAGACGCCACCCGGTGCATGCTCGAGGGTGCGTGCGATGTGCGTGGCGAGAAGATCGGTCTCGACGCGGTCCGACGCGTCGAACGGGGTCACCGGAAAGAAGAGGATGCCGTCGAAGTTCATGCGCGCACGTCCGTTCGGTCGTCGGCGCGGGTCAGTTCGGTGCGCCAATCGTGTTGGGGGCTCCAGCCGAGCAGGCGCCGCGCTTTCGCGTTCGAGAACGCCGGGCTCGTTCCGGTGAGCACGGCGGCAGCCGCCGCGGTACCCGGGTGGAACCGGGGGAGCAGCTCGGCGAGTGGCCCCCGGGCGAGCGCATCGTCGGCCCCGACGAAGAAGACCTCGCCGTTCGGGATGTCGCCCAGCGCCGCCAGCAGCGTGTCGGCGAAGGCCGCGACATCGCGCGCATCGACGTAGTTGAACAGGGCCGGCGCCGATAGCGCCGGGTCGTCGAGGCGCTCGCGCACCGTGTGCCCCTGCTGGGTCGGTGCGCCCGCCCATTCCTCCGGGGCGATCACGTAGCAAGGGCGGAAGGCGGCGAACCGCACGGCATCGCCCGTCTGCCGCTGCAGCATCGCGATCGTCTGCTCGATCAGCAGCTTCGAGAGGGCGTAGGCGTTCCAGGGGAGCGTGGTCGAGGACTCGTCGAGGGGCAGCCGGTCGGGGGTCCAGCCCTTCGGCGCCCCGTAGCCGAGCACGGTCGGACTCGACGCGGCGACGATCTTGGGAATGCCGGCCCGCACCGCACCGCCCAGTACCGACATCGCGAGGGCAGCGTTCGTGCGGAGGATCACGTCCTCCGGCGCGCTGAACGGCACCGCGATCGCGGCGAGGTGGATCACCGCGGTGGCCTGCGCATCGGTGAGAGCCTGTGCGGTGGCCGCCGCATCCGTCAGGTCGAGCATCACCTGCTCGACGTCGGCACGCAGCCCTTCGGATGCGGTCCGGTCGAACGAGACCACCTCGTGCCCGCGCTCCGCCAGCCCGGCGGCCAGCGAGCGCCCGAGACGACCAGAGCCGCCGGTGACGACGATGCGGCTCATCTGACCGGTTGGGCGAGCAGACGGATGCCGAGATCGGCGACCTCGACGGGCATGCCGGTCGCGAGGGACCGGTTGCCCGCGATCCCCACCGAGATGGACTGCACGCCGTCGCGCCAGTTCGCCGGGCGGGCGAGGGGGTCTTCGCCGGGGCCGACGAAGACGTCGGAAAGCAGGATCGCATCGCCGCCGCCGTGGCCGCCGTCTCCGCCGACGATGGGGATCTCGATGGGCTCTTCCCAGTGGCGCTGCAGCAGCACACGCTCGGACTCGGGTCGCAGCGTGACCGAGGTGCCGGCATCCACGGCGCTCGGGTCGAGCACGGGCGTGAGGCCTTCGCTCTCGAGCACCGCGCCGCGCTCGACGACATCGAGTTCGACCCGGCCGAGGGTGCCGTTGACGGCGACGCGATAGCCCTCCCAGGGGGCGTGCGCGTTGAGCGAGTAGCTGAGTGTCGCGCCGTTCGCGTAGTCGACCACGAGCGCGAGGTTGTCTTCGATCGTGATGCCCTCGCCGAATACGTCGCGGTCGCGCACGTACCCGTCGTGACCCTCTGCGTCGAGGTACAGAGCCTTCAGGTTCGCGTTATCACGCAGGTCGAGGTCGAACCCGTCGTGGTCTCCGTCGCGAGTACCACGCTCGGGACGCTCTCCGAGTCCGCGGACGGCGGCGTTCTCGGCGCCGTAGAAGCGCAGGCCGCCCGAGGCGTATACACGCCGCGGTGTCGAGTGGATCCACCAGTTGACGAGGTCGAAGTGATGGCTCGCCTTGTGCACGAGCAGGCCGCCGGAGTTCTTCTTCTCGCGGTGCCACCGGCGGAAGTAGTCCGCGCCGTGCTTGGTGTCGAGCATCCATTGGAAGTCGACCGAGGTGACCTCGCCGATGAGCCCGTCCTGGATGACCTGGCGCAGCGCGCTGTTGCGGGGCGAGTAGCGGTAGTTGAACGTGAGCAGCACGTCGCCGCCGGTGCGCTGCACTGCGTCTTCGATCGCGGCCGCGCTCTCGGCGTCGATCGTGAGGGGCTTCTCGACGACGACGTCGACCCCGGCCTCGAGTGCGCGCACGATGAGCGGGGCGTGCAGGTCGTCGCGTGCGGTGATGACGACGCGGTCGATGCGCTCGGTGCGGATGAGCTCTTCGAGACGGTCGGGGTGCCAGGTCGACGGCGCGGGGACGCCCGCGTCGATGGCGCGCTGCACCGCGAGCGCAGCGCGGACGGGATTCGGTTCGCAGATCGCGACGAGCTCGGCGTGATCGGCGTACTCGCCGGCGATCGCATCGATGTACATCTGCGAACGGCTTCCGGCTCCGACGACGGCATAGCGGCGCCTGCTCATTCAGGACTCCTCCGGGAGGGGAAACGCTTTCCCGCTTCTCGCGCCCACGGTACCACAGGCCTTCTCGCAAGGGGAATGGCCGGGTATCGGATTCAGTGGTCAATATCTGCGAGCTGTGGCTACCATGGAACCGTGGCCAAGAAAGCGCTTTCCCACCCGCAGGAGCTGATCGACGGCGCCCATCCGACGCGCTCGGTGCTCCGCATGCTCGCGCGCCGGCCCGGGCGGATGTCCTTGGCTCTGTTCGCCTTCGCGATGAAGGAGATCCCGCTGTGGTTCCTCCCGGTCATCACGGCCGCGATCATCGACATCGTCGCCGATGGAGGCGAGGTCACGGCCGTACTGTGGTGGCTCGCCCTCGCGGTGATCCTGCTGCTGCAGAACTACCCCAACCACATCCTCTACACGCGCAGCTTCATGACTGTCGTCCGTGACACCGGCGCCGACCTGCGCAACGCCCTTGCGTCCCGGCTGCAGAGCCTGTCGATCGGCTACCACACCAGGGTGAGCTCCTCGATCGTGCAGACGAAGGTCGTGCGCGATGTCGAGAACGTCGAGCTCATGCTTCAGCAGGTGACTCACCCACTGCTGTCCGCGACCATGGTCATGATCGGCGCGCTTGCGATGACGGCGATCGCCGTTCCCGCGTTCCTGCCGGTCTACGCGCTCGCGGTGCCCATCGCGATCGGCATCCGGTTCGGCATGCGCAACCGCTCGAAAACGCGCAACGAGGACTTCCGCCGTGAGGTCGAGGTGCTCTCGGCGCGTGTCGGCGAGATGGCCTCACTCATCCCGGTGACTCGCGCCCACGGTCTCGAAGAGACCGCGGTCACCCGCGTCGGGCACGGAGCCGAGGGCGTGCGCCGTGCGGGCCTGCACCTCGACATGCTCAATGGCCACGTGGCATCCATCTCGTGGGTCGCCATGCAGCTGCTGGCCGTCGGGTGCCTCGGCTTGGCGGCGATCTTCTCCCTCACGGGCATCCTTGCGATCACGCCCGGCGAGGTTGTGCTGCTCGCGACCTACTTCACGCTGCTGACCGGCGGGCTCACCCAGCTGCTCATGCTCATCCCGGTCGGGGCGCGCGGCCTCGAATCCGTCCGCTCGATCGCCGAGGTCATGCAGGAGCCCGACCTCGAGCTGAACGCGGGCAAGCGCGTCGTCGAACGCGTGAGCGGCGGCATCCGTCTCGTGCGCGCCTCGCACCGCTACCCGGGCGCCGATGCCGACGCGCTGCACGAGATCGACCTCGACATCACGGCGGGTGAGACCGTCGCGCTGGTGGGTTCGTCCGGATCCGGCAAGTCGACGCTGCTGAACCTCGTGCTCGGGTTCGTGCGTCCCACCGGTGGTCAGATCCTCCTCGACGGCGCCGACATGCAGCAACTCGACATGCGCACTGCGCGCCGGTTCGTCTCGGTCGTTCCGCAGGAGTCCGTGCTGTTCGAGGGCACGATCCGCGAGAACATCGCATACGGGATGCCGCAACCCGATGACGCCCGCATCATCCAGGCGCTGCGCGATGCGAACGCTCTCGAGTTCGTGCACGACCAGCCCCAGGGCTGGGACACCGTGGTGGGCGAACGCGGTGCGCGGCTGTCGGGCGGTCAGCGCCAGCGTCTCGCGATCGCCCGCGCTCTCGTCCGCGATCCGCGCATCCTGCTGCTCGACGAGGCGACCTCTGCGCTGGATCCGGAGTCTGAGGAGCTGGTGAAGGAAGCGCTGAGCCGGCTCATGCGCGGCCGAACAACGCTCGTCGTCGCCCACCGGCTCTCGACGATCCGCCAGGCCGACCGCATCGTCGTTCTCGAGCGCGGACGCATCGTCGAACAGGGCAGCCACGACGCGCTGCTCGAACGTGACGGACGGTATGCCCACCTCCACCTCACCCAGGCGGGTCTCGCCGGGCGATGACATTCGACCACAGGAGAACACGATGACCGATGCCGCACCTCGACCGCTCAGAGCGGCGATCGCCGGAAGGGGCGGCATCGCGCATGCGCATGCGCAGGCCATCGCCGACCTCGCGCCGCGCATCGAGCTCGTCGCGGTGGCCGACGTGCACATCGGCGCATCGACCTCGTGCACATCTGCACGCCGCCGCAGACGCACGTGCCGCCGGCCGAAGAGGCCCGCCGCACCCTCGAGTTCGCCGCAGCGACCTACGCGTCCGCCTTCCGCGGTGTGCCGGTGAGCGCCGGGGATATCGTCGACCCAGACCCGTTCCTGACGAGCATGGACGGCGGCGCCGTCCCCTGGCCGCCCCTCAAGGAGGCACGATGACCCTTTCGATCAGCCATGACGAAGGCATCGCCTTCGCCGTGCGCGACGACGATGATGTCGAGCTGTTCCGCTACACCTACGTGCCCGACACCGTGCAGCTCGAGTCGCCGAAGCCGTACCTGCATCCGATCCGCACGCGCTCCGGCCACCTGGTGAGCCTCTTCCGCCCGCACGACCACGTGTGGCATAAGGGCATCGCCTGGTCACTGCCCGTCGTCGGCGAGGAGAACTTCTGGGGCGGACCGACCTACATACGCGACCAGGGCTACGTCCAGCTGCCCAATGACGGCGCGCAGGTGCACGTGCGGGTCGACGCTGCCGAGATCGATGCCGACGGGTCGGCGCGCTTCGTCCACGACCTCGAGTGGATCACCGAGGCCGGAGCGCGCCTGTTCACCGAGCGCCGCACGATCGGCGCGTGCGTTCTCGACGACGACAGCTGGGTGCTGACGTTCGAGACGGCCATGACGAATGTCTCGGCATCCGACATCGCGTTCGGCTCGCCCACCACGAAGGGCCGCGACAACGCGGGCTACGGCGGACTCTTCTGGCGAGGACCGCGCTCGTTCACCGGCGGAACCCTCGTGACGACGGACGGCACCGGAACAGGCAGCGACGTCCGCGGTCAGCGGCACGAGTGGATGGGCTTCGCGGGGCAGCACGACGAGGTCGACGCATCGTCGCTCATCGTGATGGTCGACGACGCGCAGAATCCGCATCATCCGCCGCAGTGGTTCGCACGCTCAGAGGAGTTCGCCGGCCTGAACCCCGCGCCGTTCTTCAGCGAAGAACTCATCCTGCCGGCGGGCGAGGTGGTCACCTTCCGCTACGGCGTGGGAATCGCGGATGCCGATGCCGACGACGCCGGCGAGCTCGCGGATGCCGTGCGCGAAGTTCTGAGGGCCCGGTCATGACCACCCCGCTCTTTCCCGGCGGCGTTCGGCATGTGCGGTTGACTCACGACGTGGGACTGGCCGAACGGATCCTCCGCATGAAGGATCGCCGCCCGCCACCTGCCAAGGAAGATTCATGACAACGACAACCTCCGGTGTGCGCACGATCCGGTTGATCGACTCGCGACCCCCACTGACCGTCCCGGCGATGAGCAATCAGGTCGATCGTCATTCGAGGATCGGTCTGAACAGCCGGTGGATCGAGATCGACAAAAGGCCGGCCCTGCCGGTGACAGGTGAGCTGCACTTCAGCCGCATCCCTCGGTCGCGCTGGGAGGAGACCCTCCGGCTGATGGTCGCGTCGGGACTCACGTCGGTGTCGACGTACGTGTTCTGGATCCACCACGAGCCGGTGCGAGGCAAGGTCAGCTTCGACGGCGACCTCGATCTCGCCGCGTTCCTGGAGACCGCGGAGCGGGTCGGCGTGGATGTCATCGTGCGGATCGGCCCGTGGTGCCACGGCGAAGTGCGCAACGGCGGTCATCCGGATTGGGTGATCGAGGCCGCACCGGGCGCACGCACGAACGACCCCGTCTACCTCGAGCTCGCGAAGGGCTGGTACGAGCAGATCGCGGCGCAGGTCGCCCCCTTCTGCGGTGCCGATCGCCGTGTGATCGGCATCCAGATCGAGAACGAGCTCTACGACCAGCCCGAGCACATCGCCACCCTCAAGCAGCTCGCGCGCGACGCGGGTCTCTCCGCTCCGCTGTGGACCGCAACAGGGTGGGGCGGCGCGATTCTTCCTCCGCACGAGGTCTTCCCGCTCTACAGCGGATACGCGGACGGGTTCTGGGCGGGTCAGGGCTCGACATGGGACGACAGCTTCCGCGACCACTTCCGGTTCACGCACGTCTGGGATGACCCGGGCGTCGGCGGAGACTTCCGCGAGGAGGGCGTGGAGATCGTGGTGCGCGACATCGATCCCGAGTTCCCGCCGGCGACGTGCGAACTCGGCGGCGGCATGGCCACCGCCTATCACCGGCGGCCGATCGCGCGCGGTCTCGACATCGCCGCAGTGGCGAACGTCAAAATCGGAAACGGGTCGGCGTGGCAGGGCTTCTACATGTACGTCGGCGGCACGAATCCCGCCGATCACCTGCAGGAGACCCACGCGACCGGGTACCCGAACGATCTCCCTCGATTCGACTACGACTTCCAGGCGGCGTTCGGCGCGACCGGGCATCCGGGGCCGAGTCTTGGTCTGCTGCGCGATCACAATGCGTTCCTCGACGCCTTCGGCGATCGGCTGGTGCAGATGTACAGCTCGCTGCCCGACGACGCCCCCGTCGATGTGCACGACCTGACGTCGCTGCGCTGGGCGGTCCGCAGTGACGGTGAGAGCGGATTCCTCTTCATCAACACGCACGAACCGCACGAACCGCTCTCGGGCTCCGCGGATGTGCAGTTCCGCATCCCCCTGGGCGATGAGGACCTCGTCGTTCCCGACCGCCCGATCGACATCCCCAGCGGGCTCATCGCCCGGTGGCCGCTCCGCGTGAACCTTGCGGGTGTGCGCGTCGAGTGGGCGACGGCATCCGTCGCGGGCCTGGTCGAGGGCGCGATTCCGACACTCGTGCTGCGCGCGCACGACGGCGTCGCCGCGCGGGTGCGGTTCGCGGCCGGCACGGGCATTCGCAGCGGCGCGGGCGAGAATGCTTTCCCTGATGAGCCTGTGGACATCGAACCGGGCACGTCCGTGCTGGCGAACGGCACCCTGCGTATTCTCGTGGTCGATGAGCGGCAGGCCGAGCGACTCTGGTACCTGGGTGAGGAGCTCATCGACTCCGTCGACGCGGTGTGGCCAGAGCCCGACGGCCTCGTCGCCCGGGCGGCGCAGCAGCCCGATGCGGCGCGCTGGACGGGCACCGGATTCGAACCGATCGACTTCCGCACGCCGTCCGCTCCGGTTTCGCTTCCGCTGACGCCGGAAGCGATGCGTGCCGGCGGCCGGCCACCGGCTCGCTTCGGTGAGTTCATGGGACGTTCGTCGGCGCCGACCGACGCGCAGATCGATGAGGTCGCCGCAGTGTGGCGGATCGACGTGCCTTCGACGGAGACGGCGGCTGACGGCGATCGGTCGGAGCTCGTCATCGCGTGGGAGGGCGATGTCGCCCAGCTTCGCGCGGACGGCCTCGTCATCCGCGATCGCTTCTGGGACGGCCTGCCGTGGCGGGTGGACGTCACCGACCTCTCGCCGGACGCTGAAATCACCCTGCACATCGTTCCGATCACCGCCGAGAGCCTGATCGATCTCGACGACGCGGCTCGTCTGCTGGTCGAGGCGAAGGGTCAGCTCTGCTCCGTGCGGAGCATCACCCGCGTGCTGTCAGCGCGGTGGATCGCCGCAGGGCCGAGATCTCACGACCCCGCTTCGCCCTCGATCGGGGCATCGCGGATCTGATCATCGCGCCACTCGTGGGCCGACTCCTCCCCGCGGGCGATGCGCTCCTCGCGTTGGCGCAGCTCGATTCGGCGGATCTTGCCCGAGATCGTCTTGGGCAGGTCGAAGACCTCGATCCGGCGGATGCCTCGGCATTGCGGTCCGCATCGGCGACGTATCCGGTCATCACGTTCGTCGGGTGCGTGCGACAGGTCGACCCACGCTGCTCGCACCTGCGCGAACCTTCGCACCTCAGCGGTCGAATCCACAGGACCGCGGATCACCAGGCGTACGCTTCGGGCGCCTGGCCTCCCGGTCCGGGGAACAGCTCGTCGAGCGCGGCCAGATCTTCCGGTGTCAGCGCGATCTCGAGCGCGGACACGGCGGACTCGAGCTGCGCGACGGTCCGCGGCCCGATGATGGGCCCGGTCACGCCCGGCTGGTGCAGCACCCATGCGAGACCGAGCGCGGCCGGTGTCCACCCGCGCTCCGCGGCGAACGCCTCGTACGCGTCGATCTGCTGGGCACGCTCAGCGCGCCGATCGCGCACTCCCTCTGCCGAAGAGCGACCGCTCGCGGATCCTCCGCTGAGCAGGCCGCCGGCGAGTGGCGACCAGGGGAGGATGCCGAGGCCGTACTCCCTCGCAGCCGGAATGACCTCGAGCTCGATCGAGCGCTGAGCGAGGTTGTAGAGCGACTGCTCGCTGACCAGACCCAGGAAGTTGCGCTGATGGGCGATCTCGTTGGCCTGCGCGATGTTCCACGCCGCGAAGTTCGAGCTGCCGGTGTAGATCACCTCGCCGCGCGCGACGAGTGTCTCCATCGACTGCCACAGCTCCGGCCACGAGATGTGACGGTCGATGTGGTGAAACTGGTACAGGTCGATGCGGTCGGTCTGCAGTCGCCGCAGCGAACCGATCGCCTCGCGGCGCACCTGCCATGCCGAGGCGCCGCGGGCGTTCACCACGTCGCCGTCGGCCGTCGGGTCGACCATGGGGGAGTGCACCTTCGTCGCGAGGACGATGTCGTCGCGCACGCCGGGTCGGGAGGCGAACCAGCGTCCGATGATCTCCTCGGTTGCGCCGCGGCCGCCCGATCCGCCGTACCCGTTGGCCGTGTCGAAGAAGTTGACGCCGAGCTCGAGTGCCCGATCCATGATGGCGAACGCGTCGTCTTCGCTCGTGCGGTCGCCGAAGTTCATGGTGCCGAGCACGATGCGCGACACGCTCGTACCGGTGCGACCCAGATGGATGTAGTCCAAGGCGGTTCCTCTCACAGTGGGATAGCGCTTTCCAGCGCAGTCTTCTAGGGTGGATGCTACGCCTGATCCTCGATGCGGAGACCTCATTGACAACCTCGCTGCGCTGCGCGCTCGTCGGAACCGGAGCCGTCGCCCACCTGCACGCCCGCGCGGTGGCTTCACACCCGCACGCTGAACTGGTGGCCGTGACCAACCTGCACCGGTCGGTGGCCGACGACTTCGCCGCGCAATGGAACGTACCCGCCGTCTACGACGATCTCGTCGGACTGCTCGCCGCCGAGCACCCCGACGTCGTGCTCATCTGCACGCCGCCCGGGGCACATCACGGTCAGACTCTCGAGGCGTTCGCCGCGGGTGCGCACGTCGTGGTGGAGAAGCCGCCCGCGTCTTCGCTCGACGAACTCGACGAGATGCGCGCGGCCGCGGTCGCCGCCGACCGCCAGCTCGCCGTCGTCTTCCAGCAGCGCACCGGCACCGCCGCTGCACACGTTCGCGGTCTGCTCCAGGACGGGGCGCTCGGCCGTCCGCTGATCGCGGTGTGCCAGACGCTCTGGTACCGCGACGAGGCCTACTTCGCCGTGCCGTGGCGCGGCAAGTGGGAGACCGAAGGCGGTGGCACGACGGTAGGGCACGGCATCCATCAGCTCGATCTGCTCGCCTTCCTCCTCGGCGACTGGGCGAGCGTGCAAGGGCGGCTGTGGCGGCTCGATCGGGAGGCGCAGACGGAGGATGCCTCCACCGCGACGATCACGTTCGCGAACGCGGTCGTCGCGCAGGTCGTCACGAGCGCCGTGTCGCCGCGTGAGGTCAGCTCGATCCGCATCGACACCCAGAAGGCGACGATCACCGTGGAGCATCTTTACGGCCACGGCCACGACAACTGGTCGATCACGCCGGCGCGGGGCTTCGAGTCCGAGGCGGCCGCGTGGGCCCTGCCTGAGCACGAGGAGCGCAGCGACCACGGGCCGCTGCTGCGTGACGTGTTCGACGCACTGCTGTCGGGTGAGCCCTTACCGCCCACAGCGACAGACCCCGCGCGCTCGTTCGAGATCGTGGCGGCGATCTATGCCTCGGCCGCCGCTGACGGCGCCGTCGTCACACCCGCCGATCTCGCCACGCACTCCACGCACCGCCGCGGCTTCGCAAGCCCGGTCACCGACATGCGCGACGTCGGGGCATGACCTCGGCGGAGCTCTACCGCGACCCCGTCTACGACGGTGCGACCGACCCGGTCGTCGTCATCGCCCATGGTCTGTGGTGGATGTTCTACACGCAGCGCCGCGCGACGCACCCCGACCCCGGCCCGGGAGTCGCGTGGGTGCACGGGAGTCGCATCGGAGTCGCGCAGTCGCCGGACGGAGTCGAGTGGGCCTACATCGGCACCCTCGAACCGGATGCCGCCGGCCTCGCCCTCCGCGACGGCCCACCGCCGGCTGCGGTCGATGCGACCCACTGGGCGCCCGAAGTCATTCACGACGGCCGGCGATGGCGGATGTACCTGACCGAGATCGACGGCATTCCCGATCGCTGGCCGGGCTTCGCACGCACGATCGTCGAGTACGCGTCGGAGGACCTGCGGAGGTGGGAGCGTCGCGGACCGATCGAACTCGGAAGCGATCGCGTGATCGACGCCGCGGTCGCGCGGTGTCCCGACGGCCTGTGGCGACTGTGGTTCAAAGACGAGGCCGCCGACTCGGTCACGAAGGTGGCGGCATCCGCTGATCTGGACTGCTGGCGCCTGGAGGGATCCGCGATCGGCGGGCGCCCCCACGAGGGACCGTGCGCCTTCGAGCTCGGCGGCAGCTGGTGGATGATCGTCGACGAGTGGCGCGGAATGGGCGTATACCGATCCGATGACGCGATCGCGTGGGTGCGTCAGGGCGTGTCGGATGCCGTCATCCTCGGCGCCGGCGAGGTGCCAGGCCCCGGCTTCGGTCACCACGGCGCGGCCGTGCGCGACGGCGACGACGTCTGGTTCTACTACTTCGGCCATCCCCAGCGAACGACCGCGTGGGCGGCGCATGCCGAGTCGATCGACGACCGGAGGTGCGCCATCTACCGCGTCCGTCTCGATGTCGTCGGGGCAGCGCTGGTTTGCGCGACGTGATTCGGATTGCGCCGGGAAAACGATTTCCGGGATTTCCTTGCGAATCGATTGACCGCGTAGTACCGTAGCCGGCAAGCGCTTTCCCAGACGCACCAGGGACAGCACATTCCACCGCCACAGGACAACGAACGTTCACCGGAACACGAAGAACGCGGACGTTCGAAATGAGAGGACAAGGATGTTCAACAGGAAGCGGACCATCGCAGCCGTCGCGATCGCGGCGGGCGCAGCGATCGCCCTTGCCGGATGCGCGGGAGGCGGCAGCACTGCGGCCCCCGACGCCGCCCCCACCTTCGACCCGGATGAAGAGGTCACCCTCGACCTCGCGTTCTGGGGCAATGACATTCGCGCGGAGCTCTACAACGAGGCGATCGCAGCGTTCAACGAGGAGTACCCGAACATCACGGTCAACGCGACGTTCCTCGGGTTCCCGGAATTCTGGGAGAAGCGTCAGACCGAAGCGGCCGGCGGCAACCTGCCCGACGTGATGCAGTTCGACTACTCGTACCTGCGGCAGTATTCCGAGAACAACCTGTTGCTGCCCCTGGACCCGTACCTCGGCAACATCATCGAGACGGACCCGCTCCCGCAGAACATCCTCGACATCGGGGTCGTCGGCGACGTGACCACCGGCATCCCGACCTCCACGAACGCGTGGGGCCTGTTCACCAATCCGGTCCTCCTCGAGACCGCCGGTGTGGACGAGTTCGAGGGCGGCGACTGGGAGGAATACACCGACTGGCTCGGCGACATCACTGCCGGCGCCGGCGGCGCGTTCTACGGCGGCACCGACTTCTCGGGTCGCATCCAGAACTTCGAGCTCCAGCTGCGCTCCGAAGGCTCGTACCTGTTCAGCGAAGAAGGCGAGCCCGGCTTCGACGAAGAGCGCCTCGCCGAGTTCTGGGAGTCGGGCGCGGACATCCGCGACGGCATCGGCATCCCGCAGCAGCGCCTCGAAGAGGTCCTTCCCAAGGGTGGGTTCGACACTGCGCTCACCGCGAGCGAGCTCACATGGGACAACTTCGGCGCCGGCTACCTCGCCGGCCTCGGCGCGGGCTACACCGAGCTGGGACTGATCGCTCCGCCGGTGACGAAGGAGGGTGCCAAGGATCTGTACCTGAAGCCGTCGATGCTGCACACGATCTCGGCGAAGACCGACCACCCGGAAGCAGCCGCGACCCTGGTGAACTTCCTGGTCAACTCGCCCGAGTCGGGAGAGATCTTCGGCACCAACCGCGGCCTGCCGGCCTCGGAGACGGCGCTTGCGGCGGCCGAGCTTGACCCGCTGAGCCAGCAGGTCAAGGACTACGAGGCCTCTATCGCGGACCGCCTGGGCGATGCCCCTCCCGTTCCGATCGTCGGCTACGGCACGCTGGAGGAGAAGTTCCGCCAGCTGGGCACGGAGCTGAACTTCGGCACGCTCACCGTGGATGAGGCTGTGGCGCAGTTCTTCTCCGAGATGGACGTCGTCCTGAACCAGTAAGACATTCCGGGGCCCGGACTGCACTGTCCGGGCCCCGGAACACCATCCAACGAGAGACCGAACCGGGAGAGTCGATGATGACCACTACTTCGACGAGAGTTATCGTGACCGGCCAGAAGTCGTCACGGCGGGCACTGCTGCGCAGGGCACGACCGGAGCACCTGAACCGGCCCGGCCAGAAGGCCCGTCTGCGCAAGGAGTCTGTCGCCGGCTACGCCTTCCTGATTCCGTGGCTGCTCGGGTTCCTGGGCCTCACGATCATCCCGATGGCGTACTCGCTCTACCTCTCGTTCACGAGCTACAACATCTTCCAGCCGCCCAAGTGGATCGGCCTGGACAATTACATCCGGATGTTCACGGATGACCCTGCGTTCATCCAGTCGGCGCAGATCACCCTGATCTACGTGCTGGTCGGAACACCGATCACCCTGATCGCCGCACTCCTGGTCGCGATGCTGCTGAACTACCGCGACAAGGGCGCCGGGTTCTTCCGGTCCTCGTTCTACGCCCCTTCGCTCATCGGCGGCTCGGTATCGGTTGCGATCGTGTGGCGAGCGATGTTCGCCAACGACGGCCCCGTGGACAACTCGCTGAGCTTCTTCGGCATCGACCTGGGCGGCTGGATCGGCAATCCCGACCTGGTGCTGCCGGCGATGATCCTCCTGTCGATCTGGCAGTTCGGCGCGACCATGGTGATCTTCCTCGCCGGCCTCAAGCAGATCCCGAAGGAGCTGTACGAGGCGGCCGAGATGGACGGAGCCGGGCCCTTCCACCGGTTCCGCGCGGTGACCATCCCGCTGCTGTCGCCGGTGATCTTCTTCAACCTGCTGCTCGGCCTGATCGGCGCCTTCCAGGTGTTCGCCTCCGCCTACATCATCAGCAACGGCTCGGGTGGCCCCGCCGGGATGACCAACTTCATCACCCTCTACCTCTACAAGCGCGGCTTCTCCGACGGGCAGATGGGCTACGCCTCCGCAATCGCCTGGGTGCTGCTGGTCGTCGTCGCGATCATCGCCTTCATCCTCTTCCGCACCCAGCGATCCTGGGTCCACTACTCGGGAGACAGCAAATGACCACCTCGAGCTTTTCCGAGCCCACCTTCGCGATGGTCGAGAACCAACTCGACGGTACCGACCAGAACGGTGACCCCACCCCCGATGCCCCGCGCCGGCGCGTAAAGCGCAAGACCTGGCAGACCGTGGTCTGGTTCGTCGTGCTGATCGCCCTCACCGCGGTGGTGCTCTACCCGCTGGTCTGGCTGTTCCTGTCCACGTTCAAGCCCAACGGCGAGTTCGGCGTGAACATGGGGCTGCTCCCGAACGAGCCCACCCTGGAGAACTACGCGAAGGTCTCCGAAGGCATCGCCGGAGTTCCGATGGCGAAGTTCTTCCTGAACTCGTTCATCATCGCCGTCGGCTCCGTCATCGGAACCGTGCTCTCCTCAGCGCTGGCCGCGTACGCCTTCGCCCGCATCCAGTTCAAGGGACTCGGCATCCTGTTCGCCGCGATGATCGGCACTCTGCTGCTGCCGTTCCACGTGCTGATCATTCCGCAGTACATCCTGTTCAACAACCTCGGCCTGGTCGACACGTTCATCCCGCTGATCCTGCCGAAATTCCTCGCGACCGAAGCGTTCTTCGTGTTCCTGCTCGTGCAGTTCATCCGCCAGATGCCGCGTGACATGGATGAAGCGGCCCGCATCGACGGGGCGGGACACCTGCGCATCTTCTGGTCGATCATCCTGCCGCTGATCCGGCCGGCCTTGATCACCTGTGCGATCTTCTCGTTCATCTGGGCCTGGAACGACTTCCTCGGACCGCTGCTGTACCTGACGAGCCCCGAGAACTACCCGCTCCCCATCGCGCTGCGTCTCTACAACGATCAGAGCTCGTCGAGTGACTTCGGGGCGACGGTCACGGCATCGTTCATCGCGCTGCTTCCCGTGCTGCTGTTCTTCCTGGTCTTCCAGCGGTTCCTCGTCGACGGCGTCGCCACACAGGGACTCAAGGGCTGACCATGGCCACCATGACGCTCAGCAAGCGCGAGGAGAAGGCGGCCCGCAGGGCCGACCTCTCCGGCGCCGGGCCGGTTCTCCAGGAGCGCGCACCAATGCGCTTCCCCGGCGCGACCGGTGCCTTCGCCCTCTTCGGCGAGGTGCTCCTGACGGGGCTGCTGATCACCGTCGGCGGCATCCTGCTGGTCACCTTGCCCGCGGCGCTGGCCGCCGGCATCCGCCACCTGCGTCGGTACCTGAACGCGGAAGGCTCGCCGCAGCGTCAGTTCTGGCGCGACTACCTGAAGGCCCTTCCGGGCGGTCTCGTCATCGGCGTGACGGGGCTGCTGCTCGTTCTGATCCTCATCCTCGACATCGACCTCGCCGGCTCCGGAGCACTCCCCGGCGGCCTCGCCGTCGCGGCCGTCGGCTGGGTCGGCCTCGCGGCCGTTGCCGTGACGCTGCTCGCTGCCGCCGGGGCCTGGACCCCGGAAGCAGGATGGCGCGCCGCACTGCGCGGGGTTCCGGCTTCACTGAGCGCCGACATCGCAGGGGTGCTCTTCCTCCTCGCCACAGCGGTGTTCGTGTGCGTCCTGACGTGGGTGCTCGTGCCCCTCATCATTCCGGCTCTCGGCTGCGCGGCGCTGGCCGTGGTCGCGATCCCCGCGCGGCGACGGCGGCGCTGATGAGCGCTTGCGTCTGCTTCTTCAGCCGTACCACGTGCTGGAAAGCGCTTACTCATTCTTCCGCACGTTGACCGAACCATCCACGAAAGCAGGACCCCGTGACTGACACCACCCTTGCCCCGGCGCCCGCTGCGGCCACCGGCCGCCCCGAGGTGCGCGAGATCGGCATCATCATGAACGGCGTCTCGGGCCGCATGGGATACCGCCAGCACCTCGTCCGCTCGATCCTCGCGATCCGCGACCAGGGCGGCATCGAGCTGCCCGACGGCACGAAGGTCACGGTCAAGCCGATCCTCGTGGGCCGCAGTGAGTCCAAGCTCGCGGAGCTCGCCGCCAAGCACGGCATCGAGGACTACACGAGCGATCTGGATGCCGCCCTCGCCGACCCGCGCTGGGAGATCTATGCCGACTTCCTCGTCACGAAGGCGCGTTCGTCGGCCCTGCGCAAGGCGATCGCTGCCGGCAAGACGATCTACACCGAGAAGCCCACCGCCGAGTCCGTCGAGGAGGCAGTCGAGCTCGCGAAGCTCGCCGAGGCCGCCGGCGTCAAGACCGGCGTCGTGCACGACAAGCTGTACCTGCCGGGCCTGCAGAAGCTCAAGCGCCTCATCGACTCCGGCTTCTTCGGGCGCATCCTGTCGGTGCGCGGGGAGTTCGGCTACTGGGTGTTCGAGGGCGACTGGCAGCCGGCGCAGCGCCCGAGCTGGAACTACCGCGTCGAAGACGGCGGCGGCATCATCGTCGACATGTTCCCGCACTGGAACTACGTGCTCGAGAACCTGTTCGGCAAGGTCGAGACCGTGTACGCGCAGGCATCCACCCACATCCCCACCCGCTGGGACGAGAACGGCGAGCCGTACGCGGCCACCGCGGAAGACGCCGCGTACGGCATCTTCGAGCTCGAGGGCGGCGCGATCGCCCAGATCAACTCGAGCTGGACCGTGCGCGTCAACCGCGACGAGCTCGTCGAGTTCCACGTCGACGGCACGCACGGCTCAGCCGTGGTCGGACTGTTCGGCGCGAAGATCCAGCACCGCAACGCCACCCCGAAGCCGGTCTGGAACCCCGACCTCGCCGACGACCACGACTACGACGCCGACTGGGCCGAGCTCCCGACGAACGACGTGTTCCAGAACGGCTTCCGCCAGCAGTGGGAGGAGTTCCTCACCTCTTACGTGCTCGGCACCGAGTACGAGTTCGACCTGCTCTCGGGTGCCCGCGGCGTGCTGCTGGCCGAGGCCGGTCTCGAATCCAGCCGCGAAGGCCGCAAGGTCGCGCTGCGCGCGCTCACGCTGGAGTGATCCGGTGCCCCTGCTGACCCTCCTCGACCCCGATGGCGCGACCTCGGCGGCAGAGCTCGCCGAGGCGCCCGCGTTCGCCAAGCCGACCGAACCGCTCCGCAGTCGCGTCGCGTACGCCGCCGCACACGTCGTGCCGAAGGTCTGGGCCGACAACACTCCCGGCCAGCCCGCCGAGATCGACTGGGACGCGACGCTCGCGTTCCGCCGCTCGGTGTACTCGTGGGGGCTGGGCGTCGCCGATGCGATGGACACCGCCCAGCGCAACATGGGGCTGGATGCCGTCGCCACCCGCGAGCTCATCGCCCGCAGTGCCGAAGTGGCGCGCGAAGAACGCGGCTCGGTCGTGGTCGGCGTGAACACCGACCACGTCGAGCAGGAGTGGATCGAGCTCGACACGATCATCGACGCCTATAAGGAGCAGCTGCACTTCACCGAGGAGCAGGGCGCCGGCCCGGTGCTCATGGCCTCGCGCCACCTGGCCCGCGCCGCCGTGACCGCCGACGACTACCGCCGCGTGTACCGCGAGGTGCTCGGTTCCGCGACCGCCCCGGTCGTGCTGCACTGGCTCGGCACCGCGTTCGACCCGTCGCTCGCGGGCTATTTCGGCTCGACCGACTGGGTTGCGGCATCCGATGTGCTTCTGGAGATCATCGGGGAGCACGCCGACAAGATCGCCGGCGTCAAGATGAGCCTGCTGGATGCCGCCGCCGAAGTGTCGGTACGCGAGCGCCTGCCCGAGGGTGTGCGGATGTTCACCGGCGACGACTTCAACTACGTCGGTCTCATCGGCGGCGACACGGTTGGGCAGGGCGACGGGCACTCCGACGCGCTGCTGGGTGCCTTCGCCGCGATCACGCCGGTCGCCTCGGCCGCGATCCAGGCTCTGGATGCCGGTGACCCCGACCGCTACCTCGCGCTGCTCGGCCCGACCGAGGAGCTCAGCCGGCAGGTCTTCGCTGCGCCGACCTTCTACTACAAGACCGGCGTCGCGTTCCTGGCCTGGCTCAACGGCCACCAGACCGCCTTCCAGATGGTCGGCGGACTGCACTCGGCCCGGAGCCTTCCGCACCTGTCGCGCATCGTCGAGCTCGCGAACGCGTCGAACGCGCTCGAGCAGCCCGAACTCGCCGCCCACCGCTGGCACGCCATGCTGCGCCTGAACGGAGTCTCCGCATGACCGCTTCACAGCCCTTGCCCTCGATGTCCCGAAAAGTGTTGCTCTGGGGTGCGCTGAGCAACAACATTCGGGACATCAACGGAAGGGTGGCGGCATGAGCGCCCCCGACCCGCGGCTCTCGATCAACCAGGCGACGATCAAGTACGCCGACCTCGCGACGGCCCTGCGCGTCACGGCTGAGGCAGGCGTGCAGGGGATCGGCCTGTGGCGCGAGCCGGTGCAGGAAGTCGGGCTCGCGACGGCCGCGAAGCTGCTCACGGACTCAGGGCTGCGGTTCACCACGCACTGCCGCGGCGGCTTCTTCACCCTGCCCGAAGGACCGCAGCGCCGCTCCGCGATCGACGACAACCGGGTCGCGATCGAAGAAGCCGCGACCCTCGCCGCGGCCGGCGCGGACGGGTCCACCGCGATCCTCGTGCTCGTCGCCGGCGGCCTGCCCGAAGGATCCCGCGACCTGATCGGCGCGCGTGAGCGTGTGCGCGATGCCATCGGCGAGCTCGTGACGGATGCCGAGGCCGCCGGTGTCACGCTCGCGATCGAGCCCCTGCATCCGATGTACGCCTCCGACCGCGCGGTCGTCTCGACGCTCGGCCAAGCGCTCGACATCGCCGCGGACTTCGACCCCGCCGTCGTCGGCACCACCGTCGACACGTTCCACATCTGGTGGGACCCCGATGTGCTGAACCAGATCGCCCGGGCAGGGCGGGAGGGGCGGATCGCGACCTACCAGGTGTGCGACTGGAAGACCCCGCTGCCGGCCGACGTGCTGCTCAGCCGGCACTATCCCGGTGACGGCGTCATCGACTTCGCATCGCTCACGGGCGCCGTGCTCGACGCCGGCTACCGCGGCGACATCGAGGTCGAGATCTTCAACGAGCAGATCTGGGCCGACACCCCGGAAAACGTCGTCCGCCGCACCGCCCAGACCTTCGGCTCGGCGATCTCTCCGCTGCTTTCCGCACCCGTAGACTCTGCCTCGTGAGCGAGACCACGGCGGAGCGGGCGCGGGCCTCTGCGCCGACGCTGCACGACGTCGCGCGGTCGGCGGGGGTGTCGCTCGCCACCGCCTCGCGGGTGCTCAACGGCTCGACCCGCAAGGTCGCCGAGGCCTACCGCGAGCGGGTCGAGGCTGCCGCGGCCGAACTCGGCTACACCGCGAACCTCTCCGCTCAGGCCACCGCTCGCGGCACCTCGGCGATCATCGCCCTTTTGGTCGCCGACATCGCCGACCCGTACTTCGCGCAGATCGCCGCGGGAGTCGCCCGGGGTGCCGATGAGGCGGGGCTCGTCGTCACGATCGCGATCACCGAGCGCGATCCCCAGCGCGAAGCGCGGCTGGTGCGCGCACTGCGGGGTCAGCGGCCGCGCGGGCTCATCCTCGCGGCATCCCGCACCGCCGAGTCGTCCGATCCGGTGGTGCAGGCCGAACTCGACGCGCTCGCGTCGACGGGCGGCCGCGTCGTGGCTCTCGGCCCCGGCGCCGGCGCCGTGCGATCCGTCATCGTCGACAACACGAAGGGGGCCCGTGACCTCGGCCGGGCGCTGGGTGAACGGGGCTACCGCAACGCGATCGTGCTCGCCGCCGGCGAGGGCGTGCTGACCTCCGACGACCGCACGGCCGGCTTCACGGAAGGCTTCGCCGCGGCAGGCGGCTCGGTCTCACGGGTCTACCGCGGCGGCTTCACCCGCGAGTCCGGCTTGCAGCTCATGACGCAGGCCATCAGCGACGGTGTCGAGCCCGGCACACTCGTCTTCGCGATCAGCGACGTCGTCGCGATCGGCGCGATGTCGGCGGTGCGCGAGGCGGGCCGCGCGGTCGGGTCCGACATCGCGCTGTGCGGTTTCGACGACATTCCCGCTGGTCGCGATGTGACCCCCGGTCTGACGACGGTCAGCGTCCCGCTCGATGACGTGGGCTACCTCGCCTTGCGCGCCGCCGTCGACGAGGAGTGGGATGCCGACGCCGGACCCCTGCCTCTCGCGGTCGTGCTGCGTGACAGCACACCGCCCGTCTCGGCGTAGCCTGCCGTGGGCAGTCCAGCGTTGCGGGTCGTGCTCGCGCCCGACAGCTTCAAGGGGTCGATCCCCGCAGCCCGCGTGGCCGAGGCGCTCGCCGACGGATGGCTCTCGGTCGATCCGTCGGCAGAGATCCTCGCGCGTCCGATGGCGGACGGGGGAGAGGGCACGCTGGACGCCTTCGCGGCCGCCATCCCGGCCAGCACCTGCGTGCCGGTCACCGTGACCGGTCCGCGCGGGCTCCCCGTGGCCGCATCCTGGCTGCTCCTCCCCGCGACCGACGACGCCCCGCATGGCACGGCGGTGGTCGAGCTCGCCTCGACGTCGGGCATCGAACTGCTCGGTACCGACCTGCGCCCGCTCGACGCGCACACGGTCGGGTTCGGCGAGGCGATCGCGGCAGCTCTCTCCCACGGCGTGTCACGGCTCGTGCTCGGCATCGGCAGCAGTTCGTCGACCGATGGTGGCACCGGCATGCTGGCCGCCCTCGGAGCGCGATTCACGGATGCCGCAGGAGCGACGATCCCGCTCGGCGCCCGCGGTCTGGACACCCTGGCAGCGGCCGACCTCTCGGGCCTTCGCGCCCTGCCCGCAGCCGGCGTACTCGTGCTGAGCGACGTGACGAACCCGCTGCTCGGCGCCTTCGGCTCGGCGGCGATCTTCGGGCCGCAGAAGGGTCTCGGCGAGGCCGCGCTCGTGCGCGCCGACGCCGCACTGGCGCGGCTCGCGAAGCTGCTCCCCGCCGATCCCGAAACGCCCGGTGCCGGTGCGGCCGGCGGCGTGGGGTTCGGCCTGCTCGCCTGGGGCGCCCGGCTCGTCCCCGGCGCCGGCGAGGTCGCCGAACTGGTCGATCTGCGCGGGGTGCTGGCTGCGGCATCCGTCGTCGTCACGGGCGAGGGGGCATACGACGGTCAGTCCGCTGCCGGCAAGGCGCCGACGCACGTCGCGGCGCTGGCCGCCGACGCGGATGTGCCGGTCGCGCTCGTCGCGGGGCGGATCTCTCCGGATGCCGACACCTCCGTGTTCGCGGCATCGGTGTCGCTGACCGATCTCGCCGGCAGCGGTGCGGCTGCCATGGCCGACCCCGTGACATGGCTGCGCGAGGCGGGCGCAATGCTCGCCCGCGCTTTCCGAGGCTGACGTCCGGCGAGCTCGACGCCGAGCTCGGACCTTCGGGTGGCGTGAGATTACAACGTTAGAAGATTTTCCTTGACACTCCGTGGAGTGCTGACCCAGCATGGGGGAGAGCGCACTTTACGACGTTGTATATTCCGGTTGCGACGTTGATGCGGTCATCCCCTCGTCGTTCGACCGGACGACGTTCTTGTTCACGCATACGTGGCAGTGTGCGCAGAGAGGATCAACGATGACAACGGTTCAGCATGAGACACGCGCTCGACGCGGGTCTCGACGGAAATGGGCGGCGTTCGCCACCGCCGTGGCGGTGGGGGCGGGCTCGCTCATCGCGGCGCAGCCGGCCGCTGCTGAGGAGGACCCCTGGGTCGCCGAAGTGTTGCAGGACAACGGGGTCGGTGACGTCTACCGATTCACTGTGCCCAACTCGGCGATCCAGCCGGCCACCGGTATCACCGGCTCGGTTGTGGCGGTCGAGGGCAACTTCGCCCCCGGAAAGACCTGGACGACGCTCAACATGGGCGCCAGCGGCGGCAACTGGAGCACGACGCTCGGACCGCTCGAGCCCGGGCTGTACTACTACCAGTACTCGGCTCGTCCGGCGTGGAACCAGGATGCGATCCCGTTCCGCAACCCCGCCAGTCCGCAGGAGGTGACCTCGAAGCCCACGTGGAACACCCTGTTCGTCGACGGTCCGGGCGCCGAGTGGCTCGCCGACGCTCCGACCGGCGGCAACCTCGAGACGCTCACTTACGACAGCTCAGTCACGGGGACCGAGCGCTCGGCACTGGTGTGGACGCCGCCGGGCTACGACGAGAACCGTGCCGACGCGTACCCGGTGCTCTATCTCCTGCAGGACGCGGGGCAGAGCTACCGCGAATGGGTGGAGCTCGGGCGACTGCAGCAGATCCTCGACAACCTGACGGTCGACGGGAACGCCGAGCCGATGGTCGTCGTCATGGGTGACGGCGAGGTCGATGACATCCGCGGCGAGATGGTGAAGAACCTGCTTCCGGCCGCGGAAGGCGCGTTCAACGTCTCCAGCGAGGGCGACGATCGCGCGATCGCCGGTATCGGGCGCGGTGCCGACCAGGCTCTCAGCCTGTTGGTCGACGCCACAAAGGAGTTCTCGAACGTCGGCTCGTTCTCGGGCGACTCCGCGGGCGACCTCGGTAACGGCGCGGGGAAGATCAGCAATGGCAAGGCGAAGCAGATCAACGACGCGACCGACCTGATCCGTCTGTACGTCGGTGACGTCACAGACCCGAGCTACAACGCGACGGTCGATCTCGCCGACGAGCTCAGCCAGGCGGGCGTCGAGTTCCAGTCGGATGGATCCGACCCCGAGACCGGCGGCACGTGGGACACCTGGCAGAAGAACCTGCACGACTTCGCACAGCGTGTCTTCCAGGACCCGGGCGACACCGGGCCGAGCGAAGGCCACCTTCCGCTCGAACCGCACTCGCTCCCGGCCCCGGGCACAACTCCGACGCCGTGGATCGACGAGAACGGTGTCGTGACCTTCGAGACCGGAACCGAGTTCGCGGGCGCGAACAACGTGACGGTGTGGGGCAACTTCGGTCCTGCCGGCAGCTGGCCGCGCACCCCGATGACCCTGCAGGACGACGGCCGCTGGCGTCTGACGATGCCGGTCGAGGCGGGTTCGTACTACTACAAGTTCGTCGTCGAAGGTGTCGACCACAAGGACGAGACCAACCCCACGTCGGTGTTGTCCGAGCCGAACTGGAGCACCTTCCAGGTTCCCGGTGACGAGACGCTCCGCGGCGAGTTCACCACTCCCGTCGCCCCCGAGAACCGAGGGAGCGTCGAAGTGCTGAACTACACCAGCACCGCGAACGGCAACCCCGAGCGCTCGGCATACGTGTGGACGCCCCCGGACTACGACCCCGACCGCGCAGAGGCCTACCCCGTCTTCTACCTCCAGCACGGTGGCGGACAGACGTGGACGGACTGGATCGAGGTCGGCTTCGCCGCCCAGATCCTGGACAACCACTACGCCAAGGGAACCATCGTTCCCATGGTGGTCGTGATGGCCAACGGCAACGGGGTCAACTTCCCCAACGAGATCACGCAGCGCATCACGGTGGCTGCCGAGGCGCAGTACAACGTCAGCAGCGAAGGTGAGAAGCGTGCGCTCGCCGGCCTCTCCGCCGGTTCAGGCGCCACCCTCAGCACGCTGTGGGCGCACCCGGGCAAGTTCGCCTACATCGGTGCAATGTCGGCGTTCGGCAGCGTTCCCGGCAACGCGGACGTGGCGGCGATCAACGACGGGACCACGCTCCTGCGGGTCTATTCCGGTGACGTCCAGGACTTCACATACGGAGCGACGCTGAGCCTGATCAGCAGCATGACGAACCGGGGTGTCGAGCACGAGTTCGCGCCGATCATCCCCGGTCCGCACAGCTGGGACGTCTGGCAGAAGTCGTTGATCGACTTCCTGCCGCGCCTGTTCCAGGGCTGACGCGCGGTCGATCGGCGAGTGCGAGAGCGGTGTTCGCGCACTCGCCGATCACCGGAAGCGTGACACCGTCGCCGACTTCGGCGGCGCTGTCACGCTTCCGGGACGATCGCAGCGGTCCCGTTCACATGGCGTGCGCAGGCTCGACAGCTGACGCGGCGCCGTCCGCTGCGACCGTGCCGTCCGCAGCATCGGTACCGTCGGCGACGTACGGGAATCCGGTCGATTCGCGACCGACGATGCGGAAGTCGGGCTTGATCCGGCGTGGCGGCATCCGCTCGCCCTTCTCGGCGATCCGCTCCACCAGCATCTCCACCGCGATCTCGGCGATGTTGTCACGCCCTGGATCCACACTCGACAGGGAGGGGATCGAGTACCTCGTCGCGTCGATGTTGTCGAATCCGATGACCGCCACGTCGTCGGGTACGCGCACCCCCGCTTCACCCAGGGCGCGCAGGGCTCCGATGGCCAGCGTGTCGTTGAGAGCGAACAGGCCGTCGAAGGGAATCCCCGACGCGATCAGCGCGCGGGTCGCGGCCGCACCGGTGTCGTAATGCCAGAGGCCCGCGGGGCGCACGAGCGCCGGGTCCTCCGGGAGTCCGGCCGCATGAAGAGCCTGATGGTATCCACGCACGCGCAGTGTCGCCGACCCGAAGGCGTTCGCCTCCTCGTCGTCGTCGGCGCCGATCACCGCGATCCGCCGCCGGCCGATGCCCAGAAGGTGGTCGACAGCGGCCCCGGCCGACGACACATTGTGCATCGTGACGTGGTCGGTAGGCCCGCCGAAGATGCTCTCGCCGAGGATCACCAGCGGGAACGGGACGTTGAGCAGGTCGGCGTCCGACTCGTCGATGGTCACCGGGCTGAAGACGATGCCATCGGTCAGCCGAAGACGGCGTCCGGCCACGACGTCCAGCTCGTGCTCGCGCACCTGGTTCGTCTGATCCACGACGACGCTGAGCCCGCGCTTCTCGGCTGCGACGATGACCGAGTCGGCCAGCTCCGCGAAATACGCTTCGCGAACGGAGGGGATCGCCAGTCCGATGACGCCCGTCTTACCCGAGCGCAGACCGCGCGCGGAGAGGTTGGGCTGATACCCCAGCTCCTTGATCGCCACCAGAACGCGATCGCGGGTGGTGGCCCGCACATGGGGGTAATCGTTGATGACGTTGGAGACCGTCTTTATGGATACTCCTGCGACGCGGGCGACGTCGTGCATCGTGGCATTCACCGCGCCCCCTCTCGGTCGCTGCGCGTCGTGTTGATTGTTCGGCAAAGCTTAGCGTTGCCGACGCCGCGAGGCGGCGCACTGTGAGCGCTCCCACGCGCGTGCCCACGCGCGACCGCGATCGCGGTCGTGCGCCCACCGCTACCATGACGACATGACGACGGACCCCGGACGGATGCCGCGCCCGGGCATCATCCGCCCGCGCCTGGTCGTGGATGATGTGTACGACCAGCTCGTCGTCCTGATCGTCGACGGGCACGTCCAGCCCGAGGACGCCTTGAGCATCGATGCGCTCGCGCGGGAGTTCGGTGTCTCGACCAGCCCGGTGCGCGAAGCCCTTGCCCGGCTCGAGTCGACCGGACTCATCCGACGCGTGGCCATGCGCGGCTACCGCGTCGCTCCGGCGCTGCAGGCGTCCGAGCTTCGAGAGCTCATGGATGCCCGCCTGCTGATCGAACCGGGGGCTGCGGCCCGTGCGGCCGCGGCTTCTCCGCGGGAGAGCACGGTGGTTGCGCTGGACGGTGCGGTCGTCGACCTCGCGCACGCTCCGCGGGGGAGCAGCTACGAGTCGTTCCGCGACTACTACGAGGCGGATCGGCGATTCCACCATGCCGTCGTCGTGGGTACCGGCAACCGATTCCTGGTTCAGTCGTACGAGGCCCTCGGCGGCCAGTTCCAGCGGTTCCGCCTGTTCAGCGGTCGGGGCGTGACCGACGCGGACGCGACGATCGCCGAGCACCGGGCGATCCGCGATGCGATCGCCGATGGCGACGCGGAGGCTGCTGCGGCCGCCATGCGCGCTCACCTGGACGGTGTGAAGACCCGTTCGCTGAGCGAACTCGCCGACGTCTCCTGACCCCAGCACCGGGCGTCGGTTGGTCGCTTGATCGTGTATCGTGCACGATACGTGATTCAGGAGGAACTACCCGATGGCTCTCAC
Organism: uncultured Actinomycetota bacterium; assembly: GCA_963772395.1. GTDB lineage: Bacteria > Actinomycetota > Actinomycetes > Actinomycetales > Microbacteriaceae > Microbacterium. Next base: position 383,579 of record CAVYWV010000001.1, on the reverse strand, counting down.
CGCCGAGACGTGGCCGATCGCGGCCTCGCTGCTGCCGTTCGCGCCCGATGTGCCCCTGAGCGCCGACCGCGATTCCGCGATGGAGGAGCGGTGGGACCATGTCTTCGCCACCGTGAACGACGCCGGGTTCGACACGATCGACCTCACCGACACCTGGGTCCCGTTCGGCGATCTCTCGGAAGGACAGCGCGTGGGGATGCGGGAGCGGATCGCTGCGAACGGCCTCGCCGCGGCATCCCTCTCGGTGATCCGCAGGAGCGTGACCGACGAGCAGGCGGGCGAGGAGAACCTCGCCTACAGCCACCGCTGCATCGACCTGGCCGCCGAAGGGGGCGTCGGGGTCGTGTCGGTCGGGCTGCATCGTCCGCTGAGCGCGCAGCAGCGGGCGCAGCTGTGGTTCTGGACCGCCGCCGGCCACCGGGATCCGGACGGCGACCCGACATCGTGGAACCTCGCCGTGCGGCGGTTCCGCGAGCTCGGCCGCCACGCGGAGGAGGTCGGGGTCCTGCTGTCGCTGGAGATGTACGAGCACACGTACTTGGGCAGTGCGGCCTCGGCGGTGCGGCTCGTCGAGGCGATCGGCATGGACGTCGTCGGGCTGAATCCGGACTTCGGCAACCTGGTCCGGCTGCACGAGCCGATCGAGGACTGGCGCGAGGTCGCCCGGCAGACCCTGCCTTATGCGAACTACTGGCACGTCAAGAACTACACGCGCGACGAGGATGCCGCGACCGGGGTGATCGCCACCAGCCCGACATATCTCGAGAGCGGGCTCATCGACTACCGCTCCGCCGTCGGGTGGGCGATCGACGGAGGATTCCAGGGCGTGATCTGCACCGAGCACTACGGCGGGGACGGTCTCAGCATGAGCGCCGCGAACCGGGAGTATCTGCGCGGCAGGATACTTCCGCGCCGGAACTACGTGCCGGCCCCGAGCCTGGTCCGGCAGCAGTTCCCGCACGTCGCGGAGGCGGCGCGGTGACCCGCGTGTTCGGCGATCCGGAGACCTTCGTCGATGACGCCCTGGAGGGCTTCGCGCGCGCCCACCAGGATCTGGTGCGTCGGGTCGACGGGGGGATCGTGCGCGCCCGGCCGCTCCCCGGCGGGCGGGTCGCGGTCATCGTCGGGGGCGGCTCCGGTCACTATCCGGCGTTCGCGGGACTGGTCGGTCCGGGCCTTGCCGCAGGAGCCGTCTGCGGCAACATCTTCTCGTCACCGTCGACACGCCAGGCCGTGCGCGTCGCGCACGAAGTCGACGCCGGCGGCGGCATCCTGTTCAGCTACGGCAACTACGCGGGCGATGTCATCCACTTCGGCGCTGCCGAACGCGAGCTGCGCGCGTCGGGAGTCGATGTGCGAACGGTTCTGGTGACCGACGACATCGCCAGCGCGCCGCCCGACGCGCTGACCGCCCGACGGGGCATCGCCGGCGACCTGTGCGTGTTCCGCGTCGCGGGCGCCGCAGCCGAGGAGGGTGCCGACATCGACGAGGTGGAGCGCATCGCGGTCCATGCGAACAGCCGCACCCGGAGCCTCGGGGTGGCGTTCTCCGGCTGCACGCTGCCGGGTGCGCAGACACCGCTGTTCACCGTGCCCGAGGGCATGATGTCGGTGGGTCTCGGCATCCACGGCGAACCCGGAGTGCGTGATGTGCCGCTTCAACCTGCCCCCGAGCTGGCAGGCACGCTCCTCGAGCCGCTCCTGGCCGAACGGCCCGAAGGAAGCGGGGCGCGCGCCGTGCTCATCGTCAACGGTCTGGGGACCGTCAAGTACGAAGAGCTCTTCGTGCTGTACCGCCACCTCACAGACATCCTCGCCGCCGAGGGGGTCGAGGTCGTCAGCCCGCTGTGCGGCGAGCTCGTCACGAGCCTCGACATGGGGGGTGTCTCGGTGACGCTGATGTGGGTCGATGACGAGCTGGAGCGTCTGTGGAACGCACCCGCCTCGACCCCCGCCTTCACGCGCGGAAACATGACACTCGAGCCCGGCGCGCCCGCTCCGAGGAGCGAACGCGTGCCGCCGACCCCCGTCGAGTCCGACATCGAGCCCGGGCGGGGCGACGCATCGCCGGCCTCACGCGAGGCCGCGGTTCGGGGTGCGCAGCTGTTTCGAGAAGTGCGCGAGGCGATCGCCGAACGGGCCGACGAACTCGGCGACCTCGATGCGATCGCCGGCGACGGCGACCACGGCGTCGGCATGCTGCGCGGGATCGATGCCGCCACAGCCGCGGCGCTCGCCACGGACGCGAGCGTCGGTGTCGGCGAGCAGCTCCGCCGCGCCGGAGCGGCGTGGGCCGATCGCGCGGGCGGAACCTCCGGAGCGCTGTGGGGTGCGGCGCTCGAGGCGATGGGCGACGCCCTCTCGCGCACGGAGCCGGACGCGGCCGCCCTTGCAGATGCGATCCATGCCGGTCGCACGAGGATCGAGCAGCTCGGGGGCGCCGAACTCGGCGACAAGACGCTCGTCGATGCGCTCATCCCGTTCGACGACGAGTTCCGCCGTCGGATCGAACTCGGGGCCGGCATTCCCGATGCGATGCGGGATGCCGCCGACGTGGCCGCGGACGCCGCCGGGGCCACCGCGGCACTCACGCCCCGACGGGGGAGAGCGCGACCGCTCGCCGAGCGCAGCGTGGGGCACCCCGACCCCGGCGCCGTGTCGTTCGCGATCATCGTCGCGGCCCTCGCCGCGCACGAACCGAAGGAGTCCTGAGATGGGATGGAAGATTGCGATCGGCGCGGACGACGCGGGCTTCGCGTACAAGCAGATCCTCGGAGATCACCTCCGCGCACATCCACGCGTCGACCGCGTCGTGGACGTCGGTGTGACGGCCGACGATGCCACGCCGTACCCGCGCGTCGCCGGTGCCGCGGCCCGGCTGGTCGCCTCGGGCGAGGTCGATCGCGCGCTGCTGGTGTGCGGCACCGGTCTCGGTGTCGCGATCGCGGCCAATAAAGTCCGCGGCGTCCGAGCGGTCACGGCGCACGACAGCTACTCCGTCGAGCGATCGGTGCTGAGCAACGACGCGCAGGTCCTCACGATGGGGGCACGGGTGATCGGGATCGAACTGGCCCGGAAGCTCGTCGACGAATGGCTCATCCACACGTTCGACCCGGCATCCGCCTCCGCGGCGAAGGTCGCACTCATCGGGCAGATCGAAGCAGAGGAGAAGAGATGATCGAGCAGATCGCCGTCGTCGGTTCTGGCTACATGGGGGGCGGCATCGCGCAGGTGTTCGCGCTCGCGGGCCGCGAGGTGCGGATCGCGGATGTCAGCGCCGAGCATGCGGCGCGCAGCCGAGAACGCATCATCGCCGAAGCGGCGGACTACGCCGGCCGGGGGCTGTTTCCGGAGGACGCCGCGGAGAGGATCGCCGCGCGCGTATCGGCGGCCGCCTCGATCGAAGAAGCCGTTCAGGACGCGGATTTCATCGAAGAGGCCGTCCCGGAGATCCTGGCCCTCAAGCACGAGACGCTCGCACGGGTGAGCGCCGCCGCCAGAGCGGACGCGCTCATCGGCAGCAACACCTCGACGATCTCGATCGGCACGCTCGCCGAAGCCGTCGTCGCGCCCGAGCGATTCCTCGGGGTCCACTTCAGCAACCCCGCTCCGTTCATCCCGGGCGTGGAGGTCATTCCGCACGCGAGCACCAGAGCCGGCGCCCCCGCGGAGGTGATCGGCCTTCTGGCCGAGTCCGGCAAGCTCGGCGTCGAGGTGGCAGACGTCACCGGCTTCGTGCTGAACAGGCTGCAGTACGCGCTGTTCAGCGAAGCCGCTCGCCTCGTGGAGGAGGGCGTCGCCAGCGCCGAGGCCGTCGACACGATCACCCGGACGACGTTCGGGTATCGATTGCCGTTCTTCGGCCCGTTCGCCATTGCGGACATGGCGGGCCTGGACGTCTACGCCTTCTGCTACCGGTCTCTGTCCGAGGGGTACCCCGACCGCTTCACCGCTCCGGAGGCGCTCTCCGAGCGTGTGGCGGACGGTGCGCTGGGCGTCAAGAGCGGCCGTGGGTTCCTGGCGACGCCGCCCGACCAGCTGCCGGCCCTGGTGGCGCACCGCGATGCCGCCTATTCGGCGATGAGCAAGCTGCTCGCAGAGCTCGGGAACGCACCCGTCACCTACTGATCGCTGCCTGTCCGACGTCGCCTCCGCCTCCGGCGGGGGCGACGTTGTGCATGATGCCGGTGTTTCGGCAGGAAGTTTTCGGGATGGTCTTGACACTCGCGTCTTCATCGGGAATAGTCAGTTTGCAACGTTGAATGTACAACGTTGCAAACGCGATCGAAACAAATAACCTCGCCCCTGGGCGAACCCGCAGCGTCCTGGCTCAGGGCGATACGTCACGATCGCGGGCGCTCTGACAAAGATGTCCAGCATCCGAAAGGAATCACAGTGAAGACGAAAGCGGTCCTCGCGGGAGCAGCAACACTTGTGCTCGCAAGCGCATTGGTGTCCTGTTCCGCAGGTGGAGACGACGGTGGAGACGGTGGTGGCGGCGGAGGCGACGCCAGCAACTGCACGAACACGATCACGAAGACAGACCTGCCCGTGGTCACGATGTGGGCGTGGTACCCGAACATGGAGACGGTCGCCGACAACTTCAACGAAGCCAGCGACGACGTCCAGGTGTGCTGGACGAACGCCGGCGCCGGCGGCGACGCGTACGACAAGTTCCAGACGGCGATCTCGGCCGGAAGCGGCGCTCCCGACGTCATGATGGTCGAAGCCGACCGCATTCCCGACCTTCCAGGTGCAGGACGCGCTCGTCGACCTCACCGACCTCGGCTACGCCGACGTCGAGGCGAACTTCAGCGAGGGTGCCTGGAAGGACGTGTCGGTCGGCGAGGCCGTCTACGGCGCTCCGGTCGACGGCGGACCCATGGGCATGATCTACCGCACCGACATCTTCGAGCAGTACGGTCTCGCGGCGCCCACCACGTGGGAAGAGCTCGAGACCACCGCTCAGGCGCTGAAGGATGCCGGTGGACCGGTCTTCGCGAGCTTCGCGGCGAACCAGCCCGCCACCACCACGGCGTACTTCTACGGCAACGGCGCCGAGCCGTTCACGTACGACCCCGCCAACGAGGGCGAGATCGGGATCAACCTGAACAGCCCCGAGATCAAGGAGGTCCTGGACTACTGGGACGGCCTCGTCGACAAGGGACTCGTCGGAACGGAAGACCAGTTCACCCCCGAGTACATCGCGGGCGTCATCGGCGGCGACTACGCCACCTACCTGTCCGCCGCGTGGGCTCCGGGATACCTCCAGGGCGCGGGCGTCGGCGAGGGTGCGGACGCCGGTGTGTGGGGGGCCGCTCCCATGCCGCAGTGGGACCCGGCCAACCCGATCTCGATCAACTGGGGCGGCTCGGCCTTCGTGGTGAGCAGCCAGGCGTCGAACCCCGAACTGGCCGCCAAGGTCGCCTTCGGCGTCTACGCCGACCAGGCATCGCTGGATGAAGGCTGGCAGCAGCAGATCATCTTCCCGCTGAACGCCGACGTGCTCTCCTCGTCCGAGTTCCAGGACTACGAGGTCCCGTTCTTCAACGGTCAGCAGGCCAACAAGGAGGTGTACGTGCCGGCGGCCGACGCCTACACCGGCATGACCTACACGCCGCTGGGACAGTACTACTACACCGCGCTGACGAACCAGATCGCCGCCATCATCGATGGCTCCGCGACCGGTTCCGAGGCCGCGGACGCCCTCCAGGCGGACGTGGTGGCGTACGCCGAGGAGCAGGGGTTCACCGTCGTCGAGTGACCTCGGCCGGGGGTCGGTCCGCGATCGTGCGGACCGGCCCCCGGTCATTCCCTACACAGACCCGGAGAAATCATGACCACCACTCTCGAAAACGTCGCCATCCCGACGAAGCGCCGCAGGTCCACCTCGGCCCGTCAGAACCTGATGGGCTGGCTTTTCGTCGGCCCGTTCGGGATCGTTTTCCTCGCTCTCCTCGTGCTCCCGATCTTCTACGCCTTCTACCTGAGCCTGTTCCAGAAGTCGATGATCGGCGGCACGAGTTTCGTGCTGTTCGGCAACTACGTCAAAGCCTTCACGGACCCGTCGTTCCTGGACGGCGTCTGGTTCGTCGTCAGGTTCTCGCTGGTGCTGATTCCGCTGCAGATGGCGGTGTCGCTGGCGATCGCGCTCATCCTCGACATCGTGATCACGCGCTACGCACGTTTCTCGCGCCTCATGATCTTCATGCCGTACGCGATTCCGACCGTGATCGGCGCCCTCATGTGGGGCTTCCTCTACAGCGACAACTTCGGCCCGCTGGCCGAGATCTTCGAAGCCTTCGGGCGGGAGGCTCCCGACTTCCTCAGCTCGAGCCTGATCTTCTACGGCCTGCTCAACATCGTGACGTGGCAGTGGGCGGGCTACTACATGATCATCATCTATGCGGCGCTGCAGGGCATCGACCCGACGCTCTACGAAGCAGCCCGCATCGACGGCGCCTCGCAGTGGCAGATCGTCCTGCGGATCAAGATCCCGCTCCTGACGCCCGCACTCCTGCTGATCCTCGTCTTCGCGCTCATCGGAACACTGCAGTTCTTCAACGAGCCCCAGATCCTCCAGCAGCTCGCCGCGGGTGCGATCCCGAACGACTTCACCCCCAACATGTACGCGTATCAACAGGCGTTCTCGCTCGCGAACTACAACTACGGCGCGACGATCTCGTTCGCCCTGGGTGCCGTGGTGTTCGTCTGCGTCTACATCTTCCTGTTCGCGACCCGCAAGCGAGGGAGCTTCACCTCATGAGCGTCACACCCGTCGAGGGCACGCGCGAACGCCGCACCTCGCGAAAGATCGTCGAGCGCCGCACGCTGCCGCGCGAGCCTGGCCGCATTCCGCTGAACATCGTGCTCGGACTGCTGATGGTGTACTTCCTCATCCCGTTCTGGTGGCTCATCGTCAACAGCTCGAAGAGTTCGGCGGGTCTGTTCGGCGGAGGCAGCTCGCTCTGGTTCGCCGACGACATCAACTACGTCCAGAACTTCATCGACCTGTTCACCTACGGGGGCGGCATCTACGCGCGGTGGCTCGGCCAACTCGGCGCTGTACGCGCTCGTCGGCGGCGTCGGCGCGACCGCGCTGGCGGTCCTCGCCGGCTACGGACTGGCCAAGTACAGCTTCGCCGGCAAGCGCTTCGCGTTCGCGATCCTGCTGGGCGCCGTCATGGTGCCGACGACAGCGCTCGTGATCCCGACGTTCGTGCTGTTCGCGCAGGTGGGCTGGACCAACACGATCTGGGCGGTGATCTTCCCCACGCTGCTCAATCCGTTCGGGGTCTACCTCATGAACGTCTACGCGCGGGACGCGGTGCCCGACGAGCTTCTCGACGCCGCCCGCGTCGACGGCGCCGGCGAGTTCCGGACGTTCTTCACGGTGGCCCTGCCGCTGCTGCGCCCGGCGATCGTGACGGTGCTGCTGCTGTCGGTCGTGGCCTCGTGGAACAACTACTTCCTGCCGCTGGTCATGCTGTCGGACAACCGTCTGTTCCCCGTCACGGTGGGAATCGGACTCTGGCAGTCGACGGCGTCCACCTACGGAGCAGCGGGTGGCCAGAGCCTGTGGAGCATCATCGTGCTCGGCTCGCTCGTCTCGGTGATCCCGCTGATCATCGCGTTCCTCACCCTCCAGCGGTACTGGCGAGGAGGTCTGGCCATCGGAAGCCTGAAGTAGCACTCTGCGCACCATCCCGCTCGACCCCAAATGAGGAACATGAACTCCGCACGACTCGTCATCGACCCGCACTTCAGCGTCGGGCCCATCAATCGCCGCCTGTTCGGCTCGTTCGTCGAGCATCTCGGACGCTGCGTGTATGACGGAATCTACGAGCCCGGTCACGCCACGGCTGACGAGCACGGCTACCGCAACGATGTGATCGAGCTCGTCCGCGAGCTGGGCGTGTCCACGATCCGCTACCCCGGTGGCAACTTCGTCTCGGGATACCGGTGGGAGGACGGCGTCGGTCCGCGCGACGAGCGCCCCCGCCGCCTCGATCTGGCGTGGCATTCCACCGAGACGAACCAAGTGGGCCTCGACGAGTTCGCGATCTGGCTGAAGAAGGTCGGCAGCGAGATGATGTACGCCGTCAACCTCGGCACCCGCGGCGTGCAGGAGGCCCTGGACGTTCTGGAGTACGCGAACCTGCGCTCGGGGACGGCATTGTCGGACCAGCGCGTCGCAAACGGGACGACCGAGCCGCACAACGTGCGGATGTGGTGTCTCGGAAACGAGATGGACGGCCCGTGGCAGCTCGGGCACGGAACGGCGCGCGGGTACGCGGAGCTGGCCTCCAAGACCGCTCGCGCCATGCGCCAGATCGACCCCGATCTCGAGCTGGTCGTGTGCGGCAGCTCGAGTGCGCACATGCCGACGTTCGGAACCTGGGAGCGCGTCGTCCTGGAGGAGACCTACGACGACATCGACTTCATCTCCTGCCATGCCTACTACGAGCCGTTCGAGGGCGACTACGCCAGCTTCCTGGCGTCGGCGGTCGACATGGATCGCTTCATCGACTCGGTCGTGGCCACCGCGGACCACGTCAAGTCGGTGCGCGGCAGCGACAAGACCGTCAACATCTCCTTCGACGAGTGGAACGTCTGGTACCAGTCCCGCTACCAGGACGTCGACCGGATCACCGCGGTCGACGAGTGGCCCGTGGCCCCTCGGCTTCTGGAGGACTCGTATTCCGTGGTGGATGCCGTCGTCTTCGGCAACCTGCTGATCTCTCTGATCCGCCACGCCGACCGGGTGACGGCGGCGAGCCTCGCTCAGCTCGTGAACGTCATCGCCCCGATCATGACCGAGCCGGGCGGACCGGCCTGGCGTCAGACGACGTTCTTCCCGTTCTCGACGACCTCACGGCTCGCGCGCGGCGTCACCCTCGAGCTGAAGCTGGACTGCCCGACGTACGACACCGGCCGCTACGGCGAGGTGTCCGTCGTCGACGCCGTCGCCACGTGCGACGTGGAGAGCGGAACGACCTCGGTGTTCCTGGTGAACCGGAGCATGGACGAGGCGATCACGATCGACATCGACGTGCGCCTGCTGGGCGACGTCCGGCTCGGCGAGGTCGAATCGCTCTACGACGACGACATCCATGCCGCCAACACGCTCAGTGATCCCGACAGAGTGCGCCCACGCCCGAACGAGACTGCGCGTCTGGAGAACGGAACGGTGACGATCACCCTGCCGCCGGTCTCGTGGACCGCGCTGACGCTCGCCTAGGCGGTGGCGATGTCTCAGATGCTGCGCGTCGACGGCGCGCGGATCGTCGCGGGCTCCGAATCCGTCGTGCTCCGCGGCTTCGGCCTCGGCGGCTGGATGAACATGGAGAACTTCATCACCGGCTACGCCGGCACCGAGTCCCAGCAGCGCCGGGCGCTGCGCGGGGTGCTCGGCGATGAGGGCTACGAAAGGTTCTTCGCGCGGTTCCTGTCGGTGTTCTTCACCGATGAGGATGCGGCGTTCCTGCAGAGCCTCGGCCTGAACTCGGTGCGGATCCCGTTCAACTACCGGCACTTCGAGAGCGACGATGCGCCGTTCGAGATCCGCGAGGAGGGCTTCCGCCTCCTGGACGCGGTGGTCGACGCGTGCGCGCGCCACGGGATCTACGCGATCCTGGACCTGCACGCGGTGCCGGGCGCGCAGAATCAGCATTGGCACAGCGACAACCCGACCCAGTGGGCGCACTTCTGGGGTCAGCGGCAGTTCCAGGACCGCGTGGTGAATCTCTGGGAGCACATCGCCGACCACTACCGCGGCAACCCGTGGGTGGCCGGCTACAACCCGGTCAACGAGCCGGGCGATGCTGTCGGCACGACGATCGGCCCGTTCTACGAGCGGCTGGAGTCCGCGATCCGCACGGTGGATCCGGACCACATCCTCTTCCTCGACGGCAACCGGTACTCGACACAGTTCGATCAGCTCGGCGACCCGATGCCGAACTGCGTCTACACCGCGCACGACTACGCGCTGCCCGGCTTCGTCGACGGAGGCCCGTACCCGGGGGTCAGCCGGGGCCAGTACATCGATCGAGACCGGATCGAGGAGACCTTCCTCGCGCGCACCCAGTACATGCGCGACAGCGGCACCCCGATCTGGGTCGGCGAGTTCGGCCCCGTCTACACCGGCGACCCCGAAAAGGACGCGCAGCGACGTCGGCTGCTCGAGGACCAGCTCGAGATCTTCGAGCGGTACGACGCGAGCTGGGCGCTGTGGACCTACAAGGACATCGGCCTGCAAGGGATCGTCACGGTCGATCCCGCGTCCGAGTACATGAGCCGGATCGCCCCGTTCCTTCAGAAGAAGAGACGCCTGGGCGTGGACTCCTGGGGATCGACCGACGAGGGCGTGCGTCACATCCTCGAGCCCATCGAGCAGCTCTTCCGCGACGAGTTCCCGGACTTCCAGCCCTACCCGTGGGGCGCTCCGCGCTGGATCCACGGGCACGTGCGGCACGTCATGCTCGCAGAGGCCATGGTCGGAGAGTTCGCGCGCTCCTTCGCCGGCGTCGGACCCGACGACGCGGAGAGTCTTGCCGATGCGTTCGCCTTCGGGAACTGCATCGTCAGAGAGCCGCTCGCCGCGATCCTGCGCCGCCCCGCCCGCACCCTTCCGAGATGATCGCCGCAGCGACGGTATGGCTGATTCGAAACGCGTGACACTGGCGACGATCGCAGCCGAAACGGGAGTGTCCGTGACCACGATCTCCAAAGTGCTCAACGGCCGCGGCGACGTCGCCGCCTCCACACGCGCACGCGTGGAAGCTCAGCTTCAGCGCCGTGGATATGCCCGGCGGGGCGCGAACCGCAGCGGCTTCGTCGAGATCGTCCTCCACGAACTCGACACGAATTGGTCGCTCGAGGTGATCAACGGGGTGCGCGAGATCGCTGCCGAATCCGGTCTGACGGTTTCGCTGTCCGTCAACGGCGACCGGCACGCTCCCGGGGCGGAATGGTTGACCGACGTGCTCGGCCGCCGACCGGCGGCCGTCGTGCTGGTCTTCGCGGGTCTGCCGCCCTCGGGTCGGCGCAAGCTCAAGGCCCGCGGCATCCCGTTCGTCATCCTCGATCCCGCCGGCGATCCCGCGCCCGACATCCCCGCGATCGGATCCGCCAACTGGCAAGGAGGTGTGATGGCAACGCGCCACCTGATCGACCTCGGCCATCGCAGGATCGCGGCCATCACCGGACCCGAAGACACGATGTCGGCTCTTGCCCGGCTGGACGGGTATCGCTCGGCCATGAGGGCGGCAAATCTCCCCGTGCACCCCGACTGGGTGCGGTACGGAGACTTCCACGAGGGCAGCGGCGAGCTGCAGGGCTCCCGGCTCCTGGAACTCGACGAAGCGCCGACCGCGATCTTCGCGGGCAGCGATCTTCAAGCGCTCGGCGTGATCCGCGCCGCAGGACGGCGCGGACTCGCCGTACCACGCGACCTGTCCGTCGTCGGGTACGACGACATCCCCCTCGTTCGACTGACTTCGCCGCCGCTGACGACGATCCATCAGCCGCTGCGCCGGATGGCCCAGGAGGCGACCCGGCTCGTGCTGCGAATGCGGGCGGGCGTGCCGGTCGAGACGACCCGGCTCGACCTGGCCACCTCCCTCGTCGTGCGCGAGACGACTGCGCCCCCGGCTGGGGCCGGCGACGCCTGACGAATCACCCCCTACCGAACGGGCGACCACAGGCGTAGACCAGAGCCGTGGGGAACACACGTCCGTCGGACGTGCGCGTATCAGGTGGGTACGTTCGCGGCGTCCGTGAGGGGGGAACGATCGCGTGGCGCGGCATTCCGTATGCGGCGCCGCCGGTCGGACGGCTGCGCTTCCGCGCCGCCCGGCGCGTCGTGCCGTGGACCGGATTCCGCGATGCCACCTCGTTCGGACGCGTCGCGCCGCAGGCGCACAAGGGGCAGTTCGCCGGCGTCTCGCCGGATGTCCCCTCCGGTGAGGACTGCCTGACGGTCAACGTCGTCGCACCGGAGTCCGCTGCGACGGATGCGCCGCTGCCGGTCATGGTGTTCATCCACGGCGGCGGCTACAGCACCGGCTCCTCCCGCGACTTCAGCGGCCAGGGGCGCAACTTCGTGGCGACCGGCAAGGTGGTCTACGTCAGCTTCAACTACCGGCTCGGCGCACTCGGCTATCTGGACTTCTCGCGCTACTCGACGAGGCGGCGACCGATCGACTCGAACCTGGGCCTGCGCGATCAGATCGCTGCACTGCGCTGGGTGCGCCGCAACATCCGTGCGTTCGGAGGAGACCCCGAGCGGGTGACGGTGTTCGGCGAGTCGGCCGGCGCGAATTCGGTCACGACGCTCATGGCCACCCCGTCGGCCCGAGGTCTGTTCGCCCGTGCGATCGCGCAGAGCGCGCCGCCGAACGCCGTGTACACCGCGTCGATGGCCGCCGTCTGGGCCGAGCAGTTCGTCGAGATCCTGCGCAGCCGCATCCCCGGGCACGATGCCGCGACGCCGCTCACCGTCGACAAGACGGTCGCGCTGCTCACCTCGGCGCAGGCCTCCGATCTCGTGAGCGCCGCGCTCGTCCTCCAGGCCCGAACGCCCGAGGAGACCCCGGGAGTGTTCTGCCTGGCACCGGTCGTCGACGGTCGGCTGCTGCCGCGGCATCCGATGGCGGCCTTCCGCGGCGGCTTCGCGCATCGCGTGCCACTGATCATCGGCACGAACGACCGGGAAGGGTCGATCTTCCGCGGGCGCCTCGACATCCTGCCCCGCTCGGACAGCCGCATCGAAGCCGTCCTCGCGCGCGGAGCCGCCGACGGCCGAGGCACGTTCGCCGATGCCTACCCCGGCCTGCCGCGCGGGCCGATCGCGGCCGACTTCGGCGGCGACTACGCCTTCTGGTACCCGAGCGTCGCCCTCGCCGAGCGCCACTCCCGCTTTGCGCCCGTGTACTTCTACCGGTTCGACGTCGCGCCCCGGCTGCTGCGCTGGGCGGGCCTGGATGCCACGCACGGCGTCGAGATGTTCGCGCTGTTCGAGCAGGGCGATGCCCGGCTGGCCCGCACGATGACTTCGCTGGGCGGCCGCAGGGTGTTCAGCCAAGCAGGCGAACGGATGCGGGACGCCTGGCTGCACTTCGCCGCCATCGGCTCACCGCCGGTGGGGTGGCCGCACTACGCCGAGCCCGACCGGCTGACGTTGATCATCGCGGACCGTGACCGCGTCGAATCCGACCCTCGCGCCGAGCGGCGCCGGGCGTGGAGCGCGCTGCTCCCGCTCGGGTGACCTGTGGTGCGGCGCGCTGAGCCTGCGCCGCACTGGCCTCGGTTACGCGCCGCCGAGCGCCGCGGCGACGACGGCGCGGGCCTCTTCCTGCACCTCGCGGAGGTGCTCCTCGCCGCGCAGCGACTCGGCGTACAGCTTGTAGACGTCTTCGGTGCCCGAGGGGCGCGCGGCGAACCACGCGTGCTCGGTCACGACCTTGAGGCCGCCGATCGCCGCGTCGTTGCCCGGCGCGTGCGACAGCTTGGCGATGATCGGCTCGCCCGCCAGTTCGGTCGCGGTCACCGCTTCGGGTGACAGCTTCGCGAGCTGCGCCTTCTGCGCCGGGGTCGCGGGTGCGTCGACGCGCTGATAGGCCGAAGAGCCGAACGTCTCCTCGAGCTCGGCGTACCGCTGCGAGGGCGTCTTGCCGGTCACGGCCAGGATCTCGGCGGCCAGAAGGCAGAGCAGGATGCCGTCCTTGTCGGTCGTCCACACGGTTCCGTCGAACCGCAGGAACGAGGCTCCGGCCGACTCCTCGCCGCCGAACGCGACCGAGCCGTCCAGCAGCCCGGGAACGAACCACTTGAACCCGACCGGCACCTCGAGCAGCCTGCGCCCGAGCGACTCGGCGACGCGGTCGATGATCATCGACGAGACCAGGGTCTTGCCGACCGCGGAATCCGTCGGCCAGCCCGGACGGTGCGCATACAGGTAGTCGATCGCGACCGCGAGGTAGTGGTTGGGGTTCATCAGCCCGGCGTCGGGGGTGACGATGCCGTGGCGGTCGGCATCCGCGTCGTTGCCGGTGAGGATGTCGTAGTCGTGCCGCTTCGCGACCAGCGAGGCCATCGCGTTCGGGGACGACGGATCCATGCGGATCTTCTCGTCCCAGTCCAGCGTCATGAAGCGCCAGGTCGGGTCGACGTCGGGGTTGACGACCGTGAGGTCGAGCCCGTAGTGCTCGGCGATGAGTGCCCAGTACTCGACTGAAGCTCCGCCGAGAGGGTCGGCGCCGATGCGCACGCCGGCCTTCTTGATCGCGGCGATGTCGATGATGTTCTCGAGGTCGCGGACGTACGCCTCGCGGAAGTCGTACTCGCCGAGCGCGTCGCCGTCGAGGTCTTTGTACGGGGTGCGGTGCACGCCCTCGAGCCCTCCGGCGATCAGCTCGTTCGCGCGGTCGGCGATCCAGCCGGTCGCGTCGGTGTCGGCCGGGCCCCCGTTCGGCGGGTTGTACTTGAAGCCGCCGTCGCGCGGCGGGTTGTGGCTCGGCGTGACGACGATGCCGTCCGAGCGGCCCGGGTCATCGAGTGCACGGCCGCGGTTGTAGGCGAGGATCGCGTGGCTCAGCGCCGGGGTCGGCACCCACGAGTCGCGCGCGTCGACCCGCACGTCGATGCCGTTGGCGACGAGCACCTCGATCGCGCTGCGCTCGGCCGGGAGCGAGAGCCCGTGCGTGTCGCGGCCGAGGAACAGCGGACCCGCGATGCCCTGTCCGTTGCGGTAGTCCACGATCGCCTGGGTGGTGGCGAGGATGTGGTCCTCGTTGAAGCTCGTGCTCAGCGACGATCCTCGGTGGCCGCTGGTGCCGAAGGCCACGCGCTGCTCGGGGATGCCGGCATCCGGCTTTCGGTCGTAGTAGGCGTTGATCAGCTCGTCGATGTCGATCAGATCGGATGCTTCGGCGGGAAGTCCTGCGCGCGTGCTCATTGGTCCAGTCTGCCGCTTATGGGCCGGATGGTGAACGGTTTGGGCTGCCCAAGTCCCGCTCAGCGTCATTCGCCGTGCACAACGCAGGAATAACTCTCGGCCCAGACCGCGTCGGCCTCGGCTTCCCGCGGGCGGGCGGGCGGGTGGACGACGGCGATCCTGCGTTGTGCACGCGGATAGGCTGGCACCCGTGACCAGCGACCCCACGGAAACGCCGAAACGCCGCACCTACAGCTACCTGGGCCCGGCCGGCACCTTCACCGAAGCCGCGCTCGCGCAGGTGCCCGAGGCACGCAACCAGAACTGGCGGTCGGTGCGCAACGTCGGTGAGGCGCTCGCCGATGTCGTGGAGGGCCGGTCGGATGCCGCGATGATCGCGATCGAGAACTCGATCGACGGCGGCGTCTCGACCGCGCAGGATGCGCTGGCCACGATGCCCGGCCTGCGCATCGTGGGGGAGTACCTCGTCCCGGTCGAGTTCGTGCTCGTCGCCCGGCCCGGCACCACGCTCGAGGACGTGTCGCTCATCGCCGCGCACCCCGTCGCCTACGCGCAGTGCCTGCAGTGGCTCACCAAGACGCTCCCCGCGCACGCGCACATCCCGGCCTCGAGCAACGTCGCGAGTGCGGTCGGCCTGCTCGACGGCACGAGCGATGCGGATGCCGCGATCTCACCGCCCGGCATCCTCGAGCATCACGACCTCGACTCTGCTCGCCGAGAAGATCGGCGACAACCCCGAGGCGGTCACCCGCTTCGTGCTCGTCGCCCGCACGGTCGCGCCACCCGCGCCGACCGGCGCCGACAAGACCTCGCTCATCGCCGAGCTGCCCGAGGACCACCCAGGCGCCCTGCTCGAGATGCTCGAGCAGTTCGCCACGCGCGGCATCAACCTCTCGCTGCTCGCGTCGCGGCCGATCGGCGACTCGCTCGGCCGGTACCGGTTCGTGATCGACGCCGACGGGCACGTCGAGGACGAGCGAATGGCCGATGCGCTTCTGGGGCTGCGCCGCTTCAGCCCGAAGGTCGTCTTCCTCGGGTCGTACCCCCGCGCGGACCGCGTGATCGTCCGCTACCCGGAGCGCTACTCCGACGACGTGTTCGTCGAGGCTCGCGACTGGCTGCGCGGGCTCGTCAGCGGCGAGCCGGAGCTCTGACCGATGCCGGTCGGTACGGCGCCTTTCGAATTCGACCCTTCGGACGACATCCATGCGCGGAGCCTCGCGCGACTCGCATCCGAGCAGATCGCGTGGATCGGCACGACCGGCCGCGACGGCTACCCGCACGCCGTGCCGGTCTGGTTCCTCTGGCGCGACGGCCGCGCGCTGATCTTCAGCGAGCCGAACACCGCCAAGGTGCGCAACCTCCGTGCCGACAGCCGAGTCGTGCTGCACCTCGAGGGGGGCGACGACCACGAACAGCTCACGGTGCTGCGTGGCACCTCGTCGCTCTCCCCGAAGCCCACCGCCGAGTGGCTCGAGAGCGTCGGCGACGAGTACGCGCAGAAGTATCGCGAGGGGCTCATCGGCGTGAAGATGACCCTGCCCGAGATGGCCGCCCGCTACAGCGTGGTCATCGAGATCACGCCGCTGCAGCTGATCGCCTGGTAGCGACTCAGGCCGCGAGAAGCTCCAGCGTCTGCACGCGCGCGAGCGCGGCATCCATCGGCTCGCCGTCGAACGCCCCCGCGACGGGCGAGATCATGACCTCGTCGACCCCGTAGCGCGCGGCGAACTCGGTCACCTGGGTGCGCACCTCGGGTCCGGTGCCGACGAGCCAGCGGCTGCGGGCCGAGGCCATGATCGACTCCGCCTGCGCGTCGGCCTCGACCGCGAGGGCGGCGCGCGCCTGCTCGACGGTCTCGAGCGCGGTGAGGGTCTTTCCGGTGCGCAGCCGCGCCATCATACGCAGCTGGGGGACCGCCCGGGCCTCGGCCTCTTCGGCCGTCGGGGCGGCGACCGCGTTGATCGTCAAGAACGTCTGCGGCTCGGGATGCGTCTCCGAGGGCCGGTAGCCGCCGCGATACAGATCGAGCGCACGCTCGAGCCCTTCGCCGGAGAAGTGGTTCGCGAACACGTAGGGAAGACCGAGGGATGCCGCCAGCTGGGCCGAGTAGTCGCTCGAGCCCAGCAGCCAGACCTCCGGCGTGCCCTCCGCGGCAGGAGTCGCGTGCACGTCGTACTCGCCGCCGCTCGAGAAGCGCACGGTGGCGCCATCGGCCGAGACGAGCGAGAGGATGTCGCGGATGTGCTCGGGGAACCGCTCCACATCGGAGGTGGTGCCCGACATCCGCAGCAGCTGGGTGATGACCGGGTCGCTGCCGGGCGCGCGGCCGATGCCCAGGTCGATGCGGCCGGGTGCGAGCGCCTCGAGTGCGGCGAACTGCTCGGCCACGACGAGCGGGGAGTGGTTCGGCAGCATGACGCCGCCCGAGCCGACGCGGATGCGGCTGCTGCGTGCGGCGGCCGCGGCGATCAGCACCGGGGGGGTCGTGGAGGCGACCGCGGGCATGTTGTGGTGCTCGGCGAACCAGTAGCGCCGGTAGCCGAGCTCATCGGCGCGGGCGACGAGCGACAGCGACGCCGCGACCGCCTGCGCGCTGGTCTGCCCGGTGCGCACCGGCACGAGGTCGAGGACGGACAGGGCGGGGGCGGCTGCGGAGCTGGACATCCTCAGAGCCAACCGCCGCGGGCGCCGCGTCTATTCCACCGCGGGTCCTACTGGTTCTTGACGACCAGGCCCTGCTTGTCGGTCGCGGCACCGGCGATGGTCAAGATGATGTCGATGAGCCACCAGATGCCGAAACCGCCGAGCGTGATGAGCTTCAGGATTCCGGTGCCCACCTTGCCGAGGTAGAACCTGTCGATGCCGAGCTCGCCGAGGAAGATCGAGAGCAGAAGCGTGGCCAGCCACGACTTCGGGCTCAGCTGGGCAGCGGGAGTGGCCATGGGGTGTCCTTCGGTCAGCACATCGGCGGTGTGCTGCGAGCGTAGCGTCCGATGCCGGTCGGTGCACCGGGCTACCGCGACGCGCGGCGCATCTGCTCGTAGGCGGCCAGCGCGGCCTTGCGCGTGTCGCCGAGGTCGACGATCGGCTGGGGTGCGAGGTCTTCGGAGTCGGCGCCGTACTCGGGCGCCCACCGCCGGATGTACTCGGCGTGCGGGTCGAACTTCTTCGCCTGCAGCTCCGGGATTGAACACGCGGAAGTACGGGGCGGCATCCGCCCCCGAACCGGCGACCCACTGCCAGTTGAACGGGTTGCTCGCGCCATCGGCGTCGACGAGCGTGTCCCAGAACCACTCCTCTCCGCGACGCCAGTCGATCAGCAGGTTCTTGATGAGGAAGGATGCCGTCACCATGCGGATCCGGTTGTGCATCACGCCGGTGTGCCAGAGCTCGCGCATTCCGGCATCCACGAGCGGGATCCCCGTCCGACCCTGCTGCCAGGCTCGCAGCTGCGCCGGGTGCAGCCGGGGCCAGGGGAACGCGTCGAACTCCGGGCGCAGGTTCTTCGTCGCGAGATCGGGGTGGTGGTACAGCACGTGCGCCGCGAATTCGCGCCAGCCGATCTCGGAGAGGAATCGCCCCGGCTTCTGCCCGGACTCGACCGTCTCGTGCCACACGGTGTGCGGGCTGAGCTCGCCCCAGCGCAGGCGCGGCGACAGGCCTGAGGTGGCGCCCGCCGACGGCTCGTCGCGCGACCGGTCGTAGTCGGCGAGGTCGTCCGCGAGGAACTCCCGCAGGCGGGCACGAGCAGCGGGCTCGCCCGGCTCCCAGGTCTCGCGCAAGCCCTCGGCCCAATCGGGGTCGGTCGGCAGCAGCTCCCAGTCGTCCAGGTCGTCGCTCTGCGGCGCCGAGCGCGGTCCCGGGATCGACCGCGGCTCGGGCAGCGGCGCGCGCGGGGTCGGCATCGCCTGGCACGCGCGCCAGAACGGGGTGAACACCGAGTAGGGCGTCCCGCCCCCGGTCTGCACGGTCCACGGCTCGAACAGCAGCGAGGCGCCGAACGAGGCGACCGTCAGGCCGCGCGCCCGCAGCGACGTCTTCAGGGCGGCATCCAGGTCGCGCTCCGCGCCGCCGTACCGGCGATTCCAGTAGACGGCGCCGGCCGAAACCTCCTCGGCGACGGCGGCGACGACGGATGCTGCAGGCCCGCGACGCAGCACGAGCGTCGAGCCTCGCTCGGAGAGGCGCTCACCGAGGGACTGCAGGCTTCCGTGCAGCCACCACTTGGCCGCGCCGCCGAGAGGGCGGATGCCGGGCGACTCCTCGTCGAGCACGTAGAGGCCGATGACGGGTTCGCCGCTGTCGATCGCGGCGCGCAGGGCGGGGTTGTCCGCGAGCCGGAGATCGTCGCGGAACCACACGATCGACGGCTGGCTCACTCTCGGATCTTAACCGCGCCGGCCGTCCACCGGCTCGGATCGGGCCGGGGTTGACACGCTCACCCCGACACTCTGCCGGGGTGAACCTGCGCGGCGATAGTCTGAGCCCCATCTGGGGATATGCCCCTGGGGACAGGGGCGTTCATGCGTGATTCGCGACGGATTCGATCGATGGCGATCGGCGCCGCTGCACTGGTGGCGCTATTGCTCAGCGCGTGCACGGCAACCGCGCCCGACGAGAGTCCCACGGCGGGGGCCACGACGACACAGACGCCCGATGCCGGCGGCTCGACGGCCGACCCGGCCGAAGTCGCGGCGATCCAGGCGGCCGTCGAGGCGACGATGGAGGAGAAGAACGTGCGCGCGGCGATCGTGCGTGTCATGCGCGGCGACGAGGTCGTGCTGATGCAGGCGTGGGGCGAATCGACCGCGCAGGTCCTGGCCACGACCGACATGCACTTCCGCAGTGGCGCCGTCTCGATCCCCATGGTCTCGACCGTCCTGCTGCAGCTCGTCGACGAGGGCACCGTGGCGCTCGACGACACGCTCTCGGAGTGGATGCCCGACGTTCCGAACGCCGATGAGGTGACGCTCGAACAGCTGTCGCAGATGACGTCGGGCTACGCCGACTACGTTCAGGATCCGACGTTCCTCGACGAGTTCAACCGCGACCCGTTCCGGCAGTGGACTCCGGAGGAGCTCTACACGTTCGGCACCAGCAAGCCCCTCCTCTTCGAGCCCGGCACGAACTGGGGGTACGCGCACACGAACTACGTGCTGCTCGCCCTCGCACTCGAGAAGATCACCGGGCAGTCGATGATCGACCTGATCCAGGAGCGCATCTTCGATCCCCTCGGCATGGAGCAGACGGCCGACCCCGGCACTCCCGAGATCCTGCAGCCCGTGCTGCACGCGTTCGACAGCGAGCGGCGCGAGTACCTGCAGGTCGCGGAAGGCCTGCCGTACATCGAGGACGCGACCTACTGGAATCCGTCGTGGTCGCTCGGCCCGGGCTCGATCCAGAACACCGACATCACCGACATGGCGACGGTCATCCAGGCGATCGGCCGGGGCGAGATGGTGAGCGAGGAGTCGTTCGAGAAGATGATCGCGCCGACCCTGCGCGGAAAGACCACGAAGCTCGATGCCTGTCCCCACACGTGCTTCGTGCAGAACGAGTTCTACACCTACGGACTGGGCATCGTGCTGTCCGGGGACTGGCTTCTGCAGAATCCGCAGTACCACGGGTTCGCCGGCGTGGCCGCGTATCTGCCCTCCGAAGACGTCACGATCGCGATTGCCGCGACCTACGCCGATGACGCGTTCGACCCGACGACGGGAGCACCGACCACCTCGAACATCGCCAATCCGCTGTTCACCGCCGTTGCGACGGTCGTGGCCCCCGACGCATCGACCCCCGGCACCTGAGGCTGGAGCTCAGATCCGCGAGGTGTCGTGCCCCTTGGGCACCATCACGGTGAGGCCGCCCTCGACAATGCGGCAGCGCAGCCGGATCGCCGCGCCGAACTGGTCGCCGTCCAGCTGCACGTGCTGTGCGGACGATGTGGCGACATCGAGGCCCTTGCCGCGGGCGTAGAGCACCGAATTGTCCTCCGTGCGCAGCGCGAGCACCTGGCGGCCGGCGCGGAAGCGCCGCAGCACGCTGTTGTCCCACGCGACCCGGCGCCACACGAGGATCCAGCCGAGCGCGTTCTTGGGCTGGAAGATGGCGATGTCGAGCTCGCCGTCCGACACCGATGCCTGCGGGATGAGCTCGAGACCCGCCGGGAGCGACCCGCAGTTGGCGATCAGGATGCTCTGCACCTTCGCGGAATGCAGGCGCCGACCGTGCACCTGGTAGGCGATGCGGAACGGCGTCGCGTTCGCGAGTGAGCGCGCGGCGCCGTCGACATAGGCGATCCAGCCGACGCGCTTCTTCAGGTCACCGCTCGTGTTCGCGATCATCGCCGCGTCCAGGCCCATGCCGCCCATGACGACGAACGCGCGCTCTTCGCTCGTGCCGTCTTCACGGCGGATCGCGGCGAAGCCCACATCCACGGGGTGCGGGTCGCCGTCGAAGGTCGCCTGCACCATCCCCGCCGGATCGGCCAGCGGCAGCAGCATGTTGCGGGCCAGCAGATTCCCGGTGCCGCTCGGAATGATCGTCAGCGGCACCCCGGTCTCGCTCATCGCCTCGGCGACCGCGCGCACCGTGCCGTCGCCGCCGGCCACGAGCACGGCATCCGCGCCGGCCTCGAGCGCCTCGCCGGTGACCCCGGCGCCGAGGTCCTCGACCGTCGTCTCGAAGAACAGCGGCTCGTCCCAGCCCGCGGCGGCCGACAGCCGCACGACCGTGGCGCGCAGGGTGGCGGCATCCACCTTGATGGGGTTGTAGACGAGCGCGGCCCGGCGAGGGTGTTCTGAGCTCTGCGAAGCAGCTGCAGGCTCTGTCATGGTCACACGATAGCCGCGCGATGCCGGGCGCCATGATTCGCGGATGCCGACGCTCAGCCGTCAGGATGCCGGCCGGATGCCGCTGACTAGACTTGTCGGGTGATCGATCTGACTTTCCTGCGCGAGAATCCCGAGCTGGTCAAGCGCTCGCAGGAGGCGCGCGGAGAGTCGGCGACCACGCGTCGATGACGCGCTCGCCGCCGATCGTGACCGCCGTGCCGCGATCACCGCATTCGAAGAGCTGCGTGCCGCGCAGAACGCGCACGGCAAGCGCGTCGCCCAGGCGCCGAAAGACGAGAAGGCGGCGCTGGTTGCCGAGGCGAAGGCGCTGAGCGAGCAGGTCAAGGCCGCCCAGCACGCGGTGACCGCCGCGGAAGAGGTCGCCGATGCGGCGCTCGCCAAGATCGAGAACGTCGTGATCGAGGGCGTTCCGGCCGGCGGCGAAGACAACTTCGTCACACTCCGCACCCACGGCGACATCCCCGAGTTCGACTTCGAGCCCCGCGACCACCTCGAACTCGGCGAGCTGCTCGACGCGATCGACATGGAGCGCGGCACGAAGGTGTCGGGCAGCCGCTTCTACTTCCTGAAGGGCATCGGCGCACGGCTCGAGTTCGCGATCATGATGCTCGCCCTCGATCGTGCCCTGCAGGCAGGCTTCATCCCCCTGATCCCGCCGACGCTCGTGCGTCCCGAGGTCATGCGCGGCACCGGGTTCCTCGGGTCAGCACGCCGACGAGGTGTACCACCTCGAGGAGGACGACCTCTATCTGGTCGGCACGAGCGAGGTGCCCCTCGCCGGGTACCACATGGACGAGATCCTCGATCTGTCCAAGGGCGCGAAGCGCTACGCCGGCTGGTCGACGTGCTACCGCCGCGAGGCCGGCTCGTACGGCAAGGACACGCGCGGCATCATCCGCGTGCACCAGTTCAACAAGCTGGAGATGTTCGTCTACACGACGCCGGAGGACGCCGAGGCCGAGCACCTGCGCCTCGTCGAGATGCAGGAGCAGATGCTGCAGAGCCTCGGCCTCAGCTACCGCGTCATCGACGTCGCCGCCGGCGACCTCGGCTCGAGCGCGGCCCGCAAGTACGACGTCGAGGCGTGGGTGCCCACGCAGGGCGCGTACCGCGAGCTGACGTCGACGTCGAACTGCACCACGTACCAGGCGCGTCGGCTCGACATCCGTCACCGCCCGTCCGTCGAGGCGGGGCCCCGCCGCCGGCGGCAAGACGGCACTGGCAGCAAGATGGGCCCGGCCGCTGGCAGCAAGACAGCCCGGAAGACCCAGCACGTCGCGACGCTCAACGGCACGCTCGCGACGACGCGCTGGATCGTCGCGCTGCTCGAGACGCATCAGCGCGCCGACGGCTCGGTCGTGGTCCCCGAGGTGCTGCGCCCGTACCTCGGTGGGCTCGAGATCATGGAGCCTGTCGCGTGACGGAAGCCCACCTGCCGCCGACCGGCAGCATCGAGGTCGTCAAGCAGAAGAAGGCCGCGAAGATCGTCGAGCGCGTTGCGCGCGACACCGAAGACCCCGCGGTGCCCACCGAGCGTCTGCTGATCGTGCTCGACATCGACGGCACGATCCTGCTCGAAGACGAGACGCTGAGTCCCGGCGTCGTCGAGGCGGTCGAGCACGCGCACCGCGCCGGTCACGAAGTCATGCTCGCGACCGGACGCAGCTGGGAGGGCACCGAGGAGATCCTGCGCACCCTGAAGATCGCGCCCGAGTTCGTCGTGTGCTCCAACGGCGCCGTCATCCTGCGCAAGCGGGACGGCGAGGATCTCGAGTACGAGCGGTTCTACACCGAGACGTTCGACCCCGCCGAGGTGCTCACGCTGCTGCGCGAGCACCTGCCCGACGCCAAGTACATGGTCGAGCTGCCCGACGGCCACCGGCTCTACACCGAGCATCTCGGCGACTGGAACCTGGCGAACGCCGCGCGCGTGCCGTTCGACCAGCTCAGCTCCGTGCCGGTGTGCCGCATCGTCGTGGTCTCGCCCGGCGACACCGAACAGGACTTCGTCGAACTCGTCGAGCGCATCGGGCTCAACGAGGTCTCGTACGCCGTCGGCTGGACGGCGTGGCTCGACATCGCGCCGCAGGGCGTCGACAAGGGCACTGCGCTGAACCGCGTGCGGGAATGGCTCGGCATCGATCCTGCGCACGTGCTCGTGATGGGCGACGGGCGCAACGACGTCGGCATGTTCCGGTGGGCGCTCGAGAACGGCGGCCGCGCGGTCGCGATGGAGCAGGGTCCTCAAGAGGTTCGGGATGCCGCCGGCGAGGTCACGACGTCGGTCCAGGACGGCGGCGTCGCGGCGGTGCTGCGTCAGCTCTGACGGACTCTGAGGTCGCTCGCGGTCTGCACGGGCCCGGCGCGCCCGCACAGCACCTCCTCAGGCGCTCCTGGAAGAATGGGTGAACAGTGCTGTCGGCTAGACTCGACGCCTGTTCGAGGGATGTCCGCCACAAGCGGTTCCGTCGGGAGGGTTGTCCGAGCGGCCGATGGACCTGGTCTTGAAAACCAGTGGGCAGCAATGTCCCGTGGGTTCGAATCCCACACCCTCCGCTTCGTCGTGGGTGTGCTCTCGAGCCCCGCACCCCGAAGCTTCCCGAAAGGACCCGAGTGAGCCAGCCGACCAAGCCCGCCAAGCGTGGCCGCCGCACCATCGCGCGCCACGGTGAGCTGAAGTCGCCGCATCCGCTCTCGCTGCTCCTCAAGGTTCTCGGGATCATCGTCGCCGTCGGGCTCGTCTCGAGCGCCGGCGTCGCGGCATATGCCGCGTACGACATCACCGCGAGCTTCACCGATGACGCGGTCGACCTCGAGGGTCAGGAGGCCGTCCCGCCCGACATCGGCGCGATCGAGGGCGGCGTCAACCTCGTCGTCGCCGGCACCGACGAGTGCCTTCCCGAATTCGCCGGCCTACTTCGGCGACCGCTGCACCGGCCCCGACTCCGACGGCCGAGCTCAACGACGTCAACCTGCTCGTGCACATCTCCGATGCCCCCCGTCGCGTGACGGTCATCTCCTTCCCGCGCGACCTCATGGCCCCGATCCCGTCGTGCACGCGCGAGGACGGCTCGGAGAGCGGCGGGGTCGAGCAAGCAGCAGATCAACACCGTGTTCAGCGAGGGCGGTCTCAACTGCGTCGTCAAGACGGTCTCGCAGCTGAGCGGGATGAACATCCCGTTCGCGGCGAAGGTCAACTTCGGCGGCGTGATCAACATCACCGACGCGATCGGCGGGGTCGAGGTCTGCATCGGCAACGGCGGCATCCGCGACTCCTACACCGGCATCGACTGGCCTGCCGGCAATCGCACCGTTCAGGGCATCGAGGCCCTGCAGTTCCTGCGCACGCGTCACGGCCTCGAGAACGGCAGCGACCTCGCGCGCATCAGCAACCAGCAGCAGTACATGTCGCGCCTGGCACGCAAGCTCGTCAGCGAAGAGGTGCTGACGAACCCGGCGACGCTGCTCAAGCTGGCCACCACCGCCGTCGACAACGTCACCCCGAGCAAGAGCCTCACGAACCCGCTGACGCTCGTGCAGATCGCGCTCGCCGTCAAGAGCGTGCCGTTCGACGAGATCGTCTTCGTGCAGTACCCCGTCGCCGAGGACCCGTTCGATCCGAACCGGGTCGTGCCGGACTACGAGGCCGCCGACCAGCTGTGGGCCGCGCTCGCCGCGAACCAGCCGCATCACGCTGACCAGTGACCCCAACGCCGGCGGCGGCGTCATCACGGTCGACCCGGTTCCGACCGATCCGGCGACACCGGATCCGGCCGCGACGCCCGGTGCCACCGATGCGCCGACCGAGACGGCGATCGAACTGCCCGACTCGATCGCGGGCACGACGGCCGCGCAGAGCACCTGCTCGGCCGGAAACCTGCGCGGCTGAACGCGGTGCCCGTCGAGAGCACTCCCTCGGAGGGAGGGAAGACGCCGCTGGCGCGCCATGCGGTGCATCGGGAGCGGCATCCGTTCCTCAGCGTTCTCTCGATCCTCGGCGTCGTGCTCGCCGTCGCTGGCCGTGAGCGCCGCGGGAGTCGCGGCGTACGCCGTGTGGGACACGGTCTCGGCGCTCGGCGCGAACTCGGTTGAGCTGGCCGGCCACGAAGCGCTGCCGCCGTCCATCGGTGAGATCGAGGGCGGCGTCAACCTGCTGCTGGTCGGCTCGGACTCGTGCGAGGGCCAGGATGTCGCGCTCTTCCCCCGCTGTGCCGACGCCGACGATGCGCCGGGCGAGCGCAACGATGTGACCATGCTGGTGCACATCAGCGACGAACCCCGCCGCATCACGGTCGTCTCGTTCCCTCGCGACATGCTGGTTCCGATCCCTGCCTGCCCCGACGTCAGCGGCGGCTTCTACTCGGCGATGAGCTCGCAGCCGCTGAACGCCTCGTACGGCTACGGCGGCCTGCCGTGCACAGTGCTCACGATCGAGGAGCTGACCGGCGAGCAGATCCAGTTCGCCGGTGCGATCCGCTGGACCGGCGTGATCGACATGTCGGACGCGGTCGGCGGTGTCGACGTGTGCGTCAGCGGCGACGTCAGCGACCCGAACACCGGACTCAGCCTCACGGCCGGCAATCACACCCTGCAGGGCGTCGAGGCGCTGCAGTTCCTGCGCCTTCGCCACGGCATCGGCGACGGGTCCGACCTCGGCCGCATCTCCAACCAGCAGCAGTTCATGTCGTCGCTCGTGCGCAAGCTCAAGTCGGATGCCGTGCTGTCGAACCCCGCGGTGCTGTTCAACTTCGCGACCACCGCCGTCGGTCTCACCCGCACCGATCCGCCGCAGCTCGTGCTCAGCTCGGAGCTCGCGAACCCCACGCGCATGGTGCAGATCGCGATGGCGGCGAAGGATGTGCCGTACGAAGACATCGTCTTCGTGCAGTACCCCACCGAGTACACGTCGGACTTCATCGACGTGCTGCCGCTGCGCGAGCCCGCGGAGCAGCTGTTCGCCGCGCTGCGCGCGAACCAGCCGCTCACCCTGACCGGCGAGGCGAGCCAGGGTGCAGGCGTGGAGGTCACAGGCGAAGCCGCCGAGCCGACTCCGACACCGACGACGGATGCCGGGGGTGCCCCTCCAGCGCCGTCCGACTCCGCGGCCGCCGAGACCCGGATCGACCTTCCGTCGGAGATCGCAGGGACCACCGCGGCGCAGATCACGTGCGCCCGCGCGGAGCAGTAGCCGGTTCGTCGCGTTCGACCGTCGCGGGTATGATTGCCAGGTGCATTCGCGCGTTCGCGCGGGCGGATGCCTGGAGACGTCGCATAGTCCGGCCTAGTGCACCACCCTGCTAAGGTGGAGACCCCTCACGGGGTCCGAGGGTTCAAATCCCTCCGTCTCCGCCATGAAATGCCTGGTCAACGCAGGTATTCTCGACCTGCGTTTCTCTGTTCTCGCCTCTTTCGGAGGCCATTTCGGCGTCTAAGGGTCCCCCCGGGGGACCCTTAGGGGACCACTGAGGTGCACCACCCTCACCCGACTCCCGCGGGTGCAGGAGGCGCCGAGCCGCGTGATTCCGCGGCGGCGCATGGTCGAGGGCTGCTGGGGGTCGCCACCCCGCACAGGTGGCGACCTCCGCAAGGCCGACGGGGTGTGCCTAGTGGATTCGATCGTCACCGGCTCCAGTCCGATGAACCGCGGTGATGACTGTCCGGCCATGGGCCGCGAGGTCCACGCAGACGGACGGGACTGCCGCCGTTGCCGAGCCGTACTTTGGTGCAGAATGCTGGACGGACTGGGCCGGTCGTGGAACCCCACAGACCTTGTCATGCGCTCTGTCAGGTTGAGATTGAAGAGTCGCAGGCGAATCGTGTCAACCAGATCAATACCGATCCCAGCCGAACGCTCGTCGCGGTGCCGCCTGACGGGGTCCAGGTGTACCCCAGGATCACCCTCTCTTCGTGCGCGTCCTACATGAACGTCGCTGGATCACGTCGTCTTGAGCCATATGGTGCCCTCGAGACCGAAGGCACGCCGTCGGCTGACTCGGCGTAGAACAGTGGTGAGATGCGTCGAGATGTGGGTCGGTAGGGCTTTCCTGACCGTTCTTCCAGCGAAGTTGATGAGGACTCTTCGTCGCGCACAAAGAGCGTGTAGTGGAGACGGAACGTCCTATCGCGAGAGTCGAAGACCACGTTCGGGTAGGAGTTGTCGTACCGCACCTCCAAGAGCGGGGAGGGCTAGCGAAGAAGTCTTGGCGCATCATTACCCCCGCGCTCGTATCTTTCCTGAGCGGCCGAATCCGGTTGCGGACCCCAGCCGACCAGTGCCAGTCCACGGCGCCGTGGTCGAGAAAGAATGCTTTCTTCGTCCCACGCACAGGCTCTATCCCCCCACCAACATGTGAGAACAGAACTGCAGGGCAACAGCTCCGATTAGGG
Source organism: uncultured Actinomycetota bacterium (assembly GCA_963772395.1). Taxonomy (GTDB): domain Bacteria; phylum Actinomycetota; class Actinomycetes; order Actinomycetales; family Microbacteriaceae; genus Microbacterium. The sequence continues at coordinate 355,379 of CAVYWV010000001.1, read as the reverse complement.
GGCCATCTCCGGATAGCCCCGTCTTGTGAATCTCTACACCGCGCGCGAAGTCAACGGCTGAAGCCGCTCGGCGTCGGCCGGGGACCGGAAGTATTCGGCGATCGTTCGTCCATCTTTGCGGAGGACGCCGCACCCACGCCATCCTGCGCGTCCAGCGCAGTCAGAAAGACATTCCCTCGATCGCGCTCCGTGGCGACAGATATACTCATGCAGCTACCCTACTGACTACCCAGTAGGTATCAAGTCTAACAATGGAGCAAACATGAGTCTTGTTCGGCATCATTTCCGGTCAGAAGTGTTGAGTCTCAGTACCTCGATGTCGGTCGTCTTGCCGGATGCCGATCCTGGATCAGATGGCTACCCGACGTTGTACCTACTCCACGGTCTAACCGATGACGATACGGCCTGGGTCAGGTATTCCGGCATCGAGCGCTACGCGGCGACGCGCGGCCTAGCAGTTGTGATGCCCCAGGTCCACCGGAGCTTCTATTGCGACGAAGCGCATGGGAACCGCTATTGGACATTCCTTACACAGGAGTTGCCAACGGTCGCGCACCGCAGCTACCCATTGACGACTCAACGAGCACGCACGTATGTCGCTGGGCTGTCAATGGGTGGCTATGGGGCGATCAAGTGGGCGCTGCGAGAGCCCGAGAGGTTCGCCGCAGCCGCCAGCCTCTCCGGTGCTCTCGGACTTGCCCAACGCACTAAGCCCGGTGAAGGGTCCCTGGACCCAGGACTGTGGGACCACATCTTCGATGGGAAGTCCATCGTCGACTCCGACGACGATGTCGTCGCACTCGTCGGACGGGCGGGCAGTTCGACTGACCTGCCGAAGCTCTACGTGTGCTGCGGCACGGACGACGCGCTCTTTGCAGAGAACGACGCCTTCATTGTGGCCGCCGATCAGGCTGGAGTTGAAGTGACAACTGACTTCGGTCCGGGGCTGCACGACTGGAATTATTGGGACCGCAAGATCACGGACGTTCTGGCCTGGCTACCCTGACCGTATCGATCGTCAGGTGCCAGGTGTCGCGGCGATCTGTAGTAGTTGGCGCTGACCAGCCGCCCATTGAGCCGCGATTGCGCTGGCGGGAATCGCGGGATTGAGTAGCCAGGCAGTCTCTAGCCCGTTCACGAAGGCGATGATCTCCATCGCCTTCGATCGCGCGTCAAAGTCTGATCGGGCTTCTAGGCGCTCCTGAGCTGAACGCAGTATTCCCTCCAGGCGATCGATCGTCTCGAAATAGCGCCTGGACAGCCGGGGCCGGAGAGGGCCGTCTTGGCCGACGTTCTCCGACACGAGAACAGTGTGCATTCCGACGGCGTCTGGTTGAACCGCCCAGTCGTGGACCGTTCGGACGATCGCATCCAGGATGTCGAGGCCGCCCGCATCTTCCGACCACAGCACCTGCTCCTCAATGGCGTCTCGAGCGTCGAGAGCCGCATTGAGCAGCTCTTCCTTGGAGGGGAAGTAGTAGATCAGGCCGGGCTGAGACACACCGGACTCCGCAGCGATCTGGGCGAGGGTGGTTCCTCGAGAGCCGTTGCGGGAAACCAATCGCGTCGCAGTCTCGATGATCAATGCCCTGCGGGCGCTACCCCTATCGGACGTAGCACTGGTGGGTCTCTTGCGCATTTTCCGTCTCCGATACGAGCCACTGTGTCGATTCTAGACTTCGGGCGAAGTCATCACTATGCTAGCCCCAACTGAGTACTCAGTAGGGACGCGATGAGCGCGTTTCGTCGCATCAACGAAGAGGTAGGCAATATGAGTGTTCGAGCAGAGCGGGGGCAGGCAATTGCTTGCATCGCCCTCGCCGGCATGGTGATTACTGGCTGCAGTGCCCCAGGGGGCTCGCCGGTTACGAGCTCTGGGGTCGAGGTGTCCACAGAGATCGGCCCGGATCCGGTCACCATCGCGGTCAGGGTCAACGCCGATCAAGAGGAAATGTGGAAAGCGCTGGCCGCGGGATTCGAGGAGGCGTACCCATCGGTCACCGTCGACCTGCAGACGGAGGCCTTCGGCACGCTGCAAGACAACGCACCGCGATACCTGTCCGGCAACAATGTTCCCGACCTGTTCCGACTCGCGGTTCCTGGTGACACAGTCAAGGACGGACTACTGCTCAACCTGGATCCTTATGCAGACGCATGGGAATGGGATGAGTTCCCGTCATCTCAGCTCGATCAGTGGCGCATCGCAAACGACGGAAGCGTTGGCAGTGGCCCGCTCTACGCGCTCGGCGCCGGCTTCGGACTCGTTGGCATCTACTACAACGCCGACAAACTCGAGGCCCTTGGGATCGAAGAGATCCCGGCAACTGTGGACGAACTTGAAGATGCCCTCGCCATCGCTCGGGCTGCCGGCGAGACACCCCTAATCGGCGATGCCGCATACATCCTCCAACTCCTCATCCAGGCCTACGGCGGCGCCGAAGCGACTCGAGAATGGATCAATAATGTGCCCGAAGCATCCATAGACACCCCCGCGTCGGTTGATGCTGCAGAAACATTGCAGCGCTGGTCCGCCAGCGGATACGTGCCCGCTGACCTCACAAGCACGGATGCCGGAACCTCGCTCGGAACGTTCCTCGCCGGCGACGGGGTTTTCTTTGCACAAGGAAGCTGGTTCGCTGGCGCCATGGACGCGGCAGGAGGAGGCCTCGGCTTCACTCTGCCCCCAGCAGGCGAAGATGACGCCACCAGGTACAGCATGTCGGCTCCGAACTCGATGGTCATCCCGGCCGCCGCGGCCCACCCAAACGAAGCAGCCGCCTTCTTGGATTGGATTCAGCGCGAAGACGGACGCCAGGTCATCGTCGAGATCGGGAGACTGGCACCGGGAGGAGCCGGAAGCCTCCCCTCCGGCGACTGGAACGAGAGGGCCGTGTTTGCTCAGACCCTTGAAGCGTTCGAGCAGCTGAGCGCAGACAACGGGATCGTCGGCTTCCTTGCCAATGCCTCAGCCGGATTCTCGGAACGAACACTCACGCCCCAACTCGACATGCTCCTGGCTGGCCGGACCACGCCCAGCGACTTCATCGGAACCCTCCAAGCCGATCGCGAGGAAACCGCAGGGTGATGGAATCGACACTCCGACAGCCTCGGGCGCGCAGTATGACGCGCCCGAGGCAGTACCTCGGCTGGCTGTGGCTCGTGCCAGCACTGGCCTTTTACGGAACATTCGTGCTGTACCCGCTCACGCAGACCGTGCGCTACTCCTTGTTCGAATGGAACGGGATCGGTCAAGCGACCTGGGTTGGCGGCGACAATTACGCGGCGGTGTTCACCAACCCCGACCTGTACGGCTCGCTTCTCCACACCGTCATGTTCCTGGTGTACTTCACCGCGATACCCATCGCCCTGGGTCTGATCGCCGCTGAACTCATGCGATCTCTGCGCGCCAAGCGGCTCGCCGGTTTCTCCCGGGTTGTGCTGTTTCTGCCACAAATCGTCCCCCTGGCGGCCGCCGGGATCGCGTGGAGATGGCTGTATGACGACAATGGCCTGTTCAACCAAATCCTTCGTGCGATCGGTGCCGGAGCGTTAGCGCGTCCTTGGCTTGCAGACTTCGACACGGCGCTTCCCGCGGTGGGAATCGTCGCATCTTGGGCGCTGACTGGATTCTGCACGATCCTTCTGCTGTCCGGCGTTGGAAGAATCGACCCCTCACTTTACGAAGCGGCTGCCCTCGACGGAGCGTCACCCATTCAGGAGTTCTTCGCCGTCACTCTCCCCGGACTACGACACGAACTCGTCGTCAGCATCACCGTGACGATGATCGCCGCGATCGCCGCGTTCGACCTCGTCTACATGATGACCAAGGGCGGACCTGGCAACGCCACGATGGTGCCTGGTGTTCAGATCGTCCGCCTGGCCTTCACTGAAGGGCGCGTGGGTCTGGCATCGGCGCTCTCGGTCGTACTCATGTGCATCATTCTGCTGGTTGTGGTGCCGATCCAAAGACTGAACAGGAGTCGCTAGTGCACTCGCGATCGCGCGAGCTCGCAGGCGTAGTCATGCTCATCGTCATGAGCGCCGCGATGCTCGTACCCTTCGTCGTACTGTTCGTCACAGCCCTTCATCCGCGAGGCAGTTCACCCGTCGGCTTCTCCTGGCCAGAGAATCCGCAGTGGGGGAACTTTGTCGATGCCTTCTATGCCTCCGACTTTCTGCAACTAGCGGGATCAAGCGCAATGATCGTGCTCGGCACAGTGCCCCTTGCTTTACTGTTCTCAGTCCTGGGTGGATACGCCCTCGGTCACCTCAAGGTGCCTGGCGGCACCGCGCTCCTGCTCGTATTCCTCCTGGGGCTCACCATCCCGTTTGAAAGTGCCATCGTCCCGCTGTACTACCAGGCCCGGGACTTTGGCACCATCAACACCGGCTGGGCAGTCATCCTGCCCCTCGTCGGGTGGCTGATGCCCTTCGGTCTGTATTGGATGCGCGGCCAGTTCGCGGCCATTCCAGCCGAACTGTCAGAGGCAGCTCAACTCGACGGCGCGTCGAGTTGGACCGTCTTTCGCCGCGTACACCTCCCCCTCGTGACGCCTGCCCTCGCGACGCTCATACTGCTGCAGTTCCTCGCATCCTGGAACAGCTTCCTACTCCCGCTCGTCATGATCGACGACCCAAGACAACGGACCATGGCTGGAGCACTCGCCGCGTTCCAGGGAGAGCACCAGTCCGACATCGTCATGATGTGCGCCGTCACTGTTCTCCTTACGGCACCCACGCTGCTCGTCTTCGTGATCCTTCAGCGTCACTTCATCAACGCCATACTCGCCGGCTCGATCAAGTGACATCTTCCGACAACTCCGTCGATGGGGATACGCAGTGAAGGATCGCGGGCGGGATTTCGTCACAAACTCAGCGTCTCCAGATGAGGATCCAGCTGCGTTTCGAGGACCGTGAGCTGGCTTGGCCGGAATCTTCTCCACGCCGTCGCCACGCACGCGCTCCTCAGCCGTTTGCTCGCTATTGACGACGTCGTTCTTCTTCCCGCATGTGGGACGAAGACCATGACACCTCGCGCAGTTGGGTGGGGGATAAGCCGCTGGCCTCCTTGATCTTTCGGGCAAAGTGAAAGCTCGTCTTGAAGCCAGCCCGTAGCGCAACGATCGAGACCGGCATTCCTGAGCTTGTTAGCAGCTCCATGCCCAGCGTGACTCTTCGATCCCACAGATACTTTGTTGGTGTCGTCCCGATGTGTTCACGAAACAGTCGAATCAGGTGAGCAGGGCTCACATGAGCGGCTCCTGCGATCTCAGTCAGTCCGATGTCGTCCTCGAGATGCTGGTGTATGAAGAGGCGCGCCTCTTCGATGCGCTCGGGCAGGGCTGCGGGATAGTTCTCGAACTCGGCGATGAAACGCCAGAGGAGCGCAGTGCCGAGGGCATCCACGAGAGCGCCGTTGGCGGTGAGTCTCGTTTGAACCGTTGCGACAGCTTCTCGAGACAGATACGTCAATGCCGCCGAGAGGTTGCGCGTCGGACGAAGCGCTTCCAGCCACACGCTCATCTCGTTCGTGAGGCGATCGGGATCACCGCGGATGACTGTCTGTGATGTGACGACGTCTGTCGGGAATCGGATTGTCTCAACGTGGCCGGGAAGGAGGATGCACATTTGGCCTGCGGACACGTCGTACGAACGTCCACCCGCAATGGACACAGTCATGCGGCCGAAATGAACGAGAACCATCTGTATCTGCTGCTGTAAACGTGGACCGACCTGACTCCCGGGATCCTGCTTCAAAGGCTGGGCAACACAGTTGATGAGCGTTAGGCGTCGTGACAACGGATCAATTTCAGACACAACGACGCGCGGATCGACCATGTACTGAAGCTAGCGCAGAGGGCAGGATCGTGAGCGTGTCAAACATTAGAACGACTGTCCTGGTTGTCGGCGGCGGAATCGGCGGAGTTGCGGCCGCCCTCGCCGCCGCGCGCAATGGCCTCAACGTTGTGCTCACCGAACCAACCCGCTGGTTAGGGGGAGTGCTGACATCGCAGGCGGTCCCCCCGGACGAGCACCTTTGGATCGAACAGTTCGGTTCAACTGCGACATATCGCCAGCTACGCACTTCCGTCAGAGACTATTACCGAGATCACTATCCGCTGACTGAAGATGCGCGCGGACGGAGAGCTTTCAACCCAGGTGCAGCGAAGGTATCGGACCTGTGCCATGAGCCGATGGTGACTGTGGCAGTGATCGATCAGCTGCTCGCGCCCCATCGTGCGGCGGGCCGAATTCGGGTGCTGATGGAGCATGCGCCCGTGGACGTGGAAGTGGACGGTGATGCCATTCGAGCTGTGACTCTTCGCGATCTGCGATCCGGTGCGATTACCGACGTCGATGCCACATGGGTGGTCGATGCGACCGAACTGGGTGACATCCTCCCGCTCGCAGGAGCGGAGTACGTCACCGGTGCCGAATCTTGGTCGTCGACGGGTGAACCGCACGCACCGGACCAAGCGGACCCTTCCAACATGCAGCCCGTTAGCGTGTGCTTTGCAATCGACCACGTTGACGGCGACCACACCATCGACAAGCCGGCCGAGTACGATCACTTCCTTAGCGCTCGTGCCCCACACTGGCCGGAAGGTCAGCTGTCTTTCACGGCGCCGCACCCAAAGAGCCTCGCGCCGGTCGCCCACCAGTTCATGCCGAATCCCGACGGCGACTTCCGCGCCATCCGCCCGGATTACGCGGATCACCGTGTTGGTGAGATGGATCGAAACCTGTGGACCTTCCGACGCATCGCCGCGCGACAGAACTTCGTTTCCGGCGCGTATCCCTCTGACATCACTCTGGTCAACTGGCCCCAGATCGATTTCTGGGAGTCTCCGATTTTCGAAGTCGCTGATCCCGAGCACCAAGTGCAACGGGCTCGGGCTCTTTCACTCTCTTTCCTGTACTGGCTACAGACCGAAGCTCCCCGCCCCGACGGCGGTACAGGATGGCCGGGCCTGAGGCTACGCGGCGATTTGCTCGGTGGCGCAAGCGACGGGCTTGCGCTGGCTCCATATGTACGCGAGGCGCGCCGGATCGTCGCGGAGCACACCGTAGTCGAGCAGGAAATCTCGCTGGAGGTCCGCGGGGAACGTGGAGCTGTTCAGCATCGCGATTCCATTGGCGTCGGCATTTACCGGATCGACCTGCACCCTTCCACGGGAGGTGACCCATACATCGATATCGGCTGCAGCCCCTTCGAGATCCCCCTTGGGTGCCTTCTTCCCGTACGCATCAAGAACCTCCTCCCTGCAGCAAAGAATATTGGCACCACCCACATCACCAACGGCGCCTACAGGATGCCCCTGGTCGAGTGGAACGTTGCCGAGGTCGGTGCAATCCTCATTGCCTTCTGCGAAGCGAACTCGACCTCACCGAAGGCCGTCCGCGAATCCGACGACCTGCTCCAAGACTTCCAGAAACGACTGGACCGCGAGGGGATCGAGCGGCATTGGCCGCAGATCGTCGGCTACTAGGCCCGTATCTCACCATTCAACCCGACTCCCGGAACCACCCAAGACACCAGGCATCAAAGGAGATGGAACGCATGAAACACAGCACCCCACGCAAAGCGGCCGCCGCAACCACGGCGCTCATTGCCGGATCGCTCGGCCTGTCGGCCTGCAGCCCTGGGGGTAGTCAAGACTCCGCGAACGAAGAGATCGTGATTACCTGCGCCACCTGTCAGGAATCACCCACTGATCCATTCCTGCAATACAACTACGAGGCTGCGCAACGCTTCAACGAGGAGTTTGCGGGCACGTATCGAATCGACACTCTGAACAACGCAAACGCTGGCTCTGGGGATGAGCGCCTCCAGTACTACCAGCGGCTCGCGTTGGCGGACGACCTTCCGAACCTTTTCCAGCTCAACTCTGCAGAGATCGGTGCCTTGTCGGAGACAGGATCTCTCCACGACTTCGCGAGCGATCTGGACGCGAACGCGTCGTGGGCGGACACGTTCCAGCCCGGGACATTCGACGCGCTCGCTGGTGAAGACGGGGAAGTCTGGGCGATCCCCCAGCAACGCGACCCCATCGGCATTTACTACAACAAGGACGTCTGGGCCGCGGCAGGCTACGACGAGCTACCGGCGACCTGGGACGAGTTCGAAGATGCTGCGCGAGCCATCGCGAAGACGGGCACGATCCCTCTCGCGCTTGATGGCGACTGGGCGACGATGTTGATGTGGACCAACTTGATCGGCACCGCTCCGGAGGGCCTCGACTTCCTCAACGAGGGAATCTCCGGCGCCGATTATGTCGATAGCGAGGCGGCCTTCGCCGCCACAGAGCGACTTCGTGACTGGCACGTCGAGGGCCTAGTAAACACCGATGCCTTCTCGGGCGACTTCCAGAATGCGGCTGCCGCGTACTTGTCTGGGTCTGCCGCGACGGTCCCGAACGGACCGTGGTTCGTAAAGACCAACCTGCAGGGCGACGCGGCCATCGACGGCCTCTACGAAGCGACCGGATACTCCGTCTCCCCGGGTTGGAATGACGGTCACGGCCTGATCGTGGTTTCCGGTGCTGGATGGGTCTCGGGCGCCACAGAGGGGAGCGAGCTGGAGGCGGTACTTGCGTTCCTTCAGTTTGTCTCCTCAGAAGAAGAGGTCATCATCCAAGCAGAGCAGACGGGGGCGAACCCGGCAGTGCTTGTCGACGAGTCGGCACTTGAGGCCGCGGACCTCGAGCCCCTGTCCGCCGGTCTTGTCGCGGCGTCCAACGACGTCGCCTTCACTTACCCCCACGTTCGCGTTCACGGTCCCGCCGGGTTCGGCAACGCTTGGAAGAATCTGTGGCCCGCCTACGTGAAGGGCGACATCGACACCGAGACGTTCCTCACCCGTCTGGCTAGCGATGCGAACGCGGGCGGAAACTAGCTTGACTGTCTCTGCTCTCCGGCTGCGCCGCATACCCGGCGGCGCAGCCGGACCCCCGATTCCACGCGGGATGCGGATATCCGCCCTCATCTCAATCGCGCCCGCTGCACTGCTATTCGGTACCTTCTTCGCGATACCCCTCATTGTCCTGATCGCCACGTCATTCACTTCCTGGAGCGGGCGTTCCCTCGAGTTCGTAGGGGTGGAGAACTACCAGCGGATGGTCGCCGATCCGGTGTTCGCCAAAGCGCTCGGCAACACACTCTTCTACCTCGCGATCGGCGTCTTCGTCCAGGTGCCCCTGGGCATCGGAGTTGGCATGATCCTGGCGCTGAAACCACTTGGCTGGAAGACATTCCGCACGCTGCTGTTCATCCCATTCGTAATATCTGGCGCAGCATACGCACTCATCTTCTCCATGTTCTACAACTCGCGACTGGGCCTACTCAATAACATGCTCATGCCGCTTGGCATCAGTGGCCGCGACTGGCTTTACGACAGTGCGACTGCACGATGGGCAGTAGCGGGGACGTTCGCTTTCATTCTTGGCTTCGTGATGATCGTGATCATGGCTGAAATCGCCTCAATTCCCCGGGAACTCTATGAGGCGGCACGTGTCGACGGAGCCAGCGAAATACAACAGCAACTTCTGATCACGTTGCCGTTGTTGCGGAACGCGATTGGTACTTGCGTACTGATACGCGTGCTCGCGGACATCGGAATGTTTGACCTTGTCTTCATCCTCACTTCCGGGGGCCCCGACGACGCCACGGTCTCCCTCGCCCTCTACGCCTACCGGGCCTACCTGCAGAGCGATTGGGGCTTCGCCAATGCGGTGGGAACGATCATTATTGCGCTCGGAGCGATCCTCATCGTTCTTATCCGGCGTCTGTTCAGAATCGGGGATCGCTGAGCATGACTTACATCAACCAGAGTTCTGGAGCTCGCCGCGCACATCGGCGCGGCACACCCGCGACCATCCTGCTCTACGGGGCCGTCACCCTTGCGACGATCCTTTCCCTTCTTCCCACGGTCTGGGTAATGGTTTCAAGCCTCAAGACCGCAGCGCAGATCAACACCGGCGAGGGCTTCTGGCCATCGCCGCTGACCATTCAGGGCTACATAGACGCGTTCACCCAAATCCACCTGCAGGAGTACATCCTCAACTCGCTCATCTACGCGGTCGGAGGCACCGCAGGGGCGCTGATCGTTGCGTTTCTCGCTGCTTACCCGCTCGCCCGATTCCACTTCCTGGGGAAGGGATTCCTCAACGCCACATTCGCCCTCGCCCTCGCTATCCCCCTTGTCGGGCTAGCCACTCCGGTGTTCTTCATCATCCGCGAACTTGGCTTGTTTGACTCAAAGGTCGGCCTTGTCGTTCTCTACGCGGCGCTGCAATTCCCCTTCACCTTCGTGGTCCTGCGATCGTTCCTTCAAACGATCCCCCCAGAACTCGAAGAGGCAGCGATCGTTGACGGCGCCGGCTACTTCACCCTGCTTCGACGCGTAATCCTTCCTCTCTCGCGCCCAGCGATCGCGACCGTCTCGGTCGTCGCGTTCGTCCAGATCTGGAACGAATTCTTCTTCGCGAACCTACTAACGGTTTCATCGGAGAATCAGAACGTTCAGCTCGCGCTTGCCGCTTTCAAGTCACAGTTCGGGTTCAACATCACCGGTGCCCTCGCCGGGGCGACGATCATCATGCTCGTGCCGATCGCCCTCTTCCTAATCCTTCAGCGGCAAGTTATCGAAGGTCTAACCGCCGGCGCAGTGAAATCCTGAACGGAACGCGCGAATTCGCGCACGTAAAGCTTCCGGGACTCAAGACGCGCGCGCCGCAGGCCGCACCGCCTTCGCAGTTGGAGCGGCAACGCTCAACGCAACCCAAAACCCCCTCTACGGCCACGTCCCCCAGCTCGTGTACGGACACAACCCCGACTTCGACGAGCAGCTGCTCGACGGTGAGACGACCTTTGGTGAAGAGCCCGGGTGGGTGGACGCCTTGAACCAATACGAAGAGATGATCGACTCGGGCTGCTTCACCTGGATATGTATGCGCAGGCGCTTGTCGGTGCCATCCCATCGATCCCAACAGGGATGGATTACGAGGACCCCAATCTCACGACGATCAGTGAACTGCTCGCCGCAGGCGACACGGTCCACTTTTACCAGCAACTGTGGCCCAACGCCCGCATCCAAGACGCCATGTTCTCCGGCGTGCAGGGAATGTTTGCAGCTCCACCGAGGTCATCGCTGTGATGGACGCACAGCTCAAATAGCGAGCGAGACTAGGGGCGGTCGGCTAACACGCAGACCGCCCGCAGCGCTTACTCGCGCATGCCGCCACAACCTTTGTGGCACGACGCGTCGGTCGTGCTGCGAACGGGAACCGACAGACCGAGCCTCGACCGCCACTTCGCCGACATCGACCTGTTCAGTACTGAACTCGGGTTTCGCGTTACGCTCCGGACGGGCCGAGCAGGGAGACCGGCCGATCTGCCGCATTCGGCGGCGTTGATAAGGTCACTATCGGCTGCCGGGATTGCTGGGCTGAATGGTCGAACCGATTGCGCGACTGGGGTCCCCCAAGGGTCCCCGAGCATCCCGAGGACCGCGATTCTGGGTAATGCTGCAGTGCATAGAGTGCGTTGAGTTCGAGCCCCCGCGGCGCGCAAATCACCCGGTGGCGTGAGGAATCCGCGCGATTGTGCCGCAGGACGGTCACTTCGTCGATCTCGCCACGGATCGTCGATTTCACCCTGCTAAGGTGGAGACCCCTCACGGGGTCCGAGGGTTCAAATCCCTCCGTCTCCGCCGAGGAAGTCCCTGATCAGAGGACAATCTCTCACCGACTCGAGCAGTTCTGCGAACATTCCGCGAACGGTTCTGTTCGCAGGTGGGTCGCGTCTCGGGGCTTCGACGTGCTTCCAATGGATCGTAGAATTGCCGATCGTGCGTCGATTCTCGCCGAGAGCGATCAGTTCGGGACGGAGGGGCTTCATCCCTCCGTCGCACGAGGCTCGAGGGGTGGTGCAGTCCAGCGCCGTTCCGCGGAGCTAACGGAAACGAGCCGCCGGCTCGCCGTAGTGACTCACGATCGGATGAACCGGGCTTCCCAGTGAATCATCGTGTGTCCCGGCGTTTCGCTTGAGGGACTGCGCAAATGCCATGCGTCGGCATACTTGACCTACTACCGGAGGTCTGAGCCCGAGCGTATTCTCGGGGTCATGAGCGACGAGAGTCGCATGACGCCTGAGGCGATCCGGGCCTTCTTGACGGGGGAGAGCCCGGGCTTTGACCATCAGCGGCGCATATTCCGGCACATCCCTTCTTCTCCGCGCTGCAAGCTGTGCGCCGCGCCGTTCCGCGGATTCGGCGCCTTGCTGCTGAAGCCGGCCGGCTTCGGCCGCTCTGCCGGCAACCCGGCCCTGTGCATGAAGTGCACCGTTGCCCTGCGCAGGCAAGGGCTCAGCGGCGTCGAGATCCCCGTGACCCTGCTCTTCTCGGACGTCCGCGGGTCTACGGCGCTCGGCGAGCGGCTGACTCCGACGGCGTTCCATACCTTCCTGGACTTCTTCTACCGGCTGGGGACGCAAGCAATCGAGGCACACGACGGCATCGTGGACAAGATCGTCGGCGACGAGGTCATCGGCCTGTTCTTCGGCGGGGTCAGCGGACCGCGGCATCAAGCCGCAGCCGTTGGTGCCGCCCTGCACCTCGCCAAGCAGGCCGCCCGTACGGACGCGACCCCATCTGGTCCGATCCCGATCGGCACGGCGGTGCATACCGGAACGGCCTATGTCGGCGGCTCCGGGCCCGCGGGAGTCGTCGAGGACTTCACCGCGCTCGGTGACGTGGTTAATACGACGGCTCGTCTCGCGGCCGCCGCCGGCACTGGGGAGGTCCTGATCAGCGTCACGGCCGCGGAAGCGGCGGGAACCGCCCAAGAGGGCGCGGAGCTTCGAACCGTGGAGATCCGAGGCCGCGTGGAGCCGATCGAGGTGCTGGTGCTGCGACCGACGGGCGTGCCGAGGTGAGGGGCGTCCGCGCTTCCGGTGGAGCGCCTCGACCGCTGCTGCTCGCCGTCGATCCCGACCCCGTGCAGCTCGACCTCACCGAGGCAGAGCTGGGACGGGCGTTCGGCAGCGACTTCCGCGTGCGCGGAGAGCTCACCGGTGAGGACGCGCTCGCCACGGTGCGCGGCGCCCACGAGCGCGCCGAACCGGTAGCAGTTGTCCTGGTCGACAACACCTGTCCGCAGGCGGTTTGCTCCACGCTGCTCAACGAGGTCCGGAGCCTGCACCCGGCGACCCGCCGGGCGCTCCTCGTGCCGTGGGGGGCGTGGTCCGACCGCGAGTCGGCGGCCACGATCCTGCAGACAATGGCGCTCGGCCTCATTCACTACTACGTCCTCAGGCCGTGGCGCTCCCGCGACGAACTCTTCCACCGCGCCATCGCCGAGTTCGTCATGGAGTGGTCGCGCGCGTACCCGCAGAACCCGCGCGAGGTGGTCGTCGTGGCCGACCCCAGGTCCGTTCGCGGGTACAGCGTCGGAAGTTTGCTCAGCCGCAACGGGATCCCGTTCGCGTTCCGCGACCGCGAGTCCGCCGAGGGGCGCGAGCTTGTCGAGCAGGCCGTCGATCGGCATGCCGAGGATCGCCGGAGCGACGTCCTCATGGCCATGCCGGCTCTGGGGTCCCGGGTGCTCGTCGACCCGACTGACATCGACATCATCGAGGCATGGGGCATCCCCACCACGTTGCCGCCCGATGAACGGAAGTTCGATGTGCTCATCGTCGGTGGCGGGCCGGCCGGGCTTGCGGCGTCGGTTTCCGCGGCATCCGAGGGGCTATCGACCCTGGTAGTCGAGCGCGAGTCCATCGGCGGCCAAGCCGGGGCCAGTTCGCTGATTCGCAACTACCTTGGGTTCGCCCGCGGCGTCAGCGGCGCGGAGCTCGCGCAGCGTGGTTACCAGCAGGCGTGGGTGTTCGGCGCGCATTTCCTCATGATGCGTGAGGTGGACGAGCTCAACCACGATGGCGAGATCTTCACGGCGCAGATCGGGGACGTCGGCGCCGTAACGGCTCGGGCGGTGATCGTCTGCGCCGGGGTCGCCTACCAGCGTCTCGGCAGGCCGAGCCTGGAAGACTTCAGCGGGCGCGGTGTCTACTACGGGGCGAGCGTGTCGGCTGCGCAGGCGCTGACCGGGCTGAACGCCATCGTGGTCGGCGGTGGCAATTCCGCCGGGCAGGCCGCGCTCCATCTCGCACGATATTGCGCGGCGGTTACCGTCGTGGTTCGCGGCGCAGATCTCGGCACGTCGATGTCCGAATACCTCGTGCGCGCATTGGAGGCCGACCCGGTCGTCACCGTGCGTCTCGGTGCCGAGGTGGTGCGCGGCGAAGGCCGCGGCCGGCTGGAGCGGGTGGACGTGCGCGAACGGAGCACCGGATCGATCGCGACCCTCCGCGCTGACGCGCTCTTCGCCATGATCGGTGCTCGCCCCAGGACGACCTGGCTGCCCGCCGGTGTTCGCCGGGACGAGCACGGCTTCCTGCTTACCGGCATGGACGTCGTTCCGGGCCCGTGGCCGCTCGGGCGCCGACCGCACGCGTATGAGACCAGCCTGCCCGGGCTGTTCGCCGCCGGAGACGTGCGAGCGGGGTCGGTGAAACGCGTCGCTTCCGCGGCGGGAGAAGGCTCGGTCGTGGTGTCGCAGGTTCACCGGGTGCTGTCGGCGTCACCAGCGTCGTGAGCAGAAAAGAGTGCCGGAGAGCGCAGGGCCATGGGGCGGGACAACCAGGGTGCCTGATCGTGGCTGCCACCGCACCCATCAAAGTTGACGTCGAGACTGATCGTCTCGTTTCCAACGCCGCACATCTCTGAAGCGCTCGAAGAAAGATGTCGTCGACGCTGCTGTCCGTGAATACACCGATGCGCGCCGCGCCGAGATTCAGAACGGTGCTCTCGAGGCGTTGCGCCCGCTTGACGGCACCGCGCGCCGTCCTGACACCGATGACGAGATCGAACATCGCGCTTGTGGTCGTCACGCTGCAGCGCAAGTTCGTGAGGCCATCGCCCGTGCCGCGCAGACCGGGAACTATGGTGAGTCACCATCGGCACCCTCCAACTCGGTGCGCTCGACAAGCACGTCGACGGGGAGTCATATCTGGCCATCACGGCGGACGGATTCTGGGACACCAAGGTCCCAGCCGTTCTTCTGGATGCTGGGCCGAGCGTGAGCGTGGATGACTGGCAGTCGAACCCTCCGAGGTGCTCGGCGTCACCCCCACCACCGGGCAGATCATCGACTCCGCGATGATCCCGGCAGAATCCCCCTCGCAAGTCCTCGACCAAGTCGACGACCACTTCCTCTGACGCGGAGGCCCCGGCGACTGCTCGCGAGGGCGGCTGTGACGCAGCACTGGTCGAGCAGGAAATGTCGCAGTCGAGGTGCTCACTGTCGCCCGTGGATGCGGCGATGATGTGGGTGTTCGGCTGGTGCGGCGACTGCACCGTCCAGTGACCGCCCTGCACCGTGCCGCCGTCCGATCTTGCTCAGTGGTCGGGCGTCGCGGTGAGGAACGCTTCGGCGTAGGGCACCCCGGTCAGAACGACCTCCGGAACGCCGTCGGCGACGATGCGGCCCTCGCGGAGCAGAACGCACCGGGTGGCGTGGGACGCGGTGCGGGTGTCGTGAGTGGCGATGATCAGCGCGGTTCCCCGGGCGGCTTCCTCGGCCAGCACTGTGGTGATCGCCGTACGTGAGCTGATATCCAGGCCCGCTTCCGGCTCGTCCAGCAGCAGCACCGGCGCCTGCTGGGCGAGTGCTTGCGCGATCAGCGTGCGCTGGCGTTGGCCGCCGGAGAGCTCAGCGAAACGCCGACCCCCGAGGTCTTGCAGCCCCATCCTGCCCATCGCGTCCTCCACGATCACACGATCCTCGCGGCGTAGCGGCCGCCCGAAACCCCGCGAGGCCCACCGGCCCATTGCGACCGCATCGCGGACGGTGATCGGCAGCCGGTCCGGCACTGCGCTGCGCTGCACCACGAACGCCACCTCCGGTGGGCAGCTGACCGTTCCGGCCGATGGGCGCTGCACCCCACAGATCAGGGACAGCAAGGTCGATTTCCCGGACCCGTTCGGACCCAGTAGAGCCACATGCTCCCCAGCTGCCACGGCGAGGCTCACCGCATCCAGCGCCGCCCTGCCGTCGTAGTGGTGAGAGACCGCCGACAGTGTGACGACTGGTCTATCGGTAACGATTCTCATTACCGTCTAGGCTACTGCCCTGTGTCAGTCATCTGGGAGCCGTTCGCCTCCGAGTTCATGCAACGCGCTCTGGCGGGCGGGCTCGTGGTGGGGGTGCTCTGCGCGGTCGCCGGTACCTGGGTAGTGCTACGCGGTCTGGCATTCTTCGGGGAAGCAATGGCGCACGGCATGCTTCCCGGTGTCGCGACGGCGGTCTTGCTGGGTCTTCCCGGCCCGGCGGGTGCTCTCGTTGCGGCGGCTGCGATGGGGGCCGGGATCGGGCTGGCCTCTCGACGCGGCCGGGTTTCGCAGGACACCGCGATCGGGTTGCTGTTCGTGGGGATGTTGGCGCTCGGCGTGATCATCGTCTCCGCCGCGCGCGCCTTCCCGGTGGACATCAGCGCCATCCTCTTCGGCGACATCCTCGGTCTCGAATGGGCAGGCGTTGCCGCGGTCGCCGTCACCGCGATCGCCGTGATCGTCGCTTTGGGGGCGTTTCACCGGCCGTTGACTGCGCTCACCTTCGACCCGCGGGTGGCGCACACCCTGCGGATGCGGCCCCGCTTGGCCGCGGGGGTGCTTTTGGCCGCCATCGCCCTGGCGATCGTCGCCTCCTACCAGGCGGTGGGCACGCTCCTGGTCGTGGGGCTGCTCATCGCCCCGCCCGCCGCCGCCTCACTGTGGGCGCGGAGCATCCGCTCGATGATGTTGCTCGCCGCCGCCATCGCCTGCCTCAGCGTGCTCATCGGACTCCTCGCTTCCTGGTACGGCGGATGGGCGGCCGGCGCGTCGATCGCGCTGACCGCAACACTGAGCTTCCCGCTCGCCGCCCTGGCCCACGCCGCCACCCGCTCAACTCGACAATGAGAATCATTATCAATAGGGTGTCATTGTCATGCACCTTCACCGCCACGGCCACCGCCCTGTCCTGACAGCAGTTCTCGCTGCGGCGTTGGCCGTCACCGTCGTGGGGTGCTCGTCACTCGGCTCCCAGCCGCAGCCGTCTCCGGGCGCCACGGATGACGCGCACGGGCATGTCGAGGGCGCGGAGGAACTCTCGGAGCCGCAACTCGGCCTGGTGTTCGGCGGCGCGGATGGAGCGCTTCGCCAGCTTGATCTCGTTGCGGAAACCGAGACTGCTCTTCTCGGGCCGGCGACCGGGGAGGTCGCCACGGTGTCGGGCGATGGCCGGTTCATCTTCCGCGTCGCGACCTCCGGCGCGGAGACAACGGTGGAGATCGTTGATTCTGGGGTGTGGACGGTGGAGCACGGTGACCACTTCCATTACTACCGCGCCGCCCCACGCACCATCGGCACGCTCACCGGCGAAGGCCCCGCCGTCATCCACACCGCCGACCGACGCACCGCGATCACGTTCCCCGAGATGGGCGAGGTGGTCGTGGTCTCCCAGGACGACCTTGAAGACGGGACCATCGGCAATCCGGCCCGGGTGCCGATCACCCCCCACCCCCGGGCAGTCGCGATGCCGTTCGGCGGCGCACTCCTGACGACCGTTCCCGACGCGAACGGCACGCCCTCTACGGTTCAAGTTGTCCGCGAGGACGGCGACGCGGTGGCGGACCCGGTCGCGTGTGCAGGCGCATCGGGGGTGGTCCTGACCCGTGTCGGTGTGGTGTTCGCATGCGAGACCGGCGCTGTCCTGGCAACGGAGACCGGTGATTCCATCTCCTTCGAGGAGATCCCCTATCCGGCAGGCGTTGACGCCCCGGCGGCGACGTCGTTGCAGGGGCGGACCGGACGTCCCTCCGTCGCGGGCCCGGCCGGCGACGCCGGTGCGTGGCGGCTGAATTCCCGCGCCCGCGCATGGCATTTCCTTCCTAGTGAGACCGAGCTGGTCGCCGTCAGCGCCGTCGCCGATGATGCCGACCTGACCGTCGCGGTCGACACCGCGGGCCGGATCAGGGTGTTTGACGCCGCCGGCGGGAACCTCGCGATGACGGACCCGGTGCTGGCCGAGTCGATCGCAAATGCCGAGTCCCGGGCTCTGGTGCGGGTGATCGTGGACGCACAGCGGGCGTACGTGTCCGACCCCGCAAACGACCGCATCCTGGAGATCGACTACCGCGACAACGCACGGATCGCCCGCACGTTTCCGACCCCCGGTGTGCTGTTCCTCGAGCAGGTGGGCTGAGATGCGTCGCCTCCTTCCCATGCTCACGGCCGCCGCGCTGATCCTCGCGCTGCCCGGCTGTGCCGGCCCAGCGGGCCCGGAAGCAGGCCCGGGTGTGGTGGTGACCACGAACATCCTCGGGGATGTCGTCACCGAGCTGATCGGCGATCAGGCCGCGGTGACCGTGCTCATGCCCCCAGGCGGGGACCCGCACTCCTTCGAGATCTCCGCCCAACAAGCCGCGCAACTGCGCACCGCCGACCTGCTCATCTCCAACGGACTCGGACTTGAAGAGGGCATCGCCGCCCACATCGATGCCGCTGCCGCAGACGGCGTCCCGCACCTCAGCGTCGGAGAGCAGGCACAACCGCTCACCTACGACTACGACGGCTCCACGGGCCTTCCCGACCCGCACTTCTGGACGGACCCCGACCGCATGCTCACCGTCGTGGACGCACTTGAAGAGAACTTCCTCGCCATCCCTGACATCGACGACGAGCAACTCACAGAACGTGCGGACGCATACCGATCCGAACTGGCCGTGCTCACCTCCGAGATGGATGCCTCGTTCGCGGCTGTCCCCGCGGAGTCCCGCAAGCTCATCACCAATCACCACGTCTTCGGCTACCTCGCCGACAGATTCGGGTTCGAGGTGATCGGGGCGATCATCCCGAGCGGCACGACCCTCGCCGCCCCCAGCGCCTCCGACCTCGCCAGCCTCGCCGGCGCGATCCGACAGACCGGGGTCACCGCGATCTTCGCCGACTCATCCCAACCCGACCGGCTGGCACAGGTCGTCGCGGAAGAGACCGGGCTCGAGATCGCCGTCATTCCCCTGTACACCGAGTCGCTCTCCGAAGCCGGCGGCGACGCCGACACCTATCTGCAGATGATGCGCACCAACACCGAACGCATCGTCGACGGCCTCGCACCGTCCCCCTGAACCCGGCACCACCCAGAAGAGAGAAGGAACAGCAATGCCCTCCCACGTCCGAACGACCCTCACCGCCAGCGCGCTGACTGCGGTCGCAGCGCTGGTGCTCGCCGGCTGCGCCAGCACCGCACCTGCGGCAGCCCCCACCACCGAGACCGAAGAGACCGCGGAGCACGACAGCCACTCCCGCGTTGCGCTCACTTACGACGGCGGCATCCTCGTCCTCGACGGCGAAACGCTCGAGACGATCGCCGACCTGCCCGCCGAAGGCTTCCTGCGTGTCAACACGGCCGGTGACGAGAACGGCCACGTCTACGTCACCACCACCGACGGATTCCAGGTGCTCGACACCGGCCTCACCTCCGGCACCCCCGTCCTGACCGATGTGGTGTTCCCGGCCGACGCCGCCGGCCACGCCGTCGTCCACGAAGGGCGCACCGCACTGTTCGCCGACGGCACCGGCGACATCACCCTCTTCGACACCGACACTGTCAACACCACGGAACTGCCCGAGGTTGAGACCGTCACCTCCGAAGCCGCTCACCACGGCGTTGCCATCGAGCTCTCCGACGGCACGCTGCTTTCCACCCTTGGCACCGAAGAAGGGCGCAGCGGCGTACGCCTGCTGGATGTCGACCGTGCAGAGCTCGACCGCAACGAGCAGTGCCCCTCCGTCCACGGAGAGGGTTCGCTGCAGGACGAGGTCGTCGTCTTCGGGTGCCAGGACGGCGTCCTGATCTTCAAGGACGGCGGCTTCGTCAAGCTCGACGCGCCCGACGAATTCGGGCGCAGCGGCAACGCCTACGTCACCGAATCCAGCGCGGTCGCCGTGATGGATTACAACAGCAACCCCGACAGCGAGGGCTACCTGCTCACGTCGCTGGCGTTCGTGGACACGGATGCTGACACCATGCAGATCGTCGAACTGCCCGACGGTGTCAGCTACACCTGGCGCGGCGTCGGCCGCGACGCACACGACAACGTGATCCTGCTCAGCTCCGACGGCGCTCTCTACGAGATGGACGAGAACGGCGAGATCACCGATTCATGGGATGTCATCGCCCCGTGGGAGAGCCCCGACGAGTGGCAGGACCCGCACCCGGCACTGAAGGTCGTCGGGGACACCGCGTACATCACCGAGCCCGCCAGCCAGACGATCTATGCCATCGACCTGCACTCCGGTGAGGTCATAGCCGAAGGCGCACTGGCCGCCGCACCCGGCGAGATCGCTGTCGTCGGCGAGGCATCCGAGCACTAGTCGCTGCGAGGAACCGTCACTGGCCCCGTCGCTCGAGACGAGCGGTGGGGCCGGTCGTGGCGTACTGGTATCCCTCGGCAGCAGTCAGCCGCCCCGGCTCGCCAACTCGTGTCGGCTGGTGTTGGGTTGACGCTGTCGCGGGTCTGGTCATGGTCGGATTCGCGATCCGAGAGGGGCTCGAAGCCTGGGGTCCGCGCCACCGTGCTGCACATTGCGGGAACGGAGGAGGTTGACAACGTCGTTGACTGGCGTTGTGTCTGCAGAGCCGCGACGTCCAACTCGACGCGGCGGAGTGGCTGGTTACGCTCGGCGAGGCTCGGGATAGAGCACGTCGATCGGGGCGGAGAGTGCCGTCTTGACCTGCGCTGATCTGGTCCGCGATGACTTCGTAGGCGTCGTCTTCCACACCGTCGAGCCGGAGGGAATTGGTGGCGGACCGGAGGGCGGCTTTCGAGGCGCTGTACGGTCCGCCAAAGGCGTACCAACTTGCAACGGAGTGCATGTCGATGAGTTCGGCGTGTGCGGCGGCGGTCAGAGTCGGCCGAAGCTCGGCCATGCAGGTGCGAAGAAGGGATTTCCATGACCTCGCGAGATCGGCGTCTGCGACCTCGAGCATGCTGGCGGTGTGCGGCAGGCCGCCCGCGTTGTCGATGAGCACGGTGACGTTCCCGGCAGCAGCGACCGTAGCGGAGATCGCTCCGCTGAACCGCGGCGGTGTCGTCTCCCCTCCCGCCGGTCACGGATATCGCGAGACGAGCTCGCGCGCGAGAGTGAGATCGCTGACCAGCGAGGTCGCGTAGCGACCCAGCAGCACCGAGTGCACGGCGGCCGCCTTGGTCAGCCCGCCGGCGACGGCGATCGACGTGCGGATCTGCTGCAGGCGCTGACCGTCGATGGCGAGCATTCGCTCGGACACGTCAGGGAACAGGGGCCGGCCCTCGTGATCGACAAGAACGCCACACACCTCGGCAGCCACCCCGCCCGCCGCGAGGCGGCGCTGCTCCTCGGGTGAGAATGCGGCGAGCAGCTGGGAGTTGGGCGGGTTCCAGCTTCCTACGGCCACCACCCCCACCGTCACACGATTGAACATCTCGATGGTGGCGGCGATGTCGGGCTGGCGGCGGAGGCCTGCGGCGGTCTGAGCGTCGGGCAGGATGAGCGGCCCGTAAAGCGGGTAGGTCGGACCCGTGCCCAGGTCCGACAGCATGCGCACCGGTTCCATGGAGTTGGATCTCGCCGTTCCGGCCATGCCTCCGAGCTGCACGATCGGCACCGGTGGAAGGGAGGTCATCGCCGCTGCGGTGGCGTGGATGGAGCGTCCCCACCCCATGCCGAGAACATCGTCGTCCGTCAGGATCCTGCCGAGCAGCTGCGCTGCCGCGCGGCCGAGGGCTTCTCGCAGGCGCTCTTCGCGTCCGAGGGACTGCATGTCGATGAGCACCACATGCTCCAAGTCGTAGCGGGCCCTCAACTGATCGACGAGGTCGTGTCGGCGTTCGCGCGGCGATGCGACGCTGATCCGCACGACACCGTCGTCTATGGCCTTCTGCAGTTGGCGTGCGACGCGAAAGCGTGACAATCCCAGCGCCGCCGCGATCTCCAGCTTGCTGTGCCGCTGCAGGTAGTACCGCTCGGCGATCTCGATCATCTCGTCCATTTCATTCACGGGCTGCGATCCTGGTGCGCTCATATGAGCACTCTACTCGCACCCTGACTGCACACATGATTAGAGTCCGAGTGCGGGATCTTCCCGACAGGCATCGACGAGGAGGCCCGCAGTGACCCGTTTCACGATCGGAGTGGACTTCGGTACGCAGTCCGCGCGCGCCGTCGTCGTCGACGTCGGCACCGGCGGCCTCGCCGGCGAGGCCGTCGTCGACTACCCGCTGGGTGTCGTCGACGACGTCTTCCCGGTGACGGGGGAACCGCTTCCGGATGCCTGGGCGCTGCACGACGCAGACGGCTACCTCTTCGCACTCGAACGGGCTGTTCGCGCGGCGGTGGCCGACGCGGGTGCAGACCGCGATGACATCATCGGCATCGCCGTCGACGCGACGTCGTGCACCGTGGTCCCGGTGTCTGCAGAGAACACGCCGCTCAGCAGCCTCAGCCGGTTCCGCGGCCGCCCGCACGCGTGGACCAAGCTCTGGAAGCACCACGCCGCGCAATCGCAGGCCAATAGGATCAACGACCTGGCCTCCCGCCGGCCGGGGTGCGATCTGGCTGCCTACGACGGCAGTGTGTCGTCGGAGTGGATGCTTCCCAAGACGCTCGAGATCTTCGAGTGCGACCGCGAGGTGTTCGATGCCGCCGCACAATTCCTCGACGCCGGCGACTGGATCACCTCGACCCTCGTCGGCGCGACAGTGCGCAGTGCCCAGGCCGCGGGATTCAAGGCTAACCACCGAATTGAGGCGTCGGGCTATCCCGCGGCGTCATTCCTGGACGAGCTCGCCCCCGGATTCGATGCGGTGCTCGATCGGCTTGCAGGCGAGCTTCACGCGCCGGGATCGCGTGTCGGCGGGCTGAGCCGAGCCTGCGCCGATGTCCTCGGCCTGACCGAGGGCATCGCCGTGGCAGCGGGGAGCATGGACGCACAGGTCGCCATGATCGCGACGAACGCGATCGCACCCGGACGAATGGTGCTGATGATGGGCACGAGCGTCTGCAATCTGCTCAACGCGGAACAGCTCCGGCCTGTACCGGGTGTCGCGGGCGCGGTGCGCTCTTCGGTCGCCGAGGGGCTGTGGACCTACGAAGCCGGTCAGGCCGGGGTGGGCGACATGTTCGCGGCGTTCGCGCGCAACCACGTGCCGAGCCGGTACGCAGCGGAGGCGGTCAGCGAGGGGATCAGCGTCCTCGAACTGCTCACTCGTGACGCCGCGCGGATCGGACCGGGGGCGAGCCGCGTGCTCGCGCTGGAGTGGTGGAGCGGCAGCCGATCACCGTATGCGGACGCGCACCTGAGCGGGGTGCTCATCGGGCTGACTCTCGCCACCACCTCCTCCGAGATCTACCGGGCGCTGCTGGAGGCTTCGGCGTATGGCCAGCGCTCGATCATCGATTCCTTCGAGGACGCCGGACTCGAGGTGAAGGAGATCGTCGCGTGCGGCGGACTCACCCTGCGCAGCCCGCTCCTCATGCAGCTGCTCGCCGACATCACGGGCCGCGTGATCCGCGTGAGCCCGGTGCTCCAGACCGCCGCCTTCGGCGCGGCATTGCACGCCGCGGTCGCCGCCGGCGCGTTCGCCGACGTGTCCGACGCGGCGGCCAGCCTCGGCGATCGCCCCGGACACACCTACACGCCGGACGCCGCAGCGTCGGCCGCCTATGAGAGCGCGTACCGGAGCTACCGCCGCGCCCAGCACTTCTTCGGCCAGGAGCATCCCCAGCTCATGCACCGCTTGCGGCACCCGCCGCGCGATGCGGCCGACACCATGTCCACCCGATGAACGACACACCGAAGGAGATTCTCGTGCATCACCCCCTCCGCGCACTCAGCGCACTCGCCCTTGTCGGCGCCCTCGCCCTCACCGGCTGCGGCGCCGGGCTCTCGGCCGACCAGCCCGCGGACGCCGCCGCGGGCGGCGAGGAGACGATGTTCAACATCGTGAAACTGTCCGGCGGCGACTGGTTCAACCGCATGGATGTCGGCAACCAGGAATGGGCTCAGGCCAACGGCGTCACCGTCGTGCAGACGGCGGGCGAGGACGCCAGCCCCGAGCGCCAGATTCAGATCATCAGCGACACGATCCCGCAGCAGCCGGCTGCCATCACCGTCGTCCCGAACGCACCGGAGAGCGTCGAGGCGGTGCTCAAGCGCGCCCAGGACGCGGGCATCGTCGTGGTCACCCACGAGGCGGCCGGCATCACGAACGCGGATGCGGACATCGAGGCGTTCAACGACCTCGACTACGGTGCCCACCAGATGGACCTGCTGTCCGAGTGCATGGGCGACGAAGGCGGCACCTACGCGCACTTCGTCGGTGGACTGACCGTCACCAGCCACAACAACTGGGTGGAGGGGGCCGCCGATCGCGCCGCGGAGGAGTACCCGTCGGTCACCTCCATCGGCGACCCGATCTCGTCGGACGAGAGCGCCGACACCGCGTACCAGCGCACTCGCGAGCTCATCGCGACATACCCCGATCTCGCCGGCATCATCGGTGCCGCCTCGACGGACGTCGTCGGCGCCGGCCGGGCGATCGGCGAGGCCGGGCTCGAGGACCAGGTTTGCGTCGTCGGCACCTCGCTGCCGTCGATGACCTCCGAACTGCTCGACAGCGGCGCCATCGACGTCATCACCTTCTGGGACCCGGCGCTGGCCGGACAGGCGATGCTCACCATCGCATCGATGCTGGTCGCCGGCGAGAGCATCGAAGAGGGCTCGAACCTCGATGTGACCGGCTATGAGCGCCTCAGCGCCGATCCGGAACACCCGAACACGTTCTACGGCACCGCCTGGATCGACGTCACCGCCGAGAACGCGGCCGAATACCCCTTCTGAGGCAGCCATCCCGACCCGTGGGACCCGGGGCTCATACCGGTTCCCACCTCAGGTGGCCGGCCACTCGCTCTGAGTCCCCGCCACCCCACCAGTGGGGACCGGTCCCCAGAACCGGTCCCCACGAAAGGCACACATATGAACGAGCATCCGATCGTGCTGCGCGCTCAGCACGTCACCAAGACCTACGGCGGCGCCCACGCGCTGTCAGACGCCCATCTGGAGATCCGCGGTGGCGAGGTGCACTGCCTCGCCGGCGCGAACGGCTCCGGCAAGTCGACGCTGATCAAGATCCTTTCGGGCGTCGAGAGCGCTGACCGCGGCGCAATCGAGATCGCCGGCGAGACGGTGACCCGCCTGAGCGTGCCGGGCGCCATCGCGCGTGGCATCCAGGTCATCTATCAGGACCTCTCGCTGTTTCCGAACCTCACCGTGGCCGAGAACATCGCGATGACCTCTCGCGTCGCCGGGCACGCCAAAGTCGTTTCCGCCGCGAGCGCGAAGCGCACGGCAGCGGCCGTCCAGGAGCGGCTGAATCTTGACCTCGAGCTCGACGCCTACGTCGACACGCTGTCGGTGGCCGAACGGCAGCTCGTGGCCATCTGCCGGGCGCTGGCCAATGACGTGCGGGTGCTGTTCATGGACGAGCCGACGACGGCCCTCACCTGGAGCGAGGTGCAGGTGCTCTTCGGCGTGATCGAGGTGCTGAAGGCCGATGGTGTCGCGATCGTCTTCGTCAGCCACAAGACCGAAGAGGTCTTCGCCCTGTCGGATCGCATCACGGTGCTGCGCAACGGGCGAGTCGTGTCCGAGGGCCTCGTGGACGAATTCACCCGGGACTCGCTGGTCGAGGCACTGATCGGGCGCCGCGAGCTGGAGGAGCGCGTCGTGTCGGAGCGGACCGGCGACGAAGACGTGGTGCTGGAGGTCGCGGGTCTCGCCGCCCCCGGGCAATTCCACGACATCGCCTTCCAGGCACGCGCGGGCGAGATCGTGGGGCTGACCGGCCTGCTCGGCTCCGGGCGCAGCGAGATCGCCGACGCCATCTTCGGCATCATCACGTTCACCCAGGGGAGCGTCATCGTCGGCGGACGCCCGATCCGTTCGGGCAGTGTCCAGTCGGCGATCGACGCCGGCGTGGCGTACGTGCCCTCCGATCGCCTGACTCAGGGGGTCTTCCTCGAGCAGTCGATCACCCGGAACATGGTCGCATCGGCACTGTCGCGCTTCTCCACCCGCTGGGGATGGATCAAGCGGAAGGCGGCGGATGCCGGTGTCTCCCGTCTCGTGGACGAGCTTCACATGAAGATCGGGGCACCCGCCCACCCGGTAAGCAGTCTGTCCGGCGGCAATCAGCAGCGCGTCGTGATCGCGAAGTGGCTGGCCACCGAGCCCAAGCTGCTCATCCTCAACGGACCCACGGTCGGCGTCGACGTCGGTTCCAAGGCCGCCATCCTCCAGATCCTTCGCGAGAAGGCTGCGGAAGGGATGGCCGTCCTCCTCATCTCGGACGACGTCCCCGAGCTCGTCGCCGCATGCCACCGCGTGCTCGTGGTGCGACGCGGGCGTCTCGTCGACGAGATCCGATCCGACGACGTCTCCGTCGACACCCTCAGGGAAAGGACCATCGCATGACCGCGATCATCGCCGCGCCGTCTGCGCTCGACCGGCTCGGCCGGCTGCGCGGGCGCAACAACGAGGGAGTGCTCCTCGGCATCATCGTGCTGCTGCTGCTGGTCATCCTCGTCGTGAGCCCCGGCACGCTCTCGTTGTCCATGGCCGCCGACATCGCGCGCAGTGCGATTGTCAACATGGCGCTCGCGCTGGGCCTCCTCCTCGTCATCATCGCCGGAGGGGTGGATGTCTCGTTCACGGCCATCGCCATCTTCGCCGGGTACGGCACGGTGGTCGTGATGCAGGCGTTGGGCATCGACAACGCACTCGTGGCGTTCGCGCTCGCGGTGCTGGTCGGGGCTGCCCTGGGCATCCTCAACGCCATCCTCATCGCCGGATTCCGGCTCCAGACACTGATCGCCACACTGGGAACGCAGGGCATCATCCGCGGCGCTCTTCTCGTCATCTTCGGCTCGACGTACATCTCCACACTTCCGCCGCAACTGGCCGCGGTCGGTGATGCCCGCTTCTCGATCGGCGGCGGCGCTTCGCTCGCCGTCCTCGCGATCCCTGTCGTGCTGATCGCCGTCGCGCTGGGCATCGTGCTGAGGAAGACGATGTTCGGGCGGTCGGTGTACGCCATCGGCGGGTCGGCGGAATCGGCGCGCCGAGCCGGCATCCGTGTCGGTCGCGTGCAGACGCTCATCTTCGTCGTCGCCGGTGCGCTCTCCGGGTTCGCGGGCATGGTGCACGTCGCGCTCGCGGGTCACGCGTCTCCGTTCGAACTGGTCGGCACGGAACTCACGGTCATCGCCGCCGTCGTCATCGGCGGGGCCGCCGACACCGGCGGACGGGGGACGGTACAGGGCGTCACGCTCGGAGTGATCCTCCTCGCGCTCATCCAGAACTCGCTCGTGCGGCTGGGCGTCCCCGGCTTCTGGCACACCGTCGTGGTCGGTTTCGTCATTCTGATCGGCGTCGCCGTCCAGGCTCTGAGCCGCCGCAACCGGCAGCGCCGCGCCGCCATCCTCGAAGGGTCGATGAACTGATGTCCACGGAGACAATCCTGGTCCGCTCGCGCGTTGCGCGGCTGCACGAGTCCGCCGGTCACACCGGCACACTGGTGATCGTCCTCGTCGGTGTGATCGTGCTCTTCAGCGTCCTCAACCCCCGCGTATTCGCCACGCCGCTCAACCTTCAGTCGATCGGATACGCCGTTCCCGAGATCGCTCTGCTGGCTCTCGCCATTGCCCTGACGATGTCGAGCGCGGGCATCGATCTGTCGGTGGTGGCCGTCGCCAACCTCTCATCGCTCGGCGGGGCGGCGGTGGCGATCGCCCTCCTGCAATCCGGCACGGCTGATCCGGTCGCGGCGCTCGCCGGCATCCTCGTCGCGCTGGTGATCGGTCTGGTGTGCGGCTTGATCAACGGCGCGCTCATCGCGTACGTGCGTATAGCGCCCATTCTCGCCACCCTCGCGACGATGACCCTGTTCACCGGCATCGCCATCGTCCTCACCCGCGGCGAGCCCCTGTACGGGCTTCCGGAGTCCACGCTCGCGCTCGGCGTGCAGACGGTCGCGATCGTCCCCCTGAGCTTCTGGATCCTCTGCGTGGTGATCGCGCTTCTGTTCCTGCTGATGAACCGGACCGGGTTCGGGCTTCGCGTCCTCCTGGTGGGCGCGAGCGCCGAGGCGGCGGACTACAGCGGCATCCGGCGCAGTCGCGTGCTGATGGGCACATATGCCGCCGCCGGCGTTATCGCCGCCATCGCCGGGGTTCTGATGTCCGCACGATCGGCCAGCGCCACCGCCGACTACGGGGCTTCGTACCTGCTGCTGGCCATCACGATCGCGGTTCTCGGCGGCACGAATCCCTCCGGTGGCCGCGCGCCGATCGTCGGCGTCGCTGTGGCGGCGCTCATCCTGCAGTCCATCTCGAGCGGAATCACCGGCCTTCAGATCAGTCCGTACATCTACCAGATCATCCAGGGCCTGATCCTGGTCGTGGTTCTGGTGCTCGAGTCGCGGCGCGGGCGACTGGGCTGGCTCAGCCGGCTGATGTCCCGTCCGGTCCCCGACGGCGCCGCGCTCAACCCGCCCGTCGAACCCACCACGCCATCCCGTCGCGATCGCCGAGGAGCACATACGCCATGACCGAGTCCCAGCAACTCCACGATGCCCGCCGCCTCATTGCGGCCGAAGCCGCAGCGGTGGCCGCGATCGCCGATCAGCTCGACGCGTCCTTCGACGAGACCGTGGAGTTGATCCTCTCCCTCCCAGGCAAAGTGGTCGTCATCGGCTCCGGCACCTCCGGGGCGATCGCCCGCCGCTTCGCCCACCTGCTCTCGGTGTGCGGCAGCCCGGCGTTCTTCCTCATCGCCGCCGACGGCCTGCACGGAACGGTGGGCGCTGTAACGCAGGGTGACCTCGTCATCGCCATCTCGAAGGGCGGCGAGTCCCACGAACTGACTGCTTTCGTCGGACTCGCCAAGCAGCGGGGAGCCCGGGCCGTCGCCCTCACGGCGAGTCCCGACTCGTCGCTGGCACGGATGGTCGACATCGTCGTTCCGGTGGACTCCTCGTCGGCGGACCCCGGTGGCGTGCTCGCGATGGGGTCGACCCTGGCGACGGCGGCGTGGGGTGACGCTCTGGCGATCGCGCTGATGAAGCGGCGCGGCTACTCGTGGGAGTCCGTCCTGCACAGCCACCCAGCCGGAGCAGTCGGTGCGCACGCCGCGGCGCTGTTGACAGCGGTTGACCGGCATCCGCTCTAGAGCCGGGAGTGAGGGCGGATACGGTCGGCGTCATGCGTTCCGGCGAGTGGATGAGCGCTCGCGGTAGATCAGGTCGAACCACTCGACGGTGTGCTCGGCACGGTCGGCGTCTTCGAGCAGAGAGATCAGCAGTTCCCCGGCCCGCATGCCGGCATCCTTGGCTCGCAGATCCAAGGCCGAGATCGGCGGTTGCACGATGGCGAGCGACGGGCTGTCGGTGTATGAGACGAGCTGGATGTCGTCTGGGACGGAGTGTCCGAGCTCTCGCAGCGTCGAGAGGATGCCGACACCGAGGCTTTCGGGAAGGCAGACGATCGCATCGACATCTGGATTCGTCGCCTGGAGCCCCTGGATCATCCGATGGAGTTCCTCTGCGGACAGCACACCCATGAGGTCCACGAATGTGACAGGAATGTTGTTGGCGGTCGCCCAGTCCGCCGCTGCGTCCGCTGCAATACGCACCCACATCTGGGTCACTGGCGGCCTGATGACCGCGATGGACGTCGCGCCTCCGGTCCGCAGTCGATCGAGCAGCTGGTTCATCGCTGTGACGTGATCGCCGGCCACGGTCGCGGTGGGCTCTGGCATGCCGGGGGGCACCAACTCCGAGACCACGACGGGCCGACCCGTCTCGAGGATCGCGCGTGCGAGCTCGTCGCCACTGATCACGTCGGTCATCACGAATCCGTCGACATGCAGGCTTCGCGCCTTGGCGGCGGGGAAGTCCGCCGGGATGAGCGACACCGTCAGCTCTCTGTCCCTCGTGCTCTCCACGACGCCGACCGCGAAGTTCATGTAGTACTCCATGAAATTCATGCCGCCGGGCATCCAGAGGCCTATCGAACCTGCCCGAGCTCGTCGGAGGTTGCGGGCACCGCTGTTCGTCGAGTAGCGGAGGCTGCTCGCCGCCTCGAGCACGCGGGATCTCGTTGCCGCTGATACGCGGCCGCCACCGGTCAGCGCGCGGGACGCAGTCCCCCGCGAGACACCGGAGAGATCGGCGACGTCCTGGAGTGTCGACGGACGCGTCGATGGCATGTCTACCCCCTGAGAGCGATCCTATGGTGCGATCTGTCATCAATATTGCACAATCGATTGCGCATCGTCTACCTCATGCGGCACACTGTCCTCCAAAGACCCGCAGGCGCGTCCCGTAGGTCAACCACCCGACTGAAGGATGTGCCATGACCCTCGACTCGTCGCTCCTCAAGGAGGAGCCAACTGGAAGCCTCAAGAAGGCCGCCCTCGGCACGTGGGGAGTCGTCTTCCTCGTGGTTTCCGCTGCCGCGCCACTGAGCGTGCTCGCGGGCATCGGACCCCTCGCTGTGCTGATCGGTGGAGTCTCGGCGCCGATCGTCTACGCCGTCGCCGGCGTGGTGCTGGCCGTCTTCGCCATCGGCTTCCTCTACATGGCGCGAAATCTCAAGCCCATGGGCGGCTTCTACACCTACATCTCCGTCGGTCTCGGCAGAGTCATCGGGCTGGCTGCGGGCTTCCTCGCCTGGGTGTCGTACAACCTGCTGCAGATCGGGTTGTGGGGCCTTTTCGGAGTCATGGCGCAGGGAATGTTCGCCGTGGTCTTCGGGATCGACGTGCAGTGGTGGATCCTTGCCGTGATCGGCGCGGTCCTGGTCTTCGGCCTCGCAGCGGTCGGCGTCGACGTCGGAGCGAAGGTGCTGGGTGTGCTCTTGGTGCTCGAGACCGCGCTGCTGGTCGTGCTTGCCGCGTCGATTCTGACCCAGCGCGCCGGGCAGCTCGAATTCGGCACCTTCGCGCCGGAGAACATCTTCACGCCGAGCATGTTCGCCATCCTCGGCTTCGGCTTCGCCGCGTTCATGGGCTTCGAGTCGACCGTTCTCTACCGCAGCGAGACCCGGAACCCCGACCGGTCGATCCCTCGCGCGACGTACATCGCGGTGGCGTTCTTGGCGATCTTCTACACCGGCACCCTCTGGCTCGTGATCCAGGCGTTCGGCGACAGCGAGGTGCAGGGAGTGATCGCCCAGGACCCGGCCGCGTTCTTCTTCACCGCAATGGGCGCGTACGTGGGTGAGTGGGGTGTGTCGGTGATGTTCGTGCTGATCGTGTCGAGCATCTTCGCCGGCCAGCTCGCGTTCCACAACGCGATCAACCGCTACAGCTTCGCGCTCTCTCGCGACGGCATCCTCCCCGCGTTCTTCCATCGGACCAACCGGATGGGCGCGCCGTGGGTCGCAGGGCTCATTCAGAGCGTGGTGGCCATCGCCGTCGTGATCGCCTTCGGTGTCGCCGGTCTCGATCCGCTCACGCAGCTGGTCATCCTGGTCAATTCGCCCGGTGTGTACGGCATCATCACCCTGCAGCTCCTCGCCTCGATCTCGGTGGTGATCTTCATCCTGCGCAACCGTCAGCTGGCGCGTCGCCGGTACGTGCTGCCCGCCGCCATCTTCTCGGTCGTGGCGATGGCTGGGCTGCTCGCGGTCCTGGTGATCACCATCGACTACCTGACCGCCGCCGGCCCCGCAATCAACGCGGTCATCCTTGCAGTGGTCCCGGTCGTGCTGATCGCCGGTGCCGTGTACGCACTGTTCCTCCGTGCGCGCAAGCCCGAGGTGTTCGCGCGGATAGGCGGCGCGGACCCGGAGTCGGTCACCGACGAGATGGCGGAGGTCCGGTGATCCCCGAACGCGCGGCCGACCTCGTGCTGCTCGGTGGTGTGGTGGTGACGATGGCTTCCGACGCAGCGACGACAGCGGATGCCGAGGGTCTGGCCATCCTCGCCGGTGAAGTGGTGGCGCTCGGCAGCAGGAGCGCCCTCCAGCCGTACATCGGCGGGGCCACCCGAGTGATCGAACTGCCGGGCGCCGCCATCCTGCCGGGGTTCGTCGATAGCCACATCCACCCGGTGTTCGGCATCGACCTGACTCGCGGGGCTGATCTCAGCCGGTGCCGGACGATTGCGGACGTCGAGGTGTCGCTGCGAGCAGAGGCGGGTGGGTTGGCGGGCGAGGACTGGCTCCTCGGGTGGGGGCTCGATCCGAACGTGTTCGGTGAGGAACCCGTTGCGAATGCGGTCCTGAACGACGTCGCGGGCGACCGCCCGGCTTTCGTCCGCTTCTTCGACGCCCACGCCGGCGCTGGCATCCTCCGTTGCGCTTGATCTCGCTGGGGTCACGGGAGCCGAGGAGTTCACCGATGGGTCACGTGTCGTCACCGACGGGATAGGCCGTCCGACCGGCTACCTCCTGGAGCTTCAGGCCATTCACCTGGTTGAAGCGGTCCTGCCTCCGCTGAGCTTCGACAGCCGCGCGGAGGCGCTCTACGACGTGCTCATGCACATGGCGCGCGCGGGCTTCACCTCGGGTCAGGTGCAAGACCTCGCCCCGGACGCGATCGATCTGCTGCGGACGATCGAGTCGACGCGCGACCTGCCGATCCGACTGCGGATGTCTCCCTGGTACGTTCCGGGCGCGCCATTCGAAGAGGTCGCCCGATTGGCCGCGCTGCAGGGTGTGCACGGGCGCCGCTGGGTCGTCGAGGGCGTCAAGCTCATGATCGACGGCACGGTCGACAACGGAACAGCCTGGCTGCACGAGCCGGACTGCCTCGGCGACTCCACGACATCGCTGTGGCTCGATCCCGAGCAGTACCGTGACGCGCTCACCGAGCTGGATCGGCGCGGCATCCCGACCACCACCCATGCCATCGGCGACGCAGGGATCGACTTCGTCGTCCGCGCGATCGATGGACTGGGCGAGCACTCGGCGACGCACCGGATCGAGCACATCGAGACGATGACGGATGCTGCGCTCGAGGCGTTCGTCTCGTCGGGGGCCACCGCGAGCATGCAACCCACGCACTGCACGCTCTTCACACGCGCGGACGGGAGCGACAACTGGTCGCGAAGACTGGGCGAAGAGCGTGCGGATCGAGGCTTCCGGACGCGTGACCTCGTCCGGGCGGGGGTTCCCCTCGCCCTGGGTTCGGACTGGCCGGTCGCTCCGAGCGATGCTGTCGGCATCCTGGCGGACGCCCAACTGCGCCGTCCGCACGACCACCCGGACGCGGTGCCGATCAACCCGGACCAAGCGCTCGATGCGATGGATGCGCTCCGCGGCCTCACGGTCGAGCCCTATCGCACGATCGGACAGACCGGCGGCGTCCTGCAGGTCGGCGCTGCGGCGGACATCACCGTGCTCGACCGCGATCCGGGCACGGTGACGCCCGACAGCCTGGGCGAAGCCGTCGTCCTGCTGACCGTCGTCGGCGGACGCGTCGTCGTGGACCCCAACGAGGTCCATTCGTGATACCGCCCCGCAAGCGCGTGCCATCATCGCCGGCGCCGGCAGCGCCGACGCGCTGGACAGCGTCCTGCCTGACGTCGACCTCGTCAGCGAGGGAGTGGGTGCGGCAGCCGTCATCCCACTCCCTCGCGGTGATCACTTCTTGACGGCTACCTTCAAGGCCGCGCTCGAGGTTGAGCCTGCCGAGTTCACGAACTCCACGCGATAGGAGTACGTTCCCTTTTCCGCTCCCGCGATCTGCAGGCTCGCCGTTTGTGCGCCCGGGGTCGCCGCGACGAGGGAACCCTCAGCGAGCAGGGTGTCGCCTTCGAAGAAACGGTAAGAGGTCGCATTCGTACCCCACCACAGGTCTGCCCTCAGCGTGTAGTTTCCGTCGCCGTCCCTATTGTCGTGGCTCAGGACCGGCTTGGCCGGGTTGGCCTCCGTGACCTTGACGGTGATCGACTTGGTCTCCGTCATCCCCTTCGTGTTGACCAGCTCGCCCGTGTACACGTACGTGCCGTTCGGCTTGCCGGTGATGGGGATGCTGGCCTGTTGCGGGGACAGGCCACCGTACGAAAGCGGCACTGTACTTGCCAGCACCCCGTTCTCGTACAGGCGGAAGGATGAGCCGTTCTGGCCCCACCACAGGTTCATCGTGATGTTGTAATCGCCGTCGGCGAGGCCTGTGTCCCATCCGTTGTCATGCGACAACGTGGCGCGCGCGGGCGCGGCGGTTGCCCCGTCCGGGACCGTAACCATCGTCGACCACTCCGACCGCGGTCCTTCGCCGGCGGTGTTGACGGCGCTGACGGCGAACCTCGCGGTCGATCCGGGCGTGAGGCCGGCGATCGTGGCCGACGTGTCCGATGAGGTTGCCACCGGCGCGTCGATTCCCTCCTGGTACACGCGGTACTCGGTCACCGCTGCTCCGCCATCGGAGGCAGGAGCGCTCCAGGTGAGTTCGGCGCCGCCCGTGCGTGGCGTCGCGACGACGGATCCGGGCGCGCCGGGTACCTCGACGGGCTCAGGTACGTTCCACATCGTCGGAACGATCGGCGTCACCATGATGCTCTCGAGCACGGCGATACCGCCGGTCGACCACCCGGTGATCTCGTCTGCTCCCGCGTTCGGGAACACCTGGTCGGTGATCGTCACCCTGCCGTTGTCGGTGAACAGTTCCACCGATGCGCGGTCGAGGTACAGCTCCAGCGTCACGGTGCCGTCTGCGGCGAGCGCAACCGGAGCATCCTCGATCGAGGGGAACGCCGGATGGAAGCCGACATTGCCTGAATCTCGTCGGTCGATGAACACGCGTCCACTGTCAGCGTCGTAACCGATGTGCGTGCCCGACTCGGCGCCTCCGAACACGGTGATTCCAGCCTGCTCGGCATCGCCCGGTCGCAGTACCGCGTCGATCTTCACGACCTCGCCAGCGAGGTCGAGATCGACCCGGCCGTCGAGTTGGACTCCGCTGCGGGTCTGCGCGGCGGCGATGTCGAGCTGGCCGTCGAGCTGTTCCACGACCCGCTGCGCGAGCCGCGGGCCGTCGGGTGTCGATACCAGGGTGACTTCACGCGGGAGCGACATCGAGCTGCGCCAAGTCGAGGTGGGGATGTCCTCGGCGTACTGCCAGTTGTTCATCCAGCCCTGCATGATCCGCGAACCGGCCGGGGTGCCGAAGTAGGACACGCTCGCGTAGTAGTCGCGGCCCCAATCGAGCCAGTCGTAGCTCTCGAGTCGTGTCGAGGCCGGAACATCCGCGAACATCACCTGGTCGACCAGGATGTGCCCCCAGCCGAACCGGTTGTTGTCGATCACGCGTATCGATGCTTCGCGTCCCTTGAACTCGTCTACGTTCCAGCTCGCCCAGTCGAGGGTCTCGCTGTCGGCGCCGGTCGCGGTGCGCACGATCTCGCCGTCGACGACGAGGTTGACCGTTGTCTCGTCCGAGCGCACCTTGGCGGGTGCGTCACCGACGACGAGGTGGTCGAACGTGAGGTGGCCGAAGCCGCCGGTGGCCTCGTCGCGGATCCTCAGCTGCGCCTGGCTGCCGGCGAACTCCGAGATCTCCCAGGACTGCCAGTTGAGCTGGCCCGACTGCGGGCCAGTCTGGGAGCGCACAACCTCGCCGTCGACGACGAGCTCCGCCTGAAGCGTGCCGTCGGTGCGCTTTCCGCCACCGATGAGGAACGAGACATAGTCACCGTTGAGAGTGAATGCGGGCGAGGTCAGGGTTCCGACGTTGTCGTCGCCTCGCGGACCGCCTTCCCAGGTGTTGATGCGTTTGGCGCCGAGGTAATAGTCGCCGCCGGCTGTGGAGGGGTTACGCCACGGCTCGGTCGCGAAGTCGCCTGTGATCTCCCACCCTGCGTCGGCCAGCGTCTGCCCTTCGGGCAGTTCGAAGTCGAAAACGGTTGTGCCCGCGGGGGGGTTGTTGGACAGCTGCGATCCGTCCACATGCGGGTGGCGTCCGCCGCCCACGAGGAAGTTGATGTAGTCGCCGGAGATCGCGAAGGTCGGGGACTCGAGCGTGCCCACCGGCCAGTCGCCGTCGTTGAAGCCGTTCACGAGACCGGTGCCGACGAAGCCCGTCACCGGGCTCTGCCCGGGCAGAGCGCCGTTCGCGGGCTGAAGACCCCAGGGGCCGTCCTTCCAGTTTCCTGGCTCGTTCGAGACCGTCCAGCCCTCGTAGTCGCCGCCGTCGAAGTCGGCGAAGACGTCGCCGGTCGGTAGTGCGTCCGTCGTCTCCGTGCTTTCACTCGTGAACGTGACGCCGTCGAACTCGCCGACGAAGTACTGTCCGCCGCTGCCGCCGGCCACCGCCCCCGGGTTGAGGTTGACGACCATGACCCACTTCGTGTTCCCGGGGTCACCGTCGACGGGGAGTTCGAACAGATCGGGGCACTCCCAGATGCCGCTGGTCGAGTTCGCCGGCCCGAAGTCCGACAGATGCTCCCACTCGCGGAGGTTGTCGCTCTTGTAGAGCACCGTCTTGTGGTCGACCGCCTCGACGGCAACCATGACCCAGTACGCGCCGGCGGGCCCGTCGTACCAGAACACCTTCGGGTCGCGGAAGTTGTTCGACCCGCGGTCCAGCACGGGGTTGCCGTCGTACTTGGTCCAGGTGTATCCACCGTCGTTGCTGTACGCGAGTGATTGCGCCTGCTTGCCGGCATGGGTGGGGTGGATGGGCTCGTACGCGCTGGTATAGATCGCGACGAGCGGGCTCTCGCCGGCGGCGCCGAATCCGGAGGTGTTGTTCTCATCGACGACGACCGAGCCCGAGAAGATGTTCTCGATCGGGCGACCCTCCGCGTCGAACGTCTGCGGAATTGCCAGCGGCTGCTCCTCCCAGTGCAGGAGGTCTTCCGAGGTCGCGTGACCCCAGCTCATGTTGCCCCAGCGAGTCCCGTTCGGGTTGTACTGGAAGTAGAGGTGATATGTCCCGTCGACATACACCATGCCGTTCGGGTCGTTCATCCAGTTCTGCTCGGGCGAGAAGTGCGCCAAGGGCCGGTACTGCTGGTCGCCGGGTTCGCTCTCGTCTGCTCCGGCGGGCGCTGCTGTGCCGCCGATCGCGAGCGCTGCTGCCACGACCGTAGCCAGCAGCGCTTTGATCGCACGTGGGCGCGCTGGGGCGCTCTTGACCATCCTGTGAACCGCCATGTTCATTTCTCGCTCTCCGTTGCGCGTCGCCGAAGTAGAAGCTTCGGATTCCTGACATCGATGTCAGTGCCTGGGAGCAGATGCTAAGCGGAATCTCATGGGAATGGCAAGTGGTACTGCCACATTGGTTCGACATCGATGTCGGTCCACAGCGGACTAAGGTCAGCCGCGCACATCGAACCGGTTACTCGGCGGGTGGTCTGATCTCGCCGCTGCCACGGATGATCAGGGTTGTCGGAACGACCGTATGGCTCGCGGGACTCACGTCGCCCTCGAGTCTCGCGAACAGTCGCTCTACTGCAAGCCGCCCGATTTGGTGCGGGTGCTGCGCCACGACGGTGACACCAGGATCCAGCAGATCTGCGAGCGGAAGATCGTCGAAGCCGACGAGCGCGATCGATCGCTGCCGCTGCGCTTGGCGCAGCGCATGGAGCGCGCCGACTGTAATGAGATTCTGCGCGCTGAAGACTGCTGTGGGCGGCTCATCGGAGTGCAGGAGGCGGGTAAGCGCCGCCTGCGCCGAATCCTCGTCGTGAAGCTCGGTGATCATCGGAGTCAAGGTCGTCGGGATCCCTGCGCGACCGAGCGCGTCCAGAAATCCCTGCCGCCGCTCGTAGGCGGTCTGGATCTCGACCCGGTCGGCGAGGAGCGCAATCCGGCGGTGTCCGTGGGCGATGAGATGCTCGGTCGCCGCGGCAGCACCGGCACGATTATCGCTGGTGATGCTGTCTATCCCCGACTCGGCCGGTTCCCGGTCGATATACATCACCGGTATTCCCACTTCCCTGATGGAGGCGAGATATCCGGTGCTCCTGCCCGATGTTGTCAGGATCAGACCGTCTACCCGGCGGCGCATAAATGCCCCCACCGCAGCTTCTTCGCGGAGCGGATCGTCATCGAGACTTGACGCGAACACAGCCACGCCACGCTCGCTGGCACCATCCTCGACCGCGCGGTGTATCGCGGCAGCGAACGGGTTGTCGACACTGCCGACGAGGAGGCCCAGCGTGCGCGTGCGGCCGTCCGCACGACGCAGGCTCCCTGCCTGCAGGTCGACGTGGTAGTCCAGCGCGCGCACCGCATTCCACACGCGCTCGGCGGTGGCAGCTGACACGTTCGGTTCGCCGTTGATCACCCGTGAAACGGTCTTGGTGCCCACGCCGGCGAGCGCGGCGACATTCTTCATCGTGGCGCGCGGGCGGCGAGCCGGCGAGGGAGCTGGCACTGACATCGGTGTCACGATCTCATCTCATTTGGTAATCAGTCACTTGACTCTATCTGGCAAGTCGACTAGAAAGGCCACTGACATCGTTGTCAGAAGACGACGGTCTTGCCGAGAGGAATTCGATGAGGAATCACATGCACCGGGGGCGCAAGGCGCTTCTGACTACGTTCGCCGTGTCGGCTGCCGCGGCACTTACCTTGACAGGCTGTGCCGGCAACAGCGGCGCTTCGCCGTCCGAAGGCACTGACGGAGAAGGCGAGATCGGTGTCTCGTTGATCGTCAAGACCAACTCAAACCCCTTCTTCATCGCAATGCAGGAGGGCGCACAGGCCGCCGCGGAAGCGAACGGCGTCAGCCTGACGCTCGCAGCGGGCAAAGAGGACGGCGACGAGGACACCCAGATCCAGGCAATCGAAGCCGCCATCTCCAAGGGCGATGCGGGCATCCTGATCACCCCGAACGGCCCTGCCGTTCTCGATGCCGTCGAGAAGGCGCGGGATGCCGGTCTCTTTGTGATCGCGCTGGACACAGTCCCCGACCCCGCCGACGCCGTAGACATCACGTTCGCGACCGACAACTTCCTCGCGGGGCAGTACATCGGTCAGTGGACGGCCGAGACGCTTGCCGGCGGAGAAGCGGTCATCGGCATGATCGACCTCTTCGACGACAAGGTGGTGACCGTGGACTACGCCCGCGATCAGGGATTCCTTGACGGAATGGGTATCGACCTCGCCGATGAGAAGGTGAACGGCGATGAGGAACCGACTGGCGACTACAGCGGTGGCCAGGGTGGCTCCTACACGATCGTCGGCAACGAGGCGTCTCAGGGTGCCGAGGACGGCGGTCGCACCGCGATGGAGAATCTGCTCGCGAAAAACCCGGACATCAATGTCGTCTACACGATCAACGAGCCGGCCGCGTACGGGGCGTTCCAGGCGCTCGAGGCTGCGGGCAAGAGCGGCGATGACGTGCTCATCGTGTCGGTTGACGGCGGCTGCGCCGGTGTCTCGCAGGTCGCCGACGGGCTCATCGACGCGACCAGCCAGCAGTACCCCGTCAAGATGGCGGAGCTGGGCGTCGAGGCGATCGTCGAGCTGGTCGAGTCCGGTACCGCGCCAGAGACGAGTGAGGGTCTGGACTTTTTCAACACGGGCGTCGCTCTGGTGACGGACCAGCCCGCTGAAGGCGTCGATTCGATTGACACCGCCGAAGCAGCCGAGATCTGCTGGGGCGGCGAGTAACCCATCCCTCGGATGCCGCAGCCGACGCGAGTTGCCCCGGCTGCGGCATCTTTCCCCCTCACTCAAAAGGAGCATTCCCGTGGCCCAAGAATCACCCCCGACCGCGACGCTGGACCTCGCGGCCGAGTTCCTCGATCGGCGCACCCCGCTTGACCGGATCCGCGGGCTTCTGCATCGCTATCCGGCAATCAGTCCCGCGGTCGTCCTCGTGCTGGCGATCATCGTTTTCGGAAGTATCAATCCCCGGTTCTTCGCGCCGGCGAACCTCTCCCTCATTCTCGATCAAGTCTCGGTGGTAGGCACTGTCGCCATCGCCCAGACGCTCATCATCCTGACCGCGGGGATCGACCTCTCCGTCGGCGCCGCGATGATCCTCTCCTCGATGGTGATGGCCCAGACGGCTTACCACAACGGCTTCCCCGCCCCGATCGCGTTGCTGGCCGGGCTCGTCGCCGCGTTGGCTGCCGGCGCGCTGAACGGGTTCCTGGTGACCCGCGTGAAACTCCCGCCGTTCATCGCGACCCTGGGCACGCTGAACATCTTCATCGCCCTGACGCTGCTGTATAGCGGGGGGCAGACGATCCGCAAGGCAGAGATGCCCGAACTGCTGACGTGGACGGCCACGGCGTTCCCCATCGGGGACGTCAGGATGACCGTCGGTGTGGTCATCATGCTCGCGCTCTACGTGCTCGTCGCCTACATCCTCGGACGCACCGCGTGGGGTCGCCATGTCTACGCGGTGGGCGACGACGCCGAGGCTGCGCGCCTTGCGGGTATCTCCACCGGCCGGGTGCTGATGAGCGTTTACGTCGCCGCCGGCGCCGTCCTCGCCGTCGCCGCCTGGATCCAGATCGGCCGATCCGGTGCGGCAAGCCCGAACGCCGGCGCAGACCTCAACCTCGACTCGATCACGGCCGTCGTGATCGGCGGCACATCCCTCTTCGGCGGTCGCGGTGTGATCTGGGGAACCCTTCTCGGCGCCATCATCGTCGGCGTGTTCCGCAATGGGCTGTTCCTCGCCGGCGTCGACGGGCTTTACCAGACGCTGGCAATCGGCATCCTGGTCATCGTCGCCGTAGCGGTCGACCAGTGGATCAGAAAGGTACGCAAGTGAGCCTCATCGAAGACGCGGTCGAGCCCGCCCCGACCCCCGCCGGGGTTCCGATACTCGAGGCCAAGCGCCTCGTGAAGACCTTCGGACGCGTCGTTGGGCTGGACGGCGTGAGCCTGCAACTGCACGCCGGGGAGGTGCTCGCCGTCATCGGCGACAACGGAGCCGGCAAGTCCACACTGATCAAATGCTTGACCGGCGCTTACATTCCCGACGAAGGGCAGCTGCTGCTCGACGGCGAGGAAGTGCACTTCAAGCGCCCACAGGACGCGCGCTCCGCCGGCATCGAGACCGTCTATCAGAACCTCGCGGTGTCACCCGCTCTCGACGTCGCAGCGAACCTGTTCCTCGGTCGGGAGCGACGCAAGCCCGGAATCTTGGGCTCGGTTTTCCGCGCCCTCGACCAGTCGGGGATGCGCCGGGAGGCACGCGAGCAGGTGCACAAGCTCGGCATCTCGACGCTGCAGGATGTCACCGTTGCTGTGGAGAATCTGTCGGGCGGCCAGCGCCAGGCGGTCGCCGTGGCACGGGCCGCGGCATTCGGCTCGAAGGTGGTGATCCTCGACGAACCCACCGCGGCGCTCGGCGTGCGTGAGTCGCAGCAGGTGCTCGAACTCATCGTCCGCCTGCGCGAGCACGGCGTGCCGGTGATCTTGATTTCGCACAACATGCCGCAGGTCTTCCAGGTTGCGGACCGCATCCACATTCAGCGGCTCGGCAAACGTGCCGCCACGATCACGCCCCAGTCCCACTCGATGACCGACGCCGTCGCCATCATGACCGGGGCTGCCCAGGCGTGAACGCGACCACATCAGGAGACCCGGCACTCGATCGGTCGACCGCCCGCACGTTCCGAAGGAGGATCCACCTTGTCTGACACCCAACAAGTCGTGCTTTATGCGGAATTCACCGCCAAGCCAGACGTCGTCGACGAAGTAGAGGACCTGTTGCGCGGCTTTGCGCGCACGGTCCGGGCCGAGCCCGGCAACGTCACCTTCGACGTCTACCGACGCGCAGACTCGCCTGCCAGGTTCTACGTGTTCGAGATCTATCGCGACCGCGCGGCTTTCGAGAAGCACCTGGCGGCCGAGTCCGGGCGGGAGTTCAACGCCGCGCTCGGCGAGCTCATCGTGGAGGACGGCAGCGAGCTCACCTTCTTGCAGCCAGCCGCACGGTCGCGATGATAGATCATCACGGCCCTCGACCCGCGGCGAGCGGAGCGAACTGATGACCAGTGACCCGAACCATGTCAGCGTCCTGATTGTCGGCGAGTCCCTGGTCGACGTCGTCACCCGATTCGATGGTCGAACTGACGAGGCACCGGGCGGAAGCCCTGCGAACGTTGCTCTGACTCTCGGCAGGCTGGGTCACGCACCACGGCTGCTCACGAGAATCGGAGATGACTCGCGTGGCCGGACGGTCGTATCGTGGCTGGAGGCGTCCGGCGTCGACGTCACCGCTGTGAAGGCGCCGCGAACCGCTACGGCGACGGCCCAATTGAACGCTCAAGGTTCGGCCCATTACCAGTTCGATCTCGAGTGGGATCTTGCGGGCGCGGTCGTGAACACCGCCGACATCGTGCACACCGGGTCGATTGCGGCGCTCATGGAACCGGGAGCGGCGGACGTTGCGCGCATCATCGACCACCTGCGTCCCGTCGCGCTTGTGACGTACGACCCGAATATCCGACCCGCGCTGCTGGGCGACCAACCGACCGCCCTGCGGCAGGTAGAAGAGATGGTGGCGGTGACGGATCTGGTCAAGGCGAGCGATGAAGATCTGCGCTGGCTGTATCCGAGCAGGGATCCGCTTGACGTCGCGCGGTCATGGCTCACCGCAGGGCCGGCCGTGGCGGTAGTGACGACCGGCGAGGGCGGTGCGTTCGCGGTCGCGAGGTCAGGCGTCATCGCGGTCGAGGCCGAGCGCGTCGACGTCGTCGATACCGTCGGCGCAGGCGATACGTTCATGGGCGCGCTGATCGACGGGCTCATCCGCTCGGGATATCGGAGCG
Source organism: uncultured Actinomycetota bacterium (assembly GCA_963772395.1). Classification (GTDB taxonomy): domain Bacteria; phylum Actinomycetota; class Actinomycetes; order Actinomycetales; family Microbacteriaceae; genus Microbacterium. Next base: position 312,497 of record CAVYWV010000001.1, on the reverse strand, counting down.
CGAAGGCGAGACAGAGCCTGCGGAGCATACGCGTGGACGAACTTGAGGCCATCCTGCGGTTCAGCTCGTACGCCGCGGCCGTCACCGTCTCACGTCCCGGAGCCGACCCGCCGTTGCGGAAGGATCTGCCGATTGAGCTCCAGGTAGGCGCGGTGGGCGCCCGACCTGGATAACCGCATGCAGAGCACGCCCATCCGCGTCGCCACGATCGGCACGAGCGTTGACGGGGCAGGCTCGATCACTGCGGAGTATCCGGGGATGCTGGTCGATCTCGCCTACTCGTAAGCACCTCGAGCACTTGCCGACCGAGGTCCAGGGCGAGGACGTGACGATGATCATCAACCAGATCGCGAAGCGCCTCGTGGAACTCGACGCTACGGGAGCCGACCCAGCGCTGATCAGCTCGTCACAGCGCAGACGATCGAATCGATGGAGCGCGCGACGAACCTGCATGGCGGCCGGCGTGAACGTTCCCCGCCGTCAGGGTATGGAGACCGTCATGCGAGGAGGTCGTCTGTGGTGCGCCGCCAGGTCAGCGCAGGAAGGTCTCGGCCAACCCCGCTGGGCCGCCGTGCCGCCGCCATGAGGCGGCGATGACCCGGTATGCCCGCTCGCCGGCATCCTTGCAGACTTCACGTACTTCTGGGTCCCGAACGACGTCACTGCAGGCCTTGCGCACCGCGGGCCTGCGCAGCAGGACGGCCGCCGTGACCGCGGCGGCCCCCAATGGGAACAGCGTCAGCCAGGGATTGCTGCCGTTTCGTGCACGGGCGTCGCCCTGAGGTTCGCTCGCACCCGCCCCGGCAGAGAATGCGTCCTGCTCGGACCTGTCCGACCACGTCGGCAATGCACTCATACTCATGATGGTCTCCCTATATAGTGGGCTATGCGGAGGCTAAGTTAGCCCCGTGTTAGCCCGAGTATAGGCACAAAGTTAGGGTCGGTGTCAACCATGGCGACTGAGCGCGCAATTCCGCAGCCACGTCTGGCCGCACAGGCATCCGTCCTGAAGGCATGGGGGCAGGACTGGCGGCGCGCGAACGGCAAAGGTCAGCAGGACCTCGGTCGGGTGGCCGGGTACGGCAGCGACGCGAGCCCGAAGAGCGCCGCCGTCGCGATCTCCCGCATCGAGTCGGGCAAGACCGACCCAACCGGTCGGTACCGCCAAAGGCTCTTGGACGCACTCGGACACACCGAGGCAGAACTCGAGGAGGAGACGGAGCGAGCGCTTGCCGTGCTGACCCGACCCGGTGTCTTCTCTCGAACCATGGCGGGGCAGATCTTCTTCGAGAACGAGGCGAGGCGAGCCCAGATCATCGCCTCGTCGAATCTGCTCACCGAGCGCGTCACGTTCCAGATCCGCAGTTCCGAACGCACGCTGGAGCGTGCGCGCAATGCATTCATCCTGCCGTTCCTCGAATCGGCCGCGAGAGTCGATTGGCAACCGGTGCTCGATGCCCAGGACGTAGGGCCACCCGACCTCCTGGCAGGGTCCCTCGAGGGCGAGATCAGGGGGCTGCGGGGCCAGACAGAGCTCAGCATCCTGAAGACGGTGTCGGAGAGCGGGGCAGACGCGAACGCCGGCGCCGGAACGGGTGCAGGCACTGCTGCCGGGGTGTTCGTGGCCGTCTCGGCCGCGGGCACCGTCTCCACCGGGACCGCGATCGCCTCGCTGTCGGGTACGGCCGCCTCCAGCGCCACGCTCGCCTGGCTCGGAGGAGGTTCACTCGCGGCCGGTCGCATGGGTGTGGCGGGCGGCACCGCGGTGCTGACCGGTGTCGTCGCCCTGCCGGCGCTCATCGCCATCGGAGGAGTGCTCATCTGGAAAGGGCGCAAGCTCCGCATGGAGGCGGAGGCCGAAGCCGAAAAACTGGATGCGGCTCAGCAGGCGCTGGAAGACATGCAGGACGCGCTTCCGCGAGCCGAACGGTGGAACGAGGCGCAGCAGGCCGTCATCCAACGCGCCGAACTCCTCGGTCGCACCATTCACTCCCGCTACGCGGAGTCACCTCCGTTCGTCGAATGGCCGGGGAATGCAGCGAAGCCCCGAATCAGTTGGGACGCGCTCCCTCCCGATGCGCAGAAGGCGCTCGATGTCGAGCTGAAACTGCTCAGCATCATTCTCGACACACAGGCGCTCCCCGTCTGGCTGGGGGTGACCTCCGTCAGCCAGCCCGACCTCACGGCCTCGCAGGAGAAGACCGCGACCGTGTCCGAAGAGTGGATCGACGAGAGCCTGACGTTCGCTCAGTTCGACCTCGACGAACACGAGGAATGGGTCCGCGGTCTCGTGGCCCGGGACCGCTCGGCCCCCTGACGCCTCACGCGCGATCGAAGCAGTTCGATCGGGATTTCGGTGTGGAGCGCGCTCTCTCGCACGGATCGTCTGTTTACGGGGCAACGGCGGGCCCCGTATAGTCTTCGGCAAGCCGTTCGGCAGTGCTCGCAGGTCCACGCGAGGTCTCTGCCCCGACCGAAACTGACATAGATGCCCCGCAAATGCTGAGAAGGCTGGTGCCCCGCAGCTTGAGGCTGCGGAGCAAAATGCGATGGAAGAACGGCCGTTGGCGCCTCGGTACCGCCGATCGCATGTTCCTCGAGGATGTCGTGGTGCCCGGCCTTCTTGACACGAATGAGATCCATCGCGTCCTCGACATCGGCGTCGATTGGTACACCCGGTCCTACCCGCGTCTGTTCGCGAGCGCGGAGTATTGGACGGTCGATGTCGATCCGGCCAAGCAGCGCATCGCCGGGGCCAAGCATCACACCATCTCTGCGACGCAGCTGACGGAAGCATTTCGCCCCGGCATGTTCGACCTCGTCGTGTGCAACGGTGTCATCGGCTGGGGGCTGAACGATCCTTCGGACGTCGAGAAGGCGCTGGATCAATGTGCTGATGTCATGCGGGCCGGCGGATGGCTCGTCGTCGGCTGGAACGACATGGAGGGCCGCCGCGTCCCGGGCCTGGACGACCTGCTCGCCAAGCGCTTCCGCAGGCAGGTGCTGCCCGCCGTGGGCGCCGACCACTTCATCCCGGAGACGGGCTATGCGCATCGTTTCGACTTTCTGACGAAGCGCTGAAGCCATGACACATCAGCGAAGTGCGCCCAGCCCGCTCGGAACTGTGGCGATGTTCTGGGCACACTATGACGACGACCTCGTCTTCGCCAACCCCACTCTCCTGCATGCTCTCGACACCGGGCGACGCGCGCACAGCTGCTTCATCACCGCGTCCGACGCCGGCGCCGGCATGTCCGAATACGTCGACGGGAGGGAGAAAGGCATCCGCGCCGCCTACGACATCATGCGGGGTGCGCAGGGAGAGTGGTCGGACAGATCCGTCGTGCTCGGCAATGGCGTGTCGCTGACCCTCACCCGTCCTGACGGCGACGATCGGGTCTCGCTGTCCTTCCTGCGCCTGCCTGATGGCGGCCTGCGCGGCAACGGCTACGCGTCCACGGGCTGGCAGAGCCTCGCGAAACTGGTGGCGGGAGATCTGCCGTCGCTGCGCACGCTCGACACCGGACAGACGATCACGGTGGAACTCCTGCGCAGCACGGTGGCCGAACTTGTCGCCGCGTATGACGCGACGACGGTGATCACACATGATCCCGGATTCGCCGACCTCCCCGGCGACGACCATCCCGATCACCAGAGCGTCGGCCGCGTCGTGGCGTCGGCCGTCGACGCCGGTGTCATCGACGGCGGCGTGATGCGGTACGCAGTGGGGTATCCTGCCGCGCTGCGCCCCGCGAACATTCCCCCCGATGCCCTGGCCCGAAAGCTGCTCGCGTTCGCCGCTTACGCCCGGCATGATCCAGTGGTCGCCCGCGAAGAGCCGCACGAGTACCTGAACGTCCGCGGATTCGGCGAGTGGCTGCAGCGTCACTACCTGTTGTCCCACGACGAGCTGGTGCGCCGCGTTTCGGATGACGATGACGTCGCGACAGCTCCCCTGCCCGAGGCGGCGTCTAGGGACTGAGCGAGTAGCCGGCGACGTCTGCGATCAGATGGACGGTGCCGGACGAGTTGTTCGTCAGTGTGACCCTGCCGCCTGCGCCGACCTTGACGGTGACCAGGTTCGGGATGGTCTGGCCCGGAGTGAAGTCAGTCCGCGTCCCCCGTTCGGGCGCGCGGCCACGGCCGTCAGATCGGCGGCAGTCGGCTCGCCGGCGTCGACATCTTCTGTACGCTCCGGGTAGCGGGCCATCTCGACCGACGACGCCGTCGGCGGACCTGCGGAGGAAGGGAGACGAGATGAGCGGGTGGCGCATTCGCGATTACCACGCGGACGATGTCGACGGCATCCTGCGCCTGTGGGAGCAGATGCTCACGGTGAATGCCGAGCCCGTCTACGGTCTGTCGGATGTGCTCGCGTCATGCGCGAAGGATCATGCGGTCGTCGCGGTGATCGGTGACGAGGTGGTCGGTGCGGCGATCGGCCGGGCAGCGCACGCGCAGGGGTGGGTCGTGTTCCTCGCGACCGCCGCTCATGTCCGCGGGTCCGGCATCGGTTCGTCGATGCTGGCCGCACTCGAGGCGCGAATGGCGGCGGTCGGCATCTCGAAGCTCTCGGCGCTCATGCCGGCGGCAGAGACGCGCGTGGGGGCGTTCCTGCATCAGGGGTTCGCGCTGAAGCAGGATCTCCACTACTTCGAGCGGCACATTCCGGTGCAGCGCGAAGAGCTGAAGATCCTCGCCGAGCTGGGCGGCCGCGTGCTGCCTCGTGGGCTGTGGGACGGCGTGGGCGGAATGACCGCCGAGAAGGATCTGCTCGAGCGACGAGTGGTCATGCCGCTGGCCCAGTCCGAGCTCGCCGACCGGTTCGGCGTCGTGCCGCCGCGCGCGATCGTGCTGTTCGGCCCGCCCGGAACCGGAAAGACCACCTTTGCGAAGGCGATCGCCTCCCGCCTGGAATGGTCGTTCGTCGAGGTCTTCCCGTCTCGTCTCGCGTCGCACCCTGGCGGTCTCGCCGGCGCTCTGCGCGAGACGTTCACGAAGATCTCCGAACTCGAGCACGCCGTCGTGTTCATCGACGAGGTCGAGGAGATCGCCTCGCACCGGCAGGGCGAGCCGCCCTCGCCCACCCAGGGCGTCACGAACGAGCTGCTGAAGATCATCCCTGCGTTCCGCGAGCAGCCGGGCCGACTCCTGATCTGCGCCACGAACTTCATCCGGGCGTTGGATGCCGCATTCCTCCGTCACGGCCGGTTCGACTACGTCATCCCGATCGGGCTGCCCGACGATCAGGCGCGTCGGGCGATCTGGGAGCGCTACATCCCCGCCGCCGCCGTCGATGTCGACGTCGACGTGCTCGTCGAGATGACCGAGGGGTTCTCTCCCGCAGACATCGAGTACGCGGCGCGGAAGGCGTCTCAGTCCGCGCTCGAGAACGCGGTCAATTCCGGCGCGCAGAACCCTGAAGGGCCGTTCATCGACGACTATGTCGCTGCGATCTCCGGGACGCGCGCCACGGTCTCGGCAGATGTCGCGGCCGAGTTCTGGGAAGACATCGAGAACGTGGGACGACTGTAGACGCAGGCCACCTGGCAGACCTGAGCGACTCCCTGCGCTGGCAGGTCGGGTGGCTTCCGGGTTGGACCACGCACGGGATCCTCGCCCAGGACTTCGGTCGATTGGACCGGCTGCTCACGCGTGAGTGTCGCGAAGCGGACCGCTGGCAGCTCCAGCATCCTCCTCAGGATCCCAGCGGAGCAGATCGCCGGGCTGGCACTGCAGCGCATCGCACAGCGCCTCGAGCGTCGTGAACCTGACGGCCTTCGCACGTCCGTTCTTGAGCACGGAGAGGTTCGCCGGTGATATTCCGACCAGGTCAGCGAGCGTTCCGACCGCCATCTTCCGCTTGGCGAGCATGACGTCGATGTCCACGACGATGGGCATCAGATCACCTCGTCGAGTTCGGAGCGCAGGTGCTCGGCCTCGACTTCCCGGCTGACCGCTTGCCGGAGCAGCATCCGCAGAACGTAGACGACGAGAGCGACGCCGGCGATCACGAGGGAGGCTCCGCAGATGAGGCCGACGACGCCGGGAGCGGTTTCGCCCGGAACGAGCATCACGGCGATGACTGCCGTGATCACCGATCCCGCCGTGATGGCACCGATCACCACATCGACGTACCGGAATGCGGCATTCGAGAAGACCGTTCCTCGTCGCATCAGCGTCAGCAGCTGCCAGATGCAGACGGCGACCACCTGCAGAGCGACGATCTCGAGGATCAGCAGGATCACCGCTGTCAGCCGCAGCCAGTCGGGAAGATCGGAGAGGTCGTTCCAGATGATCGGCATCATCCAGAACTGAACGAAGAGCGAGCCCGCGAACGAGAGCGCGATCACCACTCTCAACAGAACGATCGCAAGAGTACCCACGCCGACCTCCCAGAACGATTTACGATAGAAGTGTATCGATAATCGATAGAAAGTGGAAGTCAGACGATAAGGATGCCGCAGTCAGTCATCGCAGCGAGGGGTCGCCGGTCATCGTTGGGGCAGACCCTCGAGTCCGACGCGGTCGACGCGCCGGTGGTAGCGCATGCCGAGCATGCCACCGAGGATCGCCCCGATCAGCGCGACGACAGCGGCGCCGACGGCAGTCAGGATGCCCGCGATCGTGACGGTCTCGGGAGTGACCGGAATGCGCGGCAGGCTGTCGAGATTCGCGAGCACGTCCCACTGGGTACCCGCGACAGCGGTGGCGATGGCGACGACGATCGCAATCGCGACAGCCCAGATCCAGACCGCGATGCCCTGCTTCACGCCGCTGAACCGGGCCATCCTTCCGGCGACGTAGCCGCCGGCGATGTAGGAGATCAGCAGCACCGCGCCCAGCACGATCGCACCGATGATGCCCACGGTTCCGGCATTGTCGGCGGCGGCGTCCGCGGCGTCGTCGACCGTGGCACCGGATCCGAGGCCGATGCCCGTGCCGATCGCGCCGACCAGCGCGGAGAGGAGCACGGCGGTACCGGTGGCGGTGAGCCAGCCGAAGAAGGCGGCGCCGAACTTGAACCCGCCGAAGCGCTCCTGCTCGCGCTGGAGCACGTCATCCCGCAGCGGAGCATCCGCGGTCACGCTCGAAGCCGTTCGCGGGCGAGTTTCGGTGGGGACGGCGGGTTCACGAGGCGTTGCGGGGTTGGAGCTCATGGGGGAACGCTAACCAGCGGCGGGTGGGTTCCTCAGGGGGTTGCGGTGGAGGGGCGAAGGTCTTAGCCTCCGCCGCCCGAGTTCGGCGAGTTGCGATAGCGCCGTCGATCTCCCCCCCCGCACGCGTCTTGCACGCTCGACGCAAGAAATCAAGGGCCGCACGACAACGGAAGCGCGCGCGTAGAACTGTCTTCAGCCCGGCGAAACTGCCGGTTGTCGAGAGGGGTCAGCATGTCAGAGGGATACGGAGTGCCAGCGCCGCGCGATACCGCGACGACCGGCCAGAGCGGCTCGGTGGAGACTGCGAAGCAGGAAGCCGGCGTGCTCAAGGACACTGCGGTCAGCGAAGCCGGACACGTCGCTGACACCGCGAAGGGCGAGGCGAAGGCCGTCGCCCAGGAAGTGAAGTACCAGGCGAAGGATCTCTACGCTCAGACCCAGCGCGAGCTGAAGGACCAGGCGCAGGCGCAGCAGCACCGTGCAGCGATGGGCCTGCGCTCGGTCAGCGACGAGTTGCAGTCGCTGACGGCGAACGCGCAGAACCCGGGGTTGGCGGTGGACCTGCTGAACCAGGTCTCCACGCGGCTCTCAGGCGCCGCTTCGTGGCTCGGCGACCGTGACCCGAGCGCGGTCCTGTCCGAGGTGAAGTCGTTCGCACGGCGCAAGCCGGGGACGTTCATCATCGGTGCAGCGATCCTCGGCATCGTCGCAGGACGGCTCACGCGGGCACTCGCCGCCAACGCGTCGGACGAGCATGCCGACTCGACGGCGGCTCCGGGTCTTGCGGCATCCAACGGGCGCGCAGGTCTGCCGACGTCGTCGGCGCAGCTCTACGCCACTCCGCCGACCGTGGAGGAGACCCCTGTCTTCGCGCAGTCGTCCGCTGGGCGGGGCGTTCAGCCTTCGAGGGACGTGAGCGATGTCCGATCAGACTCCCTCTGAGCTCAAGGCGGCCAACACCTCGCTGGGCGACCTGCTCGGCGAGGTGACCAGAGATCTGTCGACCCTCATCCGGCAGGAGCTGGCGCTGGCCAAGGCCGAGCTCAAGGAGTCGGCAGGTAAGGCAGCCAAGGGTGCCGGCACCCTGGGCGGCGCGGTCTACGCGGCGGGAATGGCGGTGCTGTTCCTGTCGATCGCCCTCTGGTGGGCGCTCAGCACGCTGATCGGCGGCGGATGGGCCGGAGTGGTGGTCGCGGTCCTGTGGGCCGTGATCGCACTGATCCTGTACACGGTCGGTCGCGGCGAGTTGAAGCAGGTCGAAGGGGCCCCGCAGACCGTGGAGACCCTCAAAGAGATCCCCGAAACACTGAGAAGAAATGAGGAGAACCGATGAGCGATTCACCTGAAGCCATCCGCGCCGACATCGAGCAGACCCGGCGAGAGCTGGGAAGCGACGTCGATGCGCTCGCCGACAAGGTGTCCCCGTCGAAGATCGTCGACCGTCAGACCGACAAGGTGAAGCAGGCCTTCGGCTCGGTGCGCGACCACGTGATGGGCGCCGCCGACGACGCCGGATCCGCGGTCAGCGACGCCGGCGGCGCCGTAGTAGACGTCAAGGACCGCGTCGTGGCCAAAGCGGAGGGCAACCCCATCGCTGTCGGCCTGATCGCGTTCGGCGCCGGTCTGCTGCTCGCATCGCTGATCCCCGCCTCCACGAAGGAGAAGGAGATCGCCGCCGACGTGAAGGAGCAGGCGCAGCCGCTCGTCGACACCGTGACGGATGCCGCCAAGGAAGTGGGCGAGCACCTCAAGGAGCCCGCGCAGGAGGCCGCCGCCGCCGTCAAGGAGACGGCATCCGACGCGGTCGACTCCGTGAAGGCCGACGCGCAGTACGCGGCCGGCGAGGTCCAGGACCAGGCTCACACCGCCAAGGACCACGTCACCGAAAGCTGACGATCGACCGGACGGGCGGGAGCGCGGATTTCGCGTTCCCGCCCGTTCCGGTGTCGAAACCGCGGGCCGCCCTCACGAGCCGGCGCCCGCGGTGGCGTTGTAACGATCGAGCAGGATCGGGATGCCGGTGGTCATCCACCACGATGGGCTGACGGCTCCCGCCGACATTCCGTGGCCTGGGTCGAACTCCGCGACGTACACGGCGTCCCGGTCGGCGTTGAGAGAGACGCCGATGATCTCCTCCGCGGCCGACATCACGAGCGACCGCATCGTGAACCAGTCCGGCGGCAGGGGAGTGTCGGCGAAACGCGCGCGAAGCTCCCGCCACAGGCAGGGATCGCCGCGGAATCCCCACTGCGTGACATCACGATCGAACAGGGCTCCGATCGACCTCGGACTCGTGCGCGGGGGAAATCTCGGCAGCACACGTGCGCGCATCCTCAGATACAGGGAATCACCGAACGCCACCAGACGCGCCTCCTCGACGCGGGTCGGTGTGTCGGCGAGGGTGTCGACCGCCGCCGAGACCGCGTCCGCGTGCGGCCAGCCGTACACGCCCGCGCTGATCAAAGGGAAGGCCACACGGCGCGCACCGCGCTCGTCGGCGACCTGGAGTGCACGCCGATAGCAGGACTCGAGGAGTGCACGATCGCGCTCGCCGGCGCGGTAGTTCGGACCGACGGTGTGGATCACCCACCTCGCCGGAAGATCGCCGGCCGTCGTCCAGCCGGCGTCGCCTGTCGCGAGGCCATCGGGAAACCGCGCGACGCAATCGCGCAGCAGGGCGGGCCCGGCAGCGCGGTGAATCGCGCCATCCACACCGCCGCCCCCGCGCATGCCGTTGTTCGCCGCGTTGACGATCGCGTCGACATCCTGCTTCGTGATGTCTCCGCGGACGACCGTGAGGGTGACCACCCCGCCAGTCTTGCCCACTCCGGCGACATCTGCACCGGCCCGCGGTCCGCGCGTAGCCTGGACTCGTGCGCATGACCTCGCTCCGCAATCCCGGCGTCCAGGCGGCTCTGGTCGCCGCGCTGCTGTTCGGCGCGGGAACGCCGATCGCGAAGATGCTCCTGGCCGATGTGAGCCCGTGGATGCTCGCCGGGCTGCTCTACCTCGGCTCCGGGATCGGTTTGGGCGCGTATCGGTTGATCCGGGGCGCGTCCGGCCCACACCTCGAGCGCCGCGAGCTGCTTCCGCTCGCTGGTGCGGTGTTCTTCGGGGGACTGGTCGGCCCGGTGCTGCTGATGTTCGGACTGGTCGGGATGCCGGCATCCGGCGCATCACTGCTGCTCAACGCCGAGGGCGTGGCGACGGCGCTTCTTGCGTGGTTCGTGTTCAAGGAGAACTTCGACCGGCGGATCGCGCTGGGAATGGCCGCGATCGTCGGCGGCGCCGTGGTGCTGTCATGGCCGGGCCAGGCGGACTTCACGGGGATCCTGCCGACACTCGCGATCCTCGGCGCGTGCCTCGCGTGGGGGATCGACAACAACCTCACCCGCAAAGTCGCTCTGCACGACGCGACCTGGCTCGCCGCGGTGAAGGGACTCGTCGCGGGTCCGGTCAATCTCACGATCGCGTTCCTGCTGGGCGCCACCCTCCCGCCGCCGCTGAACGTCGGAGCCGCGATGCTCACGGGACTTCTCGCCTATGGGATCAGCCTCGTGCTGTTCATCGTGGCGCTGCGTCACATCGGCACGGCGCGGGCGGGGGCGTATTACTCGACAGCCCCCTTCTTCGGCGCGATCCTGGCCATCGTGATGGGTGATCCGGTGACGATCCCGCTTCTCATCGCGGGTGTGCTGATGGCCGTCGGGGTGTGGCTGCACCTCACTGAGCGGCACGCGCACCCTCATACGCACGTTCCGCTCTCACACGAGCACTGGCACACGCACCCAGACGAGCACCATGACCATGCGCACGCCCGGCCGGTCGCGGCCGGCACGCGCCATCGGCATGCTCATGAGCACGCCGAACTGACGCACACGCACGAGCATTACCCCGACAGCCACCATCGCCACCTCCACGGGTGAGTGACCCCGCTCCTCGACGTCGGATTCCCGTGACCACTCCCGCTCTGTCCGCTCCGTCGTGGCGCGCGTGGCTGATCTGGGGTGTCGCCGCGGCGGGGTACATCCTGGCGATCACGAACCGCACGTCGCTGTCGGCAGTCGGGGTGGATGCAGCCGAACGGTTCGATGCCGACGCGTCGACGCTGTCGATGTTCGCGGTGCTGCAGCTCGGGGTCTACGGCTTCATGCAGATTCCGGTGGGCGTCTGGCTCGACCGCTACGGTGCGCGTCCGATCATCACGATCGGCATGATCTTGATGGCTGCCGGTCAGCTCGTGATGGCACTCTCGCCCAATGTCGGGATCGCGATCGCGGCGCGCATGCTTCTCGGCGCCGGCGACGCAGCGGTCTTCCCGAGCGTGCTCCGGCTCATCGCGACCTGGTTTCCCGCGCAGCGGGCGCCGGTCATGGTGCAGACGACCGGCATCCTCGGCCAGCTCGGCCAGCTGGTCGCGATCATCCCGCTCGCCGCGCTGCTGCACGCCACGTCGTGGTCGATCGCGTTCGGCAGTGTGGCGGGGCTGGGGGTGCTCTTCGCGGTGCTGGTCTTCGCCGTGGTCCGCAACCACCCGCCCGACCGCGAGACCGATGTCTCGGTCGACACCGACACGGGGGCGATCCGCGTGGTCACCTCGGCGATCGACACACGGGTCGGCATCCGCGCGGCCTGGTCGCATCCGGGCACGCGGCTCGCGTTCTGGTCGCATTTCACCACGCCGTTCGCCGGCACCGCGTTCATCATGCTCTGGGGCATTCCGTTCCTGACGGCGGGGGAGGGACGCACGCAGGCCGAGGCGACGGCGATCACGACGGTGCTGGTGCTCTCGGGCATCGCGATCGGCCCGGTGATGGGCATGCTCTCCAGCCGTATGCCCCATCGACGCTCCCACGCGCTGGTTCTGCCGACGGTCGCGGTGCAGATGATCGCGTGGCTCATGGTCATCGCCTGGCCGGGCCCCGCGCCGCTCTGGCTGCTGTTCGTGCTTGTGATCGCTCTCGCCACCGGGGGGCCGGCATCCATGATCGCGTTCGATCACGCGCGCACGCACAATCCGAGCCACCGCCTCAGCACGGCGACCGGCATCACCAATTCGGGCGGCTTCCTCGCCGGCCTCATCGCGATCTTCCTCATCGGCCTCGCCCTGGACCTCCAGGGTGCGGGCACGCCGGCGACATTCACGCTCGACGCGTTCCGGATCGCATTCCTCACACAGGTGCCGCTCTGGCTCGTCGGGGCGTTCTTCATCGTGCTCGAGCGCAAGCGCACCCGCATCCGGCTCGGCCTCGATCAGCCCCGGCGGCCGCGGGGGCGGTGACGGCCCGCAGCAGTGGGGGTGGTCGCCGGTACCGTCCCTGGCATGGTGGAACGGGTCGAGGCGTGGTGGGCGCGGCGTCAGTTCTCGCGCGGCGCCGAGGTCCCGTACCCGATCGGCACGTACCGCGAGGCATGGGCGCCCTTTCCGATGCTCATCAGGCAGTACCACCCCGAGCTCAACGCGGGCATCACACTCACGCAGGTGCCGCCCGCCGCCGACGTGCTGCTGCTGTGGCAATGCGAGTCGGGGCACCTGTTCGCGGCCACGCCGGCCGAGCAGCGTGCCCGGCCCGGCAGGGAGCGCCGCCGGTCGGCATGGTGCCCGGAGTGCGCGCTGATGGCCAAGCCCCCGCGCGTCACGCCCGCCGGGCAGCCGCGCGTCAAGCGACCCCGGGCGGTCCGCGCGCTGTGCCCGAAGACGCCGGCCCTGCCGGTGGGCGAGCCGTTCGTCAGCGAATGCGCGCCGCGCCCCGCATCCGCCGTCGAGGCGAAACTGAGAGCGGACCTGTTCGCGCGGTTGGGTGTGACCTCGGGGTGCAACGCGGTGCGGGTGAGCCGGCCGTTCTTCGACCACGTCGAGCTGTGGCCCGACATCCTTCTTCCCGAGCTGCGGATCGCCGTCGAATACGACAGCACCGGCAGGCACGGGCTCGAGCACGTCGGCAAGCGCGAAGACGCGGATCGACGCAAGGACCGGATGCTGCGCGCCGCAGGCTGGCAGATCGTGCGCATCCGCACCGGCAAGCTCGAGAAGCTCGGGCCGCATGACCTGCAGCTGTCGTCGGTCGGCCGCCGGGGCATCGATCGCCTGCTGGACGCATTCCGCGACATCCGCGGACCGCTGCTGGTGGATGCGTACCTGCTCTGACCGGACTTCACACACAGAGGTGGCCGGAACCTCTCGGTTCCGGCCACCGCCGTACGTATGACGCTGTGGCGACTCTTTAGCGGAAAGCGTCCTTGACGTTCTCGCCGGCCTTCTTCATGTTGGCGGCGGCCTGGTCCTTCTCGCCCTCCGCCTCGAGTCGCTCGTTGTCAGTGGCCTTGCCGACGGCTTCCTTGCCCTTGCCGGTCACGTCCTGAGCAGCGTTCTTGATCTTGTCGTCCATACCCATGAAGTTCTCCTTCGTTCATGGTCGCGCCACTCGTGGTCTGCGCGACTCGTGAGTCCATCCCACGTCGGCGCGCGGGTTCGGTACAGGGGCTTGACAATCCGGTCTCGCCGAGTCTCACCAACCGCTGCGCGTCGGGGAGTGGCCCTCGCGGGCATCGTCGGGCATGGCCATCTCGGCGCGGATGCCGAGCAGCCTGATCGGTCGGTCGGGCTCGATCTTCTCGATCAGCTCCATCGTCTTGGCGAGCACCACATCGCGGTCGAAGGTCGACGCGATCTTCTTCGTGAAGGTCTTCGTGAAGAAGGGCGCGTACCGCACCTTGAGCCCGAGTCCGACGACGGGGCGACCCTCGGCCGCGACATCCTCGAGCACCTGGGCCAGCAGATCGCGTGCGGCCTGTTCGATCGCCCCCCGGTCGACCAGATCCCGCTGGAACGTCGTCTCGCGCCCATGCCCGCGCGCCACCCACGGGGTGTCATCCACGACGCTCGCCCCCTCACCGCGGCCGAGCTGCGTGTACCAGAGCCCCATCCGCGGTCCGAACTCGGCCACCATCGGAGCCTCCTCGGCCGCGGCCAGTTCGGTGACCGTCCGGATGCCGAGGCCCTCGAGCCGCCGCGAGATCTTCGTACCGACGCCCCACAGGTCGATCGTGGGCCGCGCCCCCATCACCTCGAACCAGTTCTCGGCGGTCAGCCGGAACACACCGCGCGGCTTGCCGAATCCGGTCGCGACCTTCGCCCGCACCAGGGTGTCGCCGATGCCGACGCTGCAGTGCAATCTCGTTCGGACCAGCACCGCCCGCTGCGCGGTGCGGGCGAACGCCTCGGGATCATCGCTGGTGATGCCGATGAACGCCTCATCCCAGCCGAGCACCTGCACGGTCGCGCCGGGCTGGGCGCGCAGGGTGGCCATGACTTCGGCCGACGCCGCGTTGTACGCCTCGTGATCGACCGGGAGGATCACCGCGTCGGGCACCTTGCGCGCCGCGACCCGCAGCGGCATCCCCGACCCGACGCCGAACTCCCGTGCTTCGTACGATGCCGTGGACACGACGGCCCGCTCGGTCGGGTCGCCCCGCCCGCCCACGATCACCGGCTTGCCCGCGAGCTCCGGCCGACGCAGCACCTCGACCGCCGCGATGAACTGGTCGAGGTCGACGTGCAGCACCCACGGGCGGGCCATCGTATTCATGCCCGCGAGGACGCTCTCAGGTTCTGCGACCGGTGTGGAACAGCAGCCCGACGGCGAGTGATACCGACAGGATGCCGGCGGTGAAGATCAGCCCCTGGAATGCGGTCGCGGTGAACGCGGCGCCGAACAGAAAGAACCCCGCGAGGAACAGCACCAGGTACAGAGCGAACAGTATGAACATCGCGACCTCTATCCAATCGTCACTCTGATCGTATCGGCAACCAGGGATCGCATCGGCAGATCAGACGACCCGTCAGCACCGCGGCCGACCTGCGCGACCGGGCGGACGCATGACAGGCTGGGGCGCATGTCTCACAGCGATCCAGGTTCGGAATGGTGGCGCTCGGCAGTCGTCTACCAGGTGTATCCCCGCAGCTTCCAGGACTCGGACGGCGACGGCATCGGCGACATTCCGGGCATCATCTCGCGCCTGGACTATCTGCACGACCTCGGTATCGATGTGATCTGGCTCTCGCCGGTGTACCGGTCGCCGCATGATGACAACGGCTACGACATCAGCGACTACGAAGACATCGACCCGACGTTCGGCACGCTCGCCGACATCGACGAGCTGATCGCGCAGCTGCACGCCCGGGGGATGAAGCTCGTGATGGACCTGGTGGTCAATCACACGTCCGACGAGCACGCGTGGTTCGCCGATTCCCGGTCCAGCCGCGAAGCGGCGCATGCCGACTGGTACATGTGGCACGATGCGCGGCCGGGCACGGTCGGCGGCGAGCCGGGGGCCGAGCCGAACAACTGGGGCTCCTTCTTCTCCGGCTCGGCCTGGCAGTGGGAGCCGGCCCGCGGCCAGTACTACCTGCACCTCTTCTCGAAGAAGCAGCCCGACCTGGCCTGGGACAACCCGGCCGTCCGCGAGGCGGTCTACGCGATGATGAACCGCTGGCTCGACCGCGGCGTCGACGGTTTCCGCATGGATGTCATCAACTTCATCTCGAAGGACGCTGCCCTGCCCGACGGCGCGGTTCTGGACACCGGATTCGGCGACGGCATGCCGTTCTTCGCGAACGGTCCGCGCCTGCAGGAGTACCTCGCCGAGATGAAGGTGAGCGTGTTCGACGGCAGGCCGCAGGACTACCTGACCGTCGGCGAGATGCCCGACGCGACGCCCGAACTGGCGGCACGGCTGACCGACGCGCGCACCGGGCAGCTCAGCATGATCTTCCAGTTCGAGCATGTCGGTCTCGATCACGACGGGGTCAAATGGAACGTCGGCACGCTCGACATCCGCGATCTGAAGAAGTCCTTCGGCAAGTGGCAGAGTGCGCTCGCCGACGAGGGCTGGAACAGCCTGTACTGGAACAACCACGACCAGCCCCGCATCGTCTCGCGGTGGGGGAACGACCGGGAGCACTGGTACGCGTCGGCGACGGCGCTGGCCACGGTGCTGCACCTGCATCGCGGAACGCCGTACGTTTACCAGGGCGAAGAGCTGGGCATGACGAATGTGCCGTTCGACGACATCAGTGATCTGCGCGACATCGAGTCGGTGAATCACTATGCGGTGGCCGTCGACATGCTCGGACAGGAGCCGGCCGCCGTCCTCGGTGCCCTGCGGGCGATGAGCCGCGACAACGCCCGCACCCCGATGCAGTGGACGGCCGACCCCGGCGCCGGCTTCACGGCCGCGACGCCGTGGATCGGCGCGAATCCGAACCACGATCGGGTGAACGCGGCCGCTCAGATCGACGACCCGAACTCGATCTTCGCGCACTACCGCAGGCTCATCGGGCTGCGTCATTCGGACCCGGTCGTCGTGCACGGCGACTTCCGGATGCTGCTGCCCGACGATCCGTCCGTCTACGCGTTCGCGCGCGAGCTCGACGGCACGACCCTGCTGGTGGTCGCGAACCTGTCCGATCAGCCCGCGCCGTGCGACCTGAGCGGCGGCGAGCTCGTGCTGACGAATCTGCCCGAGGCTGCGGCATCCGGTGTTCTGGCTCCCTGGGAGGCGCGCGTCTATCGATCGACGCGCGCCTGACTCACCCGCAGGGGCGGGAGTCGGTGGTCGACCGGCAGCAGCGACGCCGGGTCGACCTCGTCCCAGCGCTGCCAGGTCTGCAGCCACCAGAACGCCAGGAACGCGAGCAGCGCGATGGCCTCGCCGACCAGGATCCACGGCGGGGCCGCGCCCGCGGCATCCCACAGCACGAACGTCGCGATGATGAGCACGATCATGTCGATCACCAGCACGACCGCGATCACGATGTAGACGACGCGCAGCCAGGTAGGCGGAGTCTCGCTCGTGGTGCGCCAGAACGCGTTCAGTATCGCATCGGAGGCGATCAGAGCGAAGAACAGGATCGTCGCGAGGAAGTGGGCCCAGTCCAGGAACCAGTCGGCGAACGCGACGCCCGCCACGAGTACGACGGCGAAGACCACCGCCCCGAAGACGAGCGAGAAGCGCGCACCCTGCACCTGACCCGCGAACGACAGCAGGATGCCGAGGATCAGCACGCCGGCGAGCACCACGAGGTAGGTCGTCACCCCGTTCGCGACATCGAGGCGGAATGCCGGCGGTACGCACGTCCCGCACGGCACCGCGACCCCCGGAACGGAGTCCGCTCCCACGACGCTGGGAACGAGCGCGATCAGCGGGGCGAACAGCGCGGCGGCATCGAGGATCGCCCGCTCGGCGCCGCGTCCCGACAGGGCCAGCAGGGCGAGGGATGCCGCGAGCAGCGCCCCCACGAACGCGTTGCGCGCCGGCGTGTAGAAGTACTCGCTGATCGAGGCGAGCCAGCCGACGATCGGAACCGCGGTGAGCATCGCGACGAAGATCACCACGGCGGTTCCCCCGATCGCGAGTCTCAGGTAGCGGTGCGTTCGCTGCGTCGACGTCGAATCGATCATGCTCGCTCCTTCCGCCGCGGGCCGAGGCCCTTCGAGGAGTCTGGCGCACACCGGCACTCGGTAGGGTGAGCAGCGACGGAGAGGCGGCCTCGTGATCGCGCGGTTCGAAGAGCTCGACTGGCAGCCGACCCCGATGGGCGACCTCACGCTGCGGCGGCGGACGGAGCCGATGACCGGTGATCTGATCTACGAGGTCAAGCTCGGTGACGAGTACCTGATGTCGAGCCTGTTCACCGTCGCCGAGGAAGACCTGGCGACGCTCGGGCTGGCCGCCGTCGCGGGTACCGACCTCGCGGTGCTGGTCGGAGGGCTGGGACTGGGATACACGGCCGTCGCGGCGCTGCGGGACCGCCGCGTCACGACTCTCGCGGTGGTCGATGCCCTCCCGGCCGTGATCGGCTGGCACGAGCGGGAGTTGCTCCCGGTCTCGAGCGAGCTCGTACGCGATGCCAGGACGAGCCTCGTGCACGGCGACTTCTTCGCCCTGATGCGGCGCCCGCCCGAATCGGCCGACGCGACCCACGACGCGATCCTGCTCGATGTCGACCACTCACCGCGGCATCAGCTCGATCCGACCCACGCCGATCTGTACACGCCCGAGGGCCTCACGGCGCTGGACGGGCACCTGCGCCCCGGGGGTGTGTTCGCGCTGTGGTCGGACGACCCGCCCGACGATGAGTTCATGGGGGTGCTGGGAGCAGTCTTCGACCGAGCCGCCGCGCACGTGGTCGATTTCGCCAACCCGCTGACCGGCGGCAGCTCGTCGAACACGGTCTACGTCGGCGTGAATCGAACCCGATAGGACTAAAGACTCTCCCGGTGCCGGGCCACGCTGAGGAGAGTGGTGCGCAAGACGGCGGGCATCGCCCGCGTCCAATACCTGCGCGGCACACGGGGGGCCCGTGCCGCGCAGGTCTTTCGTCCCTGCGGGCACGGGCCCCGTCAATCGTGGTCGAACTCAGATTCGGCGGCGCCGACCCGGAGTGACGGCCGCGCCCACCACGGCCGCCTTGGCGACCGGCGACGGACCGGGTGTGAGCGCGGCACCGACGACCGCCGCCTTGGCGACAGGTGCGCCGATGACGCCGGGTCGGCCGATGCGGGCTGCTCTCAGCACGTCAGCGTCCTTCCTCGGCGAGCTCGTCGTCGATCGATTCCTCGAGCTCCACCTCGGCCTCGAGCTCGGCGAGCGCGGCGAAGGCCGCGACGACGTCTTCGGCGTTGACTCGCCCATCGGCGATCACGATGCCGCCAGCCCGCCGCGCTGCCGCGGCGAACGGCTGAGCCCAGAGGTTCTCGTAGACGAGCACGCCCGCGACGCTGCCCGGCGTCATCGCGGCGGCGAGGTATGCGACGTCTTCCTCGGCGAGCAGGCCCGCGAGACCCGCTTCGATCGCAGTGAGCGGTCCGAGGTCGTCGGTGTCGGTGATCTCAACGGCGTCGAGGTTGCCGTCGGCGTCCTTCGTGATGACGATCATGTCGAGGACGCGGATCGTTCCGGCCTCGACCAGGCGGACGATCTCCTCGGCGATCTCCCCGGTGAAGTTCGATGCACCCGCCGGAAACTCGACGATCAGAAAGTCGACGGGCCCGATTCCGTCCAGTTCGTTCTCGGCCATGGAATACCTTCCTCTGTTGGTGAGCCGTCTGCGGCCCGATCATCACGCTAGGGATGCCCCATCCGGGGGTCGTCATGCAGAAGGGGTGATATCCCTGGCTGCGCGAGCCGCCGTCGGTGGGTGCTGACAGACTCGGCAGGATGAGCAACGACACCCGCGCGGCAGCCCTCGAGATCCTCCGGGTGCTCGTCGGCCGCGACGATGCCGACTTCCACGAGGGCCAGTTCGAGGCGATCGAGGCGCTGGTCGACGACGGCAGCCGAGCCCTGGTCGTGCAGCGCACCGGCTGGGGGAAGTCGGCCGTGTACTTCGTGGCGACGCTGCTGCTGCGACGGCGCGGATCGGGGCCGACCGTGCTCGTCTCGCCACTCCTCGCGCTCATGCGCGACCAGATCCTCGCCGCGGAGCGGGCCGGGGTGCGGGCCGTCGCGATCAACTCCACGAACGCGCACGAGTGGGCCGACGTGCTCGCCCGACTGCGCGATGACGACGTCGACGTGCTGCTGCTCTCGCCCGAACGCCTGAACAATCCAGCATTTCGCGATGAGCAGCTGCCCGCCCTGGTCGAACGGATGGGGATGCTGGTCGTCGACGAAGCGCACTGCATCAGCGACTGGGGCCACGACTTCCGGCCCGACTACCGCCGACTCGGCGAGTTGATCCGCCGCCTGCCGGCGGGCGTGCCGATCCTTGCCACCACGGCGACGGCGAACAGCCGGGTGGTCACCGACGTCGCCGAACAGCTTGCGGGCGGAAGCGTCGATGTCGTGACGATCCGCGGACCGCTCGCGCGGGCCTCCCTGCGTTTGGGCGTCCTGCGCCTGCCCGATGCGCGGGCACGCCTGGCGTGGCTGCTCACGCATCTCGGCGACCTGCCCGGATCGGGCATCATCTACAGCCTCACCGTGAGCGGCGCGCAGGATGTCGCGCGGCTGCTGCGCGAGGCGGGGCACGACGTGCGCGCGTATACGGGGCAGACCGATGCCGCGGAGCGCGAAGAGTCGGAAGCGCTCTTGAAGACCAACCAGGTCAAGGCGCTCGTCGCCACCAGCGCACTCGGCATGGGCTTCGACAAACCCGACCTCGGCTTCGTCGTGCACATCGGCGCTCCATCGTCACCGGTCGCGTACTACCAGCAGGTGGGCCGCGCCGGCCGCGCGACCGAGAACGCCGATGTGCTGCTGCTGCCCGGCGCCGAAGACCCCGACATCTGGCGGTATTTCGCGACCGCCTCGATGCCCACCCAGGAACGTGCAGAGCGAGTCCTCGCCGAGCTCGGCGACCGCCCGATCTCCACGGCGCCCATTTCAACGCCTGCACTGGAGGCGCTCGTCGACATCCGCCGCACCCCCCTCGAGCTGCTGCTCAAGGTGCTCGACGTCGACGGCGCCGTGCACCGCGTTCGCGGCGGGTGGGTCTCGACCGGGCAGCCGTGGACGTACGACGCCGACCGATACGAGCGCATCGCTGCCGCGCGCCAGGTCGAGCAGCAGCACATGCTCGAGTACGAGACGACGAGCGGCTGCCGCATGGAGTTCCTGCAGCGCACCCTCGACGACGACACCGCCGCACCGTGCGGACGCTGCGACAACTGCGCGGGCGTCTGGTACCCGACCGACGTGGCCGACGACGCGGCGGCATCCGCCGACGCGTCGCTCGCGCGGGTCGGGGTGCCCATCGAGCCGCGAGCCCAATGGCCGACCGGAGCCGATCGCCTCGGCATCCCGTTGAAGGGCAACATCCCGCTCGGCGAGCGCGCCGACGAGGGCCGCGCGCTGGCGCGTCTCACCGACCTCGGCTGGGGCGGCGCATTGCGCACGCTGTTCGACGGTGCCGCCCCAGATGCACCCATCACGGACGCGCTGCGCGATGCCGCGATCCGGGTGCTCGCCGACTGGCGGTGGGCCGAGCGTCCGGCATCCGTCGTCGCCGTGCCTTCGCGTCATCGCCCGCAGCTGGTCGACTCGTTCGCGCGCAGCATCGCCGACGCCGGTCGCCTGCCGTTTCTCGGAACCCTTCCGGTGCGCAACGGGGGCCCGACCGGCGAGCCGGGTGGGAACAGCGTCTTTCGACTCTCCGGCCTGTGGGATCGATTCGACGCGTCCGCACTCGAGATTCCCGACGGACCCGTGCTGCTCATCGACGACCTGGCCGACAGCCGGTGGACGCTCACCGTCGCGTCGCGCGAGCTTCGTCGCGCCGGCGCCACGGCGGTGCTGCCCTTCACCCTGGCGATTCGGGCGTAGGCGGCCTCAGACCTGCGGGATCGTCGCGGTGTCGATCACGAAGCGGTACCGCACATCGCCGTGCACGACGCGGTCGTACGCCGCGGTCACGTCGTCGGCGCCGATCGTCTCGATCACCGCGGCGATGCCGTGCTCGGCGCAGAAGTCGAGCATCTCCTGCGTCTCGCGGATGCCGCCGATGTTCGACCCGGCGAGCGAGCGGCGCGCGCCGGTGAGCGAGAACACGCGGAACTGCTGGGGGTTCTCGGGGAGTCCGACGAAGACCAGCGCGCCGTCGAGGCGGAGGGTCGCCAGGTAGCGGTCGACCGGGATGTCGGCCGAGACGGTGTTGATGATCAGGTCGAAGCGGTTCCGCAGCGCCGTGAGCGCACCGGGGTCATCGGTGGCGAAGTACTCGTCGGCGCCGAGCGCCAAGCCCTCGTCCTGCTTCGCGAGCGTGCGCGAGAGCACCGTGACGTGGGCGCCCATCGCGTGGGCGATCTGCACCGCCATGTGGCCGAGACCGCCCATGCCGATCACGGCGACGCGCGTGCCCGGACCGGCACGCCAGTGGCGCAGCGGCGAGTAGGTCGTGATGCCGGCGCACAGCAGCGGAGCCGCGGCGTCGAGCGGAATGCCGTCGGGAATGCGCAGCACATAGTTCTCGTCCGCGACGATCTGCGTCGAGTACCCGCCGTACGTCGGCGTTCCGTCGTACTGGCGGCCGTTGTAGGTCGCGACGTTGCCCTTCAGGCAGAACTGCTCCTCGCCGGCCAGACAGTTCTCGCATTCGCGGCACGAGTCGACGAAACAGCCGATACCGACGCGGTCGCCGCGAGCATGCTTCGTGACGTCCGAGCCGATCTCGCGGACGATGCCGGCGATCTCGTGACCGGGCACCATCGGGAAGATCGCGCGGCCCCATTCCTCGCGGGCCTGGTGGATGTCGGAGTGGCAGATGCCGGCATACGCGATGTCGATGAGCACGTCGTTCGGACCGACCTCCCGCCGCTCGACGGCGCCGCGCTCGAAGGGCTGACCGGCGGTGTGGACGAGGAGGGAAGGAGTCGTGATCGGCACCACGGAATCCTTTCACACGTACCCTGGAGGGATGCCCCCCGAGAACGCCCCCGTCACGGTGATCGTGCCCTGGCGGCCGGCTCCCTCGCGTGTGCCGGCGTTCGAATTCGTGCTCGACTGGTACGCCCGCCGACTGCCGGAGTTCACGGTGAAGACCGTCGACACCGACGATGACGTCTTCGTGCTCGCGGCCTGCCGCAACCTCGGTATCGCCTCTGCCGACCCCGACCAGGTGGTCGTCGTGTGCGACGCCGACACACTGCCTGAACCCGAGCCGCTGCGCGCGGCGGTCGCGGCTGCGCGCACGAGCGGTCTGGTGCACCTGCCCTATACCGAGTACCGCTGGCTGGGCCGCACCGGCGATGCGCAGCTGCGCGCCGGCGTACCGGCAGACCAGTGCGATCACGAGCTCGTGATCGGCGCGTGCTCGGGCGTGTACGTGACCACGCCGCGCACATGGGCGCGGCACGGCGGTCAGGACGAGCGGTTCCGGGGCTGGGGGTTCGAGGACGCGGCGTGGTACCTCGCGCACGGCGCCCTGCTCGGTCAGCCGCCGGTGCGGCACGAGGGCCGGGTGTACGCCCTGCACCACGCCGCCGAGATGCGGGCCGGTGCGCGCTACGACGCCAACGCGGCGCTCATGGAGCACTATCGCGCGGCCGAGGGCGACCCGGCCGCCATGGCTCAGCTCGTGGCAGGCTCTCGGGTGGTCAGCAGCTCGTAGGCGATCGCCGGCCCAGGGCGTTGCGCCTGTTCGCGGGCGATCGACCGAAGCAACGAGGTTCCCGACAGAGCGCTCACCGTGGTCAGCGCTGCAGCGAGCTCGCCGACCGTCGCCGCGTTCGGATCGAGCACGAAACCCATGCGCGCGCGCTCGATCGCGGCCGCTCCGGCGAACTGATCCGTCGAGAACGGCAGGACGAGCAGCGGCACGCCCTGTCCGATGGACTCGGTGACCGAGTTGTTGCCGCCGTGGGTGACCCCGAGGCGGGCCTTCGACAGCAGCCGCACCTGCGGGAGGTAATCGCGCACGAGCCAGCCCGGCGGGAGGGGCCCGAGCTCGTCGGGCGGGGTCGAGCCGGTGGCGATGGCCGCCGGCATCCCGATCTCGACGAGCGCCTCCGCGACGCGGCGCAGCACGTCGCCGCGCACCGAGAGGAAGCTGCCGAAGCTCACGTACGCGAACTCGGGCGTGGCCGCGATCCACGCTTCGACCTCGTCATCGACAGCCTCGACCCGGCGGGTGGAGCCGAGGAAGGCGTGCGGCGGCAGGGTGCGTCCGTCACCCTCCGCGAGGGCCGCCGGATAGTTGAAGAGCACGAGGTCGCCGTGCTCGCCGAACGCATCGTCGGTGAGCGGTGCGGCAGGGTCGAGGGCGCGGGCCGTGCGGTTCCACTCCGCCGTGAAGCGCGCCGAGACCTCGTCGCAGAGCGCACGCAGGTCGGCGAGATCGGCGGCGTCCGGCGCGAACGCGGCCGGCCAGAACGGCGGGCAGCCGTACACCTCGCCCGCGACCGGCAGCGCGCTCGGGTGGCCGAGCACGACGTCGGCGTACGGGATGCCGGCGGTCTGCAGCGCGAGACGTGCGCTGAACGCGAGATGGTCCACGATGATCGCGTCGGGCTGCACGGCGTCGACGGCAGCGAGCACGCGCCGGCCGGCATCCACCGGGTCCCACATCAGGTCGGTGAGGCGCTCGCTCGCCTGGTATCGCAAGGTCGGCACCATGCCTCGCCGGGTCGCATCGAAGAAGCCGCGCAACGAGTCGGACTCGTCGTCGGGCTGCTCCTCTGCGCGGATCACGCGGGCGTTGCTGCCGCGGCCGAGGGGCAGGTCGTAGCGCTCGAGGCCGAACTCCCGCACGATCGGATCGGTGGCGGGCCCGGTGGCGACGACGACGCGCTCGCCGGCATCCCGCCACGCCGTGGCGAGGGTCGCGAGCGGCAGCAGGTGCGAGGCGTAGTCGGGGCTGATGACAAGCAGCGTCATGATCTCGATCCCACTACAGCGTCACGCCCGCCGCGCGGATGAGCTCCTCCTCCTCGGCAGCCACCCCGCGGTAGACCGGTCCGAGTGCTGTCGCCATCGCCTGGATGGTGAAGCTCGAGAGCACCATCTGGTGTGCGGCATCCGCCCGCTCGTCGTCGGGCGCGCCCGCGACCTCGAGCGCCGCGGCGACGCCGGCTTCCAGCCGCGCCGCGTCCCACGTCTGCGTCAGCACGCCGGTCACCCCGTCCTGCACGTAGGTCGCCGGTCCGCCGCCGTCGGGCGCCACCACCATGAGCCCCGTCGCCATCGCCTCGAGCAGGGCGATGCCGAACTCCTCCTTGACGCTCGCGCACACGTAGACGCCGCCGGCGGCCGTGAGGCCGGGCAGTCCGAAGCGCGCGGCGGCGAGCCAGAACGCCGCCACGTCGTTGGGCCGGTGTCCGGCCAGGATCAGGCCGGCGGCATCGCGTTCGCCGGCGGGGACCGCGGCCTCGATGCGGGCGAGCTGCTCGCGTTCGTCGAGTGAGGGATGCTCCAGATCGCCGCCGATGATGAGCAGGTTCGCGCGTTCCCGAAGGGGGCCGGACGCCCACGCCTCGACGAGGGTCGCCATGCCCTTGACCCGGTGCAAGCGACCCAGGCTCACCACGAGCGGCAGACCTCTCCGCTCCGCGGGCAGGCGCTCGACGAGTGCGCGCAGCTCGGCAGATCGCCTCGGAGGCGGGAGCGCCCGCGGCGTGGTCGCGCGCGGCGCCCACCGCGCGGTCGACCACGGCGAGGTCGACGCCTTCGGCGACGATCGTGTGGCGCTCGGGGTGAGAGGTGATGTCGATGCCGACGAGCTGAGCCATGTCGCGCTGCAGCTGCGGTCGGGGGAACAGCACCGTGTGCGCGGAGTTCGATGCCAGGTTCGTCACGAGCCGGGCACGGAACCAGAAGTGCTCGCGCAGGTCGACCTCGCCGAAGTGCTCGCGGGTCAGCGCGCCCGAACGGTCGAGCGACCGGATGACGGCGTGCGGGTCGGGTGCGACCGTGAACACCGTCGGGATGCCGAGCTCGCGCGCGACATCGGCGGCGGCGAGACTGCCCACATCGGCCATGCGCAGGTGCAGCAGGTCGACCGGTCCGGCGGCGCGCAGAATGCGACGGATGCCGCGCCGCGCGGTGACCCGCAACGGCCAGGCCGCGGCCGAGGGCACGGGCTGCGGCAGCAGCGGCACCCGGCCGTACACGTGCCCCGAGGTCGCGGAGCCGATCTCGAGCAGGTCCTCGGCGGCTTGGGCGACCGGCCCACGAGAGAGCGTGATCACACGCTCGACTCCGGTGCTCGGATCCGCGACGAGCGCATCACCGAGACGGACGAGCAGAGTGGCGATGCCGCCGTTGTCGCCCGCTCCGACGGCGGAGAGTGATGGATCGATGTCGGCGTGGAGGAACAGCTGCCCGATCGTCAGGCCGTCCGCCCGCGCGACGCGGGGGTTCGGCACGGCATCGAGGTCGATCAGAGCGAGACGGGCTACTTCGGCCAGGCGATCGCTGCCGCTCACGAGATCTTCGAGCGCTTCGTTCACCGCGGCCACCGATCGCCGCTGACCGAGTGCGGCGATCGCCGCCACGCGGACGTCCTCGTGCTCGCGCGGGTCTGCCGCGAGCACGAGCAGCTGCCGGGTGGCGATCGCGGGACGCACCAGGCCGAGCGTCTCGGCGAGGCGGGCACGTGCGCCGGGATCGCGGGTGCCGAACAGCGCGGTCTCGAGGCTGACGGCGAGGGTCTCGGCCGCCGTCGAGGACCATTTCTCGAGCGTGCGCTGAGCGAGCATGCCGGTGAAGCCACCGCCGACGACCTGGCCGATCAGGCGGCCCATCGCGTCGATCCGCGGCAGCACCGATCCGAGTGCCCACGCGGCGTGCTCGCGGATCGTGGGGCGCTCATCCGAGAGCAGAGAGGTCAGCATCCGCGACGCCTGCTCGTCGAAGATCTGGGCGAGCGCGTGCACGGCGGCGATCGCGGCGACTTCGTCATCGCCGTTCAGCGCGGTGGCCAGCACCCGCAGCGTGCGCACGCCCGGATCGCGGCCGGCTTCGAACGCGAGGTCGTCGGCGAGGCGAATGGCCTCCACGATGCCGGGGGCATCGCGCACCGCATCCAGAGCGGTCTGAACGCCCATATCCCGTCCTGTCCTCGCCCGCCCGGAACGGGGCGGCGTCTGATCGTAGCCCGCTGATATGCGGGGAAGGGTGGGCTAGCGTGAACGGGTTCGCGCTGGTATCGACAGGAGCTGTGATGCGTGTTGTTGCCCTCGGCGATGTCGGCGTGATCGACGACATGATGCACATCGGCGATGAGGCGATGTTCCAGGCCGCGCACGACGAACTCGCCGCCCGCGAGGGGTCCCTGGTCGCGGTGTCGTCGGTGCCCGACGAGACGGCCGCTCGCTATGACGTGGACGCCGTGCCCCGCATCCGCTTCGACGGGCTGGACCGCGCAGCGTCGGAGCAGCGGCTGGCTGCGGTGCTCGCGCTCGCGGAGGGTCGCGACACGCTCGCGGAAGATGACAATGCCCGGGCCGTGATGGCCGCGGTCGCGTCCGCGGACGGCGTGCTGATCGCCGGCGGTGGCAACCTCGCCTCGACGTGGCCACTGCACGTCTACGAACGCGCGGCGCTCGCCGGCATCGCCGCGCGGAAGGGCCGCCCGCTCGTCGTTTCGGGTCAGACGCTCGGACCCGATCTGCACGGCCGCGATCGCGAGCTCGTCGCCGAACTGCTGCGGTCGGCCCGGCTGGTCGGGGTGCGGGAGTCCGCGTCGCACCGGCTCGCCTCGGATCTGGGCGCCGGCGTCCGCCTCGGCGTCGACGACGCGTCGTTCGTCGCGATGCCGGTCGCGGGTGCCGGTCTCGAAGTCGACGGCGTGCTCGTGAGTCTCTCGCTGTCGCTCGGCCGGGCTCCCCGCGACGCGACCGTGGCGAGGATCGCCGCGCTCGTCGATGCCGCAGCCGACGTGACGGGCCGACCCGTGCGCTTCCACGCCCACTTCGGCCCGCTCGCCGGCCTCGAGCCCCGGGGTGACGCGGTGCTGCATGACGAGGTCCGCGCTCGGATGCGGCATCCCTCGACCGTCGTGCCGACCGGCGATGTGGCCGGTGCGGCATCGCTCGCCCGTTCCGCCGCGCTCCTGATCACGGGGCGGTATCACCCCGCGGTGTTCGCGGCCCCGGCCGGGGTGCCGGTGCTCGGGCTCGTCACCGACGACTACACCGCGGTCAAGCAGCGCGGCGCCCTGGCCCACTGGGGGCAGGATGCGACCGTGCCGATCACGGCGGCCGATGTCGACGGCATCCCGCGTCTGCACACTCTGCTGCAGCGCCGCGAACACATCGCCGACGAGGCGCGCAGCCGGCTGCCGGGCCATCGTGCGGACTTCGACGCGTGGTGGGATCGGGTCGCCGACACGTTCGGATAGCGAGAGAGGTACCGTCAGGCCCTCCCGCTGCGCGGAGGGCCGCCCTCGCGTTGAGGAATGGAAAAGCGACCAAGCCGTGCCATCTGGCCGACGCGGTCGCCGCGCTCGACGTCGCGCTGACCCAAAGAGATCGCCACGCGGGAAGACCCTTACACGCCGCGCATGCCGGTCGGCTACTGACGCTGCTGCGCTGAGGGGGCAGGTGCGGTCGCTTCGCAGGCACGCGGGCGACACCGACTGCCCACAGTCCATGGCGTGGATTTGTCAAGGCCCTCCTCGCCCCGAGTGCGGGCAACTACCCTCGCCGACATGGCAACGACTGAGAAGGCCCCGCCCGCAATCCGTTCATCCAAGCGCTCCGCTCCGGGCGGCGCCGGCGCCAAGACGACCCGCCGACAGAACGCCGAGAAGGGCTTCGTCGCGTCGAAGGAGCTCGGCGAGAACATGCAGGCCGTGCTCGTCGACCTGCTCGAACTGCAGATGCAGGGCAAGCAGGCGCACTGGAACGTCGTCGGTCGCAACTTCCGCGACACCCACCGCATTCTCGACGAGATCATCGAGGCCGCTCGCGAGTTCAGCGACACCGTCGCCGAGCGCATGCGGGCACTGCACGCCGTGCCCGACGGGCGCAGCGACATCGTTGCCGAGACCACCACGCTGCCCGAATACCCGCAGGGCGAGATCGACACCTCCGAGACCGTCGACCTGATCACCGCCCGCCTGGACGGAACCGTCGCGACGATCCGCGGCGTCCACGACGACGTCGACGAGGAAGATCCCACGAGCGCCGACATCCTGCACGCGATCATCGAGAAACTCGAGCAGTTCGCCTGGATGGTCAGCGCCGAGAACCGCAAGCCCGCCGCGTCCCGCTCCTGACCCCGCCGCCCCGCGGCCCCCTCCCCGTGAACAAAGGAGTGCCATGCGCGCTTTCACCATCGTCGTCCTGATCGGCGCGGCCGCTGCCGCCGCCTACGTCTTCGGCGCGAAAGCGGGTCGCTCGCGCTACCGCGAGATCGTGCACGCGACGCGCACCTTCTGGAACGATCCGCTCGTCGAGAAGGCGCGCGTCCGCGCCGTCAAGAGCGCCAAGAAGGCGACCAAGCAGGCGTCGAAAAAAGCCGATCGCCTGCACCGCCGCGCGATCAAGGCGATGGCCTGAGCCCGCCGTCACTTCGACGGATAGGGCGTGGACTTCAGCAGTGTCGCGAGGTGCACGGCGTTGCGGGCGAGCGTCGCCGTGGCGCTCGCGACCTCCTCAGGCGTCTCGTCGAGATCCTTGTAGTCGATCGTGTGCATGGCCTCGCCGTTCCAGTACGTCCCGCCCTGCGACGGGATGCTGAAGCCGACGTCGTTCAGCGCCTGGTAGAGGTCGGCCGCGATCTTGTGCGCGCCGTCCTCATTGCCGACGACGACCGCGACGGCCACTTTGCCCTCCACCACAGGCCGGCCCGCGGCATCCGTCTCGGACAGCTCGGCGTCGAGGCGCTCCAGCACGCGCGACGCAACGCTCGACATGTGACCCATCCAGGTCGGAGAGCAGACCACGAGGATGTCGGCATTCAGGATCTTCGCGCGGATCTCGGGCCACTGGTCGCCCCCGCCCATGTCGGCCTCGACGCCGGGCTTGACGTCGAGGTCCACGACGCGCACCTGCTCGACCTCGGCGCCGTGCTCGGCGAGCGCGGCCAGAACCTGGTCGGCGAGAAGCTCGGTGCTCGAGGTGGCCGGCGAGGGCTTGAGGGTGCAGTTGAGGGCGAGCGCGCGGATCATGGGGTTCCTCCTGTTGTCGAGTACGTCCCGCGAGGTTACGGTCGGCTGGCGTGGCGGGGGAGGGCCTTGACATGCCAGCCCGCCGTGACGGATACGCTCGTGGCGACAGCTTCGCATTTTCCGAGTCCTGCAAGGAGGCGATCGTGCTCGAACAGCCGCTCTCCGCGTTGGTGGTGATGGGTGTCTCCGGGTCGGGCAAGTCCACCGTGGCGGCCGCCGTCGCCGCCCGGGTCGGCGCGATCTTCCTTGACGCCGACGACTTCCACCCGGCATCCAATGTCGCCAAGATGGCGGCCGGAACACCCCTCACAGACGAGGACCGCCGGCCGTGGCTGGTCAGTGTGGGCGATGAGATCGCGCGCCGCACCGCGGCGGGTGAGCCCGTCGTTGTGGCGTGCTCCGCGCTCAAGCGTTCCTATCGCGACCTGCTGCGCGAGCGTGGCGGTGACGTCAGCTTCGCGCTCCTCGACGGCACACCCGAGCTGCTGGCCGAGCGGATCGGCGCGCGGGCAGGTCACTTCATGCCGGCCACGCTGCTCGGCTCGCAGCTGGTGGCGCTGGAAAGGCTGCAGCCCGACGAGCCCGGCTTCTCGGTCGATGTCGCCCAGGCCCCGGATCACGTCGCCGACACGGTCGTCGCGTGCTGGCGGGATGTGGCCGAGCTGGCCGCCCGCCGGTCGCGCGAGTCATGACATCCTGAATCCACGCCCACGCACGAAGGAGAGCTCATGGCCGGCAAGTACGACCTCGACGTCACGACCCTGGGCGAACTGCTCGACGATCCGCAGGCTCGAGCGATCATCGTCGACGTCGTCCCGGAGCTGCCCGACCACCCGATGATCGGAATGGTGAAGGGGATGCCGGCCAACACGGTGCTGGCGATGGCCGCGGGTCAGCTGCCCGCCGAGAAGGCCGCCGACCTGAAAGCGCGGATCACCGCGCTCTGACCACCGCCCGTCACGCCGTCGGGATCCAGACCCGCATCGTGGAGGGGCCTCTGCCCGCCCACTCGTGATACGGGATGAGCGCGACGTCGGTGCCCGCGATCTGCGCCACGGCGTGCTCGTGCGTGTACGGCCATGAACCTGCGGCGTCGGTCACTGCGCGAACGGTGACGTGCAGCCGCCCGTCCCGCAGCTGCGGCGCCGTGGACAGGTCGACGAGAAGTTCGCCGACGTCGTCCCCGAGTCCGACCATCGCCGTGTCGACCGACTCCAGGGCGAATACCTCTGGACCGCGTTCGACGACCACACAGCCGCGGACCGCGTCGATGCGTGGGTCGGGGTGCGTGAAGCGCGGCTCCATCGGCAGCTCCAGCTCGATCACATCCCCCTCGCTGAATCGCCGTCGCACGCTCACGCCCCCGGGCTCGACGATCCGGTCCGCCTCATCGGGCGCGCGAAGCACCGCGCCCTGGGCCCACGACGGCACGCGCAGGGTGAGCGTCCACTCCGAATCGCTCGAAGCCCGCGCGGTGATCCGGACGCGTCCGCTCTCGGGATAGTCCGTCTCGACGTCCACGGCCACCTCTCGGCCGTCCGCGAGGTGCGTGCGGATCTGCGATGTCGCGTACTGATGGATCTGAAGGCCGTCCGCGTCGACCGTTGCGAGGTACGCCGCCAGGCTGGCGAAGGTGCGGGCGACATTCGTCGGGCAGCACGACACCTCGAACCAGGGGGCGCGCAGCGACGAAGAGGCGCGCAGGGACGTTCCCTGCGGGTCGGCCGGCGTGCCGGGCACCCTCTGGTGGAGGGTGTTGGCGTAGTAGAAGGCGCGCCCGTCCTCGGATGGTGAGGTCGCCACGACGTTGTACAGCGTGCGCTCGATCAGATCGGCGTAGCGCGGGTCCGGGTCGGCGAGCAGCATGCGCCACGAGAACATGACCGAGCCGATGCTCGCGCAGGTCTCCGAGTACGCCCGATCCGGCGGAAGCTCCCAGTCCTCGCCGAACGCCTCATCCTGGTGGTGGGATCCTTGACCGCCCGTCACGTACGTGCGACGCGCCACGGTGTGCTCCCACTGGCGCCGCAGCGCCGCGACCAGGTCGGCGTCCGCGGTCTCCACGGCCACATCGACGGCTCCGGCGGCGAGATAGTTCGCACGCACCGCATGACCGCGCAGCGCCACCGCATCGCGGACCGGCACGTCGTCCTGGTAATACGAGCGTCCCCATTCGATGTCGGCGAGCGTGCCCGTGCCCCGTCGCTCCACGAAGAGCCGCGCCTGCTCGAGATACCGGTCGTCGCCGGTTGCGCGGGCCAGCTCCGCCAGCCCCACTTCGATCTCGGCGTGCCCGCAGACGGACTCGATGCCCCCCGGGCCGAACACGTCGCACACCAGATCGGCGGCGCGCACCGCGATTGCGAGCAGTCCGTCGTCGGCATCCGGCTGCGTGCGCACGCGGGCCACCGCCGCCTGGAACAGGTGACCCAGGCAATACAACTCGTGCCCCCATTCCAGGTTGGACCAGCGGGACTGCTGCCCGGGGCGCCCGAACTCGGTGTTCAGGTACCCGTCGTCCGCCTGGGCGGCACCGATCCGGGCGACCACGGTGCGCAGACGGTGCTCGTGCCCGGCATCCGCGGTGCGGCCGATCTCCCACGCGAGGGCCTCGAGGTACTTGTAGACCTCCGAGTCCGAGAACTCGCGTCCGCGGCGCCCCTGCGGAAGCTTCCCGGCGGCCGCGAGATCGAAGTTGGGCAGCCAGCCCTCCGTTTCGAGACGATCGCCGATGTGACTCAGCGTCGCCCCGCCGTTGACCTGCTGGCGGTGCGCCCAGAACCCGCCCGTGATGCGCACCTCGTCGATTCCGAGGGGACGGCGGGTGCCATGCGTCGGAACGGCGGGTGCCGCGGGGGCCGTGGTGATGCGAGGCATGGTCATCCCTTGAACGCGCCGGACATGAAGCCGCGCACGTAGTGGCGCTGCAGGATCAGGAAGAGCAGGATGCAGGGCAGTGCGAGCACGACCACGCCTGCTTCGGTGGCCCCGTAGTCCACGACGCCCTGGACCTGACCGCGCAGATTCGCGACCGCGAGGGGGAGCGTCATCCGGTTGGTGTCGTTGATGAGGATCAGCGGCGCCATGAAGTCGTTCCATGCGGCCAGGAAGGCGAACAGCCCCACCGTGATCAGTCCCGGCTTGACGGCGGGCAGCAGGACGCGCCACAGCACGCCGAACGATGTGCAGCCGTCGACCATCGCCGCCTCGTCCAGTTCGCGCGGCACGTTCTCGAACGAGATGCGCATCATGAACATCGAGAACGGCAGCTGGAACATCGTCAGGACGAGGGCGACCCCGACCAGCGAGTTCTGCAGGCCCACGGAGTTCAGCAGCACGTAGAGGGGGATGAGCAGGGTCGCGTATGGCACCATCAGGATCGCGAGCACGCTGAGGAACAGGACGTTCTTGCCGGGGAACGAATACCGGGCGAAGGCGTAGCCTCCCAGCCCCGCCAGCACCAGGGTCAGCACGACCGTGAGGATCGAGACGAACAGCGAATTGAGGATGTACTGCCAGATTCCGGCCTGGTAGTTCGCGAGCGCGATGTAGTTCCCGAAGCCCCAGCCGTCCACCTGGCTGGTGCCGGCCCGGGGACCGAAGGAGGACACCGTGGTCCACACCAGCGGGTAGAGGAACATGACGGCCAGCGCCGTCATGAAGACCCACAGCGGCATCGCCGCCGCCGCGTGGGCGAGGCGGCCTCGACGGTGTGGGGTGGCAGGGCGAACGGCGCTGCGCGTGCCGGGTGCGACGAGAGTCTGGGTCTGGGTCATGGCTTCAGCTCTCATCCGTGCGGCGGAAGGCGCGCAGCTGCGCGACGTTGATCACCACGAGTGCGATGAGCACGATCACCGACAGTGCTCCCGCGACGCCGAGGTCGTTCGGCCCCTGGAAGGCGATGCCGTAGATCAGCTGGACGACGGTGATGGTGCTGTTGTCGGGCCCGCCCTTGGTGAGGATGTAGAACTGCTCGAACGCGAGCAGCGAACCGGTCACGCACAGCACGGTGGTCAGGGCGAAGGTCGGCTTGAGCAGGGGGACGGTGATGCTGCGGAAGGTCTGCCAACGCGACGCGCCGTCGATGCGGGCGGCTTCATAGACCTCATCGGGGATGCCCTGAAGCCCCACGAGCATCAGCAGCATGTAGAAGCCCGCGTAGCGCCAGACGATCAGGAACAGCGTCGACCACAGCGCCCCGTCGGGGGTGCCCAGGAAGGTGAATCCCCACGCCGCCATGAGGTCGGCGAACGGACCGGCGATCGGCGAGTAGAGGACGTAGAAGAGCAGGGATGCCGAGGCCAGGCCGAGCGCGCTGGGAACCAGGAACGCGGTGCGCATGAGGCTCTTCCAGCGGGTCGACTCCTGGACCAGCAGGGCCAGGCCCAGCCCGAGGCCGATCAGAAGGATCGTGGCCAGGACCGTGTATTTGAGGGTGAACCAGATCGAATCCCAGAAGAAGCGGTTATCGACTGCCTTCACGAAGTTGTCAGGGAGGTTCCACCCCTGGTCGCCGCCGAGCAGAGGCCAGTCCGATGCCGACATGCGCAGCACCAGGATCAGGGGGACCAGAAACAGCAGCACGACGAAGATCGCGGTGGGCGCTGCGTACAGCCATCCCTGCAGGGCGTGACCTGCGCGAGCCCGGGAGCGGCGCCGGGGCCGCTGCTCGGCGAGGGCGGAGACGACCATGTCGTGCCTTTCGGTGGGGATGAGGGCGGCCGACGCGCGGTGCGCGCCGGCCGCCCGGGGAGGCCTACTCGGCGAGGACTGCGGAGATCTCGTCGTTGTCGGCGTCGATCGAATCCTCGTCGCCGAGGACCGCATTGCGCACCAGGGTGAGCCATGGGCTGGTGGGGGCGTTGAACGCCTGCTGGAAGTTCATCGCCACCGGAGTATCGCCCTTGCCGGCGACCTCGTTGATCGTCACCAGGCGCGGGTCCTTGTCCGAGTACACGTTCGAGGAGAGGTCCGAGCGTGAGACGACGTCGCTGTTCTTGGCCAGCACCTCGACCTGTGCGTCCTCGCTCATCAGCCAGTTCAGGAAGTTCCAGGCCTGTGCCGACAGCTTCGAGTCCTTCGAGATGCCGATTCCGTCACCTCCGACGAAGGTCGAGTCGCCACCGTCGGGGCCGGGAAGGCCTGCCACGCCCACCTCGAACGGGGTCGACGAGAGGAGCGTCGCGGGATACGGCATGACGCCGACCTTGCCCTCGGTGAAGCCGGCCGTCCAGGTCGGCCCCGCCTCGTCCTGCGAGGACGGCAGAACGGCGCCGGCATCCCACAGGTCCTTCCAGGTGCTGTACACGTCTTTGGCCGTGTCGCCGGCCAGCAGCGACTCGGTGCCGTCGTCGCTCATGACCTGGTCGCCGGCGGCCCAGACGCTCGGGAACCAGGTGAAGACCAGGCAGCCGCCGCAGTTCAGCCCGGTCGCCGTGCCGTACGTGTCCGGCTTGTCGAGCGCCTGAACAGCCTTGGCTGCGGCGGCGAACTCCTCGAGGCTGGCGGGGGCCTTCTCGGGGTCGAGCCCGGCCTCGGCGAACAGCTCCTTGTTCCAGAACAGCATCGACAGGTCAAGGACGAACGGCAGGACGTGCTCCTCGCCGTCGACGGTGCCGGCCGCCAGGTGGCCCGGGTTGATCGAGTCCTTGAACGGCATCGTGTCGATGTTCGCCGTGATGTCCTGGAACAGGCCCTGCTCGACCCAGTTCGGCACGTAAACGATGTCGGCCGCGAAGAGGTCGGGCAGACCGTTCGAGCCGGCGGCGGCGCCGACCTTCGCGACGTAGTCGTCATTGGGCACCACGGTCAGCTCGACCTGGTTCTCGTGCGAGTCGTTGTAGGCCTCGACCAGGAGCTTGGCCTGCTTCTCGAGCGGCGCGCGCGTCCAGAGGGTGAGCGTCGAGCCGTCGTCGACGCCCTCCGCGGGGATGGACTCGGCGGGGGCGGGCGCAGACCCGCTGCTCGCGCAGGCGGCGAGTCCGACGACGAGCGCGCTCGCCGCCAAGATCGCCGTGAGTGCGCGTGTGGGCGCGACCCGGTTCCGGCGTGTGGTCATTGCAGTCTCCTCTGGCTCTACGTTGAGCGGCTGCACGGCGACCGAGCGCCGTGGACTCCCGCTTTTCGGGTGGTGCTTCGAAATCTCCGAAACCCCTTTCGGTACGGTAGCGTGGCAATCGCGACACCGTCAAGACCGTGTGTCGATAACGTTTCCGTCACGGAGGAGGTGCACGTGCCCAGCGACAACGGAGCGCGCACCGCCACCCTCAGCGACGTCGCCCGGCGCGCCGGCGTGTCCATCGCGACGGCGTCGAAGGCCCTCAACGGCCGAGAGGATGTCGCGCCGTCCACGCGGCAGCGTGTGCTCGAGGTCGCGGAATCCCTCTCCTTCACGCCGAACGCGATGGCGCGCGGACTGCTGGCCGGGCGGACCGGCACAGTCGGGCTGCTCACGAGCGATCTCGAGGGCAGGTTCATGCTGCCGATCCTGATGGGGGCGGAAGACGCGTTCGGTGCGGGACAGGTCAACGTCTTCCTCTGTGATGCCCGCGGCGACACGATCCGCGAGCAGCATCACCTGAAGGCACTGCTCAGTCGGAGGGTCGACGGCATCATCGTCGTCGGGCGGCAGACCGATCCGCGGCCCTCGCTCGGCCAAGAGATCCCCGTCCCCGTGGTGTACGCGTATGCGCCGTCGGACGATCCTCGCGATCTCTCGCTCACGCCCGACAACGTCGCCGGCGGCCGGCTGGCGGTGGAGCATCTGCTCGCGTGCGGTCGCAGCCGCATCGCCCACATCTCAGGCGATCCCTCATACGCCGCAGCGCAGGACCGGCTCGCCGGCGCCCGGGCCGCGCTCGAAGCGGCGGGCATGCAGTTGGTCGGTGACCCCATGTTCTCGGAGTGGTCGGAGCACTGGGGAAGGGACGCCTCGGCCATGCTGCTCGAGCGACACCCCGAGGTGGACGCGATCTTCTGCGGATCAGATCAGGTCGCGCGCGGCGTTCTCGACACGGCGCGCGACTTCGGCCGGCGTGTGCCGGACGACCTCGCCGTGATCGGATACGACAACTGGGAGGTGCTGGCGACGAACTCGCGGCCCGAGTTGACCAGCATCGACGCGAACCTCCAGCAACTCGGCCGGCAAGCGGCGCAGCGCGTTTTCGACGCGATCGACGGTGTCGACATCGGCGACGGCACGCATCACCTGCCGGTGCGCCTGGTCATCCGCGGCTCGACGATCTCGCGCCGTTGACGACGCCGTCAGACGTGGTCGCGCCAGGAGTGCTGAGGCGAGAAGCCGAGCAGCAGGCGGGCCTTGTGAATCGAGAGCAGCGTGTCGTGCTCTCCGAACTCGGCCGAGATCGGCACCTCCGGGAACACCTCGGCCACGAGCTCCGCGTTCGAGCGTGACATCACGGTGTCGGCCGCGGCGATGATGAACCGGTCGAACCCGGCCGGCGCGACCTCGAGCGCGCGCTCGATCGCCTGAGCGCCGTCGCGGGCGTCGATGTAGCCCCACAGGTTCCACTTGCGGTGCAGCGGATCGGCGTCGAAGGACGGGAATTCCGCATAGTCCTCGGGCACCATGACGTTCGAGAATCTCAGCGCCGTGATCGAGAGGTCGGGGTGCCAGCGCACGAGTTCGGTCGCCAGCTGCTCCTCGAGCACCTTGACGATCGAGTACACGCTCTCGGGGCGGGCCGCGTACTCCTCGTCGACGGGGATGTAGGGCGGCGGCACGTCGAACGGCAGCCCGAGGACGGTCTCGCTCGATGCGTAGACGATGCGACGGATGCCGAGCCGGACGGCCGCCCAGAACACGTTGAACGTGCTCGTCATGTTGTTGTGGAACGTGGCCACGTCGGTGCGGATGCCGGGAGCCGGGATCGCCCCGAGATGCACGACCGCATCGAAGCGCTCCGTGCGATCGACACCGCCGAGGGCATCCACCACCTGTCCGTAATCGGTCAGGTCGACCTGGACGAATCCCGGCTCGCGGGCGCCGACGATGTCGAGGCCGACGACGTCGTGGCCCGCATCCCGAAGTTCGCGCAGGACGACGGAGCCGAGCTTGCCGGTCGAGCCGGTCAGTGCGATACGCATGGTCCCAGCCTGCCACGGGCCGGGAGGGTGCGGCTCAGCCGGAGGTCGAACGTCGCACGATCAGCTCAGGCTGGAACACGGTCTGCCGCGCGATGCTCTCGGGGTCGGCGGCTTCCTCGAGCAGGATGCGCAGGGCGGTGCGGCCGATCATGCGACTCGGCTGCCGCATGGACGACAGCGGCACGGCGGCCGCGGCGGCGAACGGGATGTCGTCGAACCCGATGATCGCGATCTCCTGGGGCACCAGCATCCGTCCGTCGACGATGAGCGACTGCAGAAGGCCCAGTGCGAGCAGGTCGTTCGCGGCGAAGAGGGCGTCGGGCCACTCGCGTCGCGGACGCGCCAGGATGCGGGCCCCCGCGGCGGCGCCCTCTTCGACGGTCATCGCCTGGGTGGCGACCACCTCGATCTCGACCGGTCTGCTGGCGTTCTCGGCGGCGACGCGCGCCCCGGCCAGGCGATCGTTGACCTGTCGGATGTCGAAGGGCCCGCCGACGAACGCGATGCGCCGCCGGCCCGTCTCGATCAGGTGCTCGACCGCCATGCGGCCGCCCATCACGCTGTCGACCGAGACGGACGAGAAGCGTCCGTCGCCGCTGAAGCGGTCCACGAGCACGGCTGCGATGCCACGCGCGCGCAGCCGCTGCAGTCTCGCGGTGATGTCGCCGTACGGCGCGATGAGCACTCCGCGCACCTGCTGCTCCTCGAACAGGTCGAGGTAGACCTTCTCGCGGGCATGATCCTCGTCTGTGTTGCCGTAGAGGATCGCGATGTTGTGCCGGGTGCCCTCGTCCTCCGCCCCGCGGACGACGTCCGTGTAGAAGGGGTTCTGCCCGTCGAGAACGACGAAGCCCACCGTGGAACTGACACCGCCGCGCAGCTTGCGCGCCGCGTCGTTGCGCACATAGCCGAGGTCTTCGATCGCCCGGTTGACGCGTTCGACCGAGTCGGTCGACACCTCTTCGGGGCGGTTGAGAACGTTCGAGACGGTGCCCACCGAGACCCCCGCGCGCTGCGCAACGTCTCGGATGCTCGCCGGCACTGGCGTCCTGCCCTTCATCGGTCACGATTCGATCAAGGTTCCCTACGGACTTGACCGTTCCACTCGGTCTCCATAGAGTAACCTGAAATCAGCCTGAATCGATTCAGGAACTTTCACCCTCGATGAGGAGGCCACTGTGGCAGACGCCGACGTCGATGCGACCGCATCTGCGCACGCACTCGAACTGCGCCGTGTGGTCAAGTCGTTCGGACCCGTCGTCGCGCTGCGCTCGGGGAGCCTGACCCTCGACCGCGGCTCGATCCATGCACTGATCGGCGAGAACGGCGCGGGCAAGTCGACGCTCGTCAAGGTCATCGCCGGGCTCTACCGCCGCGACTCGGGCGAGTTCCTGCTCGACGGCGAAACCGTCGACTTCACGAGCACCGCGCAGTCCAAGGCCGCCGGCATCGCCGTGATCTACCAGGAGCCGACGCTCTTCCCCGATCTGTCGGTGACCGAGAACATCTTCATGGGCCGCCAGCCGACGAACCGCATCGGGCGCATCGACCGCCGCGCGATGCGCGACGAGGCGACGCAGATCTTCACCCGGCTCGGGGTCGCGCTCGACCCGGAGCGGATCACCGAGGGCCTGTCGATCGCCGACCAGCAGATCATCGAGATCGCGAAGGCCATCTCGCTGGACGCCCGCGTACTCATCATGGACGAGCCGACCGCCGCCCTGTCGGGTGTCGAGGTCGAGCGACTCTTCGCCGTGGCCCGGAGCCTGCGCGACGAGGGTCGGGCGCTGCTGTTCATCTCACACCGCTTCGACGAGGTGTTCGCGCTGTGCGACACCGTCACGGTCATGCGCGACGGCTCGTACGTCGACACCACCCCCATCGCGGAGACGAGCGTCGACGAGCTCGTGCGCCAGATGGTCGGCCGCGACGTGACAGACCTGTTCCCGAAGCTGCCCTCCGAAGTCGGCGAGGTCGTGCTCGAAGTCGATGGCATCACTCGCGCCGGCGTTTTCCGCGACATCACGTTCACGCTGCGCGCCGGCGAGATCGTCGGCCTCGCGGGCCTCGTCGGCGCCGGCCGCAGCGAGGTCGCCCGGGCGGTCTTCGGGGTCGACACCTACGAGAGCGGCAGCGTGCGCCTGCACGGAAAGCCGCTGCCGAAGGGCAGTCCGCGCGCCGCGACCGCCCGGGGCCTCGCCCTGGTCCCCGAGGACCGCCGCAAGCAGGGGCTCGTGCTCGATGAGAGCGTCGGCCGCAACGTGACGCTCGCGATCCGCCAGAAGCTCGCCAAGTGGGGTCTGCTGTGGGGCGGCGCCGAGAACCGTGCCGCCCAGGAGTGGGCGAGCCGGCTCGAGGTCAAGACCGCCGCGCTGGATGCCGAGACGGGCACGCTGAGCGGTGGCAACCAGCAGAAGGTCGTGCTCGGCAAGTGGCTCGCGACCGAGCCGACCGTGCTGATCGTCGACGAGCCCACCCGCGGCATCGACGTCGGCACGAAGGCCGAGGTCCACCGCCTGCTGAGCGAGCTCGCCCAGCAGGGTCTCGCGATCCTCATGATCTCGTCCGAGCTGCCGGAGGTACTGGGAATGGCCGATCGCGTCCTCGTCATGCGGGAAGGCCGCCTCACCGGCGAGTTCTCCCGCACCGACGCGACACCCGAAGCCGTGATGTTCGCGGCCACCGCGGATGCGGAGGCGGCGAGGTGACCGTCATCGACACGCGTCCGGTCGAGCCGGGCTCGAGCTCGGCCGCAGCGCTCGTACGCAGGATCGCCACCGCGCGTGAGACCGGCATCCTGATCGCCCTCCTCCTCGTGATCGTCGCAGCGACGGTCGCCAACCCCTCGTTCCTGTTCTCGGGTGACGGATTCCGCGACCTGCTGCTGACCCCCTCCCTGCTGCTGCTCGTGGCGATCGGCTCGGCGATCGTGATCATCACCCGCAACGTCGACCTGTCGGTCGGCTCGATCGTCGGGCTGACGGCGTATCTGACCGGGCGCATGTTCATCGACATCCCCGGCATCCCGCTGATCGGGGTGTTCATCGGCGGGGTGCTGCTCGGCGGCTTCCTGGGCCTGATCAACGGCGCACTCGTCGCGTTCGCCCGCGTTCCCGCGCTCGTGATCACCCTCGGCACGCTGTACATCTACCGCGGAATCAACGTCGCGTGGGCGGGCGGCAACCGCATCAACGCGTCCGACCTGCCGAAGGACTTCCGCGCGCTGGGCACCGACCGCATCCTCGGCATCCCGATCCTCACGATCATCGCGGCCGTCGTGCTGGTCGCGGCCGCCTGGTACCTGCGCAACCTGCGCTCGGGCCGTGAGCTGTACGCGATCGGCTCGGATCCCGCGGCCGCCCACCTGTACGGCCTGCGCGTGACTCGCCGCGTGATCGGCGCGTTCGTCGTCTCCGGCGCCCTGGCGGGCCTGGCCGGCGTGCTGTACGCCGCCCGCTACGGCACCGTGAGCTCGGCCGCCGGATTCGGCTGGGAGCTGCAGGCGATCGGCGCCGCGGTGATCGGCGGCGTCGCGATCTCCGGCGGCGTCGGCACCGTCTGGGGTGCCGCGATCGGCGCCTTCCTGCTGCTCACCATCAACCGCGCCCTGCCGATCCTCGGCATCGACGACTTCTGGCAACGCGCCGTGGTCGGCGCGCTGATCATCGGCTCGATCGTGCTCGACCGCGTCCTCGCGGTCCGCCAGCATCGACGACTCATCGCACAACGGGAGGTGGACCGATGACCGCCGCAACTGCCATCTCGAACGCGGGGGCCGCGCCCGCGCGCGTCTACAAGCTGCACGCGCGACCCGCGTGGCGACGGTTCCTGCTGACCCGCGAGGCGGCGATCATCGCGCTGCTCATCCTCGTGATCGCCGTCGCGTCGGTCACCGTCCGCAACTTCGACAGTCCGCTGACGGTCACGTATCTGCTGCGCGACGTCGCGCCGATCCTGCTCATCGCCCTGCCGATGACGCTGATCATCATCACCGAAGAGATCGACCTCTCGGTCGCGAGCATCGTCGGCCTCTCGAGCGTGACGACCGGCATCCTGACCAATGCCGGTTGGCCGTTCGTCGCCGCCGCGCTCACCGCGATCTTCGTCGGTGTGCTGTGCGGAGCGGTCAACGGCTTCCTGGTCACGGTGGTGGGGCTGCCCTCGCTCGCGGTCACGATCGGCACGCTCGCGCTGTTCCGCGGGATCGCGGTCGGGCTCCTCGGCACGACGGCGATCACCGACTTCCCCGAGTTCTGGACCGACCTCGCGAAGGCGAACATTCCTGGTACGCCGATCCCGGTGATCACGATCCCGTTCGCGATCCTGGCGATCATCTTCGCCGTGCTGCTGCACTTCACCCCGTTCGGGCGGTCGCTCTACGCGATCGGCCTGAACAAGGAGGCCGCGCAGTTCTCGGGCATCGACGTCGGCCGCACGAAGTTCATCCTGTTCGTGCTCAGCGGGGCGGTCTCCGGCTTCGCGGGCGTCTACTTCACCCTCCTCTACAGCAACGCGCGCGGCGACAACGCGATGGGAATGGAGCTGCAGGTCATCGCAGCCGTCCTTCTCGGCGGCGTCTCGATCTTCGGCGGACGCGGCGCCCTGCACGGCGTCATCGCCGGCGTGCTGCTCATCGGCACCCTGGGCAGCGCCCTGCGCCTGGCCGGAGTGACCAGCGACATCATCAACGTGATCACCGGAATGCTGCTCATCGTCTCGGTGGTCTCGGCAAGCTTCCTCGCCTGGCTGCAAGCACGTCGCTCTGCCGCCGTGGGCAAGAAGAAGGGACGAGCCGGGACGTCACCCGACGGATCCTGACCGCACAGCCCCGCATGCAACACCCCGCACTGCACGT
Organism: uncultured Actinomycetota bacterium; assembly: GCA_963772395.1. GTDB lineage: Bacteria > Actinomycetota > Actinomycetes > Actinomycetales > Microbacteriaceae > Microbacterium. The sequence goes on along the minus strand of CAVYWV010000001.1, from coordinate 269,764 downwards.
ACACACCGCACACCTCGTGCACCAAGGAAGGAAACAATGATGTTCGGACTTCAGCGCAAAGGGCGCCTCGCACTCGCGGCGGCGACCATCGCCGTCGGCGTGACGCTGGTCGCCACCGGATGCTCCGGTACCGGCGGCGGTACGGCCAGTGAAGGCGGGGATGGCGGCGACGCCAACCTGTCGATCACGATGCTGCCGAAGAACCTCGGCAACCCGTACTTCGACACCTCGACCGGCGGGGCCGAAGAAGCCACCGAAGAGTTCGGCGGCACGTTCGAGGAGGTCGGCCCGAGTGAGGCGTCGCCCACCTCGCAGGTGCAGTACATCCAGACCGCGGCCCAGCAGGGCGCGGGCGGGCTGATCGTCTCGGCGAACGACCCCGAAGCGATCTGCGACGCGCTCAACGAGGCGCGGGATGCCGGTGTGAAGGTCGTCACGTTCGACTCGGACACGAACCCGGACTGCCGTGACCTGTTCATCAACCAGGCCACCGCGGAGGGCATCGCGAAGATCCAGGTCGACCTGATCGCGGAGCAGATCGGCGACGCCGGTCAGATCGCGATCCTGTCCGCTTCGGCCAACGCCACCAACCAGAACGCATGGATCGAGATGATGGAGGAGCTGCTCGCGTCGGATCACCCCGACATCGAGCTCGTCGAGACCGTCTACGGCGACGACGACGACCAGACCTCGTTCGACAAGACCGCTGCACTGCTCCAGACCTACCCGGAGCTCAAGGGCATCATCTCGCCGACCACGGTCGGCATCTCGGCCGCTGCCCGGTACCTGTCCACCTCGGAGTACAAGGGCAAGGTCGCACTGACCGGCCTCGGCACCCCGAACCAGATGCGCGAGTACGTCGAGGACGGCACCGTCACCGCCTTCGCGCTGTGGAACCCGGCCGACCTGGGCTACCTGGCCGCGTTCGCCGCGCAGGCTCTGATCACCGGCGAGATCACCGGTGAAGAGGGCGACTCGTTCGAGGCCGGCAAGCTCGGCTCGTTCGAGGTCGGCGCCGACGCGACCGTTCTGCTCGGAGACCCCTACGTCTTCGACGCGGAGAACATCGGCGACTTCGACTTCTAGGTCGAACAGCGGCGCGCCCGATCCCTTCGGGGGTCGGGCGCGCTGCTGCGTGGGGCGCGGGGCCGCGATGTCCTTCGAGTCGTCGGATCAGACGCCGGTCCTCCGCCGCACGCGTCACTTCAGGTCACGTCCGCACCACGGGTCCGACGACTGGCGCCCGTTCAGCGCAGAAGCGGTCAGGCGAGCGCTGCGACTGCGTGATTTTCGTCGAGCCATACGAGACTGGGACCTATGAGCACCATGTGCCGGCAACCGACCCGCATCGGATTGACGGGGCGCGCCTCGTGAGCGCGCCGATCCCCGGCCTGCAGGCTGCGTTCGACGTCGTCGTCGATCTCGGCCCCCTCGAAGATCACGGCATGACCCGTGCCGGCCACCGCCGCGTGATCCCGATCGTCGGCGGCTCGGTCACCGGCGCATTCGAAGCCGAGATACTGCCCGGCGGCGCGGACTGGCAAGTGGTGCGCCCCGATGGCGCCGTCGAGGTCAGCGCGCTCTATTCCGCCCGCACGACCGGCGGTGCGCTCATCCTGGTGAGCTCGACGGGTGTGCGCAGCGGCCCGCCCGACGTGCTCGACGCGCTCCTGCGCGGCGCCCCGGTCGACCCGTCGGCCTACTACTTCCGCACGCTGATCAGGGTCGAGACCTCCGAGCCCACCCTGGCAGCGCTGCAGGACGTGCTCTTCATCGCCGCCGCCGTGCGCGAGGCCGAACGGGTCGCGTACACGGCCTATCGCGTCACCTGACCCCAGCATTTCCGCTGAACCAGCCCCTGAGCAGGATCAGGCGGAGGTCACGCACGGCGGAGAACGGCAGCGGGGAGGACCGAATCAGCGGGAACGGTTCTCCCGGCTGCACTTCTCCTCCCCTCGTGTCGCGTGACGGCGCGCTTGGCGCGCGGGGGAGCGGATGCCGTCAGCCGGCGGTCACCGTCAGGGTCGCCGCATCGACGCCCTCGGCGCTCACCGTGAGGGTGATCGTCCCGGCGCCTGTCGGCCGGACGACCGCGAGGGCGCGGCCGTCGTAGGTCGTGACCTCGCCGGCACCGAAGGACTCCTCCGTGCGAGCTCGACCCGTGCCGATGCCCGCGAGCACCGCGGGTCCGTCGATGCTGACGGTCACGACGCGGTCGGCCTCTCCGACCGTCGTGCCCGCGGCATCCGTCAGGGCGATCTCGACGAACGCGAGGTCAGCCGAATCGGCCGCGATCGAGGTGCGCTCGGCAGAGAGGACCAGGCGGGTATCGCCGACCGCCGTGCGCAGAGTGTCGCGGCCGGTCTCCACCCCGCCGCGTCGCGCGATCGCCACGAGCTCGCCCGGCCGGTATTCGGTATCGAACCGCGCGATGAAGGCCTTCTCGTCGCCGACCGCTGAGGTCGCGAGTGTCTCGCCGTTCAGCTGCAGCTCGACCTCGTCGGCATCGCTGTAGACGTCGACCCGCACGGGTGAGCCGGGCTCGACGGCCCAGCTCCAGCTCGCGATCGCGTCGTCCCACGACCACGGGGTGAGCGCAGTCGGCCGACCGTGGTGCTGCGGGCGGTGCACCGCCAGATAGGGCGCGGAGCGCAGCCCGTAGACGATCTCGCGATAATACGAGACCGTGCGGCGGAAGCCCGTGATGTCGATGTCGCCGCACTCGGCGAGCAGGTACGGGTACGGGCCCGACGTGCCGGTCGGCGTGTAGCCCTCGACATCGGTGTAGTCGACGCGGCCGATGCCGGCCTCGCCGATGTAGTCCCAGCCGGTCCAGGTGAAGTCGCCGATCACGTGGGGCATCTTCGTCACGAGCCCCCACATCGTGTCGATGCGCTCGGGGAAGGTCTCCGAGCCCACGATCACGCGGTGCGGGAACAGCTCCGCGTCGAGCGCGTAGCGCGAATCCGCGTAGTTGAATCCGACGATGTCGAGGACGGATGCCGATTCCTCCGTCGACTCGGAGACGAGTGCCGACGCGTTCATGAGCGACATCTGCTCGCCCATGTTCGCCATCATGGTGTTCGGGTCGGCCGCCTCGGCCTCGGCCATCGCTTCCTTCATACGATCGAGGTTCGCGATGATGCCGTTGATGCCGTTCGTCACGTAGCGCGTGTCGTCCCGCGCCCGGAAGCCCTCCGCCAGACGCCGGCCCCAGCCGGCGCCGATGGGTGTCGCGAGATCCAGGATCTCGTTGCCGATCGAGTACATGATCACGCTCGGGTGGTTGAAGTCCTTCGCCACGAGCGCAGCGACATCGTCGCTCCCAGCGCTCGGCGAACGTGAGCGAGGAGTCGAACGCGGTCTTGGACTTGTTCCACACGTCGGTCAGCTCGTCCATCACCAGCACGCCGTGGCGATCGCACGCGTCGAGCATGGCCCGGCTCATGGGGTTGTGCGCGCTGCGCAGTGCGTTGAAGCCGGCAGCTTTCAGGAGGCGCACGCGGCGGTCCTCGGCGGCACCGATCGTGGCGGCGCCGAGCGGGCCGTTGTCGTGGTGCACGCACGCACCGCGCAGCTTCACGGTCTCGCCGTTGATGCGCAGGCCGTGGGCCGTGTCGAGCTGCAGACGGCGGATGCCGAAGGTCGTCGTCTCTTCGTCGATCACGGTTCCGTCGAGGTCGGTCACGGTCGCCGTGACGGAGTACAGGCTGGGGGAGTCGGGATGCCAGAGCTGCGGTGCAGCGACGCTCAGTCGCACCCGCGCCGTGGACGCGTCATTCGGCAGCACGGTGACCGGTGCCGACGTGGCGGCGACCTCCGTGCCGTCGGGGCCGGCGACGGACCAGGCGATCCGGGTCGTCGACGTGTGGCGGGAGGCGTTCTCGACGGTGGTGGCGACCGAGATCACGGCGCGCTCGCCGTCGATATCGGGTGTCGTGATGCGTGTGCCGTCGAGCGCGATGTGCGTGGGATCGGCCACCAGCAGGTGCACCGGGCGATAGATGCCGGCGCCGGTATACCACCGGCTGTCTTTGTGCGCGCGGGCTTCGACCGTGATGCGGTTCGGCTCGCCGAAGCGCAGGAACGGGTCGAGGGTCACGGCGAACGCGGCGTAGCCGTTGGCCTGGTGCGCGGCGAACTCGCCGTTCACGAAGACGACCGCGTCGCGGTAGACGCCCTCGAATTCGACGATGACGGTCTTCTCGCGCCAGTCGACGGGCACGTCGAACGTCTTGGCGTACTCGAACACGCCGCCCGGGTGGTACGCCGCGTGCACCCCCTGGTCGCTGTCGGCAGACCGCGGCAGGTCGCGCTGCGCGTCGTGGGGAAGGGTGACCGGCCGTGCTGCGCTCTCCGCGCCCATCGCCTCGAACGCGCCCAGTTTGGGCCCCACGGTCCAGTCGTCGGTGAACGGAACTCGGATCATGGTCGTCTCTCCCTCGAGGGTCAGCAGATGGGATCTTGAGCTCCGATCATCGCGAACAGCGAATCGGCTCACCCCGACACCTCGATGTTACCGGTAACTTTCCGGCGGACCTGTGGACTGCCGCACAATCAGGTGGGTCGGCAGCGGGGTGTCCTCCGTCACGCTGTCGGGCTCCTCGACTGCGACGAGCACCTTCTGCATGATGAGTTCGCCCAGCGCGGCGAAGTCCTGGCGCACCGTCGTGAGCGAGGGGAAGAGGTAGGCGGCTTCGGGCACATCATCGAATCCGACGACGCTCACATCCTCAGGAACGCGCAGACCGCGCTCGCGCAGTGCCGACAGCAGGCCGATCGCCATGTGGTCGTTGCCGGAGAAGATCGCGGTGCCCGGCTCGATGTCCAGTTCGCCGCCGATGCGGTGACCACTTGCCGCCGACCAGTCGCCGTAGGTGGGCTCGATCGTCTCGAGCTGCCGGGCCGCAAGCTCGTCGCGCCACCCGCGCACGCGTTCGAGCGCGTCGGGAGCGCGGGACGAGCCCGCCACGTGCAGGATGCGGGTGTGTCCGAGTTCGGCCAGATGACGCACCGCCGCGCGGGCGCCGCGGTACTGATCGATCGACACGATGAGCGGGCTGCGGCGACCGGTGGCGGCTGCGGCCACGACCGGAATGCTCAGGTCCAATCCGCGCACGACCTCCAGCACCCCGACGTCCACGACGATGAGCACGATCGCGTCGACGCGCTGCCGCAGCAGTCCTTCGATCACGCCGCGCACGCCGTCCGGGTCGGGGTCGAGCGCACTCACGGTCTCGACGTTGTACCGCTCCGAGCGCGCCGCGAAGTTGAAGTGCATCGCGATCGAGGTGGGACCGAAATCCGACACCCCCGGCGCGACGAGCCCGATCGTGCGGGTCCGGCGCGTGACGAGCGCCCGCGCGGCGGGAGAGGGGCTGTAGCGAAGCTGAGCGATCGCGTGCTCGACGCGTTCGCGCGTAGCCGGACGCACGTTCGGCAGGTCATTCAGCACGCGCGAGACCGTCTGGTGCGAGACACCCGCGAGCCGCGCCACGTCGAAGATGTTCGCCGCGCGCCGCGCGGACTTGTCATCGGTCACTCGGGGCTCCCGTCCGACGGCTCGGTTGCCGTCAGGGAGGCGACTTCGCTGAACTCGTCCGGCTGCGCGACCAGGGCCATCAGCGAGTCGACCGTGAGGGACTCTGACGGCAGGGTTTCGACGATGCGGCCGGCCCGCAGGACGGCGACCCGGCCGGCCACGCGCAGCACCTCCTCGAGCTCTGCCGAGATGAAGACCACGGACAGGCCGTTGTCGGCGAGCTCGCCGACCAGGTTCTGGATCTCGACCTTCGCCCCGACATCGATGCCGCGGGTCGGCTCGTCGAGCACGATGATGCGCGGCGACAGGGCGAGCAGCCGTGCGAGCAGAACCTTCTGCTGGTTGCCGCCCGACAGGGTTCCGGCGCGGCGGTCGGGGTCGGCGGGCCGGATGTCGAGCGCCTCGATCCAGCTCATCGCCAGTTCGCGGCGACGCTGCGGTCGCATTCGGCGAAGGATGCCGCGCTCGGCCTGCAGCGCGAGGGTGATGTTCTCCTGCACGCTGAGTTCGCTGATGATGCCCTCGGTGCGTCGGTTCTCGGACGAGTAGACGACGCCGAGAGATATCGCCTTGCGGGGGCTGGTCAGATCGACCGGCTGCCCGCTGATCGTGATGATTCCGGCATCCAGCCTGTCGATCCCCGACAGCGCGCGCGCGAGTTCGGTCCGCCCCGAGCCGAGGAGCCCCGCCAGACCCAGAACCTCGCCCTCGGCGAGCTCGACGCCGGCGTTGTGAATGCCCGGCGTCCGGGTGACGCCCTCACCCCGGATGACCGGTGATGTCTCGGGGGGCGTGGATTCCGCGCGAGCGCGCGCGCCCAGCTCTGCGACGCTGCGACCCAGCATCTTCTGCACGAGGTCGATGCGCAGAAGCTCGGAGGGGACGTACTCGCCGACGAGGCGGCCCCCGCGCAGCACGGTGATGCGGTCGCAGATCTCGTAGACCTGCTCGAGGAAGTGCGAGACGAACAGGATGGCCACGCCGCGCTGCGTCAGATCGCGCATGACCCGGAACAGCTCGGCGACCTCGTCGACGTCGAGGCTCGAGGTCGGTTCGTCCAGGACGAGCACGCGCACGTCGGTGGAGATCGCCCGTGCGATCGCCACGAGCTGCTGGACGGCGAGGGAGTGGGTGCCCAGGATCGAGGCCGGATCGATCTCGAGTCCCAGATCGGCGAGAACGGCACGCGCGCGCGTGCGCATCGCGCTCCAGTCGAGCATTCCGAACCGGCGCGGCTCGCGTCCGAGACAGATGTTCTCGGCCACCGTCAGATTCGGCAGCAGGTCGATCTCCTGGTAGACCGTGCTGACGCCGGCCAGCTGCGCGTCGTGGGGTGTTCTGAACCGCACGACCTCGCCGCCCAGCCGCAGTTCGCCCGCGTCCAACGGGATGGCACCGGTGATCGCCTTGATGAGACTCGACTTGCCGGCGCCGTTCTCGCCCATGAGCGAGTGGACTTCACCCGGGAACATGCGGAAGTCGACGTCGTCGATCGCGGCCTCCGCGCCGAACCGCACCGTGGCTCCGGTCAGTTGCAGCAACGGCCGCGGCTCCTCCATCAGGCCATTATCCTGTCGGAAGCGCGCGCGACTGCTCTGCTCAGGCGTGGTGTCGCCCCTCTCTGCTCAGCGGTGAGTGGGCTATCTGCGTCTTTGCGAGCGTGCCACGATGACGCGCTGCACGACGATGAACAGCAGCAGCAGGGCGCCGATGATGATCTGCGTCCACGCCTGCTCGGCTCCCATGAACGAGATGACCTTCTTGATCGTGCCGTAGACCAGCACGCCGATCAGCGATCCGAGGACGTAGCCGGTGCCTCCGGTCAGGAGTGTGCCGCCGATCACGACGGCCGCGATCGCGTCGAGTTCGGTCCCGATGCCGTTGCGCGGATATCCCGCACCGGAGTACGCCGTCAGCAGCAGTCCCGCGAGTCCGCCGCAGACGCCGCTGATCACGTAGACCATCAGCTTGGTGCGGGCGACGTTCAAGCCCATCAGCCGCGCGGACTGCTCGCCGCCGCCGATCGCGTAGACGGTGCGCCCGAACCGGGTCCACAGCAGCACGTAGAAGGCGATCGCCACGGCCAGAAGGGCGATCATGCCCGTCGGTGTGATGTACCACCCGCCGACATTGAAGCGTGTGCGCTGCAGCCACAGCACGAACGTGTCTTCGACGCGTATCGACTCGAGGCTGACGACGAAGGCGAGTCCGCGGGCGAGGAACAGTCCCGCCAGTGACGCGATGAACGGCTGCACATTGAAGTAGTGCACCAGCACGCCGATGAGCAGGCCGATCAGGGCGCCGGCGACGAGCATGATCGGCACCGCGACGACCGCCGGGATGCCCTGGGCGAGCAGGCTCGCGCCGAGGATGCCGGTGAACGCCATGACCGAGCCCACCGAGAGGTCGATGCCACCGGTGAGGATCACGAACGTGAGTCCGACCGCCAGCACGACCAGGTACGCGTTGTCGAGCAGGAGGGCCGAGAGGTTTCCCGGGCTGAGGAACCTCGGGAATCGCGCCTGGGCGCTGATGAGCAGAACGAGCAGGATCGCGACGGCGGCGAGAGTGGGCATGAGCGAAGCGCGACGGCTCATGAAGGTCGCGTAGCGCGACGGCGTGGCCGCTCGGCGAGGGGCGATGTCGAGGCTCTTCGTCATGACGCCACCTTCGTTCGGGGGCCGGTATCGGTTGCTCCGCGGGTGCGCGCGGCCGTCATCGCCGTCCGCGCCCAGCGATGCAGGCGGGGCGACTGCACGACCACCACCACGATGATGACGAGTGCGAAGAACACCGGACTCTGTGCCGACGGCACGCCGAGGAACAGGATGGTGGCCTCCAGGGTCTGGATCGTCAGGACGCCGATCACGGTGCCGGCGATGGTGAACTTGCCGCCCATCAGCGAAGTTCCACCCAGGACGACGGCGAGGATCGCGTACAGCTCGATGAACAGTCCTGCCGCATTCGCGTCCGCCGCGCGGATGTTCGAGCTGTAGATGATGCCCGCGATGCCGGCGAGCAGCCCGCTGGCCGCATAGGCGCTGAAGACGATGCCGCGGGCGCGGACGCCCGCCAGGCGGCTGGCCTCGGGGTTGATTCCCACGGCCTCGGTCAGCACGCCGAGCGCCGTGCGACGTTCGATGAGGGCGACCGTGGCGATCGCGGCGATCGAGATGAGCAGTGCGAACGGCAGACCGACCAGGTAGCCGGTCGCGATGAATTCATACGGCGTGCTGTTGACGGTTGTGATGAAGCCCTCGGTGATGAGCAGCGCGACCCCGCGGCCGGCGAGCATGAGAACCAGCGTGGCGATGATGGGCTGGATGCCGACCACGGCGACCAGGAACCCGTTCCACACGCCGAGCACGAGGGCCACGACCAGCGCGACGACCAGAGCGACCAGCACCGTGCCCAGGCTTCCGGGTTCGGGCGATCCGTCGATGATCGTCAGGGCCACCGCGCCCGAAACGGCCATGATCGCACCGACCGAGAGGTCGATGCCGCGGGTTGCGATCACGATCGTCATGCCGAGGGCGACGAGCATGAGCGGTGCGCTGTTGCGCAGAATGTCGATGAGCGCTCCGTAGAGCTCACCGTTGCGCACGGTGATCAGGATGAACTGCGGCCGGGCGATTGTGTTGATCGCGATGAGGGTCAGCAGGGCGATGACCGGCCAGAACAGCCGGTGCTTCACGATCGCTTTCATGCGGCGCTCTCCTGTCCTTCGTTGGCGATGTAGTCGATCAGGCCGTCGATCGTGACGCCGCTCGAGTCGAACTCGCCGATCTTGCGGCGATCGCGCATCACAACGACGCGCTGGGCCAGGCGCAGCACCTCTTCCAGCTCCGACGAGATGAACACGACCGAAAGGCCCTGGGCGCTCAGCTCGGCGACCTTGCGCTGGATGTCGGCTTTGGCGCCGACGTCGATGCCGCGCGTCGGCTCGTCCAGCACGATGAGCTCGGGTGCCGTGGCCAGCCAGCGGGCCAGGAGCACCTTCTGCTGGTTGCCTCCCGAGAGGTTTCCGGCGAGCATGCTCGGGTCGGCGGGCCGCACCCCGAGGGCGGTCATGTACTCCTCGACGACAGCGTCGGCCTCGGCACGGCCGATCTTGCGCAGCGCGCCGCGCCGCGCCTGGATTCCGAGCACGATGTTCTCGGCCACCGTCAGGTCGGCGATGATGCCTTCGGCTCGGCGATCCTCGGACGAGAAGGCGATCCGATTCTCGATCGCCTGGCGGGGTGAGGAGTGCTTCGCGGCGCGGCCGTTGACCTCGATCTGTCCGGACTCGGCGCGGTCCGCGCCGTACAGCAGTCGCACGAGCTCGGTGCGTCCTGAGCCCAGCAGGCCCGCGACGCCGACGACCTCGCCCTCGTAGACATCGATGTCGACCGGCTCGAGCACACCGCGTCGGCCGATGCCGGTGGCGCGCAGCACGGGTGCGCCGGTGCGATCGATGGCGCGTTCGGCGACCGATGACAGCGCGGCGAGCTCGTCGAGCTCACGGCCGATCATCTTGGTCACCAGCTCGCCGCGCGGAAGATCGTCCACGAGGTACTCGCCCACGAGCTGACCGTTGCGCAGGACGGTGATGCGATCGGAGATCTCGTAGATCTGATCGAGGAAGTGACTGACGAAGAGAATGGCGACACCGCGCGTGCGCAGGTCGCGGATGACGGCGAAGAGCTGCTCGACCTCGCCACGGTCCAGGCTCGAGGTCGGCTCGTCGAGGATCAGCACCTTCGCATCGAGCACCATTGCGCGACCGATGGCAACGAGCTGCTGGATCGCGATCGAGTGGCTTGAGAGCATCGACCGGGTGTCGATCGAGAGGCCGAGACTCTCCAGATGGCGGGCCGCCTCGCGGTGGGCGGCTTTCCAGTCGATGCCGGTGCCGCGTCGCGGCTCGTGGCCGAGCATGACGTTCTCGCCGACCGAGAGGTTCGCGCAGAGGTTGACCTCCTGGTAGACCGTGGAGATGCCCGCCTCCTGCGCATCTGCCGTGCTGCCGAAGCTGCGCGCCTCTCCGCCGACCAGGATGGTTCCGGCATCCACCTGATACACGCCGGTGAGTGCCTTGATGAGGGTCGACTTGCCGGCGCCGTTCTCGCCCATCAGGGCGTGGACCTCGCCGGGGCGGAGCGAGAAGTCGACGGCATCCAGCGCCAGGACGCCGGGGAAGCGAATGGTGATCCCGGTCATTTCGACGACCGGCGGGACTGCGGTGTCCGCGGACATGGTGAATCAGCTGCCTTCCCGAGCTTCATCGTGGGCACGGTCGCCGGGGGACCGCGTGGGTCCCCCGGCGAGTGCTCCTGACCTACCTTGATACAGGATGGGTCGTGGTGGGGAGGGGTGACTGATCAGTAGAGACGGTCGTCGATGACCTCTGCGGCCTGCTCCTGTGTGAAGGACTGGTCCTCCACGTAGACCTTCTTCTCGACGTCCTTGCCGGCCAGCACGTCCTTGACGAGTCCGGCAGCCAGTTCGCCGAGCAGCGGGTTGCACTCCACGATGTAGTTGATCTTCCCGTCGACCAGTGCCTGCATCCCGTCCTTGACCGCGTCGATCGACACGATCTGGATGTCGACGCCCGGTTCGGCGCCCGCCGCCTCGATGGCCTCGATCGCGCCGAGAGCCATGTCGTCGTTGTGCGCGTAGACCAGGTCGATGCCGTCGACGCCGTACTTCTGGAGGAAGCCCTCCATCACGGTCTTGCCGCCGTCGCGCGTGAAGTCACCCGTCTGCGAGTCGATCGTCTCGATGCCGGTGTCGGCGATGGCCTCGTCGAAGCCGGCGGCGCGGTCGTTGGCCGGTGCGGATCCGGTCGTGCCCTCGAGCACGACCATCTTGGTCGCGGTTTCGCCGAAGGTCTCGGCGGCCCATTCGCCCGCCATCACGCCTTCCTTCTTGAAGTCCAGACCGACCCAGCTGGCGAAGAGGTCATCGGATGACGAGACCGTGCGATCCTCGAGCACCACGGGGATGCCGGCATCCGATGCCTCCTGCAGCACGTCGTCCCAGCCGTCCTCGACGATCGGAGCGATGACGATCGCATCGACTCCCTGGTTGATGAAGTCGCGAACCGCGGCGATCTGCGCCGCGGTGTCGTTGTCGGCGGCGTTGAACGTGAGTTCGAACCCGTTCTCGGCCGAGAAGGCCGTCTTCATCGACTCGGTGTTCGCGCTGCGCCAGCCCGATTCCGAGCCCGTCTGCGCGAAGCCGACCGTGATGGGTCCGTCCTCACCGGCGTCCGAGCCGTCACCGCTGGAACCGGCACATCCTGTCGCGACAAGTGCCAACGCTGCCAGCAGGGCACCGCCGGCGAGGAACTTCTTCTTCATGTTCACCAAACCTCCTCGTTCGGGTCCGGCACCGCTGCCGGTCGTGATCAGCACGGGTCTCTGCCCGCGTCGTGACTGAATGTTAGCCTTCACATTCCCGGGTCGCGCAAGATGTGAGCGATAACATTTTGGTAACACAGACCCCCGCACGGCACATGTTCCTGGCAAAAGTGAGGTTTATCTTCCCGTAGTGAGCGATCACATCGGCAAGATCCGCGGCGTCGGAATGTTACCGGTCACGTGATTGCGGGGATATGGTGAGCGCGATGAACGAGTCCGGCGGTGATCCGACGCCCCGTCGCGTCGGTGTGCGTGAGGTCGCGCGCGCCGCCGGAGTTTCGACGCAGACCGTATCGCGCGTGATCAACGACAACCCGGGAATCCGCGCGGAGACCCGCGAGCGGGTGCTCGAAGCGATGCAGGCGCTGGATTACCGCGTGAACAACGCCGCCCGCGCACTGGGCACGAGCCGCACCCGCACGATCGGCATCCTCGTGTCCGATGCGAGCATGTACGGACCCGCCGTCGGCATCCTCGCGCTCGAGGCCGCGGCGCGTGCGGCCGGTCGCTGGGTGACCGCGGCCTACGCGGACGCAGGTGACGAGTCATCCGTCGTCGAAGCCGCTCAGCACCTCTCGGCTCAGGGTGTCGACGGCATCGTCGTGCTCGCACCGCACGCCCGCACCCTGACCGCGCTCCGCGATGCCAGGCTCGGTCTGCCGGTGACCGCCCTGCACAGCACAGACGCGTACTCTCTGCAGCGGGATGCCGCCGCCATCGCCGTCGCGCACCTTGCCAGAGCCGGTCACCGGCGCATCGCGCACCTCGCCGGCCCCGAGGACTGGCTCGAGGCGGTGGCGCGCGCGGAGGGCTTCGATGCCGCGCTCGCCGAACGGCGCTTGAGCTCGGCCGGTCTGTGGCGGGGCGACTGGAGTGCGGCATCCGGATTCGCTGCCGCCGATGACATCGCACGCGCGCAGCGCACCGGCGAAGGCCCCACCGCAGTGTTCGTCGCGAACGACCAGATGGCACTGGGCCTGATCGCGGGTCTCGTCGATGCGGCGATCTCGGTGCCGGGCGAGATCAGCGTGGTGGGAGTGGATGACAACCCGGATGCCGCCTACTACCGCCCCGCACTGACAACGGTGCGCCTCGATGTCGCGGGGGAGGCGGCGCGCTGCATCGCCGAAGTCCTGGGTCTCGAGGTGCCGGGCGCGCCGGCGGATCCGGTGCTGGTCCGCCGCGCGTCCTCCGCCGCGGGTTAGTGCGCGACCGAGTGCGCCGAGTGCGCGACTTGCGCGCGAGCGCACGGCTTGAGCGCGCGTCGAAGCCGTGCATTCGGAGCCAACCCGTGGACTCGTGGATGGTGAGGCTTGGCAGAGGCACATGTTACCGGTAACATCATCCCGGACACGTCACTCGACGAGGAGACCCCCGTGAACAGTTCCAGCGACGACAGCGCGCGCGACCAGATCGCCACGGGCCGCACCTCGCTCGGCATCGAGCTGGGCTCGACCCGCATCAAGGTCTGCCTGGTCGGCGAAGACCCCTCGACCGTGCTCGCGGTCGGCAGCCACGAGTGGGAGAACCGGTTCGAGGACCGCGTCTGGACCTACTCGCTCGACGACGTCTGGACGGGCCTGCGGGCTGCGTACGCCGACCTCGCGGCCGACGTCCAGCGCCGCCACGGTGTGCCGCTCGAGACGACGGGTGCGATCGGCGTCTCGGCGATGATGCACGGATACCTCGCGTTCGACGCCGCCGGCGAGCTCCTCGTGCCGTTCCGCACGTGGCGCAACACCACGACTGGTGCGGCATCTGCCGAGCTCAGCGATCTCTTCGAAACCAACATCCCGCTGCGCTGGTCGATCGCGCACCTGCATCAGGCCGTGCTCGACGACGAGCCGCACGTGTCGGAGGTGCGGTTCCTCACCACGCTCGCGGGCTATGTGCACTGGCAGCTCACCGGTCGCACCGTGCTCGGCATCGGCGACGCGTCGGGCATGTTCCCGATCGACTCGAGAACGAACGACTACGACGCCGAACTGCGGAGCCGGTACGACGACCTCGTCGCGACCGCCATCCCGGGTGGCCTCGAGGCTCTGCTGCCCGAGGTGCTGGTCGCCGGTCGTCCCGCCGGGGAGTTGACCATCGAGGGGGCCGCCCTGCTCGACCCGACCGGGGCTCTGCGTCCCGGCATCCCGTTCTGCCCGCCCGAGGGGGATGCGGGAACAGGAATGGTGGCGACGAACGCGGTCGCGCCGCGCACCGGCAACGTGAGCGCCGGCACCAGCATCTTCGCGATGGTCGTGCTCGAGCGCGATCTCGAGCACGTGCACCATGAGCTCGACCTGGTCACGACCCCCGCGGGCGACCCGGTGGCGATGGTGCACTGCAACAACGGCGCGAGCGAACTCGCGGCGTGGGCGAGCATGTTCGGTCGCTTCGCGACCGCCGCCGGCACGCCGATCGATTCGGATGCCGTGTTCGACGTGCTGTTCCGCGAAGCCCTCGACGGAGAAGCGGATGCCGGGGGACTGCTGGCCTACAACCACCTGGCGGGAGAACCGATCGCGGGGCTCGACGAGGGGCGGCCGCTGTTCGTGCGCACGCCCGACAGCCGCCTCACGCTCGCCAACTTCATGCGGGCGCAGCTGTACGGCGTCTTCGGAACCCTGGCGCTCGGCATGCGCGTGCTCGACGGCGAGGGGGTCGCGCTCGAGCGCATGTTCGCGCACGGCGGCATGTTCCGCACCGCCGGCGTCGCGCAGCGCTTCCTCGCGGGCGCGCTGAACGCCCCCGTCGCGGTCGGCGAGACCGCATCGGAGGGCGGCGCGTGGGGCATCGCCGTGCTCGCGTCGTACCTGGCGCACGCCTCCGAGACCGATCTGAGCGGCTACCTGACCGACCGCGTCTTCGACGGCGCGGAGACCTCGGTTCTCGACCCCGACCCTGCCGACGTCGCCGGCTTCTCCGCATACCTCGACCGCTACCGCGCCGGCCTCGCGGTGGAAGCCGCCGCCGTGCACGCCCTCTGACCAGAACCCATGTCCCACTTGTTGTTGCCAAGCGGCCGCCGGAGCAACAACAAACGGGACACCGAAACCTGCCGACGCAACTGAAACCGAACGGCACCCTGACCGGGTGCGCTACCGAGGAGAACGCGATGACCCGCACCCCCCTGAACACCACGCTCGACGGCTACGAGGTCTGGTTCGTCACCGGCAGCCAGAACCTGTACGGCGAAGAGACCCTGCGCCAGGTCGCCGAGCAGTCCCAGGCCGTCGCCGACGGTCTGGCCGGGCTGCCGGTCAAGGTCGTCTGGAAGCCGGTGCTGAAGGACTCCGACAGCATCCGCCGCCTCGCGCTCGAGGTGAACGCACGCGACGACGTCATCGGCGTCATCGCGTGGATGCACACCTTCAGTCCCGCCAAGATGTGGATCGCCGGTCTCGATGCGCTGCAGAAGCCGCTGCTGCACCTGCACACGCAGGCCAACGTCGAGCTGCCCTGGGCCGATATCGACTTCGACTTCATGAACCTCAACCAGGCGGCGCACGGCGACCGCGAGTTCGGGTACATC
The DNA here is from genome assembly GCA_963772395.1 of uncultured Actinomycetota bacterium. Lineage (GTDB taxonomy): Bacteria > Actinomycetota > Actinomycetes > Actinomycetales > Microbacteriaceae > Microbacterium. The sequence goes on along the minus strand of CAVYWV010000001.1, from coordinate 254,295 downwards.
CAGACGCGCCTGGGCGTCGCGCGCAAGACCGTCGTCGGCCACGTGTCGAACCCGGTGGTGCGCCAGCAGGTCGAGGACTGGCAGCGCGCGGCCGCCGGGTGGACGGCATCCCGCACCCTCAAGCTCGCCCGCTTCGGCGACAACATGCGCTACGTCGCGGTCACCGAGGGCGACAAGACCGAGGCAGAGCTGCGCTTCGGGGTGCAGGTCAACACGTGGGGCGTGAACGAGCTTGCTGACGCCGTTACTCAGGCTGCGGATGCCGACATCGACGCGCTGGTAGCTGAATACGAGGAGCTCTACGACGTTCAGCCTGAGTTGCGCGCGGGCGGCGACCGCCACCAGTCGCTCCGCGACGGCGCGGCGATCGAGCTGGGTCTGCGCTCTTTTCTGGAGGAGGGCGGCTTCGGCGCCTTCACGACGAGCTTCGAAGACCTCGGCACCCTGAAGCAGCTGCCCGGCCTGGCCGTGCAGCGCCTGATGGCCGAGGGCTACGGCTTCGGTGCCGAAGGCGACTGGAAGACCGCGATCCTCGTGCGCGTCGCGAACGTGATGGGCGCGGGGCTCCCCGGTGGGGCGAGCCTCATGGAGGACTACACGTACGACCTCGTGCCGGGCAACGAGCGCATCCTCGGGGCGCACATGCTGGAGGTCTCACCGTCGCTCACGACCGCCAAGCCTCGCCTCGAGGTGCATGCGCTCGGCATCGGAGGCAAGGAGGACCCCGTGCGCCTCGTCTTCACCGCCGACCCGGGCCCCGCGCTCGTGGTCGCGATGAGCGACATGCGCGACCGGTTCCGCCTGGTGGCGAACGTCGTCGAGAACGTCGAGGCTCCCGACCTGCCGAGGCTTCCGGTCGGCCGCGCCGTCTGGAAGCCCGAGCCCGACTTCGCCACGAGCGCCGGATGCTGGCTCGCCGCGGGTGCCGCCCACCACACGGTCATGACGACCGCAGTCGGCATCGAGGTGTTCCGCGACTTCGCCGAGATCGCCAAGACCGAGCTCGTCGTGATCGACGCAGACACCACGGTGCGCGGGTTCCAGAGCGAGCTGCGCTGGAACCAGGCATACTATCGACTGGCCCAGGGCTTCTGACCCCCCGCGGGCACACCTTCCTCATGCGCACACTCCTCTCCGGTACTCAGCACGCGCTGCGCGCGGGCGACTACGAAGCCGTCATCTCGAGCGTCGGGGCCTCCCTGCGCTCACTCACCTACGACGGACGCGACCTCACGGTGCCGTTCGACGCCGACGAGGTGCGCCCGTCGTACCGCGGCGCGACCCTCGCGCCGTGGCCCAACCGCATCGTCGACGGCCTCTACACGTTCGCGGGCGTCGAACGGCAGGTCGCCCTCACCGAACCGGCTCGGCACCACGCGCTGCACGGGCTCGGCGGCTGGCTCGACTACGAGGCGATCGACAAGGGCCCGAGCCATGTGACCCTCAGCGCCGCGATCGTTCCGCAGACGGGTTACCCCTGGCGCATCGTGATCGAGACGACCTTCTCACTCGACGCCGACGGTCTCACGCAGACCGTGAAGGCGACCAACGAGAGCCCGGATGCCGCCCCCTGGGGCACCGGCCCGCACCCGTACCTGGTGGCGGGGGAGGGGCACGTCGACGACTGGATCCTCGACCTGCCGGCCGCCGAGGTGCTCGCGGTCACGCCCGACCGGCTGAGTCCGATCGGACTGCGTGCGGTCGATGCCGACGAGCCCGCCCGCTTCGACTTCCGCGAGGCGCGCCAGATCGGCGCGGTCGAGATCGACCATGCCTACACGGCGCTGACCCGCGACGCCGACGGCAGCGCAATCGTCCGGGTGACGGAGCCCGCGGGCACCGGCGTGCAGATGGTCTGGGATGCCGCGTGCCCGTGGGTGCAGATCCACACCTCCGACAAGGGCGTGGGCAAGCCCGGGCATCGCACCGGCCTCGCGGTCGAGCCGATGACCTGCGCCCCCGACGCCTTCAACGCGGACCGCTACGACTACGACGCGGGCCTGATCGTGCTCGAGCCTGCGGCTTCGGCTTCGGCATCCTGGCGCATCTCCGCCATCTCCTGACCCGCGGAAGGTGCCTCCTGCGCCGAGCAGGTGCGTCGCGCGCCGAGCAGGTGCCTCGCGCGCCGAGCAGGTGCGTCGCGCGCCGAAGAGGTGGCACCTCCTCGCCGCCGAACCCACCTTCTCGCGGCGGAGGGCACCTTCTCGCGCGAGGGGGCGAAGGCTCAGTGGTGGCCGGGCTCGACCAGTTCGAGGTGCTCGCCGTGCGGAACAGCGTGCTGGCCGGCCTCGGTCGCAGCGAGCGCCGGAGTCACGAGTCCGGCGACGAGCACGGCGCAGACGATGAGTCCGACCAGATGCCTCTTCCCGCGAGGCTGACCTGCGCGGCGAAGGTCCAGCGCGGAGCCGAGCGCGACGGCGATCAGCAGTGCGGCGCCCGCTGCGACCGCGAACACGCTGACGCGCGTCGGGTCAAGAGCCATGGTTCGCCACGGCGGCGAAAATGCCGGCCAGGGAGCCGGCGATGCTCAGCCGGGGGACGACGATGCGTCCCCGAGCGAGCGTCGCGGCTCCCCAGCCGAGTGCGCCGGCGCCGATCACGACGAGGACGATGCCTGCCACCCGAATGGCCGGGCTCGCTCCCTCGGTCGTGATCGCGCCGGCACCGAGCGCGAGCTGGACCAATCCTCCGCCCCACGCCGCGATCGCGGGCCACGACGGTGCGTCGGCGAGGCCCCCCTGGGCGCCGACCTCCGTCGCGTGTGGCGCGATCGCTCGTGGTGCTGTCAAGGTGTCCATCTCGGCTCTTCCGTGCCCGTCAAGCCGTGCGGCTGGACTGTTCGGAACGGATGCCGCGCTCAGCCGCAAGGCCCACGCCCAGGAGCACGATGGCGCTCGCGAGGTGCAGGAAGTGGTCGAACGTGTTCAGAGCGAGAATGTTCAGCGCGGTGCCGACGAGGAAGAACCCGACGATTCCGAGCAGAAGGTACGTCGCGCCGACGATGATGTTGACGGTCTTGGCCGCACGTGCCGACGCCAGACCCGCGATGAGCAGGGCAGCACCGATCAGCAGGTGGGCGATGTTGTGCAACGGATTGACCTCGAAGATGCCGAGGAGCAGTCCACCCTCGGTCGCGATGAATCCGACTCCGCCGGTGACGGCGAAGCCGAGAAGTCCGACGAGGATGTAGACCGCGCCGAAGATCGTGGCGACGAGGCGGTTCGGTGACGAGCGCATGTGCGACCTCCTGTTTGTGCGCGGCCGGTGCCGCGTCTGAAAGGTCTTCGGAGACCGCGGCGTAATGGTTTGCCCCGGCGAGAGCCTCGAAGCGTCTTGGTGACGGCATGACAGAGGGCCCCCGAGTATTCTCCGAGGCCCTCCGTGCTCTGCATCCGGCCAGGCGCCGGACGAATCAGGGTGCGATCAGCTGTCGCGCATCTTCTCTTTGAGCTCGTTGCGCGTCTTGACCGAATCGCGCTCGGCTTCGGCCTTCTTCACGTCGGCATCAGCCTTCTTCTCGTCGATCTTGTCGCCGATGGCGTCAGTGGTGTCTTCCCACTTGTCCTCGATCTTCCGTCCGGCGGTCTCAGCCGTTTCCTTGGCGTCTTCCATGAATCCCATGGTCCGCTCCTTCCGCGAGTGACAGTGCTGACGCTACGTCTCACCTGTTGCGGATGCAGGGGGCTTGCGCGGTGGCGTGCAGGTTGCTAAACCGCCCCACACCGCGTCTGGCACACTCGACCCATGCGATTCGAGACGACCCTGCTCCTCGTCGGAAACAACACCGGAATCGACGTGCCGCCGTCCGTGCTCGACGACCTCGGCGGCGGCAAGCGGCCCCTGGTGAACGTCACCGTGAACGACAGCTATTCGTATCGAAGCGCTGTCGCGCCGATGGCAGGCAGGTATCTCATCGCCTTCAGCTCCGACAAGCGCGCCGCTACCGGGCTCAAGGGTGGCGAAGCGATCACCGTCGAGCTGACCCTCGACACCGAGCCCCGAACGGTCGAGGTGCCCGACGACCTCGCGGCGGCGCTCAGCGCAGCAGGACTGCGTGAGGCCTTCGACCGGATCTCCCCGAGCCAGCAGAAAGCGCACGTGACGAGTGTCGAGGGCGCGAAGGCAGCCGAGACGCGCGCCCGCCGTGTCGCGGGGGTCATCGAGAAGCTCTCATAGGGTCCCCGCAGCGCGCGGGTGCGCGGGCGCGCGCCGCTCTGATCCCCATCGTGAACATCGTGATCCTCGTCAAGATCGCCGGCTATTCGGGATGGACGGCGCTGCTCTACCTGATCCCGATCGTGAACATCGTCTTCTCGATCATCGTCGCGATCAAAGTCGGTGCCACATTCGGCAAGGGCGGCGCATGGTCGTTCTTCCTGCTGTGGCTTTTCGCGTTCATCGGCTACCTCATCCTCGGTCTGGGCGACGCGAAGTACTCCAAGCCCGTCAAGGCGTAGTCCGCGCGACGAGAACGGCCCGAGGCGAATCGCCTCGGGCCGTTCTCGATGGTGCGGGATCAGCCGCGCGGTGCGCCGGAGCGCGTGCCGTTGTGCTGCGCGCGACGCGAACCGGTCGGACGAGCGGCCTGCGCAGGACGCGGGTTGTGCGCGTGCGAGGGCTGGCCGGTGCCGGTCGAGTAGATCGGACGAGCAGAACCCGAACCCGTCGCGCTGCGATCGCGACCCTGCGCCGAACCGGCGGCGTTGCCGCCGCGACCCGTCGAGCCGGATGCGCTGCCGCCGCGACCCTGGCCGCCACGACCGTTGCCCTGACCGCCGCGGCCCTGGCCGGTCTGCGCGGACCTGGGCTTCGAGGAGCGCTGCTGCTGCGGTGCCTGGACCGGAGCCGGGCGCACGTACTCGGCGCGCTCGCCGACGAGCTCGGTGATCGGAGCCGACTCGGCGCCGACCTGCTCGAGCGGGGCCGTGATGCCGGCCTTGCGCAGGAGGTCGGCGACGTCACGGCGCTGCGACGGGATCGTGACGGTGACGACCGTGCCCGCTGCGCCGGCACGAGCCGTGCGGCCCGAGCGGTGCAGGTACGCCTTGTGCTCCATGGGCGGGTCGACGTGGACGACGAGTTCGACCTCGTCGACGTGAACGCCGCGCGCGGCGACATCGGTCGCGACGAGCACGCGCACGCCGCCCTTGGTGGGATCCGCGCTGAAGGCGGCGAGGTTGCGCTCGCGAGCGGCCTGCGACAGGTTGCCGTGCAGGTCGACCGCCGGGATGCCGGCTGCCGTGAGCACCTTCGCGAGCTTCTTGGCCTGGTGCTTGGTGCGGGTGAAGAGGATGCGGCGGCCGCGGCCGGACGCGAGGTGCTTGACGAGGTCGGACTTCTCGTCGTCGCTCACGAGGAAGACGCGGTGCGTCATCTCGCCCTGCGGGACGCTCTGGTCGTCGATCTCGTGGCGGATCTCGTCGCGCAGGAACTTGCGGACGAGGCCGTCGACGCCGCGGTCGAGCGTGGCGCTGAACAGCATGCGCTGCCCGCCCTGCGGGGTGGCCGCGAGGATGCGGGTCACGCCGGGCAGGAAGCCGAGGTCGGCCATGTGGTCGGCCTCGTCGAGCACGGTGATCTCGACGCGGTCGAGGCGCACGTGACCCTGCTTCATGAGGTCTTCGAGGCGGCCGGGGCAGGCCACGACGATGTCGACGCCGGCGCGCAGCGCCGATCTCCTGCGGCTTCTGGCTGACGCCGCCGAAGATCGTCGTGACGGTGAGGCCGGCTGCCGCGGCGAGGGGCTGGATGGTGGCGGCGATCTGCGTCGCGAGCTCGCGGGTCGGGGCGAGCACGAGGCCGCGGGGACGGCCGGGAGTGCGTCCCGACGCGAACGCGCCGGACAGGCGGGCGACGAGCGGAAGCGCGAACGCGATGGTCTTGCCGCTGCCGGTGCGGCCGCGGCCGAGCACGTCGCGGCCGGCGAGAGAGTCGGGCAGCGTGTCGCGCTGGATCGGGAAGGCTTCGGTCTTGCCCTCACGGGCGAGGACGTTGGCCAGAGGCGCGGGCACGCCGAGGTCGAGGAAAGTAGGCATAGGGATGCTTTCGGGATGGCACGCCGCAGGATGGGCGTTAAGAGGGCGACGGCGCGGGTTCGCGCATCGGTTCGCCGTATGAAAAGAGCCGCAGCAGAGACAGCCGCGAAGCGTGACAACGACGCTGGGCGGAGGGAACCGCCGAGTCGACGCTAGCACGGCCCGGCAGTCGGAATACTGCGAGCCTGCACGGTGGGCCGTCACATCACGGAACATATGTCAACCCCCCGTACCACATTCCCGACGGCGTATGCGCCACCCCGTACGCTCGACGTAGTGAGGGCATCCGTCACTCTCTTTCGCCCGTCCCACCCCCGAGGGACGCCCCCGATCAGGCAGGTGTCGCATCGCTACAGTCTCCGCACCCGCGTCCACTCTTGGACGCCGTACGCCAGACGTACGCGCGCAAAGACAGCTTCCCGCCGATCACTCAGGCGTACACGAAGGTTTCGCAGGTCGTGCGTGAGACCGGACTGCTCGAGCGCACGCCGTGGTTCTACATCATCGTCGGCACCGCGATCGCGCTCGGCTTCGGCGGAGCGATCACCGGCTTCATCCTGCTGGGTGACAGCTGGTTCCAGCTCATCGTCGCCGGTGTCCTCGGCATCCTGTTCACGCAGGTCGCCTTCCTCTCCCACGAGGCAGCGCACCGCACCATCCTCAGGTCCGGACGCGCGAACGACACGCCTGGGCCTGATTCTCGGCAACGGCATCGTCGGCATGAGCCGCGACTGGTGGGGCTCGAAGCACACCCGCCACCACGCCAACCCGAACCGCGTCAGCAAGGACCCCGACATCGAGGTCGACACGATCCGCTTCCTCGAGGTCGATGCCGAGAAGGTCAGCGGGCCGATGAGCCTGATCACCCGGCGCCAGGGATGGCTGTTCTTCCCCCTCCTGACGCTCGAGGGCCTCAACCTGCACTTCCTCGCGTTCCGCCACCTGCTCAACTTCCGCCACCCCGTCAAGGACCGCTGGCTCGAGCTCGGCCTGCTGGCGCTTCGCTTCGCGCTCGTGCTGACGCCCGTCTTCCTGTTCCTGCCGCTGGGCATGGCGTTCGCCTTCATCGGTGTGCAGATGGCCGTCTTCGGCGTCTACATGGGTGCCGCGTTCGCGCCGAACCACAAGGGCATGCCGATCATCGACGCCGACGCGAAGCTCGACTTCTTCACCAAGCAGGTGCGCACCTCGCGCAACGTCTCGGGCGGCTGGTGGGCCACGTGGCTCATGGGCGGCCTCAACTACCAGATCGAGCACCACCTGTTCCCGAGCATGCCGCGGCCGCACCTCGCGCAGGCCCGTGAGATCGTCAAGGAGCTACTGCGAGACGCTCGACGTGCCCTACACCGAGACGACGCTGCTCAAGTCGTACGGCATCGTGATCCGCTACCTCAACGACGTCGGGCTCTCGGCCGCAGACCCGTTCGAATGCGGACTCGTCCAGAAGTTCCGCACCAAGGGAATCTGACACCGCGCGCTGACTCAGCGCGCACGCCCGACGCCGATCGCCCTGTGCTGGTGAGCACTAAGCGATCGGCGTCGTCGTGTCTGTCGCGTCGCGCAGCGGACGCCGCATCAGCCCCCAGTACCGCGTCGGAGTGAGGCGCGTCAGCACGTCCACCAGACGCGCCTCGCGACCGACCATCGAGCGGGGTCTGCGGCGCACCGTCGGCTCCACGATGCGATGCGCAGCATCCGTCGGCTCCGTGTGGTACATCTGCGCCTGCGCCGCGGCGGCGCGCTGAGCGACCGCGGGCTCAAGCGCCGCCGCGTAGCGCCCGTGCAGGATGATGCCGGTCTTCACGCTCGCGGCGCCCGTGATGACACTCGTCCTGCCGCGCACATCGAGTCGCGGCATCCGCTCCTCCGCCATCGCCCTTCGATTCCCGCCGACTCGCCGATCGCGCGCGGACGGTACCCTCGTGTCAGGGGAGGTGCGCGGATGGGGAAGACCTCGGATGCCGTCGCCGAGGGTGTCTCGATCGCATCCGCGGCTGCGCGGTTGACCGTGCGCAACCACATCCTGGTCTCCACGATCGCGCACGACGAATCGTTCGATGTCGCACAGGTCGCGCCGTTCGCTCAGGAGACGCTGGTCGCACTGGCGGAGGAGCAGGAGGAGGCGGCAGCCCTTGCCCGCACGCAGCGCAAGCGCGCGTGGGGCAAGTTCACCGACTCGGACGGAACCCACGACTACCGGGATCGCGACATGCGCAACCTGCGCAAGCGCGAGAAACAGTATCGGCTCGTCGCGAAGGAGCTGCGCGTCCATGCGGCCGACCCCGAAGCAGTGGGCGAGCTCGTCGAGCAGGCGAGGGATGCCGCCTGGGGCGATGTGGAGGCCAACCTGCAACGCCGATTGCGTGTGGAGGGCATGCGGCCCGAGGTCGACCCGGACTACGACATGATGCGCGGTGCGCGCATGCAGGCGCTGCGGCTCGTGGATCTGCCGAAACTCTCGGCCCATCGGCGCAAGCTCGCCGAGGGCGAGGCGCAGCAGGCGGCGGAGGAGCAGTCTCTCGAGGCGGCGGAACCCGCGGGGGAGTGACTCGATCGCGTGGACCAGCAGCCGCATCCGATGAGGTTTCCGCCCGACCACCCGCTTGTGGAGCGGGTGCGGCAGCTGTGCATGCGCTACCCCGAGGCGGCCGAAGTGATCGCCCACGGTCGCTGCACGTTCCGCGCCGGCAAGCCGCAGTTCGCGATCGTCGGAGCGGGGCACGACGATCGCGGCGCGGTCGAGTTCATCCCCGATCCCCTCGAGCGGGAGGCCCTGCTGGAGCGCGCTGACGTGTTCGTGCCGCCCTACGAGGGCGCCTACGGGTGGCTCGCGATCCGTGTGGACGCGGCATCCGGGGCGTGGGACCTGCTCGAGGAACTGCTGGACGCGTCGTATCGACGCGTCGCGCTCGTACGTCAGCTGCGCGCGTTGGATGCCGACCCGGTCGTTCCCGTGGCGGATTGAGGCTCGATTCGGCGGGAGCCCGAGCGTGGGGTATTCTGGACGCTGGTTTGCTCGCAAGAGTGACCATGCGCCCGTAGCTCAATGGATAGAGCATCTGACTACGGATCAGAAGGTTGGGAGTTCGAGTCTCTTCGGGCGCACACTGTGTTGAGACAGTGAATGGGAAAAGGGCCGGTATCGGCCCTTTTTTCGTTTCCGGAGTCTCTGATTCGCCTCTGACTCGAATCAGAAGTGTCTGACGTAGACGGGGCGCGTGCTTCAGCGCGATTCCGCGAAGAACGGACGCGTCGGGCAGTGAAGTCCTTCTCGAATCAGAAGGTTTGTGTGCACGAAATGTGTGCACCTATGTGTGAACCTCGACACTGCGAGGATTTGTCGGTGGCGCATGGGATCTTGCCGTTCCGGATTCCCGCGTCCTTCCGCGGTTCTCGGCCTTCCAGCTGTGTGAACAGAGCGGGATCAACGGTTGTTCACGCTTTCTTCACGCTCAGGCGGTCTGGGGTGCCCTCGGACGTAGTCCGTGACTGTGGTCCCGCGGAATGACGGGCAAGTCGTCGTAGCCAATGGGCTGGATCTACCGTGGGTTGCTCGCCCATCGCAGGTTCCTCTGCTTGCCCAAGTGCACCCGCCCAGACGGGCCGCCGGTCGAGTAGCGAGTCGTGGACGCTGCCGCGCAGTCAGGTGTCGGTGCGTGGGAGTCGTCGGTCGTACGCGTCGCGAGCGTCGAGGACCTCTTCGATGTGGTGCTCGGCCCACCGTCCCAGCGCCGCCAACGGCTCGCGAAGCGTCAACCCGAGCGGGGTGAGCTCGTACTCCACTCGGGGAGGCATCTGGTCGTACGAGGTTCGGATGAGGATCCCGTCCCGTTCCAGATCGCGCAGGGTCTCCGAGAGCACCTTCCCGCTGATCCCGCTGACGTTGTCGCGGATGGCCCCGAAGCGCTGGGGACCGTTGCTCAAGGCGATCACGATCATCGCGGTCCACTTGTTGGCGATCTTCGCCAGGGAGGTGCGCGACGGACAAGTTGCCAGCATGACGTTCCAGGCGGGGACGGACATCGATCACTCCTCCTGCTTACGTTGAGGTAACAGGTTACCTTCTGAAACCATAAGGGTGTTCATTCGAGAAGGAGAGAGCCATGACCTATCCCACTCCCGCAGCCGTAGCCGCCACGTACTTCGATGCCCTGGGCCGGGGCGACATCCCCACGGTGATGGCACAGTTCAGTGACTCCGTTGTCTGGCATCAGCCTGGCGCGAACCGCTTCTCCGGCGATCACGTGGGCGTCGCCGGCGTCGGCGCCCTTCTGGGCGGCATGATGGAGGCCAGTCAGGGGACCTTCCAACTCGCGGTCACTGGTCCTGCGATGGTCAACGGCGACCTGGTGGCGGTCCCAGTGAGATTCACCGCCTCTCGCGCGGACGCATCGATGGACATGGACGGGATCGATCTGCTGACAGTCGGCGAAGGGAGGATTGTCGAGGTGCACCTCTTCTCCGCAGACTCAGCAAGTGAAGACGCCTTCTGGAGAACCGCCTGAAGGCAGAGCGCCGAGAGGAAACTCAAAAGCGCGTCGATCCGCCTCCGGGCCGAGGGCGGGCGCCCGCGCCTACGGGCTCGCTCCCTCCCTTGGCACTGAGTTCTCAGAACGCGACTGCTGCCTCTGCGGCGGATTGCCCCCGCACCGCGACATCACCGTCGTCCAGCTCACCCATTGTGTCGGCGTCTGCGAAGCCCGGCCCCGCCCCTGAAGTGTCAGGCGAAGACGCGATGGGGGGAGTTGATGATGACGCGTGCCGCCTTCATTCCGCTGTCGATCGCGCCATCGATGAACCCGCCCCAGCCGTCCGCGACATCCGAACCGGCTAGGAGGACGCGTCCGAATGGCTGCTGCAGCGCAGCGAGCGACTCCGATAAGAAGCCGAGTCGATGCATCGGCCAGGTCTCCTGCGCAAAAGGGTCTGCGACCCAGTCATGCCCTGTGCTTTCCAGCACTCGAGCATGCGGGACCAGCCGGTTCAGCACGGCCTGGATAGCATCAGCGTCGGACGGGTCGATGGCTCCGGCATCCGGTCCGAACCCGACGACGAACGTTCGCCCGTCTCTGACGTACTCGGATTGGAAGAAGTTGAGGGGCCAATCGTGTCCACCCATCGCGACAAATGGAGCATGTTCACCGTCGATGGTGAACCAGATCTTGGTGCCGAGCCCAAGCTGACCGGACGTCACGGCTGTCTTCGCGGCGGGAGATACGCCGGGACTGAACTCGATCCGATGTAATGCATGCAGCGGAACCGTCACGACGACATCGGATGCCGTGTACGACGCGTCAGCAGTGATCACGGTGGCACGATCTCCCTCCTGAACGATGCTCTGCACATCCGCCCCCAGGACGACCGCGCCGTCAACGTCTGCCCGGATCGCATCCAGGAGGGCAGTGGTGCCGCCGGCGATCTTGTACGTTGCGCAGGTCTCGAACATCACCCGCCAGTCTCCGTTCGAGAGGGCCACCCAGCGCAGGGCCTGCGTGAACGCAGCATCGTCTATTCGTCCGTTGAAGTTGAGCGTCCAGAACGATCGCAGAAGTGTGCGCTGCTCGGGGGTGATCGGAAGCAGATCGATTTCGTCCAGCAGAGACACGTTGTCGAGGCTCCTGGCCAGCTCTGAGTCCAGTGCGGCGTACGGCTGCGGAAATACCGTTCGCGACCGAGCAGTCAGGAGCTCGTTCGGGTTGTCGAGCAGTTCCAGGAGCTCGTCGGGCCGGCCGACGACCGTTCGGGCCCCATCCCACCAATACGCCTCTGTGGGCGTCGGACTCGGTGCGAGCCCGATACCGTACCGGCGCAACTCTGCCCACACGTGCGGCTGAGTCCAGTGCACCCACGTGCCGCCAAGCTCCAGGTCCATCCCCAGGCGTCTATCCAGCCAGGCACGACCACCGATCCGCTCGCGCGCCTCGAGTACGATCACCCGCCGACCCGAGCGAGATACTTCCCGCGCCACCGTGAGTCCGGCAAACCCGGCTCCTACGACCACGACGTCGTATTCCGTGTGCATCACGATGGATCTCAGGAGTAGACGAAGAACTCGACGGTTGGCTCGAGCACGGTCCACGTCGCCGCCACGCCCCTATTGATGGAGAGCGACCCACCGGCGGTGAGCTCGACGGCATCCGCTCCGTCCGATTCGATCCGCACCCGACCTTCGACGATGTAGACGGTCTCGTCGGCGTGACTGAGCACCACCATGGGTCCGGGCGTCTCCTCAGGTTGGATGAACCAGAACCCGGCAGACAGGTCCGCCCGCTCTCCGTCACCGGGGCGGCGGATCCACTGAACTACACCGACTTCGAACGGCTCGGCGGCGGACCGGTCGATCCATCCTGCGATGGAGAAATTCGTCACTGACATCAGTGCCCTCCTTCAACCGTGCCTCGGTGCACTTATAGGAGAATAGAGCAGATGCTTAGTTTGTGCAATGCATGACCCCTGGCGTCCCGCCAGGCCGCTGATGAGGTCAGGCAGGCAGCGGCGCAGTCGTGCCGCTGCTGACAGCGATCCCGAGCGCGGCCACCGCTGCCTCGAGTTGCTCCGCCGTGATTGCGCGGCTGAGGTACTGCAGCATGAGTCCATCGAGGGCCGCGAAGAGCGCAAGGTTGAGAGGCTCACTCGTTGGCGCCCCCAGCTTTTCGCGGCCCGATGCAAGGGCTTGGACGTACCGCCGGTATAGGGCTCGAACGGCGTCACGTAATTCGGGACGTCTGCTGGACTCGAGGATCATCTCGAACTGGAATATCTCGACATCTGGTTCTGACAGAACGTTCTTCACCAGGGCTGCACGGAACGCCTCCGCGTCGGTGGCGTACTCGGAGAGGTCGGCGGCCCCGATCGACCTGTCGGCGGTCCAGTCGAGTGCAGCGGCGAGCAGGTTGTCGCGAGTTCCGAAATGGTGAGCGATCAACGTGTTGTTCACTCCCGCCTCTTCCGCTACCGCTCGGAAGGTCAGACCGCGCAGGCCCTTCCGGGCCACGACGCTCACAGTAGCGGACAGCAGCGCTTCTCGGCCCTCACCGTAACTCAATGGTTTCTCTGCTCGCGCCATGGCCCCAGCATAAGCAACCCGAACTCCTGTGAGCCGTGCCGCCTCGGAGCGAGTTGCTCGGGGCTCTTGACGTGGGGTCGGAGACTGGCGTAGCTTGCACTAAGCAAGTGCTTAGCCCGCTGATCCGCCCGAGATGCACGGCTGGCCCGGGACATGTCCTCATGTCGCCTCTTGCAAGCATTTCCCGACAGGTCCAAAGGAGGACCCCGTGACCAAAGCGACCGAACACCCGATGGCAGCACCGCAGATGGGGCAGACCAATCTGAAGGCGAACAGTCTCGGATTCATCGGGGTGGCGTTCTTTGTCATCTCCGCAGCAGCGCCAATGGCGGCGTTCGTGGGCGCCAGCCCCGTGATCTTCTCGATCATCGGTCCGACAGTCCCGCTCGTATACGTCCTCGTGGCAGTTGTCATCGGGGTGTTCGCGATCGGATATCTCAAGATGAGTCGCCACGTCGTCAGCGCCGGAGGATTCGTCGCCTACATTGCCCGCGGTTTGGGCCGCCATGCAGCGACCGGCGCAGCCGGCATCGTCATCGTGACCTACCTCGCTCTGCAGGTCGGCCTGTGGTCGCAGTTCGGCGTCTTTGCGCAGCAACTCGCCGCCGACTTTCTCGGCATCGACCTGCCGGTCTGGTTCTGGATCCTGGTGTTCCTCGTCATCACCACCGCTCTGACGATGGTCGGCGTCAACGTCAACCTGCGCATCCTCGGAGTCCTGCTGATTCTCGAGATCGTCGCCGTGGCGGCACTCATCATCGGCGTCTTCGCCAACTCGGCCGGCAAGGACCTCTCTTTGATCAGCTTCGCACCTTCGGGCCTCGTCCAGCCCGGACTCGGCGTCGCGATCCTGTTCGTGTTCGCATGCTTCACCACCTTCGAAGCGACCACCGTATTCAGCGAGGAAGCCCGAGAGCCGCGACGCACGATTCCGCGTGCCCTCTTCGCCGTGATCATCTTCGTGGGCGTTTTCTACACCCTCGCGACCTGGGCGGTGAGCGTCGCAGTCGGGCCCGACAACATTCAGGGGGCCGCTGCGAACGACCTGGCGGGCATCATCTTCGCGGTGGCACGGGATTTCGTCGGCCCCTGGCTTGACATTCTCATGCAGATCCTGGTGGTATCCAGCTTCATCGCGATGCTCATCGGCGTGCAGAACATGTTCGCGCGCTACATGTACGCGTTGGCCCGAGCCCGTGTGCTTCCCCAGCCGCTGGCGCATGTCACCAAGCGCTCCCAGGCCCCCGCTCGGGCGGCTCTCATAAACGGCGTCATCGTGACTGTCATCATCATGGCGTTTCTGTGGGCAGGCGCCGACCCGATCACCGTCGTCTATGCATGGTTCGTGGCGCTGGGCACGATCGGCTTCGTCGTCATGATGGCATTTGCCTCGGTCGCCATTGTGGTCTTCTTCATTCGAGAGAAGCTCGAGCGCGGATTCTGGACCACGAGGGTTGCGCCGATCGCTGCAGTGTTCCTGATGGTCGGTGTCCTGGTCATCTCGATCCTCAATTACAACGCGTTGCTCTTCGATGACGGAGTGGTGGCCCGTGCGCTCCTCTGGCTGATTCCCCTGGCGTTCGTGCTGGGTGCGGTCGTGCCCGTCTTCAAGAAGGACGTCGATTTCGAAACGGTAGTCGGCGCCGGCAACTAGACGCCCCCGCAAAGGAGAAAGGAACGACATGTCGAGTAATCCTGCCCAGCTCGTACCCACCGAGCAGGGATACGTCCCGACCGAGCAGTGGCCTGATGTCACAGCAATGCTGGAGGGGTTCGGTGAGCCCAGCCTTCCGGCCAGCGCTGCCCTCGAGGACGCGCCTTTAGACGTGCGCTTCGAAAACGGATGGACGATCCGGCACACCTTCGCCGACGGTGCGGTGACGTGGGAGATCACGGACGGTGATGGCACCGGGATGTCGGGGACTCACCCGTATCGCGCCGTGGAGGTCCGCCCCGATGTATATTTCGTCGATTTCATCAAGGGCGAGGGCATCCACGCCCACGATGTCTCGATGATCATCGACACCTCGGATGGTCGCATCACGGTCGCCGACTCATCTTTCGTAGACCGGGACGGCCGGGTCCGCATGAGGACCGACATCCTGTCCGGACGAGTGGTCGGCCAGGGCGACATCGAGCCGCGGCCCTCAACGAGCGAACTTGTCGGCAAGCGGATCTACTACCGCTACAGCCCCACCGAGCACTACGAACACATCTACCTCAATGCCGGCACGTTCGTTTGGCATTGCGTGAAGGGCGCCGAAGTGGGTTTGGCGTCGGCCGACCCCGTTCAGGTTTTCGAACTGGCCGAGGGAATCGTCCTTCTGCACTGGAGCGAGACGGTGATGCCCGTGGAATCGATCGTCACCATCGACCTGACTCAGAAGCGTTCCGTAGGGCGAATGTTCTGCTGGGACGGTCCGACGCTGGACCTGGTCCACATCCCCTTCGACAGCCAGTTCACGATCCTCGACGACACCCCGTATCCGAATGAGTGAGGCGCCGAAGCCTCCAGCGACCAACGAGACAAAAAAATGACCGGCACATCGTCAATCCTCGAGGCAATCACAGTGCCGGGGGAAAAGGGTCGCCCCATCCCTGACGCGGCGACTCGCGAGATCATCGGGCACGTCCCGGTGCACGGCATCGACGACCTCGAAACCTCGATCGCCGCGGCGCGCGCTGCGCAGCCGGCGTGGAGTGCTCTCGGGCACACCGAGCGATCCAGGATCCTGAACGCGATCGCGGACGACCTCGAAGCCAACTCGGAGGAGCTCGCCCACATCCTCTCCCGCGAGCAGGGAAAACCGCTCGACGGACCCAACGCGAGATTCGAAGTCGGGGCTTGTGCGGTGTGGACCCGCAACGCGGCCGACACCGTGCTGGAATCGGAAGTGGTCTTCGAGGACGGTCCGGCGCGGTCCGAGGTTCACTACGGAGCACTCGGCGTCGTCGGTGCCATCGGACCGTGGAACTGGCCGATGATGATCACCGTTTGGCAGATCGCCCCGTCATTGCGCATGGGGAACACGGTCATCGCCAAGCCCAGCAGCTATACACCGCTGTCGGTGCTCGCGCTCGCTGAGGTGTTCAAGCGGCACCTTCCCGAAGGCGTCCTCACGGTCGTCTCTGGTGATCGACAGGTTGGTGCGGCGATCGCCGAGCACCCCGGCCTGGACAAGATCATGTTCACCGGCTCAACGGACGCGGGCCGGCGTATCGTCGCGTCATCCGCGCGCAACCTCGCTCGACTCACGCTCGAACTGGGCGGCAACGACCCGGGCATCGTCCTCCCGAACACCGACGTCTCGGCGATCGCGGAGAAATTGTTCTGGGGCTGCTTCATCAACACCGGCCAGACGTGCGCGGCACTCAAGCGTCTGTATGTGCACGAGTCCGTGTACGAAGAGGTCGTCGATACGCTCGCGGGCATGGCCAACGCGATGCCGATGGGTCGCGGACTCGACGAGGGGAACGTGCTCGGCCCGCTTCAGAACCAGGGTCAGTTCGACATCGTCAAGGATCTCGTCGACGACGCGCGCGCCCGCGGTGCGCGTATCGCCGCGGGGGGCGAAGCCGCACCGGATCTCGGGCCGCTGTTCTATCGCACCACGATCGTCGCCGACATCGAGGACGGTGCGCGTCTGGTGGACGAGGAGCAGTTCGGTCCCGCCATCCCGGTCATCAAGTACAGCGACATCGACGACGCGGTCCGTCGGGCCAACGCGTCCGAACAAGGGCTGGGCGCATCAGTCTGGTCCGATGATGTCGATGCCGCCGTCGACGTGGCCAAGCGCATCCAGGCGGGCACGGTATGGATAAATCAGCACGGCGCGTTGAACCCGGTCGTCCCGTTCGGCGGCACGAAGCAGTCCGGCTACGGTCAGGAGTTCGGTGTCGCGGGGCTGAAGGCGGTCGCCGCCCCGAAGGTCATCAGCCGATGATCTTGCACGGTAGGGCTGCCCTCTTCCCGGCCGACGTGGAGGACAGTGCACCCGCGCTGTCCCCCGGCGTCCCAACCGGCTCCAACGATTGCGTGCCTTGTTCGCAGTGAACGTCCGCGGCGACTTCTGATCGCCAAACACGCGATCGCGTTCCTGGAGCGCAGCGACACTCGGCGGACGATCGTGCGCGCGTTGGCGCTAGACGTCCAGGACCAGTCGTTTCGCGTGGCAGCGTGAGACGCAGGTCATCATGGTTTCGTTGGCGAGACGTTCGCGCGGGTTGAGGACGGAGTCGCGGTGCTCCGGGGTGCCTGCGAGAACACGGACCTCGCACGTTCCGCATGTACCTTCGCGGCAGGTGGAGAGGATCCCCGCGCCCGCCTCATTGATGACATCGAGCACGCTGCGGTCCGCCGGTACCTGGAGGACCTCGCCGGTGCTCGCGAGCTCTACTTCGAAAGGCGTGTTGGGCGCATGTTCCTCGTCTCGGGGGGCGAAGCGTTCGAGCACGAGGTCGTCGAGGCGGCCGCGCTCGATCGCTGATGTTTCCAGGGCGGTGAGGAGCCTCTCCGGTCCGCACGCGTAGACGGCTGCATCCGCGGGCGTCCGGTCCCAGATCGTGTCGATGTCGAACCGCCCCCGGGTGGCAGAGTCCCAGAGGTAGACGTTCGCTGGGTAGTCGTTCTTGAGCTCGTCGGCGTACGCCATGCGACGCACATCCGAGCCCAGGTACAACAGCCTCCACGGGGTCCCGGTGATCTCGGAGGCCTTGATCATGGGAATCAGAGGCGTGATCCCGATGCCTCCGGCCACGAAGAGATTGAAGCTTGCTCCTGGTCTCAGCGCGAAGTGGTTGCGTGTTGCGCCCGACCCGCACAGAGTCTCCGACGCGCAGTCGTTCGTGCACGTAGCGCGAACCGCCGCGCCCTTCCTGCTCGTGGAGGACGGCGATGCGGATCGAATCTCGGCTGGACTCGATGACGGAGTACTGACGGGTGATGCCGTTCGGGAAGGTGACGTCTACGTGAGACCCGGGATCAGAGTCAGCCGCGCGAGAGCGGGAGTACAGATTCAACTCGATGACTTCATCCGCGACCAGTGAGATACCGCGGACGGTGAATGTTGTGCCGGTGACAGGCTCCGCGACGTCCACCGTGAGCAGGCGCGCCGGCTGCGGCGTCCAGCGAAGCGGAAGGCCCACCATTCCGCGCCCTTCGGAGACGGCGGTGTAGTGGCGCTGCTCGTACGGCTCGGTGGTCGCGATGTCGGGGAGGCGCTCGTGCAGGACCTTGAGTTCGATGTTGAGAAGCAGTCGGGCCAACGGTGCGCCGAGGCACGCGTGAATCCCTTGCCCGAAACCGAAGTGGGGGTGCTCGATCGGGCGATCGAAGTCGATGACATCCGGGTCAGGGAAGTGGTCCGGGTCTCGCGACCCCGCCGCGTAGGCGACGAACAGACGATCGCCGGCGACGAGCTTGTGCTCGCCGAGCACAACGTTCTCGGTGACGAGTCGATTCATTCCGGTGATCGCCGACTCGTAGCGGATCAGCTCCTCCAACGCACGGGCGCGGCTCTGGTCGTCTTGCTGCGCCCGCTCCCACAGTGCGCGGTCCGCGAGCAGATGCGAGAGGGCCATGCAGATCAGATTCGACGAGGTCTCGTGACCGGCCAGCATGAGGCCGGGGAAAAGTGACAGCATCTCGAAGTCCGTCATCTGCAGGCCGGCGTCGCGCTCGTTCCACACGTGGCTGATCAGATCGTCGCGGCGGTCGTCGCGGCGCTCCGCCATCACCTCGGTGATGAGGCGGTGCAGCTCGAGAAGGTCCTCGACCTTCTCGTCTGGTGTCCCTGGGTGATAGAGATCGCGCGGGCCTTGGAAGAACGACAGCGCCCGCCCGTACCATTCGCTTCGTTCCGGATCGAGCCCGACGACCTTGCTGATCACACGAAGAGCCAGGGGCAGCCCGAAGGCCGTCTTGATCTCGGTCTCTCCCACTCCGACGAATCCATCGACGAGGAGGTTCGCCTGCTCCTCGATCCATGGGGCGAATCGAGTGAGCCGCCGCGGCACGAAGAACGTGTTCACAGCCGTGCGGAGTCGATCGTGGTCCGGGTTGTCGACGCCCAGCAGTGTGCCGCGCAGTGGCACGTGATCCTTGATTTGCGAGAGCCACGGTTCTGGCGCCTGCCCGACAGTAATCGACGAGGAGAAGATGTCCGGGTCGTGGAGGATGCGCACGATGTCCTCGTACCGGGTCACGACCCTCCCCTCGAAAACCTCCGACCACGGCAACTCGCCGGAGGCTCGCGCTACGGCGAGGTCAGCGAAGATGCGATCGGGGTTCGCGAACGGGCAGCGGGACGCACCGTTCCCACTCCGCGAAACCACGTGGGAAACGTCAGCAGGTCTCATCAGGCAGATCCATCTCAGACGGGGACAACGGCAATTCGGGGCGGAACGGTGGAGACGAGAGCGCCCGTCCGGCTTCGAACCAGGCGGGAGCTCTCGGGTTGGAGGGCTATCGGTCCCGTGGGGCGTCCATCACTTCGCGGATGCTGTCGATCGTGGCGGTTCGCTCGCTATCGGCTCGCTCGCCCCACCGGATCCCGCGTTCGATCGACCGCAGGAGGGCGTGGTGACGCCGCACCTGCTCTTGACCGCGGTAGACCGTGCGCTCACCCTCGTATTCGCTGGACAGCCATCCGTTGTATCCGTGAGACACGAGCGTCTGGATGATCTCGACCCACGGGATCTGGGGATCGACGAGGTCGTCGTCGATGTCGAAGAATTTCGCCTGGATGAACGCGACATACGGGAGAACATCGATGAGGTCGCTCATCGGCACGGCCAGGGGGGACATCCACCCCGCCTTATGGCCGTCCTCGCTGATCCCGGGCTGGATGGCGGTCGTCGCCTCACGCTGGAAGATCCCGGTGTCGATCATCAGACGGAAGTGCGGTGAGCCGGTGCGTTCGATGAAGGCGACGTAGTCGTCGACGACCTTGTGCTTGATGGGCGTCGGGGCGTGGATCTCGGGGCAGATGATGATGTTCCGCTCGGCGGCGAAGTCGAGGTTGGCCTCGACGATGCGTTTCCAGTCGGGGTGGGGGTCCAGATCCATACTGACGACGCCGAACTTGGGTCGGATCGTGCTGAACCCGAGCGTCGATGCGAGAGCGATGTCGTTCCGGAGGATTTCCGCGCCTTCGTCGCGCGAGAGGTCGCGACCGCGTGAGAGGCCGATGTCGACCCATGAGCAGTAGTTGGTGGGTTGCAGTCCGTGCTTGTCAAGACCCGCCCACCATTGATCCACCCAGGCTGCGGGCGGGTTCGGGTACTGGCGAATATTGCTCTCGCCGAGGATCTCGATGCCCGTTGCGCCCACAGAGGCGATCTCTGCCATCGCGTCATCGAGGGTCAGGACGGTATTCATGTCGCCCGTATAGCTGTAGAGGGAGACTCCGTACTTCAGCCCGGTTGCGGCGCTCACGAGACCACCGTCACTTTGCGCTCGGCGTGGAAGATGGAGGGCTGGAATGGCGCCGGGATGTACGGCGCGTGGATAGCGATGTCGACCTCGACGTCGTGCACACCGGGCTGCAGGCCACCGTCGTGGGGCACGGTGATCGTGGCAGGTACGTCGAGATCCCAGCGAACGTCAAGGTGGGAGTCCTGGAGCTCTTGGAGGGTGTACTGCCTGCCACCTAGGGTCCAGAGCGGGACATCCCGCGCCCAGCGGAGTGCGTCGACGCGCACGTCTACTCCATCGATGAGGCGCCCGTACACGCCGCGGTAGTTCGGCATGCGGAGGAGGAGGCGGAAGCCGGTGACTTTACCGTCCTCGACCACGTTCTCGAAGCCTCGGTTCTGGATGATCTCTCGCTCAAGCATGCTGTTCGTTCCTCTGATCCACTCTGGGGCCTGCGTTCTGGTTCATTGCGATCGCGCGTGCCCCTCGGGTGGCGAGCGCGACCGCGGTGAGGGTGGGGTTGCAGGCCAGTGCTGTCGGTATGACACCGTTTCCGGCGACGTAGAGACCCGGATATCCCCACACCTCGGAGTTCTCGTCGCACACGCTGCGCCCGTCGTCCGTCTCGCCCATGCGCGTCGTGCCCTGGTAGTGCAGTGATGCGCCGGCGGGAAACTCGATCGGGGCGCCGAATTCGGCGTCGCCGAGCAGGCCTCCGACGGCGACGATTTCGGCCTTTGCGCGGGCTATCGTGCGGCGGTCGTTGTCGGTCAGGTCGTAGTGGATCCGCATGGCGGGCATGCCGTAGCCGTCCACGGTCTCGCTGTCGAATTCGACGCGATCTTCCTCGCGGATGTCCTTCGGGCAGAACCAGCCGAGCCCGACCACTTCGCCCGGCATGATCTCGCCGTCGTACGGGACCGGTGACGCGTCGAGCTGCATGACCTGACCGTGGAAGGGCTCGGCGTCCGTGTACGGCACCCAGCTCACGCCGCTGAGGACATCGATCGGTCCGGCCGAGCGGGTGGTCTTCTGCGCTGGCACATCGCGGAGCTTGACGGCGTGCACGATCTGCGGCTGGTCGTTGAGGTACCGGCCGAGGGCGGGCGGGCGGATGCCGGATGCCCAGAGCAACTGAGGGGTGCGCAGGGCGTCGGCCGCGATGACGACCGTCGGTGCGTCGACGTCGTAGACCTCGTCGGTCTGCAGGTCGCGAGCCGTGACGCCGATGACGCGGTTGTCTGCTGTGCGCACCGCCGTGATGAGTGTGCGGGGAGCCAGCCGATGGTGGGGGTTGCTGCGCGTCTCGTCGCCGAAGACGACGTCCGACCCCGACCACCAGAGGCGACCGTCGTTGTGGCGCTGCACGGCGAGCGGCATCGCCGCCACCGCCCGACTGCGATGGGAGTCGAGTGCTTCTGCGAGTCGCTCGCGAACCAGGCGCGCCATCGGCGCTGCCGCCATGACCTCCGCCGACACCCCGAGGAGGCGCTCTGCGGTGGTGAGAAGCTCGTCGAAGTCGGGCAGGAAGTCGACGCGCTCACTCTCTCCCGGGCGGGGGCACGCGCAGGTCCAGTGCGCACCCATGCCTCCGACGTTGGTCGAGAACGCGAGCGCCGGAAGCCCGACCTCGTCGCCGAGCTGATAGCCCTCGTCCAGAAGGTAGGTTCCCGCACGGACAACGCGCGCGGCATCCGATGCGTAGCCGTCGAGCGTGTCGGTGCTCTCCTGCGTCGTCGACGGGTGCGGCCCTTCCGAGAGGCGCTGTGCTGCCGCGCGCGCTACGTCATCGACCAGGTTCTTCACGTGTGCGCCGGGAGGATCGGTGATCACCGCGCCCGCGTCGAACTGCAGGATCCGCAGATCGGGACGCTCCTCGCTCAGGATCCGGGCATACGCGGCGCCGGCGGGCCCGGTGCCGACAATGACGACGTCGGCCGAGTACCCGCGGTCGTCGACTGACGCCGACTCAACGACGGACAAGGCCGACACCCATCTCGTCGAGCTGTGCCACGATCTCGGCCGGGCTCTTCTCGCCCACCTGCTTCTGCAGCATCGGCGTCTTGTCGAGGATGAAATCGCGAACCGGTCGGAGAAGCCGCGGAGCGTGGTGGAAGACCTTGCCGAGAACGTAAGCCTGCTGCACCTGCGAAGTCGTGTGCGCGATCCTGCGCTGATCGTAGTTGTCCAGAGCTGCGCGCACGGCAGTTGTGGCCGCGAGGTCCACTCCGCTCAGCTCCTGTGCGAGCGTGTACCCGTCGCCGATGGACATGCCCGCACCGTAGGCCGCGTAGGGGGACGTCGCGTGGGCGGCGTCGCCGGCGAGCGTGATGCGTCCCTTCGACCACTGCGTCAGCGGTTTGCGGTCCCGGATCGGCCACCGCTGGAAGTGGCTCGGCTCGGTCGACTCCACAAGTGCGGCGAGCGGTCCGGGGAAGCGTCGGGCGAGCGTGAGCGCGTGCTGCGTGAGGTCTGTCGGAGGCTCGGCAGTCGGGTCCCACGCCTCGAGCACCCACCACTGGATGCCGTCCCGGCCGTTGTCGCGGATGGACGAGTAGGTGCCCTGAACGGTGCGGTCATGGCTGAGCACGACCTCGTTCCGCTCGACCCCCGGGACATCGGCGAACGTGTAGCCGCCGATGATGTGCAGTTTGTGCTCGCGCTTCTCGCTGGGCCCCCACAGTGCGGTGCGGACCATCGAGTCGATGCCGTCGGCGCCGACGACGACGGCAGCCTCGATGACGGATCCGTCGCCGAGCGACACCGTCACGTGGTCACCGCTGTCCTGAAGATCGGTGACCTCGACGTTCGTCTGCAGGACCCCTTCAGGCATGGCGGCGAGCATCCGCCGGTACAGCTCCGGGCGGAGCAGGCCGATGAAGCCCCCGCCAAACGCGCTCACGACGTCTTGGGGGATCTGGACGTCAGCGCGGATGTTGCCCTTCACGCCCCGGAAGGTCGTGTGACACGGTGCACCGAGATCGACAGTGTCGACGCCCATCTCCTGCAGCGCTTTGATCGGCGGCGGCCAGAGATTCAGGATGTTCCCCGCGGGGCGGGCTTCCTTGTACCGCTCGAGAAGCAGAGGGCGGTGGCCGACCTTGTGCAGGGCGAGAGCGGTGGCCATTCCGGCAGGGCCTGCCCCGATGATGACGATCGGCCGGGGCTCGGGGTGGGTGTTCATGATGACTCCGTCTTCGATGACTGGATCGAGAAGCTGCGGTGAAGAGGGTGCCCGCCCGGGTTCGAAGCAGGCGGGCACCCTCGGTCTAGGGGCGCCGGCGTGTCGGCTGCTGGCGCGTAGATCGGTCTACGCGTCCCACGCGGCATCCATCTCATCGAGGATCTGGTCGACGGTCTTCTGACCGGTGAACAGTCCCTGGATGCCGACGCTCAGCGCGTCGTAGACTGCCGGGTTCGGCCACGTCTCGACCGGGAAGCCGGTGTAGGAACCGGACTCGATGAGCGCGCCGAGGGGCTCGTACTCCGCCGAGACGGTCGCAGCGGTCGCGCCCGAGATCGGGATCAGGCCGGAGAGGTCCGCGAACGTCTGAGCCTGTGCGGGCTCGGCCGCCCAGTCGAGGAATGCCTGTGCGGAGGCCTTCGCGTCGTCGTCGGCGGCAGCGTTGATTGCCCACGCGTAGCTGGCCGACACGACGGCGTAGGGCTCCTGCCCCTTCGCGGGCGGGAACGCCTGGACGTTGAGCTCCAGGCCGGCGCCCTGGTTGATCTGCGCGGCCGCGTTGCCCGGCACCGGAGCCGAAAGTGAGGTCTGCCCGCCGAGGCCCTGCGTGATCGTGTCGAAGGTGCCGCCGGCGACGCCGTCCTGGAAGCAGCCGGCGTCGTTCATCTCCGCGATGTCCTCGAGAACGTCGCGCCAGCCGCTGTCGACGAAGGTCACGTCGCCTGCGTTGCGCTGCTCGTTCCAGTCCGGGTCTTCCTGGTACACGCGCGTCGCGGACATGGTCGTCGCGAGCAGCCCCGTGTTGAACGAGATCGCACCGGCCACGACCATGACGGTCTTCCCGCCTTCGCGGGCGGTGGCGCAGTCCGTCAGCATGTCTTCGTATGTGGCGGGGTACTGCTCGATCCCGACGCTTTCGCCCCCAGGGCCGTTCCATACCAGGGCGGTGGGCGCCAGGGCCGTCGGCTGCGCGTAGATCTCGCCGTCGATGCCGAAGAGACCTTCCTGCCCGGCGGGGATGATCGCCGCGGATGCCTCGCCGAGAGGCTCGAGAAACCCGCCGTCGGCGATCGTGGTCACCGTGACGGCCTGGCCGCCGCCGGGGATGAGGACCATCAGGTCTGCGGCATTGTCACCCTGAAGCTGAGTAGTGAGCTGATTGTTGTACGACTCCGATTGATACGGAAGCACCTCGATCTCGATCCCCGTCTCCTCGGAGTACTGCTCGGCGAGCTGCTCGTAGGCGTCGTCGTTCTCGTTCGCCTGCGGCACCATCATCGAAAAGTTGCTCAGTGCCGGATCCTGGCTGCTGTCTTTGTCTGGAGTCTGCGCTCCGGCACAACCTGCGAGGACGAGAGCCGCGGCGAGCGGGGTGGCCATGAGCATCCAGCGCGGGTGCTTGCTGGTCGTGAGCTGTGACATGTCGAGCCTTTCGTGACGTCGTTGTCGCCACCCGGGCGAGTGGCTGGATCAAGATGTCCTTCCACTGTCGCATGATTAGTGCCTGAGGCGCATAAGTCCCGCTGATGTCCGGTCCTCCTAGCATCTATGCCTGGTGCCGCCTTTTACGCCCCGTTCGGCGAGCCTGTGCGAGACTGCCAATATGGCTTTCGCTCCGGAGGAACAGATCGGTGGCGATGTCTCCCGCGCATGGACCGTCGGCTCCCAGCCCGTTGCCAGCGGCATCGCCTCATCGCTGGACGCGGCCCCTCTCGCCGTGATCGTCGATCTCGTTCGCACCGGTCGCGCTGATACACGGCCGCGTCTGGCAGACGATCACCGGCCTCAGCCGGAAAGTCGTGGCGCAGCGCGTCGATCAGGCGTGCGACAGCGGCCTCCTCCGAGACGGGGGCCTGGCACCGTCGGAAGGAGGGCGCCAGGCTCGGCTTCTCGAGTTCAATGCGGACGCCGGCCGTGTGTTCGGAGTGCTGATCGAAGCCTCCGAGATCACCGTCGGAATCGCAGACCTGCGCGGGCATCTGCTCGCGACGGCGCACGAGGACTGGACGGTGGACAGCGGTCCCGAGGCGACCATGGAGCGCGTCAAGGTGCATCTCGACGTCCTCGCCGCGCGAGAGGGCGTCGAACGGCCCTGGGGCATCGGCGTCGGAGTGCCTGGCCCCGTGGACTACTCATCGAGTCGGCTCGTCTCCCCGCCGATCATGCCCGGATGGGACGGCTTCAGCGCTCGATCGTGGTTGCGCGAGCACTACGACGCGCCGATCTGGGTGGACAACGACGTCAACGTGATGGCGATCGGTGAATGGTCATTCGGAACCGGGTCGCGCTCCGACGACATGCTGTTCATCAAAGCCGGAACCGGTATCGGCTCGGCGATCATCTCGCGGGGCCGCCTCCTGCGGGGCCAGCGAGGGGCAGCCGGAGACATCGGCCACATGCACGTCACCGACGACCCGTGGGCGACGTGCCGATGCGGACAGACGGGATGCCTCGAGGCTGTCGCGAGCGGATGGTCCCTTCTCATGGAGGCGACCCGTCGATCGGACGCCAGCGAGATGCTCACGCGCGGCGATGACGGATAACGGACGGATCACCCTGGGCGACATCGGAAGGGCCGCTCACGAGGGCGATCCGTTGTCGCTCGAGATGCTGATGACCAGAGCCCAGGTCCTCGGGGAAGTCGCCGCGTCGCTGGTGAACTTCGTCAACCCCGGCCAGCTCGTCATCGGCGGAGGCGTCCTGCGGGCCGGCACAGACCCGCTCGATCGGATCAGAGACATCGTCCTCCGCCGGAGCACGCGATTGGCCTCCGACGGGCTCACGGTCCGCGCCGCATCCCTCGATCAGATGGAGGGCGTCATCGGCGCCGCCCTGCTCGCCGCAGAGAATCTTCTCGCGCCGCCAGCACTCGCGCTCTGGGTGGAAGACGCCATCCCTCTCGGTCACGCCGCCGCGCTCCAGCGGCATGCCACCGCCTTCGTGTGAAGGATTTTCTCGGCTGCCCACGTGGCTCTCGGGATGCGAGACTGGGTCAGGCTTAGCCCGCGCTCACGCCGTGCCCACAACTGACGACGATCCCGGCCGATCCAGCACGATCGAGACCCAGATCGCGCAAGGCTCGAGACCGCGTGAATCCGGGCTTTCTGATCGAGAATGAACGAGCACGACTGAACCTCTTCGGGTTCAAATCCCACCGTCATCGCCACTGATAAATCCCAGATCAGCGCTATAATCGTGTGGCGCTGATAGCGAGTGCGGTGGCTTTGGCATCGCACCGGCTTGCGCCGGCCGGGCACGTGCGGGAGCCGCGCCGTCAGGCGCGCACCGCGCCTACGATCGACCACACGCGCTCCCGGTGCCGGTAGCGGGGCGTGAATCCGTGGCGAGCGAGAACCTCGATCATCGACTCAGGAGGATGCACGAACCCGCGATACGGGTTGCGTGTGACTCGGTACATCAGGTT
Organism: uncultured Actinomycetota bacterium; assembly: GCA_963772395.1. Taxonomy (GTDB): domain Bacteria; phylum Actinomycetota; class Actinomycetes; order Actinomycetales; family Microbacteriaceae; genus Microbacterium. The sequence continues at coordinate 227,172 of CAVYWV010000001.1, read as the reverse complement.
GTCCGCCCACAGCAAGGCTTGCGTGAACCACGTCCGTGGTGGATGACTGAATACCACCGCGCGTCGGGCATGCCGGGCCGCGGCGGTGAGCAGGGCGTCATAGTCCGGGTAGCAGCAGACCACCCGGTGCAGGATGACGATGTCGGCGGCTTCGATGGCGGCGGGGGAGACCGCGAGATCCACGCCCACCACCCGTGCAGCGCGGCCCCGCAGCCCTTTCTCGTCGAGCAGGAGCATCGCCTCGGCCTCATACGCCCCCGACAGCTCGAGGTTCGTCGTCCGTGAGGCGCCGCGACGGAGCAGCTCCACTTGGATGTCGCCGATCCCGCCCCCGATTTCCAGCACCGTTGCACCGTCGAGGTCATTCGAACTGGCGAAGTCCACTATGCGCCGCGCCGCGGGCGTCAGCCCATGACGGCGATATTCACGCGCGAGCTTGCGGGCGAATCGAGCGTCGAACTCCCGCTCGAACGCGTCTGGCGTGGGCGCACTGCAGCACTCATCCATGGGTCCAGTGTCCCGCGCGAGACACGCAGGCGCCACGGCATCCCGCCCCCAGATGATGAGGCGCGGTGACCGCGCGCGTACGGCGTCGGAGGCTCGGAGCATGGAGACGCGCTGCCCAAGGAGTCCATGTCGTCGCCACCATGGTCCCCCAGCCCGCGCCAGTCACGGGGGCTGCCCGGCAGACGCCGAGCCGGGCGTCTCCATCACACGTCCCTATCGCGGCGCAGTACAGGATGCCGGTCATGCGCGGAGTCTCGTCGTTCCCGATAACTCCTGCACATCTCCCTTGCCGTGGGTTCAGGGGGGTCTTCTTCATACCCTGACCGCAGCATGCCCACATCCTGCCCAGAGTTTGCGCGCGGATTCGCAACCTGGGCGTCACGTATAGTGCCGCGGAGGAGGGTGCCCGTGGTCACTGGAAGTATGGCTGTCCAAAATTGAGCGTCGACTCTCATCGCCGCCGTCACGGTGATCGTCGCCGGCGGGATCACGGTTGGGTTGATCGCGATCCTTCACGTCCTCGAGCCCGAGTATGACCCGTCCTGGAGGATGATCAGCGAGTACTCCCTCGGGCGATACGGGTGGGTCATGCGCCTCGCCTTCATCACGATGGCCATCGGCCTCGCGGCGACGTGTGTCGCCTTGTGGCCGTTCGGCGGCGCATGGACCATCGGCCTTGCCGCCGTCGCACTGGGCGCGCTCGGTGCAGCGTTCATCGACGCCGATCCGATCATGACTCCGGGCGCTCAGGCCACGCCGGTGGGCAGGGCGCACACGGTGCTGGGCGGGGTGTTGCTCGCCGGTTTTCCCCCTGCCGCGCTGTTCGCGGGGGTCGGGGTGGCGACCGCGCTCGGCTGGACGCTGGCGATCGCATCCGTTGTTCCGTTCGCCGGCCTGGTGTGGTTCCTCATCGCCGCTCGCCCCGCCCACGGCCAGGGCGGCTCGCCTGAGATTCGAATCGGATGGCCGGACAGGTTCTGCCTCCTCGCCTACTTGGCATGGGTGGTGCTCGCCGCTGTCCGCGCGCTAAGCGCCGTGTGACGCAGAGAGCGCCGAGTCTCGATGGTTGCGCCTCGGATCTGGCAGGGATGCCTAGCGGGCAGCACGCACTCCATCCACCATTCCGAGGATGGTGTCGGCGATCAACTGAGGCTGATCGTGATGCATCATGTGGCCGCTGTCGGTGTGCTCAATCCACGCCCCACCGGGGATGAGCGCGCGGCCAACTGCGGGAAGACGGGTTCGGCGGTCTGGCCATCGCCAACCGTCCGTCACTCCTCGACCCCGGCGCGCTGTCCCGGGATGATGAGCACCGGGTACCCGGTGCCTGCACACTCCAGGTACATCCGGCGGCCGCCGACGTCGAGCGTTCCCGCGATCGGTTCGGCCGGGGCTTCGGACGATACGGTGTCCCCTGTTCCGTGGTGGGAGGCGGCGCAGGCGATGAGACCGAGCGCCGAAGCGTCTGAGAACTCGGCGCATGCGTAATCGACGACGGCGCCGCTCGAAATCAGTGTGGAGACCGCCGGCGCCCTATCGGATCAACAGGAGCCGACGTCGAAAAGGATGGTGCCGGTGTATGAGCCGTCGCCGTTCGCAACCCAATCGGTAGCGTCGCTGCTGATGGCGACGACGTAGCCCGGTTCAGCCGAGACTGTCACGACGACCTCTCCGGCCGTGCCAGGCAGAAGGTCGTAGTATGTCTCGCCTTCCCAGAAGATCGTCGGAGGCTGGGGGCTGTACGCGATACCCGGGCTCGCGACCAGCAGAAGCTCGTCCCAGTCGGTGCCGCAGTCGTCGAATATCCATCCTGACGGCCATACCTCGTCGAGGTTCTCCGGGCTGCCGAGGAAGTAGCCGGCGATATCAGCGATCAGGTGGACGGTGCCGGCGGAATTGTTCGCGAGGGCGATCCTGCCGTTGCCACCCACCTTCACCGCGGCCAGATTCGGGATGTTCTGTCCGGCGCTGAAGTTCAGGTTCGACGCCGTGGGCTCGGTGGTGCCGTTCGGGTACACCGTGATGAAGCCGCCCGTGATGGGCTCGGTGACGGTGACATTCATGACCACAGCGGCGACATCCACGGCCGGGACGCCGCCGCGGGCGGTGACCTGCACGCTCATCCAGCTGGTGCCGGGTACGGGCGCCTGCCCAGTACCGTTGCCGACTCGGGTGTCCAGCACCCGGCTCGGGTCGACGCTGACGAAGGCGCCGGGCACTGTCGGGGTGCCGGCGAGGTAGTATCCGGCGACGTCGGCGATGAGCTGGACGGTGCCGGCGGAGTTGTTGGTCAGTTTGATCTTGCCGCCGGTTCCGAGCTTCACGGTGACCAGGTTCGGGATGGTCTGCCCGGCGCTGAAGTTCAGGTTCGACGCAGTCGGCTGGCTACTTCCTGACGGGTAGACCGTGATGAACCCGCCCGTCGCCGGACCCGTCACGGTCACGTTCACGACGACCGCAGCCACACCATCAGCGGGAACACCGCCGCGGCCGGTGATCTGGAGGTCGACCGTGCTCTGCGCCGCGACGGCGGCGTTCGGTGCGCCGTTCCCGACTCGGGTGTCCAGAACCCGGGCCGGGTCCAAGCTCACGAAAGCGCCGGGCACCGTTGGCGTGCCGGCCACGTAGTAGCCGGCGACATCGGCGATCAGATGGACCGAGCCGGCGGAGTTGTTCTTCAGATTGATCTTTCCGTCGGTACCGACCTTCACCGTGACGAGGTTCGGGATGTTCTGCCCGGCGGTGAAGTTCAAGTTCGATGCGGTCGGCTGCGATGTGCCGAACGGGTACACCGTGATGAAGCCGCCCGTGGAGGGTTCGGTCACGGTGACGTTCACGACGACCGCGGCAACGTCCGAGGCCGGGACACCGCCACGGCCCGTCACCTGCAAGCCGACCGTGCCTGACGGGGCCACTTTCGCCTGGGGCGCGCCGCTGCCCACTCGGGTGTCGAGAATGCGCGCGGGTTCCAGACTGGCGAATGTGCCCGGCTCCGTTACCGCGGCCACGTCAGCCAGCCGGGCATTCTGCGTGAGCTGCGTCTGCGACTCATCGGGCCCGATGTCGACCGGCTCGGCTGCTTGTGCGATGGCAGCCGACGTCAATGTCAACGATGCGGTCACGGCGACCGAGAGAAGGGCGACGATCGTGCCACGGATGGAGCGAGACGGCGTGCGGCGAGGTGTCATGTCGGGTTCCCATTGATTCGCGGTGAAGCAGAGCAGCGCGGCGGATCAGAAGCTCGATTGATCGGACTGAACGCCCATCATCGAAAAGTACAGCCCCCACTCGCCCGCGCGTTACAAGTATCCACTACCTGTTTCGAGTCAAAGTCACGTCCGTTGTCGATCACGGGGATGGTCGTCCAGTCGTCCTTCGTGCTGATGACAGTACATCGGTCACAGGCCACTCCCTCGAAGCTCAGGCCTCGGCGCCGCGCGTGTGCACAGGGAGCACAGCGATGAACGCAGATACGACGGCGAGTCTCCCAGCCGGAGGACGGATGTCGTCAGGTCGCGACCAACCCATGACAGGCTTTCCGCGAGGCGTCGCGTCAGATCGATGCAAAGAAAGGGAGCGACGGTGCAAGCGATCGTCCTGATGATTCCCATCGCCATCGCTGTGGCGATCAGCTCGGTGCCGATCATGGCCATGCTGTTCATTCTGATGTCGCCCAATCGATCGCGGACGGCTGTCCCGTTCCTGATCGGATGGGTTGCCGGGATCCTTCTCGTGGTTTCGGTATGTGCCCTGCTCGCCCAGGCAGTCCCGATACCTCGGTCTCCGCGCCGACCGGACACAGTCATCGGAGTGATGGAGATCGTCGTCGGCGCGACGTTGATCGTGCTCGGGATCGTGTCGTGGCGCCGAGAGAGAAAGGGCGGGCATGCCTCGACGCCATCCTGGCTGAGTTCCGCCGGAAAGCTGGGGCCCTGGTCATCGGCCGGTCTCGGGCTCGTCCTCAATGTCCGGCCGAAAGGTCTGCTGCTGGCCATCGCGGCTGGACTCACGGTCCGCGCCGATGCCGGCACTCTCGCCGAGGCAGGACTCGCCATCCTCGTCTACACCGTGATCGCCGCATCCACCGTCGCCGTTCCGGTCCTCGCGACGATCATTTCGCCCACTCGGATGGAGCCACGGCTCATCGCCGCGGACGACTGGATGCGGCGCAACGGCTCGATTCTCACGAGCCTGATCGTCGGCCTGATCGGGCTCCTCATCGTCGCGATGGGAGTCGTGCGCCTGTGACTCCGATGGGTTGCGGATGCCCAACCGTCGTTCGTGATTCCATTCGCGCTCGAACCGCGGAGTACGCCTGGAGCACCATCTGCACAGACGCTAGGCAGCGGGCGGCTCGGGGAGCGCCCGCGCGAGAGCATCGAGGCTGCCCAGCGGATCATCGCCGACCGGCGTGAGGACGACGGTGGTCGCTCCGGCCCCGTGCCTCGCGGCGATCCCGGAGCGCACGTCCTCCACTGTGCCGGTGATCGCGAGTGACGGGATCCACTCCCGGGGGATGCGCGACGCGAAGTCGTCGGCGTCGGCCGATTCCGCGCGAAGAGCGGCGAGATCGGACGCGAACGGGAGGGGAGCGATGTGCGGGCGCCAGTCGGGCTCTCCGACGACCGCGAGGGCGGGACGCACTGACTCGTGAGCGGCGAGCGGGTCGTCGCTCACTGCCGCCAGGTCGTACGTGATCACGAGCGGTGGAGCGGAGTCCTGGCGCCGGCTCTGCACCAGGGCGAGCGACGCTGCGATGTACTCCGGACTCGCCGGCTCAGCCAGAACGACTCCCGCGGCGACCTCGCCGGCCGCAATCAGCGATTTGGGGCCTCGGACTCCGAGCACGATGGGGGGAACCGCGTCCGGTCGTTCGGTGAGCGGGTCGACGGCCGCTGTGACGTAACGCCCCGCTGTCGCGCGGTCGCCGCGAAGGAGGGCATCGAGCGCGCGGGTGAATTCGCGAAGGGAGGACAGCGGGCGGCTCGGCCACGCTCCGGCCTGCTGCATCCAGGCCGGCATCCCGTGTCCGATGCCCACGATGAGCCGATTCGGATGCAGCTGCGCGAGAGTCGCGACATCCATCGCCGCGAACACGACGTTGCGCGCCCCGGCCGGAAGGATGCCGATTCCCACGGTGATGCGCGATGTCACCGCGAGCGCCGTCGCGGCCTGCGCGATGCCCCCGCGGAAGCCGAGGTCTTCGACGACCCAGAGCTCATCAAATCCCCGCTGTTCGGCGCGGCGGGCGAAGTCCACGAACTGCTCGGCAGGCAGATCCCGTGGCAGCAGCACGCCGATGCGGCCTGTCGACGACGTCATGAAGCGTCCAGGAAGCCCATGACCACATCGCGAACCAGGTCCGTCCTGGCCAGTCCGAAGAAGTGGGTCGTCCCCGGAAAGACTGCGAGCTGGGATGCCGGAACACCCTCGAAGTCGCCGTTGACGTCTCCACCCCGCAGGCGCAGGAACTCGACGGCGTGCTCGAGGGAGACCATGTCCGCGTCGCCGACGGTGATGAGCGTCGGGGCCGCGATCGCGCGGATCTCGGCATCCGTCCGATCAGGAAACCCGCCCTCGTAGGTCGCGCCGAGCTTGTCCAGCAGGCCCTGAAGGTGTTCCGGATCCGGATGCGGCGACTTGGCGAGGTACGCGGCTTCCATCGGCGTGCCGGCGATCATGTCGACGGTCATCGCGCCGACCGCATCTGCATTCTCGGCGCCGCGCATGCCGGACGCGGCGAACGACGTCGACGAGACGACGATCTTCCGAACCCGCTCGGGGTGCTCGATCGCGAGCTCGAGCGCAACGGCGCCGCCGACGCTGAAGCCGAAGATGTCGGCGCGGCGAACGTCGAGGTGATCCAGCACGCCCAGCGCATCTTCGGCGAAAGCCGCCGCTGAGAAGGGCCGGTCGATGTCATTCGTGCGGCCGTGGCCCTGGAAGTCGACCGCGATCACTCTCCTGCCCGACGCGAGGTCGGGGATGAGGGCGCCGAACTGCTGATCGATGTCGAACAGCCCGCCATGCAGCAGCACCAGTGGCGTGTCGTCGGTGCCAGCACCATGGACCTCGTAGTACATGCGCAGGTCGCCGAGTTCGACGAAGCCGCTTTCGCGCGCAGGGGCGGTGGATGTGTGGTCCGTCATCTGTCCACCGTTTCAGAGACCGGCCCGCGCCTCAACCTCCGGCGTTGCCGAGCCCCGCGGGGAAACTTGCATAGCTTGCCGAGGTGTGCGCAATGTATTGCATGCCAATTCCCTCGGGGGGACCGGTCGTCGATCGCTCCCTGCTCCGCGACGACGTGTATCGACGCCTCCGCGACGCGATCGTGGATGGCACGTTCACGCCGGGGGAGCAGCTCAAGGACGGCGAGCTCGCAGATTGGCTGGGAGTGAGCCGCACTCCGGTGCGCGAAGCCCTCCTTCGGCTCGGAACCAGCGGTCTGGTCGTCGCGCTGCCGGGTCGATCGACGACGGTCAGCACGATCGACGCCCGGGCCGTGCGAGACGCCCGTGACGTCATCGCGGCGATGCACGAACTGGCTGTGCGAGAGATGACCGGCCGGCTCGGCGAAGGTGACGTCGATCGGATGCGCGACGCGAACCGCCGTTTCGCCGCAGCGGTTGCCGCGGGAGATGTCGGCGAGGCATTGGACGCCGACGAAGATCTCCACAGGATCCCGGTCGCCGCGCTGGGCAATCGTGCGCTCGAGGCCGTGCTCGAACAGTTCGATCCGCTCGTGCGCCGCGCCGAGCAGCGGCGTTTCAGCGGTGACGGGCAGAGCTCCGTCGAACAGCACGAGCGGCTGATCGACCTGCTCGCCGCGCGCGACGCCGACCGAGCCGCATCCGTCGCTTTCGAGATCTGGCACAGCCTGCCGACGGAAGATCCCACCGACGACTGATCGACGGGTCGGCCCCCAGGGGACACTCCGATTCGTGGCGGTGATCGACAGATCACTCCTTCCGGGTGACAGGCGAGCGCGAACGGACCGGTACCGTGGCGCGATGTCGCCCTCGCCGAGCTGTAGCGCGTGCGTGGAAGCGACAGGTCTGGCCGACTGGCGGTTGACTCGTGATCGGAGACTGCGGTGAAGATGAATTCCGTGACGATGCGGGGGATCAGGTCGGCGACTGCGGTCTGGGTCACGGTGGCGGTCGTGGCGCTCGCGGGCTGCTCCGGTGAGATCAGCAGTGTCGACCGGGCGCAGGCTCAGGTCACCGTGAAAGAGAAGGCGGTGACGCAGGCCGCGGCTGATCTGACCGCGGCTTCGGCGACGTTCTGCGACGCGAGCAAGACCTACATCACCGCTCTCGATCGGTATGGCGACGTCCTGAATGCGACGGCACCGACCGTGGGCGACGTGAGAGAGGCAGGTGCAGACCTCGCTGACCCGCGCGAGGCGGCCCTCGAGGGTGCTGAGGCCGCGGTCGAAGCGCAGGAGACGCTCACAGCCGCCGAACAGGAGCTCGCCCAGGCCCGCGTGGCGCTCGAGGCAGCGCAAGCCGGCTCGACGGATGCGCCTGCAGATCCCACCGAGCAGGCGTCCACCACCCCGCTCGCTCCGACGGCGACGGTCGACCGGGTCACGCAGGCCGATTCGGAGTTCGCCGCGGCGCAGAGCGCCATCACAGACGAGACACCGCTGGCGGCGGCATCCGAGCAGTTCAACAGTGCCGTCGTCGCCCTCGAGATGGCGTGGTTGCGCCTGTTCGCCGACGCCGGCTGCCTCTCAGACGAGCAGGCGCTGCAGGCGCAGGCTGCGGTGAGTGCCTACACGGCGGCGCTGCAGCAGGATCTGACAGACGCGGGATACTACGCGGGCGGCGTAGACGGCGTCTACGGCCCGGCGACGGTCGCCGCGGTGGAAGACCTTCAGAAAGCGAATGGCCTGGCGGTCACCGGGACGGTGGACAAGGCCACGGCGGAGGCCTTGCAGGCCGAGCTGATCGCACTCGGCGGAGCAGCCGCACAGGAGTCGGTGGCCACGACGGCGGCGATCCAGCAGACACTGAAGCTCGCAGGGTTCTGGGACGGGCCGGTCGACGGCATCTGGACCGACGCGCTGACGTCGGCCGTTCAGGAATTCCAGACCGCCCTGGGCGTCGAGCCGACCGGAAGCGTGGATGCCGCCACCATCACGGCCTTCCAGGAGGCGCTTTCCCAACTCACGCAGCCGGAGTCGTCCCCGAGTCCGTCGCCGGACTCTTCGCAGGCACCATAGCCCCATGCGTGCGGCTCGCGACGACGACAGCAGGCTCGGACTCGTCCTCAGCGGCGGCGGCGCATACGGCCCGACATGCCGCGGCTGATGGAGGAGGGGCGTCGTGCGGCGCGGGACGCGTTGGATGCCGCGACGAGGCTGCCGGCCACGTAGATCCGTACGCAATATCGCCCGAACAGGGTGATGGGCTCGCCTGCACCGCCGCATCTACCTTGGAGATGCCGAACGCGGCTGGTGTGCAGTCGCGCCCCTAAAGAAACGGACAGTGCAATGAGTACAGCAACCAAGACCGGCTGGACCGGTTGGGTCATCTTCGCCGGCGTCATCCTCCTCATCAGCGGCATCTTCAGCATCGTGCAGGGCATCGTCGCCGTAGTGGGACCCAATTCGTACTTCGTGGTCACCGAGGGTTCGCTCTGGCTGCTCGACGTCGCGGGATGGGGATGGTGGAACATCGTCGTCGGCGTGCTTCTCGCGCTCACCGCAGTCGCCTTGATGGCCGGACAGACATGGGCGCGCGTCGTCGCCGTCGTCCTCGTCATCATCAGCGCCGTCGGTCAGCTGCTCCTGATCCCGGCACAGCCCTGGTGGTCGATCATCGTGATCGCGATCGAGATCCTGGTCATCTACGCGCTCATCGTGCATGGTCGCGAACTGCGCGAAGACTCCTGACCCCGCCCCTTCGTCGACCGCGGCTCGCGCTGAGGGTCAAGCCCCTGTGCCCGACGATCCGAATGCGCGAGGCTGGAGTGACGACGAAAGGGGTCACCATGGCCAGCGAGAAGGACGCGCCGCAGAGCGCTGACGCAGACGAGGCGCCCGACGATGCGGATCTCGAGGAGCCCAGCACCGAGAAGGCGCCCGAAGAGGAGCCGAAGGCCGCAACGCCCGATGAGCCCGAGCCGAGCCACGAGGCAGTCGGCATCGGCGTGATCGGCGGCCCGCTGGTCGACCCCGAGCAGGGGTCAGACGCCGGCTGAGCGGCCGGGCGGCGTGGGAAGGGCGATCGACTCCAGCGCGAACTCACGCACGGATGCCGCCCGCGTCGCCCCGCACGTGCTCAGCAGCGGGGCCGAGCGGGTCTCGCGAAGTGCGACCGTGACGACGGCATCGTCGAGGGCGAGGTCGACGGTCCAGCTGCCTTCGCCGGTGCGCTCTTCGCCGAGCGGCGCGAGGGCGCCGATGCGAAAATCCCCGGTGACGTCGCGGGCGAAGGACTGTGCCGCCTGCACGACGTTGCTGAGCGAGCTGCGGCCGCGGTAGAACTCCTCGACGATCTCACCCTCGAGATAGCGATCGACGACGGTGACGGCATCCGTCGGTGAGACGCGTCCGTAGTAGAGCCCGTGCGGCAGCACGATCATGGTGGCGGCGAACCGGTCGCCGCCGAGGTGGGAGCTCTCCCACGTCTGCTCGGTGAAGCCGCGCGCCAGCGCCTTCGCGACCGGTCGTCCGCGCACCGCGCAGCACTGGTCATGGCGGGCATGCGTGCACACCAGCAGGACGGGCTGATCGGACGGCGTTCCGGCGGTGCCGTCGAGGGCGAGATCGAGAAGCCGCGCAGGATCGTCGACCACGCCCCAGCGCACCGCTTCGCGCCCCTCGCGGGCGTCGGCCAGCGCCCACCGCCATCGCGTCTGCCCTCGCCGCTCGTCGGCACGCCGGCCGTACCGGCGGATCGCGACCGGACGGATGCCCGCTGCTTCGGCGCGACGAACCAGCGCGCGCCCGATCGCCGGGTCGAACGAAGACTCGAAGAACGCGTGTGCGCCCCACCCGCCGTCGATCTCCACCAGAAGCCAGCGCGCGCCGTAGCCGCCGGTGCCGGCGAGTGGGTCGGCGCGCTCTCGTGAGCGGTCGCTGCACGGCGCCCAGCCGGGGTCCGACGTCGCGGGCAGGGCGATTGCGCTCACGGTGGTCGGCTCATCTCGGCACCACGACGCCCTCTCGCAGCAGACGCCGTGCCACCACGAGCGATGACTGACGGTCGAGGCCGGGGAGTGAGCCCGCGGCGTGGTCACGCTCGCGCAGCGCGTGCACGGCGGTCGAGGCTTCTGCGGGCAGTGTGATCGTCTTGCGCCCCAGCACGATTCGCACGGAGCGGTCCTCGTCCTCGATGCGCGCGCGCAAAGAGTCGCGCCATCCGACGACGACGGACGGCGCGAGGTCGGCAATCAGATCGATCGTCGCGAGGGGCCGCACCGGGGCGGAGCGCACGGCCGCCTCGAACTCGCGTCTCAATGCCGAGGCGACCGCGCTGTCGTCGACCGCGGCGTCCAGAACATCCTGCGCAGCCTCGACGGTGGCCCTGAGATCTGGGGCGAGGGAGGCGGTGTCGGAATAGTCGACGCCAAGCGGAAGCGGCGCGCGCAGTCGGGCGTCGTCGCCGGCGCCGGCGAGAAGGCGCGCGAGCACATCGTGCCGCGTCGCCGCTCGAACGCCGATCGTGAGGTGGATCGAGGTGCCGCCGAGCGCTTCGGCGGAGTGGATCCACCCGCGCGGCAGGTAGAGCACGTCTCCGGGCTCGAACACGGCGTCGATGGAGGGCGCCTGCCGGGCGCGTACCGCGACCGCGTCGCGGTGATCGGTCCACGGCTGATCGGCGAGCGGATGCCGGTGCACGGGCTCATGGATCGTCCAGTGCTTCGCGCCGGCGATCTGAATCACGAACACGTCGTGCGTGTCGTAGTGCGGATCGAAGCCGCGCGAGGACGCCGGCGTGATGTAGGCGTTGACCTGGGCGGGGTGGCCCAGATCGGCCACCAGCTGCCGGGTGAACGCGGCGATCGGCTGCCACGTGCGATGCAGACCCTGAAGCACCAGCGTGGAGCCCTGCGCGAACTGCTCCAGAACCTTCTCGGAGTCGAGCTGGTCGCCGATCTCGGCGCCGAAGCCGCCCGAGGAGGTGAACAGCGACGGCGCGTGCACCGAACCTTCCGCCGCCATGCGCACGAACGGCGTCCGCAGCGCGCGGTCGGCGACCAGCTCGTCGACGGCGCGTTCGCTGAACAGGTCATCGAAACCGGCTGCGGCGCGCGTCAGAAGGGGTCTTTCGCCCCAGTGGTCGCGAGCGAACTGCGATGTCGGGATGCCGGTGAGGCGGAAGAGCGCGGGCCGATCACTCGGCCCGCGCTCGTCGATCTCGCTCAAGCGGACCCGTCGGCGCCGCCGTCGTGTCCGTCGGGGTTCGCGCCGCCGTCGGCCGTGCCTTCGCCGGCCGATCCGTCGGCGCCGCCGTCGTGTCCGTCGGGGTTCGCGCCGCCGTCGGCCGTGCCTTCGCCGGCCGATCCGTCGGCGCCGCCGTCGTGTCCGTCCGGATTCGCACCGCCGTCTGCGGGGCCTTCGCCGCCGGCAGTGTTGCTGGTGGTGATGTCGTCGTCATTGATGCTCATGTGCGGACCTCCGGGAGGATCGATGTTGCCCGGTCGGGCTGTTGCCGACACTACCGGGGCGGCGGCGGGCGGACGAGGCCTTGACAACGTTTCAGGTCGTCACCGATGACCAGCCGGCTCGGCCGCTGCCAGCGCCGATAGCCGCACAGCGAGGGCGCCGGCCACGCGGTCGGTCTGACGCAGTGACAGCGAGTCGGCGCGCGGTCGGGTGAACGCACCGGCCTCGGTGAGCGAGGTGAACGCGCCGATTCCGAACAGGGATTCGTACGCCGAGCCGCCCGGCGGCGAGGTGGTGTGTCTTCCGCCGAGAAGGTGGCTGCGGCGCCGAGGTGTACCCACCTTCTCGGAGCGGGGTGCGCCTTCTCGGCGCGGAATACACCTTCTGGGCGGTGTGCGCCTCAGGCGGGGGTGCGGACGAACGAGAAGGTCGTGTGCCGACGCAGGGTGAATCCGAGCCGCTCGTACACAGCGATCGCGCCGACATTCGTCGCCGCGGCGTGCAGGAGCGCCCGGTCGCCGCGCTCCTGGATGTGGAAGGCCACGTCGAGCACGAGCCGTGATGCCAGGCCCTGTCCGCGGTACTCCACATCGGTTGCGACGGCGCTGATCTCGGTCCAGCCCTCGGGGTGGAGCCGCTCACCGGCCATCGCGATGAGCTTTCCTTCGCGACGGATGCCGAGATAGCGGCCGAGCTCGTGCGTGCGCGGGCGGAACGGCCCGGGCTCGTTGCGCTCCACGAGCGCGAGCATCTCGGGCACGTCTGAGGCGCCGAGCACGATCGCCTCGTCGTCGGGGCGGGGGCTGAGCGCGTCGGTCTGAACCAGCTGCACGCCGTCGCCCCGCCCGAGGATCTCCCAGCCCTCGGGCGGCAGTTCGTCCGTGCTGGAAAGCCCGATGTCGGCACCAGGACCCACGAGCTCGGCCAGCGCATCCCACACGCGCGGGTCCTCCCACGTGCGCACCGCGACGAACGGCGCCACATCGGCCGGGTACCGGCGCACGAGGTCGTCACCGATCGCGAAGGAAGCATGAGGGCCGGTCAGGGCATGCCATGCCGGGTTGTCGAGCACGGCGGCACCCTGGTGCGTGGAAAGGGTCTGGCTCATGCGTTCGTCGTCCTCCGTGAAGTGATCCACATACGAGCTTGCGGCACCGCGAAGGGCGGCGGCGCGGGTGCTGTCATCCGGGTTCACGCGAACGGGAGGTCCACTGGACGGTTTCTGTCGGATGACGGATGCCGACGTAACAGTTCTTGCGCGATCGACAACAAGTACGAGGGCGCCAATGTCGTTGAGCGGGACGGCGACTACTACCTGTTCCTCTCTGCGACCAACTGCTGCAACGGTGCTCTGACCGGCTGGGTCGACGGCTGCAGGATCCCGCCGTTGCGCTCACCGCGGAGTTCGACTACGTCCGGATCTCGACGCTCAAGGAGCGCCGCGGCTGAGTGCGCGTCGGAGTGCCGGCGTCCGCTGACTTGGGTCTCGGGTCAGGGGACGCCGGCCACCGGCTCGCGAGCCGGTGCCTTCGCCGCTCGATGGGTGCCGAACTGCCACACGATGTCGCGGCCGAACGACTCGATCAGCAGGGCAAGAGCGACCAGGGTCACGACGCCGTCGGCCCACAGCGGCAGCGAACCTGACGCCGCCGCCGTGAGGGCGATGCCCGCGAAGGCCGCCACGACCTTGCGCCAGTGTCGAGGCGGAACCGCCGTCCGCAGCCACGGCATCAGCCATCCGGCCGCGACGTACGCGTACCGCATCAGTCCGAGGAGGAGCACCCACCCGCCCAACTGCTGCGAGACCAAGACGCTGAGCACGAAGATCAGAAAGGCGTCGACCTCCATATCGAATCGGGCGCCGAGTTCGGTGGGGGTGCGCGTGCGGCGGGCGAGCCATCCGTCCACGGCGTCGAGCACCAGGGCGGGAACCGTGAGCCCGATGAGCAGCGGCACCGAGATGGGCTCGGTCAGCGAAGTCGCGACCAGAGCCGTGATCAGTCCGACGAGGGTCGAACGCGCAGCGGTGGCGACGTTGGCCGGCCCGAACCGCGTCGCCCCGCGCCGGCGCAACCCCCTGGTGAGCAGGGCGTTCGACACGCCAAGGTAGAGGAACCCGGCGATCCAGCCGAAGGTCGAAAGCCCGTCGGCGGCAGCGAGGGTGATGAGGCCGACCGCGCCGCCGGCGACCGACCAGAGCGGAGCGAGATGAACTTTTTGCACTGCGCACCTCGTTTCCCCCACATGGCTACCACTCATGACACGAATTCCGCATGCCTCGCGGTTCAATCGGGGAGCGCCGCGTCATGACGGCGGCGACGGCGTACTGGGTGGAAGCACCCGGCCGCGGGGCTCTGCGCACCGAAGACGTCGCCGAACCCGGCGCCGGCGAGGTGCTCGTTCGCACGCTGTATTCCGGCGTCAGCCGCGGCACCGAGTCCCTCGTCTTCCGAGGCGAGGTGCCCGAGAGCGAGCACGATCGCATGCGCGCTCCCTTCCAGACGGGAGCCTTTCCGGGTCCGGTGAAATACGGCTACCTCAACGTCGGCGTGGTCGAACGGGGCTCGGAGCAGCTCCAGGGGCGCACGGTCTTCACGCTGTTCCCGCACCAGTCGGTGTTCGTCGTGCCCGAGTCGGCGGTGACGATCGTGCCCGAGAACGTGCCGTCGCGCCGGGCGGTCCTGGCCGGCGCGGTCGAGACCGCGGTGAACGTGCTGTGGGATGCCGCGCCCCTCGTCGGCGACCGCGTCAGCGTCATCGGGGGAGGGATGATCGGCGCCGGCGTCGCTCGCCTTCTCACCGGGATCCCCGGCATCGATGTCGTGCTCGTCGATCAGGACCGTTCGAAGGCCGCACTGTGCGATGCGCTCGGCATCCGCTATTCGCACCCCGATGCGGCGCCGTCCGATCGTGATCTCGTGATCGAGACGAGCGGCTCGGGGGAAGGGCTTCGGATCGCGTTGGAGTCGGCCGCGTTCGAGGGCGAGATCATCGAAGCCAGCTGGTTCGGCGACAGATCGGTGAGTCTTCCGCTGGGCGGGGCATTCCATTCGCAGCGCCTGACGATCCGCTCGAGCCAGGTCGGGAGGGTCGCCCCGCGTCGTCGTGGCACCCGCAGCACGACCGACCGACTGCGTCTCGCGCTCGGGTTGCTGGGGGATCCGGGCTTCGACCTGCTGTTGACCGGCGACTCGCCCTGGCAGGACCTGCCGGCCGTGATGGCGGCCGTCGCCGACGGCTCCGCTCCGGGGCTGTGCCACACGATCGACTGGAGGAGCGCATGACCTATTCGGTGACGGTCCGCGATCACATGATGATCGCCCACAGCTTCTCGGGCGAGATGTTCGGGCCGGCGCAGCGCCTGCACGGCGCGACATTCGTCGTCGACGCCACGATCCGTGCCGAAACGCTCGACGAGAACGGCGTGGTCGTCGACATCGGCCGTGCGTCCGACGAGCTGCGCGGCATCCTGGCGTCGCTGACTTACCGCAATCTCGACGACGAGCCCGAGTTCGAGGGAGTCAACACGACGACCGAGATGCTCTGCGGTGCGGTCGCACAGCGGCTTGCCGCGGCTGTGCGCGAGGGTCGGCTCGGCCGAGCCGACGGGGTCACTGCGCTCGCGGTCACGATGCATGAATCGCACATCGCGTGGGCGTCGTTCGAGATGACGCTATGAGCGCGATGCCGACGGGTACGGTGCACTTCGTCGTACCCGCCGGCATCGATGATCCGTTGCTCGTGAGCGGCGGCAACGTGTACGACCGGCGACTGACCGAAGGGCTGTCGGCGACAGGCTGGGACGCGCGCAGGCGCGAGATCGAGGCAGGATCCGCCGAGTCGGCGCGCGCAGCCTTTTCGGCGGTGCCCGACGATGGGCTCGTGCTCATCGACGGGCTGGTCGCCGGTCGCGTACCCGACGAACTGGAGCGCGAGGCGTCGCGGCTGCGTCTCGTGGTGCTCGCCCACATGGTCTCGGCATCGTTCCCCAGCGCGGACCCGCGAACGATCCAGGACGAGTGCCGGGCGCTCCGCGCTGCCCGGCAGGTCATCGTGACGAGCCCGTGGACGCGGTCCGAGCTCGTGAACCGCGGGCTGGTCCTGCCCGAGCGGATCGTCGTCGCGGCTCCCGGAGCCGACGCTGCTGCGCCGGCGCAGGGCACACGAGACGGCCGAGCGCTTCTGTGCGTCGGAGTCGTCTCGGCCCACAAGGGTCAGGACATTCTGATCGAGGCCCTCGGCGCGCTCCGTGCGCCGCCGACCTGGCGGTGCGCGATCGTCGGGTCCTCCGCAGCGGACCCCGCCTTCGTCGAGCAGATCACAGCCCGAGCCGTCGACCTCGGTGTCGCCGACAGGATCACGATGACCGGGGCGCTCCCCGACGACGACCTGGAGGCCGCCTACCAGGCTGCCGACCTGCTCGTGGCCCCCTCGCGCGCCGAGAGCTACGGCATGGCGATCGCAGACGCGCTGGCGCGCGCAATCCCCGTGATCGCCAGCGACGTCGGCGGAATCCCGCTCACGGTCTCGCCGGATCGCGCTGCCATCCTGGTGCCGCCGGATTCGCACGCGCTGAGCAAGGCGCTGGACCGTTGGATGCTCGACCCCGCACTTCGCCGCAGGCTGAAGGCCGACGCGGTCCGAGGCCGCGCAGACCTTCCGCGGTGGAGCGACACCGTCGACCGCGTCGCCGAAGCGCTGGTGAGGGTCCGATGAGTACCGCGAGCCCGGCCGACCCGCGCCCGCCCGTTCCAGGGGGAGCGGCGGTGCTGCGCCGGGGCCGTGCGCTGCGGTCGTCGCCGCGGTCTCGGGCCGTCGCCCGTACGGCGCTCGGGCTCGCGCTGATGCTCGCGATCGCCGTGCGCGTGGGAGCCGAGCCCTTCGTCCGGGGCCTCACCGCGATCTCGCCCGCAGCGATCGGCGCCGCTCTCGTGCTGGCCGCCGTCGCGACAACGGCCGCGTCGTGGCGCTGGCGGATCATTGCCGCCCGACTGGGTCTCACGCTCGCCCGGACGCCCGCGATCTCGGCGTACTACCGGTCCCAGTTCCTCAATACCGTGCTGCCCGGCGGAGTGATCGGCGACGTGGATCGCGCGATCACCCACGGTCGGGGCGTGGGCGATCTCGCCCAGGCATCGCGCGCGGTGGCGGTCGAGCGATCCGCCGGACAGGCCGTTCAGCTGGTGATCGCCGCGGTGGCACTGGTATCGCTGGGATTGTCGGCCTACGCTCCCGCTGTGGGACTGCTACTGCTCGTGGTCGCCGTCGCCTGCGCCACCGTCCTCGTCGCAGCGCGCAGGAGCGCGCGCGTTCGCGTCGTGATCGGGCGCGAGGTGGGGCTCCTTCGCATCGCGCTCGGTGACCTCCCCACGATCGCGAGGGTGAGCGCGGCATCCACCGTCGTCATCGCCTGCCACATCGCGACGTTCGTCGTCGCGTGTCTCGCGGTCGGTGTCACGGCCCCACTCGAGCAGGTGATCGCCCTCGCGCTGATCGCCGTGCTCGCGGCGTCGATCCCGCTCAACGTCGGAGGCTGGGGTCCGCGCGAGGGTGCGGCCGCGTGGGCCTTCGCCGCCCTCGGCCTCGGAGCGGCGACGGGCGTCGCGGCCTCGACCGCGTTCGGCGTGCTGGCGATGATCGCCGTCGCTCCGGGCGCCGCGGTGATCGCGGTATCCGCTCTGCAGCGGCGAGCGACCCAGCGTGCCGCGGGGCTGGTCGCGTCATGAACCGCCGCCCGTACATCACCCTCAGCTGCGCGATGTCGATCGACGGCTACCTCGACAGCGAATCGCCACGGCGGCTGGCCATGTCGAACGCGGCCGACTTCGACCGGGTCGACCAGCTGCGAGCCGAGAGTGACGCGGTCATGGTCGGCGCGTCCACCGTGCGCCGCGACGACCCCCGGCTGCTGGTGCGGAGTGAGCAGCGGCGCATGCTGAGGCTCGCCGCGGGGCTCCCCTCGTCACCCGTGAAGGTCACCGTCACGTGCAGCGGAGAGCTGCCGGTGACCTCCGCGTTCTTCTCGGCCGGCGACGTGGAGAAGCTGGTCTACTGCCCGCGGGCGACCCAGTCGCGGGTTCACAGCGAGCTCGGTGACGTCGCCACGGTCATCGGGCTGGGCGAGCAGGTCACGATGCCCGATGTCGCAGACGACCTGGCCGAGCGGGGAGTGCGTCGGCTGATGATCGAGGGCGGCGGGCAGGTGCACACCCAGTTCCTGATCGAGAACCTCGTCGACGAGCTGCAGCTCGTGATCGCCCCGTTCTTCGTCGGCGAGTCACGAGCGCCGCGGTTCGTGGGAGCCGGCCGCTTTCCCTGGACCGCCGCGCGTCGCGCGGAGCTCGCCGAGACCCGCCGCATCGGCGACGTCGTGCTGCTGCGCTATGCGCTTTCGGATCGGTTCGATGCAGCTGGTCGACGACTCGAGCCGGCGGGACGCGTTCACGCGAGTTCGTGACGCCGACCGGGCGCGGGGGCCTTGTCGTCGACGGATTCAGCGGGCCGCTCAGAGCGGCGTGACCCGCAGCCACACGAACCGGTGGGGCTCGAGCGCCACCCCGTGCACGAGATCGACCTCGTCGCCGCTCACGACATCGACCGCGGCGTGCGCGAACCCGCCGAGCGTGGAGGGGTCGATCAGAGCGAGGTCATCGCCGACATTCGCGAGCACCAGGATCACGGCGACCTCACCGGGCCGCTGGAATGCCAGCACCGACGGATGCCGCGCATCGAAGCCGATCAGCTCGCCGCCCGCGAACTCGGGGGCGCCCTGACGAGCGCGGATCAGCGCGGTCAATCCGTTGTAGACGCGACCGGCGTCGGTGCCGGCATCCGTCCGCTGCGCGTAGCGCTCGACCGGCTTCGCCGCGCGGTGCACCCAGCGGCTGTCGCCCGCGGTGACAGGGTCGTCGGTGTACGAGTAGTCGTTGAGCTGTGCCACCTCGTCACCGAGGTAGAGCAACGGCACGCCGCCCGTCGACATCGCGATCGCATGGGCGAGCAGCACGCGGTCGACGCCGCCCGCGTCGCCGGCCTCGACGCCGGCGAGCGACGCCGTGGTGCCGGTGATCCGCGCGTCGCCGGTCTTCGGGTTCTCCTGGAACGGCACGCCGCGGGCGAACGAGCCCGGGAAGCGGCCGACGTAGAAGTCGTTGAGGAACCGGCGGTGGAAGTAGCCGTCGATGCCGAGCTCGGCGGCGTCCTCATCGGCGAAGGTCCACCCGATGTCGTCGTGGCTGCGCACGTAGTTGACCCACGCTGTGCCGTCGGGCAGCGCGTGCCGACGCTCGAGTGCCTGCTGCAGCATGCGCGGATCGCGTGTCGCGAGCGCCTCCCACGTGAGCGCCATCTGCAGCGGGTTGTACGAGAGCTGGCACTCCTCGAGCGAGACGTACTCGATCGACCTCGTCGGGGTGCACGATCGCCTCCGACTTGAACAGCAGGCTCGGGGCGGCCATGCGCAGCACCGCGTTGAACGCCCGCAGCAGCAGATGCGCCTCGGGCAGTGACTCGGACGGCGTGCCGAGGCGCTTCCAGATGAAAGCGACCGCATCCATGCGCAGAATCTCGACACCCTGGTTCGCGAGGAACAGCATCTCGCCCGCCATCGCCCGGAACACCGCGGGGTTCGCATAGTTCAGGTCCCACTGGAAGTGGTAGAAGGTCGCCCAGATCCACCGCCCGTCCGGCAGCTGCACGAACGAGCCCGGGTGGTCGTCGGGGAAGATCTCGCGGACGGTCTTCTCGTACGCGTCGGGCATCTCGCGATCGGGGAAGATCAGGTAGAAGTCCTCGTACTGCCTGGTCGCCCGAGACGGCCTTGCGCGCCCACTCGTGCTCGTTGCTGGTGTGGTTGAAGATGAAGTCCACGACGAGGCTGATTCCGGCCAGCCGCAGGTCGGCCGCCAGCGCGGCGAGGTCGTCCATCGTGCCGATCGCGGGATTCACGCGCCGGTAGCTCGACACCGCATACCCGCCGTCGGAATTGCCCTCGGGGCTCTCGAACAGCGGCATGAGGTGCAGGTAGGTCAGGCCGAGTTCCTCGAAGTAGGGGATGTTGTCGCGAACGCCCCGAAGGCCTCCGGCGTATCGGTCGACGTAGCAGACCCCGCCGAGCATCTGGTTCGACAGGTACCAGTCCGGATTCTGCTCGCGCAGATCGTCGCGGGCCTTCAGCTCGAGGGGGCGGGAGCTCCACGATGCCGCCGCTTCGGCCGACGACCGCAGCGAGCTGCTCGAGACCGTCGTCGCGCTCGCCGTACAGTCGGACGAACAGCGGATGCAGCGTCGGGAAGTGCGCGGCGAAACGCCGGGCGAACGGAGCGTCGAACGCGCCGGCGGATTCGGCGGCGATGCGCCGAACCTCGTCGAAGTCGCCCGTCCACTCGGCGTTGAGTCTCGGCATGACACTCCTCTGTGCAACGTTCCTGACTCGTTTCACAATAGGGCTGACAGACTGTCGGTGACGCAACCGGGAGGTCGCGATGAGACTTGTTCAGGTGGCCCTGCACGCCGATGACCTCGGCCGCGCAGCGGATTTCTACACCGTCCTCCTCGAAGCCATGCCGACCGCCCGCTTCGACGAGGCCGGACTGCTGTTCTTCGACCTCGACGGCGTGCGCCTGCTTCTGGACCACAACGCTCCGGCATCCCTCCTCTACCTCCACGTCGACAACGTCCACGACGCTCTCGACCGCCTCGATGGGCTCGTGGATGTCGTCTCGCATCCGCACGTGATCTTCACGCACCACGACGACAAGCTCGGCCCCGCCGGGCACGACGAGTGGCAGGCGTTCATCATCGATTCCGAAGGCAACACGGTCGGGCTCGTCGCGTTCCAGCGACACTGACGCGGCGGCGGCCTCCCGCCACGCGGGGCGTAGCCTGGACCGTGTGAGCGCATACGTCTCGGCGTTCGAGCTGTTCTCCATCGGAGTAGGACCCTCGAGCTCCCACACGGTCGGACCCATGCGGGCGGCCCGTGATTTCGCGATCCGCCTGCGCGAAGAGGGGCTGCTCGACCGCGTCGCCCGGGTCACGTGCACGCTGTACGGCTCCCTCGGCGCGACCGGGATCGGCCACGGCACACCCGACGCGGTGGTCGCCGGGCTGCAGGGCCTTTCGCCCGAGACCGTGGACCCGGATGCCGTGCGCGCCGCGTGGACCGACTGGCCGGCAGGTCGGCGGCTCGTGCTCGACGGCACGCACCCGGTGGCCTTCGACAAGTCGGATGTGATCTTCGCCGCGACGGATCACGGCTGCCCGGCCACCCGAACGCGATGACGCTCGAGGCGTGGTCGACGAGGGGTCGACTCCGGATGCCGCGGCCGCACGGCTCGCGGCGGCGGGCGTGCGCACCACCGGGGTCGCAGCGACGGTCGAGGCATTCGCGTCGCGGGAGAAGGGCGAGGGCCTCCTGCTGAGCGACACGTACTACTCGATCGGCGGAGGGTTCATCCGGCGGGAGGGCGAGCCGCCGCGGGTCGCGGCGCACGCGTACCCGCTCGCGTTCGACAGCGCCGAGGAGCTGCTGGAGCTGTGCGACGAGCGCGGCATCACGATCGCCGAAGCCGCGCGCATCAACGAGGAGGCCCTGCGCAGCCGACGAAGAGATCGCCGCCGGGCTCGACGCTCATCTGGGATGCGATGTCGGCGTGCGTCGAGGCCGGGCTGCAGGCACGGCGGCGTGCTGCCGGGGCTGCTGCAGGTCAAGCGCCGGGCCGGCGCGATCCGCGAGCAGCTCGAAGAGGCCGAGCACGACGGTCACCGCGAGCTGCCCGGGGAGTGGCTCGGCGCGTTCGCACTCGCCGTCAACGAGGAGAACGCCGCCGGCGGGCCGCGTGGTCACCGCTCCCACGAACGGGGCGGCCGGCATCCTGCCCGCCGTCGCGATGTACTGGTGGCGATTCCTCGCCGACTCCGGTCTCGGCGCGGGCAACGCGGTCACGCCCTACGGCGAGCTGGTCGGCAGCGCCCTGCTGGGCTTTCACCCCGCGACGGCCGAGCTGGCGAGGAGTCGCCGCGAGCTCGTCGCGGAGGCGAACCGGCGTCGCGGCATCCGTCGGTTCCTGCTCACCGCGACCGCGCTGGGTTCGCTGTTCAAGGCGAACGCGTCGATCTCGGGCGCCGAGGGCGGGTGCCAGGCCGAGGTCGGGTCGGCGTGCGCGATGGCGGCCGGCGGGCTGACCGCGGTGATGGGCGGCACGAACCGGCAGATCGAGAACGCCGCCGAGATCGCGATGGAGCATCACCTCGGCCTGACGTGCGACCCGGTCGGCGGGCTCGTGCAGATCCCGTGCATCGAGCGCAACGCCATCGCGGCCTCGACCGCCGTGACGGCGGCGCGGCTCGCCCTGCGCGGCGACGGCTCGCACTACGTGTCGCTGGACGCCGTCGTCGAGACGATGCGCCAGACCGGCATCGACATGAGTCACAAGTACAAGGAGACGAGCGAGGGCGGCCTCGCGGTCAACGTCATCGAGTGCTGACGCCGGCGCCCGTCAGTGATCAGCGGATGACGTGCGACTCAGCCTCCGCTGCGCCTGCCGCGTCGCACCCGGCCGATCGTCTCACCGACCGCCACCGCGACCAGCAGCAGCGCGACCGCGACCGACTCTGCGAGGGCGTCGAGCAGGGGCGACAACGCGGCGAGGGCCACGATGCCGGCCACGCCGATCAGATGCGCCGTCGCCCAGCGGTGCTCGAGCACGCGCCGGAACAGCGCGGTGCCGATCAGGAACAGCATCGGCCCACCGAGGGTCACCACCGTCGCCGCGAGACTGTGCGCGTGCGGATGGCCGAGCGCCTCTTTGTCTCCGACGCTGAGCAGCACGATGCCCGCGATGATCGCGAGGTGCATCCATGTGTACGCGGTGCGAACCAGGCGTCCGGGCTCGTCCGCGGCATCGATCGCCTCGGCGCCGATGCGCTCGCCGTGGTCGAAGTAGATCCACCAGGCGGATGCCGCGGCCACGAATGCCGCGATCATCGCGACGATGCCCTCGGTTGAGGACTCCATCGCCACGAAGGCGAAGCCCGTCACAAGCAGGCCCTCGCCCAGCGCGATCAGCACGAACAGGGCGGTGCGCTCGGCGATGTGCGGACCCGAGACGTCCCACGAGGCGATTTTCACGCGCCCGAGGCGGGGTACCGGGTAGCCCAGAATGGTGCCGATCAGCTCGAGTCCGAGGGCGGCGGCCCAGAACGGCAGCTGCACCGCGAGGGGAAGCAGGGCTCCCGCGATCCACAGCACGGCGCCCGCAGCCGTCCACACCAGGATGCAGAGGAAGTCGCGCGAGACCGCGCGATCGTGCCGCGCGGTGGCCCACACGATGAAGGCGGTGCGTCCGACCTGCAGCAGCACGAACGCCACCGCGAACGTCCACGCCCGGTCGCCGAAGGCCTCGGCGATCGAAACGCTCATGACGAACGACACGAATGCGAGCGTGATCACCGCACCGCGCACCGGGAGCTTCACCGGATCGAGCCAGTTGGTCACCCACGTGGTCGAGACCCATGCCCACCACAGCGCGCAGATCATGATCACACCCTCGAGCGCTCCGAGCGGCGTCTGGTTCTCGTACAGATACGCCGACAGCTGCGTCAGGGCGAACACGAAGACGAGGTCGAAGAACAGCTCGACGTAGGTCACGCGATGGGCGCGCGACGAGTCGCTCGGACGCAGCACATCACGCCGCATCCCGAAAGCCATGAGCCATCTTGGCATCGGCCCCGGCCGCGCGGCTCGGCATCCGGCGGGCACGTCTATGCAGACGGATGCCGGTGGTGCCGTCGCGGCCCAGGTCTAGGCTGACCGCATGCCCGAGTACGCCGTGCCGACGCCGAAGAGGCGCCGCGGAAGACCGAAGGGCGGCGAATCCGACGCTCAGGAGCGCATCATCACCGCGGCCGTCGACGAGTTCGGCGAGCTCGGCTACGACGGGGCGACGATGCGCGGCATCGCGGCACGCGCGGGCGTGGACTCGGCGCTGGTGCATCACTACTTCGGCACGAAGGCCGATCTGTTCGCGCAGACCGTGGGCGCGCCGATGCGACCCGACCTCGACATCCCGGCCCTGCTCGACGGGCCCGCAGGACGGGCTGGGGGAGCGCATCGTCCGCTACGTGCTCGACGCGTGGGAGCAGCCCGAGACGCGCAAGCGCGGGGTCACGCTGCTGCGCGCGGGCATCGGCAATCGCCTGACCACCCCGCTCCTGGCCGGCTTTCTGCAGCGCGAGCTGATCGGTCGCATCGCGGCGAAGATCGACACACCGGATGCCGCCTTCCGCGCGTCGCTGGTCGCGAGCCAGATCGCCGGGCATCCTGATCGCTCGATACGTGCTGCAGCTGCCCGCGCTCGCCGGAGCGAGTGTCGACGACATCGTCGCGCGGGTGGGGCCGACCGTGCAGCGGTACATGACCGATCGAACCGCCGCAGCGGCGGAAGGGAGCTGACCATGACCTTTCAGGCGGATTCGGAGATGGGCGCCGGAATCGGATGCCGCAGCCCAGCCGATCCGATTCTGCTACCGTCCTCCGATCCCACGACGGGAGACCCCCGCCCCTTGACGTGACAGCCTCCGGCGCGCACAATTCATCACGTGATGAATAAACCCTCCGAGCGCAGCACGGCCGACGCGGTGCAGGTGCGCGGGCTGCACGTCACGCGGGGCAAGAACGTCGTCTTCGACGGGCTCGACCTCGACATCCCACGCGGTCAGGTCACCGGCCTGCTGGGTCCGTCCGGGTGCGGCAAGACCACACTGATGCGCTCCATCGTCGGCGTGCAGAAGATCGCGGGCGGCACGGTGACGGTGCTCGGCGACCCGGCCGGGTCTGCGGTCCAGCGCCACCGCGTCGCGTACGACACGCAGGCCGCGTCGGTCTACGACGACCTGACGATCCGCCAGAACCTCGCGTACTTCGCCCGGCTGATCGGCGCACCGCTCAGCGACGTCGATCGGGTCATCGCCGAGACGGGGCTGACGGCGAACGCGAAGCAGACCGTGGCCTCGCTGAGCGGCGGTCAGGAGAGCCGCGTCTCGCTGGCGGTCGCGATGCTCGGCTCGCCCGAGCTCCTGGTGCTCGACGAGCCGACAGTGGGGCTCGACCCGCTTCTGCGCGCCGAGCTGTGGGAGGTCTTCCGCGCGCTCGCCGACCGGCGGCGCGACGATCATCGTCAGCAGCCACGTGATGGACGAGGCCCTGCGGTGCGACCGACTGCTGCTCATGCGGGCGGGGCGCATCATCGCCGACACGACGCCCGACGGGCTGCTGGCCGACACCGGCACGACGGATCCGGATGCCGCATTCCTGGCGCTCATCGAGCGCGACGCGGTCGACGCCGACGGATCAGCATCCGCGTCGGCGCCGCGATGCGCGGGACGGGGCACCGGAATGAACGGCGCGCGCACTCTCGCCACGGCCGGCCGGGTGCTGCGTCAGCTGAGCCACGACCACCGCTCCATCGCGCTGATGCTCATCGCCCCCAGCCTGCTCGTGGGCCTGTTCGCGTGGCTCTTCAGCGATCAGGACGGCGTCTTCGACATCTACGGCGCCGCCGATCCTGGCGCTGTTCCCGTTCATCATCATGTTCCTGATCACATCGATCACGACGCTGCGCGAGCGTCGCTCGGGCACTCTCGAGCGTCTGATGACGACGCCGCTCGCGCAAGGCCGACTTCATCCTCGGGTACGCGCTCGCATTCGGGCTGATGGCCATGCTGCAGGCGATCGTCACCGTGTCGTTCGCGGTGTGGGTGTGCGGACTCGAGACCGAGGGCCCCGTCTGGCAGCTCGGCCTCGTCGCGGTCACCGACGCCGTGCTGGGCATGGCTCTGGGCCTGCTGGCCAGCGCATTCGCGCGCACCGAGTTCCAGGCGGTGCAGTTCATGCCGCTGATCGTGTTCCCGCAGATCCTGCTGGGCGGTCTGTTCATGCCGCGCGATGAGATGCCCGAGGCCCTGTACGTGATCAGCGACTTCCTGCCGCTGAGCTATGCGATCGACGCGATCAACGCCGTGACCGCCGGCGACGAGGGGTGGGACGTGTACGGCCCGCTCCTGATCGTCGGGGCCTTCCTGCTCGGCGCGCTGATCCTCGCGTCACTCACCCTGCGGCGACGCACGCCGTAGGCGATCCGCCTCAGCAGCTCTCCTGCGGCTTGCGCAGCTTGGCGGTGAGGTCGAGCAGCTGAGCGAGCTCGACGTCGTCCAGCAGCGACATGCGCTCGGCGATCGAGCGCCCGTGCGTCGAGGCGACCCGTCGGAACGCGGCCGCACCCTCGGGCGTCGCGCGCACGAGCGAACCGCGGCCGTCCTCGGGGTCGGGGCACTTGGAGATCAGGCCGCGGCTCGCCATGCGATCGACCAGCCGCGAGACGCTGGGCTGGCTGATGAGCATGTTGGCGGTCACGTCGCGCAGCCGCGCCGTCATGCCGTCGCCGCGCGTGACGGTCAGCAGCACGTCGTACTCGGCCTGCGCGAGGTCGGTGTCGTCGAAGTCGCAGGCTGATCTCGTCGAAGACCTCGTGCTGAGCGCGGAACAGGCTCTCCCAGGCATCGATGGCGAGTCGCCGGTCGGTCATAGGCACCACTGTAAGGGACACAGGCGCGCCCATAGGCTGGCGACATGGGGCCGCAAGGCTGTTGCGTGTTCTCGTCGTCGCGTGGTCGCCGCCATGCCGCGGGCTGCTCGCGGCGTGCTCGTCCAGCTTCTCGAGCGGCGGTGACCGGCCGCGCCGCGTCTCGCCGAACCTCGAACGACTTCTCCTTCGACAGCCTGGACGTCGCAGTACACGCTCGGCCGCGCCGACGACGGCACGAGCACGCTGCTGGTCGAAGAGACGTTCGTCGCCCGCTTTCCGGACTACGACCAGAACCGGGGCATGCGGCGCAGCATCCCCGATTCGTACCTCGATGCCCCGCTGAACCCCGAGCTGGTCTCGATCACCGACGGCGAGGGCAACCGCGCGCGAGTCCGAGACGGGCTCCGAGGACGGCTACTTCTCGATGACCTCGCGCGCCGACGACTACGTGCACGGCGCGCAGACGTACGTCTTCACGTACACGCTGGAGAACGTCGACCCGGTTCTTCAACGACACCGGCGTCGACGAGTTCTACTGGGACGTCAACGGCACCGAGTGGCAGCAGGACTTCGGGCGCGTCGTCGGTGCATGCTCGTCGTTCCGCCCGATCTCGCCGACT
Source organism: uncultured Actinomycetota bacterium (assembly GCA_963772395.1). GTDB lineage: Bacteria > Actinomycetota > Actinomycetes > Actinomycetales > Microbacteriaceae > Microbacterium. The sequence continues at coordinate 199,843 of CAVYWV010000001.1, read as the reverse complement.
CCCTGACCGGCGCGCAGTCGTGCTACGTCGGGTACCAGGGGTCGGGCGAGACCTGCGGGATCTCCGAGGATGCCGCGGCCGACGGCAGCGCGACCGTTCGAGGCGGCAGCCGCGGCCCGTGTTCGCCGTACCAGACCGTCACCATCGCGGTCGGGTTCGAGAAGGGCACGTTCGCGGCGTTCGACTCCTCGCTACCTCGCCTCGCCGTGGGGATGGCTGCAACGGCGATCGCCGGACTCGGGCGTGCTGGCCGCGCTCGTCTTCGCGATCGTGATGCGCGCGCGTCACCTGCGCGACGGTGCCGGGCGGCCGACGATCATCGCCGAGTACACGCCGCCGCCGCGGCATCGACGCGCTCGAGAGCGCCGTGCTGCTGGGCCGGACGACGAAGGCGATCCCCGCCGAGGTGCTCGAGCAGGCCGTGGTCGGCAGCATCCGCATCGTCGAGGGCGAGCGCAAGTTCTTCGGCGGGGTCAAGCTCAAGGCGCAGCTGATCGACCCCTCGCGCGCCGACGGCGACGGACGGCTGCTGCTCGCGGGGCTGTTCCCGTTCCTGCAGGCCGGGCGCCGAGTACGAGTTCGGCAGCACCGACACCCGGTTCTCGTCGGCGGCGCAGAACATCCTCAAGCTCGCGAACGTCGAGCTCGTGCGCCGCGGTCTGCGGCGCGAGCGTGCCCACGAGCGCACGCGCGTGGCCGGTCCTCGCCGCGATCGGTCGCCGGCGCGCTCGTGTTCTTCATCGGCGATGTTCGCGCTCTCCTCCTCGGTCGACCCGCTCATCCCGATCCTGCTCATCGTCGCCTCCGGGCTGGTGCTGTTCATCGTGATCGCGCATGGTCTCGCGCAAGCCGCTCACCGCGGCCGGCGCGGAAGTCGCGCGATCACCTGCAAGGGGCTCAAGGAGTTCATCGAGTGGGCCGAGGCCGACCGCATCCGCATGCTGCAGTCCCCGATGGGCGCCGAGCGCGTGCGGATCAACCCGGCCGACCCGGCCGCAGATGCTCAAGCTCTACGAGGTGCTGCTGCCCTACGCGGTCGTGTTCGGGCAGGAGAAGCAGTGGGCCGAGCACCTGGCGGTGCTCTACGGACCCGAGAACTCGCCCGGCTGGTACGCGGGCTCGCACGGTTTCAGCGCCGGCTCGTTCTCGTCGGGCATCAGCTCGCTGTCGGCCAGTTCGGCATCGTCGTCCTCGACGTCGGGCGGCTCGGGCGGCGGTGGATCGTCGGCGCGGCGGCGGGGTGGCGGCGGCGGAGGCGGCGGGGTCTGAGTACCCCGAGCTCGTCGGAGGCACCGCGGGCACGAGTCAGGGCCGGTCGGAGAGGCTCCCGACCGGCCCTTGTCCCTTGCACCAAGAGTGTCCTGCAATCACATGCGGTCGTTGCCACAGCAAAACAACTTCCGTGCTTGAACTCTATAACGACCAGGTAACGGAAGGGAAGAGGTTCCCGTTATCTTTTTGTGATTCTTTTCCGGCGCGGAGCCGACGCTCAGTCAGCGGGCCGACGAATCAGTACCAGTCGGTCGACTGGGAGTGGCCCCACGCGCTGCAGGGAGTGCCGTAGACCGACGAGATGTAGTCGAGGCCCCAGGCGATCTGGGTCGCGGCATTGGTCTCCCAGTCGGACCCGGCGCTGGCCATCTTGCTGCCCGGAAGCGACTGGGGGATGCCGGTCGCGCCGCTCGAGTCGTTGAAGGCCTGGTAGTTCCAGCCCGACTCCTTGCTCCACAGCGACACGAGGCACGAGAACTGATCCGAACCCCAGCCGTAGTTCGAGGACGCCATCTGCCGGGCGATCGCCTGCGCACCCTCGGGTGTGTTGGCTGCGGCGAGCGCTGCCGCTGCGGCTTCGGCTTCGGCCTGCGCCTGCGCGGCGGCCGCCGCGGCGGCCTCCTCGGCTGCCTTCTGGGCGGCAGCGGCCGCTTCTTCGGCGGCCTTCTGAGCCTGGGCCGCCTCGAGACGCTCGCGCAGATCGGCGACCTGCGCGAGGACGCGCTGCGTCTGCACGGCGGCGTCGCCCGTCACGCCGGGCAGCAGAAGGGCGGGCACGACATCGAGTGCCGAGAGGCGGTCGATCTCGGCGCGCAGCGCGCGCGTGTCGATGGAGGTGCTCGTCGCGCCGAGATCGAGGCCGGATGCCTCCACGTCGGACGTGATCGACGAGGCTGCCACGACGGCGGCGCGCGCGAGGTCGAGTGTCGACTCCGCCTTCGCCGAGATCTCGCTGAGCGTCTCGCTCGCCGAGCCGATCACGGCCGTGACCGACGGCTGATTGGCGGCGAAGGCGGCGCTCGTGGAGGTCAGCCCGGACATGACGACCAGGCCGAGCGCGGCGGCGATGACGGTGGGGCGGTGGGAGAAGGGTGAGCGGTTCGAACGGCGGGCACGGCGGAGCGACTTGCGAGAGAGCATGGGGGGATAGGGGGTCTTCCTGAGGTGTCTGATGCCCGCGCGCAAGCGCCGGCGGTGCGCCCTCGGGTGGACGCGAAGTTTCCAGTCTGCGCACCCCGTCTGGACGAACCCCCTGCAAGCCCTGGCAGAACCGTGGGAGCGGGAGCGCCGCTTCGGCGATCACGCCGGCTGGTCGCCGACTATCACGCCCACGGGTTCAGCGAGTTCGTGCTCTCGGGCTACCCGCACCTCGAGGAGGCGTACTTGTTCGCGGAGGGTGTGCGACCGAAGCTCGCCGCACGCGGGCTCCTCTGAGATCGGCGCCTCGCCCACGCGGCGGGGAGGACTACCGTGGGATCATCCGGGGCGCTGTCGCCCCGAGAAGGGTCCGGCCATGCAGAAGACCTCGCTCATCGCCCTCGCGCGGCACGAACTCGGCCACGCGATGGATTCGTCCAACGGCCGCAGCGCGAAGACCGTCGTCGGCGGGCACGAGCGCCAGCTGCGCCAGACCGTGATGGCGCTGCGCGCCGGTGAAGGTCTCTCCGAGCATGAGAGCCCGGGGGAGGCGACGGTGCAGGTGCTGACCGGGCGCGTGCTGCTCCGGTTCGGCGAGGCGTCGTGGAACGGCTCCATCGGTGACCTGCTCACGATCCCTGACGGAGTGCACTCCCTCGAGGCGGTAGAAGACTCCGTGATCCTGTTCACCGTCGTCAAGGCGCGGTGAGCCTGACCGTCGCGCCGCGGGGGCTGCGGCATCCGTCGCCCGTACGCTGTCGAGCATGGCCGTCAGTCAGTCCCGTCGCGCGCGTGCCGCCCGCAAGCGCAAGCGACGCATGGATGCCGCCGACAACGACCTGACCGTCCAGGAGTGGGCCGAGATCAGGGCCGCGTGGGGTGGGTGCGCGTACTGCGGCTCGGTCGGTGTCCCACTGCAGCGCGACTGCGTGCTTCCCCTGTCACGCGGCGGGCGCTACACGGTCGAGAACATCGTCCCGGCGTGCCGCTCGTGCAACGCGAGCAAGTCCAATGACGAGGTCACCGGCTGGATGCGGCGCAAGAAGCTCGATGAGCGGGCATTCCTCCTGCGGCACGTGGAGTTCCTCCGCGGGCTCCGCGTCGCACCCGAGCTCGCCACCGGCCTCCCCGTGGAGGAGCCCGCGTAGCCTGGGCGGATGGCTTCAGATTCCGCCCGCACCGCTCTCGAGATCGCCGACTGGCGGCGTCGCGTCTTCGCCCTGTACGACGCGGTGCGTGCGCAGGACGAGCCCGAAGACGCCCACGAGCTGTGGCGCATCGAGCGCGATGACCTGATGGCGCGGCATCCGGCCACTCCGTTGCTCGAGCCCGATCGTCTGCTGTTCGAGGGGCTGTCGATCGCACCGTACGACGCGGCCTGGCGATACGAGCTGCCGATCCTGCCCGCCGAGCCGGGCGGATTCGAGTTCGCGACCGCAACCGACGGGATCGTCCCGTTCGAGCGGGTCGGACTGGTCGAGATTCCGGATGCCGGCACCCTCGATGTCTGGCGCCTGATGACGTACGCCGGCGGTCTGTTCGTCCCGGTGCGCGATGCGCTCGCCGGGCAGCCCGGCGGCACGTACGGCGGCGGCCGGTACCTGATCGACACGGTCAAGGGCGCCGACCTGGGGTCGGACGCGGTCCGCGGCACGATGGTGCTGGACTTCAACTTCGCGTACAACCCGTCGTGCGCCTACGACCCCGCCTGGGCGTGCCCGCTCGCGCAGCCGGGCAACGTGCTGCCGATCGCGGTGCCCGTGGGCGAGCTGTACGGCTGAGCACGCAGTTGCGGCGGGCTGGGGCGCACAACTCCTGCAGAACGCGCCGCGGTAGAGGGCCCGACCGCGCAATGACGGCTGCCACGCGAGTACGCCGTTGCGCGCTGCAGGAGTTATGCGCCCGAGCCCGCGCCGCCGCGCCGCCGCCCGAGCCGCAGCCGCGGCGCCGCCGCCCGCGACTCAGCCCCGGCGGTGCGCGGCGTAGTACTCGAGGAGAGCGCGGGTCGAGGCATCCTGAGCGCCGAGGGCCTCGGCGTCGCCCTCGATCGCGGGGGCGATCTGCAGCGCCAGCTGCTTGCCGAGCTCGACGCCCCACTGGTCGAACGAGTTGATGCCCCAGATCACACCCTGCGTGAAGGTGATGTGCTCGTACAGCGCGATGAGCTGGCCCAGCACGCGCGGGGTGAGGGATGCCGCGAAGATCGAGGTCGTCGGGCGGTTGCCAGCGAAGGTGCGCGCCGCGACGAGCGGCGCCGGTCGTGCCCTCGGCCTCGACCTCTTCGGCGGTCTTGCCGAACGCGAGTGCCTTGGTCTGCGCGAGGAAGTTCGCCAGGAACAGTCCGTGCACGTCACGGCCGTCGTCCTGCAACGGGTAGGCGGGATTGACGAAGCCGATGAAGTCGGCCGGGATGAGCCGGGTGCCCTGGTGGATCAGCTGGTAGAACGCGTGCTGCCCATTCGTGCCGGGCTCGCCCCAGAAGACCTCGCCGGTGTCGGTGGTGACGGGCGTGCCGTCCCAGCGCACCGACTTGCCGTTCGATTCCATCGTGAGCTGCTGCAGGTACGCGGCGAAGCGGCTGAGCTGCTGCGCGTAGGGGAGCACCGCGTGCGACTGCGCGCCGAGGAAGTTGACGTACCAGACGTTGAGCAGCCCCATCAGCACCGGCACGTTCGAGGCGAGCGGGGTGGTGCGCACGTGCTCGTCGACGTCGTGGAAGCCGGCGAGCAGCTCGCGGAACACGTCGGGACCGAGCGCGATCGCCAGCGACAGGCCGATCGCCGAGTCGACCGAGTAGCGGCCGCCGACCCAGTCCCAGAATCCGAACGCGTTCGCGGGGTCGATGCCGAAGGCGGCGACCTTGTCGAGAGCGGTCGAGACCGCGACGAAGTGGTGGGCCACGGCATCGGTCTTCGCTTCGTCGGAGCCGTCGATCGCTCCCGACGCCTCGAGGCCCGCCCACAGCCAATCGCGCGCCAAGCGCGCGTTCGTCAGCGTCTCGAGCGTCGTGAAAGTCTTCGAGGCGACGATGAACAGCGTGGTCTCGGGATCGAGGTCCGCGGTCTTCTGCGCCAGATCGGTGGGGTCGATGTTGGAGACGAACAGAGCGCGGATGCCGGCATCCGCGTACGGCTTGAGGCCTTCGTAGATCATCACCGGGCCGAGGTCCGATCCGCCGATGCCGATGTTCACGACATGGGTGACCTTCTTGCCGGTGACGCCGCGCCACTCGCCCGACCGCACGCGGTCCGCGAACGCCGACACGGCGTCGAGCACCTCGTGCACGTCGTGGTCGATGTCCTGCCCGTCGACGACGAGGGCGGGGGAGGCGCCCGCGGGGCGGCGGAGGGCCGTGTGCAGCACCGCGCGGTCTTCGGTCGTGTTGATGTGCTCGCCGGCAAGCATCGCGGCGTAGTGATCCGCGACCCCGGTCTGCTCGGCGAGGGCGACGAGCGAGGCGAGGATCTCGTCGGTGACGAGGTTCTTCGACAGGTCGACGTGCAGGTCGCCCAGCGGGAAGCTGAGGCGCTCGACCCGCCCGGCGTCGCCGGCGAACCACGCCCGCAGATCGGGGGTGAAGGTGTCGCGGTGGGAGAGGAGCTCGGCCCAGGCGGCCGTGGACGTGGGGTCGATCGGAGCAGTCACGATCACCACGCTAGACCCACCCGCTTCGCTCGCGCACGGCCGTCGCCCGCGAGCAGGTGCGCTGTGCCAGGCTCGAGGGATGAATTCGCAGAACCCGTACGCCGACCGCCCCTGGCTCGCCGCGTACGCGCCGGAAGTCCCCGATGCGATCGACGAGGTCACGCAGACCCTGTCGGACATGATCGACGCGAGCATCGCCCGCTACGGCCGCGCGAGGCGCTCGAGTTCTTCGGCGCCGCCACGACCTACGGCGACCTGGGCGAGCAGATCGACCGCGCCGCCGAGGGCCTGCGCCGCCTCGGTGTGACGCATGGCGACCGGGTCGCGATCGTGCTGCCGAACTGCCCGCAGCACGTCGTCGCGTTCTACGCGGTGCTGCGGCTCGGGGCGATCGTCGTCGAGCACAACCCGCTCTACACCGCCCGCGAGCTGCGCCACCAGTTCGAGGACCACCAGGCGCGCTTCGCGATCGTGTGGGACAAGGTCTACGACACCGTGGACGGGTTCCCGTCCGACCTGAAGGTCGAGCGCATCGTCAGCGTCGACATCACCGAGGCGATGCCGTGGGGCACCCGGGTCGCGCTGCGCCTGCCGGTCGCGAAGGCGCGCGACGCCCGCGCGCAGCTGACCGCGACGCCGAAAGGCGCGCAGCGTGCTGACCTGGCAGAAGCTGGTCGACGGCAGGCGGCTGAGCCGACGGCATCCGCGTCCGGTCTTGGACGACATCGCCCTTCTGCAGTACACGAGCGGCACGACCGGAACCCCGAAGGGCGCGATCCTCACCCACCGCAACCTGCGCGCGAACGCGATGCAGGGGCGCGCCTGGGTGCCCGGGCTGCACGAGGGCGAGGAGACCTTCTACGGTGTGCTGCCCGCTGTTCCACGCCTACGGCATGACGCTGTGCCTCACGTTCGCGATGAGCATCGGCGCGAAGCTCGTGCTGTTCCCGAAGTACGACGCGAAGCTCGTGGCGGATGCCGCGAAGAAGAGCCCGCCGACCTTCCTGCCCGCGGTGCCGCCGATCTACGACCAGCTCGCCCGGTCGGCGGAGCACGGCGACGATCGACCTGAAGAGCGTGCGCTTCGCGATCTCGGGTGCGATGAGCCTGCCGGTCGAGACCGTCGCCCGGTGGGAGGAGGCGACCGGCGGCCTGCTCGTCGAGGGCTACGGCATGACCGAGACCTCGCCGGTCGCGCTCGGCAACCCGATCGGACCCGTCCCGGCGCCCCGGCACGGTCGGCGTGCCGTTCCCGAGCACCGAGATCCGTGTGGTCGATCCCGCCGACCCGAGCGTCGACCGGCCGTTCGGCGAGTCGGGCGAGCTGCTGATCCGCGGCCCGCAGGTGTTCCAGGGGTACTGGCGGCGGCCGACCGAGACGGCGGAGTCGCTGCTGCCCGGCGGCTGGGTGCGCACCGGCGACATCGTCACCGTCTCGCCCGACGGTTTCGTGACCGTCGTCGACCGGCTCAAGGAGATCATCATCACCGGCGGCTTCAACGTCGCGCCGACCGAGGTCGAGGAGGCGCTGCACGGCCACCCCGACGTCGTGGAGGCGGCCGTGGTCGCCCTTCCGCGCAAGGGCGGCGAAGAGGTCGTGGCCGCCGTCGTGCTGCGCGAGGGCGCCGAGCTCGATCCGGAGGCGCTGCGCGACTACTGCAGGCTGCACCTGGCGGCCTACAAGGTGCCGCGCAGGTTCTTCGCGGTCGACGAGCTGCCGCGCTCGCTCATCGGCAAGGTGCTGCGCCGTCAGGTGCGCGAGCAGCTGCTGCGCGACCAGGCCTGAGCCCGGCATCTGTTGGCCGATCCGGGGGATTCGGCTCCAGGCCAGGGGTGCCACTCCTGCTTCGGCGGCATCCCTTGTCTCCGCGCGGGGTCACAGCTCGGGCGTGCGCGGCGGCGCGGTGCGCCGCGGGCGCAGCGACTCGAAGCCCGCCGCCCAGCGCAGCAGGTCGGCGTCGGAGTACGCCTTGCCCGCGAACGTGAGGCCCACCGGCATCCCGATGTCGGCCATCGTGCCCATCGGCACCGTCACGGTCGGAATGCCGAGGTGCCGGATCGCGAGGTTGCCGTTGGCGACCCAGACGCCGTTGCGCCACGCGGCGATCGCCGACTCCTCGTCGACGTCGGCATCGGCTGGGCCGACATCGGCGACCGCGGGGAAGACGACCGCGTCGAGCCCGCGCGCGGCCATCCACTCCTCGAGGTCGATGCGGCGGGTGCGCTCGAGCCCCTCGAGTCCGGCCCTGATGAGCTCGGCCGGCAGCCCGCCGAGCGGGTCGGTCATGCCGTTGGCGCGAGCGCGGGTGACGTACTCGGAGATGTCGAGGTCGAACGATCCGTACCGGTCGGGCAGGGCGCCCTCGGGATGCGGGAAGATCTTCGCTCCGTCGACCTCGGCCAGCGACGAGAGCCCGGGCTGCCCGTTCGCCGCGAGGAAGTCGTGCCAGGACCACATCGACATGTCCCAGATCTCGATGTCGAAGTAGTCGGGGGGCACGATGCCGCGGGTCGAAGATCGACGGCGCGCCGGCGCGGTCGGCTTCGTAGTTGCTCACCACCGGAAAGTCCACGACGACGACCTCGGCGCCGGCGGCCTCGAGGTCGGCTTTCGCCTGCGCCCACAGCGCGAGCACCGACGGCCGCGGCTCGACGGGCTGACCGGTGGAGGCGCCGATGCCCGATCCGGTTCCGGCATCCGGATCCTCGCCGAGATACATCGCGGGAATGCCGAAACGCCGTCCTGACGAGAGCGGATGCCGCATCCGTCGGCCAGCGCCGGATACGAGTCGGGGCGCACGGCGGAGGCGCGCGGGATCGGAACCCAGGGCTGCGTGCGCCAGAAGTCGCCGCGGCTGTCGGCGTCGTCGGCGACCATGACATCGAGCACCTCGAGCAGATCGGCCATCGAGCGGGTGTGCGGCACGACCACGTCCATCGTGGGCACGAGTGGCCAGTTGCCGCGCACCGAGATCACGCCGCGCGAGGGGGTGTAGGCGCACAGGGCGTTGTTCGATGCCGGGGCGCGGCCGCTCGACCACGTCTCCTCGCCCAGCCCGAAAGCCGCGAACGATGCCGCCGTCGCGGTGCCCGATCCGTTGGACGAGCCCGATCCGAATGCCGAGGTCAGGTAGTCGGCGTTGTACGGGCTCTCGGCGCGCCCGTACAGCCCGCGCTGCATGCCGCCGTTGGCCATCGGCGGCATGTTGGTCAGCCCGATGAGGATGCACCCGGCATCGCGCAGCCGCTCGATCGAGAACGCGTCGCGGCGGGCGACGAGGTCGGCGAACGCGGGCGATCCCGAGGCGACGGTCATGCCCGCGAACCATGTAGCTGTCCTTGGCCGTGTACGGGATGCCGTCGAGCGGGCCGAGCGTCGCGCCCTCGCGCCGGCGGCGATCCGAAGCCTCGGCCTCGGCGAGCGCGTCGGGGTTCAGCTCGACGAGGGCGTTGAGGCGTATGCCGTTCTGATCATATGTCTCGATGCGCGCGAGATACGCCTCGACGAGCGCGACGCTCGTGGTGGCGCCCGACTCGAGCGCGGCCCGCAGATCGGCGATCGACGCCTCGACGACGTTCATCGCGCGTTCGACCTGGGCTGCTGCTGCGTGATGCAGTGGATGCCGCCGCCGCGCTGCAGGATGGGCCGCGCGTCGATCGTGACGACATCGCGGCCGTAGGCGTCGCCAAGGATCGCGGCGGCGCGGGAATCGGCATCCGGCTCGCCGTAGCCGCACGCGATCACTCCGCCGTTGACGACGAGGTGGTTGGCGTAGTTCCAGTCCACGAAGCCGTCCTCGTCCTGCAGCGTCTCGGGCGCGGGAAGCTCGATGATCTCGAGGCGGCGGCCCGCGGCATCCGTCGCCTGTTCGAGAACGGCGCGCACCTGGCGCACGACCGGATAGTCGGGGTGCGCGGGGTCGTCCTGCCAGTGCAGCAGCACGCGGCCGGGCGCCGCGAAGGTCGCGACCATGTCGACGTGCCCGCGCGTGCCCGCGGACTCGTAGTCGCGGGTCAGGCCGCGGGGGAGCCAGATGAAGCTCGTCGCGCCGATCGTGCGCTGCAGCTCCCACTCGACGCGCTGCTTGTTCGTGTACGGGTTGCGGCGCGGGTCGAGCTGCACCGTCTCGGTCAGCAGCACCGTGCCCTCGCCGTCGACGTGGATGCCGCCGCCCTCGTTCACGAGCGGCGAGGGCAGATGCGTCGCACCGGCCAGGCCCGCGACCGTGCTCGCGATGCGGTCGTCGCGCTCCCACGTCGCCCACGCGTTCGCGCCCCAGCCGTTGAAGGTCCAGTCCACTGCGCCGAGCGCGCCGCTGCTCGTCGAGCACGAACGTCGGGCCGATGTCGCGCATCCAGTAGTCATCCAGCGGCGCCTCGACGACCTCGATCTCGCTCGAGAGCCGCGCGCGGGCCTCGGCGACCGCCGACGGGTCGACCACCATCGTGACCGGCTCGAACCCGGCCGCGGCGTTCGCGACCGCGGCCCAGGTGTCGCGGGCCTCGTCGGCGGACGCCGCGTCGTCGCCGAGCGTGTTGCCGACGCGGGGGAAGGCCATCCAGATGCGCTCCTGCGGAGCGAACTCGGCGGGCATGGTCCAGGTCATCGGGTGCTCCTCATCGGGCTCGCCGGCGGCGGCGATGCTCTCATCTTGGGGGGTCAGGTGCGCGTGCGCACCCGGGTCATTCGATTCGGCCGGGTCGCGGTATGGCGTGGTCGTCCGCCAGAGCAGTGCATACAGGCCGGCCCCGAGCGCGGGCCCGACGAGTGAGGACAGGTCGGCTCCGCCGAGCGCGGCCGAGATCGGTCCGGTGTACAGAGTCGTGTTGACCATGAGAACCGCGACCGTCGTCGCGACCACCATCGCCACCGTGCCAGGCAGGAACCAGCCGCCCGAGTACCAGAACGGGCTGCGTCGGGTCGTGTCATTGAGCGCCAGACCGTTGTACCGGGCGCGGCGCAGCACGATGTCGATCGCGTAGATCGCCACAAGGGGACCCATGATCGCGACGGCGATCTCGATCGCGTAGCTGAGGGTGTCGAGGAAGCGGGGCGCGCCGTACAGCAGATATGCGGCCAGCGCGGCGGCGACCACGCCGACGATCATGACGGACACCGACCGGCGGATGCGGGGCACGAACGCCTGGGCGTACAGGCCGGTCGAGTACGAGCACAGCACGTTGTTGGCCAGGGTGCCGGTGATGATCGCGAGGAGGAAGACCGGGTACAGCCATGGCGGCAGGATCTCGGCGATCGCCGTCTGCGGGTCGGTCATGTCGATCGAGGTGCCGGCGATCACTCCGAGAGCGGCGATGAGCACCGAGGGCACGAAGCCGCCGAGAGCGGTCCACAAGATGATGCCGCGGCGCGGGGTGCGGGTGGGCAGGTAGCGCGAGTAGTCGGCGCTCGTGCCCCACGACAGCGGCCCCGACGCGACGACGGTGAGTCCGAGCAGCAGCAGCGCGATGTTCTCGCCGACCGGCAGGGCTCCGGGGGCGTAGGTCCAATCCGCGGCGATCAGCACGAACACACCGACGGCGGCGAAGACAGCGCCGACCGCGATCGAAAGGAAACCGCTGACCTTCTCGATGGTCGCGTGCCCGAACACGCTCACGACCAGGCTCAGCGCCGAGACGACGACGAGCACGACGATGCTCAGACCCGCGGGCAGCGTGATACCCACGGTCGCGAGCAGCGCTTCGCTCGCGAGCGTGGTGAACGCGACGTTCAGGACGATGTAGAAGAGCCCGATCAGGACGCCGAGACCCGAGCCGAAGAGCGCGTTGCCGCGCACGCCGAACATCGCCCGCATGATCATGACGCTCGGTGTGCCCGCCGCCGGGCCGCTGATCGCGATCCAGCCGATCACGAACCACCACAGGTTTCCGAGCACGCAGATCGCGAGAGATTCCCACAGTCCGAGGCCGAGCAGGATCAGGATGCCGCCGAAGACGAAGTTGAGGTAGAGGACGTTCGCGGCTGCCCAGATGCCGAACAGCGCGCGCGGGCGACCGTGGCGCTCGGCCTCGGGGATGTAGTCGATGCCGCGCGTCTCGATGCGGCCGGCGACATCGCCGGTCGTGGCAGCCGCGTCGGCGTGTGGTGCGGTGATGCTCATGTCCGTCTTCAATCCGTGTACTATTGATCACGCGATCAATAGAGCTGAAGCTACATACACTGGCGGTGAGATGTCAAGCACGTCGATGAAAGCCCGCACGCGCAAGTCACCGAGCGAGCGCTCCGCCGAGATCCTCGAGGCGGCCACCGAGCTGGCGCGGGATCACGGGCTGAGCGCACTGACACTGCGCGCCGTGGCGGAGCGTGCGGGAGTGGCATCCGGTCTCATCGCGCACTACCAGCCGTCGATGGACGACCTGATCGCGCGGGTCTACGCCGATCTGGTCGCGGCCGAGATCCGCGAGGTCGAGGAGCTGATCGCCGGGCACCATCGCCCGGCTGATCGGATGGCGGCGCTGATCGAGACGCTCCTGGACGGCACGCGCGAGGACCTCACCGTCGTGTGGGTCGAGGCGTGGGCGCTGGGCAGGCGCAACGCGGCGCTGGCCGTCGAGGTGCGTGCCCAGATGGATGCGTGGCACCGCATGGTCGGTGCCGTGATCGACGAGGGGCACGCGACGGGCGACTTCACCACGCCGAATTCGTCGGATGCCGCCTGGCAGCTGCTCGGAATGATCGACGGTCTGAACGCACAGTCGCTCGCCCGCGGAGTCGAGGGCGAGGGGTACGCGACGAAGATGGCCCGCGCCGCCGAGATCCTGTTGGGTGCGCCGGCGGGTTCGATCGACGCGCGCTGAGCCGGCGCGCCGCGCGTATCAGCGGGTGAGCGAGTAGAAGCGGAAGAACGCGAAGTCCTCGATCGGCAGGACCTCGATGTCGGCGAATCCCGCCGACCGCGCATAGCCGCGCAGGGTGTCGGGCCGCATGACGGTACCGGTGCCGACGCTGGGGGAGTGCGAGAGGCTGTCGGGCAGGCAGACGAACAGGCTGTAGGCGTACATGATCCGATCGACGTCGTCGCCCGGCGCCGTGAAGGTCTCGGCCACCGCCTCGTCCATCACGATCACCGGCCCGCCGTCGCGGACGGCCAGCCGCATCGCCGCGAGCACGTCGACCGGCTGCGGCATGTCATGGATGCACTCGAACGCGAACGCCGCGTCGAAGCTGCCGAAGGTCGACAGTCCCGCGCCGTTCGCGTTGTGGAAGCGCACCCGGTCCGCCACCCCGGCACCCGCCGCGTTCGCGCGCGCGAGCTCGATCGACGGGTCGTCGACGTCGAAGCCATCCACGTGCAGCTCGGGGTATGCCCGCGCGAGCGCGATCGACGACCACCCTGCGCCGGTGCCGATGTCGGCGACGCGCGCCCCCGGCCGAGCGAGCACGGACCGGATGCCGTCCACCTCCGCGAACGCCCTGGGCAGCTCGCTCGAACCAGGGCCGGTTCAGGTCGGCCTGCCCCTCGCGCGCGTCGGCGCCGAAGTCCGCCCAGCTGACGCCCCCGCCGGTGCGGTAGGCCGAGAGCAGATCGGGCAGGGCGGGGCCGACCGCGCCGAGCATCCGCGCCATCGGCGCCAGGTAGTTCAGGCTGCGCTGCTCGGTCAGCACCTCGGCGGCACCGGCAGGCAGGTGGAACCGGCGATCCGCGGCGTTCACCCTCGACGTCGAGCACGCCTGTCACCGCCTGCTGCTCGAGCCACTCGCGCGCATAGCGCGGCGACGTGCCGGTGCGCTCGTGCCAGTTCCGCGGCCGTGCTCGGACCCGCGTCGGCGAGGCTGCGATACCAGCCGAGTCGATCGCCGAGGTGGGCGGCGAGGATGTCGGCGAATCCGAGTGCGGAAGCCAGCAGCCGCTCCGCGAACTCCTCTGCAGTCGGGGTGGCGGGGTTCTGTGGCATCGCAGTTCCTTCGAGGGGGTGGGTGCGCGCGCGGGCGACTCAGCGGATGAGCTGCTCCCAGCCATCGCCGTCGGCGTGCTCGAAGATCAGGTTGGTCTCGGTGTGCGCGACCGCGGGGTGTCCGGTCAGGTGGGCGAGCACGAACTCGCGCAGTTCCGCGGCGTCGCGCGCCATGACGTGCAGCAGGAAGTCATCGGCACCGGCCATGTGGAACAGGCTGAGCACGCCGGGCAGGCTCGGTGCCGCGCGCCGGAAGGCCTCGATCTCTTCGCGTGCGTGCTTGACCAGCCGGATCGCGATGAGCGCCTGCACGGTCGCACCGAGCGCGAGCGGGTTCGAGGTCGACGCGATACCGACGGATCGCGCCGCTCGTCTGCAGCCTGCGCAGCCGCAGCGACACCGTCGATTCCGCGATTCCCAGGGTCGAGGCGAGGGACGCCCCCGACGCGCGGGCGTTCGCAGTGAGAGCCCGCAGCAGCGCGCGGTCGGTTCGGTCGAGTTCAAGGACCTGCGTCATGGGGCTCCTTCGCCGCGCTGTGCATGAAGCTTCTTCGATCAAGTATAGCCCTGCAGCGGCATCCTTCAAGGTCGATTGCCGATGGGCGAATTTTCTGCTGTCCTCGAGGCATGGACCACAGGCATCACCGACTCGAGACACGCGCCGTGCACGCCGGAATGGCGGGCCTTCGCGAGAGCGGCGCGCACGTTCCGCCGATCGACTTCTCCACGACGTATCCGCTGCCCGACGTCGACACCGGAGGCCTCGCCTACGAGGAGCTCGCGACCGGTCACGACCTCGGTCCGGGTCGCAGCGCCGGTCTACCAGCGCCTGTGGCAGCCGGGTGTCGCGCGGTTCGAGGATGCGCTCGCCGAACTCGAGGCCACCGAAGGCGCTGTGGCGTTCGCGAGCGGCATGGCCGCGCTCGCCGCGTGCCTGATCGCGTCGGTCACGGCAGGAAGGCCGCACGTCGTCGCTGTCCGCCCGCTCTACGGCGGCACGGACCACGTGCTCGAGAACGGACTGCTCGGCACCACCGTCACGTGGGCGACCGTGGACGAGATCGCTGCCGCGATCCGCCCGACACGGGACTCGTGATCGTCGAGACTCCGGCGAACCCCACTCTCGAGCTCGTCGATCTCGCCGAGGTCGTCGCCGCCGCCGGCGAGGTGCCGGTGCTCGTGGACAACACGTTCGCCACGCCCGTGCTGCAGCAGCCCGCCCGCCACGGTGCGACCCTCGTGCTGCACAGCGCGACGAAGTACCTCGGCGGTCACGGCGACGTGATGGGCGGTGTGGTCGCGACGAACGATGACTGGGTGCAGCGCCTGCGTCAGGTGCGCGCGCTGACCGGTGGTCTGCTGCACCCGATGGCGGCGTACCTGCTGCACCGCGGACTGCGCACGCTGCCGCTGCGGGTGCGCGCCCAGCAGCAGACCGCGCAGGTGCTCGCCGAACGCATCAGTGCCCACCACGCCGTCGCCCGGGTGTTCTACCCGGGCCTGCCGGGCCAGGACCCGAAGGGACTGCTCGGGCGACAGCTCGACGGACCGGGATCGATCATCGCGGTCGAGCTCGCCGGCGGCTACGACGCGGCCGCCCGGTTCACCGAGTCGTGCGAGCTCATCGAGCACGCGGTCTCGCTCGGTGGCATCGACTCGCTCGTGCAGCATCCCGCGTCGCTCACCCACCGGCCGGTCGCCGGACCCGCCAAGCCGGGCGCGGGAATCGTACGCCTCTCGATCGGCCTCGAGCATGTCGACGACCTCACCGACGACGTGATGGCAGCGCTCGCGGCTGCCGATGCGATGTCGGATGCCGGATCCGGGGCCGCGGTTGCGAGCGAGTCGCAGCTGATCTCGCACTAGCACGTCGCGTCGCGGCGTTCCAGGCCCTCGTTCGGCCCTCGCCATCGGCGTTAGCGTTCCCCCAGAAGCCGACCGCCGGTCGGTCCGAGGAAGGGACGATGACCATGACGAACTCTCCGAACCAGCCGATCCCGCCGGTCGTGCCTCGTCGCGCCGCCGATGGCGATGCGGGGGGCATCGACGACGTCGAGGCTTTCACCGACGAGGAGACACCCGTGGACCCGGATGTCGACGCGGGCCAGGTCGACAGCGCCGACGCGGACCGGCGCGCCGCGACCGAGGGCACGAAGGACGGCGACCTCGAGCAGTGACCGACCCGCACGGCGGGAGCAGGCGGCATCCGCCATCACACGCCCGCGGGCGGCGACGTTCGACCCACCAGCACAGCACCGTCGGCGATTAGCGTGGAGCGCATGGCATCCTCCGCGTTCTCCTCGCTCGAGGACTACATCGCGCTGCCTCGCGTCGAGGCGCTCGCGCTCTCGCCGGACGGCACCAGGGCAGTGCTGACGGTCGCGACCCTGAAGAAGGACGGCACCGCGTATGAGCGCTCGCTCTGGTCGGTGCCGACGGACGGTTCCGGGTCGCCGACGCGGCTGACGCGATCGGCCAAGGGCGAGTCGAGCGCATCCTTCACCGCGGAGGGCGGCATCCTGTTCGTTTCGGCACGACCGGACTCCGAAGCGGAGCAAGACGACGAGTCCAGTCAGCTCTGGCTGCTGCCCGCGACGGGGGGCGAAGGCCGCCCCGTGACCCGGCTCGCCGGCGGTGTCGCAGCGATCGCGGCCGTGGCAGAAGCCGCGGATCGTCTCGTGCTCAGCGCTGAGTTGCTGCCGGGCGGCGAGACGCTCGAGGCCGAGGCGAAACTGCGCGCCCAGCGCAAGAAGAAGAAGGTCGCGGCGATCCTGCACGAGACCTATCCCGTGCGGTTCTGGGACCACGACCTCGGTCCGGCGCAGCCGCACCTGCTCGCCCTCGATCTGGCCGGGCTCGCCGATACGGTCGCCGCCGTCACGGCGGAGTCGGGCGAACGCGCGCCCGACGAGGCGGTGGAAGAGGGTGGGGATGCCGGCACCCCCTATCCCGCGACGCTGCCCCGCCCCTTCGACCTGACACCGAGCCCCGGCCGGACCGCCGACACCGCGGGCGCCGCCTTGACCCCGGACGGGCGCACGCTGATCGCCGCGCTCCGCATCGCGGAGACCCGCGACGGCCGGTTCGCGCTCGCCGCGATCGACACCGCGACGGGCGAGCGCTTCTGGCTCTTCGACGAGCCCGACGTGGACTTCGAGGCGCCGGCGGTCAGCCACGACGGCCGCACCATCGCCTATCTCCGGACCGAGAAGGGGTCACCCGCCGCTCCGACCGACGTCGAGGTCTGGACCGCGGGCATCGACGGCGCGAATCCGCGTCGCATCGCCGCCGACTGGGACCGCTGGGCGACCAGCATCCAGTTCGCCGCCGACGATGCCGCGCTGATCGCGACGGCCGATTCGGACGGCCGCGGGCCGGTCTTCCGTCTCCCGGTGGACGGCGCCGCACCCGAGCAGCTCACGACCGACGCCTTCACCTACACGCACGTCGCGGTCGACCGCACGTCGGATGACCTCGTCGCACTGCGCTCCAACTGGCTCGCCCCGTCGCACCCGGTGCGCATCGCGCGCGACGGAACCGTGACCCCTCTTGCGACGCCGGCCGCTCTGCCCGCGGCGCCTGCGACGATCACCGAGGTGGAGACGATCGCGGAGGACGGCGCCCGCGTGCGCGGATGGCTGCTGTTGCCGGAGGGCGCATCGGATGCCGCACCCGCACCGCTGCTGCTGTGGATCCACGGTGGCCCGCTGGCCAGCTGGAACGCATGGAGCTGGCGGTGGGCGCCGCTGCTGGCGGCGGCTCGCGGCTACGCCGTGCTGCTGCCGGACCCTGCGCTCTCGACCGGCTACGGCCTCGAGTTCATCGCCCGCGGCTGGAACAGCTGGGGCGGCAAGCCCTACACCGACCTGATGTCGATCACGGATGCCGTCACCCGGCGCCCCGACATCGACGAGACGAAGACCGCGGCGATGGGCGGCTCGTTCGGCGGATACATGGCCAACTGGGTCGCCGGGCACACCGACCGTTTCCGCGCGATCGTCACGCACGCGAGCCTGTGGGCGATGGATCAGTTCGGCGGCACGACCGACAGCTCGGAGTACTGGCAGCGCATCTTCACGCCCGAGGCGATGATGGAGAACTCTCCGCACCGCTTCGTCAGCGGCATCCGCACCCCTCTCCTGGTGATCCACGGCGACCGCGACTACCGCGTGCCGATCGGCGAGAGCCTGCGGCTGTGGTCGGAACTGGCCGAGCATCACGCCGAACCCGACGGTTCGACCGTGCACCGGTTCCTGTTCTACCCCGACGAGAACCACTGGGTGCTCAAGCCCCAGCACGCCGTGGTCTGGTACCAGACCGTCTTCGCGTTCCTGGACCAGCACGTGCACGGCGCCGAGTGGAAGCGCCCCGAACTGCTCGGCTGACCTACGGGCGCGACGGCGAAGACCCCTGTCTCGGCGCAATGCGGGGCCCGCGAGCGCGGGTACGAAACGCGAACGCAACAGTTTTGGGCGACACTGTGGGAATGTCCACAAAGGTCTCGCTCACGCACTACACCGGGTACTCGTTCGCCCGACCGGTGAATGTCACGCCTCACGTGGTGCGTCTGAGGCCGGCCCCGCACTCGCGGACGCCCATCGAGGCGTACTCCCTGGACGTGAGCCCGGCGAACCACTTCATCAACTGGCAGCAGGACCCGTTCGGCAACTGGGTCGCCCGCCTGGTGTTCCCCGAGAAGATCGACCACCTCTCGATCACGGTCAGCCTCGTCGCCGACCTCATGGTGATCAACCCGTTCGACTTCTTCATCGAGGAGTACGCCGAGTACTTCCCGTTCGAGTACGAGCCGAGCCTGAAGGCCGACCTCGCACCCTATCTGCGCCCGGTCGATGACAGCGAGCGGGCCGGCATCTGGAAGGAAGCGCTGCCTGCCCTGCCCGAATACGGCATGCCGACCGTGCAGTTCCTCGCGGGCCTGAATTCGGCCGTGCACCGCGACGTCGCCTACGACGTGCGCATGGAGCCGGGCGTGCAGACCCCCGACGAGACGCTGCGGCCGCGCGATCGGCTCCTGCCGCGACAGTGCGTGGCTGCTCGTGAGCCTGCTGCGCAAGTACGGCCTCGCGGCCCGCTTCGTCTCGGGCTACCTCGTGCAGCTGGCGGCCGACCAGAAGGCGCTCGACGGCCCGAGCGGCACCGAGGTGGACTTCACCGACCTGCACGCGTGGACCGAGGTCTACATCCCCGGGGCCGGCTGGGTCGGCATGGACCCGACCAGCGCCCTGTTCGCCGGCGAGGGCCACATCCCGCTCAGCGCGACGCCGCACCCGTCCAGCGCGGCCCCGATCGAGGGTCGCACGGAGCCGGTCGAGGTGACCTTCGAGTTCCGCAACGAAGTGATCCGCGTCCACGAGGACCCGCGCACGACGAAGCCGTACACCGACCAGCAGTGGGCGAGCATCGACGCGCTCGGCGACGCGGTCGACGAGCGACTGATCGACGGCGACGTGCGTCTGACGATGGGCGGCGAGCCGACCTTCGTCGCCCTGGATGATGCCACGAGCGCGGAGTGGAACACGGATGCCGACGGCGAGCACAAGCGCGAACTCGCCGGCATCCTCGCCGAGCGCCTGCGCGCGACGTACGCCCTCGGCGGTGTCGTGCACCGCGGCCAGGGCAAGTGGTACCCCGGGGAGACCCTCCCGCGCTGGAACATCGCGCTGCAGTGGCGCACCGACGGCCTGCCGCTGTGGAGCGACCCCGACGCTGCTCGCCGACCCGTGGGGCGAAGGACGCCGATCCCGACGCGCGCTCGAACGCCGAGGCGCTCGCCCGTGCGGTGACCGCGCTGCTCGGCATCCCGGATCGACGACTGCTGTCCGGCATTCGAGGACCCGTTCGCGGAGATCGCGGCCGAGATCCGGGAGCCGGAGGGCCTCGGCCCGGCGTCGAGGACGCGGCCGGCGTCGATGTCGCCGAGCTCGACCGCACCGTCAGCTCCGAGACGGGCTGGGTGCTGCCGCTCACCACCGAGGGCGAGTGGACGAGCCCGGCCTGGACCTTCCGTCGCGGGCGCCTCGTGCTGACGCCGGGCTCCAGTGCCGTCGGTCTGCGACTGCCGCTGGACTCGATCTCGTGGGAAGACCCGGAGCACCCCGGCGAGCCGTCGTACCTCGAGGCGGGACCGGCGCTGCGCCCCGGCATTCCGAAGGTGACGGTCGTCGACCCGAAGGATGCGCGCACCACGGCGATCACGTTCGAGGCGCGCGACGGCCACGTGCACGTCTTCCTGCCGCCGACGATCACGCTCGAGGCGTACTGCGACCTGCTGATGGTCATCGAGAAGGCCGCCGAGCTCACGCGCTGCCGGCTCGTGCTCGAGGGTTACGGTCCGCCGCCGGACGCGCGCCTGACCCAGCTCATCGTCACGCCCGACCCCGGCGTGATCGAGGTCAACGTGCAGCCGACCTCGTCGTGGGCCGACCTGCGACACCTCACCGTGACGCTGTACGAACAGGCCCGCCAGAGCCGCCTGGCGACCGAGAAGTTCGACCTCGACGGCCTGCACACCGGCACCGGCGGCGGCAACCACATCACGCTCGGCGGTTCGCAGCCGGTCGATTCGCCGCTGCTGCGCCGCCCCGACCTGCTCGCGAGCCTGATCACCTACTGGCAGCGGCATCCGAGTCTGTCGTACCTGTTCTCGGGACGGTTCATCGGACCGACCAGTCAGGCGCCGCGCTTCGACGAGGGTCGGCCGGAGGCGGTCTACGAGATGGAGATCGCGCTGCAGGAGATCCGCCGGCTCACGGCCGCGGCACGCGAGCTCGACGAGGAGTCCTCGCCCTGGCTGGTCGACCGCGCGCTGCGGCACCTGCTGACCGACCTCACCGGCAACACGCATCGCGCCGAGTTCTGCATCGACAAGCTGTACAGCCCCGACAGCAGCCGCGGCCGGCTCGGGCTGCTCGAACTGCGCGGATTCGAGATGCCGCCGCATCCGCAGCTCGCGCTCGTGCAGGCCCTGCTCGTGCGCAGCCTCGTCGCGATGTTCTGGGAGAAGCCGCTACACCGCGCCGCTGGTGCGCTGGGGCACTCGACTGCACGAGGACTTCCTGCTGCCCGAGGGCGCCGCGGCCGACATCGGCGAGGTCGTCGCCGATCTGCGCGAGCACGGCATCGCGTTCGAGGCGGACTGGCTCGATGCGTTCACCGAGTTCCGCTTCCCCCGTATCGGCATGACCCGCCTCGCAGGCGGCGTCGAGCTGGAGCTGCGGCAGGCGATCGAGCCGTGGAACGTGCTCGGCGAAGAGGTCACCGAGGGCGGCACAGCCCGCTACGTCGACTCGTCGGTCGAGCGCATCCAGGTGAAGGTGACCGGCCTGGATCCGCGCATGCACCTCGTGACGTGTCAGGCTGTTCCCGTGCCACTGTCCTCGACCGGTCGCGCCGGCGAGTTCTACGCCGGTGTGCGCTACCGCGCCTGGCAGCCGTGGTCGGCGCTGCACCCGTCGATCCCGGTGCACGCCCCGCTCGTCTTCGACGTCGTCGACATCGAGTCGGGCGTGAGCCTCGGCGGCGCCACCTACCACGTCGTGCACCCGGGCGGCCGGTCGTACGATCACCCGCCGATCAACTCCAACGAGGCCGAGGCCCGCCGCGCCAGCCGGTTCGAGCCGCACGGCCACACCGCCGGACGCCTGGATGTGCGCGGCGCTGCGCGAGGCGGCGCGGCGCGCGTTCAGCCCCGACTATCCGCACACGCTGGACCTGCGGAGGGTTCCGACCGCGTGACCTCTGGAGTGAGCCTGCCCGATGAGTCTGTTACGCGACTACGCGGCCGCGATCGCGCAGCCGACGCTGCCCCTGACCGGCAACGGCGGCGCGGTTCGACGAGGTCGTCGGCGCCGACGGCGCGCTGCGGCCGGCGTGGAAGGGCATGGCGTCGATCGCCGTCGAACTGACACCCCGCCGAACTCGGGCGCATCGACGGCGAGATCACGACCCTGCTCGCCGACGACGGCGCGACGTACGGCAACCCCGAGGCGGCGCGCAGCCCTGGCAGCTCGATCCGATGCCGCTCGTGCTGGATGCCGCCACCTGGGCGCGGCTCGAGGTCGGGCTCGCGCAGCGCACCGAGCTGCTCAACGCCCTGCTGGCCGACATCTACGGCGAGCAGCGGCTGCTCGCGGAGGGGGTCATCCCCGTCGGCGGTCGTCTTCGGGCACTCGGGCTACACGCGCCCGATCGCCCGCGCCCGCGGCTTCGATCCGCATCCGCTGATCCTCTCGAGCACCGATCTCGGTCGCGACGCCGCGGGGGAGTGGCGCGTGCTGACCGACCGCGTCCAGGCGCCCTCCGGCCTCGGCTATGCGATGGAGAACCGGCGGGTGCTCTCGCGCGTGCTGCCCGAGCTGTACGAGGAGGCCGGGCTGCACCGCATGGAGCCGTACTTCTCGGCGCTGCGCTCCGCGCTGCTGCAGGCGGCGCCGTCCGAGGTGGCAGACCCGCGCGTGGTCGTGCTCTCGCCGGGCACGCACTCCGAGACCGCGTACGACCAGGCGTTCATCGCCAACATCCTCGGCTTCCCGCTCGTGCAGGGCGAAGACCTCGTCGTGCGCGACGGCTGGGTGTGGATGAAGCCCGCAGGCTTTCCGCAGCACGAACCGCACGAGCGGGTCGACGTGATCCTTCGTCGTGTGGATGCCGAATGGTGCGACCCGCTCGAGCTGCGTGCCGGCTCGCAGCTCGGCGTCGCCGGGCTCACCGAGGCCGTCCGCCGTGGCCGCGTGCGGCTCGTCAACGGCCTGGGCGCCGGCGTGCTCGAGAACCCCGGCCTGATGCCGTTCATGCCGGCGGTGTGCGAGCGGCTGCTCGGCGAGCAGCTGCGGCTGCCGTCGGTTCCCACCACGTGGTGCGGCGACCCCGAGGGCCTGGCGGCGGTGCTCGCGGCGGTCGAAGCGGACCCGACCGGGTACATCGTCCGCCAGATCGACGGCCGCGCGGCAGATCTGGTCGACCTCGACCCCGCACAGCTGCGCGATCGGATCTGCTCGGCACCCCACCGGTTCGTGGGCCAGGAGCGGCTGCCGCTGTCGCAGGCGCCCGTCGTGGGGCGACGCCGGTCGCGCGTCAGGGCGCGCCAACCCCAACCCGCTCGTGCTGCGCGCGTTCACCGTGCGCGACGGCGCGATCTACCGACCGCTCGTCGGTGGGCTCGCGACCCTGGTCGATGACCGCAAGGCCGCACCCAGCACGAAGGACGTCTGGGTGCTCAAGAGCACCCCCGGCGATCTCGACCAGGGCATCGTCGAGGTCGCGCCGCTGCCGCTTGCCCGGGCCGTGCCCGTGCTCTCGCCGCGCGCGGTCGAGGACATGTTCTGGTCGGGTCGCTACACCGAGCGCGCGGAGGACCTCGTCCGTCTCGTGATCACGGCGAGCGCGCACGCCGAGCAGCTGGACTACACGTCCACGCGCGAGGGCGGCGCGGCGCTGCGTGCGCTCATCGGCGTGCTGCAGCGGCTGTGCGGCACCCGCTGGCTCGACACCGATCTCGAGCAGCGCTCGCTGCTGGTGGATGCCGACCGCCCGGGGTCCGCGGCGCACTCGCTGCAGCGCTTGCGCGACGCGCTCGAAGGCGTGCGCGATCAGCTCTCGGTCGACACCTGGCGGGCGTTCGGCAGCACCGACCGCGCGATGAAGTCGCTGCGGGCGATGCGCCGGCCGCAGATCGCCGAGTCGGCCAGTCGCATGCTGGGCGGCATCCTCTCGCTGCAGGGCGTGACCGCGAACATGATCCGCGACGACGGCTGGCACGCGATCGAGGCGGGCCGCTATCTGGAGCGGTCGCTGCAGGTGTGCACGCTGCTGGCGGCGACCACGACCGTCTCGCTCGGTGTCGGGGTCGACCGCGCGGTGCTCGGCGGTGTGCTGATGGCCGCCGAGAGCTCGGTGACCCACCGTCGCCGGTTCCGCGGCAGCGCCCGCACCTCCGACGTGCTCGAGCTGCTCCTCCTCGATCCCGACAACCCGCGGTCGATCGCGTTCTCGCTCGCGCGACTGCGGTTCCATCTGTCGAAGCTGGCCGGCTCGACCGGGTCGACCCGCCCGGAGCGCCTGCTCGAGCACCTCGAGGACGCGCTCGAAGCCGCCGACATCGGCGCGCTGACGGCGCCGGTCGACGGTCATCGCCCGAAGCTCGAGGAGTTCCTCGGCGACACGCACGCGCAGCTGCACCGTCTCGGTGACGCGATCGTGCACCTGCACTTCGCCGCCGGCCCGCGTGCCGCAGCCGATCTCGTCGCTCTCGCTCACCGAGGTCACGGGGGTGTCACTGTGAGATACCGCGTCTCGCACACCACGACCTACTCGTACGACGACGACGTCTCGCAGCAGCTTCGGCCTCGCGCACTGTCGGCCGCGCGAGCTGCCGTGGCAGCAGGTGGCGTCGCGGACGGTCTCGATCGACCCGCTGCCGAGCGACATCACCGATGACACCGACTGCTACGGCAACGTCGTGTCGTACTTCCACGTGACCGAGCCGCACATGCGCCTCACGATCGATGCGCTCAGCGATGTGACGGTCGTTCCCACCGAGTACGACCCCGACGCGCTGCTCGAGCCGTGGGAGCGCGCGCGTCCGATCCTGAATCCCGGCATCTCGCGCGGAGCGTGGGCGGCGACCGAGTTCGCGCTGGAGTCGCCCAAGGCGCGGCACGTGGATGCCGCGCGGGCGTATGCCGCGGCATCCCTCACCCCGGGCCGCCCGATCGGCGAGGCTGTGACCGACCTGATGCATCGCATCAAGACCGACTTCCACTACGACAAGACCGCGACCACGGTCACGTCAGCACCGTTGCGGATGTGATCGAGAAGCGGGCCGGCGTCTGCCAGGACTTCGCTCACCTCGCCCTCGCGTGCCTGCGCAGTCACGGCATGGCCGCCCGGTACGTGAGCGGCTACCTCGCGACCCGACGGACCCCGGCCGGCAAGCCGCGTCTCGTCGGTGCCGACGCGTCGCACGCGTGGG
Organism: uncultured Actinomycetota bacterium; assembly: GCA_963772395.1. Classification (GTDB taxonomy): domain Bacteria; phylum Actinomycetota; class Actinomycetes; order Actinomycetales; family Microbacteriaceae; genus Microbacterium. The sequence continues at coordinate 174,885 of CAVYWV010000001.1, read as the reverse complement.
TCGCGGCGTGGATCCCCGGATCGGACCAGTGGCTCGCGTTCGATCCCACGAACGACCAGTGGGCCTCAGATCGGCACGTGACCGTCGCGTGGGGCCGCGACTACGGCGATGTGCCGCCGGTCAAGGGCGTGATCTTCACCGAGGCGAAGAAGTCCACACTGCGGGTGGCGGTCGACGTTGCACCTCTCGAGGAGTATGCGCAAGGGTGAGTTCTCGCGAGGGCGGGTATGCGACCCTGAGGGGTGAGATCGTATCGATGCCGCGTCTGCAGCAATCCGCTCTACTTCGAGAACTCCATCTGCGTGTCGTGCGGTGTGGGTCTGGGGTACTCCCGCGGGGAAGGCGAGATCGTTCCGGTCGGTCTTGACGGGCGCTACATCGACGGCTCCGGACTCATCTGGCACGTCTGCCGCAATCTCAACCTCTCGGGCTGCACCTGGCTCGCTCCGCTCGAGGGCGGACAGTGCTTCAGCTGTTCGCTCACCCGCACCCGCCCCAACGATGCCGATGCGGCCGGGGTGGCGAACTTTCCCGTGGCAGAGCGGGCCAAGCGGCACCTCATCGTCGAGCTCGACCGGCTCGGATTCGCCGTCGTCGGAAAGGATGCCGCGACCGGCGGCGATCCGGTGAACGGACTGTGCTTCGACCTGCTCTCGAGCACCGACCGCAGCGTGATCATCGGGCACGACGACGGGGTCGATCACGATCGATCTGGCCGAGAGCGATCCGGCCTATCGCGAACGTCTGCGCGGCGAGCTGGATGAGCCCTACCGCACGATGCTCGGCCACTTCCGTCACGAGATCGGGCACTACTTCCAGTGGCAGCTCGTCGAGGTCGGCGCCGATGCGGAGCGCAGCGCCCGGTGCCGTGAGCTCTTCGGCGACGAGACGATCGACTATCAGACCGAGATCGACCGGCACTACGCGCAGGGTGCCCCGGTGGGCTGGGAGCTGTCGTACCTCACGACCTACGCGACGATGCATCCGTACGAGGACTTCGCCGAGACGTGGGCGCACTTCCTGCACATCTGCGACACGATCGAGACGGCATCCGAGTACGGCCTGACGGCTGTGGCCGGAATCGACGCGTTCTCGCACTTCCGCGATCTCGTCACGGGTGTGTGGGTGCCGATGTCGACCGCGCTCAACATGATCAACCGCTCGATGGGAAAGGACGACCTGTACCCGTTCGTCATCCCCGCACCGGTGCTCGACAAGCTCGAGTTCGTCGCGTCGCTGCGGAGCGTGCGCCGCGCCTGACCTCAGGCGGATTCCTCGAGCGGGGTGTCGCCGTCGGTGAGAACGCGCAGGTCGGAGAAGTCGACATCGACGAACGCGCCCAGGAATCCTTGGAGCTCCTCGGCCATGTCGATCACGTCACGGTCGAGCAGCCATTGCACCTGCAGACCGTCCATCATGGCGATCGTCGCGACCGCCGCCCCCTGAGGCGTCACCCCGGCCATCAGCCGGCCGTCCCGCTCGAGCGACTCGAATGCCGTGCGCAGGTTCGCCCGGGTGTGTTCGTAGCGTCCGATGAAGTACTCGTGCGCCGGGTGGTCGGGAGTCGTCGCCTCGGCGGAGAGGATGCAGTAGAGCTCGACGACTCCGGGAACGGACGCGTTGTAGGCGGCCAGTTCCACCAGCCCGCGGAGCGTGGCCTCGCCGTTCTCGCCACCGAAGGGAACTCGCTCGAGGGAGTGCTGGTCGCGTCGGTCGAGCACCGCGGCCAAGAGCGCGCTCTTGTTGGGAAAGTGGTGCAGCAGGCCGGCTTCGCTCATTCCGACCTTGCCGGCGACGTCGCGCAGCGACCCGGATCGATAGCCGGACTCGGCGAACACCTCGAGCGCGGCATCCAGGATCGCCGTGCGCTTCGCGCCGGTCTTGGCGTACTCACCCCGCGGCTTGCGCACGCGCGGCGGTGACGGGGTCTGGGTCACAATCCTCACCGTATCGTCTCGACCGTCTTCGGTCATGCTGTCCGCCTTCTTCGGCCCTCGTTCAGTCATTGTGGGCGCAAATGTAACAAAAACCTAGCGATCGCTAGAAATTTATTCCCAAAACCTAGTGCACACTCGGATTTGGTGTTACCTTTTCGTCTACGAGGTGATCCGCAGTGGAATCGCCCCCTACCAAGAGGACTCGAAGATGATCCGATGGAAGAAGGCCGCGGCAGCAGCGGCTATCGCCGTCACCACCGCACTCGCGGTCACGGCGTGCGCCGGCGGCGGAACCGACGGCGGCGGCGCGGACGGCGGAAGCGGAGGCACACTCACGCTCGGCGCTCTCTTCGCGCCGACCACCTACGATCCCTCAGGGGCCGAGTGGGGCAATCGCTCGCCGTACTATCAGGCGGTCTTCGACACGCTTCTGCTCGCCACCCCCGAGGGCACGATCGAGCCGTGGCTGGCGACCGAGTGGTCGTACAACGAGGACAACACGGTGCTCACCCTCACCCTGCGCGACGACGTCACCTTCACGGATGGATCCGAACTCACCGGCGATGTCGTCGTCGGCAACCTGCAGCGCTTCAAGGAGGGCACCTCGCCGGATGCCGGCTACTTCGCCGGCGTCGCCAGCTTCGAGGCGCCCGACGAGACGACGGTGGTCATCACCCTCAACGCTCCCGACCCCGCCATGCTCAACTACCTGACCCGCGACCCGGGACTGGTCGGCGCAGAGGCGAACTTCGACAACCCGGACGCCGCGACCACGCCGATCGGCTCCGGTCCGTACGTGCTCGACACCGCGGCGACCGTCACCGGTACCACGTACTCGTACACGAAGAACGCCGACTACTGGAACCCCGACGTCCAGCACTACGACAACCTCGTGATCAATGTCCTCGGCGACCCGACGGCCGCGCTCAACGCGATCAAGGCCGGAGAGGCGAACGGCGTGAAGCTCGTCGACAACGCCGCGCTGACCGAGGTCGAGGGGGCCGGCTGGACCATCAACGCCAACGAGCTGGACTTCCAGGGGCTGTTGCTGCTGGACCGCTCGGGCTCGATGGACCCCGCTCTCGGCGACGTCAAGGTGCGTCAGGCGCTGAACTACGCATTCGATCGTGAGGGGCTGCTCACCGCGCTCCAGTTCGACCACGGCACGGTGACCACCCAGGTCTTCCCCGCCTCCTCGGATGCGTACGACCCCGAGCTGGACAGCTACTACGACTACGACCCCGAGAAGGCCAAGGAACTCCTGGCCGAAGCGGGCTACCCCGACGGTCTGACGATCAGCATGCCGGCCGTGACCGCCCTCGGCGCGACGACCTACACGCTGATCGCGCAGCAGCTCTCCGAGGTCGGCATCACCGTCGAGCAGACGGACGTGGCGATGGGCAACTTCATCGGCGACCTGCTGGCACCGAAGTACCCGGCTTCGTTCATGGCTCTCGAGCAGAACCCCGACTGGCAGCTGATCCAGTTCATGATCGCGCCGACCGCCGTGTTCAACCCCTTCAAGTACCAGGACCCCCAGGTCGACGAGTACATCACCGAGATCCAGTACGGTGACGAGGCCACCCAGGCATCGGTCGCCAAGGAGCTCAACACGTACATCGTGGAGCAGGCGTGGTTCGCCCCGTTCTACCGCGTGCAGGGCAGCGTCGCGACGGACGCCAACACGACCGTCGAAATGCTCCCCACCAACGCCTACCCCGCGATCTACGACTTCGAGCCGAAGCAGTAGTCGACCACCGGCCCGCCCGAGCGATCGGGCGGGCCGCCCCACCCCCAGCTTTCCCCGGATTTCTCTACACAGGAGTGGAGCCATGCTCATATTCATCCTGCGCCGTGTGCTGTCGGGCCTGGTCCTGATCGTGGTCATCACGGTCATCGCCTTCACCCTGCTGTACATCGGCAGCGGCAACATCGCGCGCACCATCGTCGGCCAGAACGCCACCCAAGAGGTCGTCGCGAGGAAGGCCGCAGAACTGGGCCTTGACCGACCGCTGTTCGTCCAGTTCCGGGATTGGCTCACCTCCGCATTCACCGGTGACCTCGGTCGATCCTGGTTCACCGGTCAGCTGGTGAGCGTTCAGCTCAGCAGTCGCCTCGCCGTGACGCTGTCGCTGGTGATCGGCGCGATCATCCTGACCGCCATCTTCTCGGTCATCCTCGGCATCCTCGCCGCTCGACGCGGGGGCGCGGTCGACGGGACCGTCCAGTTCTTCTCGATCCTCGGCTTCGCCATCCCCGGCTTCCTGATCGCCCTCTTCCTCGTGCTGGTCTTCGCGATCAACCTCGGCTGGTTCAAGGCGACCGGCTACATTCCGCTCACCACGTCGTTCACCGGCTGGCTGAGCAGCGTCACGCTGCCGATCATCGCTCTGGCCATCGGCGGTATCGCCACGATCTCGCAGCAGGTGCGCGGATCGGTGCTCGACGGTCTTTCCCGCGACTACGTCCGAACGCTTCGCAGCCGCGGACTCAGTTCGAACCGTGTCGTGTACAAGCACGTCCTCCGCAACGCGGGTGGCCCGGCCCTCGCCCTCTTGGCGGTGCAGTTCATCGGCATGATCGGCGGTGCCGTGATCGTCGAGCAGATCTTCGCCCTCCCGGGTATCGGTTCGCTCACCGTCTCCGCGACCGCGCAGGGCGACATCCCCGTCGTCATGGGCATCGTCATCATCACGGCGATCATCGCCGTCGTCGTGAACCTCCTCATCGATCTCGCGCAGGCTGCGCTCAACCCGAAGGTGCGACTGTCATGACCGCTGTCGAAGTCCCCACCGACATCCCCACGCCCGCCGCCAAGACCGATCACCTGTTCCGCAGGCTGCTGCGCAGCCCGCTCGCGCTCATCTCGATGGTCTTCCTCGCGTTCGTGCTGCTCATCGCCATCATCGGACCGCTCATCGCGCCGTACGACCCCAACACCGCGTCGCTGCAGCTGATCCTCGCCCCGCCGAGCGCCGAACACCTGCTCGGCGGCGACAGCGCCGGACGCGACGTCTTCTCGCGGCTGCTCGCGGCGACGCGCATCAGCATCCTGGCCGCCCTCCTCGCCGTCGTGACGGCCTTGGTGCTGGGCGTCGTCTCCGGCCTCATCGCCGGCTACTACCAGGGCTGGTTCGACACGGTCGCCTCGTGGTTCACCGCACTGGTCATGGCACTTCCGGCCATGGTTGTGCTGCTCGCCGCGCGCGCCGTCCTCGGCCCCTCGGTCTGGATGGCCATGCTCATCTTCGGCGTGGTGCTCGCGCCGGCCTATTTCCGCCTCGTGTACACGATGGTCACCGCCGTCCGGTCCGAGCTGTACGTGGACGCCGCGCGGGTCTCGGGCCTCAGCGATCTGAGGATCATCGGCCGCCACGTCCTGTCCGTCGTGCGTGCGCCGATCATCATCCAGACCGCGATCGTGGCGATCATCGCGATCGCCATCCAGTCCGGCCTCGAATTCCTGGGGCTCGGCGACACCTCGGTCCCCACCTGGGGTGGGATGCTGCAGGACGCGTTCTCGAAGATCTACCAGGCTCCGCTGCTCATGGTGTGGCCCTCGCTCGCGATCGGGCTGACGAGCATCGCCCTGATGCTGCTGGCCAACGCGATCCGCGACGTGCTGGAGCGCACCGTGGTGGTGCGCCGCAAGCGCCGCCGCGCCGTGACCACCCGCACCGGCTCGGTTGCCGCCGTCACCACCGTCACCAGCGTGAGCGATCTCGGCGACGAGCTCGACATCGTCACTCCCGACGGCGAGCCCATCCGCCACGACGACGACGAGCAGTCGGCGATCCGCTCGTCCGAGATCGTGCTGAGCGTGCGTGATCTGCGCGTCGGCTACGGCCAGAGCGACGGAGGCACCACCGAGGTCGTCCACGGCGTCTCGCTCGACATCCGCAAGGGCGAGGTGCACGGCCTGATCGGCGAGTCGGGCTCAGGCAAGTCGCAGACCGCGTTCGCGATCCTCGGCCTGCTCCCCAAGGGCGGCAGCGTCACGGGCGGCTCCATCGACTACGAGGGAACGCGCCTGGAGAACGGGAACGACGCCGTGTACGCCGGCATCCGCGGGCGTCGCATCGGGTACATCCCGCAGGAGCCGATGAGTAACCTCGACCAGTCGTTCACGATCGGCAGCCAGCTCACCGAGCCGCTGCGGGTCACCCTCGGCATGAGCAAGAAGGACGCCCGCGACAAGGCCCTCTCGCTGCTCGAGCGGGTCGGCATCCCGAACCCCGTCCGCACGTTCAAGGCGTACCCGTTCGAGGTGTCGGGCGGAATGGCCCAGCGCGTGCTGATCGCCGGGGCGGTCTCGACCGACCCCGACCTGATCATCGCCGACGAGCCGACCACCGCCCTCGATGTCACGGTGCAGGCCGAGGTGCTCGATCTGCTGCGCGACCTTCAGGCCGAGCGTCACATGGCCATGCTGTTGGTGACGCACAACTTCGGCGTCGTCGCCGACCTGTGCGACCGGGTCACGGTCATGCAGTCCGGCCTGTTCGTCGAGACGGGGCCGGTGCGGGCGATCTTCCAGCGCCCCGAGCACCCCTACACGAAGTCGCTGCTCGCGTCGATCCTCGACGAGGGCCCCGCACGTCCGCCGCTCGCGCTCGCGGGCACCGCATCCCAGGGAGGCCTCGCATGAGCGAGTCGCTGCTGAAGGTCGACGACCTCGTCGTGGAATACCCCGGCAAGGGATTCCGAGCCAAGCCGTTCCAGGCCCTGAAGGGCGTCTCGATCGACATCAAAGCCGGCGAGACGGTCGGCCTGGTCGGCGAGTCGGGCTCCGGCAAGACGACCCTGGGCCGGGCGGTACTGGGCCTGGCGCCCGTCACCGGCGGCACGATCATCTACGACGGCAACGACATCGGCCACCTGCACCGCAAGCAGCGCCGCGCCCTCAGCTCCGAGATCCAGGTCGTCTTCCAGGACCCGTACTCGTCGCTGAACCCGTCGCTGACGATCGAGCAGATCCTCGCCGAGCCGCTCCAGGCGCGCGGGGTGGCCTCGGGCACCGCCAAGACGCGGGTTCGCGACCTGCTCGACCAGGTGGGCCTGCCCGCGGATGCCCGCAGCCGCCTGCCCCGCGAGTTCTCGGGCGGTCAGCGTCAGCGCATCGCGATCGCCCGCGCCCTGGCGCTGGATCCGAAGCTGATCGTCTGCGACGAGCCCGTCTCGGCGCTGGACCTGTCGACGCAGGAGCGCGTGCTCGACCTGTTCATCGACATCCAGCAGCGCACCGGTGTCGCCTATCTGTTCATCACGCACGATCTCGCGGTCGTGCGTCACATCAGCCACCGCGTCGCCGTCATGTTCCGCGGCGAGATCGTCGAGAGCGGCGACGGCGACCAGGTCACGGCGCGCCCCGAGCACCCGTACACGCAGCGGCTGTTCATGGCATCACCCGTGCCCGACCCCGACAAGCAGGAGGTGCGTCGCATCGAGCGGCGCGCTCTCCTCGATGCCGAGGCCACCGCCGCCGCGTAGCCGCACTTCCCGGTGGGCGCCTTCCGCGATCGCGCCCACCGGGATCCCACGAACCTCTTCTCTCCCCGCTCAGGCCCGCCATCGTCGCCGGCCGCCTCGCCCTCGAAGGACCCTCCCGTGACTTCCGCCACTGACCACCTCCAGCCCCTGCTCGGCAAGCTCACCCTCGAAGAGAAGGTCTCGCTCATCCAGGGCGCGGACTTCTGGACGACGGTGCCGCTGCCCGCGATCGGACTCCGCGCAATGACCCTGTCCGACGGCCCGGCCGGCGTGCGGGGCCCACGATGGGACGAGCGCGAGCCCTCGCTGAACCTGCCGTCGGGCTCCGCGCTCGGCGCGTCGTGGGACGTCGACCTGGCCTACCGGTACGGTGCGGCCGCGGCATCCGAGGCGCGTCGCAAAGATGTCGACGTCGTGCTCGGCCCGACCATCAACCTGCACCGCTCTCCGCTGGGCGGCCGGCACTTCGAGTGCTTCAGCGAGGACCCCGAGCTCAGCGCCGAACTGGGTGCGGCGTACGTCGTCGGGCTGCAGGACAACGGAGTCGCGGCGACCCCGAAGCACTATGTGGCCAACGACTCCGAGACCGACCGGTTCACCGTCGACGTTCAGCTCCACGAGCGCGCGCTTCGCGAGCTGTACCTGGCTCCCTTCGAGCGGGCAGTGGATGCCGGGGCGTGGGCGCTGATGAGCGCTTACAACGCCGTCCACGGGGTGACGATGACCGAGCACGACCTGCTCGAGAATCCGCTCAACTCGGAGTGGGGATTCGACGGTGTCGTGATCTCGGACTGGACCGCCGTGCGCAGCCTCGAATCGATCCCGGCTTCGCAGGATCTCGCGATGCCCGGACCGGCTCCCGCGTGGGCGCATCTCGTGGACGCCGTGCGCGACGGCCGCGTGAGCGAAGCGGATGTCGACCGAAAGGTGCTGCGGCTGCTGCTGCTCGCCGAGCGCGTCGGCGCGCTGGACGGGTCGGTCGCCGTGACGCCGAGCGAGATCGACGGCGTCGCATTGGCCCACGAGGCCGCGGTGGAAGGTGCGGTGCTGCTGAGCAACGACGGCATCCTGCCGCTGGAGACAGGCTCGATCGCGAGCATCGCCGTGATCGGGCACAACGCCCGCGAAGCGCGCACCCAGGGCGGTGGCAGCGCCACCGTGATCCCCGAGCGCGTCATCTCGCCGCTCGATGCGATCCGATCCGCGCTGCCCGACGTTCGCGTCTCATACGACCTGGGTGCCGTGGTCCAGGAAGGCGTCTCCGCGCTCCCGCTCGAGCACATGACCAACCCGCGCACGGGAGAGCCCGGCCTCACCTCGACCTTCGTGGGGGCCGATGGCGCCGAGCTGTTCAGCGAGGACCGCCGCTCGAGCGCGCTCGTGTGGTTCGGCGGCGATGCGCCCGTCTCGACCGCGGACCGGCTCGTGCTGCACACGACCTACACGCCCGACGAGACCGGCACCATCCTGCTGGGATTCGCCGGCGCCAACCACGGCCGTCTGTTCGTCGACGGAGTGCTCGAAGTCGACGACCAGCCCGTGATCGAAGGCACCGACCTCGGCGCCGCGTTCCTGAACCCGCCGTCGCTCACGGCGTCGATCCAGGCGACCGCTGGCGCGCCGATCGACATCCGCGCCGAATTCACGCTCGCCGGCGTGGACTCGCCGCTCGTAGGCGTGCTCAGCGCGACCCTGGGCATCGCACCCGACGACTCCGACCCGGAAGGACTCATCGCCGCCGCGGTGGCCGCGGCTGCGGCATCCGACATCGCCGTCGTCGTCGTCGGCACGAATTCGAAAGTCGAGTCCGAGGGCTACGACCGCGAGAACCTCGACCTCCCCGGCCGCCAGGACGACCTCGTCCGCGCCGTCGCGGCCGCGAATCCCCGCACGATCGTGATCGTGAACGCCGGCTCACCCGTCGCCTTGCCGTGGGCCGATGACGTCGCGGCGATCGTGCTCGGCTACTTCGGCGGCCAGGAGTTCGGCACTGCGATCGCCGACATCCTCACGGGGGCGAGCGAGCCCGGCGGCCGGCTGCCCAGCACCTGGCCCACGACGCTCGCCGATGTGCCGGTCACCGAGGTGACCCCCACCGAGGGCGTGCTGACCTACCACGAGGGCATCCACATCGGGTACCGCGCCTGGCTGAAGGCCGGCACCGAGCCTGCGTTCGCGTTCGGCCACGGCCTGGGCTACACGCAGTGGTCGTGGGATGGCGCCGAACCGGATGCCGATGGCTACGCCGTCACGGTGACCGTGACCAACACCGGTGATCGCGCGGGCAAGCAGGTCGCGCAGGTCTACGCCGAGCGGGCCGACTCCGCGGTCGAGCGCCCGGCCCGTTGGCTCGTCGGGTTCGCGGTCGTGCGGGCCGAGGCCGGTGAGACCGTATCGGTCTCGATCCCGGTTCCGGCGCGACGCCTCGCACACTGGGACGACGAATGGGTGGTCGAGCCCGGCGTGTACACGCTCCGGGTCGGCGCGTCCGTCGCCGAACTGCCACTCGGCATCGATTGGACGGTCGACGCGTGACCCTGAGCCCGCTCTCCGGCGTCGCGGCGGGAACCGCGGACGATCGCCTCGCGAGCATCGTCGAACGACTCGACGACATGCTGGCCGCAGACCCGGACCTCTCCTTCCAAGTCGCGGCATACCACGACGGAAGTCGCGTCTTGGATGCCGTCGGTGGCCCGCACCTCGCTGCCGATTCGGTCATGGTGCCCTTCTCGGTCACGAAGAACACGATCGGGCTCACGGTCGGGCTGCTCATCGAGCGGGGTCTGCTCGACCTCGAAGCCCCCGTCGCGGCGTACTGGCCGGAGTTCGCCGCGAAAGGAAAGCAGGCGACCACGGTCCGCCAGCTGCTGTCGCACCAGGCAGGTCTTCCGCAGGCGACGCCTTCTCTGACGTGGGCCGAGCTGCTCGACGATCACGCGGCTGCCGGGCGCCTCGCTCTGAGTCGCCCGTTCTGGCAGCCCGGAAGTGCGTTCGGCTATCACGCGGTGACGATCGGCAACCTCGCGTCCGAACTCGTCTTCCGGGTGACCGGGCGGACGCTGAATGAGTACTACGAGCAGGAGTTGCGGCATCCGCTCGACGTGGATTTCTACCTCGGTCTGCCGCCCGAGCAGGAGGACCGGCTCGTTCCGGTGCTTCCGATGATCCGTCCGGTCTCGGACGCGTCGACGATCTACAGCTCCGCGCTGGGGCCGGTCGTCTGGACGATGGCGGGACCGCCCGTCGACTTCGCCAACGACCCGGTCAGCTGGCGTTTCGGTCATCCGGCCGGCTCAGGCACCGGAACGGCCCGCGGGCTCGCTCGCCTGCTCGCGGCCACCGTCACCGGGGTCGACGCAGCGCCACCGGTGCTCAGCGCCGACACCGTCGAGGTGATCGGCCAGCAGCAGGTGCGCGGCTACGACGAGGTGCTGGGCCAGCCGGGCCGCGCGCATTCGATCGTCTTCCAGAAGCCGACCGCGAACATGGCCTTCGGAGGCCCCCGCGCCTTCGGCCATGACGGCGCTGCGGGAGCGTTCGCCAGCGTCGATCCCGACACCGGCGTGGCCTTCGCGTACACGATCGCCCGGGCGCCGTGGCCGGGCGGCGGCGATCCGCGGGCGTTCGCCCTCGCGGCCGACCTCGGCACGCTCTTGTACCTCCTGAACCCCCGCGAACATGCGAAGGAACTACCGTGACCACGCTCCATAACCCGGTCCTCAACGGCTTCCACCCCGATCCCAGCGTCGTCCGGGTCGGCGACGAGTGGTTCCTCGCGACGTCGAGCTTCGAGTACCTGCCCGGCATCCCGATCCATCGCTCCCGCGACTTCGAGAACTGGGAGCTGATCGGGCATGTCGGTGCGCTGCCCGAGACGTTCGGCATCGCCGACGTCCCGACCGCGGGCGGGGTCTGGGCGCCGACGATCCGGCACCACGACGGCGTCTTCCACCTCGTGATCACGGTGGCGATGGGGCGCGGGATGATGCATTTCACGGCAGCGGATGCCGCCGGGCCCTGGAGCGAGGGCGACGTGATCGTCGGCGTCGACGGGGCGGAGAGCGTCAACGGCATCGATCCCGACATCGCGTGGGATGCCGAGGGCAATGTCTTCGTCACCTACTCCGGACTGGTCCTGAACGGGCCCGAGATCGGCACGCACCTGGGCATCCTGCAGGTCAAGGTCGACCTCGAGAACCACATCGCCCTGGAGGAGCCGCGCTCGCTGTGGTCGGGCACGGGCGGCCAGTTCCCCGAGGCTCCGCACCTCTACGAGGTCGACGGCACCTGGTACCTGATGATCGCCGAAGGCGGCACCGAACGCGGCCACGGCATCAGCATCGCCCGCAGCGCCGCTCCCGAGGGCCCTTTCGAGACCGCTCCGCAGAACCCGCTCGTCTCGGCGCGCTCGACCATCCGTCCGGTGCAGAACACCGGGCACGGCGACCTGGTGATCGGTCCGAACGACGAGTGGTTCTGCATCATGCTCGGGGTGCGCCCGCGCAGCATGACCCGGGCGTTCTCGGCGCTGGGCCGCGAGACCTTCGTGAGCCCGGTGCACTGGCAGGAGAACGGCTGGCCGACGATCGACCCGGTGCTGCTGAACCCGCGGCCGTGTACGCGGGTCGAGGTCGACTTCTCGCCCGACGAGGATCTCGACGGCGAATGGCTCGCGATCCGCCGCGCGACCGCCGAGGTCGCAGACCTCGTCGCCCGACCCGGGTGGCTGACACTGCACGGCGACGGTTCCACCCTCGATGACCCGCAACCGATCTTCCTCGGTCGACGCCAGGAGCATCTGACCAACCGGGTCACGGTGACCGTCGACTCGTCGACGGGCATCGGCGGGGTCGCCGTGCGCTACGACGAGAGATTCCACGTCGAGGTCGAAGCCGGCGACGGCGTCGTGACGGCCCGTGCGATCATCGGCGGACTGCGGCAGGAGTGGGCTCGCCCGTTCGGCGGCGGCGTGCTCGACCTGCACATCGACTCGCTCAAGCCCGAGGGGGCCACCGGGTTCGTCAGCACCAGCGACATCGTCCACCTCGCCGCGACGATCGACGGCCAACGCGAGGAACTCGGCCAGGTCGATGGGCGCTTCCTGTCGTCCGAGACCACCGAATCGTTCACCGGAAGAGTCATCGGTCTGTACGCCGTGTCCGGCGATGTATCGTTTCAACGGTGGATCGCCGAGGGAGACGACGAATGAACGATGCCCGTATCTCGACCCTGCGCGCCGAGCTTCGCGACGACACCGCATTCGTCGCCACGCCGGCGCCGCGACTGAGCTGGACGGTCGACTCCGAGCAGCCGGGATGGGTGCAGGATGCCGCCGACCTGACCGACGGCACGTCCTCCATCACCGTCTCCGGGCGTGACAGCGTGCTCGTCGCGTGGCCCTTCTCTCCGCTGGCGGCCGGGGAGTACCGCGATGTCTGCGTGCGCGCCCGCTCGACCGACGGAGCCGAAACGGCATGGAGCGACCCGGTCCGCGTCGAGGCCGGCTTCCTCGCCGACGGGGAATGGGTCGCCCAGCCCGTCGGACTCGCCGAGCCGGCGCGCGACGCGCAGCCGGCTCTGGTCCGCACCATCTTCACGCTCGACCGGCCGGTGCGCACAGCGACCCTGTTCTGGACGGCGCTCGGCGCAGCCGAACCCGAGATCAACGGCGAACTCGTCTCGGATGACGTGCTCTCGCCCGGGTGGACGAGCTACCGCGATCGTCTCGTCCACGAGACCGTCGACGTCACGGCGCTCGTCCGTGAAGGCGAGAACGCGCTCGGCGCGACGATCGCCGGCGCCTGGTACACCGAGAAGTACGGGTTCTTCGACTTCGCCGACCGCCTGTACGGCACGCAGCCCTCGTTCCTCGCGCAGCTGCGCGTGACGTACGCCGACGGCGCGGTCGAGACTCTCGCCGCCACCGGCGAAGGCTGGAGCGCCTTCGGTGACGGGCCGGTCGTCGACAGCGGCATCTACCCGGGAGAGCACCAGGACCTGCGCCTTGCCGTACCCGACCGGTCGGCCCCGGCGGAGACGAGCGGAGGAGATGTCACGAGCGGAGGAGCCTTTGCCGCAGATTCGTCCTCCGCTGGTCACATCTCCTCCGCCGGCGACTCCGGGTGGACGCCCGCGCGCGTGGGCGCGGCGGCCAAGCCCGGCTACGAGGCCGTGCCGGTGCCGGAAGCGCGCATCGCGCCGCCCGTGCGCCGCATCGAGTCGCTGCAGGTCGTCAGCGCGATCCCGACCCCTTCCGGCGGAACGATCCTCGATTTCGGGCAGAACCTCGTCGGTCGCCTGCGGGTTCGCGCGCGCGGCGACGCGGGGCAGCGCGTCGTGATGCGCCATGCCGAGGTGCTCGAGGAGGGGGAGCTCAGCATCCGCCCGCTGCGCAACGCGGCGGCCACCGCGACGTTCGACCTGGCGGGGGGAGACGAGACCCTCGAGTCCCGGTTCTCGTTCTACGGCTTCCGCTACGCCGAGATCACCGGTCTCGAGGTCGACCCGGCCGACGTCGAGGCCGTCGTGCTGCACACTGACATGACCCGCACCGGGTGGTTCGCCTCGTCCCACCAGATGCTGGACCGACTGCACGAGAACGTCGTGTGGGGCATGCGCGGCAACTTCCTCTCGATCCCCACCGACTGCCCGCAGCGCGACGAGCGCCTCGGCTGGACCGGTGACATCCAGGTCTTCTCGCCCACGGCGAGCTTCCTCTACGACTGCGACGCGTTCCTCACGTCGTGGCTCCGCGACCTGGCACACGAGCAGGTCCGCAACGACGGTGACGTCCCGCTCGTCGTCCCCGCCGCGCTGCCGTCTTTCGGCGGACCGGGAGCCGTCGCGGCCTGGGGGGATGCCGCGACCATCGTTCCGACCGTGCTGCACGAGCGGTTCGGCGACCGCGGCGTGCTCGAGGCCCAGTACCCGAGCATGCGCGACTGGGTGGACCTCGTACTCACGCAGGCGGGAGACAGTGGCCTGTGGGCGGGCAAGATGCAGCTCGGCGACTGGCTCGACCCGGCGGCGCCGCCCGACAAGCCGCAACAGGCCAAGGTCGACGGCGACATCGTCGCCTCGGCCTACCTGGCCCGCTCGCTGCGCCTCGTGGCCGACGCGGCCGCCACCCTCGGATACGAAGCGGACGCCGGCACCTACACGGCGCTCGCGGAGCGCAGCCGTGCCGCCTTCGTCGCGGAGTACGTCACGCCTGCCGGACGCATGATGAGCGACGCGCCCACCGCCTATGCCCTCGCACTCGAGTTCGATCTCGTCCATGACCCCGCCGCGCGCCAGGCGCTCGCCGACCGTCTGGCGGCTGTCGTGCGCGAAGGCGGCTACCGCATAGCGACCGGTTTCGTGGGCACCCCCCTGGTCACCGACGCGCTCGCCTCCGGGGGGCACCTGCCCGCCGCCGAGCGTCTGCTGCTGCAGACCGAGAACCCCTCCTGGCTTTACCCGGTCACAATGGGGGCCACCACCATCTGGGAGCGGTGGGACTCGCTGCTGCCGGACGGCTCCGTCAACCCCGGCGAGATGACCTCGTTCAACCACTACGCCCTGGGTGCAGTGGCCGATTGGCTGCACCGCACCGTCGCCGGGCTCGCGCCCGACGGGCCGGGGTACCGCCGCATCCGCATCGCGCCGCGCCCGCTGTCCGCGCTCGAGCACGCCGAAGCGCGGCATGTGACGCCGTACGGCCCGGCATCGGTCTCGTGGGTCCGCGAGGGCGATCAGATCGTCGTGCGCGCCGTCGTGCCGACCAACACGACCGCGCTCGTCGACCTGCCCGGAACGACGGCGGCCGAGGTGGGCTCCGGCACGCACGAATGGAGGTTCGCCGACGACGCTGCCGCCGAGCGCCCCGCTCTCGACGGCCTCGCAGCATCCCTCGCGGACGTGATCGACGACCCGCGGGCGTATCGGGCACTGCTCGACACCGTCGCCCGGTTCGACGCGGGTCGCGCCGAGGCCGTGCGCGCCGACACGCTGTGGGGCGCGAACCGCTCCGTGGGCTCGGCGCTCATGTTCGTGCCGCCGTCGCTTCTGGACGACGTCGACGCGGCGCTGCGCGCGGCGACCGCGTGAGTCGCCGGCGTCAGCGCACGGAGAGGATCACGCGGGCGTAGGACTTCAACGGCCGCGGAGCGTCGTCGACGGCCTCGGCGAGCACGTGGATGGTGTCTCCTGATCGGGCGTCAGCGGGCACGGCGACGGTCGTCGCGGTGCCGGTCGCGATCGCGGGCGTCACATCGCCGCGATACGTCCCCGCCTCGCGGTCCACCCACCAGGTCACGGCGACGGCGTCGTCGTCCGGGTCGGAGACGTCGGCGGTCAGGGTGACCGACTCGCCGAGATCGACCACGAGGTCGATGCCCTCTGGGATGTGGAGGTTCGGGTGGTGGTTCGCGTCCGCGAATGCGGGGGTCACGCTCCACTGCAGACGACCGGCGAAGTCCGCTTGGGCGTCGGCGAACCAGCGCGTCACCGAGGCTTCGTCGCCGGTGGGTGTGCCGCCCGCCCATTCCGCACCTCCGGGCCGGAACGCGGCGTCGACGAGACCCCAGGTGTCGGTTCCGTCGGGGGTGGGCTCGTACCGGCCGCCCCAGCCGCCGTACGCGGGGTTCTCGTGGCCGCGCAGGCCGGGGACGAGCAGGTTGAGCATGTTGGTCGTGTCGCCCTCGGAGATCCACTCGCCCGCCGGTTGGGGATCCATCCACACCCCATACCCCTGTGCGCGCAGCTCGTCGGCCGTCTGGCCTGAGAGGTGGAAGTAGTCGGTGACGTCGCCCGGCACCATCTGGATGCCGTCGCCCCACACGCGGTAGAGCGCGCCGAGGGGGCCTTGCGTCGTGACGTTCTCCCGCGTCCATTCGGCACTCAGCAGGTGCAGGTCCTCAGCGCGAACGGTGCGTCGGGCCATGTAGCCCCACGCGAGCGTCGCGACCTCGATAGTCCTGATGCCCGGCCAGTTCGGGGCGATGTAGTCGTCATAGGTCGCGTCCTGTGAGGCGAACTTCGTGATGATCGCCTTGGCCGAGACGTGCGCGTGCACCCGTGCCCATTCATCGGTCCCGCGGAATCGCTCCTCGATCGACATGAGGGCGCGGGCGACCGTGCTCGGCCCTGCCCACATCTGCAGGAAGACCGGCCCGGGCACATCGTCCAGCAGGACGTCGGCGATGAGCTGCGAGCCGGGCGATTCGCTCGATGTGTCGCCTTCGAAGTCCACGTTGCCCTCGCGGATGACGGCGCGCAGCGCGTCGGGAGAGGGGTAGCGGGGGTCGTGCACGACGAGGTTGTCATGGACTTCCGCATAGGCGTCCACCGCGTCGTCGATGAAGCGCTCGCCGGCCGCCCAGCGCCACGACGTCTGCGGCCGGTCGTACTCGCGCTCGGGGAGGAAGAATTCCGTCCCCTCTCCGTCGCCGCGCCAGTGGAACCGGCTGCTCGCGTAGATGAGGCCCTCGATCTCCAGGTCGTTCGCGTACAGAAGCAACCGGATCATCGAGTTCAGATCGTCGAGCTCGGGGTCCGCCGTCACGATCGTCCGGGGGCGCGGAATCGTCGACACGGGGGATGCCGCAGCCTGGGCGATCACGAGACCACCCCCGCGGCATCCGCTGCCGATTGCCACCTCTCGAACTCCGCAAGCTTCAGGTAGAAGTCTTCGAACATGAGCCGCGTGTCGACCCAGGTGTACACGCGCATCGGCCGCGCGCCCTGGACCTCGAGGTACGAGCCGTCGTCGGCGATGGCGGGGGTCGGTCGCTCGACGTGCCGGCTCGAGGTGGAGTCGGGCTCGAAGATCGACTGCAGCGCCGTGAGCAGCACGAGCGGGGAGTCGCCGAGCGCATACGTCTCGGACGCACCGCCGAGGTGGGTGCCGACCATGTCGAAGACGACGGCCACCTCGTCATACAGGTAGCGCCCGAGAGGTCCCGTCGCCGCCACGCGCAGGCGCAACTCGGCGTCGGAGACCAGACACTGGCGGTACACGTCGCGCGGCACCTGCCAGATCGTGAGGGTCGAGTCGGTGAACACGACCTGCCCCGCGACGAGGTCGATCAGCAGGTTGTACTCGACGGGCATCGCGTTCGGCGGCGGAACCGCCAGGCCCTCGTGCTCCGCGCCGCCGATCCAGACGACGGTGAGGCGCTCGGCGATGCGCGGCTCGACGAGCCATGCCGAGGCGAGGTCGGTGAGACCGCCGCCGGCGACGTAGAACAGCGGGGTGGACACGTCGTCGCGCATCGCCTCCGCGACGATCGCGTCGACAGCCGCTGCCGGCTGCGGCGTCGATCGATCCTGAAGCGGCGCGTTCGAACCCTCTGCCACCCCCGAAGACAGCAGCCCCATCCGGGCGAACACGTCGCGGACGACCGTTGCGGCGTTCTGCGCCTGCCGCTCACTCGGGTCGAACGGGTCGTCCGGGCGCAGATGCGAAGCGACGATGAGGGGGATCTCGACGCTCGGCGACAGCAGGTGGTGCACGAGCTGATACAGGTCGTCCGGATCGCCCGAGAAGTCGTTGTCGATGATCACGCGGGCGCGCGGCGCGGATGCCGGGCGGATCGCCTGCCACGGCGCGGTGCCGAGCGTCCAGGTGCGGGCAGGCGGCGCAGTGAGCGGGCCGGGGATGCGGGTCATCGTCGACGTCCTTCCGTCGGAATCGCGACCCGACCTGGCAACGATTCTAACACCGGTTGACCAATTTGCGAGTCTCGCGGAGTTCCAGACGCTTCGATGTGAACCGCCGGAACCGCGTCAGTCACCGAACATCGGACGGATCGTCCACCCTGTCGAGCCGGTCAATCGCACCATGAGCGCGCGTGCGCTCGCCTCGGCGTCCGCGAGGCTTGTCGGGGAGTAGACGTCGATCGCGAGCGGGGGCGCCTCACCGAACTTGGGGATCTCGATCTCCGCCCACGCGTCGCCGGCCAGGGCGATGAACGGGCGGCTCGTGCCGGGTCGTCGAACAGGGGAGTGCGCCGTCTGGGCGATCACCTCGAGCGCATCGAGCTTGGTGATCGCCTCATCCACGACGAGCGTCGCGCAGTGCGGCGAGGCGGGCATCGAGTCGGTCACGGTGAGGCCCATCGTAGGCCGCGCTCACGGTGCGTCGGCCAGAATGCGCTCGATCACCGTGCGTGCGCTGCGCGCCTCGGCTTCCGGATCGTGCGCCCCCGTGTCGCCGGCGGCAACGAGCATCGCCTTCCACAGCGCCCACGCGCGGCCGCGCGCCCACACCTCGTCATTCCAGGGCAGGCCTGCGCGAAAAGCCGCCCGAGCGTCGTCGTCGAACATCGTCCAGGCGATCGCGAGGTCGCATGCGGGGTCGCCGACACCGGACGTGCCGAAGTCGATCACGGCCGACAGGCGCCCGTCGCGCACCAGAAGATTGCCGTGCGCGATGTCGCCGTGGAACCACACCGGCGGTGCGGTGATCTCTGTGCTCAGGGCCGCGTCCCACACCCGTCGCGCCGCCGCGGTGTCGATCGCGTCGCCCAGGACTGCGAGCGACCGTCGCACTTCGTCGTCGTAGAAGCGCGGATGCGCCCCGCGGTGGAAGCTGTGCGACCCGGCCTGAGGGCCGCCGGTGCTGTCGACCCGTGCGAGCTCGGTCAAGAACTGCGCGAGGTCGCGCGCGAAGCCGATGCGGTCGCCGATTGCGGCCTCGCTGGAGGGAACGCCGTCGATCCATCCGTACACCGACCACGGCCGGCCGAAGTCGGGCGTCGGCCGCCCGAGAGCGACCGGTCGCGGAATCTCGAACGGCACGAAGGGTGCGATCACCGGCAGCCACCGCTGCTCCTTTGCGACCGCGGCGGCGTAGCCGTCGGCGCTCGGCAGACGCACGAGAAGGTCCTCTCCCAGGCGGAACGTGCGATTGTCCCATCCGCCGGGGATCACCTGTCGGATCGGCAGGTGCGCCCACTGCGGAAACTGCGCGTCGACCAGCTGACGTACCAGCGCGTCGTCCAGTTGCATGCGGGTGATTCTCTCGGACGGAGCACGCAGAAGGAAGGCGTCTGCCGAGGAACGGTTTCGGGATACCCCGAAGGCAGTCCTCCGGCAGACCGGGGGGCGCCGGCGAATGCGCGACCGTACCTTGGAGGCATGACCTCCCAGACTGTCACCCAGCCGGCTGCCGCATCGCCGCCGGTGCGCCGATCGACCCTGTCATCTCCTCTTCGCGTCGCCGGCGCGATCGCCCAGCTCGCCGCACTCGGTGTCGTCGGTCCCATCGTCTTCACGGTGCTCCTCACCCTGCTGGGCGTGGGCCTCGGACTCGTACCGGTGCTCGGCATCGGCCTGGTGCTCCTGCTCGGCTTCGTCTACGCCCTCTACGGCGTCGGCTGGCTCGAGACGGCGCGCGTCGACGGACTGTACTCACTCGGGCTCCCCGGGCTTCGGCCACGGGTGCGCACCCGCCCCGGCTTCGGCGGATTCCTCCGCATGGTGTGGCAGCAGTTCATCGATCCGTCGATGTGGCGCGCGGTCGCCAGCGCCGCGATCTCGACGATCCTCGGCCTGGTCGTGCTCCCGCTGGTGTCCCTCTTCGCGTCGGGCATCGTCCTCGCCTTCGCACCGCTGTTCGCCCGCGGCGGCAGCGTGCGTCTGGCCGGAACCGGCATCGACGTTCCCGTGGCCTGGGCATCCGTTGTCGGCGTGCTGGCAGCGGTCGTCGCGTTCGCCGCGATCGTCGGACTCGCTCTGCTGCACGGGGTGCTCGCGAGAGTGATCGTGGTGCCGACCCGCGAGGCACAGCTCACCGAGCAGGCCCGCACCTCCGACGCGCAGCGTGCCGGTGCGATCCGTGCCTCCGAGGTGGAGCGCACACGCATCGAGCGCGACCTTCACGACGGCGTGCAGCCGCGACTGGTGTCGGTCGGCATGACGCTCGGGCTCGCCCAGCAGAAGATCGACGACGACCCTCAGGCCGCCAAGGCGCTGCTCGCCGAGGCGCACACCTCGACGAAGGCCGCCATCACCGAACTGCGGCAGCTCGCCCGCGGCATCCATGCGTCCGTCCTCGACGATCGAGGGCTGGATGCCGCCCTCTCGGCGCTCGCCGGACGTTCGCACATTCCCGTGCATCTGGACGTGCGGCTCGAGACGCGCTGCGATCGCAACGCCGAAGCGGCGGTGTACTTCGCGATCGCCGAGACGCTGACCAACGCGGCCAAGCACTCCCGGGCCGGCGAATGCCGGGTCGTGGTCAGGCAGCGGGAGGACGGCGCGCTGTGGGCCCGAGTCGAAGACAACGGCGTCGGGGGCGCCCAGGTGACACCCGGCGGCGGGCTCGATGGAATCTCGAACCGCATCCTCGCGGCCGGCGGTACCGTGCGGCTGGACAGCCCGCAGGGCGGCCCGACGTCACTGGAGGTGAGTGTCCCGTGCGCATCCTGATCTGCGAGGACTCGGTCCTCCTGCGCGAGGGCCTGGTGCGCCTGCTCGAAGATGCCGGTCACGACATCGTCGCGGCGCTTCCCGACGCCGACGCCCTCGACGAGACGGTCGCCACGGCCTCGCCGGAGCTGTGCATCCTCGACGTGCGGCTGCCCCCGACCTTCACCGACGAGGGCATCCGCGCCGCGCTGAGACTGCGGGCGGAACACCCCACGCTGCCGGTTCTGGTGCTGTCGCAGTACGTCGAGGAGCGCTACGCCGCCGATCTGATCACCGCACACGGCGGCGCGATCGGCTACCTGCTCAAGGACCGCGTCGCCGACGTGACCGACTTCCTCGCCGCGATCACGCGGATCAGCGAGGGCGCGACCGTCCTCGACCCGGAGGTCGTCGCGCAGCTGCTGAGCCGGCGACCGCGCGACGAGCGGATGCAGCGCCTGACGCCGCGTGAGGCGTCCACCCTCGCCCTGATCGCCGAGGGCAAGTCCAACCAGGCCATCGCGGCGACGCTCTTCGTCTCGGAGGCCAGCGTCGAGAAATACATCACCGCGATCTTCCAGAAACTCGATCTCGAACCGGACGACTCCGGCAACCGGCGAGTGCTCGCAGCGCTCGTCCATCTCGAACACCGCGGAGGAACGCCGCAGACAGGAGCCCACTCATGAGCACCATGACCCCACTGCCGCCCGCACCGACGGCGGTGACGCCTCCGCCCGAAACCCGTGGCCCGTCACGCGTCGTGGCGATCCTGACGATCGCCCTGGGTGGTGCGGTCGTGCTCGGCGCGATCGGATCGGCCGTCTTCTCGACGGTCGCCGCTGCGAGTGTGCACACCGAGACGCAGACCGTCGATGTCGCCGGGGTGACGGGCCTGAACGTGAGCGTCAACGCCGCCTCGCTGCGTGTCGAGTTCGCGGACGTGTCGGACGCGACCCTCGAGGTCGCGAGCGGCCTCGGCGTCGGCGCCTGGACGCTGCAGCGCGACGGCGACGAGCTCGCCGTGGCGACGCCGCCCAGGTTCGGGCCCCGGTGGATCTTCGGGGGCGAAGTGCGCGCGACCCTCACCCTGCCCCGTGAACTCGAAGGCTCCGAGCTGGATGCGTCGCTCGATCTGTCTGCGGGTGAGCTCGCGGTCGACGGTTCCTTCGGCGACCTCGACATCGAGGTCGGTGCGGGCACGCTCACTGTGGACGGCGCCGCGCGCACCGTCTCGACCCAACTCAACGCAGGCGGCGCCGACATCGATCTCTCCGATGTGGACGAAGCGGAGTTCTCCGTGAACGCGGGCGCGGTGGATGCCCGCCTGACAGGCTCTGCTCCGCGCTCGGTCATCGTCGACGTCAGCGCCGGCTCGCTCGACCTGCGCTTGCCCGACGCGGCCTACGACGTCGTCTCGGACGTCTCGGCCGGCGACTTCGAAAACGGGCTGCGCACCGAGTCGGACGCGCCGAACGCCGTCGACGTCACCGTGTCGGCAGGCTCCGTCACGATCACCGGAGCGCGGTAGCCCTTGAGCACGTCGGTGGCCGGGTCGGAAACGACCCGGCCGCCGCGGCGTGCGGCATCCCGTCGACGAAGCAGCCAGGCCAGGCTCAGCGAGCGCGCTCGAGGTACGCGGTGATCCGCGCCAGCGCACCGTTCCAGACCTCGTCGACGAAGAAGTCGCGGATCTCGGGCACCGGGAAGCCGGACTGCACGATCGTCATGAGCGTCGCGTCATTGCCTTGGGGCTCGAAGGTGATCTCGATGCGTGTGGTCATCTCCATTCCATCGGGGCTGCTGCCGGTCGACGAGGTCACGAGCCGGTGCGGCCGGTCGATCTCGAGGAAGGTCTGGGTCTCGCGGAACAGGGTGTCGGCATCCGGCCCCCACACCGCGGTCTGGGTGCCGCCGATACGAAGGTCGACGTCGATCTCCACGATGCCGGGCCGCTCGTCGAGGATCGAGAACCAGACCTTCTGCTTCTCTGCATCGGTGTAGGCGTCGAACACCTCCTCGGGCGTGGCGGGCAGCACGCGGGTGATGCGCAGTTCGAGGGGAGTGACCGTCTCGGTCATGTCTCGTCTCCTTTCCGGAGGGTGAAGAAGGCGTCGAGGCCGTCGAGTCGACGGTCCCAGAGCCGCTGATAGAAAGTGATCCACGCCATGGCGTCATCCAATCGTTCGGTGCCGAGTCGACACTGGCGCGTGCGACCGACCTTCTCGGTCGTGACGAGCCCGGCATCCTCGAGCACCTTGATGTGCTTCGCCATGCCGGTCACGGTGATCTCCGCAGGCAGCGCCAACTCCGAGACCGTCGCCGGACCGTCGCCGAGCCGCGCGATGATGTCGCGCCGGGTGGAGTCCGCCAACGCCGCGAAGGCCCGATCGAGCGGATTTGTTGAACCATGAGGTTCACTG
The DNA here is from genome assembly GCA_963772395.1 of uncultured Actinomycetota bacterium. Lineage (GTDB taxonomy): Bacteria > Actinomycetota > Actinomycetes > Actinomycetales > Microbacteriaceae > Microbacterium. The sequence goes on along the minus strand of CAVYWV010000001.1, from coordinate 151,646 downwards.
TATCAAGCTGAACCTCTCGGTGCAATATCGCGGGAGGTCCGGCACTACCAGGTCGCTGCGGAGGCGGAGTCGAAATCGCGGCGGGACTGGTCGGCGTACGCGCAGGCCCACGTGACGATGGCCTCGGATGCCGCATCCGACGTCCCGACGTAGCCGAGCACCTGGCCGGCGGTCGGGCTCTGCGCGTGCGCGCGCCCCAGCAGCCCTCCGCACGAGACGACGTAGTCGCTGAACGCGTCCAGCGGAAGGCCGTCGAGTTCGACCGAGCCCTTCATGTCGTGGAACTGGCGAACGTAGAACGCGCGGCCGTTCGCCTCGAGATGGCCGAGGAACGGGTCGGAGACGGCCTGCAGCACGCGCTGCATGCCCACGACGCGGAACCCTCCCCCGTGTGCGGCGACGCCCTCGGTGATGCGCGCCGGCTGCGGGATGCGACCGTACTGCGAGAGCACGGACTCGCCGGCCTCCTTGACCTGGAGCAGCAGCGCATCCTGGTCGGCACCTTGCAGCAGCTGCAGGTAGCAGCGAGTGCCGACACTGCCCACGCCGACGACCCGACGGGCCAGGTCGGTCGGCTCGTACTGTGCGAGCACGGTGTCGATGTCGATGGTCACGGTGTCGCGGTACTGGGCGAAGAGGGCATGGATCGACTCGGCATGCTCCGTGCCGGCCACGGGTGTCGCCTCGTCGAGGTGGAACCGCACCATCGTCGGCGGGTGCTCCACGAAGCGCAGCTTGCCATCGGGCTCGCGCTCGGTGGTCCGGCGGATGGCGCGCCCCGAGGTGCGACGCTCGGCCGCAGCGAGAGCGGCATTGAGCACTCGTCGACCGTCGCTGCTCAGTTGGCGGCGCGCCGACTCGACGTTCAGGTGCATGAAATAGCGCCCCGACGGACTCAGCCGCACCATCCGGCGCAGCACCGCGACGTACTGCGCGAAGGTGCGGTGCGCGATCTGCTCGACATCCTTCTTCGCGTAGCCGGCTTCCCGCCCACCGACGATGACGCTGGTGATGAGCCGTTTGACATCCCACTCCCACGGCGCGACGGCCGCCTCGTCGAAGTCGTTCAGGTCGAACACGAGCTGCCGCTCGGGCGAGGCGTAGAAGCCGAAGTTGCTGATGTGCGCGTCGCCGCACGAGGCCACCAGGATGCCCGAGTGCGGATCGTGTCCGAGGTCGAGCGCCATGAGACCGGCCGTGCCCCGGTAGAACGCGAACGGGCTCGCGAGCATGCGCTCCATCCGCACCGGGACGAGCTCGGGCACACGCGCCGCGTTCTGCTCACGGAGGTGTGCGACCGGGTCGCGCGTCGCCGGCCGCCGCTCGGCGAGCTCGGATCGAGCCACCACCCGCCGCAGGCTCTTGCCGAGCTCTCGGGCTTCGGCGCGGCTGAAGTGCGCGCGCTCCTTCAGGAGGTCAAGGGCATCCAGCGGCATGTCGCCATTGTGCCGCAGCATGGTCGGGGTATCAGCGCAGCACCAGAGCGGCCGCGCCGATCAGCGGTCCGTCGCCGTCGAGACCGGATGCCGTGACGCGCACTCTCCGCGCGTAGTCGAACACGGCGGCCTCCCTCGCCGAGGCGCGCACCAGCTCGAGGTAGTCGACCGCGACCCGGGCGAACCCGCCCGCGATCACCGCGACCTCGAGATCGAGCAGCGTGGCCACGTTCGCGATCGCCTCGCCGACCGCTCCGGCCGAGCGGCGCACCGCAGCGATCGCGATCGGGTCGCCGGCGGCGTAGGCACCGGCGAGCTCCTCGCCCGTCGAACCCGACCACCCCTGCGCGCGAGCCCACGAGACGGTGGACGGTCCGGATGCGAGGGCCTCGAGCGTGCCGTCGGTCGCGGGCGCTCCGGCGGCGCGTTCACGCAGTCGCAGTTGACCGATGTGGCCGGCGTTGCCGGAGATCCCGGTCACCGGTGCCCCGTCGATGATCAGCCCGCCGCCGATACCGGTGGAGACGACCATGGCGAGGGCGTTGCGGGATCCGATCGCCGCACCTTTCCAATGTTCGGCGAGAGCGATGCAGGCGCCGTCGAGCGCGAGCCGCACCGGCACGTCGGGCCGCAGTTCCTGCACGAGCGCGACAATCGGCAACCCGGCCAGGGCGGGGAGATTCAGCGGCGAGATCGCGCCCTGCACGAGGTCGACGGGGCCGGCCGAGCCGATTCCGATCCCGATCAGCCGATCGTCTGCCCCGAGTCCGTCCAGGGCCTCGGCGGCGACATGCCGCACGGCCTGAACGATCTCGTCCCGTGCGGCGTCGCGACCGGTCGGCGCCCGGTGCGCGGTGCCGGCGAGGACTGCACCGTCGGCACCGACGAGCGCGGCGTCGACTTTCGTGCCTCCGAGGTCGATCGCGAGGGCGAGGGTGCTTCCGTGCATGGCTTGATCCTGGCAGACCCCGCGCGGGAAGACCGGAGTGGGGGAGGATGGAAGCATGCTGAGCATCCCCACCGTGACCCTGAACGACGGCATCGCCTTCCCCGAGCTCGGGCTGGGCACCTACGGACTGCGGGGTGATGAGGGCGTCACCGCGGTCAGGGCCGCGATCGACAGCGGTTATCGGCTGCTCGACACCGCGGTCAACTACGAGAACGAGCGGGAGGTCGGCGAGGCGGTGCGCACGAGCGGGGTCGACCGGGCCGAACTGTTCGTGGCGACCAAGATTCCCGGGCGCCATCACGGCTACGACGAAGCGGTCGAGAGCACGAACGGATCGCTCGCGGTGACCGGTCTGGACTACCTCGATCTGTCGCTCATCCATTGGCCGAACCCCAGCGTCGGGAAGTTCGTCGAGACCTGGCGGGGCATGATCGAGCTGCGCGAGCGCGGTCTCATCCGCTCGATCGGCGTCTCGAACTTCACCGAGCAGATGCTCACCAGGCTCATCGACGAGACCGGTGTCACGCCCGCGGTCAACCAGGTGGAGCTGCATCCGTACTTCCCGCAGGGTGCGCTGCGGGCGTTCCACGTCGAGCACGGCATCCGCACCGAGAGCTGGAGTCCGCTGGCGCGTCGCAGCGAGCTGCTGCAGGAGCAGGTGCTGCAGGAGCTCGCCGAGATCAACGGAGTCACCCCGACGCAGATCGTGCTGCGGTGGCATGTGCAGATCGGCAGCACGCCGATTCCCAAGTCGGCCGATGCCGAGCGTCAACGCGAGAACGCAGACGTGTTCGGGTTCGAGCTGACCGCCGAGGAGGTGGCAGCGATCTCAGCCCTGGAGCGCGGCCGCCTGTGGGACGGTGACCCGAACACGCACGAGGAGATGTAGGCGCGTCACGTCCGCGTGGCGAGCCACTCCGCGTAGGTCTGCGTTCCCAGGACCGCGTCGGGTCCAGGCAGCAACGAGCCGTCTCGCTGCGCCCGGCCCGATGCTCCGGAAAGCGGAATCGCGGGGATCCACGCCCTCGATCCACGCGCCCGAGCAAGTCCACGCACCATGTTCACCAGGCTCTCCTCGCGCGGGCCAGCGAGGTCGCGGGAGCGACCGACCGGTCCTGCCTCGGCGAGCGTCACGAGGTGCTCACCCACTTCGCGGGCCGCGATGGGCTGCGTGCGCATTTTCGGGGCGAGGTGGAACGGGCCGATCTTGGCGCGCTGGTAGATCTGCTCGGCGAACTCGTGGAACTGCGTCGCGCGCACGATCGTCCAGCCCACATCGCCGCTCTCGACGAGTCGCTCCTGCGCGAGCTTTCCGGCGTAGTAGCCCTCCGGTGCGCGATCGATGCCGACGATGGACAGGGCCATGTGGTGGCCGACGCCCGCTCGCGCCTCGGCGTCGAGCAGCGTGCGCGTGGTCGCCTCGAAGAACGCGACGGACTCGCGCGCGTTCAGCGTGGTGACGCTCGCGACGTCGATGACGGCATCCGCTCTCTGGAGGGCCTCGGCCACTCCCGCGCCCGTGACGAGGTCGACGCCGTTCCCGCGCGTGAGCACCACGACATCGTGCCCCCGCTCCCGGGCTGCGGCGCTGACGTGCCTGCCCACCTGGCCTGTTCCTCCGGCGACAGCGATTCTCATCCTCTGCCCTCCTGTTCTGTGTTGCGGGCTTTCGATGGCGCGGAGCGGATCGGCCGAGGTCCGGGCAGCATCAGCGCGATGCCGAGCAGCAGGCTCGCCCCGAGGCTGACGACGTTGCCGAGCACATCGCCCAGGGGCATGTGGCCGAAGTGCGCCGCGCACAGCGTGATCACCCTGGGCGCCCGCGACGGCAGGATCGCCGACGTCTGGATCATGCGCAACCCCGAAAAGCTCACCCTGTGGGGCTGATCAGTCGCTGCATCCGCTAGAGCTGCGCGCCGTTGTCGTCGGGATCCTCGAGGCCGACATGCTTGCCGCGCCAGGACTCGTAGGCGATGAGCCAGCCGATGGAGATCGCGAAGGCGAGGACGAGGCCGATCCACAGCTGCCCCCAGATGAGGCCGAACAGCACGCCGCCCACCAGAATGAGGACGGTTCCGAGGAGCCAGCCGATGCGGCCCTTGGGCCAGCCGGTGCGAGGTTCAGACATGAGCACAGCCTACGGCTGCGGCGTCGGTGGCCGCATTCACCCGCCGAGGGCGCGGACGCTGTCGAAAAGCGCGTCCGAGCCGACCTGACCGCCCTTGAGCAGCAGTTCCAATCCGTCGATCGCGGGGTCGGCGGCATGCGCGTGAAGAAGGACCACATTGCCCCAGGGGTTCGCGGCGATCGAGAGCGACTCGACGCCGAGCAGACGCGTGACCCGGCTGGAGGTATCGCCTCCGCACACGATCAGACGCCGGGAGGCACCGGCCGCAGCCGCGCCGGAGGCCATCGCGCCGGCGGCTTCGGCGATGGCCTCGAGCGCCGGTCGGTCGACGGCGGAAAGATCCGCGTCATCCGACGTGAGCCCCACGCTCTGTCCGGCGCGCAGCGCCGACAGCACCCAGTCCAGCTGCGCGGCCGCACGCGACGACTCGAGCTCGAGCGGCTGGATGAACCAGCCGGCCGCGGCCGCGGCATCCATCTGCCGCCGGGTCTGCGCGGATCGGCTGCCCGAAAGGGCGAGCACGGGTCCCGATTCGGCGCCGTGCGTCGGGAGCGCACGCAACGCTGCGCCCTCGGCTGCGGCGATCGCGAGGCTCAGCCCGCCGGATCCGATCGCGAACACCGGGGGGTCAAGGCGGGCGAGAGCGTGCCCGATCGCCTCGAGGTGCTCATCGATCGCCGCATCCATCACCACGGCTGCGGCATCCGATCGACGCACCTGGTCGGCGAGGTCCTCGCCGTATGCCGTGAACGGAATGCTCCCGATCGGCAGCTGCGTCTGGTGGGCGAAGTGCACCGCGAGGTCGGGTTCGGTCATCGGGGTCGAGGGGTGCGTCGACATCGTCGGCTGCCGGTCGAGGCGGTAGACGATGCCGCCCTCTGCCGCGAAATGCACCCCGTGCAGCGTGTAGCGCCCGAAGTCCGGCTGAGCGAAGACGAGCGGAACCGTCTGTGTGCCGGCGACCTCCCGCCCGATCTCGAGGACCCGGCCGATGCTGCCGATGCGGGGCGAGGAGTCCGCCGTCGAGCATGCCTTGTACTGGAGGAACTGCGGCTGGAGAGAGGCCAGGGCCTCGAGCACCGGGCGCACTTCGCTTTCCAGGTCGGCGGTGGGCAGGGAGCGCGCGATCCCGGCGATGCCGACCACGTCGACCTCGGCGGCGGCGCGCTCGAGAGCCCCTGCGGTCGGCAGACCGACGAACAGCCGCCCGGTCCACCCCCGGCGCGCGAACTGCAGCAGCGCATCGACGCTGCCGGTGAAATCGTCGCCGTAGAAGGCGGCTCGCAGTCTCGGCACGGTCTCGACCCTAGTTGGACAGGGGTGGAGGCGTCATGCCCGCACCGGACCGAACGTCTCGGCCGCTCGGCGCAGCGCGGTCGAGCTCGCGAGCGCGTCGGCGGCAGACTCGCCCCGCGCGGCGGACTCCCACGCCTCGCGCATGCTCGTCACGCCTGCGGCTGACCCGTCGGGGTGACCGTGGATGCCGCCCCCGGCGAGCACGAGCAGGTCGGTCGTCCCGATCGCGGAGTACGTGGCGTGCGCCAGGCCGCCCCACTGACCGGACGAGAGGACGGGCACGGTCGGGGTGAGTCCGAGCAGGGGCTCTCGGACGGCTTCGATCGAATCGAGCACCTCCGCGTCGGACTCGTAGAACTTGTTGCTGATGCCGTTCGTGTGCAGGTGGTCGGCGCCCGAGAGGCGAGCGAGCTTCTGCCAGGCACGGAACGAGAAGCCGACCTGCTCCGACCGGCTGATCGCGCCGAACATCGTGCGGTGGCCGTGGATCGGCACCCGGGCGCGGCGACGGATGTACTCGAGCCCGGCGAGTCCGACGAGGTTGATGCACACCATGACGCACGTTCCGCCCGCGTCGACGACGAGGTCGTGATTGGGCTCGAGGCGGTCGATGTCGTCGGTGATGTTGAAGGCGTACATCGGCATGACCCCGGTGCGGTCGGCGTGCCTGTGCAGCACCGGCATGACGGCGCGGACGCGTTCGGCCAGCGGCGCGGTCGGACCGTTGCCCTGCAGCTCGTCATCCTTGATGAAGTCGACACCGGCCTCGGCGAGTTCGCCCACCAGCTCCGCGAGGTCGGCCGGCGACAGTCCGATGCTCGGCTTGACGATCGTGCCGATCATCGCGCCGTGCGGTCGGCCCATGAGCCGCCGGGTTCCCGCGACGCCGAACCCCGGGCCCGCATACCGCTCCGCGAACGCGGAGGGCAGGTCGAGGTCGACGAGTCTGATGGCGGCGAGCTCTTTGATCTCGAACAGGTTGCCGGCCACGGCCGCGAGCAGGTTCGGAAGCGAGGGGCCGAAGTTGTCGAGCGGAAAGCGCAGCCGCAGCCGCGCGCGACGGCGGGCAGCCGGGTCGCCGACCGCGCCCGGCAGCGGGGAGGCGCCGGTCAGCGGCATCTCGTCGATGCTCTCGACCTGTGCGGCGAACCGCGCGCGCAGCTCGTCCGACTCGCGCGCCACCCGTACGAATGTGCCTGTCGACTGCTCGCCCGCCAGCACCTCGGCCGCCCGCTGCAACGGCAGTGACGTCTCGATCACATAGGTCGCGATCACGTCAGAAGCAGCGACGAGGGCCGAGTCGGTCACCAGACCACCGGCATCCACACCGACATCTCCGACGGGCCTCGGTTGCCCCACGCGAAATAGGGGATGAGCCGGACGGATGCCGCTCCCACCGCCGCAGCACCCACGTCGGCGTACAGCGCCTCGGAGGCGGGCGGCAGCACCGCGATCTCGCCTTGGAGGGCGACCACACGGGCGCCGGCGACTTCGCCCTCGACGGGTATCAGTGCCGCCCCGCGCCTCAGCGCCGCCTGCTCGAGGTGGACGCCGTCGGGCAGGTCGGCGCTCTCGACGGCGTAGACGATCGGTCCGCGCTGCACCGCGACCTGGTTCGTCGCCTCCTCGGCGAGCCGGTGCGCGCGCAGCATCCGCACCGGCATCGGCAGGTCGAGCATCACGACGTCGCCCACCAGCCATTCGCGATCGATCGTGGCGTAGCTGCCCGCGGGCGCGATCGCCGTCGGCGCGCCGTTGACCGTGAGCGCGGCATCTTCGGCCCAGACCGGCACGCGAAGGTGCAGGGGCATGCCGCCCCCGGCGGCTTCCTCCACGGTGAACTCGATGCGACCGTTCCACGGGTAATCGCTGATCTCGCGGAGGGCGAGGTTCCGCCCATCGGGCAGGGCGAAACGGATGCTGCTGCCTCCGTACTGGTGGATGTACAGGCCGTTCGAGCTCACCGAGGCTGCACGCTCGTGGAACCGGGCGAGCGTGCGTGCGATGTTGGGCGGACAGCAGAAGCAGCTGAGGTACGTCTCGCGCAGCCGTGCATCCGACGGCGGGGGAGCGGGCACCGGGTGCTGCCCGGTGTCGCCCGGCATCCGCAGGGGGTAGGGCAGATCGCGCACCTGCCGCAGGGCGTTCGTGTAGAAGTAGCGGGTCCCGTCGAGGCTGATGCTCGCCAGCAGGGCGTTGTAGGCGATCTGCTCGATCACGTCGGCGTAGCGCGCCTCGCCGGTGAGGGCCAGCATCCGCTCGCTCCACAGGATCATGCCGATGTTCGCGCACGACTCGGCGTGCGCGGTCGTCTGCGGCAGCTGATACGCCCGACCGTAGGCCTGATGAATGCGGCTGATCTCCTCCTGCCACGGATCGCCGTCGGGCGACGCGCCGTCGTACAGCGCCCCGCAGCCGCCGGTGACGTAGAGCTTGGTGTCGACGACGTCGCTCCAGAGGTCCTCGAGCACGCCCTGCAATTCGGCGTCGCCCGTCTCGGCGACGATGTCGGCGAGCCCGGCGTACAGATAATTCGCGCGCACCGCATGGCCGGCCACGACCTTCTGGTCGCGCACGGGCAGGCGGTCCTGGTTGTCGTCGCCACCTTGGAAGTCGTCGCGCACGCGCACGAACGCCTCGGCGAGGCGAAGGTACTGCTCGTCATGCGTCGCGCGATAGAGATCGATCACGGCCATGTAGTGCGACGGGCAGATCGCGCTGCGGGCCAGCTCGACCGGCTCGTTCGTCGCCAGGTTCTCGAGGAACCGTGCGGCTCCGCGCGCCACGTCCAGCAGAGTCGTGCTGCCGGTGACCTCGTAGTGCCGCACGCCCGTCGTGATCAGGTGCCCCAGGTTGTACGTCTCGAAGTGGAAGCGGTCGGCCAGGGCGAGCGCGTTCTGGTGGTGGCGCGCTGCGATCAGCGTCGGCGTGTGCACGTAACCGTCTTCGCGCTGCACGGACGCGATCAATGCCGCGACCGACTCGACGGTTTCGGCGAGGGCAGGATCGGGTGCGATCTCGAGCTCGGCGATCGCGGCCTCGAGCCACTTGTAGAGATCGCCGTCCATGAACGGCGGGCCGGTGTGCTCGCCCTCCTCGAGCCCGGCGGCGAGCCGGAAGTTGCGCAGGCCGGGGCTGATCGCCGGGTCGCGTAGTGACTCCCACATGCCGGGAACCGTCACCTCCCGGGTGCGCGCGGTGATGTCGCCCCAGAATCCGCTGACCCAGCGCGCGTTCGCCGCGCCGAGGTGCTGAAGCGGCGCGTGCGGGCTGAGCGCGATGGATGCGGGCATGCGAGGTGTCCTTCTGTCGTGTGACAATCCTCCCGCGACGTTCGGGCGATGGAGCGGGGGACGTGTTCCAGGGGTGCCTTTCCAGGGTAGGCTGATCGTGCAACTTGTGGCAACCATGCATAAATATGCAAGCACGAAGGAGGCAGACGATGGCACGGATCCCGCGCATCGCATTCCTGCACACCGGCGCGGTGGTGATCGCCCCGGTGGGCGAACTGGCGCGGGAGCACCTCGGCGACGCCACGACGGTCAACTACCTGGACGACAAGATCGTCGCCGATCTGGGCGATGCCGAACTCGCGGCGTCGGTTCCCGAGCGCATCGCCGATCTCGTGCAGGCCGCGCAGAGCGCCGGGGCCGACATCGTGATGCTCACCTGCTCGTCGATCTCGCACCTCGCCGCGCCCACCGCCGAACGCATCGGCATCCCCGTGCTGCGCATCGACGAGGCGATGGCCGATGAGGCCGTCGCGACCGGTGCGCGCATAGCGGTGCTGGCGACCCTGGCCACCACCCTCACTCCGACGACCGCGCTGATCCGCGAGCGCGCGGCGCTCGCCGGTGCGTCGCCCGAGATCTCGAGCGAAGTCGTCGACGGGGCGTTCGCCGCCGTGTCGGCCGGCGACCGGCCGGCGCACGACCGCCTCGTGGCCGCGGCGATCGAACGCGTCGCCGCGTCAGCCGATGTCGTGGTGCTCGCTCAGGCGTCGATGGCCAGCGCTGCCGCGGTCGCCACGGTCGCTGTGCCGGTGCTCACCAGCCTCGAACCCGGCATCAAGCGACTGCGCGAAGCCGTCGACCTGCTGGCGTAGACGCCGGCTCACTCGGCGAGGAGTCGTTCGGCCGTCGAGAGGTCCGTCACGAGCGCGTTGACCCATCCACCGGCCATCGCCCCGCGGATCGCGGCGAGCTTGCGGGTGCCGCCGGCCACACCGACGCGCCGCGGCACGCGCAGCAGCTCGGCCACCGGAATCGCGATGATGCGGTCATCGAACGCGCCGCCGACCACCGAACCGTCGGCGCGGAACACGCGGTGGCAGATGTCGCCGACGGCGCCATCTGCCAGCAGCGCGCGGCGCTCGTCGCGGGCGAACGCGTTGCCGCTCTCGGCCAGGATGTCGGACGGCTCGATGCCGCCGATTCCCATGACCGCCATCGTCAGCGCGCGCCAGCGCTGGGCGACGTCCTGCATCGCCGGGCCCTCCAGCAGGCTGTCGCGGATGTCGGGGCCGGCGACGATGCCCGGCGCATGGACATAGACAGGCGTCGCGCCGAGCATGCGGGCAAGCTCTCCCAGCAGGCGGTGCGAATGCCCCTGCGCCTCGGCGGCGCCGATGCCGCCGAGCAGCTGCACGACCTCGGCAGCGCGCGGCGACGGAGAGGGCCGCATCCGGTCGACCATCGCGAGCAGCGTCTGGCTCCACGACGAGACGCCGATGCGATCCGTGCCGCTCAGGGTGGCCTCGAGGTAGGCCGCGGCCCCCGCGCCGACGGCCGCGATCGTCTCGTTCTCATCGGCATCCGGATCGACGTCGACCACAACCGCCTCGGCGAGGCCGAACCGGGTCTCGAGCTGCTCCTCGAGCTCGGCGTACACGCCGGGAGCGACGGTGACCGTGGTTCGGACGATGCCGACGGATGCCGCACGCTTGAGCAGCCGCGAGACCTTCGCCTGCGAGATGTTGAGCGCCAGGGCGATGTCGGCCTGGCGCGCTCCGCGCTCGTGGTACATCCGCGCGACCTTCGTCATGAGCCGCAATTGGCCGTCCACGGGTGGCGTGTACCGGGCAGCCGTCACGTCGCCTCCATTCGCGGGTACGGCGGTGGCGCCGCGTAAGTCAGTATATTCTCGCGGCCGCGCACGGATATTCAGGGTGCCGGGCTGTACGACACCATCCAGTCGATGCCGAACTTGTCGCGCAGCATGCCGAAGCGACCGCCCCACGGCGGTACCTCGTACGGCATGACGACCGAGCCGCCATCGGCCAGGGCGTTCCAGAAGCCCTCGAGCTGGGGCTCGTCGTCGCCGCTGACCGAGACCGAGATGCCGGCGGGCTTGACGTAGTCCATCCGCGAGGGGGTGTCGGAGCCCATCAGAATGAACCCGTCGGGCGTGGTCAGCTGCGCATGCATGACCAGGTCGTTCTCGCGGGGGTCTTCGACCATGCCCTCGAACGAGCCGAAGGTGGAGATGTCGAGTTCGCCGCCGAAGACGCTCTGGTAGAACTCCATCGCGGAGCGCGCGTCGCTCTTGAACGAAAGATAGGGGTTGAGGCTGGGCATGATCTGCTCCCGCTGATGTCTGTGTCGGACGCCGCGTCGGTCGCGGCAGATCACAGTGTCGTCCGAGTCTCCGACACGCACAACGGGGTCGGCGATCAGAGGTCGCGCGGACCCTCCGACGCCCACTGCACCGCGTCAGCCTGCGCGTCCACCGCGAAGATCTTGAGATCGCACGAGAAGAGGAACGCGATCCCGTGGATGATCTCTCCGATGATCGCGTAGTCGGTCACGAGTGCGATGCGTCCCCAGCTGCGGTCGGGCTTGCCCTCCAGCAGCGCGTCCTGCCACATCGCACCCATCGAGTAGCGCTCGAACTCCTGGCGATCATGCGCCCATCATGCCGCGCCGCACGCCGCCTCGCAGGGACTCAACGGTCGCGATGATCCTCGGGGTGCAGGCGGGGTGCCCGACGCGGCTCCCGGACGCCGCTCGCTTCGATGAGCCGGATGACGCGCTGGCGCTGCCCCGCCCACGGCGCGAGGAGCTCCAGCATCCCGTCGTCATCCACGCGTGTCCCGGTGAGGGCGTAGCCGACCTCGTGAGCGAGGTGGAAGTCGCCGACGCTGACGGCATCGGCGTCGCCGAGCGCGCGGATGCGGGTCTCGGCCGAGGTCCACGGGCCGATGCCCCGCTGGCTGATCAGCACGCGGTCACGTGCTTCTCCGTCGGTTGCGGTCATGAACACGCGTCCGATCGCGTCGCCGCGGCGCGCGGCCTCGACGACGGTGCGCGCCTGCGGCGGCTCGAGTCCGGCGCGGTGCCACGACCATGACGGCACCATCCGCCAGCCGTCGATGCTCGGAGGGGCGTACAGCGGTCGTGGCGTCGGTCCCGGTGCTCGCTCGCCGTGCCACGTGACCAGACGCCGCCAGGCGGCGAACGCCTGCATGCCGGTGACCTTCTGCTCGATGATCGCGCTGGCCAGCGAGTCGAAGAACACGTCGGTGCGACCGATCCGCACGCCGGGGTTGCGGTGGTGCGCCGCGGCGATCAGGGGATGGCGGGTCGGGTCGAAATCGCCGGGCTCGTCGAGCGCGCCGCAGAGCGCGGGCAGCTGTGCGAGCGCCCATCCGGCGCCGGGCCCCCAGGCTGCTCCGCGGATGACGCCGGGGGCGGTCTCGCGGATCGCGAGGGTCGCGACGCCCTCGGGCGTGCGGCTGGCGCGCCAGATCACCTCGCCGGCCACCGCCATCGTCGGGTCGCCTCCGCCGTGCCGCTGGTATAAGACGGTCCGGCGCACATCGACCGGTCGCCGCGGACGGTATTCGGTCTCGAGGGGCCGTGCGCTCGACCCCGCACCCGCGGTGTCCGGTCCTGCGGGCGGCGTCCGCAGCGAGGTCGGCGCGATCGTCATGCGCTCACCCTACGCTCCGGCCACCGACACCGATCGCTGCTCACGCTGGCGAGCGCGACGATTCATTCGGCGACGCCGACGTCGGGCAGAGTCGGCCTGATGAGCGGATGCGGGCGCTCCGTCCGGCGAACGGCCGCGAGCAGGCGATGCCCGCCCCTAGAAGCGGTCGGGGGAAGGCGTGCCGTGGCCGTAGCGGATCGAAACGTCGGCGTGACGGTCGAATCGGTAGCCGACGCCGCGCACGGTGCGCACGATGTCTTCGTAGCGGCCGAGCTTCGCGCGCAGTCGGCGCACGTGCACGTCGATCGTGCGCTCTCCGGGCGACTCCTCCTCGGTCGCGCCGTGCCAGAGCGACCCGACGAGCTCAGTGCGCTCGATCGTGCGGCCCTCGCGCAGCACCAGGTACTGCAACAGCTCGAACTCCTTGAAGGTGAACGCGGCCGACTCGCCGTCGATCAGCACGCGCTTGCGCGAGATGTCGACGACGACACCGCCGGGCGCACGGTCTTCGTCTTCGGGCTCGTCCTGCTTCGTGCGGGCGATCGCGGAGGGCTCGTGCAGTGCGAGGCGCACGACGTCCACATCGCGTCCGCCGGATCCGACCGGGGCGAGGGCGACGGTCGCGTACGTCTCGGCGTCCGGTGCCAGCTCGGCGAGCGTGCGGCGCAGCGCGTCGACGAGGACGCCCAGGTTGACACCGGATGCCGCGGCCTTGGCCTCGTCGATCCCGACGTACAGGGCGAATCCGCGGGGCGCGGTGCCGGCAGGAAGGCTGCGGCCACCGTCGGCGGGTGCGGCTGCGGGCTTGTCCGCGGCCGGATCGGCCACGGGGGGAACGGCTCGCAGGTGACGAGCGGTGGTGGGGCGTTCGAGGAGGGCGGTGTTCGACATGATGATGGTCCTTGCGGAAGGAACCCGGGCCGTGATCGGCGGGAGTTCGGAGTGTGCTGCTGTGCGGCCTCTGTGATGGGCCTGGGGCGCGGCATCCGGACGTGCGTGATCGACGCGACGAGCCGGGTGCTCGGGGGATTCTGCGCGGCGTTTCAGAAGCTTCGCGCGAATCCGGCGGGAGTCACCGTGTCAGCGACACATTCGACAACACATGACGACGCGGCCGGCCATCATCATGCCGGCAGTCCCGTTCGCCTCCAGGGCGGACAGAGAGCGCGCGTTGTCAGTCATGACGCGATTATGACGGATTGGGTCGCAATGCGTCAAATCGCACGGATGCCGACCCTCAACCTCGACGGAATGTTACATCTTGCTCAATCCGACCCCGCGATGGCCGCAAGCGCACGCCACGCCGCGCGACCGATGGCGTTTTCACCAATTTGTTGCCCAATCCAGCAAAACACTTGCGCAGTGCCGTGAAGTGCGCTTACCATCGCAGTCGAAGCGCTTCCGTGAAGCGCTTCGACGAATCAGAAGTCGCACACGACGGAGTTGGCAATGGTGAAGATCAACGAGGTGGCCGAGGCCGCCGGCGTGTCGATCAGCACCGTCTCCTATGCGCTGAGCGGCAAGCGGCCGATCTCTGCCGACACACGTCGCCGCATCGAAGACGCCGTCCGCGAGTTGGGTTACAGCCCGAACGCCGGTGCGCGGATGCTGGCGGGCAGCCGCACGCAGATCTTCGCCCTGACAGAGCCGCTGCGCAAAGACACGCACGCTCCGACCCACATGGCGTTCGTCCTCGCGACGGCAGTTGCCGCCCGCCGCAACGACTACGACATCCTTCTGCTGACCGATGAAGACGCGAAGGCGGGAATGGGCCGGGTTGCCGCGAACGGGCTGGTCGACGCCATCCTGGTACTCGATGTCGCACCCGACGACGAGCGCGTGAAGCTTGCGCGCGCCATTTCGACACCGACGATCTTCATCGGCGTGCCCGGCGACAACGACGGGCTCATCTGCGTCGACCTGGACTTCGAAGCGGCGACGACGCTCGCGGTCGATCGACTGGCCGATGCCGGTCACCGCAACATCGGGCTCGTCGGACAGCCGGAGGTGAGCTACGAGAAGTCGAACTTCCCGCCGCGTGTGCGCTCGGCGTTCGAGACGCGCGCTGACGAGCGCGGAGTGAGCGCGGCTTTCGGTGCCACCGGCGCGAAGCACACCAGTCGCACGGCGACGCGCCGCACGGTGGGTCGCCTGCTCGAGGCAGGCGCGACTGCGCTCGTGCTGCACTGCACGGAAGAGGCGCACGCGGTCGTGCTGGGAGAGCTCGCCGAGCGCGGGATGACGGTGCCCGGCGACGTCTCAGTCGTCTCGGTCGGAGCGTCGTTCGATACGACCGCGCTCTCGACTCCGCTCGACACCATTCCGCTCATCCCTGAGACGTCGTGCGACCTCGCGGTGGACTTGGCGATCCGCAGCCTCGGCGACGAACGCCCCCAGCCAGGGCTGCGCCTGATCAGCCCCTCGTATTCCCCGCACGGATCTGTCGCAACCGCGACGGATCGTCCCCGCAGCGGCGACACCCGCTGATCCCGAGCCCCCCACTACGCGTTTCCCTGCACCTCATCGAAGCGCTTCGACAACTGAATACCATCCTCCACCTGCCCCGACCAATGCGGGTCACCCAGAAAGGAATGCCACTGATGGCACGCACCATTCGCACCAATACCAAGCGAGGAATCGCTCTCGTCAGCTCGCTGGCGATCGCGGGCCTCGCGCTCGCCGGCTGCTCCGGCGGATCCGGCGGCGCCGAGTCCGGCGACACCCTGAAGCTCTGGCACTATGAGGGCGCCGACAGCGCCATGGGCAAGGCCTGGGCCGAAGCCATCAAGGTCTTCGAAGAAGAGACCGGCGCGACCGTCGAATTCGAGGAGAAGTCGTTCGAGCAGATCCAGTCGACGGCGAGCCAGGTGCTCGACACTGACGCGGCTCCCGACCTGATGGAATTCAACAAGGGCAACGCCACCGCGGGCTTTCTCGCCAGCACGGGTCTGATCACCGACATCTCCGATGCGGTCGACGAGTACGGCTGGGCCGACAAGCTCGCGCCGTCGCTGCAGACCACCGCCAAGTACTCCGAAGACGGCGTCATGGGCGGCGACACCTGGTACGGCATCCCGAATTACGGCGAGTTCGTCGGCGTGTACTACAACCTCGACGCGTTCGAGGAGGCCGGCCTCGAGGTGCCGACGACCTACGACGAGTTCGTCGACGTGCTCGATGCTTTCGTTGCGAAGGGCATCACTCCGCTGGCCGAGGCGGGCGCGGAATACCCGCTCGGGCAGCTCTGGTACCAGCTCGCGCTGAGCCAGGCCGACCGCCAGTTCGTCAACGACTACCAGCTCTACGAGAACCCCGTCGACTGGCAGGGCGACGAGCTCACGTACGCGTCTGAGACTCTGCTGGACTACGTCGACAAGGGCTACATCGCGTCGGATGTCTCGTCGATCAAGGCCGATGACGCCGGTGTCTCGTGGATCAACGGCACGGCGCCGATCTTCGTCTCCGGTTCGTGGTGGTTCGGTCGTTTCGTGGCCGAGGCGACCGGTTTCGATTGGACTCTGCAGGCATTCCCCGAGTCGGACCTTTCGCTCGGGTCGTCGGGAAACCTCTGGGTCGTGCCCGAGAACGCGGCGAACAAAGAGCTCGCGTACGAGTTCATCGACATCACGATGCGCCCCGAGATCCAGGCCATCGTCGGCAACAACGGCGGCGTGCCCGTCGCCGCCGACCCGGCCGACATCACCGACGAGAAGAGCGCAGAGCTGATCGCGACCTTCAACGGCATCCTCGACGACGACGGACTCTCCTTCTACCCCGACTGGCCGGCGCCGGGCTTCTACGACGTGATCGTCCAGGAGCTGCAGGGCCTGGTCACCGGTGTGCAGGACGTCGAGACGACCAACGCCAACCTCGGTGAGCAGTACGACGAGGGAACCGCGGACTTCCGCTGACCCACCGGTGGGGGCGGTGACCGCGATGGATGCCGCCCCCACCGCTTCACTGGAGGTAAGAAATGTCTCTTGACACCCGTTCGGCTCGCGCGAAGGTGAAGCTGCCCCCCGAGCAACCCGCTATTCCACAGGGCAGATCCGGTTCCGCCGGATACTGGCTCTACCTCGTGCCCGGCCTGCTGCTGCTGCTGGTCATCATCGTCATCCCGCTCGTGTGGAACACCGTTCTCACGTTCACGAAATGGCGAGGCGTGGGTGATCCGGAATTCATCGGGCTCGAGAATTGGCAGAAGCTCCTCACCGACGAGGACTTCTGGACATCGTTCGCGAACTCCGTCTGGATGGTGATCGCGATGGTAGTGGTGCCGACCATCGTCGGGATCATCGTCGCCGCCCTCTTGTTCGATGTGATCGGGCGCAAGTTCGGCGGCAAGGTCGGCGCCTTCCTCCGGGCGACCTACTACCTGCCTCAGATTCTTCCGGTCGTGATCGCCGGCATCGTGTTCGGGTGGATCGTGCGCCCCGGCAAGGACGGCGCAGCGAACCAGATCCTGTCATGGTTCGGCATCCCGCCGTATGACTGGCTGGGCCAGATGCCCTCAGCCCTGATCGTCTTGATGGTGGTCCTGGTATGGGTGCAGATCGGGTACCCGGTCGTCATCTTCATGGCGGCGCTGCAGCGTGTCGACCCTGAGCTGTACGAAGCGGCCGAGCTCGACGGTGCGAACTGGTACCAGCGGTTCACCGCGATCACCATGAGCATCATCCGTCCCGAGATCTTCGTCGTGACCCTCACCTCGACGATCGCGGCACTCAAGGTCTTCGGACCGGTGTACGTGGTCACCGGCGGCGGCCCGGCCGGCGCCACTCTCGTTCCGGCCTACTACGCCATCCAGGAGTTCTTCACCAAGCGGAACGTGGGCTACGGCGCGACCATCGCGACGGTGCTGACGATCGTCGTCGTCATCGTCTCCATCATCTTCATCCGAGTGCAGAACTCGATGGAGCGCAAAGAAAGGGCGGGGCTCTGATGGCTGTCGGAACCGTTCTCGTCACCACGCCGGCCACGAGCGGCCCCGGCGCGCGGCGCGCGCCGCGCAGTCGGGGCGGCATGAACAGGAAGCGCGGCGTCGACTGGCTGCTGCTCGCGCTGGTCATCTTCGGCGCGCTCGTCGTGGTCGCGCCGTTCTACCTGATCATCGTGAACTCCTTCAAATCGCCGATCGACTACGCCACCGGCGGGCCGCTGGCTCTGCCCCAGGCACTGGACTTCACGGGCATCGTGAACTTCTGGAACCGCGTCAACTTTCCCGAGAAGCTGTGGAACTCGATCTTCATCTCCGGTGTCACCGCCGTGCTCGCGGTGATCCTCTCGATGGTGAGTGCGTTCGCGATCGGCATCGGACGCATCCGGGGCCGGTCCTGGATCGTGCTGCTGTTCCTGATGGCCAACCTGCTCCCCCAGGAGGCGCTCCTTTATCCCCTGTACTACATGTTCAAGGAGGTCGGTCTCTACGACAACGTGTGGTCGGTGATCATCGTCATGGTGGTGGTACAGGCTGCGTTCGGGACCTACCTGCTCTCGTCGGTGTACGGCACCTTCCCGAAGGAGATTCTCGAAGCGGCGTCGATCGACGGTGCGTCGCGCTGGCAGATCCTCTGGCGGGTCGTCTACCCGATCAGCCGGCCGACGCTGTCGGTGCTGCTCGTCTTCTTCTTCATCTGGACGTGGAACGAGTTCCTCATCCCACTGACGTTCCTCGCCTCCAACGCCAACCAGACCATACCGGTCGCCATCAGCGTTCTGCAGGGTGATCGACTCATGGATGTCACGACAACGAGCGCGTCGGCGCTGCTGGGCATCATCCCGACGCTCATCTTCTTCCTCATCTTCCAGCGCACTCTTACGCACGGCATCACGGCAGGAGCAGTCAAGTAATGAAGTTCACCGACGGGTTCTGGCAACTGCGACCGGGAGTGACCGCTCTCTACGCGCAGGAGGCCTACGACATCTGGCAGAAGGATCACGCCGACGGCGACGGGCTGGTCGTCACTGCGCCCACCACCGTCATCGCCCGGCGCGGCGACGTGCTGAACCGGCCGACGCTCACCGTGACGCTGTCCTCGCCCCTCGAGGGGGTGGTCCGCGTGCGCATCGCTCACCACACGGGCGGGACGGACCACGGTGGATTCGACCTGCCGGGCGCGATCGACGGCGGCGCGGGGGCGGCGTCCATCACGGACGATGGGGGAGTGCTCGCCACCGGCCCGCTGGTCGCGCGCGTCGCGCCCGGCGCTCCGTGGAACCTGTCTTTCGAGATCGACGGCACACGCGTGACCGGCAGCGGTGGCAGGGCGCAGGGTTACATCCAGCTCGCCGACGACGCGCAGGTCGACACCGGCATCGTCGGCAATGCGCGCTCCGGCACGGCCGCTCCGCGTGCGCACACCTTCGTCCACGAGCAGCTCGACCTCGGTGTCGGCGAGCTCATCTACGGGCTCGGCGAGCGCTTCGGGCCCCTGGTCAAGAACGGCCAGTCGGTCGAGGTCTGGAACGCCGACGGCGGCACCTCGAGCGAGCAGGCCTACAAGAACGTGCCGTTCTACCTGTCCAACCGCGGCTACGGCGTGCTCGTGAACGACCCCGGGCACGTCTCGTACGAGATCGGCTCCGAGGCGGTCGAACGCGTGCAGTTCTCGGTCTCGGGTGAAGTGCTCGAGTACTTCGTCATTGCAGGGCCGACGCCCAAGCAGGTCATCGATCGCTACACGGCGCTCACCGGGCGTCCGCCGATCGTGCCGGCGTGGTCGTACGGCCTGTGGCTGTCGACCTCGTTCACGACCGACTACGACGAGGCGACGGTCACGTCGTTCGTCGACGAGATGGCGCGCCGCGAGCTGCCGGTGTCGGTGTTCCACTTCGACTGCTTCTGGATGCGCGAGTTCAACTGGTGCGACTTCGAGTGGGATCCGCGGGTCTTCCCCGATCCGACCGGCATGCTCGCGCGCCTGCACGACCGCGACCTGAGGGTCTGCGTCTGGATCAACCCGTACATCGCACAGCGCTCGCCGCTGTTCGCCGAGGCGGCGGCATCCGACTACCTGGTGAAGCGCCCCGACGGCTCGGTGTGGCAGTGGGACCTCTGGCAGGCCGGCATGGGGCTCGTCGACTTCACGAACCCGGACGCGACCGCGTGGTACCAGAGCAAGCTCCGAGCGCTGATCGACCAGGGGGTGGACTGCTTCAAGACCGACTTCGGTGAGCGCATCCCGCTCGAGGTCGACTACTTCGACGGGTCGGACCCCTCACGCATGCACAACCTGTACACGCAGCTGTACAACAAGGCCGTCCACGATGTGCTGGTCGACGCGAAAGGCGAGGGGGAGGCCGTGCTTTTCGCGCGGTCGGCGACCACCGGGGGGCAATCGATGCCCGTGCACTGGGGCGGAGATTCGACATCGACGTTCGCGTCGATGGCCGAGACGCTGCGCGGCGGCCTCTCCCTCGCCCTCAGCGGCTTCGCGCACTGGAGTCACGACATCGGCGGGTTCGAAGGAACACCGGATGCCGGAGTCTTCAAGCGCTGGACGGCATTCGGTCTGCTCGGCTCGCACAGCCGGTTCCACGGCTCGGGATCGTACCGGGTTCCGTGGGTGTTCGATGAGGAGGCCGTCGAGGTCACCCGCGTCTTCACCCACCTGAAGATGCACCTCATGCCCTACATCTATGCGGCGAGCCTCGAGGCGGCATCCAGCGGCGCCCCGATCATGCGCCCCATGCAGCTCGAGTTCCCGGATGACCCGGCGGTCGCCTACCTCGACCGGCAGTACATGCTCGGTGCCGACATCCTGGTCGCCCCGGTGTTCTCGGCGACCGGCGACGTCGAGTTCTACCTGCCGGCGGGCACGTGGACGAACCTGCTGACCGGCGAAGAAGTCGCCGGTGGCACGTGGCGACGCGAGCAGCACGGGTTCACGTCGCTGCCGATCTATGTGCGTCCGGGCGCGGTCATCCCCTGGGGTGCGCGCAGCGACCGGCCCGACTACGACTACCTCGACGGCGTGAAGCTGCGCGTCTTCGCCGGGGGCTCGGGCAAGACGGAGGTCACGGTCACGGCGCCCGGCGGCCGGTCCGAGACGTTCGCGGTGGATCTCGCGGAGGTCACCGGGTGAGCCGTCGCCGCTGCGCGGTTCCCGGGAATCGCACAGGCAGGTCGCGCCCGGAGCCCAGGATCGGACGTAGCCTTTCGTCGTGACATCGCTGACCTTCACCCACGAACCGGATGCTTCGCGCTACACGCTCCATCGCGGCGCAGACCTCGTGAGCGTGCTGGACTATCGCGATGACGGACGCACGGTCGCGATGACCCGCGCCTACACGGTGCCCACCTTCCGTGGGCACGGGTACGCCGGTCAGGTCGTGGACCACGCCGTCACCGAGCTCGAGCGTCAGGGCGAGCGGCAGGTGATCCCGGTGTGCTGGTACGTCGCCGACTGGTTCGCCGCGCGCCCCGAGCGCGCGCGCCATCCTGCACCAGCGCGCCCGCGCGTGAGCGAGCGCCACGGGCCCATACACTGAGCCTCGTGGACTTCGAGACCGTCTTCACGTACGTCGCCCTGGGCTTCGAGGCCATCGGTGCGCTCTCGATGATCGTGGGTTTCCTGATCGCGATCGTGCTCGGCGGTCGCTCGCTCGCCCGCGGTGAAGGCGGCACGGCGGCATTCTCGGTGCTTCGCACGACGCTCGGCGCCGCTATCCTCCTCGGACTCGAGGTGCTGGTCGCGGCCGACCTCATCCGCACCATCACCTCGAAGCCCTCGATGGAGGATGCGCTCATCCTCGGGATCATCGTGCTGATCCGGACGATCCTGTCGATGTCGATCCAGATCGAGATCGAGGGCATGCTGCCGTGGCGGCGGGCCATGTTCACGAGCGGCGGGCAGATGATCGGCCAG
The DNA here is from genome assembly GCA_963772395.1 of uncultured Actinomycetota bacterium. Classification (GTDB taxonomy): domain Bacteria; phylum Actinomycetota; class Actinomycetes; order Actinomycetales; family Microbacteriaceae; genus Microbacterium. Next base: position 130,040 of record CAVYWV010000001.1, on the reverse strand, counting down.
GCGGTCGCGAAGGACCGCGCCGCTTCCGCCGCCGCGCGCACGGCCGGCGACACCACCTCGCTGTAGCCGGGGATGCGGAATGCGTCAACCCCCTGTGGGGATCGGCGGGGCTGCGAGAGTGTGGTGACGTCGATAGGAGACGCCATGAGCACGGATGGAAATCGGACAGAGTCGGGTCTTCCCCCGAACACTCCGGACGGATCGGATGCCACGGCCGACGCTCCCGGCACGGTCGAGGGTGATGCGGCGGGTCAGAACGCCGACCCCGACCTGATCACTGACGACGACCTCGACGGTGGCGACTCCTGATGTCGGACGCGTCGAACAGCGGAGCAGCTCGCGAGGATTCCGTCGGCGGTGCCGTGCACCAGGACTCCGCAGGCGAGGCCGGTGTCGAATCGGTCCAGGATGAGCCGGTGCTGGAGCAGAACAACGCGTCGATCGAGGACAAGCTCGACGGCATCGCCGCCCAGACGCGCGTCGATCTCGGCGATGAGTCGCAGGACCGCTACGAAGAGGTGCTGCGCCAGCGCCTCGTCGACTCCGGCATCCAGATCACCGACGACGAAGTCGACGCGCTTGCGCGACGCTCGTCGCCCGGTTCAGGCGGCGGCGGCGTCTAGCTCGGGCGATCCAGCTGATTCAGGCGACGCAGGCCGCGGGTTCGGCGTGCGCGACCTCGATCGGTCGCGCCCATGCGGCTCGCGCGATCGTGCGCGGTGCCGTGGCGACGCGCTCGGCGCGTGATGCCGCCGCACGTCGTTCGCGGATCGAGGCGAGCAGGGCGATCTCTTTGCGACGCTGACCGTCCTCGTGACGGAACTGCGTTTCAGCTGCGGTGATGGTGGAAAGCATGGCTCCTCCGTTGGTTCCGATGGTTCCAACGTACGGACGGGGTCCGACATTGCCGGCCCGGCCGGGCTTGGCAGGAATCCGCTCATCGAGGGCGTTTTCGCGCCTTCGCGAGGTGCAGCTGCGCGGCGGATCAGCTGTGGCGCAGGAAGTCTCGGATGATCGCGGCGGCGGGTGCGGCATCCCGGATCATCGTCTCGTGACCGTGGCCGACGATCTCGGCCAGACGCCCCTGCGGGAGAGCGGCGGCGACGAAGCGGCACCACGCGGGCGGACACACGTAGTCGTTCTGGCCGCGGAGCACGAGGGCGGGCACGTGGACGCGCGGATAGACGGTCTCGGGCCGGTGCACGAGCATCGCGCGGAACTTTGCTCGCAGGCGCGGTCCCGCCCGCAGGTACTCGCGGGCGCCCACGAAGATCACGCGGGGACTCTCGAGGGCGAGGTCCTGGGCGAGGCGGAGCACCTGCTGGACGGCGGTGCGCTCACGGCGGTTGACCGTCGGCGCGATGAGTACCATGCTCTCGACGAGCTGCGGATGCCGCGCCGCGAGTTCGATCGCGACCTGCGTTCCCATCGAATGGCCGACCAACACGGCCGATCGGATGCCCCGTGCGCGGATGAACGCCGCGATCAGGTCGGCGGTGCGCTCCATGGTGAGCACCCGCGGCGGTTCGGGCGCCTCACCATACCCCGGCAGGTCGATCGCGATCGTCCGGGCGGAGGGTTCCCGGTCGAGGTGCCTGTCGAGATCGGCGAAGATCGAGCGGCCCATGCCGATGCCGTGAAGGAGGATGTATGTCCGCGAGGCGGCGTCGGCGGCCCCCGATGTCTCGGCGACGAGCGTCGCACCCGCGTGCGTAAAGGACCCGACGTCGCTCACTTGCCGAGGTTAGCCGCATTCCTTCCGGCGCCCCGTGCATCACCACGGGCCTTGACATCCGGCCGAACCCGGCCCCGGGGCATCCGCCTCGGCGATAGCGTGTGATGAATGACGGACTCCACCACCGCGAAGACGGCCGCGGGCACCGATCAGCGGCCCGCCAAGTCTTCCGCGCACCCGCCGACGACCGAGATCGCGCTGAGCTCACCGCAGCGGTGGCGCGCGTTCTGGGTGTGCGTCGCGGTCGCGGCGATCACGATCCTCGACCTGTCGAAGGTCAACGTCGCTCTGCCGTCGATCGAAGCGGCGCTGGGGGCGGGGTCGACCGAGCTGCAGCTGATCGTGTCGGGGTACGTCCTCACGTTCGGGCTGGTCCTGGTGCCGATGGGGCGTCTGGGCGATCAGCGGTCGCGACGCGCCCTGTTCATCGTCGGCCTGTCGCTGTTCACCGTGACGAGCCTGCTGTGCGCGGTGGCCGTCAGTCCGCTCATGCTGATGGTCGCGCGGCTGCTGCAGGGGGTGGCGGCCGGCATTCAGATGCCGCAGGTGCTCGGACTCATCCAGCAGCTGTTCCAGGGCAAGGAGCGCGGGCGGGCATTCGGGCTCTTCGGCGCCACGATCGGCATCGCGACTGCGTTCGGTCCGACGATCGGCGGGTTCCTGATCCTCGTCGGCGGCGCCGCCGACGGCTGGCGGCTGATCTTCTGGATGAACGTGCCACTCGGCATCATCGCGATCGCGCTCGCGGTGTGGGTGCTGCCGAAGACCCGCACCCGCTCGCGCAAGGCTCTGTCGTTCGACCTGTTCGGCGTCTTCCTGTTCGGCCTTGCCGTGCTGTCGCTGATGTGGCCGTTCCTGTTCACGACGGGCTCGCCGGACGATGACCCGCGTCGCTGGTGGCTGCTGGTCGCCTTCGTGCTGTTCGCGGGGGCATTCGTCGCGTGGGAGCGGCACTACGAGGGGCAGGGCAAGCAGCCGCTCATCCGGTTCGCCCTGTTCCGGGTTTCATCGTTCCGCAACGGCACGCTGCTGATCGCGGCGTACTTCACCGCGCTTCCCGCGCTGTTCCTGCTCACGACGCTGTTCCTGCAGACCGGCGTGGGCCTCGCCCCGGTGTACGCCGGCATGGTGACGATCGGCTTCGCGCTCGCGAGCGCCGTGTTCTCCTGGATCGGCGGCAACATCGTCGGCACGTACGGGCGCCCCGTCGTGGTGTGGGGGCTGGTCGGGGTGCTGGCGTGCGTGATCGGGCTGGCCGCGGCCGCGCTGTTCGTCCCTGCCGAGTGGGTGGCGTGGGTGATGGCCGGCGTGATGGTGATCGGCGGTGTCGGCGGCGGCCTGGTGATGTCGCCGAACCAGACGCTCACGCTGGCCGACATCCCGGTGAAGCAGGGCGGCGTCGCCGGATCGATCGGGCAGCTCGGGCAGCGGATCGGCACCTCCGTCGGCACGGCGGTCGCGCTGTCGCTGTTCTACGCGACGATCTACCGCGAGGGCGACGGGGGAGCGCCCGACATCGTGGTCTACCACGACGCCTACGCGTACGGCATGACGGCGGTCGCGATCTTCATCGCGGTCGCGTTCCTCATCTCGGTGGTCGATCTCAGCTCGCGCCGCCGCAAGAGGAACTCCCACCCGGCCTGAGCCCGGCGAGCTCGGGTCGCGGGTGCCGCGGTGCGTCGCGCAACCAGCGGCGCGGTCGCGCCGGCGTCCGCGATGAGCGAACCGCCCGCCCGCCTCGGGGGCGATGTCGCACGGCGCCCGTACCGTGTGAACATGCGCATCCTGCACACCTCTGACTGGCACATCGGGCGGTCGTTCCACGGCCACGCCACGCTCGATGCGCTGCGCGGCGTGCTCGACGCGCTCGCCACTCAGGTGCGCGAGAACGACGTCGATGTCGTCATCGTCGCGGGTGACGTCTTCGACTCCGCAGCGCCCGCGGCCGGGTGCTACACGCTGCTCACCGACACGCTTCGCGCCCTGTCCGATGCCGGTGCGCAGATCATCGTGACGAGCGGCAACCACGACTCCGCGGCGCGGCTCGGATTCCAGTCCGCGCTCCTGCGCGACGGCATCCACGTCGTGACCGATCCGGTTTCGGCCGGCACACCGATCACGATCGACGACGAACACGGACCCGTGCACTTCTACGGAATCCCGTTCCTCGAACCCGCCCTCGTGCGGCATCTCTGGCCCGGCACCGAGCTGCGCTCGCAGCACGCGACGATCGAGCACGTGATGGGTCTGGTCCGCGCAGACCTGGCAGGGCGCGGCGGCCGGTCGGTCGCGATCGCGCACTGCTTCGCGGCGGGTGTGGAGGCGACGCCGGGGGTCGAGCGCGAGATCCGGCAGGGGAGCCTCGACGTGGTCGCACTCTCGGCGTTCGAGGGACCGGACTACGTCGCGCTGGGTCACATCCACGGCCGACAGCAGCTGTCCGAACGCGTGCGCTACGCCGGTGCCCCGCTGCACTACAGCTTCGGCGAGGCCGACAAGCCGCGCGGGTCGTGGCTGATCGACCTCGACGCCGTCGGTCTCGCGGCCGTCGCGTGGCTCGATCTTCCGGTCCCGCGGCGCCTGAAGACCGTGCGCGGGTCGCTCGACGAGCTGCTGACCGATGCGCGCTTCACCGAGCACGAAGATGCGTGGGTGTGCGCGCAGTACACCGATGCGACGCCCCAGCTCGACCCCATGCGGCGCCTGCAGGCCCGGTTCGCATTCTGCGCGACCGTGATGCACACCCCCGAGGGCCTGCACGGTCCCGACGGCCTGACGTACTCCCGTCGCGTGCGCGCGGCGCGCAGCGATGCCGAGCTGGTCGATGCGTTCCTCACGCATGTGCGCGACGGCGAGGGTGCATCCGAGCGGGAGACGGAGCTCATCCGCGAGGTCATCGACGAGCGTTCGCTCGTGGAGGCGAGCGCGTGAGACTGCATCGCCTCGAGCTCGAGGGCTTCGGGCCGTTCCGGGAGCGTCAGGTGGTCGACTTCGACGCGTTCGCTGCCGACGGCATCTTCCTGATCGCCGGCCGCACCGGCGCGGGCAAGTCGAGCGTGCTCGACGGCGTGTGCTTCGCGCTGTACGGCGGCGCGCCGCGCTACGACGGCGCTGAGAAGCGCCTGCGCAGCGACCACTGCGCGCCCGATGACCCCACGAGCGTGACCGTCGAGTTCAGCGCGATCGGCACGCGTTGGCGTGTGACCCGCTCGCCCGAGTACGAGCGGCCGAAGCATCGCGGCCCCGGCCTGACCACCGAGCCCCACCGTGCCCAGCTCGACGAGCTCGTCGACGAGGCATGGGTCGGCCGCGCCGCCCGGCCCGTCGATGTCGCGCGCGAGCTGGACGAGATCCTGGGGCTGAACCAGCAGCAGTTCCTGCAGGTGATCCTGCTGGCGCAGGGCCGGTTCGCCGAGTTCCTCCTCGCGAAGAACGACGATCGCCAGCGACTGCTGCGCAAGCTCTTCGGCACGCGCACGTACGAGGACTACCAGACCGCGCTCGAGCAGCGCCGCAAAGACGCCGAACGCGCGCTCGCCACCGCCGGTGACGGTGTCGTGCTCCTGCTCGGTGAGGCCGAACGGCTCATCGACGCGGACGAACTCGCGGGCGACTCGTCCGACCCCGACGCGATCGGTCCGGGCGCCTCCGTCGCAGTCCGCTTCGAGGCGGGCGAGCGCGCCGTCCAGCGGGCCGCGTACCGGGCCGAAACGCTCGTGCGCGAGCGCGATGCCGCCGACAAGGCCCACGCCGCGGCCGAAGCCGCGCATCTCGCGGCCAAGGCGCTGCGCGAGAAGCAGGAGCACCGGTCGCGCTCACGCGTCGCGCTCGAGGCGCTCGAGGCCCAGGCGGCGTCGATCTCGAGCGACCGCGACATTCTCGACCGCGCCAGCGCCGCGGAGGCGCTGCGCGCGCCCATCGAGTCCGCCGCGCGTGCCGTCGCGGCCGCTGACTCGGCCACCGCGGTCGAGAAGACGGCGCTCGCCGCCTGGACCGCGGCCGGCGAGGGGGCGGATGCCGCGGCCCTCGGCATCCGTATCGAGGAGCTCACCGGCGACCTCGCTCTGGCCACGGCAGCGATCGCGGCCGAGCGGGACCTCACAGCCGTCGAGGCGACGATCGCCGCGACCCGGGACCGCGTCGGCGAGTTCGAGGTGCTGCTCACGCGCATCGACGCCGCCCGTGCGGGGCTTCCCGAGCGACTGAAGCAGCTCGAGGAGGAGCTGCGCATTCACACGACGGCGGCGGGGGCGCTCGACTCGGCGCGGGCGCAGCTCGCCGACGTCGCCGGTCGCCTGGCCGCTGCCCGTGATGCGGAACGGCTGGCGTCGGCGCAGCAAGAGGCCGAGTCCCGGCACATCACGGCGCTCGGCGCTCTCGAGCAGGCCGCCGCCGCCGTCACGGCGCTGCTGCGGCGCCGGTTGGCGGGCCACGCGGGCGAGCTCGCGGAGGCCCTCGTCGACGGCGAAGCGTGCGCGGTGTGCGGATCGCTCGAGCACCCGGCTCCCGCCGAACGGACCGAAGAGCCCGTCACCGACGACGACGTCGCTGCCGCGGAGCAGTACAAGGAGCGCGCGGCGGAGGGTGAGCGTGCAGCCTCCGAGGCCGCCCGCGGCGCACGTTCTTCGCATGCCGATGCCGCGGCGCGTGCCGGCGGAGACGGTGTCAGCGCACTCGAGGCTGCTCACGTCACCGCCGAGACCGCGGTCGCGACGGCGGAGCAGGCAGCCGCGGCGCGCGACCGACTCACCGCCCAGCACGAAGACCTGGTCGAGACCGATGCCGCAGCCGAAGCCGAGCGTGACGCTCTCGCCGCCGAGCTCGTCGCCGCGGGCCGGTCGCTCGCCGGCCTCGAGTCACAGGCGACGTCGGCGCGGGCAGCGGTCGACGCCGCCCGCGGATCCTTCGCGACGGTGGCCGCCCGCATCGCCGATGCGACCCGTCGTCGTGCCCTCGCGCAGACTCTCGTCGACGCGCATGCCGACGCGACGGTCCGGGCGGCCGCCGCGGACGATGCGGCCGCCGATCGCGACGCACGTGTCACCGCATCCGATTTCGCCGACGCCGCCGAGGCGACCGCAGCGCTGCGAGATGCGGCCGTCCGCGCCACGCTGGACCGGCGCATCCGCGAGCACGACGCCGCGGTGCGCTCCGAGCGCGACCGCCTGCGCGAGCTCGAACTCGAACTCGCCGGTGCGCCCGAAGAGCTCGTCGAGCTGTCTGCGACCGCGACCGCGCTCGCCGACGCCCGGGAGCGGTGGAGCAGCACGGTGGATGCCGCCGCCCACGCCGCGCAGACCCTCGCCCGGCTGCGCGATCTGCTCGAGCGGGCGACGCGCGGACATGCCGAGATCTCAGGGCTCGCCGAGGATCACGAGGCCATCGCGCGTCTGGCCAACACCGTGGCAGGCAAGGCTCCCAACACCCACCGGATGACCCTCGAGTCGTTCGTCCTCGCCGCAGAGCTGGAAGAGATCGTCGAGGCGGCGAATCTGCGCCTCGACGACATGTCCTCCGGCCGTTACCGGCTGCAGCACACCGATGCGCGCGCGGCGCGGGGAGCCGCATCCGGCCTCGGCCTGCAGATCATGGACGCGCATACCGGTCAGGCACGGCCCGCGCAGTCGCTGTCGGGCGGCGAGACCTTTCTCGCCTCGCTCGCACTGGCGCTCGGTCTGGCCGAAGTCGTCACTGCGCGCGCCGGAGGCGTCAAGCTCGACACCCTGTTCATCGACGAGGGCTTCGGCTCGCTCGACGACGACACCCTCGATCTCGCCATGCGCACGCTCGACGAGCTGCGCCAGGGCGGCCGGACGGTCGGGCTCATCAGTCACGTCGCCGCGATGAAGGAGCAGCTGCCCGCTCAGCTCGTGGTCGAGGCCACCGCGCAGGGCCCGAGCATCATCCGTCAGGACGTTGTCGTTCCCGCGTGAGGCTTAGGCTGAAGGGGTGAACAAGGGCACAGTCTGGACGATCGTCGGCGTCATCGCGGCCATTCTGATCGCGTGGTTCCTGGTGAACGTGCTGTTCTCGGTGGTCGCCTTCATCGTGAAGCTGCTCGTCGTGGCAGTCGTCGCCGTCATCGTGTTCTTCGTGCTGCGGATGATCTTCTCCCGCGGTGGCGACTCGGAGTCCTGAGCTGCGTCAGACGCCGTATTCGGCGAGGACGAACTCGCGCAGCTGCGCGCTGCACGCGGTGACCGCGGAGTGCCAGTCGGTGATCGCATCGTCCTGCGCGCGGTCCGAGACGGCCTTGATCACGCGGATCGGAACGCCGAACTGGGCGGCGACCCACGCGTACGCGTACGTCTCCATGTCGACGAGCCCCGCGCCGAGCGGACGGATCACGGCCACGGCCTCGGAGTCATCGACGAAGTGATCGCCGGTCGCGATCGTGGCTGCGTTCTCGAGCATCCGGCCGCGACCGAGTTCGACGCGCCGCGGGAGCGAGACGTGCTGACCGACGATGCCGTCGATGTCGGTGACATCGTGCTGGATCGCAGCGTCGATTTCGTAGAGGTCGCCGTCCAGCCGGGCATCGATCGCGCCGGCGGTGCCCACGACGAGGATTTCGTCGTACCGGCGCGCGTCGAGAGCCCGGGTCAGGGCGTAGGCCGCCTGGAGTTTGCCGGGACCGGTCACGAGCCGATCGAAGCCGGGGAGCTCGGGTGGGAAGGCGACGAGTTCGGCTTCGAGCGCTGCGACGAGGAGTTTCACTCCTCCAGTCTTCCAGTCCTGCGCAGGGCGACAGGCCCCATCACCGGGCGCATCCGATCGCGATGCCATCGCCGGCGGCTCTCGCGGAACTCGGCGTGGCCGGTGAAACGGTAGCGGTATGACACCGCGCGCACCCAGCGGGGAGCGCTGCCCTCGAAGGGGTCGTGTGCGAGCAGTCGCAACGTGGACCGATCCGCCTCGAGCAGCTTGACCAGGAACGCCGTGAACCAGTCCTCGAGCGGGTGGCCGAGCGGCAGGAACCACATGAGCCAGTCCAGGCGCAGGTGATAGGGCGCGAACTGACGCGGGATGCGGCGAAGCTCGCCGGGTTTGCCCTTGAAGGTGTATTCGCGCCAGGTTGCGGCATCCGGATCTTCATCCGCCGTGCCCTCGACGACGATCTCGATGCGCTCCTTCGTGACGGTGCCGAACGCGCCGTACGCGTTGGCCAGCTGCCACCGGGTGAAGCTCGCGTTCATGAGCTGCCGCCGGGCGAACAGGTTGCGCAGCGCGGGCCAGCTCAGCACGACGTACAGCACACCGACCGCCGCCGTGGCGATCAGCCAGGCGAGGGGGAGGCCGTCGATGAGCCAGGGCGGCGCGTCTGGTGCCGGGCGCGATGCTGAGCCGATGCCCGGCACGCCGATCGCCGAGAATGCGATGACGATCGTTGCCCAGTTCAGCCATGCGAAGTTGCCCGTGGCGACGAGCCAGAGCTGTGTCGCGATGACGATGCCGGCGGAGATCGCGCCGACGAGCGCGGGCACAGGTCCCGGAATCCAGAGCCCCAGAAGCGGCGCGAAGAGGAACCACGGCACGACGAGCTGTGCGAAGTGATTGCCCAGCACCTCGCCCCGGTGGAACCACCGGGGCAGGAGGTGGGCCTGGCGGCTGAGCGGCCCCGGCATGGGCTGCGTCTCGTGGTGGTACATGAGCGCGGTGAGGTCGCGCCACTCGCGCCCGCCGCGGATCTTGATCATGCCCGCCCCGAACTCGAGACGGAAGACGAGCCACCAGAACAGTACGATCACGACCGTCGGCGGCGGCTGCGAGTCCGAGCCGAGGAACGCCGCGAGGAAGCCGGCTTCGAGCAGCAGCATCTCCCAGCCGAACGAATAGAAGGTCTGGCCGATGCTGGTGATCGACATGTAGGCGCCCCACAGCAGCAGGAAGGCGAGCATGGGCAGCCATGGTGGGCCCAGCTGCGGGATGCCGCACACCAGTGCCGCCGCCACGACGATGCCCCCGCCGCACAGCGCGACCAGGCGCCGGTCGGTGTAGCGCACCCAGCGGAACACGGTGGGGCGCAGCATCCGCCGCGCCCTCTTCGAGGACTTCGCCCACGCCAGAAGCTCGGGGGCGGGCAGCAGTCCGTGTTCGCCGAGGAGCGGACGGAACTGGTTCAACGTCGAGACGAACGCGATGAGGTACAGCGCCGCGACTCCGCGCTGCAGAACCTGCCGAGCGAACTCGAAGTCGACAGCGGCGAAACCGTCCACGGCGTCACGCCCCGAACAGGTCCGCGGGTTCGAGGCGCCCGGCGCCGGCGTCGTCGATGGCCTGACGGGCCGCGTACCAGCCCGGCATTCCGGTGACTCCGGGTCCCGGCGGAGTGGATGCCGAGGCGAGGTAGACACCGGGCATCGGCGTGCGCCACGGGGTCGTCGAGACGATCGGCCGCCGGATCGCCTGCACCAGACTGAACGCGCCGCCGAGGATGTCGCCGCCGATGTCGGACGGGTTGAATGCGGCGCGTTCGGCCGCGGTCATCGCGTGCGAGGCGAGGATGCGGTCGCGGAAGCCCGGGGCGAATCGCTCGACCTGCCGGGTGACGAGTTCGGTCGGATCGAGAGGGGAGTCGGCGGGAACGTGGATGTACGCCCACAGCACCCCTTTGCCCGAGGGGGCGCGCGTCGGGTCGAGCACGGACGGCTGAACGGCGAGCACGTACGGCCGCCCGGTGACTGCGCCTCGACCGACGGTGTTCTCGCCGTATTCGACTTCGGCGCGAGTGCCGCCGAGATGCACGGTCGGCGAGCGGGCGACGTCGGCGTTCTCCCACGGAATCGGACCGTCGAGCGCGAAATCGACCTTCGCCGCTGCGGCGCCGTAGCGATAGCGGCGAATCGCGCGGGCATACCCGGCCGGGATGTCGGGATGGGTCAGCAGCAGTCGGGGCGACGTGTCGAGCAGCAGCAGGTCGCCGGCGGCCGGGTCGCCCCAGTCGAGCTCGTCGAGGGAGGTGACGGCATGATCGGTGACGACTTCGCCCCCGTGCGCGCGCAGGTCGGCGATCAGCGCGTCGGCGATGCGCTGCGCTCCGCCGCGCGGGTATGCCCACCCGTCTCCGGCGTGCGCGTGCGCGGCGAGGAAGAGCCCCGAGGCCGCGGCGCCGATCGACGGCAGGGGGGTGTTGGCGTGCGCGAATACGCCCGTGAGCAGGGCATTCGCCTCCTCGGTCGCGAACGTGCGGCGGCCCAGCACTGATCCGAGCTGCAGGACGCGAAGACCGAAGCGGACTGTCGTGAGCGGATGCCGCGGCATCCGCAGCAGCTGCGACCCGGTGAAGTCCACCACGGCGTCCAGGTGCGAACTGAGGGGCCGCATCACGGCGAGCCAGGCGCGGGCATCGGGCCCGAGTCCGTCGGCGGTGCGGTCGATGTCGCGCCAGGCGATGCCCGCGCGACCACCGTCGAGGGGCTGGGCGTACGAGATCTCCGGTGTGATCCAGTCGATGCGGCTGCGCAGCCGGAACGCTCGGAAGAACGGCGAGCTGAGTGCGGCGGGGTGGACGGCCGAGCCGACGTCGTGGCGGAATCCGGGAAGAGTCAGTTCGGCGGTCCGTACACCGCCGCCCGCCGTGCCGGAGGCTTCGAGGACGCGGACCGAGTAGCCGGCGCGGGCGAGGGCGACGGCGGCGGCGAGCCCGTTGGGTCCACTGCCGATCACCGTCGCACGCCTGGCCATGTCCTGATCCTCCCACCGTCAGCGCGGGGTCGCCTGCACTCCGCGGCCGGTCGCCGCGGATGCCGGGGCATCAGCCGAGATCGACCACGTTCTCCGGCGCGAGGATCGCGCTCAGCGGCTCGAAGATCAAGGTGGACCTGTTCGAGGTGTCGTAGTCGGGCGTCGTCGTGAAGTAGATGACGACGGTCAGCTCCTGATCCCGCAGGTAGCCGACCGAGGCGTGATAACCCTGCAGGCCCGGCGCCGTGAGGAGCCAGTCGTTCACGATCGAGATGCCCATTCCGTAGTAGCGCTCGTCGGTGTTCGAGCCGAGGCCGACATTGGTCGCGGCCAGCTGCGCCTCGTGGCTCTCGTCGGACAGGAGTGAGCCTGTGCCGACAGCCTCGATGAGTTTGCGCAGGTCGTCCTGCGTGGAACCCCATCCGCCGGCGAACGAGGTCCACGACGGATCCCAGTAGGTCGCTTCCTCCCACACCTCCCGCTCTCCGGTGTAGGAGTGCAGCACGGGATCGGGCAGGTAGGCAGTGGCCGGTGAGGTGGACTGGTCCATGCCGAGCGGATCGAAGATGCCCTGCTGAACCAGATCTGCGATCGGCGTGCCGGTCGCTTCCTCGAGCACCCGGGCGAGGATGAGGATGTTGGTGTCGGAGAAGTTCCAGTTCGTCCCCGGCGGGTACTGCGGCCCACTCTCGACGCCGTACGCGATGACGTCGTCGATGTTCCAGTCCGCGAACGGGTCTTCGTAGAGCCTTTCCTGAAACTCGGGGACGATCGTGTACTGCGTGTAACCCGAGGTGCTGTGCGCGACCATGTCGATCGTGACCTCGTCGGCAGAGGGCAGATCGGGCAGGTACTTCGACAGCGGGTCATCCAGTGCCAGCGTTCCCTTCTCGACCTGCTGCAGCAGCACCGTCTCGACCAGGGAATGGCCCACGTTGCCGGTGCGGTGATGCATGTCGACCGTGGCGGGGACTCCCGTGAGGCTCTCGCCGAGCGCTCCCACCAGAACGGGCTCGCCGGCGCGCCATACTCCGATGATCACCGACCCCAGCGACTCCGACTCGAACAGCGACCGCACGACCTCTGCCGCCTCCTCCGCCTCGGCGGTCTCAGCGACGCACAAGCCCTCGGTCTCCGCTGTGCCCTCCGGGCACGCGCCCGCGGTGGCGGCGGGACTGGCCGACACGCTCGCGGTGCTGTCCGGGGTACTCGCCGTGCAGGCGGAGATGGACGTCATGGTTGCGACGATTGCGACAACGCCCCACAGCACCGTGGTTCTCATGGCTGAATGCTATTGGGCTGAAGGCGACCCGCGCGTGCTTCGTGCGGTGTCGTTCATGGTGCGAGATCGGGGAGCGCGGCATCCAATTCGGCAAGCCAGACTGCGGCGTTCCCGTCCGACGGCGCCCGCCAGTCGCCGCGCGGCGACAACGAACCCGCGGGTGAGACCTTCGGGCCGTTCGGAATCGCCGATCGCTTGAACTGGGCGAACGCGAAGAAGCGCTGCAGGAACACCCGCAGCCACTTCGTCACCGTCGGCAGGTCATAGGCGTAGCGATCTTCGGCGGGGAATCCGGGCGGCCAGGCTCCGGCATCCGCGTCATCCCATGCGCGCTCGGCGAGGAAGGCGATCTTCGAGGGTCGCAGGCCGTAGCGGAGGATGTGGAAGAGCGCGAAGTCGTGGAGCGCGTAGGGCCCGATGCGGTCCTCGGTGGACTGCATCTTGCCGTCCTGCCCGGCCGGCACCAGCTCGGGGCTGATCTCTGTGTCGAGCACCGACTGCAGCACGTCCTTCGCATGCTCGCTCAGCTCGACCGAGGGATCAGCGATCACCCAGCGGATGACGTGCTGGATGAGCGTCTTGGGAATGCCGGTGTTGACCGCGTAGTGGCTCATCTGGTCGCCCACGCCGTAGGTGGACCAACCGAGCGCGAGCTCCGACAGGTCGGAGGTGCCGATGACCAGCCCGCCGTTCTGGTTGGCGAGGCGGAAAAGGTAGTCGGTGCGCAGGCCCGCCTGCACATTCTCGAACGTGATGTCGTGCACCGGCTCACCGTCGGCGAACGGGTGCTTGATCTTGGTCAGCAGCTCGGTTGCGGCATCCCGGATGTCGATCGTCTCGATCGATGCGCCGATCGATTCCGCGAGGGCGATCGCGTTGGACTTCGTATGGTCGGAGGTCGCGAAGCCCGGCATCGTGTAGGCGAGGATGTCGCTGCGCGGCCGGCCCATGCGGTCCATCGCGCGTGCGATCACCAGGAGGGCGTGCGTCGAGTCGAGTCCGCCGCTCACGCCGATGACGGGTTTGGGCCGGCCGATCGCCTCGAGCCGCTGCACGAGCCCCGACACCTGGATGTTGAACGCCTCGTAGCAGTCCAGCGCCAGGCGTGCAGGATCGTCGGGTACGAAGGGGAAGCGGTCGAGCGTGCGGCGCAGGCCGATGTCGCGGGCAGGTGGATCGAGTTCGAAGTGCACCGTGCGGAACATCGCGTCGGCGTGCTCGGCGCGGCGGTTGTCGTCGAAAGTGCCCTGCCGGAGACGGTCCTGGCGAAGACGATCGAGGTCGATGTCGGCGATCGAGCTGCGGGGTCCTTCGGGGAAGCGCTCGGTCTCAGCGAGCAGAGTACCGCCCTCGTAGATCAGGGTCTGGCCGTCCCACGACAGGTCGTTCGTCGATTCGCCGGCGCCGGCGGCCGCGTACGCGTAGGCGGCGAGGCACCGCAGCGACTGCGACTGGCAGAGGATCTTGCGGTCCTCCGCGCGGGCGATCGTGATCGGGCTGCCCGAGAGGTTCAGCAAAACGGTTGCACCCGCGAGTGCGGCCGAGGACGACGGCGGAATCGGCACCCAGACGTCTTCGCAGACCTCCGCGTGCACGATGAGCCCCGGAACGTCGAGCGCTTCGAAGAGCAGGTCGGGTCCGAAGGGCGCCTCCAGGTGCGCGACGCGGATGTCCTGGCCCACCTGGTCGTCGCCGGGCGCGTACCAGCGTCGCTCGTAGAACTCTCGGTACGTGGGCAGGTACGACTTCGGCGTCACGCCGAGCAGCTCACCGCGGTGGATCACGACGGCGCAGTTGTAGAGGCGGTTGCGATGACGCAGCGGGGCGCCCACCACGAGCATGGAGAAGAGATCCTCGGATGCCGTCACCAGCGTCGCGATGGCCGTCTCGACGGCGTCGAGCACGGCATCCTGCATCACGAGATCGTCGATCGCGTACCCGGTCAGGCACAGCTCCGGGAACACCGCGACGGCGACGGCATCGGCGTCGCACTTGCGGGCCGCGGCGAGCACCGATTCCGCGTTGAGGACCGGGTCGGCGATCGCGACGGGGATCGTGCAGGCCGCGATACGTGCGAACCCGTGCCGGTACGCGCTCTCGAACGGGAGGCTCATGGCACCAGTCTGTCAGGACGGGGGTTGCTGTGCCGCGGTTGGGGTGCGGGTGGCGCGCCGGCGGCGGCAGGTCAGAACGGCGGTGGGTCACCAGACGGGACGAATCGCAGCGTCGGAGTCGGAACGTCGACGTAGACCAGCCCGGTGGGGCTGGTCCACTCGAGGGAACCTCCTCCGAGCTGCCGGACCTGCCAGTCGGTGGCGTGTTTGAGCGTATGGTGGCGCCGGCAGAGATGCGCGAGATTGTCGATGCGCGTATCTCCGCCGAGGGCGGCGTCGTGCGTGTGGTCCACATCGCACCGCCGGACGGGTTGGCGGCACCCCGGGAACCGGCAGTGTTCGTCGCGTACGCGGAGGGCCCGCAGCAGGTCGGCGCTCGGGCGATACCGGTCGACGGCCAGCACGGCGCCGGTCACGGGATGGGTCATGACGCGATCCCACCCGGGGGCGCCCGCGGCCAGGCATCGCGCGGTCTCGGGGTCGATCGGCCCATATCCGGCCAGTGTCGCGCCCGTCTCGTTCACGCCCGCCAAGGTCAGCACCGGAACGGTTACCTGCACGTGCGCTGTGATCGCGCCGAGACCATCGCCCAGCGCGGCCGGAGCGCCGGCGAGCAGCAGGTCGGCGAGGATGTCAGCGCGCCGCTGATCCATCGTCCTCTCGTCGCCTGCGCTGACGTTTGCGGACTCGGGGGAGTGCTGATCTTCTCGAGCCATCTGCGTGAGGCGGTCGAGGATGCCGTGAACGATGACACCGGGCTGGATCGTGATCAGCTCGGCCATGTGATCAGGCAGGTCGCGCACGAACACTCCGCGGGCTTTGCGGGCCTCGCGGTGCCGACCGGCGATATCCATCGGCTGCACCTGCTCGGCGATCGAACGCACCACCGAGCGCAGCCTGCCCGCGGTCTCGATCTCGGCCACGTCGAGCGCCGACATCTCGAAAGCCGCGCGAGCATCGTCGTCGTCGATCTCTGACCCGGCCTCGAGGATCACACTGGCGTGTGCCGGTGAGATCCTGCCCTCGGACAGCGCAGCGCAGGTTCGCGTGAATCGCATCAGCAGCGTCGTCGCGTCGGACATCCGCCTCTGGGCGGTCCGCTCCGTCACTCGCAGACCCGCGGCCAGCTCTGAGAGCGCCTCACGCAAGGGCATCTCGCGGTCCTTGCGGGCGGCATCCGGCAGACGACTCGTCTGCAGCTCGACGACCTCGGTGATCGCGGTGAACAGCATTGCCTGGCGGGCGCGGATCGCGCCGATCTGCGCTTCACTGTCGACCAGCGACTCGATCAGCCCACGCAGCATCGAGCGCTCGGACGGCAGCGGATCCGCCACCGGCAAAGCATCCCAATCGACCACCGTCATACGTCTATTTTGACGACCCCCTCCGACATCGGAGCCCTGTCGTGACCCCGTCGAATGAGCCACTCCCGACCTTCGGCGGTGTCATCGAAGCCACGATCCCGGCGAGCACTTCGCGGCTCAGGAGGGCGGGGTTGCGGAGAGCGGTCAGAGTGTCGATGGATCCAGGCCACCGGCCGCTGCGCCTCTACCCGACATGTCCGTGCTCTAGACCTGCAGGGGCGGTCCCCCGGGGTCACGTCTGGAGCCGCAGGGCGCGGCGAACCGAATCCGATGACCTGGTCCGATTCCGATGCAGCGGGATGGCGCTCGCGCGCAGGGTGATCCTCGCATCGGTGAGTGCCAGGCCGGGCGGGGTCGTGACGATGATTCGGCGCGCTGGTGACGGGAGCGGTGTGGGTCGTCTGGATGGCGTGGAGTCGCATGTATCTTTCGGCGCACTGGTTGACCGACGTCATCGGGGGCGTCCTTCTCGGCGTGGCCGTGGCGATCCTGGCGTGGGCGATTGTCGAGACGATCCGGCGCCGACGGGCGGCATCCCGCACCGATTGACGTTCGGCATCTCACCTCGAAAGCCCGCGACGAGACACTCCGCGGGATCGGCACGATAGGGTCCCGCCATGGGCGAACTCCCTGAACATGTCGCTGTCAACCGTGAGTATTGGGACGGCATGGCTCGCGAATGGGTCGAGGGCGGCGAGCGCGCCTGGGAACAGGCCGAGCCCAGCTGGGGCGAATGGCAGATCCCGGAGAACGAGCTCCGTATGCTGCCCGACGACATGACCGGGATGCAGGCGGTCGAACTGGGGTGTGGAACGGCCTATGTGTCCGGGTGGATGGCACGCAGGGGCGCGTCGGTCACGGGGATCGACAATTCAGCCGAGCAGCTCCGCACCGCCCGGCGACTTGCGGATCAGCATGGTGTCGCTCTCGAACTCATCCACGGCAACGCGGAGGCAGTCCCCAAGCCCGACGAGTTCTTCGACTTCGCGATCAGTGAGTACGGCGCAGCCATCTGGGCCGACCCCTACCGATGGATCCCCGAAGCGCACCGCCTCCTGCGGCCGGGCGGGACACTGGTATTCCTCGGCAACCACGCTGTGGTCGCCATGTGCTCACCGGTCGACGGGTCATACCCGATCAGCCGCCGCCTCGAGCGGCCCTACTTCGGCAGCGATCGCCTGGACTGGCGAGACGCCGTCGAAGACCCCGGCGGAATCGAGTTCACGCTGACCTTCTCGAAATGGATCAAGCTCTTCCGCGCGACCGGGTTCGAGATCCTCGATCTGACCGAGATCCAGGCACCGGCAGACGCCACCGGCTCACGATCCGGCATTTCCGCAGAGTGGGCGAGGAAGTTCCCGAGCGAGCATGTCTGGACGCTTCGCAAAGGCCTCTGACGAGGACTGCTCTGTCGACTCGTGGTCATCGGTGTCGGTGAACGAAGGCTGCACTGCTCGGCGACAGCGATGCACGCCTCACTCTTGGTCAGTCCCGCGCACCTCGTTCACCACGTCACTGATCGAGTCGATGACGAGCTGCGGGTTGGCGAGCTGGATGTAGTGGTCGCTCTGGGTGTCGGTGACGTGCACGGCGTCGGTGAACTTCGCAGGCAGCAGGTCCTGCGCGGACAATTGCGCTGCCCACAGTGCATCGGCGAACGCCTGGTCGACGCCCGCGGGGAGTTGACCGGATGCCAGCACTTCGGGTGTCAGCTGCGGGGTGTCGGCGGTGAGCACGATCACCGGAACGTCGCCCACGGGTGCGGAATCTTGCAGCTGTGTGACGAGGGTGGCGTAGTCGAAGAATTCCGCGCCGGCCTGTGCCGGTGTGTTCAGCTGCTCGAACACCACCTGCTGCTCGGCGGTCAGGCCCGCCTGGAGATCCTCCGACAGCGCATCGACGAGCACCAATCCGGCGACGTCGTTCGGGTGATCGCCGGCGAACAGTCGGATGATCGGTCCGCCGTACGAGTGACCGGCGAGGACGAAGGGGCCTTCTTCTCCCGACGCGGTCAGCAGCGTGTGCAGGTCGTCTGCTGAGGTCTGTGCGCTGGTCGGCTGGTCCACCTCGGTGGATCTGCTCCCGCCCGTGCCCGGCCGGTCGTAGGCGCACACCCGTGTGAGGCCGGCAACGTCGTCGTAGACGGTGGGCGTTTCGGGTTCCGCCTCGTCGAGCCGGGTGCTCCACACCTCTGCGCTGTCGCCCAGCCCTGATACGAGGACCACCGTCGGCGAGCCGGAGCCGTGACACTCGAGATACAGGTCCCGCCCACCGCCGACATCGACGGTGCCGGCACGATCGGCCGCGGCATCCGGCGAATTCGTCGGGGAAGTAGCATCGACGGGCGAGCACGCAGCGAGGAGGACGACAGCCAAGACGACGAGGATGAACGGGTGGCGCGATCGCACAGCGTCGCTCCGTCGTCCACGAACCCCATCGTCGCCCACGTCCGCATTCTGTCAGTGTTGTCGTTCCGCCGGGCGCTTCTGCCTGCATCGGACGGTCGGGCTGGAATACGCTCAGCACCGCGGGCGGCATCTCCGACGATGAGCTGCGGGAAGCGATCGACCGATCCAACGAGCTCGTCGTTGCACGTCTGCCGAAGAAACGCCGAGGCCCCACCGCGGGGTGAGGAATGGGTCGAACGGAACGAGAAGATGAGCACCGAGGTCTCCCGCATCGACGAAGGTCACCTACGGCGATGCGTCGAGCTCGCGACGCGCGCGCTCGAGAACGGTGACGATCCCTTCGGATCCGTCCTCGTCGACGCAGACGGCGCCATGCTGACCGAGGCGCTGAACCGCGAGCGATCAGATCGCGACCCGACAGCGCACCCCGAGCTGGCGCTGGTGAGGTGGGCGATCGCACATCTCACGCCCGATCAGCGCGCGACGACCACCGTCTACACCTCGGGCGAGCACTGCCCGATGTGCTCGGCCGCCCACGGATGGTCGGGACTGGGACGCGTCGTCGCTGCCGCATCGGCGGCTCAGCTTGCCGAGTGGAGGGCATCGTGGGGGTTGCCTGCCGGCCCGGTGAACCCGTTGCCCCTCACCGACATCGCACCCACCGTCGTCGTGATCGCACCGGTGGCGCCGTTCGACGCCCAGATGCACGACGTGCACCGCCGGGCGCTGGGGCGGAGGGAGCGATAATCGCCCATCGCCTTCGATGCACCGCGTCATAGACCGATCAAGATGTGCCGCTGTCGCGTGTCGTGTCGGCGAGGATGCGGTATCGGAGGTGCAACTCGGCGGCGAATGCCGATGTCTCGACCCGTTCCAGCCTGATGGGGTTTCGCAGCCCGGTGAACAGGGAGATCCCTTGTCCGAGCATGATCGGCACGACGTGCAGTTGAATCTCATCGACGAGTCCGAGCTCGAGGCATTGCCTGGAGATGCTGCCACCGAGCAGGCTGACCCACTTGTCTCCTGCCGCCTGCTTGGCGAATTCAACGGCCTGTCTGATGTCGTCGACGACGAAGGTGTACGTGACGCCGTCCTTCTCTATCGGCTCGTGAGCTGTATGAGTCATCAGGTAGATCGGCACCCCGGGGGCACCCCCGTACGGAACTTCGCCGTCCTCGATCGTCTGGGATCTGTTGGCACCGGCGACGACCGCGCCGAGTTCATGGACAACCCTTCCGACAATGTCTTCGTCTTCAGGGACGACCGGGAAGCCGTTCATCCAATCGACATTTCCCTCGACGTCGGCCATGAACCCATCCAGACTGATGGTCGCGTGGATGAACACCTGCGCCATGACTCCTCCTTGCCTGTGCTGTTCTGCCGCAGAGGTGAGTCAAACCGACTCACGTCTGCGAGCGTATCGATCGGGTCGACTATTGCCGGGTCGAATCAGGTGAGCGCAGTGCGGCATCCTGAGGGTCGTCCAGTACGCGCAGCTGCGCATCTTCTCGTCGATCACACACGAGTTCGAGGCATTCGTCAGCGGACAGCCCGACTCCCGCGCGCCATCGACCTTCGACCAGAGTGCGCGATCTCGTCGCGGCCGGCGTCATGCGGGTCGACCGGGTCACCGACGTCGCCGGCGGCCGACCGCTCACCGCCGACGGACGGGTGCTCGATGTGGAGAATGTGATCTGGTGCACCGGATATCGGGACGACTTCGGCCTCTTGGACCTGCCTGGTGCATCCGCCCAGCGTCCCACCCACGTGCGCGGTGTCGTGTCGGCCGTCCCTGGCCTCTACCTGCTCGGGCATGAGTTTCTGTTCTCGGCCGCCTCCGCCACGCTGCCCGGCGTCCGTCGTGATGCCAAGGTCCTCGCCTCACGCATCGTCTCTGTTGCTCGTCGCGGCTCAGACCAGCCGGTGTTGATAGGCGTAGGCGGTCGCGGCCGCCCGTGACGGCATGTCCAGCTTGGCGAAGATGTTGCTGAGGTGACGGGCGACAGTCTTCTCGCTGAGATACAGCTCCGCAGCGATCGCCTTGTTGGTCAGGCCGGACGCGACCAGGCGCAGGACTTCGACTTCACGGGCGGTCAGTGGGGAGTTGCCATGATCGCCACGCCGCGCGTCCAGGTCCCGGACGCGCGGTGTGGCGCCAAGCTCGGCGAACATGGCTCGTGCGGCCCCGTACTCCACTTCGGCCGACGCATCGTCGTGGAGTTCCTGGTGTGCGCGCGCGATCAGCGCGCAGCATCCGGCAAGCTCGAAGGGGACGTCGAGTTCGCGCCAGAGCGCACTCGCACGGCGGGCTTGAATGAGTGCGCCGAGCGCATCGCCCGCCGCGAGGAGGACTGCGGCATCCGCGTACGCCGCCGACGCCTGCAGCATCGGCATCCGGCTGTCCGCCGCGACGGAGAGAAGCTCGTCCGCGGCGGCCCGGGCTGCGTCAACGCGCCCCGAGGCGAGCTCGATCGTGACCAACGCGGGGAGCATGCCCCGACGGGATCCCGGATCGGCTCCGTCGACGGCTCCGCGGATGAATGCGACCGCGGTCGCGGCGTCGCCGCGCTCGAGCGAGAGGAGGGCGAGCCCCGGCTGCGGCTCGAAGCCGGTTTCGCCGGCGCGGCGATACGACGCATCCGCCTTCTCGAAGTCGCCCCTCAGCCGTTCGATCTCGCCCTTCTGGTAGAACGCGCCGAAGGCAGCGTCGCGATCCCCCCGTTCGTACCGTTCCTCCGCGAGCAGGGCTGCTTCGTATCCCTCCGACCAGGCACCGTGGAGGCGGTACAGCGCTGCGCGGTGCGCCTGACACTGAGCGCTGAACGGAATCATGTCGGGCTGTGCGGCGCACCAATGGTCGAGCGCGACGGTCCATTCGTATGCGCGGCGCAGATCGTACGCCAGGTGGCATGTGCCGATCACGGCGCAGTAGACGATGCCGGCCGGCAGTGGGGAGATCTCGTCGGCGGTGACCGCGACCATGGCCTCGTCGAGCAGGGTCATCCCCTCCTCCACTCTGCCGGCCATGATCCGTGCCTGCCCTTGGCCGAGCTGTGCCAGACACATGATGTCGCGGTCGCCGAAATGCTCGGCGAACACAGCGAGCCCGTCGAACGACCGCAGTGCACCCTCCACATCGCCGGAGTACAGGGCGCCCAGCCCCGCCGGGATCAGGAGGAATCCCTCCGCGTCCTCAGGTTCGCCCTTCCCGCGCACGAGGCGCTGCGCACGTGCGAGCCAGCCACCACCGCGCGCGCGATCGCCCGCGTTCATCGAATAGATCCCGAGCCAGGCCGCGCATCGCACGGCACCGGTGATGTCGTTCGCCGTGAGAAAGGCTTCGTGGGCCCGGGTGAGCGTGTCGATACCCTCGGTCTCGAGTCCGAGCAGGAACGAGGTCGTCGCGGCCGACTCCAGGTCGCGTGCGAGCAGGAGGCCCTCGCGCTGCGCGTCAGTGAACGCATCCTGAGCAGCGGTCCACCGATGCTCCTGGTATGCGACCCGTGCGAGTTCGAGAGCGGCAGGCATTCTGGTGCGACTTCCGATCCGCTTCCACGCGACCGTGGGTTGCGGCGCTTGTGCGGATGCGGGTCACGCTACGCCCGAGGGAGTACGGCGGCAAGTCCCGCACTCGATGCGACGTGCAAGTCGCCGCGGGAAGTCGACGATCTCACGGCACGACCTGTTCGGCGGACGCTGACCGTCCTCTGCGGTGTCGGAGGTCCCGACGAGAATGGGTGCATTCGCGAGGAGTCGGAGCCATCACGGGTCCGATCAACCGGCGCTCGCAGTCGTTCCATCGCGCGCTCGGGTTCACCCTGGGTGGCGACACGGAAGACGCCGCCCGCAAGCGGGCGGTGGCCTCTACCAGACGGTGCCGCCGCCAACCGAGATGCCGCCCCACGTGAGCGCGATGAAGATCGCGGCGAACACGACGGGCGCAATGCCCTTTCCGTTGCGCGCGAGCCCCTTGAAGAGTGCGATCACGGTGAGGATTGCGGCGACGATCGAGAGGCCGCCGCCGAGGATCAGGCCGATGAACAGCGGGATGGGCATGAGAACGAGGCCGGCCAGCGCGAACCAGAACGCGGCCCAGGCAGTCGGATTGGAGCGACGTTCGACGGAGGAGGACATGCGTCTATTATCTCGTGTCCGCATTCACGAACATGCAGCCCCCCTGGCGGCGAGTAAGAGGGGCTCTTGTCGCGCCGGGCGCTTGCTAGCGAGGCTCGTTCAGCACCTCGCGGAGTTTGGCGGCGAAGGCCTCAGGCTGGCCGGCATAGCCGTATTCGCCACCCATGAAGCCGCCGTGGTGGCTGGGGAAGACCGTCGCCTGCTGGCCGAGCTGGCCGGCCAATGCAATCGCGGTCCGACCGGTGTAGACCGTCAGCGACTCCTCACCGACGGCGACCACGATTCGGGTCGGCGCGGCCTTCAGAGCCTCGAGATCCGGCTCGTAGAGGGGCACAGCCCAGGATCGCTCCGACAGCAACGGGTCCCCTCGCGTGCCGTCGTCCTCGGCCGGCATCCCGAAGGCGGCGGGGTCCGGCGCCGGCTGGGCGAGATGGTCATCCGTGATCTCGCCCTCCCACGAGGTCATCGCGATGAACGCGGCCATTCCGGCGCCCCAGCCCTTGTCCTGGTACACCTGGGTGTACGCCGCCCGGGCCCGCTGGACAGCATCCGCATCCGGCAGCACACAGTCGATCGGCGGCTCGTGTGCGATCAGCGTCGACACGTCGTGCGGGTACGCGGTGACCAACGCGAGCGCGGTCACAGCGCCGCCGCTGCTGGCGAGCATCTCCACCGGCCCAGCGCCGAGCGCCTCGATGATCGCGTGGACGTCCTCGGCCTGAGTCTCGGGCTCGTTCGTGACCCCGCCGTCCTTGCGCTTGCTCCGGCCCAGCCCGCGCGGGTCGTAGGTCACCACCGTGCGGTCCTCCAACAGCTCCACCTGGGCCTGGAAACCGCTCGCGTCCATCGGGTGGCCGATCATGACCAGCGGCGGCCGGCCGTCCGCGGTCGGCAAAGGCCCGTGGACGTCGTAGACCAGGTCGACCTCGGGGAGCTCGAGCGTGTGTTGCGACATGACGTCCTCCTCCATGG
The DNA here is from genome assembly GCA_963772395.1 of uncultured Actinomycetota bacterium. Classification (GTDB taxonomy): domain Bacteria; phylum Actinomycetota; class Actinomycetes; order Actinomycetales; family Microbacteriaceae; genus Microbacterium. The sequence goes on along the minus strand of CAVYWV010000001.1, from coordinate 106,347 downwards.
CGAGCAAACTCCCCGGATGTTACGACGCGGAACCGGCAACGCGCTAGCGGGTGCGTGGCTTGACGTGCGACAGGGTCAGCCCGGGGGGCAACAGCATCCGGGCGGCGCGCGAGAGGCAGCGGTGCGCGCGACCCCCGCGGCACCGCCCGCGCCATCCGTCCTCGAGCGAGGGGCGCTACGGCATCAGTCGTCCAGAACGAACGTGACTTCGAGCACGACGCTGAAGCTGGTGATCGCTCCGTCGGCGCACTCGACGGTCTGCTCCTTGACCCAGGCTCCGGTGACATTCCGCAGCGTGGTGTTCGCTCGCTCGATGCCCTCGCGGACGGCGGCTTCGAAGCCCTCTGTGGAACGCGAACTGATCGTGGTGATGCGAGCAACTGTGCTCATGGCAACCTCCTTGTTGACTGAGGCGAGTCTTCCCGCGCCTCACTCATCGCACAAGGGATCTCTCAGCGGGCGATGGCCGTTCGCAATGACCAAACTGCCCCGTCAGGCGGACGGCTCCGCCGCTGCACGCGTCTCCGTGACCAATACGGCGTCGAGCTCCGGCCCGGAGCAGTCGTGCCCGGCTCCGGCGATCTCGACCAGGCGGGCTTCAGGGAGGAGGTCGCACAACTCGAGTGAGGCGCGGCGAGGACTGCGGGCGTCGGCCGTGCCACGCACGATGACGGTCGGAGTATGCATCATCGGCAGGCCGGGACGGAGGTCTTGCGCCATCACAGTGAGCAGCGCCGCGGTGGTGGCGGGCCGCCAGTCGTCGAGCAGGGTGCGGGCGCGCGCGCGACGCTCCGGCTCGGCATCCGCGGTGAAAACGGAATCGAGGAGCTCGTCCGCCCACTCTTCGGCGGGGTGCTCCATCGTGAACTGCACGGCCGAGATGCGCTCTGCGAGCGCGTCGGGGGCGAGCGAGCCACCCCAGCCCGCGTAGGCGCCGACGAGGACCAGCCTGCCCACCGACGTGGGATGGTCGCGGGCGAGGAGCAGCGCGATCACCGACCCGAGCGAGAAGCCCGCGACTGCCGGGCTTCGCAGTCCCAGGGCCGTGATGAACCCGGATGCTGCGTCTGCCCAGTCTGCGTCGCCCCACCCGCGGGGCACATCCGCGGATGCACCGCACCCCGGTGCATCCCACGCGATCACGTCGAGCTGCGAGCTGAGTCGCCCGAGTTCCTCGGCCCAGACCCGAGAGTCTTCGAACGCTCCGTGGAAGAGAACGAGCGGCGCCCCGCTCCCGCGCCGCCGGTAGGCGATGCGAACCCCGCCGACCACGACTTCTGGCATAGGGCGACAGTAGCGCCTGGACCAGGCGTCGCGTTCGAAATGCGCCGGTCATCGGTGGCGTGGCGCAACCGATTAGGCATCGCAGGCGCGACGCGCGAGCATCTTTCACATGCGTTCTCCCGGCCAGAGGCTCCTGCGACTGTGGCGCCGCTTGCAGCGGCTGCCCGGCGGCACCAGATTGTTCTCCCTGATCTTCGGCTGGCGGGTTCCCTACTCGAGCTCGGTGCGGCCGCACATCCGCGTGCTCACTCCGGGTCATGCCGAGGTCGACATCCCAGACCGCCGCGGCAACCGTCAGCACCTCGGCTCCGTCCACGCCGTCGCGTTGGCGAATCTCTCGGAGCAGACGAGTGGCCTCGCACTGCTCACAGCCCTCCCCGACGGCATTCGTGGCATCGTCACTCAGATCTCGGTGCAGTATGTGAAGAAGGCGCGCGGACCCATCCGTGCGGTGTGCGACGTCGCCGTTCCCGCGGTCTCGGGCGATGTGGAGTTCGACGTGACCACCGACTGCCGCGACCGCACGGGCGACGTCGTTGCTCGAGCCACCGTGCGCTGGCGGCTCGGACCCGAGCGCTGACCGATTCACCTCCGGCAGGCCAGATCTGGCCGCGGGGTCGTCGTCGATCTTGTGCCCGTGACCGGGTGGGGTGTCTGAATGCAACCCGATTGTCGATGAGGCACTGCTGAGCTAGCGTGCATGAGGTCGATCGGCACGCGCGCATGCGAGTCGGAGTCCTAAACGGGGGTCATGCATTGTCGGTCGGTTTGCTCGCAGTCGTGGACGATATCCTCAGCGCCGCTGTCAAAGCGAGCGCGAAGACCGCCGGCGTGGTGATCGATGACGCGGCCGTCACCCCCCAATACGTGCAGGGGGTTACTCCCGCACGCGAGTTGCCGATGGTCGCGAAGATCGCGATCGGCAGCCTCGTCAACAAGTTCGTCATCATCATCCCGATCGCTTTGCTGCTCACCGCTTTCGCACCGTGGGTGCTGCCGTGGCTTCTCATCCTGGGCGGCTCGTACCTCTGCTTCGAAGGCGCTGAGAAGGTCATGGAGTGGTTCGGCGCTCACCACGGCCCTGGTCAGGATGAACCGCGGGACGAGCGCAAGCTCGTGTTCGGTGCGATCCGTACAGACCTCATCCTGAGTACGGAGATCATGCTGATCTCTTTAGACAGTCTGGACGCGGACTTCGGGATTTGGATGACCGCCGGCGCTCTGGCGGTGGTCGGTCTCGGTATGACGGTGCTCGTCTACGGTGCCGTCGCGCTGCTGGTCAAGATCGACGACGTCGGGCTGGGGATGGCGGAGAGCTCGGCGCGCCGCGTGCGCAGCACCGGTGAGTGGATCGTGCGGTCGATGCCGACGGTGTTCCGCATCATCAGCATCATCGGCACCGTGGCGATGCTCTGGGTCGGCGGCCACCTGGTGATCGCGAATCTGGGCGAGACCTTCTGGGAGGGCCCGTACAACCTGCTGCACGCCGCGACGCACGCGGTGGAGTCGCTCGGGCCGGTCGTGGTGTGGATCGTCGACACAGCGCTGTCAGGCTTGTTCGGCCTCGTGTTCGGACTGATCATTGCAGGGATCGTGTTCGCGGTGATGAGAGTCGTGAAGCGCAACTCGCCGGTCGGTGCCTCGCATTGAGGGGCGTGACAGCAGGCGTGGGATCGCAGCAGGCCGAGTCGGATGGGTGCGGTCATGTTCGCGCGTCGGGCGGGCACGCGTCCGGGGTCGGATTCAGGAAGGGAGCAGGCCGCGCTCCATAGCCAGTGTGACGGCACGGGTGCGGTCGGTGACGCCGAGCTTTTCGAAGATCTTCAGCAGGTGCGTTTTCACGGTCGATTCGCCGATACCGAGGGCGGCCGCGATCTGCTTGTTGCTGTTGCCTCGGGCGACGAGTCGCAACACGTCTGTCTCGCGCGCGGTGAGTATCGCCTCTGGTGCCGGTGCCCGCATGCGCTCGACCAGACGCGCGGCGACGTGCGGCGAGAGAGCGGTCTGGCCCGCTGCCACCGAGCGGATGCCCGCGACGATCTCCGCTTGCGGCGAGGCCTTGAGAAGGTAGCCGCTGGCGCCCGCCTCGATCGCGGCGAGGATCTGGTCGTCGGATTCGTATGTCGTGAGGATCAGCACCTTCGCGTCGCCCGCGGCCGTGATCTGCGCGGTGGCCTCGACGCCGCCGACGCCCGGCATCCGCAGATCCATGAGAACGACATCGGGGCGGGTCGCCGCCGAGATGCGCACCGCCTGTTCTCCGTCGGAGGCCTCGCCGACCACCTCGAAGCCGGGCTCGTCCGAGAGGATTCCCACCAGGCCCGCCCGTACGACGGGATGGTCGTCGACGATGAGCAGCCGGATCATCGCGCGACCGCCCGACCCTCGGGCGTTGCAGGCAGCCGCACGACGAGTGTCGTGCCGACGGAACTCGACGACACGTCGAGTTCGCCTCCGGCCAGTGCAACGCGCTCCGCCATCCCGTCGAGCCCGAACCCGTCGCGCCGCGCGGCGACATCGAATCCGCGGCCGTCGTCGGAGACCGCGAGCTGCGCCGCCCCGTCGGGTGTGGCCGACACGTGCACGTCGATCCGGGTGGCGGCCGCATGCTTGCGGACGTTGGCGAGCGCCTCCTGCAGGCACCGCAGCAGCACCAACTGAGACTCGCGGGGGAGTACCCCGGCGGAATCGAGCTTCAGGTCGAGGTCGATCGTGAGCCCCGCTTCGGCGCGGAAGCGACTGACGAGGCGGTCGACGGCGTCGCCCAGGGCGGCATCGGAAGGCACTGCGGCCATGCGCGATACGATCGCTCGCGCTTCATCGAGGGCATCGCGTGAGAGTCGCTCGACCGTCGCGATGCTGTCGGCCGCGGCATCCGCTCGCCCCTCGTCGAGCTGCCGTCCGGCGCGTTCGGACAGGATCGCCAGACCAGCGAGAGTCTGCGCAAGCGTGTCGTGCACATCGCGGGCCAGCCGCTCGCGCTCCATGGCGGCACCGCGGTCGCGGCTGAGCGCTTCGACTTCGGCCTGCGCGGCGGTCGAGTTCGCCCACCAGGCGTGCGCGCTCCTGACCGTACTCGACGACGCCGGCCATCCAGAGGCCGAACGCGATGGCGAAGGCGAGACCGAAACCTGCGACCGCGGCGGCGACGGCCAGAGCGGGCAGCACCGCATCCCCTCCGTCGAGGATCCCCGAGAACAGCGCGAAACCCACGAAGGTGCCGAGAGCAACAATGGCCGATCCGACGATGGCCCGACGTCTGTCCGCCGCCAGCACCCAGGTCAGCGGGTATGCGATGGCCTGCATGACCGCGAAGAAGGGCTCGCCGGCGCATCCGCCCGCCAGAGACACCGCGGCGCCGGCGACGAAGACCGGGAAGTGCCACGGCCGAGGCGAGGTCAGTGCGCGCCGTGCCACAAGCAGGTAGCTCAACACGATCAGCACGAGCGCCGCGCCGGCGACGACGGTGTCGGCGGACGATGCGCCGCTCGATCCGACGGTCATGGCCACGATGACCATGAGGGACGCGGCGAGCACCGCCGCGTCCCACCATCGTCGATTCTGCATGGTCCCGTCCCGGGCTCAGGCTACGCGTCGCGCCTGTTCCAGCGGAAGGTCACGCGGGCGAGCACGAGCCCGACGACCAGCCAGACTGTCAACGCGATCGCGACCCCCGCGATGTTCCATTCGCCGTTCTGCTCCAGTGCGGAGTACTCGTCGGGGAGGAAGACGTACCGCATGCCCTGCGCCATCCATTTCACCGGCAGCGCGCTGGCCACCGTCTGCAACCAGTCGGGGAGCATGTAGAACTGGAAGTACACGCCCGAGATGAACTGCACCACCAGCCCGATCGGGATGACCAGCGCCACGGCGCCCCGCGTCGAGCGGGGGACCGCCGACAGCGCCACGCCGAGCAGCGCCGACCCGATGATGCCGAGGACGAAGACCCACGCGAACGTGAACCACTTCGCGGGGTCGGTCGGCAGTGGCACCTGCAGAGCGACAGCCGCGAATCCTATGAGCACGGCGGCCTGCGCGACGCCGGTGACGCCCACTTGCACGATCTTGCCGAGGAAGTAGCTCATCGGCGACAGCGGTGTCGCGCCGAGACGTTTGAGCACCCCCTCGGACCGATCCACCGCGATGTCGATCGCCAGATTCTGGAACCCCGAGAGCAGCAGACCCGCGGCGAGCATGGCGGGCAGATACATCTGCGCGACCGGGACCGGAGGCAGACCCGGCGCGGGCTGCATGTCACCACCCGCTCCGAAGGCGACGCTGAACAGTCCCAGCATGAGGATCGGGAAGAGGAAGGTGAACATGACGGTGTCGCCCGAGCGGACATACTGCGCGATCTCGAAGCGGCCTCGCCAGAGTCCCATGCCGATGCGGCTGCGCCCGGCGATACTGCGGGTTGGGGCGGTCTGGTCAGTGATGGCGCTCATGATTCATGCCTCGGTGACGAGGGCGCTCGCGGGTTCCGTGGCGCCGGTGTGCTCGGCCACCAGGCCGAGATAGATGTCTTCCAGTGACGGGCGGACGACCTCCACGGCCGTCGGCTCCGCTGCGGTGCGGGCGACGAGGTCGGCGACGAAGCGTCCCGGTTCGGCCGTGCGGGCCTCACGCGGACGACGGTCGTCCGGCTCGCACCAGCGCACGATGGGCATGCGGGCATCCTCGCCGCCGACCGTGCCGACAGGGCCGATCGCCCGCAGCCGACCCGCGACGAGGATGCCGACGCGATCGGCCAACTGCTCCGCCTCGTCGAGGTAGTGGGTGGTCAGCAGGATCGTCGTACCCCCGGCGGAGAGCCGCCGGATCATCGTCCAGAAGTCCCGCCGGGCCTGGGGGTCGAACCCGGTCGTGGGCTCGTCGAGGAACAGCAGCTCGGGGTTTCCGACGACCCCGAGCGCGACATCGACACGCCGCTGCTGGCCACCCGACAGCTTGCTCACCCGCATTCCGGCCTGCTCCTCCAGTCCGACGGCCGCGAGCACCTCGTCGATGTCGCGCGGTTTCGGGAAGAAGCCGGCGAACTGCGCGAGGTACTCCCGCACGGTGAGCGCACCGAGCACTCCAGTTCCCTGCAGCACGACCCCGATGCGCGCCTTCCACGCCAGCCCAGCCGTCGCGGGATCCGCTCCCAGCACCCGAACTTCGCCCCTCGTGCGGTGGCGATACCCCTCGAGGATCTCCACCGTGGTCGATTTGCCCGCGCCGTTGGGGCCCAACAGCGCGAATGTCTCACCCCGCGCGATGTCGAACGACAGATCGTCGACGACCGCACGGCCCGAATACTCTTTCCGCAGGTTCCGCACCCGCACCACGTTCTCGTTCATGCCATCCACGATTCCGCCTGGCGGACCCGCGAGGCACCGGCCGTTCCTCCGATTCGGGATCCTCCATTCGGTGGATGCCGAGCCTCATCCCACCGGCCGCGTTCGCGAGTCGAACGGCGAGCGCCTGTGCAGAGATCGCGGAGTCCACGCGGTGGCGTCTGGCCATGGCATTCGAGATCGGCACGGCGAGCGCGGCGGATGTGATCCTGATGGCGGAGTGGGCGGCCGCCGAGAACTGGAACCCCGGACTCACCGACGCCCGGGCCTTCGTCGTGGCCGATCCGCGCGGCTTTCTCATCGGGCGCATGGACGGAGAGCCGGTCACCTGCATCTCGGTGGTTCGGTACGGGGAGACGTTCGGCTTCCTCGGGATGTACATCGCGCGGTCCGACGTACGCGGACGGGGACTCGGATCTGTGTCTCGCCGACACCGCTGAAGACGACGTTCACAGGGACGTCTGCCTCCGCCTCGGCTGGCCTTTCGCGCCTACGCGGTGCGGTCTACCGTTGTGACATGGGCGGCATGCTCGAGCGGTTGAAAGATGCGATGAACTCCCACGATCCTGAGCGGATGGCGTCCCTGTTCGCGGATTCCTACGAGAGTTACCAGCCTCTGCACCCAGCTCGTGGATTCAGCGGGCGGGCCCAGGTGCGAACGAACTGGACGTCGGTGTTCGAGGGCGTGCCGGACTTCACCGCGGAACTTGTGGCGTCCTCGATCGATGGCCCGGTGGAATGGGGCGAGTGGGACTGGCGCGGCCGATACGCGGATGGGTCCCCATTCGCGATGCGCGGCGTTGTGATCCTGCGTGAACACGACGACTTGGTCGTTCACATGCGCCTGTATATAGAACAGGTCGACGAGCGCAACGAAGACATCGACACGGCGGTTCAGGAGCTGTACAAGCCCCCGAAGGGACGGTCCGAGTGACTCGCGACGAGGATATGGAGTGGTACGTCTGCGCGGTTGCCTGACGCCCGTCAGACCTTGTAGCCGATCGCGCGCAGCAGGTCCCTGCGGTTCGCGACGTCCTGCTCGTTCTCGACACCGACCGGGGGTTCCCCGTCGATCACCCCTGCCACGCCGCGGCCGGCGTCGGTGACGGCGACGAGGATCTGCACCGGATTCGCCGTGGCGCAGTAGATCGAGCACACCTCTGGTACCGCTTTGATCTGGTTGAGCACGTTCACGGGGAACCCGTCGCGCAGCATGATCACGAATGAGTGCCCGGCGCCGACGGCCAGCGCTGCCGCGACCGCGAGGTCCACGAGTGAGTCGTCGTTGCCGGTGCGCCTGACCAGTCGCGCACCGGAAGCCTCACAGAACGCGACTCCGAACCTCAGTGTGCCGCCTACCCCGGCGAGCGCCTCGTGTAGGTCTTCGACGGTCTTGATGAAGTGAGATTGACCGACGATGACGTTCACGTCGTCCGGCTTGTTGAGCGGGACGACCTCGATGTCGACAGTCACGATGCTCCTCCTTCGACGCCGTCAGCATAGACCCGCACCAGTGCCGCCACGTCACTATGCGGAGGCTCTCAACGGCTCGAGGGCAGATAGGACGAGGTCGAAGCCGAAGGCGAACTCCTCGGCTGGGGCGTAGCCGAAGGCCTAGGCCCTGATGGGGACATCCGCCTCGGCGCGGACATCCGCCGCCTCACGCGTCTCGCCCACAAAGCGCACCGTGTCGGACACGGCGGCGGTGAGCAGGGCGACGAGTCGTTCGTCGGGGTCGCCGACGCAGGCCCGCGCGATCCCATCGACGGCGCCGGTCACGATATCCCGGCACTGCCGCACGGTCATGCCCGCGCGGCCCGGACCGACTTCCTCGATGAACTGGATGGCCCACGCATCGGCGGCGGGGGCGGCACGGAGGGCGGCCTCCGCCAATTCGCGCAACTCCGCGGCGAGCTCGTCGTCGCGTGCCGCGAGGACACCGAGGGCGACGTGAACTCCCACCGCCTGTGAACGCTGGCGCTCCTCGGCGGCGATGGGAAGGGCGACGCTGGCAGATCGCAGGACGAGGAGGACGTCGAGCAGCGGGTCGTCGCTCGTCAGGCCGACGACTGTCGGGATGAGGGGCGTGAGCCGGGCGCGGCCGGCTTCGTTGGTTCGGTCGTTCACCATCCGTGCGAGATGCGCGAGGGTGCCGTGCGTACACGCGGGATGGTCGCTCCAACGCTCTCCCGCGAGGTACGACGCGAATTCCATGAAGCAGGCCCCGCGCAACGGCGAGCGGTGCCGGCCCGGGGACAAGATCGGCATGACGTCCTGGTGTGCCATCCATTCGCGCATGGGACCCCTCTCTCCTTCCACTGTGCGCCCGCCGGGGCCGTGATTCAAGTACCTCCGTCGGATGTCCGTGTGGATGGCCCGGGAATCATGTGTTCGGCTCGTTGCTCGGTTCTCGGCCACATCCTCGAGAAGGTGGCCGGTCCCCCGCTCGATGAGCAGATCCAGGACAAGGTGCTCACGCCGATGGGACTCACCGAGACCGCGGCGTACACCACGTTCGCCCGGCGGCGTGTTGACTAGGCAGACCACTCACGATCAACGCACGAAAGAAGCAGCTGATGACTGTCACCGCCCGTCTTGGCCGTACGGATCTACAGATCAGCCGGATCGGTCTGGGCTGCATGAGCTACGGGAACCCCGTCACCGGATTGCATGCCTGGACGCTCGACGAAGACGCATCACAACCGTTCTTCCGCCAGGCAGTGGAGCTCGGGGTCACGTTCTGGGACACCGCGAACGCCTATCAGGCGGGCAGCAGCGAGGAGTTCGTCGGCCGCGCCATCCGAAAGTATTCGCGCCGCGAGGACATCACCCTCGCCACCAAGGTGTTCGGGCGGATGCACGACGGCCCGACCGGTCAAGGTCTGTCGCGCGGGGCGATCCTTGAACAGGTCGATGCATCCTTGGAACGCCTCGGCACCGACTACATCGACATCTATTACATCCACCGGTTCGACCCTGACGTTCCCGTCGAGGAGACCATGGAGGCGTTGCACGATATCGTCCAGGCCGGCAAAGTCCGATACCTGGGTGCGTCGTCGATGTTCGCGTGGCAATTCGCGAAGCTGCAGACCGCCGCAGCCGTCGGCGGATGGACACCGTTTGTGGCGATGGAGGACCAGTACAACCTCATCAAGCGCGAAGAGGAACGGGAGATGATCCCGATGTGCTCCGACATGGGTGTCGGGCTCACCCCGTACTCGCCGCTCGGCAAGGGGCGCCTCACACGCCCGTGGGGGGAGCAGACGCAGCGGGCGGAGGCCGATGCCGTCGCGAAGACCTTCGACTCCCCGGCCGACGAGCCGATCGTCGATGTCGTTCACCGGATCGCGGAGCAGCGGGGTTTGCCGATGGCGCAGATCGCGCTCGCATGGGTGCTGCGCAACCCTGTCGTGGCCGCTCCGATCGTCGGAGCGACGAAGGCGAAACACCTTGCCGACGCGGTTGCCGCCCTTGACGTCACTCTCAGTGACGACGAGGTTGCGGCCCTCGAAGCGCCCTACGTGCCCCAATCGCCCTACTGGTATTAGTCGGCGCTTTTCCGTCGCGGACACACCACACCGAGTCTGCTGCCGCTCATCTTGGATTCCCAACGGGGCACCGGTCGCGGGATTGGCTCTCCAGCGCCCTGGTCGGACTGATGCATGTGGCGAACGCCATTCTCGGCGCGCCGCTCTTCTCGTCGCGCTCGCAAGCCGGCCTGGCAATCGCGTCCCGGACCGCGTTCTACATCCTGCGCCGGGTCACCGGGTCACTGGTCTGGGCGAGTGCGATGAAGAGTCCTCGAGGTCGGACTGTCGGGATCTGCTGGGCGGTGCCGTCGCCACCGATCTTCCGCACCAGGTAGGGGAAGAGGATGATGGGCGACGAGGTCGGATCCCCCGATCGGCGCCCTCGCGGTCACGATCGGGGAACGCGCTGTACGAGCGCGCCCGCTCGGTTCCGTCGATTGGGCAGGTCCCGACGAGTGACGAAGGAGCCTGAGATGAGCACCGTAGCAGCGGCGTCGATCGACGCGGAGCGTATCCAGCAGTTCGCAGCGGCGGTGCGAGGCCGCGTCCTCCAGCCGGGCGATGCCGGCTACGACGCGGCTCGCGCCGTACGGAACGGGCTGATCGACCGGCGCCCAGCGCTGATCGTACAGTGCCATGGAACGGCCGACGTGGTCGACGCTGTCGGATTCGCCCGTGCACACGGCCTGATCGTGTCGATTCGGGGCGGCGCGCACAACGTCGCCGGGAATGCCGTCAACGACGGTGGGATCGTCATCGACCTCTCGGAGATGCGTAGCGTGCACGTCGATCCCGAGCACCGTGTCGCGCGCGTGCAGGGCGGTGCGACGTGGGGCGACGTCGACCGAGAGACGCAGCTGTGGGGTCTCGCCGCGCCGGGCGGCCAGGTGAGCACCACCGGCGTCGCCGGCCTGACCCTGCACGGCGGTCTGGGCTCGCTGCATCGCAAGTACGGGCTGGCACTCGACAACTTGCGATCAGTCGAGATTGTCACCGCCGACGGTCAGGTGCGCACGGCGAGCGAATCGGTGAACCCCGAGCTCTTCTGGGCCGTGCGGGGTGCCGGGAGCAACTTCGGTGTCGTCACGTCGTTCGAGTTCGCACTGCACCCGGTCGGACCCGAGATCTACCAGGTGGCCCCGATTTTTTCGCTCGACGATGCGCCCGCCGTGCTGCGAAAGTACAGGGACTTCTGCGCGACCGCGCCCGACGAGTTCGGGCCGCAGGCGATGTTCTGGAGCGTGCCGGCGGTCGACGATTTCCCAGCGGAGCTGCACGGGATGCCGATCGTCGTCGTGTTGGTCGTGTACTCGGGTGACCCCGACGAGGGGGAGCGGCTGCTGGCTCCGGTTCTCGACTGGGCGACGCCGATCCTCGACCTCAGCGGGCGAGCACCCTGGGCGTTCGCCCAGAGTTCGTTCGATGCGTTCTTCCCCTTCGGCGGCTTCTACTACTGGAAGTCACTGCTTGTGGGCGAGCCGAGCGACGAACTGCTGGACGCGGTGATCGAAGCTGCCGCCGACCGGCCGTCACCTGACGCGATCGTGAACTTCTGGCAGCTGGGCGGCGAGATCGAACGGGTCGCTCCGGATGCCACGGCGTTCGCCCAGCGCGACGCGAAGTACCTGCTCAGCCTCGACACCTCGTGGTTCGATCCGGACGCGACCGAGCGGTGCATCGACTGGACCCGAAGGACCTGGGCGGCGATGCAGGAGCGATTCGCCACGGACCGCCCGTACCTGAACTTTGTCGGCTTCGGCGAAGAGAAGGAGGCGCTCGTGCGCGCCTCGTACGGTGCGAATTACGACCGGCTGGTGGCGGCCAAGACGACGTTCGATCCGGGCAATCTGTTCCGGATGAACAACAACATCCCTCCGCGCGATTGAGAACCCGACCACAACCGGGCCATCGCGGCAACCTCGACTGGCTGTCAGCCGACCACCCGGCCAGGGTGGGCACGGCCTCGGCGGTGGACGGCAGGTCGGCGATCGCTGCCGCGATGCGACGCGCCGACGCGGCGTAGGTCGGATCTGCCAGCAGCCGGGGTACCTCTGCGGCGGCGAACGTCCACTGATGACGGCCCCCGCTCGACGTGACTCGGCTGATCGACGAAGGTCGCATGCGGCCTCAAGGCCAGCAGAAGGTCAACCGCGCGAAGGTCGGACGGGCGATGGGACCGAGCGTACTCGGCACCGCGACTGGCGCCGTTCCCGTCGGAGCTGAGGAGGCCTTGAAGCGGACGCCGAGTGGCCTGCGCCAGAACGTCTCCGCGTCCGCAGTTCGGCGCTGGACCGATTCGCCATGGCGTTGCCGCCTGTGGCCGATCCGAACGGCCGGCCCTCGCGAGCGGCACGGTCGCCAGTAGCGTCGAGATGCTCAAACGAGGTCGAAACGCCTTCACTCGCAGCGCACTGCGCTTGCGCCGGCCACGGCCTTCGAGGATCCCCATCGGAGCATGGTCGCCGATCGTGGCAACGGTTCTGCTCGCAGCAGGCCTCAGCTTCGCCGATGTTGTGAAGGTCAATGTGTATCTGCTCGACATGGTCGACTTGACGCAACACTGGCGGTCGGCCATTCTGCGAGAGCGTTGCAAGCGAACGAGACAGGGGAACCCGATGGGCGAGAAGCAGGTCGTATTGGCGATCTTTCCGAATGAAGCAGCAGCGGACACTGCTGCCCAATCCCTAAAGGAGTGGGACAAGCTCGACGACGACGTGAAGTTGAACGCCATCGGTGTGCTCGTCCTGGACGACAACGGCAAGGTCAAGACCCAGAAGATGGGTCGCAGAAGCTGGGGCAAGGGTGCCGGTATCGGTGTGATCCTCGCTGCGCTGACCCCCGTGGGGCTGTTGGCCGGGGCCATCGGCGGCGGCCTGATCGGTGCATTGCATCACAAGGGGCTCGGGATCGACAGCGACGAGCGTGAGCGCCTGTCGGCCGCATTGGACAACGGCCAGGCGGCTGTCGGAGCGCTGGTGGAGTCCTCCGTGGCGGCGGGGGTCATGAACAAGCTCACCGAGCTCGGTGGCGACACGCACGTGCTCAGCCCCAGCGACGAGGCGGTTGCCGAAGTCGACGCGGTAGCTCCTCAGGTCGAAGCCGCAGAGGCAACAGACCCGACAACGTCGCCCTGACGCCCGTCGTCGTCAGCTCACCGGCAGCTCAAGGAGTGCAGCCGGGTCGTGCTGCACCCCCGCGACTGTTCATCCGGATGCCGCCGGGCCAGCGCGAACCCTGAATCGACGCGGCCTCTAGTCGGCCGGGGTTGGTTCGATTTCTCCGGGCTGCCATGTCTTGTCGAACCAGGCTTCGAGTGGCCCGTAGAGGCGGAGCAGGGCGAACCATCCTTTGCCCGGCACGGTCTGTATCCAGTTGGAGTCGTCGCCGGCGGGTGGCACGGGGCCGAAGAGGAGGTCGACCGATCCGTCGGCGTTGCTGACGAGCCCAGGCTTGGCGTTGTTCTTGCTCGGGTACGGTTGCCCGGTCTGGAGCTCGGAGCGAGTCTGCGGGTCGTAGACCACGATGGACCAGAATTCCTTCGCGGGAACATCCGACGGCAAGTGGAGTCGGTAGGTCTTCGCTCCGTCGAGGCGATCGCCGTTGCTGTCGCGGTCGATGCCGCCGTATTGGGAACCGCGGCCGACCATCTTCAACGCCATCGCCGGGGTATTCACCGTCGCCATGTAGAAGAACGCGGTGCGGGCGTCGAGGTTGCGCTCGCCACCGTCGCCGGCAAGGAGGAATTGGTAGTTGCCGCCGAAGAACGCGCGCTTCCAGTAGCTGCCTTCGTACAGGAAGTTGTCGGCTAGGGGGGTGTTGAAATACGTCGCCCGGGCGGTGCCGTTCGCGACAGCGGCCGCGTCGGTGAGGATCTGCTGCAACTTGGCGTCCGGCGCGAACGGTTCCCCTTTTCGGATGCCGATCGCAGCGAGCATGCCCCGGGTTTCCGGGTCGATCACGCCTACGGGTTCCCGGTCGATGACGGTGTGCACCTCTTCATAGAACTCGACATTGTTCGCGTGGATGGTGTTGAAGGACTGGCCCGACGCGTTGATGAACTCCATCGGCGGGGGTGCCTGGACTTCGCTCAACGGGTAGATCTTGATTCCGTCACGGAACATCTGCGACGCCGTGTCGGGCTTGCCGTCTACGAGGAAGCCCCGCAGCACCATCAGGTTCACATAGCTGGGGGATTCTGCCGTGAAGTAGCCCTCAGGCACATCGCCGTCGTATCCCGGTGGCAGGAGGAGGTACTTGCCCCCCTGGCCACGGTCGGGTCCGGGGGCCCCCATGTCGATCACGAACCGGAACCACGCATCGTCGACGGTGCCCGGCCCGCACCCGGGCGGGATCTCGACCACGGTAGGGCCGTCACGATGGAGATCGAAAACGGCGAGCGCGTAGACCGTATCGGTGTTTCCGGTCAGGAACAGCGAGTTCGAGTCCATCAATTGATCGAAGATGACCACTTTGTGAGCTTCCGTTGCCCCGAAGTCAACGAGACCGGCGCGGGCTGCCTCGAGCGAGGCGGCCGGCACCGTGCTGAGAAAGACCTCTACCGCCCGCAGGAACGTCAGATGCTCCAGCAACAGTTCGGCTGTGGCATCCGTGGGCATCCCGTCGAAGAACTCCAGAACACCCAGCCGCGTCTCAACCCGATCTGGGGTCATGATCTTCGCCGGAATAGCGGTATTGAAGTTCGTTGTCGGAGTGTCAGTCATCGATTGCTCCTCTGAAGGGTCGTGTCATTCGCGTGCCCGGACCGCGGGAATGCGGTGGTCAAGAACCTGACCCAATGCCATCGTCATCGAGGCATGTCGCCGCCACATCACCTTCACCGGGTGATCGGCGGCGATCATCGTCGGCCGTGAGAATCCCTGGACGGACAGATGGTCGCGGATCTCGTCCTTTTGCTCGAGGCCCCCGAACGTGGCGAAGAGCCGGGCGTGCTGTGCCCGTCGGCGAAGGTGGGCCGGCTGCGGCAGCGATCCAGAGAATTCGTCGGCAGATGTAGAGATCACCGTGGTCGGTTCCGTCTCCTATCTGAAGCGGTCAGAATGGGCCGCACCGAACGGGGAGGCTTGCATGGCCAAGTATCTGATGCTCAAGCACTACCGGGGCGGACGTCCCGCGATGAACGAGGTCCCGATGGACCAGCTCACGCCAGACGAGTGGGCCGCCCACATCCAATACATGCAGGACATGGAGCAGCGGCTCCTCGCGTCGGGCGAACTGGTCTCCTCGGAGGGGCTCTCCATGGGAGGCGCGTGGGTCCGCTTCGATGGCGAGGGACGCCCGCCCGTCGTCGATGGCCCGTTCGCCGAGACGAAGGACCTCATCGCAGGCTGGATGCTCATCGAGGTCGATTCCTACCCGCGCGCACTCGACATCGCCAGTGAGCTGTCGGCTGCGCCGTGGGCGGGCGGCACGCCTCTCGGCGAGTGGCTCGAGCTGCGCGAGGTGATGAGCGCGCCGCCCGCCGACGTCGGATGACGGAGACGGATACCACGGCACTGCGCCGTGCGATCCCTGAGGTCGTCGGCATCCTCGTTCGGCGCGGGGCAGACTTCGCGTCGGCCGAGGACGCCGTCCAGACCGCCCTGGTGCGCGCGCTCGAGCGGCCGGTCATCGACGGAGTGCGCGACATCCGTGCGTGGCTGGTCACCGTCGCGTGGCATGCGTTCCTCGACCAAGTGCGCAGCGACACAGCGCGCACCACCAGAGAGCAACGGCTCGCGGAGGAGCCCGAACCCGGACCCGTCCCACAGCATGACGACACGCTCAGGCTCTACTTCTTGTGCACGCATCCGGCCCTCACCTCGACGTCGGCGATCGCACTCACGTTGCGTGCGGTCGCCGGCCTGACAACCCGGCAGATCGCGGACGCCTTCCTCGTGCCGGAGGCGACGATGGCACAGCGGATCAGTCGCGCAAAGCAGAGGCTCGTCGGCATCCCTCTGGACCAACCGGGTGATCTGTCCCGTGTGATGCGCGTGCTCTATCTGCTCTTCAACGAGGGCTACTCCGGCGAGATCGACATTGCCGCCGAGGCGATCCGCGCATCGCGTCAGCTCGCCGCGCTCACCGACGAGCCAGAGGTGACCGGGCTGCTCGCGCTCATGCTGCTGCACCATGCACGGCGACCGGCCCGCGTGATCGGTGGGCGCCTCGTGCCGCTCGCCGAGCAGGACCGCACCCGATGGGACGTCGATGCGATCGCGGAGGGAGTCGCCATCCTGCAGTCGGCGCTCTCGCGCGATCAGCTGGGGCAGTACCAGGCGCAGGCAGCGATCGCAGCCCTGCACGACGATGCCCCGACAGCCGCTGAGACGGACTGGCCGCAGATCGTCGAATGGTACGACGAGTTGCTCGCCTTCGGAGATTCGCCCGTCATCCGGCTGGGCCGTGCGGTCGCGATCGGGGAGGCAGACGGTCCGCGCGCGGGTCTCGCCGCCCTCGAAACTGTGGGCGAAGATGTGCCGCGGTACCACGCCGCACACGCCTACCTCCACGAACGAGCCGGGAAGACGGATGCCGCGGCCGCCGAGTACGCGGAGGCCGCACGGCGCGCGACCAGCGTCCTCGAACAACAGCACCTCCTGCGCCAAGCGGACCGCCTCCGCCTGGGTCACGAAGCGAACTGAGCCCAGGCTCTATCGATCGCCCACGACAGCATGCAGACCTAAGGGATTCCTCAGCGAGGCGACACTCGTCGTCGTCATGACCGATGTGCCCGCAGCGGGCCGATCATCGGGCATCCGGCTGATAGGTCGGTGACACATTCTTGACGCTTATCTCGGAGTGCTACTGCGGGATGGGGACGCCGTGCGGCCGGGAACGCCCGATGTCTACGGGCCCGTGGATCGGCGTCGATTCGGCTGCGCAGACGCTTGGCTGGCTGACGAAGTCGCTTGTTGAATTTCGCACGTCGAGGGCCAGAGCGGGTGCTGCGGCGAGTGTGGCGGCGCTGATGGTTGCCGCGAGAGCGAGAGTGGCGGTGAGGTGGTGACGACCTGAGGTGTTCATGATGTCCTTCCTTTCGACATCCACACTCCCGTGGCGCCTTTGGGCCAGGCATCGGGCGGCACCCCTGAGAACGTTGCCGCGACCCCTTAGATCGCTGCAACCACCCGCGCGGGCTGTCAAACTGTGACCCATGGTGGCTGGAGCTCGCTACCGTAACGACCCTGTCCTCGTCGGTCGCGACGAGGACCTTAAAGCGTTGCTCTCTTGGGTGGGAGGCGCAGATCAGGTCCGAGCCGTGACGGTCGTGGTCACGGGGGCGGCGGGTCTCGGGAAGACAGCGCTCATCGATGAAGCGGTGGAGCAGTTTGCCGCGGGTGGCGATGCCGTCCTGCTTCTGCGTGGAGTCTGCCTGCCCCTCGTCGCTTTCACTGTGCCGTTCATCGGCTTCCGGTCTGCGCTCCGGCTGCCTGAAGGCGTGGTGTCCGCGACTCTGCCCGCACCCCCAGACCTGGACGACGTACCCGCGCGGGTGCCCGTGCTCGTTGATCGATGGCTCGACCAGATCACGCAGGACCGCCACGTCGTCCTCACTATCGACGATGTTCAGTGGGCAGATCAGGACACCCTTGACACCCTTCTCTACCTGGCCGCGGGGCCCGCCGCTCGTCATCTGGCAATCCTCGCCACGGTGCGTTCGCCACAGTCGGAGGTGTCCGGGGCGGTCGACCGGTGGATCGCTGAACTCCGACGCATGCCGCGGGTCGAGTTTCTGGAACTGGAACCGCTGGACCGTGCTGCCACCGCCGAGCAAGTATCGACCCTGCTTGGGTGGCCGCCTGACGAATCGCTCGTCGACGACGTCTTCGAAAAAACCAGGGGTCATCCGTATCTCACAGAGTTGACCGTCGCGGGCTTGTCGCGCGGTTCCACACGCTTGCCTCCCGATCTGCCGGAAAGCGTAAGGTCCGCCGTGCTCGGTACGTTCCGTTCGCTGGCGTCGGACACTCGCACTGCGTTGACCGCCCTCGCCGTGGCCGGGCGCCCGCTTCGGCCATCGGAACTGTCGCGCGTACTCGATGCCGGCGGCACGTCGGCCGGGGACGAGGAGATTCTTCGAGGATGTCTCGTGGAGGCGTTGCGCACCGCGGTCGTGGTCGAGGGAGAGTCCGGAGTGTGGTTTCGGCATCCCCTGACCCCTGAGCTGTTGAATGAGGACCTTGCGCCGGGGGAGCGGCGGCGATGGCATGCTCTGCTGGCCCGCTTTGAAGAGGACTCGAACCCGCCGCCTGGCACCGAGTTCGCGCACGCGCTGAGAGTCGCGGAGCACCATCACCGGGCGGCGACACCCGACAGTGCGTATCGGTCCGGATTGGCGGCGGCTCAGCTGGCGAGGGGCGCGGGAGCGTACGAGCAGGAACTGCGACTACTGCTGCGCGCACTTGACCTGAGCCCGTCCGTTGGTGTCGACACTGAAACCCGACAGAAACTGTTAGGTCGAGCACAGCGCGCGGCGATGGCCGCTCACGCCTTGGACGATGAACTCCGCATCGTGGATGAAATTCTCGCCTCCACCGAACTCCCCGATCTCGCGCGCGCGGACTACCTGATCCGCCGCATCACCCTCCGCGCAATAACCCAACGCGAAATACCTCGAGTTGAGGCGTGCGCGGAGGTGCTCGCGCTCACCGCGACGGAACCCACGAGCGCACAACATGTCCGCGCGCTCTCGAGGTGGGTTGACGCGCAGGTCGATCTGCAGTCGCCACCTTCGCCACCGGTCGTCAATGCGTCGTTGGCCGCGCTGACAACCGCTCGCGAGATTGCCGACCCCGGGGCTCTCGCCTACGCCCTCGAGGCGGCCGCGTGGGTGCAGCTCATGCTGGGCAACCGCGATCGCGCGGCAGAGCTCTCCGAAGAAGCGGGCGATGCGGCGTTGGTCGCACACGAGTGGGTGCTCTTCAACAACTCCGTTTACTGCGCCGTACAGTCCACCACGGGATGGCTCACACCCGGATCGGTGAGAATCATGCGGAGACGGCGCATGGATCTGGTCGCAGCCAAAGCACCCCACGGCTACGTGGCATGGCTCGCCGCTTCCGAATCCCACGACGCGCTCACCATCGGTGCGTGGGAACAGTGCGCCGAGGTGCTGCGCTATATCCGCAGCCGCGACCCGGGTCTGTACAGCAGCACCTCCGCTCGCATAACAGCCGCACGGCTGGCGGTGCTGCAGGGGCGACAAACCGAGGCGGAGTCTCACATCCAGCGGGTCGAAGAACTCTCACGCGACTACAGCAGCTTCCTGCTGGCGCCTCTGGACAGCGTTCGATCCGAAGTGCTCTTGGCCGCAGGAGACGCCGAAGGCGGCTTCGCGGCCGCCATGATGGGCTTCGAACGCCCCGAATTGCCTGAACTCGCGGAGTGGCTTCTGCCATTAGCCGCGAGAGCGCTCGCAGACCTCGCAGCGCGAGAACAGTCCGCAGGTGGCAACCACGAACTTGTCTTGGCTCGCATCGACGAACTCGCGGACGCCCATCCAGAGGTCGTCTTCAACGTTCCTCCTGTTGCCGACGTCGGACCGTTACGCGAGAGCGGGCTGAACCTGCTGTACAAGAGCGAGATCTCGCGCGCGCATGCGACGAGAGAGGAACCAGACAACTGGTTGCAGACCGCGGACGCGCTGGCCGACGCACTGCTGCCATGGGAAGAGGCGTACGCGTGCCAGCGGCTAGCCGAATCGTTGCTGCGGGGCGCCGGCGGGGCGCGCCGGGTAGGAGCAGCGCGCCTCGCGATCCGCCGCGGGCTCGGCCTCGCAGAGCAACTGCGAGCAAAACCAGTCATAACTGCGTTGAATCAACTGGCGAAGCTCGCAAACATCACTCTCGCAGAGACATCGACATCGCTGAAACGCCCTTCTCTCGAGGTGTTACAACTGCAACTGCCGCCTCGATTCAGCACCCTCACGGACCGCGAGCGAGAAGTGCTTGCCCACATCGTGTCCGGAGAGACATACGCCGAAGTAGCCGCCGCGCTCTTCATCAGCGAGAAGACCGTCAGCGCACACGTCTCGCATCTCCTGACGAAGACGGGTGCCACCAACCGCATCGAGCTCGCCCAGCTCGTCGTCAGCCCAAGTTGAATTCCCTGGAGCTCAGAACCCGACAGCTCCCCTCGACCTCCCACCTCCCATCAGTAGCGGCATCCGGCAGGCCGAACGTGGATCCCTGAGCGAGCAGAATTGTGGCGGAGGCCAACGAATTGGCCGGGGAGGGACCGTCATACGAATCGGGCATGTGTTGCATGGACGTCGATACCAAGGAGCCGTCCACGGGCCACCCAGGCGCTTCTCCAGGAGTTGCGGCCAAGTGTCGTCGTGCCGAATTGACGGCGAATGCGCCGCCGACGGCGGGGGTCGTCTTCCACGTGCGGAATGGCTCGGAGTAGCACTTGCGAGCCGCCCGCGATCAGCGGCAAGGGCTGAGAGGAACTAGCTCGCCGAGTACCAGCCGTTCGCGCCCACGTCGCCGCCCCAGCGCGGCACGTACTGGTCAAAGTAGACCCGTGAGACCAGCTCGCGTCGACTGCTGACGCCAGCCTTCTCGAACACCGATTTCAAGTGGTCCTGCACCGTGTACGGCGACACGTGGATCGCGGCCGCGATCTCTTTCGTGTCTGACCCGCGCAACACCATTCCGACCACGTCTCGCTCGCGGCCCGTGAGTCCGAACGCGTCGGCGACCAGCCCGATGACTTCCTGCGGGCGCGCCTCTTCGATGGTCACCACCACATCGCCGGCGCGGTCCTCACTGCCGCCCAATGGCGAGGCGTGCAGCACCAGCCACACGCCGTCGGTGGTGCGGACTCGGATGCGCGGCATCCGGTCGACCTCGCCGCCCGAGAAACGGCGCGCCGCCGTGACGAGTCCGTGCACGATCGTCAACGGGTCGCCGGTGTTCGGCACGTCCGCCATGCGGGCTAGTTGCGCGGTCGCCCCGGGGCTCGATTGCACGAGACGATCGCTCGCATCGACGATCATGACCGCCGGCCCCGGCGCTGCACCGTGCTGCACGCGGCTCACGTGAGCGAGCAGACCCGCCCGGATGCCGCGGGTGACGGCCGGGGCGACCGCGGAGAGGAATTCGAGCTCGGCCTCCGAGAACGGCGCATCGTCGGCTCCGCGGAACAGCGAGATCGCGCCCCACGCTCCCGACTTGTCGGCGAACACGACACGGGCTTCGTCGAGGAAGTCGAAGAGCGGGACCATGAACTCCGCCATCCGCACCGACCGATCCAGATCGCCGTGGAGCGTGTCGTGTACGCCTACTGCCACCTTGCCGGCAAGGAGGATCTGCGTGAACGTCGTCGGGTCATCGGCGCCGTACTCGATCTTCGCCCACGTGATATCGCCGTCGTTGCTTCCGGCGAGGGCTCCGACCTTACGGCTGCTCGAGACCAGGGCGGTGGCCGGGTCGAGGGTGGAGAGGCACCCCGCATCGAACGGGACCACGCGTTGGATCGCCTCTGCTGCCTCGTCCATGAAGTGGTGGAGGGGCAGCCCTGCCCGCGAGACCACGTCGATGTCGCTGCGTGCGCGACCGAGTGCCAACGAGGTGGTCATGCGACCAGTGTGCTCCTTCGCCTGCGCTGCGCGCCATCCCAGGAATCTGGGAGGCCGGAAAACCCCGTTCATCTGGGGTGTTGCCCGACCCCGCCGCGGCGCGAGACTGCTGATCGCCTACCGCACGAACAATCCGATGGAGCAGCCATGACCCTTCACGAACTTCCCGTCGACACGCGAGCCGACCGCCTGCGTTCCGCCCTGGGCGACCGCGTCGCCCTCGCGGGCGACGCCGCTTACGATGCCGGCCGCGTTCCCTGGAACGTTGCGATCGACCAGCGGCCGTTCGCCGTCGCCCAGCCCGAGACCGCCGAGGACATCGTCGACGTGGTGCGCGCGGCGACGGCATGCGGCCTTCGCGTCGCGCCGCAGTCGACCGGCCACGCCGCCGGCGCGCTGGCCGACACCGACCTCTCCGACGTGGTGCTGCTGAGTCTCGCCGGACTACGCGGGGCGACTGTTGATCCGGTGAGTCGGACCGCTCGAGTACTGGGTGGGTCACAGTGGAACGACGTTCTCGCCGTCGCCGCTGCGCACGGCCTCACCGCGATGCACGGCAGTGCGGGTGACGTCTCGGTCGTCGGTTACCTGCTCAGCGGAGGGCTGTCGTTCTACGGGCGCGCGCACGGGCTCGCGGTGCGCACCGTACGCTCCGTCCAGCTCGTGACCGCCGACGGGGCTCTCGTTCGCGCGAGCGCCGACGAGAACACCGACCTGTTCTGGGCGCTGCGCGGCGGCTCGGGGGCGTTCGGCGTCATCGTCTCGATCGAGATCGATCTGCTGCCCTACGCGGACGTGTTCGCAGGGATGCTGCTCTGGGACGCCTCGCACGCCGGCGTTGTCGCCCACGCGTGGGCGGAGTGGACCGCGACCGCGCCCGAGACCGCGACGACCACGCTGCGGGTCCTCCACTTCCCGCCGATGCCCGAACTCCCGCCGTTCCTGAGCGGACGATCGCTGGTGGTCGTAGACGGGGCGATTCTCGATACCGATGATGCGGCATCCGCTCTTCTTGCCCCGCTGCGCGCTCTGGATCCCGAGATGGACACCTTCGCGCGCATTCCCTCGGCGGGCCTCATTTCCGTGCACATGGATCCGCCCGACCCGACTCCGGCCGTGACGGCGCACGTCGTCCTGGATTCGCTGCCCGGTGAGGCGGTGGATGCGTTCGTCGCGGCCGCGGCGGAGCCGGGCCTGTTCATCGTCGAGCTGCGTCACCTCGGCGGGGCATTCGCGCTCCCGGCTCGGAACGGAGGAGCGGTGTCATCCCTCGAGGGCGAATATGTGTTGCACACGATCGCGGTGGTTCCGAGTCCGGAAGCGTTCGCGATGGCGACGACCGCCGTGCGTGATGGGCTCGTGCCGTTCGAACCGTGGCGGACCGACGCGCTGGCGCTCACATTCATCGACGGCGGGGGAGAGGACCCGACGGCCGGGTTCGGCGCTGCCATTGCCCGGCTGCGAGAGCTGAAGCGGCGATTCGACCCGGCAGACGTGTTCGCGTCGGCACGACCCGTGTGACCGTATTCGCCAAGGCTTCGAGCGGCTTGCGCTGCCGACGATCCTGTCGGGGGCGGCGGGGCCGGTTTGGCTTGAAGGCAGGTAACGGCGAGATCATCGCCATCACCGAGGACGACACCACGAAGTCGGCCGCACAGAACGGAATCGCCGCCGTCAAGAACAATGCCGACTCGCCGACGTTCGACCTCACCCAGTACGCGTAGCCACTCACGAGCAACGCCTGCTCGCTGCTTTCCGAGGGGCTCGTGACTGGCTGTCTTGGTCGCTCGCAGCACAGTGAGCGTTGACTCGCGACGCGGCGACCGCGGCAGCCGGGGCGGGGTCCGGTTGCCCCAGACTCAGCTCGCTCTCGCCGCCGGCAACAGCCGGATGATGAGCAGCAGGGACACCCATGTGGCCAGGAGCAGGGCGGTCAGCGCGAACCCGAGGCCATCGATCCCGACCGAAGCCAGCCACGGAAGTGGGCCGCCGAGGCCGAGATTCGCGACGAGGACGTCAGAGAGCTGAACGATCGCGATCAGTATCGCGGCGACAACGGAGAGCACTGTCATGGCGATGGCGTAGAGCTCACCCAGCCGCCGACGACCCGGCTGCCAGCCGTATGCACGTCGCATGGCCGCCCCCTGGGTGGTGTCGAAGGCGCTCATTCCGGCGGCGAACAGAATCGGCAGAGTGAGTGCCGCCCACCACGGTACGGCCACGAGAGTCGCGGCACCGGCGAGCGTGAGCAGGCCGATCTCGGTGGCGGTGTCGAAGCCGAGACCGAACAGCAGGCCGACCAGGTACATCCGCGACGGGCGATCCACTGTCTTCTCGAGCGGCCCCAGCAAGCGCAGCACCGGTCCGCTGGCATGGCCCCGGTGGTGGCGAAGGGATGCGATGTTGACTGCGGCGATTCCGAGCAGGAAGGTGGCCGAGACCATGGGGCCGATCACGCCTGTCCAGGTGCGCAGGGCGGAGGAGTCATCGGCCAGCGACGTGCCGATCGCGGTCATCCCGAGGGTCAGTGCGACGCAGAGGACCACGACGATCGTCGAGTGGCCGAGCGAGAACCAGAAGCCGACTGTCGTGGCGGGCTTGCCGCGTTCGACGAGGCGGCGAGTGGTGTTGTCGATCGCGGCGATGTGGTCGGCGTCGAACGCGTGGCGCACTCCGAGGGCGTACGCGGTCAGCCCCACCCCGAGCGTGACGAGCGCAGTGCCGCCATCACCGCCGAGCGGGATGCCGGCGGGAATGACGAGCAGCACGAGGACACCCCAGCCGAGCACGTGCAGGAGGGCGATGAACGCGATGACGCCGATCGTGCTCGGCCTCATGCGCGTGCGGGTGCGTCCTTCAGACGGTGACGTCAACGCGAGACCTCTCCCCGTGCGCGACCCAGGCGTCCCATACCGGATCCAGTGGCGAGCCGTGCGTGTGATCGGAAAGATGCCGCGCCATCGCCCCGGCGCCGTCGAACTCGAGGTCGTCCGGACGTGTGGGCGGGCGGAACCCCACGGCGATCACGGCATCGAGAACCCGGTTGCCGCCAAGCACGCCCGGCTCGGGTGAGTTGCCTTCCACCTCCAGGCGCTCGATCAGGATCGGCCCTTCTGCGTCGACGACCGAGAGCGCCGAGACCAGCCGGCCGCCCTGCTCGCGATGCCTGCCGAGCACGAGTGTCTCGCGGATCACCGCGCGCGCGTCCGGTGCCAAGACGAGCGAGGTGCGGCGTTCGACCTCGGCCCCGTCTGTCACCACGAACGGCAGGCCGTTCCACGACAGTGTCGCCCCGGCACCGATCCGTACTTCCAGGCTCCAGGACGAGCGCGCGCCGGGATAGGCGACAGTGCCCCCCACATCCTCGATCTCGAGGGTGCACCCCGTTCCGACGTCGATCTCGATGGTCACATGGTCACCGCCCAGCAGCACCATCCCGGCCGCGGCGACCGCGACGTGCGCGCGCACGGAGTCCCGCGAGATCAGACGAGGTGCGAGCGCGCCGACCGCGAGCTCCACGTGCGCGCGCGGCTCGCCCGCGGTCACCGCTATGCGCGTGGAGGTCACTCGTTCGCGTTCGTCCGAGCGCCGGCGTGAGCGTGGGAGTGATCCTCGTCGGGGCCAGGAAGGTCCGCTGCTTCGTCGGCGTGGGAGTGCACGTACCCGCCTTCGGGGTGTTCGTCATCGGCGTGGAAGTGCGGAGCCATCGGGCCGGGATCTTGCGCGATGTGAGTGCCCGCACGGTGACTCGCGACGATCGTAAGCACCCAGGCGCGCAGGAGCGCGACCGAGGCGGCGTCGTGACGTGACAGTGCCAGCACGGCGCGGCCGTCTCGTGCCGCCTCGGCATCCGTCACCATCTGCGCGACATCGACGCCGACATAGGGTGCGAGGTCGGTCTTGTTGACGACGAGAAGGTCGGCGCGCCCAATGCCCGGGCCGCCCTTCCGGGCGACATCACCGCCGCCCGCCACATCCAGGACGAAGATCTGCGCGTCGACCAGTGCGGGCGAGAAGGTTGCGGTGAGATTGTCGCCGCCCGACTCGATGAGCACTATGTCGAGGGGCGAGAAGTCCCGCTCGAGGTCTTCGGCGGCCAGAAGGTTCGTGGTGATGTCATCGCGGATCGCCGTGTGCGGGCACGCACCGGTCTCGACGGCGCGGATGCGTTGGGGGTCGAGCACGCCGGCCGAGCGCAGGAACCGGGCGTCCTCATCGGTGTAGATGTCGTTCGTGATGACCCCCAGCCGCAGCTCCGTGCCGAGGGCGCGGCACACCGTCGCGATGAGCGAGGACTTTCCGGTGCCGACGGGCCCGGCCACGCCGAGGCGGAGAGCGCGAGGGGTGAGCGGTGATTCAGGCACGGAAGAGTCTCCTGTTCGTTGCAGCGTGGGCTTCGGTCCACGCTTCGGCTTGGGGGGCGCTCGCGGCAGGGATCGCCTCGGGCGAGTCGAGTGCCGCGAGTTGCGAGATGAGGGGATCGACCGCAGCGCAGGCGTCGATCACGAGCCGGACGCCGTCGACGGGGTCGCCGGGTTCGAGCTTGAGAAGAGCTGCGACACCCCCGGCCATGTCGTCGTAGACGGCCACGCGCACGAGGGTCTCGGCGTCGAGCCCCGCATGGGCCGCGATCGCGCCGAGCACGATCGGCCGAGGGGGCGTCGCATCACCGTGGGTGAGAGCGGCGATCGCCGGTGACTGCGGCCACAGGCGCTGTGCGAGGCGTAGAAGTCCGCGGCCGAGGTCCGTCGCGGCGGTCCGCGCCGCGCGGCTCGGGGTACGGGCCGCCCACGCCCGTTCGATCGGTGCATAGGGCGCGCCGATCAGGCCCGCTCGCCGAGCAACAACCGCCGTCGCGGCGTCCACGAGGGTCGTCGTCCGCGCACGGGCACGCAGGAACGCGCCGACATCCGCTCGCGCGAGGCCGCCCTGAATGGCCGGCTCGACGCCGGCCGAGAACGCGTGGCCACCGGATGGGAGGCGCGCATCGGCGAGCAGCAGGGTGACGGTATGCGTGGACGAGTCCATGGAATGTCTCAGAACATGTTGTACAGCTGGGCGAGGGGGAGGGATGCCGCGGGTGCCGGTTGCACGTCGTCGCCGTCGATCGCGATCTCGAAGGTGTCGGGACGGATGCGGATCGACGGCAGGAGGTCGTTGTTCTTCATGTCGGCTTTTCCGATGTGGCGGGTGGGCTCGACCGCTGCGAGTCGGCGCCGCAGGCCGAGCGTCTCGGTGAGGCCGTCCTCCAGCGCGGCGGGAGAGACGTAGGTGACCGACAGATCCGCCCCGATCGTGTCGCCGAAGGAGGGTCGCATCATGACGGGCTGGGGCGTCGGGATCGACGCGTTCGGGTCGCCGAGCGCCGCCCATGCAATGGCACCGCCTTTGACGACGGCGGCGGGGCGGACGCCGAAGAACTTCGGGTCCCACACCGTCAGGTCAGCGAGCTTGCCGACCTCGATCGAGCCGACGTCGTAGGCGATGCCGTGGGCGATCGCGGGGTTGATCGTGTATTTCGCGACATACCGCCTGGCGCGTTCGTTGTCGGCCGGCATCCCGCCGGAAAGCGCGCCGCGACGATGCTTCATGACGTGGGCGACCTGCCACGTGCGGGTGATCACTTCGCCGATCCTGCCCATCGCCTGAGCGTCAGACGAGGTCACCGAGAGCGCCCCGATGTCGTGGAGGATGTCTTCCGCGGCGATCGTGGTGGCGCGGATGCGGGACTCGGCGAACGCGAGATCTTCGGGCACCGCGGGGTTGAGGTGATGGCAGACCATGAGCATGTCGAGGTGCTCGGCGACCGTGTTGACCGTGTGCGGAAGCGTCGGGTTCGTGGAGCCGGGGATCACGTTCGGCAGCCCCGCGATCGAGAGGATGTCGGGGGCGTGGCCGCCCCCGGCTCCTTCGACGTGGAACGCGTGGATCGATCTGCCGCCCATCGCGGCGATCGTCGACTCGACGAAGCCCGCTTCGTTCAGCGAGTCGGAGTGCAGTGCGACCTGCAGCCCCCAGTCCTCGGCGGCGCGCAGTGATGCGTCGATCGCGGCGGGGGACGAGCCCCAGTCCTCGTGCACCTTGTAGCCCGCGGCGCCCGCGAGCGCCTGCTCCTTCAGGGCGGCCATCGACACGGTGTTGCCCTTGCCGAGCAGCAGAACGTTGACGGGAAGCGGATCGAGAGCGCGGTGCATGGCGCGCAGATGCCACGCCCCCGGCGTGACGGTCGTGGCCTTCGATCCCTCTGAGGGTCCGGTGCCGCCGCCGACGATGGTGGTGATGCCGGTCGCGAGCGCTTCGTGGATCTGCGAGGGCGAGAGCAGATGTACGTGCGAGTCGATGGCGCCGGCGGTGACGATGCGCCCTTCGCCGGAGATGACATCGGTGGACGGGCCGATGATCATGTCGATGCCGTCGCTGATGTCGGGGTTGCCGGCGTGCCCGATGCCGACGATGCGACCGTCACGGATGCCGATGTCGGCGCGGATGATGCCCCACCAGTCCAGGATGATCGCGTTGGTGATCACCGTGTCGAGGGCGCCGTCGGCTCGCGTCGTCGTCGCCTGCGCCATCGACTCGCGAATGGATTTCCCGCCGCCGAAGACCGACTCTTCGCCGCCGACGGTCAGGTCGCGCTCGATCTGGATCCACAGATCGGTGTCGCCGAGCCGCACCTCATCTCCGACGGTCGGGCCGTAGATCGCCGCGTAGCGCGCTCGGTCAAGCCAGACCATCGAGATGCTCCTGTCCGTCGTTCTTGATCTGGATGCCGGGCACGCGACGCAAACCGCGCAGTGCGACAGCGTCGAGTTCACGCGACGCGCCGGGTTCGAAGCGCTGCGAGGTGCCCGAAGGGATGTCGAGGCGGAACCCGTGGGCGAGCGGCGCGGTCGAACTCCAGCGCCGCGTTCACGTCGGGCAGGTGGATGTGGGAGCCGATCTGGATCGGCCGATCGCCGGTGTTGACGAACACGAGCCGGATTCGCTCGGAGTCCGTGCGGTCGGCGTTGAGCTCGATGCGCCCCGGTCGAATCCGGTAGGCGCCTGGGCCATCGGAGGAAGCGGTTGCCACGGCGACTCCTCAGTCGATCGGGTGGTGGACGGTGACCAGCTTGCGACCATCGGGAAAGGTGGCCTCGACCTGCACGTCGGCGAGCATCTCCGCAACACCCGGCATCACCTGATCCCGCGTGAGGACCGTGCGGCCCTCCTGCATCAGCTCGGCGACGGCGCGTCCTTCCCTGGCCCGTTCGATCACCCAGCACGAGAGCAGGGCGACCGTTTCGGGGTGGTTGAGCAGGATGCCGCGCTCGAGCCGGTCGCGCGCGACCATCGCAGCGACCGACAGCAGGAGCTTCTCGGTTTCGGCGGGCGTGAAGTGCATTCTGGCCTCCGGCGGGTGATGTCAGAAGTGTGCCAGAGATGCATTGATTCGCTGTTGGTCCGACAGTGTTGACGGGCACGGAACTCGCGGATCGGCCCGGAAAATCAGGGATCCGTCGCGAAACTGTTTACACGGTCGGAACAATGGAGAAATGTCAAAGTAATGACATGAGTGCCATAGTGACTTCACCGACTCACCCGTAGTCGGCGGCACCTTCCGCAGCATCAGCACTTCCCGCTTCCTGCTCCACCCCCTGATTCACCGATCAGCCCGTTCCGCCCTCGCCTCGGCACGCCGTTCTCCGGCGTGCTCCGAAGCGGCGCCCGAACGACGGCGTCATTCGGCGTGCCCGCAGGACGCAACACCTCACCCGAGAACGCATCACCCTGCACCACAGAAACGGAGATCCACATGAGCACTACACGCACACGAAGGCTGAAGAAAGCCTTGGTCCTCCCGGCCATCCTCGCGACCGCTGCCCTTGTGCTTTCCGGCTGCGGCTCCCGCGCCGGCGACGCCGAGCCTGCCGCCGCCAGCGCCGCGGCATCCGAGAGCTGCATCGACACCTCAGGCGACACGATCAAGCTCGGCTTCCTCAACTCCCTCACCGGCGGCATGGCCATCTCGGAGCAGACCGTCTCCAACGTGCTGCACATGGCCGCGGACGAGATCAACGCTGACGGCGGCATCCTCGGCAAGCAGATCGAGTACATCCAGGAGGACGGCGCGACGGACTGGCCGACCTTCGCGGAGAAGACCGAGAAGCTGCTCACCCAGGACTGCGTCGCCGCGATCTTCGGCGGCTGGACCTCGTCCTCCCGCAAGGCCGTCAAGCCGGTCGTCGAAGAGAACAACGGTCTGTTCTTCTACCCGGTGCAGTACGAGGGCCTCGAGTCGTCACCGAACATCTACTACACCGGCGCGACCACGAACCAGCAGATCATCCCGGCGATGGACTACCTCGCCGCGCAGGGCGTGAAGACGCTGTTCCTGGCGGGTTCGGACTACGTGTTCCCGCGCACCGCGAACGCGATCATCAAGCTCTACGCCGCAGAGCTGGGTATCGAGATCGTCGGCGAGGAGTACGTCCCGCTCGATAAGGACGACTGGACCACCCAAGTCTCGAAGATCGTGGAGGCAGACCCGGACTTCGTCTTCAACACGATCAACGGCTCGTCGAACGTCGGCTTCATCAAGGCCTACTACGACGCCGGTCTCACCCCGGAGACGAACCCGATCATCTCGGTGTCGATCGCCGAGGAGGAGGCCCCGGCCATGGGTCACGAAGTCACCGGCAACTACGCCTCTTGGAACTACTTCCAGTCGATGGACACGCCCAACAACCCCGCGTTCATCGAACGCTGGCAGGCATATCCGGACAGCAGCGGAGTGACCTCCGATCCGATGGAGGCCGCATACATCTCGCTGTATCTCTACAAGGCTCTTGTCGAGGCGGCCGGGTCGTTCGAGGTGGACGATGTGAACGCTGCCGCGGCCGAGGGCGGGATCACCGTCGACGCGCCCGAGGGTGTCGTCACTCTGGACGGCGAGAACCACCACATCTCCAAGCCGGGCAACATCGGCAGGATCAATGCCGACAACCAGTTCGACATCGTCTGGTCGTCCGACGGCTTCATCGAGCCCGACCCGTACCTCGAGGGGTACGACTGGTTCCCCGCTGACGTCCGCGATGCTCTGGTAGCCGCCGCGGGTTGATCATCAAACGGCCGCAGGGTCCCGTGCCCATTTCCGGCACGGGACCCTGCGGACCATCTCCGCTTCAGAACAACCGTCCGCACAGAGAGTGAAAGCACGTGGATGCACTCCTACCGCCCCTGCTGAACGGCACCGCCCTGGGTGCGCTGCTGCTGCTCGCAGCGCTCGGGCTCACCCTCACCTTCGGCCAGATGGGGGTGATCAACATGGCGCACGGCGAGTTCATCATGGCGGGCGCCTTCATCGCCTACATGACCCAGCTCGTCGTCACCTCCAGCAACATCTCGATCCTGCTGGCGCTGCCACTCGCCTTCGTCGGCGCGGGCCTGCTCGGCCTTCTGCTCGAGATCGGCATCATCCAGTGGATGTACCGAAGACCACTGGACACCCTGCTGGTCACTGTCGGCGTGGCCCTGATCCTTCAGCAGATCGCCCTGCAGATCTTCCCCGCCCAGGGCGTCCCCGTGGAGGCACCCGGCTGGCTCGACGGGCAGATCAACGTCTTGGGCTATGCGTGGCCTCTGCGACAGGTGTTCACCATCGTGCTGGCCGCCGTGTGCCTCGCGGCCCTGGCCGCGTGGCTGAAGTACTCGTCCTTCGGACGCCGCATTCGTGCCACGGTCCAGAACCGCGACCTCGCCGAGACCAGCGGAATCCGCACCCGCAACATCGACCGCATCACGTTCTTCGTGGGTTCGGGCCTGGCCGGAGTCGCCGGCGTCGCCGCATCCCTGATCGGCGGCACGAACTCTCAGATGGGCACGCAGTACATCATCCCCGCCTTCCTGGTCGTGGTCGCCGGCGGCGTCGGACAGATCAAGGGCACTGTGATCGCCGCGGTGGCGTTCGGCATCGCGCTGTCGTTCTTCGCTGACTGGACGACCGGAAGCATGGCGCAGGTACTCGCGTTCGTGCTCCTCGTCGTCTTCCTGCAGTTCCGTCCACAGGGCCTGTTCACGGTCCGCACCCGGGGGTTGACATGACGAAAATCAAACCGTGGCTTCCGCTGCATCGGCATCGCGGTCTTCGCCGTGCTGCTCCTGGTCGTCGCCCCGGCGGTGCTGTCCATGCACTGGATCAACAACCTCGGCAAGTACTGCTGCTGGGCGATAGCCGCCGTGGGCATCGGCCTCGCCTGGGGTCGCGGCGGAATGCTGGTCCTCGGACAGGGCGTCTTCTTCGGGCTGGGTGCGTACGCCATGGCGATGCACCTGACGCTGGAGAGCACGGCACCCGGCAGCCTTCCGGTCTTCATGATCCTGTACGACCCGTCGGCTTCGCTTCCGCCCTTCTGGGAGCCGTTCCGCAGCGACGCGTTCACGCTGGCGGCCATTCTGCTGCTTCCCGTGATCGTCGCCGGGGTGCTCGGCTACGCGCTTTTCAAGCGCAGGATCAAGGGGGCGTACTTCGCGATCCTCTCTCAGGCTCTCGCCGTGGCTCTCGCCGTCCTGATCAGCTCGACGATCCGCGAGACCGGGGGCGACACCGGCCTCAGCGACTTCAAGTACTTCTTCGGGTTCGTTCTGAATGACGACGCGAACAAGGTGATGGTGTTCATGATCGCCGCCTCGCTGCTCATCCTGTGCCTGCTGGTGGTGTGGCAGCTGAACCGCAGCCGCTTCGGCGAACTGCTGATCGCCACACGCGACGCCGAAGAGCGCGTGCGCTTCCTCGGCTACGACCCCGCGAACATCAAGCTGGTCGCCTACGTGGTCGCCGCCGTCATGGCCAGCATCGCGGGCGCGATGTTCGTCCCCATCGTCGGCATCATCACGCCGGCCGAGATCGGCGCTTCCGCCTCGATCCTCATGATCGCCGGCGTGGCATTGGGGGGCCGTGCCTCACTGTTCGGTCCCGCCCTCGGGGCGATGGCGATCGGCTGGGGGCAGTCGAGCCTCGGTTCCAGCTGGCCCGACGGATGGATCTACATCCTGGGCCTGGTCTTCATCCTGGTGACGCTCTTCCTCCCCATGGGGCTGTCCTCGCTGTTCGGAAAGGCGAAGGGTCTGGTGTGGCGGCCCCGTGATACTCCGCCCGCCTCGCTGCACGATCCCGCACCCGTGCTCGAGCCTGCCATCGACCCCGAGCGTGAAGAGGTGACGAGATGACCGGCGCGGTGGAGTCGCTGGTCGTCAGTGATCTGCGCGTCGAGTTCGACGGGTTCATCGCCGTCGGCGGCGTCTCCTTCGACGCTCACCCGGGCGAGGTCCGGTTTCTGATCGGGCCGAACGGCGCGGGCAAGACGACCTGCATCGACGCCATCACCGGACTGTCGAAGGGCACCGGATCGGTCACCCTCGGGGGCGAGGAGCTCTTGGGCAGGTCCACTCAGAAGATCGTGCGGCTCGGAGTGGGCCGCACCTTCCAGACCGCGAGCGTGTTCGAGCAGCTCTCCGTGCTGCAGAACCTCGACATCGCGGCGGGGCTCCACCGTTCTTCGCTCTCGCTGCTGCGCGCCCGGCGCGGGGTCGACCCGGCGATCGAGCTGGCGCTGGAGGAGACCGGGCTGAGCGGGGAGCGTGCGACGCCCGCCGGCATCCTGTCTCACGGCCAGAAGCAGTGGCTCGAGATCGGGATGATGCTCGTGCAGCAGCCCCGGGCGCTGCTGCTCGATGAGCCGGTCGCCGGCATGAGCCAGGACGAGCGCACCGCCACGGGCGAGCTGCTGCAGCGCATCGCCGAACGCCGCATCGTCCTCGTCGTCGAGCACGACATGGACTTCATGCGTCGCTACGCATCTCGAGTCACCGTGCTGCACCAGGGGAAGGTGCTGTCGGAGGGCGCCGTAGCGCAGGTGCAGGCCGATCCGAAGGTCCAGGAGGTCTACCTCGGCACTGCCGGGGCCGTGACTGCGCAAGGGGAAGGGGCCTGACGTGCTCGAACTCAACGAAATCCAGGCGGGGTACGGCCGGACGCTCGTGCTGCACGGCGTGACGCTGCCCACCGCCAAAGTTGTGGCCGTCCTCGGCCACAACGGCGCAGGCAAGTCGACGCTGCTGCGCGTCGCGATCGGACTCATCAAGCCGCGCAGCGGCCAGGTGATCTTCGACGGCGAAGACGTCACGTCGCTGCCGCCCAACAAGCGCGTCGCGCGCGGAATGGGATACGTGCCCCAGGGCCAGCAGTCGTTCGGGCAACTCACGACGATGGAGAACCTCCAGCTCGTCGCCGACGGCCGAAAGCGCGGCAAGGCGCTCATCGAGCAGCAGCTGTCGCGCTTCCCCGCACTGGAGAAGTTCGCCACGCGCAAGGCCGGCCTGCTCTCCGGCGGCCAGCGTCAGCAGCTCGCGATCGCCCGCGCCCTGATCACCGAGCCGAAGCTGCTCATCCTCGACGAACCGACCGAGGGCATCCAGCCCACCATCGTCGCCGAGATCGAGCACACCGTCATGCAGCTCGCGAGCGAGGGCATGTCCGTCCTCCTCGTCGAACAGCACATCGGCTTCGCGCTCGAAGCGGCGGACACCTACCTCGTGCTCGCCAGCGGCTTCGCTTCGAGCACCGGCGACGGCGGGGCAGCGGCGACCGAAGGAGTGCGGGCGGCGATGGCGATCTAAACCGCTGTCTGCTCGCAACGCGTCCGAAACACGGTGCCGCGAGAATTGGCCCCACGCGGGAGGCGCGGGGGTGCGATCTGATGTGCGGTTCACAGTGAGCAGGGCTGACAACGCCCGGGCAGCAGCCGAGGACAGCCTCGAAGACTACGCCTTCCGCTATGTCCCTCGCTCGTTCCGGCGATGGAGCGCTGGCGTCCATCGGGATCACCGCGCTCGGCTCGATCGCGTTCCTCGCCGACTTCTCCATCGGCGCGAGCGTCGGAATCGAGCACGGCACGAACAACGCGGTGCTCGGAATCCTGTTCGCGTCGATCACGATCTTCATCGTCGGCCTGCCCATCGCCTATTACGCCGCTCGCTACAACCTCGATCTCGACCTCATTGCACGCGGGTCGGGCTTCGGGTATTACGGCTCGGCGATCACGACCGTGATCTTCGCCGTGTTCACCTGCATCTTCTTCGCCCTCGAGGGAGCGATCATGGCGCAAGGGCTCCATGTTGCGGTCGCCATCCCGCTGCCGATCGGGTACCTCATCTCGACCGTCGTGGTCATCCCGATCGTGATCTACGGAATGCGGGCACTCGAGCGCCTGCAGTTCTGGACCACGCCGCTCTGGCTCGCACTCGCCCTGCTCCCGCTCCTCTGGGTGATCGTGTCAGACCCCGACGCGGTGAGCGCATTCGTCGCATTCCCCGGAGAGTCCGACGG
This sequence comes from uncultured Actinomycetota bacterium, assembly GCA_963772395.1. GTDB lineage: Bacteria > Actinomycetota > Actinomycetes > Actinomycetales > Microbacteriaceae > Microbacterium. The sequence continues at coordinate 71,247 of CAVYWV010000001.1, read as the reverse complement.
GGCCGTCAGCTTCCAGGCCATCATCGCCAGCGCCGCCGTCTGCTTCGCGCTGACGCCGCAGCTGGCCGAGCAGATCGACGTGATCCGGGCCATGCCTCCGCGCACCCGTAAGAACCGTCGCTCGTGGTGGGCGTCGCTCCTGTTCGCGGGACCGGGCTGGGTGCTCTTCAGCGGCATCAAGCAGGTCGTCGGGGTCTTCCTCGCGGTGTATCTCATCACCCGCGTCGACCCGAGCCTGAGCCAGCAGGCTGCCGAGCCTGTCCGCCAGTTCATCGCCCTGTACGAATCGGTCATGCCGGAGTGGCTCGCGATCGCTCTGGCGCTCGTCCTCGTCGTCATCGCGCAGGTCAAGATCAACGTGACCAACGCCTACTCCGGCTCGCTGGCGTGGTCCAACGTCTACACGCGGCTCACCAAGACCTATCCGGGCAGGTCAGTCTTCATCTTCTTCAACCTTGCGATCGCCCTCGCGCTGATGTGGATGGACGTCTTCAGCCTCATCAGCTTCGTCCTCAGCCTCTACGCGAACGTCGTCATGGCGTGGCTGGTCACGATCGCCGCCGACATCGTGATCAACAAGCACATTCTGCGCATCGCACCCATCTACCCGGAATTCCGCCGAGGGATGCTGTACGACTGGAATCCGGTCGGCCTCGTGTCGGTGAGCCTGGCGTCGCTGCTGTCGCTGGCCGCGTTCGGCGGCGTCTTCGGCGAAGGGCTGCGGCCGTTCTCGGTACTGATCGCGATCGGCGTCGCGGTGATCGCGACGCCACTCATGGCTCTGGTCACGCGCGGCAAGTACTACCTGCGACGGCAGACGGACGGCATCGCCTCATCGATGGTGGATGCCGACGGCAACCCCTCGGGTGAACGGCTTCGCTGCCACGTCACCGGCTACACATTCGAGCGCCCGGATATGCTGGCATCGGCGCAGCGGGGAGCCTACGGGGAGACGCAGTACGTCTCGTCCCTCGCGCTCACGCTGGACGATTCCGATCGTTATGTGCTGCCGGCCGATCCGATGTCGCGGGGCACGCGGTCGTCGGATCGGAAGACCCAAGAGGCCAGGCGGCCGAAAGGAAGGGGCGGGTGATGGCGGAGGCAGGGGACACTCCGACCGCGATCCTCACTCATGCCGCTGCGGCGCTGCGGGAGCATCCGTTCGACGACATCTCGTACCGTGTTCTCGGCGACGCGGTCGGTGTGTCGGAACGAACGGTCTACCGTCATTTCCCGACCAGATCGCATCTCCTCGAGGGCGTGGCAGGGTGGATCGAGTCGACCGTGTTCCCCCTGCCTCCCTTCGTCACGATCGCGCAATTCCAGGCGGCGGCGCGCGCCCGCTTCGTGGCCTTCGACGCGTCGCCGGCCTTCGCATTCGTGTGCGCTCGCGCGGCATCCATCTCACCCACGAGCGTGCCGGAGCCCACGTTTTTCACCCGAGCACTGGTAGCCATGCTCGCCACCACGCATCCCTCTGTGAATGAGCGCGATCAGCGGCGGGTCGCAGCCAGCCTGCGCTACTTCGCGTCAGCTCAGTTCTGGGCACGTATGCGAACCGGCTTCGAGATGAGCGCGCCCGAGATCGCGGACGTCTTCGATCGGACTGTCGCAGAGGTTCTCGGCGACGTGTTCGTCCTCGGAGACAGCGGCATCCACGCCGCGTCGCGACGGGCGCCGGGCTGACGATGTCGGCGACGTTCGAGCCCGAGGCGCGAGCAGGCAACGACGTCAGTCGCACACAGGAGGCAATCCTGGCCGCCTACGCCGAGCTGATCGAGGAACTCGGCACCGACGACGTGTCGTTCCGGCTGATCGCCCGCCGCGCGGGCGTCGGCGAGCGGACCGTCTACCGCAACTACCCGACACGGGTCGATCTGCTCCTCGCGACAGCGGCATGGATCGAATCCGAGCTCTTCCCGCGACAGGAATCCCCGAGCATCTTCGATATGCCCCTCACGATTCGGGCAGCGATGGAGTCGTACGACCGTCGCCCCGAACTGGCCCACGTGGTCGCCGAGACGACCATGCGGGGGATCAGCGGTGCCGCACCCAGCCCGCGACGGGCGATGCTCGAGCGGATGATCGATGCCGAGGTTCCTGAACTCGCCGCTGCCGAGCGCACGGCCGTCGTCGCGGGATTGGCGCACCTCGATTCGGCCGCGACGTGGGTCGCATTCCGCCGGGAGTTCGCGATGAGTCGCAGCGACATCGCCGACGCGGCCGCTTGGGCGGCGGAGGCGGTGCTCGACCCGATCCGATCGCGCGTCGGCTGAAGGCCTCGAAAGGACGGCCCCCTGTCGCTGGAGGCGCCATCGGTCACTGCAGAGGGGGCAGGTCGGCTGCCGAGTGTGAAGTTTTCGCCCGTCTGTAAAACCCACCCTGACCGTCCACGCCACGCTGCTCTAGAGTGCCCCCATGCCCCGCGAACCTCGCCTCGTCGAATGCAGAGCCGATGACCCAACGGTCAGATTTCTCTTTGCTGCCCAGGAGCAGGAGGTGATGCAGCGATACGGCGAGGACGATGCGGGGCCAGGGCCCGAGGCGAACGATCCCGCTCTCGTCTTGTATCTGGGCGATGACGCAGTCGGGTGTGTGGCCGTGACCTCCGGGGGGAAGATCGGCGAGATCAAGCGCATGTTCGTCGAGCCGTCGGCGCGCGGGAATGGCTATAGCCGACTACTTCTCAGCGGTGCGGAAGACCTGGCACGGCGCCACGGAATCGAGACTCTGCGCCTGGAAACGGGCACGGCACAGCCTGAAGCCATGGAGCTCTATCGCCGATCCGCTTATGTCTCAATTCCTTGCTACGGCTACTGGAAGGACGACCCCACGACTCGATGCTTCGAGAAACAACTCGGCGGGCTCGTTGTCTGAGCGCCGTGTGTCAGATGAGTCGTCGGAGGAGGAGGATGCCGTCTTCGAGGTGCGCCGGCTTGCCGTCCGGGGCGGTCGCCTCGCGGTTGCGGATCTCCACGATCTCTGCGTGCCATTCGGCGGGGTCCAGGTCGAGCAGCGCCAGCTCCTCGTCCGGCGTGCGCATGACCGGCATGTGCGCAGGCAGTTCGTGGGACCAGGGCGGGGGAGCGGCGTGAGAGACGACGAGGATGCGGCCGCCCGGCGCCACTCGGCGGGCCGCCTCACGCAGCATTCGGATCCGGGGGAAGTCCGCCTCCCACGAGTGCAGGAAGCTCGCGAGCACCAAGTCGAACTCGCCGTTGATCTGGTTCACGCCATCGCCGACGACGAACCGAGCGTCCACGCCTCGCTCCGCGGCGAATTCCGCTGCGCGGCGCGAGGCGGTCGCCGACACGTCCACCCCTGTGGCGCGCCAGCCGCGTTCGGCGAGCCAGACGACGTCGCCGCCTTCGCCCGAGCCGACGTCCAGCGCGGTGCCGGGCTCGAGCTTGGCAACGATCGCCGCCACCGAGGCGTTGACGCTTCCCGACCAGAAGCGGTCCGCGGCGGCGTAGCGGTCCTCCCAACCGGCATTGCGCTGGGCGATGCGATCGGCGAGAGCGAGATCGAAGTCCTCCTCGGTGAGTCGTGCGTTCACGCCGGCACCCGCCATCGACCCCGTACCCATCGACACAGGTACGTTGGCGAACGGCGAGACGACGTTCCCTGCAGCGAAGATGCGGGGGTGGCTGGTCGCGCCCGTCATGTCCGCAGCGAGAGGCGCGCCGGGCATCTCGGTCCGCGCGAGGTCGAGACCATCAGCGAAGGAGATGTTCAGAACGGGTGTCCCGCCCGTGAAGATCGCGTCGACGTCTGTCTTGGCACCGTCGGACGTCACGATGGTCAGCCCGTGCTCGCTCTGCTCGACACGGCTGACCACGGCGGGGACGACATGGATGCCGCGTGCCGTGAACCGCGCAGCGGTGTCGTCGCTCAGCGGCTCGGCGGCGGCGGTGAAGGCGCTGACGTTATCGGAGAGCTGGCGCACGAGTTGGATCTGGTGCACGCTCGTCGGCGACGTCGCGAGCACTGCGAGACGCCTGCCCGCAACCTCCCACCCATGGCAGTAGGGGCAGTGCAGCACAGCCTTGCCCCACTCGCTCTCGAGGCCTGGCACAGCGGGAAGGTGGTCCCGGATTCCTGAGGCGATGACGATGGCGCGCGCCGCGTCGACGGAGCCGTCCTCCCGCTCGACGCGGACGTGGTCGCCTTCGTCCGACAGCGACGTGACCGTTCCCGTCACGATCTCGACACCGTAGGTGTGCGCCTCCGCGCGCCCTCTCTTCAGGAGCGCGACGGGATCGACTCCGTCGTGTCCCAGCACGCCGTGCATGTGTGCGGTGAAGCGGTTGCGCGGGCTTCCGGCGTCGATCACGAGCGTGCGTCGGCGGGAGCGGCCCAGCATCTGAGCGGCGCTCAGCCCAGCAACTCCACCGCCGATGATCACGGCATCCCATTCGTCCTTCATTCACCCACCTTCGAACGTCGGCGGCTGTTACGCAAACTTCCTTGCGCAAATGGCAAGATGGTCACATGGATGCTGTTTTGGATCAGATCGGGCCCCGCCTGCGTGCGGCTCGTCGCGAGCGCCGCTGGACACTCGATGACCTCGCAACACGAGCCGGCATGTCTCCGAGCACGCTTTCACGCTTGGAATCTGGCAAGCGTCAGGCGTCGTTGGCGCTGCTGCTTCCGCTCACCCGGCAGCTCGGCATCCGCATCGACGACCTCCTGCCCGATGGGTCGAGCGACCCACGGGTCCGCAGGGCGATCGAGCGACGCGAGGGTATGGTCATCGCACCCCTTACTCTCGATCATTCGCCCGTGCAGACGTACAAGGTGACCTATCCGCCTTCCGGTCGTGCTCCTTCACCGCGTGTCCACGACGGGTACGAGTGGTTCTATGTCCTCAGTGGCCGCATCCGACTGACGCTCGATAGCCACGAGCACACCATCGAGCGCGGCGAAGCTGCCGAGTTCGATACGCGGATGCCGCACAGCCTCAGTGCCACAGCGGACGGGCCGGCCGAGGTGATCAGCATCTTCAGCGCCTCGGGAGAGCGCATGCACACGCACGGCGAGCCCTGATCCGCGGTCCCGCGGTGCCGTGCTCTGAATCCAGGCTTCTCGAGACGCTCGATGTCGGCGGCTCCGATCTGGATCGGCGATCCCCGCCGGTCAGTCGAGCTGTCCGCGCACCGCGCCCGCAGGGTATTCGGCGTTGTGCACGTTGACGTAATAGTTGCCGGGATCAGCAGCGAGAGCATCAGCGAGCGCCGCGTTGACAACACAGCCCGACGAGCGGCCGTCAGTGGGAGCGGTCAAGCCCTGAACCACCGGACCCGCGATGCCCTCCGCGCCGATATGGATGTGCGCCGCTATGGCCGGCTCGATCTGCCGGACGATGATCTTGTAGCAAATGGTTCCGTCGTCGGTGTTCCATCTGACGATCGCGACGCCGCTGCCGTCTGGATCGCCCGGACCGGGCACCTCAGCGGCCCCGGAGAGGTGCGTGACAGAGACGGGCGGAGGGTTCGGCGGTGGCGCGCCGTTCGCCGCCGCGGGTACCCCGATCGCTCCTATCACCAGGGCGAGGGAAGCTAGTGCCGCCAGAGTTCGATTGCGCATGGGTCGTCCTTTCGGATGTTCGGACTTATGCTGTGAGCTCGTTGCCCACCCGCCTTTGGGTGGGTCTCGCTGTTTCAGCAACTCGGTCAGATCCTGAACGCATGCGGAGGGTCTGCCTCGCAGAGGCATCTTCTCAAAGACCGCGTCCCAGCGCACCCCCCCTCTGCACGCGCACGGGGTGATGTCAGTCGAGTAGAGCTGCCCCGTGGAAATCGGGGTGCACAAAGGACTCTTCAGCGGCCGTACTTCGCACCGATCAGTCGCTCCTGGGTGAAACGGACGGGCGTAGGAGAGATGCCGGCGGTGCTGGCGCGAGGAAGACGGCCTTCGCCGCCTCTGCCTCAGCTACATTTGAGTCCAGCCCGCAAGGGAGGCCGAGACGCAGGCGCCTCGCTTCTCCACCCGCGGAGACGGGCTCGCGATGTACCCGCCACTCGAAGAGACCGCTCATGACACTCGATAGCGTTGGATTGATCTATCTCGCCGTCGGAGTGGCGATGATGGCCGCAGCACTGTTGCCGCGGCTTCTCGGGCGGCTGCCGATCTCGATGCCGATGGTGTTCGTGGGCGCCGGCATCGCGGTTTTCGCGCTGTTCCCCGCATTGCCGGATCCGGATCCGACCGAGCACACGGAGTTCGCGCTGCACCTCACTGAGGTGTGCGTGATCATCTCCCTCATGGGCGCCGGGCTCGCACTGAACAGGGCGTTCAATTGGCGGACCTGGTCGACGACCTGGCGACTGCTCGCCATAACCATGCCCGTGTCGATCATCGCCGTGACGATGATGGGCTGGTGGGGATTGGGTCTGGGGGTGGCGAGCGCCGTGCTCCTAGCGGCGGCGCTGGCACCGACCGACCCCGTGCTCGCGGGCGAAGTGCAGGTCAGCGAACCGCTCACCGATGATGAAGGGGATGACGACGACGAGGCGCGCTTCGCGATCACCTCCGAGGCAGGTCTCAACGATGGATTGGCGTTTCCCTTCACGTATGCCGCGATCGCCATCAGTGTCGCGGGAATCGCTCCTTCCGGCTGGCTCGGTGAATGGCTGCTCATCGACGTCTTCTGGCGGCTGTCGGTCGGCGTCGCGGTTGGCCTGGGATCAGGGTGGCTGCTGCGGCGGCTCTTCTTCTCCTCTGTGTCCGCACGATTGGGGTTCACTCGAAAAGCGGACGGATTCGTCGCCCTCGCGGCCACATTCCTGGCCTATGGCGCAGCGGAGGCGATCGAGGGCTATGGCTTCCTTGCCGTATTCGTGTGCGCCTGCACGATTCGGGCAGCCGAGCGCGCCCACGGACTCCACTCGGTGCTGCACACGTTCGTCGAGCAGATCGAGCGCCTGCTCACCGTCGCCGTGCTGGTGCTGCTCGGGGGGGCGGTCGCGAGAGGCGTACTCGCGTCGCTGACGATTCCCGACGTCCTGCTCGCCCTGGCGATAGTGCTCCTGATCCGTCCGCTCGTCGGCTGGTTCTCGTTGACTCCAGGAAAAACAGGGCCGCGGGAGCGCGCCGTCATCGCCTTCTTCGGCGTGCGCGGCGTAGGTTCGCTCTTCTATATCGCCTACGGGCTGCAGAACGGGAACTTCCCGGGCGCCGACCGGCTTTGGGCAATCACCTCGGCCGTGATCCTCGTCTCCATCATCGTCCACGGCGTGGCAGCGACGCCGACGATGGCGTTCCTCGACAAAGCCCGCCGTCGCCGTGCGGCGCACCCTGATGACGACTCCGATGTCGTCAACACCGCCGTCTGACCCCCGCGTCGTGCGGTGGAAGTCGCTCGCCGCCGCGCCGGACGGATGGTCACTGTTCCGCGTTCGCGATCGTTCATCAAGGCGCGCGGCGTGCCCCAAGATTGCTTGTTCTGGCGGGCGACACTCGAAGCGCGTTAGACCTCGCTGAAGGCACATGGCGCTCACTCCACGGCGGGCCCGAACCAGCCGCCTCATTCTTGACGGCGCTCCTTGCGATCACGACGTAGTGGTGCTCGTGACCGACGACGAGGAACCCTTGCAGCTCGCAGCCAACCCGGCGACGTCCTCGCCCGGTTTCACCTCCCGCATCGTTCACGAGGTCAGGGCGGCGGCCGGATCATCGGCGGCCTCGAGCAGCTCGTCGACTGCGCGCCTCGCCCTCGCGTAGGGCTCCGATGAGCCGTAGAGGAGCGACGCGAAGTTGGCGCCGTACAGGATGCCGGTCAGTTGGAATGCGAGTTGCTCAGCATCCTGGTGCCCTGGCAGTTCGCCGCGGTCGATCGCCGTTTGAGCATTTTCTACCAGGAACTTGTCCCAAACGGTCACGGCGTCGGCGACCGCGTCCCGTACGGGTCCTTCCTGCGATCCGACTTCGGCGCTGACGGCGGCGAAAAAGCATCCGCCCGCGAAGACGCGCTGCTCGCTGTAGTCGATCCACATTGCTGCGAGACCGCGGAGGCGGCTCAGTCCTTTGCGGTGCGCGAGTGCCGGCACCACCACGCGATCGCGGAATATGGCGGCAGCGGCTGCGACGGTCGCCAGCTGCAGCTGTTCCTTGGTCCCGAAGAGTCCGGCTACGCCGCCCTTGCTGACAGAGGCAACCGCTGCCAGTCCGCCGATCGACAGTCCGCCGAGCCCGTGGACCGAGGCGAGGTCGACAGCGATCGTCATGATCGCGCGGCGCGAGGCGTTCCCCCGCGCCCGCCGCCCATCGCTGTTCATCACGCAGCCCCTTGTTCGCCGGTGCACTTGTATGCGTATTATTCTACAATACGAACGATCGTGTTGTTAGGACCAAGATGACCATCACCACCACCCCCAGCCCGACGATCCGAGGTCTTCCTGGACCACTGTCAGGCGAGCTCGCCTACCGCCTCTTCGGCTACGTCGGCCGGCGCGCGTCGGTCCAAGAGCGAGATTCCGCTGTTCATCAGGCAGCGTCTGTCGCCACGCTCCGAGTCGGCAGGACTCGGGTCAAGATGTACGTATGGGGTTCAGGACCGGACGTGGTCCTGCTCGTACACGGCTGGCACAGTCGGGCCTCCGCGCTTTCGGAACTGGTCTCGGTGCTCGAACGTCCTGGCCGCACCATTGTGGCATTCGACGCTCCCGCGAACGGTGACTCGAGCGGCGCGAAGGTCACGGCGCTCGATTACGCCCATGTCATCCGCACGATCGCCGAGAAGTACGGCCGATTCGAGGCGATCGTCGCCCACTCGTTCGGAACGCTGGCGACGTTCCTGGCGGTCAACCAGGGCGTCCAGACCGGGGGCATCGTGTCGATCGCCGGCGTACACAGTGGTGAGCAGCTGGTCGACGCCTTCGCACGCCAGGTGAGGCTCCCGGCCCACAGAGTTCCCCGCTTGAAGGGTCGCCTCTCTGCTGGTCCCTTTGGCGTGATCTCCGATCCGTGGAACACGCTGGTCTCTGAACTCCTGGGGCCTGATCGCAGCATTTCGCTGCTCGTGATCTGCGACGAGGGCGATCGCGTCGTCGACCCAGGCGAATCGGCCCGCATCGCGGCGGCACATCGGGGCCAGTTGTCCTCGATGACCACGCATGGCTTGGGACACAACCGCATCCTCCGCGATCCGAGCGTGCTCGAGAAGGTCGCCGAGTTCGTCGACGGCGGGGCAGCGACAAGGGCGAGCGCATCATGACCGTGGCCTTCATCGGGATCGGGGTGATGGGCCAGCCGATGGCGCTCAACCTGCTCCGCGCGGGAGTGACACTCACGGTCTGGAACCGGACGCCGTCGCGGTGCGCTCCTCTCGCAGAACTCGGAGCGGTGGTCGCGGCCAGCCCGAGCGATGCGTTCGCCGCAGCCGACACGGTCATCCTCATGATGATCGATGAGCCGTCCACAGATCTCGTCCTCGGCCGGCGGAGTCCCGCCTTCGCGCAGAACGTCCAGGGGCGCCTGATTGTGCTGATGGGAACAATGTCACCGCAGTACTCGCAACAGCTCGAGCTCGACATCGTCGCCGCGGGCGGTCGCTATGTGGAAGCGCCGGTGTCCGGCTCGCGCACGCCAGCCGAGTCGGGCGAGCTCGTCGCCATGGTGGCCGGGGCGAATTCGGATGCCGTGGAGGAGGCACAGCGGCTGATCGAGCCGATGTGCGCGAGCGTCGTCGCATGTGGCGCCGTCCCCGGGGCGCTGTCCATGAAGCTCGCCGTCAACCTGTACATGATCGGCATGGTGACGGCCCTCGCAGAAGCCGCGAACTTCGCCTCCCGACTCGAACTGGACCTTGACGCGCTCGCCCAGGTGATTTCCGCCGGCCCCATGGACAGTGCGCTCGCGCGCACCAAGATCCGCAAGCTGCGTGACGGAGACTTCGACGTGCAGGCGGCGATCACGGATGTGGTCAAGAACGCAGACCTCATCGCAGACGCTGCCCGAGATGCGCAGGTCTCCGCCCCGGTCATCAACCTGTGCGCGGATCTGTACCATCACACTGCTGAGTCGGGGTGGGGCCGACTGGACATGGTGGCGGTCGTGAAGACCTATCAGCAGCGACCTGACAACCCGCCGCGACGCAGGAGCGTGAGGGCATCGACATGACCAACCCCGAAGGCGCGCAAGACACCAGTGGTCGGTACACACACGGACATCACGAGAGCGTCCTCCGCGCGCATCGCTGGCGTACAGCCCAGAACTCGGCCGGATACCTTCTCCCACGACTTGCTCCGGGGATGTCGATTCTGGACGTGGGATGCGGTCCAGGCACGATCACCGTCGACTTCGCAGAACTCGTGGCACCCGGGCGAGTGGTGGGCATGGACGCTGACGCGGACGTGATCCGCCAGGCGTCCGCGCTGGATTCCCGCGCCGAGTTCATCGTCGGCGACGCATACGCCCTACCGTTCGCCGATGGGGAGTTCGACGTGGTGCACGCCCATCAGGTGCTTCAGCACCTCGCCCGCCCGGTTGACGCGCTGCGCGAGTGGCGCCGTGTCGCCGGTCTCGTTGCAGTTCGCGAGGTCGACTACGCCGGAGTCGTGATCCACCCACTCTCGGACGGCCTTCGCGCGTGGGCAGATCTTTACCAGCGCGTGCACCGCTCGTCAGTGGGCGAGCCCGACTCCGGGCGCCGCCTCAAGCAATGGGCGCGCGAAGCCGGCTTCACCGACATGTCGGTCGGGGCGACCGTGTGGGTGTTCGAGACATCCGAGGACCGGGCATGGTGGGGTGGCCTCTGGGCAGAGCGCGTGATCGCCTCGTCGTTCGCAGTCGCCGCCACCGACCGACGTCTTGCGACGGTGGACGAACTGAACGCCATCAGCGCTGCGTGGCTCGACTGGGCATCCGATGAAAACGGCTGGCTCGCAATGCCACACGGCGAACTGCTTGGTCACTGACGCGGCGAATCCGGGTGGGATTCGAACACCTGACTTGGGCTGCTCGCCTGAAGTCGGCGGAGCCGCGTTCAGATCCGCAAATTCGATTCGAGCCGACGCCCGGCCTCGGCATCCCGACCTCGTACTCCTCTGCAGGGTCCGTTCCGGGAGTCGCGGACGACGCCACCCGGCCACGCCGACACCGATTGCATCTGCGTCCCTCGTCCCGGACGTTCCGCCCGCAGAACTAGACGGAGGCCAGCGCGGCGAAGTCAGCGCCACCCCCATCGCGGCCAACCCGCTGCTTGCGCTCACCGTGACCCTCGGCATTCTGTTCGCCTCGCGATTCCCTCCCTCATCAGAGAGCTGAGGCGGCGGCAGATGCTCACCGCCGCCCGGAGAGGTGATGCTGGCGCGGCGTGGCGGACGGTTCAGGATGCCGCAATCGACCTCGGTATCGATGTGCGCGCGAGTGAGACTGCGCGCAGGTTCGGCACCCGCCTCGTGCAGCGGCACGGCGCCCCCGCCGCTGAGATGAGCCGACTCATGGGCGCAATCGAGCGGACGAGCTACGCGCCCTCGATGCGCATGCGGATGCGCAGGGAGGGGCGATCGCGGATGCCGCGATCGCCGTCCGTACCGCCATGCTCGCGTCGGTCGACAGTCCGCGCCGACTGCTGGCGCTCCTGTGCCGCGTTTTCTTTCCCTGGCGCAATCGAGCGACAAGCTACGCGCCCCTCGATGCGCATGCGGATGCGCAGGGAGGGGCGATCGCGGATGCCGCGATCGCCGTCCGTACCGCCATGCTCGCGTCGGTCGACAGTCCGCGCCGACTGCTGGCGCTCCTGGTGCCGCGTTCTCTGATTGTGCAGCCGGGCAGCCACTACGCCGCCTCCGGCGAGTCGCGGTTACGGATCCTGCGGCGGGCCGACTCGCCAGCGGGGGACCGCGAGGGCGAAGTCTGGTCGTTGTTTGCACCCTCGCTTTCTCAAGCACCATCCAAGTGCGAGCGCTGGCGTAATGCGGAACCACCTCGCACATCAGGGGTGTAGACGCCCTTGAGCAATGCCCGATGAATTCCTAGAATCCAGCAGCGAAGGGAGCGAACCGACATGGACGGACCAGATCTTCTCGCGGCACGACTTCTCCGCGCAATGGTCGCCGACGACGTCGACGCCGTCAGTCACCTCGTCGTCGAAATCGGGGACAGCGGCTACGCCGGCCTCGTCGCCACAGGACTTGCGCAGTCCTACATCAGCGAACTGCTGAAGACGGCCAGACGCGAACCACTCCTGCGTGCCCTCGAAGCGCGGATCCTCGAGCTGACCACCCTCGCCGCGGACACGAACGACAAGTCGGCCTGATCGCCGCCCGACACATCGTCATATCGCGTCCTGCAAGGAGGGGTCCCCACCCGCGCAGGGGCCCCAGAAATCGGCGGCGATCGTCTCTCGAGCAGGGTCATGGAATGAATATGGCCTTGTGAGGCGCGCATGACACTGCCATCATTTCAGCCACCCACATGACAGGAGTCGACGATGAGTTCTACACACGGGTGGTACGCCTGGTACAACCGGATGCCTGGGGCTGCCAACAATGTTCTCCGAGTGACCGGGGTCTTCGAGGCACCGGGCGGCGGGTACACAGCCGAATTGGAACCGGGGAATATTGGCATCGTCCCCGAACCCGGTCTGCTGGCATTGGACCTCAAGATCACGGCCCCGACTGCCGGCACCACCGCATTGACTTCCGTTCCTGTCTACTGGCAAGACGATACCGATGGAGATATCCGCAATGTCCGGATTCACACCCCGGACGGTCCCACATATGTCGCAGTAGAGGAAGTGCACTAGGGATCCCTGAGCGGGCCCTGGCCATTGGATCGGCGACAAGGGTCTCAATGAAGGGCAGCGAGCCCGCATGTCGCGAGATGCTCTTGACGATGTGCCGCCCTACCAGCAACATCAGCATCAAATGACGCCCACCCTCGTGGGTGCCAAAATGACTCTGGGGGCAAAATGGCAAACATGGCGGCCGCGAGCGAGCCCGCGAAGGCGCAATTCGAGAATCTTGCCCCGGATCAGCAGAAGGCGGTGGTTGAGGCAGTAAATCCGGGCCTGCTAGCACCAGGCCTTGGTGTTGTGATCAAGAGCCCAGCCGCGCGGCGATCCATCTACAGCACGTATGCGTTTCTCGCGATCGCCGTCGGTGCGATCGTCGCGGGTTTCGGGGTCACTGGCTTCTTGCCGGCGTGGCTCGAAGCGGCGCAAGCCGTCATCGCCTACCTCGCAGTTCCGATCGGCGGGTTGGCGGCGGTCAACACAAACAGGCACTAGCAAGCTCCGCTCGGCGGCGAACACTTCGCGGAAGGGTCTCGCGAACTGTCTTGTCGGGCTTCCTTCGCCGCTACCGCATCGACAAGACAGCGCCAGTGACCACCGAGCCAAGCGGACCTTCGCGGAAGTAGATCAGGTAAGCCGGGCCCGGCCTTTGGTTACCAGTACCACCGGATAATCGCCACGGATCCGACGCCGCCTGCGCGCTGGTGGCTCTACGAGCTAGGTGTACTCGGTCATGAGTTCATCGTCTCGGTCAGACGTCGATGTACAGGACCGCGGGCTCGAGAGCGTGTGAAGTGGTCGAGCGGCCGGATCGGATCCAGTTACGGACCGTCTCCGCCCTCTGTCAGATCGACGAATTGCTCCCGTTCGGGCGTGGCGTGAGCAGCGTCGAGGACAGGACTGCGGGGATCCGATCGGGTTTCCCTATCGCCGACGTCTCCTTGGTCGACAAGCTCCGCATGGACAGAGGCGTGCCGCGTGACGAGTGCCCGGCTGCGGGACGTCAATGAGATTGGATCCCGTTCAGCGGCCCGTGGTCCGGTCGAGGGCCTCGAGGTAGCGTTCGGTCGTCTTCCTCTGCACCCGTCGAGCCACGGGGCCGCCCACCCGGGTGAACCAACGTCCGGGTGACGAGAAGGCGACGATCTTGAAAGTCACGTCGCCGGATGGCGTGAGGCGGACCTCGAAGCGCTCTTCACCACGCTCAGGGTGGCCGGGATTCGTGGGCGTGTTTCGTGACTTCACGCACGCACCTGGGATAGGGACACCGCCAGACGGCCTGAGAGGGTAACACCCGCGCACCACGAGTCAACGGGGTGCAGACCCGGGTGCGCACGGCATACCCTTCTGCGAACAAGTCACCGCTTATTGCGCAGTGCACCGCGACCCACGCACCGCCCGCGGCGACGACGGGGGCGCACCACGCATCCCCCTAACCGACATGGTGAGGAGAACACTGACATGGCAACATACGACGTCGCAGAGCGGTCAGCTATCGTGACGGGAGCGGGGTCCGGCATTGGGCGCGCAGTCGCTCACCTGCTGGCCGAGAACGGCGCGTCGGTGGTCGTGAGCGACCTCGATGCCGATGCGGTTGATGCGGTCGTGGAGGAGATCTCGAAGAGCGGTGGCACGGCGATCGCCCACGTCGGCGATGTCTCCGACCCTGGCGCCGCGAGTGAGTCCGTTCGCCTGGCAACCGAGGTCGCTCCGCTCGGCATCGCCGTCAACAACGCCGGTATCGGCGGCGCCTCCGCCGCGACCGCCGACTACCCGATCGACTCGTGGCAGAAGGTCATGGACGTCAATCTGAACGGCGTGCTCTACGGCATGCAAGCCCAGCTGCCGGCGATGGTCGCAGGCGGGTCGAGGCTCGATCATCAACATCGCATCGATCCTCGGCAGCGTGGGGTTCGCACAGTCGTCCGCGTACGTCGCCGCGAAGCACGCTGTGGTCGGCCTGACCAAAAACGCCGCTCTCGAGTACGCGCAGCAGGGAGTGCGCGTCAACTCAGTTGGTCCTGGCTTCATCCAGACGCCCCTCCTCGACAAGAACCTCGACGCGGACACACTCGAGTTCCTCAAGGGCAAGCACGCGATCGGTCGACTGGGCACCTCCGAGGAGGTTGCGAGCCTCGTGGCGTTCCTCGCCTCCGACGCCGCCTCCTTCATCACCGGTTCGTACCACCTGGTCGACGGGGGCTATACGGCGCAGTAGCGCCGCGGGAGGCTCGAGAGCGACGTGGCCGATCCTCCCTAGCCGGGCACCGGTCACGGAACCGTTGACAATCGTCTCGCAGTAGGTTCGTCAACGATCAGGTCGTGACTGAATTGGTGTGGTGTCTCGTCCGTGACCGGTCATGCGATCAGGTGTTGACAGTGCCGGTTCGTATGTCGACGGAGACGTGTTCGGTGAAGGTGGATCGGGGTGCAAGCGCGGCATGCACCTTTTCGGCGAAGCGGTCGCGTCGGACGGGATCTGCGACGTCGGCCTCGGACATCGCGGAGAAGAGCCCACCTATGACTCCCTGGATGTCGAGTTTGGCTTCATACTCGACTGTCGTGTGGTGAACGGTGAATCCGGCGTTGGCCATGGCTGCGCCGTAGGCCCGTCGGGCGTCGTCGTCCGTCCCACACGATGAGTGCACGTCGCGCCCGGTCCACTCCTCGAGCACCATTCGCAGCCTCCGCGACCAGTCAGTGTCTTGCAGCCACAGCGGTAGTCCATTGGTCACGACCGCGACGCCGCCGCCAGGTCTGACGATCGATCGCGCCGCGGTGAACAGCTGGTCGTGACTCATCCAATGGATCGCGGTCGCCACAGTGATCGCGCCGATCGTGCCACGCCCGAGATGGTCGGCGATTGTGGGCAGGTCAGAATCGAAGCCACGAACCCACGACACGTTGCCCACGCTCTCAGCCCGGGCTGCCGCCGCAGCGAGATTCAGCATGTCGGGCTCGGGATCGACGCCGACTGCAGAGCGCACCCGAGAAGCCAAGGGCACGGTCAGCTGACCCGTGCCGCAGCCGAGGTCGATCACCACATCCGCGTGATCGAGACCGAACGCGTCGACAAGGGCATCGATGACGCGCGGTGGGTATCCGCGACGGAACCGTGAGTAGTACTGAGCAACCTCGCCCGAGAACCCTCGAAGCCGTTCTTCCGACATCACACCATCCTGGGGCCGCTCAGCTACGGGACGCCAGCGCCTCCGCTCGCGCAGAGCTGGCCCGCTGGCAAACCATCGCCGTTCGGCATCCACCGCGGACGCGTCAGAACACGATGACGGGTTTCACCGTTATGCCGTTGTGCATATCCTCTGCGGCTTGCTGGATCTCATCGATCGAGTAGGTCTTCTCGAGCTTCTCCAGCGGCAACGTGCCCTCCGCGTGCAGTGCCACCAGCTGCGGAATGAGGACTCTCGGCTCCGTGTCGCCCATCGTGACTCCGCGCAGGATCTTGCCGGTGAGCATGCCCTGGATGTCGACCGGGATCTCGGTTCCCGGTGGCGGGGCGCCGCAGACCAGGACCGTTCCGCGAACCGATGCGGCGTCCAGCGCACCGCGTGCCACGTGTGGCGAGCCGGTGGTGTCAAAGCTCTTGCCAACGCCCACGCCTCCGGTGAGCTCGGCGAGACGTTCCGCGACATTGTCGGACTTCGCATTGATCGTGGCAGTCGCGCCCAGCTCCCGCGCCAGGGCGAGGCGCTCGTCGACGATGTCGATTGCGATCAGCTGTGCGGGCTTGCGGAGCGCCGCGGCGATCACGGCCGACAGCCCGACCGCACCCGTGCCGTAGACGGCGATGGAGTCGGAGGGTCCCGGGTCGAGCACGTTCCACATCGAGCCGAACCCGGTGAGGACGCCGCAGCCCAGGGGCGCGAGCACAGTGAGATCTGCGTCGCCGTCGACGACGACCACCGAGCGCTCGTCCGCGATGGCATAGGAGCCGAACGAGGATTGGCCGAAGAAGTGCACCGAGACCGGCTCCCCTCCCCGTGTGACGCCCGCGGAGGAGTCGGATCGCATGAGACCCATGAGGTTTCGCGGCAGCCACGTCGCACAGTACGCGGGGTGTCCTGATGCGCAGCTGTCGCACTCGCCGCACGAGCTGAAGCTCAGGAGCACCTTGTCGCCGACGCTGACGGAGGTCACTTCCTCGCCGACGCTTTCGACGATGCCTGCGCCCTCGTGCCCGATGATGCCCGGCAGGGGGAACGGGATGCCGCCGGCCTGCACTGCGAGGTCGGTGTGGCACAGACCCGAAGCGACCATCCGGACCAGCACCTCGCCGGGACCGGGATCCGCGTAGTGGACGTCCGCGATGGTGAACGGGCTGCCAGGAGCGTCCAGCACTGCGGCGCGACCGGCGCTCATCGTGCCGCTCCGTCGTCCAGGTTGAACACGATGGACTTCGAGCGCTGGTAACTCGCGAGCGCCTCCGGTCCGTACTCGCGTCCCCACCCGGATTGCTTCACCCCGCCGAACGGCACGGACGGATCGAGCATGGCCCATCCGTTCACCCAGGTGATGCCGGCATCCAGTTTCGCGGCGACGCGGTGAGCCTTCGCCAAATTCGTGGTCTGGATGCCGGACGCCAGCCCGAACGGCGTGCTGTTTGCGAGGCGGATCGCCTCTTCTTCGGTGTCGAACGGCTGCACCGTGAGAACGGGTCCGAAGACTTCCTGCGCGACGGCGGGATTGTCGTTGTCGACGTCTGCGAGCACGGTCGGCCGGTAGTAGAAGCCGCCGCCGAGGTCGGCTGCCTCACCGCCGGTGACCACGCGCGCGCCGGCGGCGACCGCCTGCTCGACCAGCGCTGCCACCTTTTCGAGCTGGTTGCGGCTCGCCAATGGGCCGATGATCGTGCTTGGGTCGGCGATGTCGCCGAACGGCACGCCGGGCACCGCCTGCTCGAGGATGCCCAGCACGACGTCATACAGGGGCCGCTCGACCAGCAGCCGCGGACCGGCCATGCAGAACTGGCCCGCGTTGAAGACGAACGCGGGGATGATCGCGCCGATCGCCTGATCGAGATCGGCGTCGGCGAAAACGATGTTCGCGGCGTTTCCGCCCAGCTCGGCAGTGACGGGACGCAGCGCCTTGCCGGCCAGCGCCGCAACGTGCGCGCCGACTTCGGTCGACCCTGTGAAAGCGACCTTGTCGACGTCAGGGTGCGTGACGAGCCGGTCACCGAGCGCTGCACCAGGCCCGGTGATGACGTTGAAGACGCCGTCGGGAACACCGGCTTCTTGCAAGATCTCGGCGATCATCAGCGCTGTCAGGGGCGTGTCGCTCGCCGGCTTGTGCACGATCGTATTGCCGGCGATGAGGGCCGTGGCGATCTTGGTGCTCGACAGGATCAGCGGGAAGTTGAAGGGAGTGATTGCGGCGACCACGCCCAGCGGCTCGCGACGCACGTAAGCGTGAGTGTTGCCTGGCGTTTCGCGCACCGATCCATCGAGATGCTGGCCGAGGCTCGCCGCGTACTCGTACTGCAGCGCGGAGTGCTCGACATCCACGACCCGCGCCAGCATGATCGGCTTGCCGACATCATTGCTCTCCGCAAAAGCGAGCTGCTCGGTGCGCGCACGGATGAGATCGTGGGCCTTGAGGAGGATTCGGGAACGTTCCCGACCCGACAGTCCGGACCAGATCCCCGAGTCGAAAGCTGCTCGCGCAGCCGCGACTGCGGCGTCCACGTCCTCAAGGGTCGCCTTGGCGACATTGGTCAGCGTCGCGCCGGTCGCCGGCGCAAGAACATCCATGCGTCCGCCGTCCGAGGCGTCCCGCCACTTTCCGCCGATGAACAGACGGCCGGGCGGCAAGGTCACGGCATCCGGCGGCGAGCTGCTCTGGGTGGGCTGTTCGGCAATGGTCATGGGAGATCCTCTCGTCATCGAGCGCTCCGGGTGCGAGGGCACCAGGCGGGACGCAACGATTATGGATCTGCACGTGTCATGGGCCGAGGACAGTGCGTATTTCGGATAATCCGCCGCGAAAGGGCCGGTCATCGTTGCCTGACGGCCAGCCGCGTGCTACCCCGGAAGAATGGTCGACGACAACGCGGTCGCCGGGATGAGCATGTTGCCGCCCGAGGTGATGCTCCGGGGCGCCTCGATGGACGAGGCGGTCAGTGTCGGGAGCCTCGTGTTCCACAGGCACGTGATCACGCCGCTCGTCCGTGGCGAGTCGCCTCGGCTCACGCTGCATTCCTACCAGTCAGGTCCGGTGACCCTCGGAACGGTGACCTACAGCAACCCGGTGCGCGTCGAGACGGGGGCCGTGCGCACGGCCTACCAGATCAATCTCTCGCTCGATGGTGCGCTGCGGACGATGCGCGGCGATCAGTCGATCATCGCCGGGCCCAGACTTGCAGCCGTCTATGGCCTGCATCAGCACGGTTTCGAAGGCTTCGAGCGGCCCCAGCGGATGCTTGGAGTGAAAATCGAGCACACCGCGCTCGAGCGACGGCTCGAGCAGCTCCTGGACCGTTCGCTGCACGGCACGCCGATCGAATTCGAGTTCGGGATGCCGCTCGACGGCTCGCGGTCGCGTGACTGGTACACGGTCCTGCAGCTGCTGGGACGTCGTCTCTGGAGCGCGCCAGGGCTGAGCGTCGACTCGTCGATCACCGTGAATCTGCAGGACACACTGCTCACCGGGTTGCTGATGGCGGCTCGACACTCCTTTTCAGACGAGCTTGCTCAGCCCGTCGGCGCCGCCGCGCCGAGAGCGGTGCGACGGGCAGTGGAGATCGTCGATGCTCATCCGGACGCGTCGCTGATGACGGTGCCGGAGCTCGCGCGCACCGCCGGGGTCGGCGTCCGTGCGCTCCAGTCCGGATTCCGCCACACACTCGACACCACTCCGCTCGCGTTCCTGCGCGACCGCCGGCTCACCCATGCTCGACGTGAGCTGGAGACCGCGTCGATCGAGCAGAAGAGCGTGGCCGACATCGCAGAGCGATGGGGATTCGCCCATCACGGTCGGTTCGCACTGGACTACCGGCGACGCTTCGGGGAGCATCCATCCACCACTCTGCGCCGACCCTGAGGCGCACCCGCGTCGTCCCCTCCTCGGCTGGCTACGACCCGCTCCACCCCGCTGTCCGTTTCACGCACACCCATTGCCGCCACCTCGAGGGGCGCGAAGAGTCGGCTGTGTTCTGAGCAGCAGCTCGGAGACGGTGCGCCATCCACGGACCGCCGCACCGGAGCATGATGCCGGTCGGCAGGTCGCGACCGCAACTCGAAGAGGAGTGCCCATGTCCACGTCCACGACCACCCGATCACCATCGGAACTCGCCCGCGTCCTTCCGCCCGACGTCACGGCCGAGAGCTTCGACGCGGCCATCGCCGCATTCGCCGCCATCCTCGGTCCCGAATGGGTGCACGTCGAACCAGGCCAGGTGAGCTTGTACGACGATGAATTCCCCGTCACGGGCGACCACTCATACACCGCCAGCGCCGTCGTCTTCCCCGGCAGCACCGCGGAGGTTCAGCAGATCGTCCAGGTTGCCAACGAACACCTCATCCCGCTCCACGCGATCTCCACCGGAAAGAACCTCGGCTACGGCGGCGCCGCCCCACGCGTCGCAGGCAGCGTGGTCGTGCACGTGGGAAAGCGCCTGAACAAGGTGCTCGAGCTGAACGGAAAGTACGGCTACGCGCTCATCGAGCCCGGCGTCACATTCTTCGATCTCTACAACGCCATCCAGGACGCGGGCTACCCGCTGTGGATCGATGCCCCCGACCTGTCATGGGGCAGCGTGGTCGGCAACATGCTCGACCGCGGAGTCGGCTATACACCGTACGGCAATCACTCTTTGTGGAAGTCCGGGCTCGAGATCGTCCTGCCTGACGGGGATCTCCTGCGCACCGGCATGGGGGGCCTGCCCGGCAGCAACACCTGGCAGCTGTTCGGCCCAAGCTTCGGTCCGCAGCCGGACAACCTCTTCGAGCAGTCGAACTTCGGAATCGTGACGAAGATGGGCATCCAACTCATGGGCGCCCCGCCCGCCGCAGAGACCTTCCAGATCACGTTCGAGAACGCCGAGGATCTGGGCACGATCGTCGACATCATGCTTCCGCTTCGGATCAACATGGCACCGCTGCAAAACGTGCCGGTGCTGCGAAACATCTTCCTCGACGCTGCGCAGGTGTCTCAGCGCTCCGACTGGTACACCGGCGAGGGGCCGATCCCGGACGACATCGTCGAGAAGATGAAGGCGGACCTCGGCCTCGGGTACTGGAACTTCTACGGCACCGTCTACGGGCCGCCGCCGGTGGTCGAGCAGTATCTGCAGATTATCGAGGGCGCGTTCTCACAGATCCCGGGAGCGAAGTTCCACACCACTCAGACGCGCCCTCACTCTGAGAGCGACCGCGGGGCGCACACGCTGCACGACCGTCACAAGATCAACACCGGCATCCCCACAGTTGAAGAGGCGAACCTCCTCAACTGGATTCCCGACGGCGCGCACATGGGCTTCTCCCCGATCTCGGCGCCCGATGGCGAGGACGCACTCCGGCAGTTCCGGATGGTGAAGAAGCGCGCCGACTCCTTCTCGAAGGACTATGCCGCGCAGTTCATCATCGGTCTGCGCGAGATGCACCACATCTCGTTGCTGCTGTACACGAAGACCGACCCCCAGCAGCGCGATGACACCCTCCGACTGGTGCACGAACTGATCGACGAGGCGGCCGAGAACGGTTACGGGGAATACCGCGCACACCACGCCTGGGCAGACCAGGTAGCCGCAACCTATTCCTTCAATGACAATGCACAGCGGCGATTCAACGAGCGCATCAAAGATGCGCTCGACCCCAACGGCATCCTGAACCCCGGTAAGGCCGGAATCTGGCCCGCACGACTTCGAGGGCGCGGACTCTGACCCGAACCGTCGCTTGGCCGAACCGGGCGGCTGTCCCACCGCGCCGCCCGGTTCGGTCCCATGAGGGTCACATCACGTGCCGGCCGCAACGCAGCAAGCGCAGCGCCACGGCAATGGCAGAGGAGTCGCCCCGCGATCAGTCCTTCGGGATCCCTCACCGGGCCGACGGCTGGTCAGGTGGTCGGCCCCACGACACGTTCATTGACGACGCCCGCTGCATCGCCCTTCAGTTCGACGAAGATCGTGTGGGTCGCAGACGCACCGATGTTCTCGCCCGCGTGACGCTGGGCAGGTAACCACATCGCCTGATACGCGGCTATGTCGACTTCGCGAACTCCCGCATCAGTGCGCAGCCGCCGCTGGAAGGCGGTGAGTGTCACCATCACGCTGTTCGGATGCACATGAGGCGTCGTGCTCTCGCCGGGTGCGTCGCGGTACTCCAAGACACGAACGAACTCGTTCTCGAATATCGTGCGGTAGTGCGCCGGGTTGGTCGTCACCGGATCCTCCTCCACCATGGTCGCGAGCGTACTCTCACGACACCACTCCACAGCGGGTCTGACGGACGATCGTCTCGCTGAGCGGACGACGAACGAGAATCCCTACCCGGTCAGTAGCCCCACGATCGCCAACAACCGTCCCGCAGCGGGGACGCTTATCGATCCACCAACGCGTGATCCATCACGCATCGACGTCAAAGACAACGACCTGGTCTGCCAATTGGGAGATCATCTGTGCGACGGGTTGGTGTGCCGGATGCGGTAAGTAATCGTCTCGGGCTGAACTGCTCGCAAAGCTGACGATGAGCGCCCAATCGAATCCGCCCCCGAGGCCTTCTGGGTTGGTGTTGGGCCCGCAATGAACGGCGAGCACTCCGGGGATGGCGTCCGCGAATGCGCCAGTCAGTTCGGTGAGTTCTTCTAGCGCGGCTTGGCCAACTTCCGGCTTCCAACGGATAAGGACGACGTGCACAACGGATGGAGTGGTCATCGTTTCGACTGGAGGAAGCACGTCGAGTGTGGGGAGCTGTCCCACCACTACCGGATACTCAACATCGCCGTTCTCGAACGAAACCCACACCTCCGCCCCGATCGGATTCGGGTCAGAAGGTTGCCTGCCGAGCGGCACGACAGTCAAAGCCCACGACGGGGGCCTGTCGCCGATGTCGGGCACGACCACCTGCAGTCGCCCGCGACCCGTCGGGTCCACGTTGCTTATGACTTTTCCGCGATGAATCGACACCGCGCCAGCGTACGCCGGTGACGCAACCCAGTGACGCAACCCAGTGAGGGATTCCTCCGCTGATCGTTCGCTGGATTGCTGACAATAGTCGCTGCGGATCCCTCAGCGGGCCGAATTGTCGCCAGCTCCCTCCTAGCGCCCGGATAAGGCACCTGTCAGACGACGTCGTGCTGCTTGATAGCCGTGCGGGCGTCGGTGGTTCTGTCTCCGGGAACAGCGAGGTCCCGATGTCAGCTTGCTGTATTACGCGGGTGGGAAGGCGGCGGCGATTCGGGCGTGGATGCTGTCGACGTCCGTGTCCGGCGTCGCAGCCTCGGTGATGCGCTGGATGAGTAGGCGTGGCCAGAGCACGTGAACGCCACCGACGGTGAACGAGCCGCCTATGAGGGGCCAGTCTGCGTCGAGGAAGCACAGCACCCCGGTGACCGGAAGCGCGGAGTCGTCAACGGCTCGGGTGACGCGCTCGACCTGGGACTTCACGCCCTCGACCAGCTTTGTGCCGTCTCGACCACCGATGCGGAGCGATTCGACGCGCGGCCTGATGAAGCCGCCTTCGATTCGCAGCGCTGGCCGTTTCTTCACATACCGTTTTGCGTCGATCACCCAGACGCCGGATGGGCCGATTGCGATGTGGTCGATGTTCGCCCTGGTGCCACGGATACGACGGTCGTGAAGCACCCGGAACGTGTCCGGCAGATCGGTCAGGCGGCGCGCCATGAGTTCCTCGCCCACGGCGCCGCGTTCCCACGCCGTCGTACTCTGCGGATCATCCGAGAGCGCCAGGATCAGCCCGCCGAGCTTCGGGTGGTTCGTGCGGATCCGTTGTTCACGGCTGTCCCTGCGTCGCTCGTATTCGCGTCGCGCAGACCCACCCGCGGTGCCCGCTACCGGCTCCGCCGTCTCCGTCGCGCACTGCACGCAGCGCACTGTCTTCGTGGCTCGCTCGTACACCGCGTCCGCACCGGCGGCAAGCTCCCGGACGCAGAGGCGGCACGTCCCGGCGTAGCGCAATCGCATGCGCTTGTCGTCTGGCCCCTGTTCGAGCGTCACGAGTGCCGAACGTACCAGCCGTTCGCATCGTGTCATCCTCGCTGACGAGAATCGCGGCGCCAGGATCGCGATTCTCGAGCGACGCCCCGCATACACGTTCTTGTGCGCTTGTTCATCCTCTGCGCAATTGATGTTCCCCGACCGCGCCCCACGGGCCGTGCGCGGTCTTCCGGCTCGCTGACGTGGGCGATATTGTGAGCCCACAAATGGTCAAGGGAGACCTAGATGTCGGAACCAGGGGCGGCAAACAACGCGTCGGCGCCACCCCCGCCAGCGGGAGAGAAGCCGAGTCACCGCGGCCGCTGGACGGCCATCGTTGGGGCAATCGGTGTGGCGGTTGTGGGTGCCACCGCCGCAGCTGTAATTACTCCCGATCGGATCGATGCGATCTTCGGGGCGTTCAATCCTGCTCCGACCGCGACGGCCAGTCCTTCCCCAACCGCTTTGCAGATGCAGTCGGTCTCATCGGCCGATGGCGGACTAACGCTCGAAATACCTGAAAGCTGGTCGTATCGGCCGAGCCGTTGGAACGTCAATGAGGACGCAGGCACCGGCCTCCTGGTCGGCACGCAATTGTTCGGCAGTATGGACTTTCGCAACGACGGAGGGTGGGTAGGCGCTTCAACCGAGATACTGCGGACTGCGCAGGTCGCGGACATGACTGTGTCGGAAAGGGAGCAGTGGATCGATGCTTTCATAGACGTGGACTGGACGATTGAGGGGTGTATCCCCGTCAACGACCAGCCGGTTGAGAGGACTGGCTGGATGATCGCAAGTCGTACGTGGAAGGAGTGCGGGTCCACAAACGGGCAGCGGATGGTCGAGTTCGCCGCGCTCTCCGACGATCTGAAGGTCCTTGTCATCGGGCAGATCTCGCTCACCGAAGACGTTACCGACGACGTACTCCCCGCGATCGTCAGTGCCTTCGTTGTCATACCGGACAAGTTGCCGGTCACAGCAGTCAGCGGGGACCTGGTTACTCCGTGACCGTGCGTAGTTCTACTACGACGGCCATCAGGGGAAATATGACTTCCCTGGACGTTTGACGCATTGGTGAGCAGTTGTGCAGCGGATCCCTGAACGGGCGGACGACGGTGGCGTGTTGAGCGAGTTCACTCTCCGTCGAACCAGTCCCCGATGTCCGAGAAGTCGGCCATGCCAATGTGGTGACCATCGCCAACGGGCGCCCCGATCTTGAGTCGCTCTGCGACCTGCAGGTGGTAGTCACGCAGGGCACCCAGGGGATCTCTCCGAAAGTGCCGGTCGCTTGCGATGGTGATCAGCAAACCGACCCCGGATATGAATGCGCAAATGCTCGCCAGGACCAACCACAGTGTCCAGCCCGCAAGAGAGAGCGTTAGAGCGAGGCCTACGAACACACCGAATACCGTTCCAGCTGTCCGCACCATGCGGGCGGCGCCGTTGTGTGAATTGACCCAAGTGGTCCATGCCGGTTCTTGGGGGATCCACCACATCCAGCCAGGCGGATCATCCGCTAGTTCGATCTCCGGAGGAGTTCCTGCTGCCGGCCGGTCTCATCAGGGGAAGCTGCAGGCAGGCGGTGGGCGCCTGCGTCGTCCGGGAGCACTTCGCCTGGCGAGGAATCCGAGACGCTCATGCGCCAGCGCTTGTACCAAGCCGCCGAGAGCGTCGAATCAGCGGCAATGGCACGAGCCCGCTGATCATCGAGTTCGAGCCCTATATTCCGCCGCGCCACGTGCGATGTCAGCGCATTGCGAAACTGTTCTAGCGACGTGCCAAAGGAGTCGTTCGAGTTATCGTCGGCTCTCCCGGTTGCCATTTCCCCGCCTTTCGCCGGGATGGCTCAGAGAATACTCCCCGCATCGTTGAGACGACAGGGCACCTTGCCGGCTAGGAGGGTCGCGGCGAGGGAGTGAGCGCTACCCCGTGATGGACGGTCTGTCTTGCGCCGCCACGAGTCGCCCCGCCAACGATCCCCCACCGGACACTGGTCGCACAATTGGCGCCAACCGTCCCAATGAGGGAGCCCTGAGAGCATGTTCCCCGTCGATTGGTAGCCGCGGCGAGAATTGGGCGATGGCTTCGATGCCCGCTCGTCGGCGTGTGGATGTCGGTGAGATATGGCACGAAGCGCAAAGGCGTCGGGCGTCAGGATACGCGCGGATTGGCGCTAGAACACTAGACCGTGCTTCTCGGCGAGTGGCATGGTGCCTTCGAAGTCCAGTTCGCAACCGTACGCGGCGGCGAGCGGGGGGAGGGTGTCCGGGTCGTATTCGCCGCCCGGCTCGCCGAGCCGCCGGAACAGGGTCTCTAGCCCGCCGGGCGTGATGATCTCGAGAACGCGGAGGGTGTCGTCACCGGCGTTCCAGAAGGTGTGCCAGTGGCCTCTCGGTTTGGCGACGAGGTCGCCGGCGGTCGCGGTCATCTCGACACCGTCCTGGATGACACCGAGGGTTCCGGCTAGCACGAGGCTGTACTCGTCTTCGCGGCTGTGGCGATGGAGAGGAGCCGCCAGAACTTTCGGACCCAAGATGTGCTCCACGAGTGCGACGAGTCCGCGCGAGTCAGCGCTGTCCAGCAGGTAGCGGTCAAGCAAGCCCGGAAGGCCAGTGACGTCCCCGTCGCCGGCGCGCAACACATGTGGGCTGAAGGTTGTGACGGTCATGTGCCGACGGTAGGTCGCGAACGGACGGTTCGGGAATACCAGCAATGTGGCATTTCGCGACGGCGTCGGACTGTTTAGCATGACTGGCATGGACGGGGATGCGGCCCGGCGCGCGACTGCGCGGATCGCTGCGCTCGCGCATCGAGGCGAGGACGTCGCGACGTTCTGGCGACACAGCGGAGAGGTGTTGCGCGACACGGTTCCGCACTACCTCGGGCCGTGCTGGTTCACCCTGGATCCGGCATCCCTGATCATGACCAGTCATTTCCAGGAGGGAGTTCCGGAGTTTCCCGCCGAGTGGGCGGCTGCCGAGTACTCCGACGACGGAGACGTTCACCACCTTGCCGATGTGGCGCGATCTGCTGCCGGCGTCTCGACCCTGCACGACGCCACCCACGGTCATCCCGAAATCAGCCCGCGCTGGCACGCGAACATGGCCTACGGCGGCGACCAGGAGTTGATGGCGGCGTTGCGCACCCGGGACGGTCAGGTGTGGGGTGTGCTGAGCCTCTATCGCGAACCTGGTGCTCCGCGATTCGAGAACGAGGAGATCGACTTCGTCCGCAACATTGCGCCTCTGCTTGCGGACGGAGCCCGGCGAGGGCTGCTCGTCGGTGAAGCGCACGACCCCGAAGGTGCCGACGCGCCCGGCCTGGTCGTGTTGAACGAGGACTGGCAGGTCGAGTCGATCTCGCCCGGTGTCGATAGGTGGCTGGATGACCTGCCGGACGGCAACTGGCAGACCGGCCGACTTCCACCGTCGGTGCTCGCGGTCGCGGGCCGCGCCCTCGCCGGCCCCGAGACCATCACGAGCACCGATCTCGCCCAGGTCGCCGTCGCCCGAGTACTCACCCGTTCAGAGACGTGGGTCGTTCTGCACGGCGTCCCGCTCATCGCGGGAGGGCAGCGACGCGTCGCGGTGATCGTCGAACCGGCGCACCCCGACCGGGTATCGTCACTGCTCATGTCGGCGTACCGACTCACCGACCGCGAGCAGGAGCTGACGCAACTCGTGCTGCAGGGTTGCGCCACCGCCGAGATCGCTGAGCGCCTCACGATCTCGCCGCACACGGTCCAGCAGCACCTCAAGAGTGTGTTCGACAAGACCGGCGTACGAAGCCGCCGGGAACTCATCAGCTCAGTCTTCCTCGCTCACTACGAGCCGCGCGTGCGCGACAACGAACGGCGAACCATCGGGGCGCTCCCCATCCGGGGCGGACCGATCGCATCATCCCGCCAGCTCTCCTGAACCGCCGTTCCCCGCAGCCGATACGGATCCCTGAGCGGACACCGTTGGCGGGATCGTTCATATTCGTCTCGCAGAGGGGCCGCCTAGTGAGGCCCGACTGATGCCGACGTTCGGTTCCCCTACTCGTTGGCGATGAGTCCTCTGTTGCTGGAGACCCTATTCCCTATCCGCCAGCTGCCCGTTCAGCCTTTCAGGCAAAGCGCCTCGCGTCCGCGCGGATCTCGCGCTCAATCGAGCGCATGAGTGCTGGTGACGCCGGACCTGCTTTTGCCCGCGGTCTGGACGGTTCTCGGTGAGCTCCACGGCGATCTCGTTCTGCTCGCCAAACTGCGCTCGTGCATGGGCTTGATCATTGCCAGGTGACGCATCCTTGGTATCATGTATCTCGCTGGGCGGTATGATCTTACCAGTGACCGAGAAATTGGAGAACGCATGCCTCTGCATCCAGTGATTGCGGCGATGGTGGAGCAGGCGACACAGGCCACCGTGGCGACAGCGGGTTCGCCGAGTCTCGTCGACCTACGCGGGCAGTTCGAGAGCCAGGCGGCACTCCTCTGCCCGGGTTCCGTCCTCGAACGCGTGACCGACATCGAGCTTCCCGGCCGCCGGGGCGCGGTCGCCGCACGTTTGTATGAACCCGGCGGGCCCCCGTCCATCGTGGTCGTATACGTGCACGGCGGTGGCTGGGTGGTCGGTTCCCTTGACTCCTTCGACGCCTTCGCCCGTGAACTCTCCGCGCGGAGCGGGGCCGTGGTGGTGTCGGTCGACTACGCGCTGGCCCCGGAACACCCTTTCCCCGCCGGCGCGGACGACGTCGCCGATGCGGTGACCGCGGTGGTGCAGGGCCTGGATTCGCTTCCCCCGGATGCCGCGATTGTCCTGGTCGGTGACAGTGCGGGAGCCAACCTTGTGATCGCCGCCGTCCTGGATCGCGCCGACCCGGCCGCGATCGCTCGCGTCGCGCTTCTTTATCCCGTCACCGACGCCGACTTCTCGCGCCCCAGTTACCGCGAGCACGGCACCGGCCTCCTTCTCACCGAATCGGGCATGCGCGCGTTCTTCGATGCGTACGCGCCCGGACAGACGCGCCGGAACCCTCGCGTGACGCCCCTTCACGCGGAGAGCCTCCGGCACTTCCCGCCGACCCTGGTCGTGACCGCCGAGTACGACGCCCTCCGGGACGAGGGCGAGGAGTTCGCAAGACGCCTGCGCACGGACGGAGTGGACGCGCACTTGCGGCGCTACGACGGGGTGACCCACGGCTTCGTCCGCCTCTCCGGGTCGGTCGACGTCGCCGACGCGGCTCTGGACGACCTCGCGGCATTCGTGGCGACGGGTCGGCTTCCTAGGGACGCGACCTCGGCGACGCCGCAGGCGAGCGAGGGGCACCGCGGCGGCATCCTGTACCTCGTCTCCCAGGAACCCAAACCCGGGTACGAGGACGTCTTCCGTCGGTGGTACGACGACGAGCACATCCCCGAGCTCCTCCGCTGCCCCGGGTTCGAGTCGGCGACGCGGTACGAGCTGGTCGCCGGCATGTCCGACGCGCCGCGGTACGTCGCGATCTACGAGGTGAGCGACATGGACGCCTTCACCTCCGCGGAGTACCTGCAACAATCCCAGCGACGCCCGGAGGAGATGACCCCGACGGCCCGGGAGGCCCTGGCCAACCGCGTCCTGCACTTCACCGGGAAGTACCGCGCTGTCGGGAACCCGACGTGAGGGAATCCGGCGCGACGGATACCGCTCGCGGAGGCAGCGACGGCCGGCGACGCCGTCTTTGCCTTTGTCGGCGAGCTGGCGAGCCGCATCCACGCCGCGAATACGGGGAGCGCACGCGCGCGGTGGATCCGAGCCATTACGTGTGGGGGCCAAGAGACCGAAGCCGCGGACCGCGGGTTGCGAAGCAGGCACGAGGGAGAGGATGAGCGCTATGAATGAATCGGCATTGGGCGGCAGCGTGGTGTGGGTCAGCGGCGGGGCGCAGGGCATCGGGAAGAGCATCGCCGGCGATCTCCTCCGTTCGGGACACCGGATCTGGATCACGGACATCGACGCGGAGCGTGCCCGGGAGGCGGCTGACGATCTCGGTGTGCGGGATGCCGCATCTGAGAGGATCTCCGCGTTCGGCTGCGATGTCACCCGCGAGAGCGACGTGATCGACGCGGCCGCACGGATCGCCGAGGAGTCGGGGAGACTGGACGTCCTGATCAACGCCGCCGGGCTCATCCAGGTGGACGACATCCTCGAAATGCCCTACGACACGTGGAAGCGCGTCATGACCGTCAACGTCGACGGGACCGTGCTCACCAACCGTGCGGCGGCTGGGCGCATGCGGGCGCAGCCCGTCGACGAGGCCACCGGTCGCCGCGGGCTGATCGTGAACATCGGCTCGGCGGCCGCGGAAGGGCCCAGACCCCGGCTCTCGGCCTACGGCGCGAGCAAAGCGGCTGTGAAGCACTGGAGTGCGAGCCTCGCTGAGGCTCTCCGGCCGGACGCCGTCGCCGTCGCCGTCCTCTACCCCGGCATGGTCGTCGACGGCATGTACCGCACGATCCTCGAGCGGGAAGCCGCGATGGATGGGCGCAGCTACGACGAGCTCTCCGCTGAGCGCGCCGCATCCGTGCCGAGCGGGAGGTACCAGCGGCCGGACGAGCTCGGCGCGTTCGTCGAGCACCTGCTCGTCACCCCCGGAATGGCGGCGAGCGGAAGAGTCGTCTGGACCGCCCCGCATCTCGCGTGAGCGCGAGCGTGAGCACAGGAGGACGCACATGAGCGACACCCGAGCCGTGATCGTCACTGGCGCATCGCAGGGGATCGGATGGGAGATCGCCCACCGCCTCGCCGCGGTCGGGTACGCCGTCGTCGGCGTCGCGCGCCACGCCCCCGACGATCAGGCGCCGTTCGCGCAGTTCCACACGGCGGACATCACCGACACGGCGCACATGCGCGCCCTCGTGGCATCCATCGACGAGCAGCACACCGTGTACGGTCTCGTGAACAACGCCGCGTACTCGCCGATCGGACCGTTCCTCGACATGGACCTCGACACGTTCGACGCGGCGTTCGACCTCAACGTCCGGGCGATGTACGCCCTGACCCAGAGCGTCGCTCGATCGCTGGTACAGCGGCGAGCCGGGTCGATCGTGAACCTCAGCTCGATCCACGGTCAACAGGGGTACCGCGGGATGTCGGTGTACGGGAGCACGAAAGGGGCGATCGACGCCTTTACCCGTCATGTCGCGGCCGAGCTAGCGGAGTTCGGTGTGCGGTGCAACGCGATCGCCCCGAGCGCCACGTCGACCGAGCGGCTGATGGGCGTCCTCGCTCCCGACCAGGTGCAGGATCGGGCCGACCGCATCCCGCTGGGTCGGCTGGCGACGCCGGGGGAAGTCGCTGATGCGACCGCGTTCCTGCTGTCGGATGACTCCCGCTTCATCACGGGGGCGACAATTCCCGTCGACGGCGGGTATCTCACGATCAAAGCATGACGCATTTGTTCTCACTGAGCGGCACGTCTATTCTGATGAACAGCACCGCAGGGATCAGCAGTGAGGGAGTGTCTACGTGACGACGAAGCGAGAATCCTCGGAGGAGACCGATGCGCCGACCGCTGCCGTCGGCACGGTGAGCCGGGTCATTCAGGTCATGCGGTTCGTCGCGGAGACCCGCGGCGAGACATCGCCTCGCGCGCTCGCCGCAGGCCTCGGTCTACCGGTCAGCACCTCGCATCGGATGCTGTCGCTGCTGAGCGACGAAGGCATCGTGACCCGCTCGAGTCGGAACGGCTACGTGCCCGGCCTGGAGTTCCGCCGGATCGCACAGTTCGTCTCCGAGCGCCTGAGCATCGTCGATGTGGCACGGAAGGGCATGCGGCGCACCGTTGACCTGACAGGGGAATCGTGTGCTCTCGGGATCTACCAGCCGGCCGATCGCGTCGTCGAGTTCGTCGCCGTCGAGGAGTCGAGCAACCCACTCACCTACCGCGTTCCGCTCAACCGCCCCGAGCCGGTGTACCTCGGCGCGTCGGGGAAGGCAATCCTCGCTTTCCTGCCGCCAGAAGACGTCGAGGTCGTCCTGGATCGAGATCTGCCGGCCAAGGGTGCCGACGGTGGCGCGACGCGGGATTTCCTTGACCGCACCCGCGAGCGCGGGTGGTGCTGGACCCGCAGCGAGAAGCTCGTCGGAGCCGTCGGTATCGCGGCTCCCATCTTCGGTGCGACGTCCCGGGTCGTCGGGTGCCTCTGCATCACGATCCCCGAGAGCCGCTTCGACGAAAACCGGACGGACGAGATGGGCGAGGCGGTCGCCGCGGAGAGTCGATCGGTCTCTCGCGAACTGGGCTGGGCCGCAGCGACCTGAGGCCCGATCAATACCGGGTGCCCACCGGGTCGGGGAGCCCTTCGAGTCGCGCCAGCGACGCCTCGCCGAGCTGAAGGTCAGAGGCCTCGGCGTTCTCGGCGAGGTGGGTGGCCGACTTCGTGCCCGCGATCGGGATGACGCCCGCGCCCTGCGCGAGGACCCAGGCGAGTGCGACCTGCGCAGCCGTGGCACCTTCTTCGGCCGCGACCTCCTGCACGGCCGCGACGAGCTCGCGGTTCGCGCTGATCGCGTCTTCCTGGAACCGCGGGAGCGTTCGTCGGTAGTCGGAGTCGGCGAGATCGGCCTTCGCGGCGATGCTCCCGGTGAGGAACCCCCGGCCGAGCGGCGCGAAGGCGATGAACGCGATCCCGTTCTCTTGGCAGTGCGGCACCACCTCGTCGAGGGGCCTGCGCGTCCACAGGGAGAGCTCCGACTGCACCGAGGTCACGGGATGGATCGCGTGCGCGCGCCGGATCTCGTCGACGTCGACCTCGGAGAGGCCGATCCGCAGCGCCTTACCGGCCGCGACCACCTCGGCGAGTGCTCCCCACGACTCCTCGATGGGCACGTCAGGGTCGACGCGGTGGAGCTGGTAGAGGTCAACGTGGTCCGTCCCCAGGCGCTGGAGGCTCGCGTCGATCGAGGCGTGGATGTAGTCGGGACGACCGTTCCGCCCGGATGCCGATGCCCCCAGCTCCGTGGGCGCGGCGCCGGTGGGACGGGTGAGTCCGACCTTCGTGGCGAGCGTCGCCCGATCGCGATAGCCGTCTCGAAGCGCGGCGCCGACGAGCAGTTCGTTCGTGTGCGGGCCGTACATGTCGGCGGTGTCGACGAACGTCATGCCGAGATCGATCGCGCGGCGGATGACCCCGACGCTCGACGTGTCGTCGCGCGACTCCGGGGAGCCGTAAGCGAACGACATGCCCATGCAGCCGAGGCCGATCTCCCCGACCGTGGGCCCGCCCGTCCCGAGTGTTCGCGTGCGCATCGTGCTCCTTCTTTCTCGTCAGTGGATGAGGAACCCGCCCGTGACGTCCAGCACCTCGCCCGTGATGAACGCAGCGGTGTCCGAGCAGAGGAAGGCGACGGCAGCGGCGACGTCGGCGGGTTGACCCACCCGGCCGACTGGGACGAGCTGCGCGCCGGTGAACGTGTTCATGCCGGCAACCATCTCCGTCGCGATCGCCGCGGGAGAGACCGCGTTGACGGTGACACCGTGCGGGGCGTACTCGCGCGCGAGCGACTTCACAAGCGCGGAGACACCCGCCTTGGATGCCGCGTACCCGGCGAGTCCCGGTGAGCCGCCGGCGTGGGCGGCGCTGGAAGAGATGCAGACGATGCGAGCCGACTCCATCGCCCGCATCGCGGGGAGAGCCCGCAGGCAGCAGAGCATCGTGCCGGTGAGGTTGACGGAGATCATCGCGTTCCAGTCGGCGAGACGCTGCTCCTCGAACGGTTGCTGGCGGAGGATGCCCGCATTGTTGACGAGGATCGCCGGGGCGCCGGCGCTCTGCTCGACCGTGCAGAAAGCCGCATCCACGGAGTCCTGATCCGACACGTCGCACGAGACGTACTCCACCTCGAGCCGATCCACGTCGCGGACCGGCTCGCGGTCGAGCACGAAGACCCGCGCGCCCTGACGCGAGAGCTCGCCGGCGATGGCCGCGCCGATGCCCCGGTTGCCTCCGGTGACGACCGCGATGCGCTCGCGAAAGCCGGGAAGACCCAGGGTCTCGTCGGGTACGCGCGTCACCTGTCCTCGCCCGCCGCCGCTGTCGCGAGCTCGGCCGACGCTGCGGCCGAGAGCACGAACCCGCGGTAGCCCTCCGCGGCGACGTCCTCGCAGATCGCGCGATACGCCCCGACCCCGCCGGGGAAGGGCATGAACACCTGCGGCTTCCCGGGCACGTTCGCGCCGGTGTACCACGAGTTCCCGGTCATCCGCAGGCTCGACTCCGCGAGCTCGTTCACGCCGGCCACCCACGCGTCCTGCGCGTCCACGATCGGCTCGATGAGCTCGATGCGTCCCGATTCCAGGTGAGCGAGGCATGCGGCGATCCACTCGACGTGCTGCTCAATCGAGGTCACGACGTTGCTCAGCACCGAGGGGCTCCCCGGTCCGGTGATCGTGAAGAGGTTCGGGAACCCGGCGACCATGACGCCGAGGTACGAGCGCGGACCGCCGTCCCACGCGTCTCGCAGGCGGACACCGTCGCGTCCGCGAATGTCGATCTTCAACAGCGCGCCCGTGATCGCGTCGTAGCCGGTCGCGAATACGAGCGTGTCGACCTCCCACTCCGCAGACTCCGTCTGAACGCCGTTCTCGGTGATCCGCACGATCGGATCGTGCTTGACGTCGACGAGGGTAACGTCGGGGCTGTTGAACATCGCGTACCAGCCCGATTCCATGCACAGGCGCTTCGCCCCGAAGTAATAGTCGCGCGGGGTGAGGACCTCGGCGCGCGCTCCGTCGCGCACGACTCCGCGGATCTTCCGCCGCACGAACTCCGCGGCGGTCTCGTTGGCGTCGACGTTGGTCAGCAGGTCGGTGAACGTCCGGCCCAGCTGCGTGCTGCCGCTCGCCCAGGCCTCCTCGTACGTGCGCAGGCGCTCATCGTCCGAGACGGAGAAGGCCGAGACCGTCGCGTCGGGGAATCCGGAGATCCCGATCTTCGACCGCCGGGCGACCTCGCGGCGTTGCGCGTACTCCGCCTTCCATGCGGCGACGCTCGCCGCATCGAGCTTGCGGTTGGCGGCGGGCATGGCGTAGTGCGGCGTGCGCTGGAAGACGGTCAAGTGCTCGACCTGCTTCTGCAGCACGGGCCCCACCTGGATGCCGGAGGACCCCGTGCCGATGAGCCCGACGCGCTTGCCCGTGAGGTCAGGAGACTCGGCGGGCCACTGGCCTGTGTGGAGCACGTCGCCGCGGAAGTCGTTCAGTCCCGGGAATCGGGGCACCTGCGGCACCGAGAGGCATCCGACAGCTGAGATGACGTAGCGCGCGGTGACCGTCTCACCCCCGTCGGTCGTCACCGTCCACCGGTGGGAGAGGTCGTCGAACACCGCCGACACGACGCGCGTGGAGAAGCGCATGTCCTTCCGCAGATCGAACCGATCGGCGACGTGGTTGAGGTATCGCAGGATCTCGGGTTGTGCGGCGTATCGCTCGGACCACACCCACTCCTGCTGCAGTTCCTCGGAGAACGAGTAGGAGTAGTCCATGCTCTCGATGTCGCATCGAGCGCCCGGATAGGTGTTCCAGAACCAGGTGCCACCGAGGTCGGCTCCGGCTTCGAGCACGCGCGCCTCGAGTCCGAGCCCGTGCAGCCTGTGCAGCATGTAGAGACCGGCGAAACCCGCCCCCACGACGACCGCGTCCAGCTCGGCCGTGGCCTCGTCCGCGTGCGCCGTCCGAGCGCTCACACTCACATCCATGTAGACATCCTCATCTTCTCACTCACCGAGACGGATCGCTCAATGAGTGGTAGATTATCGTGGAGCGCGGGCACGCGCAACCGTGACCGTCGAAGAACAGTCCACCGGACAGCAGTGCGCGCCGAACAACGGTGCCCGCGGAAGGAGCCGACCCATGTCGTCCGTGCCGAACGTCCTCCTCTTGCCGCCTATCGGCCTCGACGCGGGGTGCTGGTCATGGATGCGGCGCCCCTTCCGCGCGACCGCCGTGGAGTACGGAGACCTGTCGAGTCTGGATGCGGCCGCCGACGATCTGTTGCGTCAGCACGGCGCCGGGCCGTTCGACCTGGTGGGCGTCTCGCTCGGCGGGATGGTCGCACTCCACCTCGCCCTCCGGCATCCCGCATCGGTCCGATCCCTGGTCCTGGCCGCGACGACGGCGCAGGGCGTCCGCGAGATCATGCTCGAGCGCGCGGCGACGGCCGAACGGGAGGGAATGCCCCCCGTCGTCGGCGAGACCCTCGCGCGATGGTTCACTCCCGCGTTCCTGACCAACCCCACCCACGCGGACATCGTGGCCTATGTCACCGTCACCCTTGAGAACGAGGATGCGGCCCGATTCGCCGCGGGCTGGCGCGCGATCGCCGACCACGACGTGACGGCGGAGCTAAGCCGCATCGGCGTTCCGGTCACATGCATCGCCGGCGCGAGCGACGTCTCCACGCCCCCGAGCGTCCTGGCTTCGCTCGCGGCGGGGATTCCGGGAGCGCGCTCGGAGCAGATCGCCGCCGCCCACCTCCTCCCGCTGGAGAATCCCGACGACTTCACCGAGGCGATCACCCGGCACCTCGAATGGGTTCTCCGTCGGGACTGACCGTGTCGCTGTTGCGACCGACGAACCCGGTGTGTATGCTCGCATCCACTCAGCAGTATGTAATTCTCACTCAGCGAGACAGACTCGGGGAGGTATCTGGATGAACAACGAATTTGCAGGTCGCGTCGCCCTCGTCACCGGGGCCGGCGGCGGCATCGGTGCGGTGATAGCCGCGCTGCTCGCTGCTCGGGGGGCATCCGTGATGATCGCGGACATGAACGAGGACGGCGTCGCCGCAACCGTCACCGGCATTGAAGCGAACGGTGGGTCGGCGGCCTCGTTCGTCATGGACGTCACCGACCCGGCGCAGGTGAGTGCGATGGTCGACGCCACGGTCGAGACCTACGGTGGTTTGCATCTCGCCGTCAACAACGCGGGGACGGGCGGGTCGTACGAGCTCGCGGGTGAGATCGACATCGCGGGCTGGCATCGGATCATCGACGTCAACCTCAACGGGGTGTTCTATGGCATCCGATTCGAGATCCCCGCCATCCTGCGGTCAGGCGGCGGCGCGATCGTCAACATGTCGTCGGTCCTCGGCTCGGTCGGCACCCCCAATGCCGTTCCCTACACCGCATCCAAGCATGGCGTGACCGGCCTCACGAAGGCTGCCGCGCTGGGGTACGCCGACAAAGGCATCCGCATCAACTCCGTCCACCCCGGCTACATCGGAACCGACGGCATGAAATCCCGAGTCCCGCAGGAGATCTTCGACGGCCTCGTCGAGCTCCATCCCGCCGGACGCCTCGGCGAAGCCGCAGAAGTGGCCGAGATTGTGGCGTTCCTGCTGTCCGAGCGCGCCTCGTTCGTCACCGGTGCGCAGTACGCCGTCGACGGCGGCTACTCCACGCGCTGACACACACCCGAATCAGCTCCACCCGAATCAGCTCCACCCGAATCAGCTCCACCCGAACCAGCTCCCTCACTCAAGGAAGAGACACGATGAGCACCCACTCCCCCAATTCGGCCCAAACCACCGACAAAGCTCGCGAGAAGCGGAAGGCCGCCTTCGGAAGCGTCGCCGGGACGACGCTCGAGTACTACGACTTTACGATCTACGGGCTCGCCTCGGCCCTGGTCTTCAGCAAGGTCTTCTTCCCCGACCTCGACCCAATCCTCGGCACGCTGTCGTCGTTCGCCACGTTCGGGGTCGGATTCCTGGCGCGCCCGCTCGGCGGCATCATCTTCGGCCACATCGGCGACCGCCTCGGCCGGAAGAACGTGCTCATCGCCACCCTCCTCATCATGGGGACCTCGACGTTCCTCATTGGATGCCTTCCCACGTACGACGCCATCGGGCTCTGGGCACCGGCGATCCTCGTCGTCCTCCGACTTGTGCAGGGACTCGCCTATGGCGGCGAGTGGAGCGGCGCGGTGCTCATGTCCGCCGAACACGCGGAGACGACCCAGCGCGGCCTCTACGCATCACTCCCGAACGCTGGCCTCGCCATCGGCGGCATAATCGGCAACCTGGTGTTCCTCGTCATCGCGCTCTTCGGCACCGAGGCACTGCTCGGCTGGGCATGGCGCATCCCCTTCCTCGCCGGCGCGGTACTCGTGATCGTCGGGTTCGCTCTGCGACGCGGCGTCTCCGAGAGCCCCGAGTTCGAGCTGATCGAAGAGCGTGGGGAAGTCTCGAAGCGGCCGCTCATCGAGGCCCTTCGCAACTACCCCTTGCAGATCCTCCTCATCGTCATCATCGTCGGCGGCATCGCGATCTCGGGCTACATCGTCGTCACCTTTAGCCTGTCCTATGCGACGGGAATCGGGATCTCGCCCTCGATGATCCTGACGGCAACTCTGATCTCGCTCGCGGTGCAGGTGTTCGTCATCCCGGTGGCCGGCCACCTCTCCGACCGTTTCGGGCGGGGACGCGTATACATCATCGGTGCGCTCGCGCTCGCAGCGCTCATGATGGTCTTCTTCCCGCTCATCACGAGCGGGTCGGCGGCGCTCATCATCCTCGCGTACCTGATCCCCTACGGTGTCGCCTATTCCTTCCCCCAAGCGATCTACCCGGCCTTGTTCGCGGAGTCTTTCGACCCCCGAGTCGGTTACACCGGTATGGCGTTCGGGCGAGAGCTTGGAATCATCATCGGCGGACTCACGCCGTTCTTTGCCACGCTCATCGTGAGCGCAGCGGGGACGTTCGCGCTCAGCCTGATCGTCTCGGGCGCGATGGTGCTCTCCGCCATCTGCGCGGGGATCCTCGTCGCGCACCAGCGGCGGGTCGGGACGCGCGTGAGCGTCGTGGAAGCGACCTCTTCCGAGGTCGGTCGACTGTGAGCCGCGAACGCACGAAGGGACCGACGCCATGACACACGACCAGACCGTCCGGGGCAGGACCGCCATCGCGGGGGTGGGAACCACCCGCCAGGGCGAACTTCCCGGCCGTTCAGCGGACGACATCGCGGCCGAGGCCATCCGATTGGCCCTCCAGGACGCGGGGATCGACAAATCGCAGGTCGACGGTCTGATTACCTGCCGCGCCTGGGGCAAGCGAACCGGCATCGATGAGGAAGTGGGTTCGCTCGTCGGGCTGAACCCCCGGTTCGGCGCCACCCTCGACTACGGAAGTGCTAACTTCTCGCTCCACCTCGGCGTGATGGCGATCCTGGCCGGCATGGCGAACACGGTCGTCCTCGCCTACGGCACGGACATGCGCTCGTCGCGGGCGAACTTCGGCAACGGCGTCGGTGGGGGAGCGGAGATGGGGCTCCTCGCGGGACTCGTCCATGTCGCCGGTCCCGCCGCGATGGCCTTCCGCCGGCACCAGCACCTCTACGGCACGACGGAGGAGCAGCTCGGAATGGTGGCGGTCTCCCAGCGGGAGTGGGCCGGCATGAATCCGCTCGCCATCTTCCAGAAGCCGCTCACCCTCGATGATTACCTCGCCGAGGCGTACACGGCGGCCCCGCTCCGGCGGTCGGACCTCACGATGATCTCCGACGGCGGCGCGGCGCTCGTCCTGACGCGCTCCGACCTAGTCGGAGAGGCACGTCGTGCACCGGTGTATGTCTCGGCCGTCGAGCAGCGGGCGGCATTCCGGGCCTATCAGAACGAGGACAACCTCCTCCGGCCCTGGCTCGGTGACATGGCAGCGCGCCTGTGGCAGACCTCGGGGTTCCGGCCCGATGACATCGACGCGGTCTACATCCAGGACGCCACGTCGGTCTGGGTGCTGCAGATGCTCGAGGCCTACGGCTTCTGTGCTCCCGGCGAAGGCGGCCCCTTCCTCGCCGAGGGACGGACCCGTCCGGGCGGCGCTCTTCCCGTGAACACCAACGGCGGGCAGCTCTCCGAAAGCTACCTCTGGGGGTGGCTGCACATGGCCGAAGCGGTGCGACAGCTCCGCGGCGAGTGTGGCGACCGCCAGGTGCCCGGCGTCGAGACCGTACTTGACTGCTCGTCCCACGACTTCTTGAAAGGAGCGGCGTCGATCCTGTCGACCCATCCCTGATATGGACTTCACTGCCATCCTCCCCGATACCACCGACGCGCTGACGGCGCCGCACTGGCAGGCGCTCCGCGAGGGGCGCATCGAGGTGCAGCGTTGCGACATGTGCGGCTACCTCCGCTGGCCACCGGCCGAGAGGTGCCCCGAGTGCCTGGGCACGGAGACCTCCTGGCAGGGGGTCTCCGGCTCGGGCGCGCTGTGGAGCTTCACGACCTATCACCGCTCGCTCCACCCAGCGTTCGGCGACCTCGTGCCCTACTCCGTCGGGCTCATCGACCTCCATGAGGGGGTACAGATGATCGGCAGGCTCGCGGTCGAGGAGGATCGACTGTGCATCGGGATGCCGCTGGTTGCCCGGTTCCGGGAGGAGTCCAGCGACGTCACGCTCGTCGAGTGGTACGAGCCCCACGAGGAAGAGGACCGCTCGTGAGCGAGAACGACCGCACGCGGCCGCTGCAGGGCATCCGGGTGCTCGACATCACCAACTTCCTGTCCGGCCCGTACTGCACCCAGGTGCTCGCCGATCTCGGCGCCGAGGTCATCAAGGTGGAGTCACCGAGCGGAGACTCCAGTCGCAGCATCCCACCGTTCTTCGTGGGCGAGGACAGCGCGTACTACCTGGCGAACAATCGCAACAAGGCGAGTATCGTCGTCGACCTCAAGACGGCCGAGGGTGTCGGCGTGGTGCGCGATCTCATCCGGCACGTGGACGTCGTGGTCGAGAACTTCCGCCCTGGCGTCCTCGGGAAGCTCGGACTCGACCACGCGCGGATCCGCGAAGAGCATCCGTCGCTCATCTGGTCGTCGATCAGCGGGTTCGGGCAGACCGGACCGTGGCGCGAACGCCCCGCGTACGACATGATCGTGCAGGCGCTCTCGGGCGCGATGAGCATCACTGGCGAACTGGGACGTGCGGCTGTTCGTGTCGGTCCTCCCATCGGCGACCTGGCCGCATCCCTCTTCGCCTGCATCGGCATCCTCGCGTCGCTCGTCGGGCGCGACGCGCGGGGTGAGGGCAGCACGATCGACGTGTCGATGCTCGATGCGCAGCTTTCGCTGCTGTCTTACCAGGCCGTCTACTCCATGATCGGCGGGTACGCGCCTGGTCGACAGGGCGCGCGACACGACTCGATCCCCACCTACCGATCTTTCCTCGCCCGCGATGGGCGCGAGTTCGTCGTCACGGCGAACACCGAACGGATGTGGCAATCGCTCTGCGAGGTGATCGGACTGAGCGAGCTGCCCGAGGAACCGCTCTTCGAAACCGGCGCCGACCGGCTAGATAACCGCGAAGCCCTATGGGAGATCCTGGAGGCGGCATTCCTGACCAAGGATGCGGAAACGTGGGTCGAGTCGCTCATGGCCGTCGGCGTGCCTGCCGCGCTCATCAAGGCAATCGACGAAGCACTGGCGGACGCCGACGAGTCGGGCCGGGGCATGGTCCTCGATGTGCATCGCCCGACGGCCGACCTGTCCGCGTCATGGCGACACCGATCCACTTCACCGGTGCCGCCAACGCGACCCACCGCTACCCGCCACGCCTCGGAGAGCAAACGCGGTCCGTCCTCACCGAGGTGCTCGGTCTCACTGACGGCGAGGTGACCGAGCTTGTGCGGAAGGGCGCCGTGGCGGAGCAGAGCATCCCGGCGACGACCGTCGCATGAGCATGCACGCCGACCGCATGGCGCCGACGAAATCGCCGCGCCACCGTCACGACGGTGGTCGGCCCCGTGGCGTCGGCCGACCTCGGTGCGACGCTCATGCACGAGCACCTGTACACCCTCTACGCGGACTACCGGTCGGACTACGGCTGGGACCGGTACGGAGCGATCGACCGCGCCGTCGAGGCCATGCAAGAGCTGCTCCGTGTCGGTATCTCCGCGATCGTCGACATGACGGTGCTGGGGCTCGGGCGCTCGGTAGAGATGCTTGCGGAGGTCTCCCGGCGGTCGGGCATGACGATCGTTGGGGCGACGGGAATCTACACGTTCTCCGACCTCCCCGGGTTCTTCAAGAACCGCACTCAGTACGTATCGGCAGACTTCATTGCCGACTTCCTCACTGAGGAGTTGACGCACGGTGTCGCTGACACCGGTATCCGCCCGGCCGTCCTGAAGCTCGCGACCGACCACCAGGGGGTGACCGACGACGTCCGGCTCATCACCGAGCAGGTCGCGCTTGCGCACCACCGCACCGGAGCGCCGATCTCCACCCACGCCCACGCGGCCTCACGTCAGGGCCTCACGCAGCAGTCCCTCCTGCGCGAGGCCGGCGTCGACCTGGGGCGCGTGGTCATCGGCCACGCCGGCGACAGCGCCGACCTCGACTACCTGCTGCCACTCCTCGACGCCGGGTCTTGGATCGGGATGGACCGCTTCGGGCACGAGCCCTCGCAGACGCTGGAAGTCCGCATCGACACGGTCGCGAGGCTCTGCGCGCGCGGGTACGCGTCTCAGATGGTGCTCTCGCACGACACGAACGTCTCGACCGACAGCCTCCCCGAGGACGTGCGGCACTCGCCCCTCTTCGAGAACTGGCACTACCTCTGCATCCCGCAAGTCGTGATTCCGGAGCTCCGCCGTCGCGGCGTCAGCGAAGCGGAAATCGAACTGATGATGATCACCAATCCGCGCCGCATCCTCGAAAACCGTTAGGAATCCCACAATGAATACTCCCGCCCGCTTCGACTTCGGCGGTCAGGTCGCCATCGTGACTGGATCGGCCCAGGGCATCGGCAAAGAGATCGCTGAGCAACTGGCCCGGTCAGGTGCCACCGTGGTCGTCGCCGATCGCAGCGGCGAGCAGGCCCGGGCGACTGCACAGGAGTTCGCGCGGGCGGGATACGCATCCGAGGCCTTCGAACTCGACGTAACCGACGTCGCGCAGGTTGACGACCTCATCCGGTTCGCGGACGGGTTTGAGTCGGGTCTATCGATCCTCGTCAATAACGCCGGCATTAGCACCACGAAGACCGTCGAGGATACGGATGCCGACTCGTGGCGTCGCGTGCTTGACATCAACCTCACGGGACCGTTCCTCACGTCGAAGGCGGCGGTTCCGGTGCTGCGGTCTCACGGCGGTGGGAAGATCGTGAATGTCGCGTCGGTCGCGGCGAAGCGGATCAGCTTCAACGCCGCCGCCAGTTACACCGCGAGCAAGGCGGGGCTCGTCGCCTTCACGCGCCATCTCGCAT
Organism: uncultured Actinomycetota bacterium; assembly: GCA_963772395.1. Taxonomy (GTDB): domain Bacteria; phylum Actinomycetota; class Actinomycetes; order Actinomycetales; family Microbacteriaceae; genus Microbacterium. The sequence continues at coordinate 28,127 of CAVYWV010000001.1, read as the reverse complement.
ACGAGGTCGCTCGCGACCACATCAACGTCAACGCGATCTGCCCGGGGCCAGTCCTCTCCCCAATGCTTCAGCGCACCGCGAGCGCCGAGACCCTCCGCGCCCGGGAGGCGAGTGTGCCCGCGGGCCGTCTCACGACGCCACGCGACCAGGCCGAGGCGGTCATGTTCCTCTGCTCCTCGAGCGCGGATGTCATCAACGGCGTCGCGCTCGACGTCGACGGCGGCGCTCTCCTCGGTTGGTACGACGTCGCGACCTACTTCGAGCGCCGCACAACCTGAGATTCGGCTCGCGCCCCCGGGCGGAGCGCCGCAACTCGCACCGGCGAGCATCGTCGAGCACGGTGAGCTGCGTAACGCACCCGCGGATCGAAGTTCGCATCGCGGGTTGCGTACGGTGGGGGAGCGCACCGCGTGCGGGTGGTCCGTCGATGAGGCGATCATGCACCCGGTCTCACCGGAGCTGCGCTTCGCGGCTGCTGAGGGGCCGCCTTCACGCCCGCAGGATGAGAGAACCGCCAGTCATGTTGGGCCCACGCAACCGCCGCGTAATCTGCAATGGGTCGTTCGCGTCTGGACCGCACAAGACGGTTCGACGTTGCTTTCTTCGACGGGTCGGTCGCATAGGCGGCTGGGGTCTGTAAGCCGGTCCGGTTGGCGAGTCGAGCTGACCTAACGGTCCCGTGAACGATGAGGTTGGTGCTGATGTGACCATCGGGTTCTCTGGCGATGAGCGTGAAGGTGCGGTCGTCGACGACTCTGAAACTCGCAAGATCTGGAGTGGCTGGCTGGCTGCGCGGGCTCAGGGTCGGGTTCGGGCACTTCTTAGGACTCCGCAGGTCTGACGCTGCCGGAGTCGTGACCTCTGGTGCGGCGCGCTCTCCCGAGCTCGAGGAGTTTGTGTTGACCCGCTAGCGATCGAGGTGTGGGAGCTAAACCGCATAGCGCGATACACGCTCGGGCGAGAATGCGATCTGCACCAACTCTGCGTCGCGCCACTCGTCCAGAACGGCAAGCTTCTCGGGCTCGCCTGCGTAGTAACGGAGCGCCAATCGTTCAGCCAGTTCGTACGCACCTTCAGCGGTCAACGTCACTGACCCTTCGAGCGACACCCACTGCTCGGGTTCCCCCACGGGCGCGGCCACAACGATCGATGCACGAGGAACCTCGCGCAAGCGGGCGACTCGCGCTGTAGAGGCGAACGAGAAAATCTGAACCGCGTCCGCGTTCGTTAGCTCGAACCACACCGGCCGCGGCGCTGGCAATCTGTGACGCGCTGGTTGCACGGTCATCATCGCTTGCAATGGCCGTGAGAGCAGTTCTCGATCAGCTGGCGTCAAGCTGCTCACGCCGCACCGATGAGCGGGTCGCGCCGAATCAGCGTGGCGCCGTTCGTCCGCTTCGTGGCTTGCAGCGAGTTCTCTGGCTGCTCCAGTGCTGAGCATCTCATAGGTCAAGCGTAGCTTCGTGCGTGACCGTGGGCCGTCGGAGAGGAACTGGTCAGCGGTTCATCCCGCCAAGCGCACTACATCCGCCGCGGACACGGCGCCTGCATTCCCGTCATGCGGGTCTTGACCAGCGCAGCCAGGACGAGGCCGTCGCGGCGCGAATGAGGGTGCTGCTCGTGAACCTGCGCGGGCGCGACTGCGGCCTTCCCTGGGCTGATGACTTCGTCGAGCTGGGGTTGACGCGATCTTTCATGCCTGTTGTCGGAACAACCCAACCTAATTTGATATGTAGGCGGTCGCCGACCGCCCGGCGGCCGGTCGTTCACGGGGAGTGTCGCAGGATCCCTGTGCGGGCGTCGCGCGGAGGAGGGACGTTCCGTGCACTCACCCCGGCGATAGTTCGCCACTTATCGAGCTCGGGCGCCTCTCCGGTCCTCGCGGCCTCCCCGATATGCGCCACTGCAGGATCCTTCGTCGCAAACTCTGATGCCAATCCGCGCCACCAAACGGATGGGGGTGTGGTGCTACTCCTCGCCCTCGGCAAGCTTCTGCTGTTGGGCGGGCGCGTTCGGTGAGGCGCCCGCGGTCGTCCCCGCAGTTGCCGTTGTGGTCACCCCCACACCAAGGAGCACTCCGAGCGCGCCAATCCCCGCAGCAGAGTCGAGGACTCGCATTGCCATGAGCGCGGAGATCAACCCTGCACCGATAATTATGACGACCAGCCTTCCCCAGTTCTTGACGACGAACGGGATCATGATGGCGGTAGCTGCGGGGGCCTTTGCCGGTGCGATCGTCACCTTAAGCGATTGGACAGGTTGGGCGGTGCTCTCCCATTTGTCGTTGTCCGTCTTCGTCATCACGGTGGCGTCGACGGTGTGGATACCATCCTTGGTGAACTTCACGATGGCCGCGTTGTTCGCCACAACCTCGACAGCGGCGTCGTCGACCTTCCATTCCGCCTTCTCATGGGGCTCTAGGCCCTGGAGGACATACATCAGGCCAACGCCCTTCTGCCCTTCGGCGCTGCCGACGACGACAATCCGCCGGACAAGGCTTCGCCCGTCGCTAAACGCATCATTGCTCTCGATGCCAACCGGCGGGCCGCCAGGTGTCGTAGCGATCGTCGTCAACGTGTCCAGCGCCTTCCGGTGGTACAGCCACAGGAACGTCAGAACGAGAACGATAACGATGGCGGTGACGATCAGGATCGCCACCGCCATCCAGTAGTTGGACAGAGCCGCGTTCACAGCCGTACTCGCCGGCGAAGGTGTCGGAGTCGGATTCATTACGCACTCCCCAGTGGCCCAGTACCGCGAACTGACGCCACCCTCAGGTGGCGATTGTTGAGCTGAGCATGGCACTGCCCCCTGTCGGGGGCAATGGGGTCACTGGCCTCGATGCACCGATGGAATGGCAAGGTCGGTCGTGGCGTGATCGGTGTGGGTTGACGCGTCGTGGGCGCTGGTGAAATTGGGGGTGTTGAATCCCGGTCGTTCACTGGATCCTCGATCCTCGGGTGATGGGTTCCGGCGCCCGTGGAACTGACCCGACAGGAGTCAGTCATTGCCACTAGGCCTCAGATCACACCTCTCAGCAGCCGAGCCGACTGGGGACGAGACGACAGTATGCGGCGAGCATTGAGTGTGCCGCTGCGGGATCCAAGATCTCGTCGACGTTGGAAGCGGCCCTGATGAGGTCGTCGGCAGTCGTGAGAACGACAACTTGTCGTGTGCGGTTCCGACTGATTCGCTTGGCCTCGGAAGCGAGCTCGCGACAGCTCTTCGCCGTCTCGGGCACTTCGTAGGCGGCCTCAATCACCTGCTCGATCGTGACCTGCTCGAGTGACGCCGTCTCCACAAACGCCACCGCACCCTGTGCGCACTTCCAGGCAGCGTTCCACTTAGGAGTCGCTTCGGCCGTGATCAGATCGACGAGTTCGATCAGTGGTGCACCGATCGCGCTGAACGCGACCCACTGGCGCGTCAGCCCGGGGTCGATGCTCAGTGTGAACTCCGTCCGTTCGAGCGCGACCGTTTCACCGGGGAGTATGAATGCTGGAGCAAGTAGACCTGCGTCGCGGTACGCCTGGACCGCTTGCGCCCGCATCGACCTCATCAGCGCCGTCGAGCCGCGCGGAGTCACGCTACCGCCTACGATCCAGACCGCTTCGGAGTCATTGGTGATCTGATTAAAACCGGTCGCCAAGCACCACCTGAGATCGCCCACATACGAGTTCGAGCCGGGATCGTCGGCGACGAGGGTCCCTCGCTGCGACAGCTCGGGAGGGCTCGACCGGTAGTACACCATCGGGCACCCCTCCGTCGCCGCCTGTGCCGAGGGCGAGATCAGCGCACCGCCGAGCACGACTATGGATGCAATTGCGATTGCTGCGAGAGTACGGACACGCATCGAGCACCTACCCCTCGGTCGAGCCCCCACGCTCGGCCTTCGGGAGCAAGCTACACCCCCTACGCCGCCCGGTCAGCGGATGCGCGCGTGCTTCAAGAGAGGGCCCACGTTGCGGAACCAGCTTTCGGCGAGGACCCCTACCCGGGCACTGGTCACGTGATTGTTGACAAAGGTCTCGTTGGAGGTCCGCCCATTGATCGCGCACGGAGGAAGAGTTCACCGCGTCGAACCAAAATGGGGACTCGCTCCACGCAGCGCAGGCCCGACTGCGCCGGACTCGTGACACGGTTAGGTCCGGTGCCTTGGTCGCGCCACCGCTACTGTGATCCACCATGGGGTATCAGCAGCCGTACTACGTCCAGATTCAGAAGCCGCCGTCGAACGGGCTCGCGATCACGTCGATGATTCTGGGGATCGTCGCCATCGTGATCGGTGTGTGGGCCCTCATTCCGTTCCTCGGGATCTTCGCCGCCGTCACTGGGTTCTTTCCCGCCGTGATCGCCGTCATACTCGGCCACATCGGCATGACACGATCCCGACAGATGGGCGGCACCGGACGCGGCCAGGCGATGGCCGGACTCGTCACCGGCTACATCACCCTCGGGATCATCGTTCTAACGACTGCGTTCTGGATCATCGCTTTGCTCGGTGCCGCAGCTTCCTCGGGTGGAACGCCGAGTTAGCGTCGGCAGACGGCGGGCCTCACCAATCTCGAGGACCCGGGCTGGGATTGAAGTCGGGGCGCGCCCGCGGGCCGTCGAGGAAATCGCCAACGCCCTGTTGACCAGCGACGGGTGGGTGCCTTCGCGGCTGCCCCAGCGCCCACAGCTGGGGGAGCGGCTGTTTCCGTTGACGTTCTAGCCGACGCGAACGACGACGGACGCCCGCCCTCCGAACGCCGGCAACAACCCATCGGCCGACGATCATCAGCAGCACTCCGATGAGCACGCCCATCGCAAGGCCGACAGCAAGCATCATCACGTCCCCAGACATGGCGCTCACAGTAGCGCACGGCCAGCGACGAGGTTCGGGTGGACATTTCCTTCCGGCTGGGCGACGAGTCCGGACCGTCCCATCCGGATCTTGCACGGTGCCGTACCACGCCGGCTGCGGCCAGTTCGCGTGGGTCGTCTCACCATGCCTGTTCGATCGAGAGGACGATCTCCGTGCAGATCGTGCGCAGCGCACTCGGCACGGGGTCCGAGAAGTCTGGATAGGCGTTGCCGATGCTGTTGATGCGTAGCGGCCTGAGGCCGCCCTCGCGAGTGATCGATTTGTAGTCCGGCGGAATGACGGGATCGATGTGAGCGCCCCCATCGAAGTTGGCGGTCTGGAGAACGAACCACGCGCGATCGATGTCGCGGCCATTGAACTCGAACAGGCGCCCTCGCCACCATTGGTCGAAGGTGCACGTGAATTGCGGCATTCCTGGGATGTGCTTGAATCCGGGCTCGTTTGGACTCTCGAGCCATGGCGGACCGGTGAAACCTGCGCCGTCGAGTTGCACCGACGACAGCCAGGCCATCCGGTCCCGCATCTTCAGTTGACCGAGCAGCCCGCGCGACGAGGCGGTGTCATGCACCAGGGTCCGGATCGCAACCGCGATCCGCTTGGATTCCGACGTCGTGCCCGCGTCGAAACTGAGCGCCGAGACTCGTAGCCAAGCGACCTGCTCACCGAGGCTCCGGTCGAGCTCGCGTTTCGTCCGCACGTACGAACGCTAGAGCACGGCCCGGTTGCTGAAGCACAACGCAAGGACCATCGGACGATCCCTCAGCGGGCCGAATAGTCGTCGCCATAACCCAGATGCCCGCTGAGGGGACCGTGTCGGCGTAAGCGTCGGCACATCCCCGGGTCGGTACGTCGAGTTCGCGCGTTCGTCAGGGCGATTCCTCACACCTCACTGCGTAGCGAAGGCCAGCTCGATCTCGGCCGCGCATGACCCGTCGACGGGAGCCGACGGATCGTCGAGGAAAGCGAACATGACGTCTTTCGCACACTGCGATTTGTCAAGCACATCATGCCCCGTGAAGGGGAACTCCACGACCTGCACGTTCGACAGGTGCGGCGTCACTGCTTCGACCCACGGGGGTGCGGTTGCCGCGTCGAACATCCCCTCCATGACCAGCACGTTCAGATCGCTGACGGCGGGCTCGCTGAGGTCCGGCCTGGCGGGCACGTCCCAGACGGGGCATTGCTGGAACAGGCGCGCTTGCTTGGGCTGTACCGCGAAGACCGCGTCGGGGAACTCGGGCAGCACCTCCTTTGACCGCGCGAGGTATGCCGCTTCGGTTGTGATGTTCGCACTCTCGCCGCAGAAAATGGTCATCGCGAGACCCCAGCCACCCAGGCCGAGGAAGAAGTCGGGTGTCTGAAGCGCCAGCACCGCTTCGACCGTGGACGCCGTATCGCCATTCGCCATGTCGTCGATCATCTTGGGCACGCCTGACGCGTTGCCTCTCTCGCTTGCCATGATGATGGCGTACAGGAACGGGAAGGCGTCGATGTTGACGGTGATCGGCTGGCCCGCGGCATCCGTCGTCTCCACGACCTCGGGCGTTGCGGCCAGCCGGTCCACCGTTGCGAAGAAGTCGGCCTCGAGGTTGGGATACGCCGCAGCACACGACGGCTGAGCGGCGCATGCCTCGAATATCGCGCGGAACGAGCTTGCCGGGGCCGTCCACCAGTCTTCGGCGATGTTCACGTTCGGGGGCGACACCGAGTCGAGCACGACGCTGCGGATGCCTTCGGGGTGGTCGCGCAAGTACGACAGGGCGAGCCGCGATCCGTAGGAGACGCCGTAGACGTTCCATTCGTCGATGCCCAGCGCGACGCGCAGGTCGGCGAAGTCGGCCGCATTCTCGGCGGTGTTGTATGCCGCCGGGTCGAAGCCTTCGCCCCGTATGCGACCGATGCATACCTCATTGGCCGCGACCGTGGCCGCGGTCGCCTCTTCCGACAGGAAGGGGATGCTGATCGAATCGTTGTCGGCCTGTTCCGCTTCGGGGCATTTGAGCAGCGGATCGGCGAAGTGGGTGCCGCGCTGGTCGACGAAGATCACCTCGCGGTCGGCGTCGAGTCCCGCGGCCATCTTGCCGGTGATCTCGAACGAACCCGCACCGCCGGGCCCTCCGGCGAGCATCACGATCGGGTCGGGCTTGGGGTCGTCTGAGGTTGCGGGCGCTCGCATCACGAAGATTCGGATCTGCTTCCCCTCGGGGTCGCTCCTGTTCTCGGGCACCGTGAGATAGCCGCACCGCACCTCGGGTGGGAAGTCGAGAGACGTGACACCCTCGATGTTGGGCGACGGACAGTCGACGTACTCGAAGTTCGACACCGTCGTCGGCTCGGGGGTCAGCACGGTGTCGTCGGTCGAGTCGCTGCTCGACGCAGTGCACGCGGCGAGCAGCAGGACGAGAAGACAAACGGATGCCGCGAGCCCGCGGATGGGGCGACGGGCCGAGCGATCCGAGTCCGGCGTCGTGTGGGTGGTGCTCATGGGTGCGTGCCGTCGCGCTGGGGCGATGCGTGGAGACAGTGTTCGAAACCCGATGCGCCGCCCCCCGGCGCGATTCACGCCTCACCCCCTTGGCGCGGACGATACTCCTCTCCCGCACGCCGCGTCGATAGCGTCAGATGCACGCTCATCCCACCCGCAGGATCTTCTCCATCGCCCTCGGTCTTGTGAACCCCCGCCGTCACCTCATCGAAGTCAAAGAATCGAACCGCGGATGAGGCCTTGAATCGGGTATACAGGGGACATGGCCAAGGTGGTCAAGGGGGCTCGGAAGGCGGAACCGGCTGGCGACGCAGACGAAGCGACGCCGCAGTTGCCGCGCCCGCCATGGATGACTGTCGCTGGCTGGCTCGCCGCGGTGATCTCCGTGCTGTGCATCTTCGTCATCGCCGCCGTCTGGGTCGGCCACCACGATGTGCCGTACCAGGACGCGCCCGACGAGACGCGCGTCATCACCCAGGCTCAGGTGGACGCGTTCAACGACGCCAACATCGACACCGGCCCCGACGGCGATCTGCCCACCTACATTCCGACCGGCGTCATGATCCAGTCCCTCGAGTTCAAGGGGCCCTATACCCTGCAGATGGCGGGGTACATGTGGCAGCTCTACCCACTCGACCGAGAGGACATCGACCAGGGCGTGGTCTTCCCCGAGGCGGAGACCACCAGCTTCTCCAAGGTGTACGAGGCCGTGCAGGGCGACGAGGTGCTTGTCGGATGGAACTTCAAGACCACACTGCGCGAGCAGTTCGACTACGGCGACTACCCGCTCGACCGGCAGGAGCTCTGGCTGCGGATGTGGTCGATCGACTTCGAAGACAACGTTTTCCTGGTGCCGGACATCGACGCGTACGTCGATACCAACCCGACGACGCTTCCCGGTGTCGACCCGATCGTGGTGCTGGAGAACTGGAAGATCGAGGAGAGCTACTTCGGCTATCGGCTCGCCACCTACAACGCCGATTTCGGCATCCAGAACTACCAGTTCGTCCCGAAGCCGGAGCTGTACTTCAACATCCACGCAGAACGATACCTGCTCGGACCCCTCTTCTCGCAGGGGATCGCGCCGTTCATCATCCTGCTGCAGCTATTCGTCATCGTCATGGTGATCGGACGCAACTCGAAGCGGCTCGACCAATTCGGCGTGCGGCCGGGCGCAGTGCTGTTCACGTGCGCCGCATACGTCTTCGCGGTACTCGTCTCTCAGAACGCGCTACGCAACGAGGTGCGCTGGCCCAGCTTCGTCTATCTCGAGGGCCTGCACGTCATCACCTACTTCGCGATCCTCGCCGTCGCGATGAACTCGGTGCTGCTGGTCGCGAGGCTCCGCCTCGGGCTGTTCACGTACGGCAACGCCTGGGCGCGCATCCTCTACTGGCCGGCCATCACCGGGACGATGCTCGCGATCACCGTGGTGGCCTTCTGGTAGGTCGGCCGGCGCTCTCGTTGCGCTCGGGCGCCCCGGCGATGACCTCACGCCCTCGACAGCCAAGAGCTCACCCTGCGAATACGTGCAACCGCTATGTAGTTTCGACGGCCTGCAATCTCGTCCGCGATCGCGGGCCGCACAAGCGGATCCCTCACCGGACAGATATGCAGTCGATGCAAGCGAAATGCCCGATGAGGGTCCCGCAAGGATGACGCCAAGCCCCGTGTTTTCCTCCCGAGCTAGCGCGCGGCGCGCCGGCTGCAGAACCGCAAGATGGCCCTAGCTCTTCCCAAGCGGCTTCATGTCGGAGCCTGGTGGCCGTGTGTGGTACTGGATTCCGCGGGGCGAGAGTACCTGCTCGATCGCTGAGACCATGCCTCCGATTAGTCCCGCTTCGTCCCCCAACTCGGTGTGGACAATCGAGAGATTTCTGGTCGCTAGGGGCTGCGCCTGCTGGTAAACGACGCTGCGGATCTGTGACAGCACATCGTCGGTGCACATCGTCACCTCCCCACCGATGACCACCCGTGCAGGGTTGCAGAAGTTCACGAGGTCGGCGATCGCGCTGCCCAGGACTGCAGCGATCTCCTTCACCACGCTGACTGTTGTGCCGTCGCCGAGCGCGAGCTGATCGATCAGTTCTCGCGCCGTGACGTTTCGTCCGGTGACCTCACCGAGACGCACGGCCATCGCGTCAACGGATGCGACCGCCGAGAGGCAACCGCGATTTCCGCACGTGCAGATCACATCGGATGAACCGCTCGCGCGGACGTGTCCGATTCCGCCCGCTGATCCGTCCGCGCCATGTAGGAGGAGACCGCTTTCACTGACGAACCCGCCGCCGATCTCCCTATCGATATTGATCAGCAGGAGGGGCAGCTTGTCTCCACCGAGGGCTCGAGCCTCGCCGAGGGACTTCAGGTTCACGTCGTTGTCGACGACCGCATCGCAATCGAACCGTTCAGCCATGAATTTGCACGCTTCGAACCCGTCCCATCCGGGCATGAGCGGTGGACGGACGACAATCCCGCGCCGCGAGTCGACTGGTCCGGGAATGCCCACCGAGATGGCGAGCGGCTCGGCGTCAGGTATCCCTAGTTCTTCGAGCAGTTCGTCGAACGCGCTACCCATCATTTCGACCACTTCGCGGGGGCCGTGGCTGATGTCTATCCAGACCGTGCGCCTGCCCAGCATCTGCTTGTCGGGTGTGGTGACCGCAATCTGGAAGCTGTCCATGGCGATGTCAGCGACCAGCACCACGCCGCGGCGTGGGTTGATCTTGAACGACTGCGCCGGGCGGCCGCGGGCCGGCTGGATGCTGATGCCCGCGTCTTCGATCAGGCCAGATCGCAGCAGCACCTCGAGGTGGCCGTCGATCGTGGATCGTGCCAGCCCGGTCGACGCGACGATTTCGCGGCGGCTCACCTCCCCACCATTCGCGATGATGCGGGCGATGGTGCTTCGAGCCGCGTGCGCGCTCGGGGAGAGTTTGCGGTCCGGCTCCAGCAGCTGGACTTCCGTCCACAATGATCCCATAGCGAGATAGTACTCACGAATATTAGGAATATTTATGTCGAAATAAAAATAATACAGGCACCTATCTTCATATTTGGGACCTACTTAGAGTCAAGACATGAACCAACGAGGATTCGCATCGGGAGAAGCCCGACCTGTGGGCCCCGATGGAGAAGCAGCGCCACGGCTGCAGGTCCTCGGTGTGAGCAAGAGCTTCCTCGGTGCGAATGCGCTGGAAGACGTGAGCTTCAGCATCCTCCCGGGAGAGGTTCTGGCCCTCATCGGTGAGAACGGTGCAGGAAAGTCGACCCTGATCCGCATCCTTTCCGGCGCTCACCGTCCCGACGCGGGAGAGGTGTTCGTGAACGGCGAGAAGGTCGAGATTCTCGCCCCGCGCGTGGCGGAAGACCTCGGGATCGCGACGGTCTACCAAGAACTGAGCCTCTTTCCCGAGCTGTCGGTCGCCGAGAACCTCGTGTTCGGCGCGTATCCCGGCCGCGGAGTCATCGACTGGCGAGCGGCGCACCGCGAGGCGGCCGAGTTCCTCGCCAGCCTGGATGTCAACATCGACGTCACTCAGCGGGTGCGCGAGCTGAGCATCGCCGAGAAGCAGATGCTCGAGATCGCCAAGGCACTGCATCGTCGAGCGCAGATCGTGATCCTCGACGAGCCCACCGCTGTGCTCGGCGGCGCCGATGTGGATCATCTCCTCGCGCTGGTGCGGGGGCTCAAAGAGCGCGGCGTCAGCGTCATCTTTGTCTCGCACCGTCTCGAGGAGGTCTTCGGCCTCGCGGATCGCTACATCGTCCTGAAGGACGGGAGACTGACCGGCGACGGTCGGATCGCCGACACCGATCACGACGCCCTCGTCTCCTTGATGGTGGGGCGCGAGTTCGCGCGGGCGGGACGCTCGGTCAACTCCAATCTGGGCGAGGTCGTCGTCGAGGTCGAGCATCTCAGCCGCGCCGGAGTCCTCGACGATATCTCCTTGACCGTGCGGGCCGGCGAGGTGCTCGGGATCGCGGGTCTGCGCGGAGCGGGTCGGACCGAACTCGCCCGCGCGATCTACGGGATCGACACCGTCACCTCGGGAGAGGTGCGCATCAACGGAACTGTCATCCCCAACGGCAGTCCGTTGCGCTCCATCCGCGCGGGCGTCGGCCTTGTTCCTGAAGAGCGCAAAACCCAAGGCATCTTCGTCGCATTGTCGACGGCAGCCAACATTCCGATCGTGAAGATGCTGAAGCGCGGCATCCGGTTCGTCAGTCCTGCTGCGGAGCGCCGCCTCGCGCTGGCATACAAGGAGAAGCTGCGGATCAAAGTCGGCGACGTCACGGCACCGGTCGCTTCTCTCTCCGGCGGCAATCAGCAGAAGGTCGTGTTGTCGAAGTGGCTCGATGCCGGCGTCGATCTCCTGATCCTCGACGAGCCCACGCGCGGCATCGACGTAGGAGCCAAGCAGGAGATCTACGAGTTGATCAGAACGCTCTGCGAAGCGGGCCTGGCAATCATCGTCATTTCTTCGGAGCTTCCCGAGGTGCTCTCCCTCAGCCATCGCATCGTCGTGATGTACCACGGTGCCGCGGTCGCCGAACTCGACGGCGATACCGCCACAGAGGAGCAAGTCATGTCGTACGCAGTAGGAGGAAGGCAATAGTGTCCGAGCTCAGCGTTTCCGCCCGATCGAACCCACTCGTCCGCGCGATCCGGACGAACTGGATCACCATCGTGATCTTCGTGGCGCTCCTCATCGCGCTCGCGATCTTCGTGCCGGCGTTCTACCAGCCGGCCAACCTGCTGAACGTGGCCCGTCAGTCCTCCATCATCGGCGTCGTCGCCATCGGAATGACGTTCGTCATCCTCACCGGTGGCATCGACCTTTCGGTCGGCTCGGTACTCGCCCTGTCGGGCGTGACGATGGCCATGCTGATCAACCAGGGCTTGGCCCCGGGCCTCGCAATCCTGTTCGCCCTGATCGTCGGCATCCTGTGCGGTCTGGTGAACGGCCTCGCAATCGCGGTGCTCAAGATCCAGCCGTTCATCGTGACGCTCGCGACGATGGTGGCCATCAGCGGAGTCGCGCTGCGAGTAACCAACGGCGGGCCTCAGCCGTTCGACAACATCGGTGCCGTCTTCAACTTCCTCGGCAGCGGCAACGTCCTCGGCCTGCCGGGTCCGTTCCTCGTGTTCCTCATCGTCGCTGTCATCGGCATCCTGGTTCTGCGATATCTCGCGTTCGGGCGCTTCCTCTACGCGATCGGCGGCAGTTCCGAGGCCGCGCGTCTCAGTGGCGTGCCGACCACCCGCACGCTTCTGATCGCCTACGCGATCAGCGGGGCGACAGCCGCGTTGGCAGGCGTGATGACCGCGTCCCGACTCGGCGTAGGCGCGCCGACGGCGGGTGGCCTTGCCAACCTCGACGCGATCACCGCCGTGGTCATCGGCGGCACGAGCCTCATGGGCGGAATCGGCGGTGCACTCGGCACAGTGTTTGGTGCGCTGCTGCTTGCGGTGCTGTCGAATCTGATGAACCTCATCGGGATCTCGCCGTTCGACCAGCAGATCGTGAAGGGCGTCGTCATCATCCTCGCCGTGCTGTTCGCCATGCATGCGACGCGCAAGAGGATCGCTGACCGCAGGACCACATTCCCCACGCCGCAAAAGGCAACTCTCCCGGCGTCCAAGTAGCCGTCAATACATCACCCACTCCACCGAACGGAAGGCATTGAAATGAATATCCAACACACCAGGCTGCGGGGGCGAGCAGGGCTGCTCGCCGTCGGTGCTGTCATCGCGTTCAGCATCGCGGGCTGCTCCTCAGGGGCGGCATCCACACCGCAGTCGACGAGCATCGCCTCGGACACCCCGAAGCCGAGCATCTATTGCGGCGAAGAGTGCACCGCGCAGCTCGAGCTCAAGGCGGCACCCGACAGCGTGAAGTGCAACGTCGGAGTGTCCTGGAGCGCCACGTCGTTCCCCTACGGCGCGGTCTCGTCAAAGCAGATTCCTGACCTCGCAGCCAAGTGGTTCCCCGACATGAAGGTGACCGTCACCGACGGACAGAACGATGCCGCCACACAGTCGGGGCAGGTCGATGAGATGGTCGCGCAGGGAATCGACGTGCTCATCATCTCTCCGCGTGATTCGGATGCCCTCGCCGGTGCTGTCGACCGGGCCGTGGCGGCAGGAGTCAAAGTGATCGCCGCTGACCGTGCGGTGAACACCACCGTCAGCACGTACATCGGCTCGGACAACGTCGAGGCCGGCGAGGTCAGCGGCAAGAACATCGCGGCTGTCCTCGGCGATGGCGGCAAGCTCGTCGAGCTCGCGGGAAGTCTCGGCGCATCGCCGACGATCGCCCGCGGCGACGGTCTGCGGACAGGGCTGGAGGGCTCAGACGTGACGATCGTCGACAGCCAGACCGCCGACTACGACCAGGCCAAGGGGCTGACCGTCATGCAGGACCTGCTGCAGAAGTACCCCAGTGGCTCGATCGACGGTGTGTACACGCACAACGATCAGATGGCCTTCGGCGCGATCCAGGCGGTCAAAGAAGCAGGTCGCGAGGGCGAGATTCAGGTCTTCAGCATCGACGGCGAAGACAAGGCGCTCGAGTACATCCAGAGCGGGGAGATGCAGTCCACGGTGGGTTACCCGCTCGTGACCAAGGAATCGGTGATTGCCGCGGCGAAGCTCTGCTCAGGCGAGTCCATCGACGAGCGGATCACGCTCGATTCGACCCTGATCGACGAGTCGAACGTGGCCGACTACGTCGGCAAGAGCCCGCAGACCGAGTAGTCCGGAGCAGCGGCGCGCTCAGGGGCCGGGAGACATCGCCCGGCCCCTTCCCACTTCATACGAACACAAAGGATCGAAACTCATGAAGATCTCCTACAACACCTGGTCGTATTCGAGCTTCTTCGTCTGGGTGCCTTCGTACACCCTGGACGAGACGATCAAACGGGTCGCCAGTCTCGGTTACGACGGCATCGAGATCGGGGCTGCCGCTCCTCACGCGTTCCCCGCGCATCTGGGGGCCGACCGCCGCGCACAGGTTCGCGATCTCCTTCAGGAACACGACATCGCGTTGTCGAGCATGCTGCCCGCGCCTTCGGGCGGGCCTGGAAACAATCCGGCCTCTCCATACATCGAAGAGCGTCGCGCGACAATCGAGCACTACAAGGAACTCGCCGATCTGGTCGCGATGTGGGGCGGCAAGACCCTCATCTATCTGCCCGGCTGGATCATTTTCGGCACCAGTCGCCGTCAGGCGTGGGCCTGGACCCGGGAAGTGCTGACCGAAGTCGCTCACGCGATCGCGCACACCGGCGTGACGCTCGTGATCGAACCCACCTCACACGACACGAACCTCTGTGTGACTGCGGACGACGCGATCGAGTTGATGCAGGACGTGAACCTGCCGAATGTGAAGCTCATGTTCGACACGTTCCATGTTCACTACAGCCGCGAGGTGAACACCGACTACGTCTACAAGATGGGTGCCGACCTCCGGCACATTCACATCTCGGACAACGATCGCCTTCCCCCCGGCCAGGGCGTCGTGGACTTCCCGGCCATCATCGATGCGGTGATCGACATCGGGTTCGACGGATACCTGACCATGGAGACCGGATTCCATCGCCGCGGAATCGAACCCGACCAGGACGCTCGTGAGGGAATCGAGTACCTCCGACCGCTCGTGGAGCGCAAGCTCGCTGAGCGCGCCGCGAAGTAGGCATGTCGATGGCGAGGTCCGCATTCGTTCCTTCTGAAGCGCTGCTCTTCTTCAACTCTGCTGACGCCGCCGTGGTCGAAGCGTTCGCCGAGCAGATCCTGCCATCTGAAGAAGGATCACCCGGCGCGCGGGATGCCGGGGTGGTGTACTACATCGACCGTGCGCTGGCCGGCTTCATGCGCGAGCTGCAGCCGCTCTACCGCCGAGGATTGCAGGCGCTGAGCAACCTTGCCATCGGCAGGTTCGGCGCGGACTTCTCCGCGCTCGAAGAGAGTCAGCAGCGTGAGCTCATCGAACGCTTGGATGCCGCTGCCGCGGATCCCGGCGACTTCACCGGTCAGTTCTACCGCATCATCCGCGAGCACACGGTGCAGGGATTCTTCGGAGATCCCGCTTACGGCGGCAATCGTGACCTCGTGGGCTGGAAGCTCGTCGGGTTTCCCGGCGCTCAGTGGGGTTACACCGCGGAGCAGATGCGGCCGGGCGTCGATGCTCGCAGTATTCCGATCCTGACCGTGGGGGATCTGTACTCGCGTATCAGGGAGGTGCGGGCATGATGGAGAAATTCGACGCCATCATCGTCGGTCTCGGTTCGGCCGGCGGCATCCTTGCGGAGCAGCTGACCAGAGCCGGACTCCGAGTCCTCGGCCTCGACAAGGGAGCCGACTACAGCGCCGACGACTTCGCAGTCAAGCAAGACGAGCTGCGCTACTACCAGCGGGGCGCGATCGTCTCCGGCGTGACTGTCGATCCCGTCACGTGGCGCCCAGATGAGACGTCCGCTGCTCGCATTCTTCCGTGGTCCGCCGGTGCGCTCGGCTCGGATGAGCCGCTGTATGGCATGCCGTCGATCGGCATTGGCGGAGGGACACTGCACTGGGGATGCGCCGCGTACCGGTTCCGCGAAGCGGACTTCAGGATGCGCTCGGCGATCTCGGACCGGTTTGGCGCTGACCGCCTACCGGAGGGCTCAACAGTCGCCGATTGGCCGATCAGTTATGCGGATCTGGAGCCCTACTACGAGAAGGTCGAGTGGGAGCAGGGATATTCCGGCCGTGCAGGCAATGTCGACGGCGTCTTCGCTCCGGGCACGAACCCGTTCGATCCCCCTCGCCGCCGCGACTACCCGATGGCTCCGGTACCTCAGGGGCCGGGCGACATCCCGTGGGTCGCTGCGACCGAGCGGCTCGGGATGCATCCGTTCCGACAGCCGCTGGCGATCAACTCCACCGAGTACAAAGGCCGCGCGGCCTGCGTGAACTGCGGGTTCTGCCACGGCTACCCGTGCCACGTCGGTGCGAAGTCGAGTACGCACGTGACGAGCGTGCCGGCAGCCAAACTCACGGGCAACCTCGACCTGCGCACGAACTCTCGCGTGCTGCGTGTCAATCGCACATCAGACGGATCCCGCGCGACGGGGGTGACCTACATCGACGAAGCCGAGGTCCTTCATGAGGTCGAAGCTCCCATTGTCATCCTCACGGCCTACGCACTCGAGAACGTGCGCCTACTCCTCGTGTCGGGAGTCAGCGGTAACGGGCAGGTCGGCGCCAACTTCATGACTCACAACTTCGGATGGTTCGCATCGATCCTTCCGGAGGCAACCAACCCCTTCCTCGGCACCTTCAATGCCTCGAGCGCGGTCGACGACTTCACCTCCGAACTCGTCCCCGACAACGACCTCGGTGTGCTGTGGGGATCACCGGTGATCAGCGTCACCGGTGATCTGCAGCCGATCGAGGCGTACCACCTGATGAACCCCGGTGTGAAGAAGTTCGGGCTCGAGTTCAAGCACTGGATGCGGGACAACTATCTCCACATGCATCGCATGTACTCGCAGACCACCAACTTCCCCTATCGCAGGCACTACGTCGACCTCGACCCCCACATCAAAGATCGCTGGGGGGTGCCGGCCATTCGGATCACGCACGAGTGGGAAGATCACGACGCGAATTCGGTCCAGCTGTTCGGCGGCATCAAGCGGCGCATCGCAAAGGAGATGGGCGCGAAAGAGACCTGGATGGACTCCCCGCGGCCCCCGTACCACCTCTCGACCCACGATGTCGGCGTGCACCGCATGGGGTACGACCCCGAGACCTCGGCCACCGATCCCTTCGGTGCGGTCCACGGTATCGAGGGCCTATACGCCGTCGGCGGCGGCAGCTTCGTGAGCTACGGCGGGTACAACCCGAACCAGACCATCCAAGCGCTCGCGTACATGAGCGCCGACCACCTACTCGAACGATTCGGCGCACACGGAAGCTGACCGCTCCCCTCACGCTCAAGAAAGGCAGACCATGTCTACAGGTCAGGTACTCAGAGTTGGCATCATCGGACTCGAGTTCGGTGCGGAGTTCATCCCGATCTACCAGCAACACCCGAACGCCGAGATGTACGCGATCTGCCAGCGCACCGAGGCGAAGCTCAACGAGGTCGGCGACCGATACGGCATCGAGGTGCGCTACACCGACTATGACGCGATGCTCGCCGACCCCCACATCGACGTCATCCACATCAACACTCCGCTGCAACTGCACGCTGACCACGTCGTCGCTGCACTCGAAGCCGGCAAGCACGTCGGCTGCACGATACCGATGGCCACTTCGGTAGAGGACTGCAAGCGCATCGTGGATGCGCAGCGCCGCACCGGTCTGACCTACATGATGATGGAGACCACGCTTTACTCGCGGGAATTCCTCTTCGTGCAGGACCTCTACCAATCGGGCCGGCTCGGCAAGCTGCAGTTCCTCCGCGCGTCGCACCACCAGGACATGAGCGGCTGGCCGTCCTACTGGGACG
Source organism: uncultured Actinomycetota bacterium (assembly GCA_963772395.1). Taxonomy (GTDB): domain Bacteria; phylum Actinomycetota; class Actinomycetes; order Actinomycetales; family Microbacteriaceae; genus Microbacterium. The sequence continues at coordinate 10,279 of CAVYWV010000001.1, read as the reverse complement.
GGATGCCGCCCATGTACAACGCGACCCACGCCATCGCACCGACGCTGGGTCTGGCCGGCCACCAGGCTGAATACGTGCAGGCGCTGGGCTCGGGCAGCGTGTTCGAAAGCATGAAGGGCCATTACGGCTCGCCCTACGCGATCGAGTCGACGCACATACGCTTTCTGGACAGCGACGTCGGCGCCGAGGTCACTCGACACCTCTGGGCGGTGGCGCGCGAGTACCGTGAAAGCTTTGACGCATATGGTGCACTGCGGTCGTTCGAGTGGTCGCAGACCGAGGGCGGATCGCACCTTGTCTACCTCGGCGAGCAGGTCAGCCCGGTGGAGGTACCGGACTTCGCGGCACGGCTTCCGGCAGAGATCCAGTCATTCACGCGCGGCGGCGTGTACGGCGGCGGCGCAGACGACGAGAGTCACCGGTCCTTCGTACAAGGTGGCGGCCATGGCGGTTCGCACCCGCATCTCGCCGACAGGCTGCTCAAAGCGGTGCTCGGAGAGACGGCCGCATTCCCCGACGCCGTGCAGGCGGCGAACATCACGTGCGCTGGCATTCTGTCGCACGCGTCAGCGATGGCAGGTGGCGATCGGATGGACCTTCCCGAGTGGACCTTGTCCAACCGTGCTCCTCTTGTCATCGATTTAGACGACGACGTTCAACCCGCATGGACCGGTGAGACTTCCTTCGTGTGACGTTTGAAATTCGGGGCTCTACTGGTCGCTCCGCTCGCGATCCCTCAGCGGACACTGGTCGCCAGATCGTTGACAATCGTCTCGTAGAGCGCCGCTGAACGGGCCTCACCGCGGTGGAGGGCTCGATGTCAGCGAATAGGTTCGAGGATTCGGCGCGCACTTGCATCCCCTTCTGAGACACGAGGGCGGGCGTTCCGAAGGGTGACGCGCTTGGGTGGCTTCCCCCAGTCTGCAACTGAGTAGCCGCCAGACCCGAAGTTGACGAGTCTGCAGAATCAAAGTCACGGCAATGCACTTGCATCCCCTTCTGAGACACGAGGGCGGGCGTTCCGAAGGGTGACGCGCTTGGGTGGCTTCCCCCAGTCTGCAACTGAGTAGCCGCCAGACCCGAAGTTGACGAGTCTGCAGAATCAAAGTCACGGCAATGCACGTAGGCACCATGCCTGGTGGTGACACAGCTACGCATGTATCCTGGTCGGCATGCGAGGCGGACTGCGAACCTGGAAACGAGGCGCCGAGGGCCGCGGCATCCGCAACGCCATCTCCTACGCGTTCGACGGAACCTGCGACGCGCACCGCACGCCACTCGCGGGAACGACCGCTGCGCTGAGCTACAGCGGCGGGAGTGCTGTTCCGCGCTTCACCGTCGTCGACGGGATGGTCGCTCGTGACACCCTCGACACCGGTCAGCTTCGCCATTGGATCCAGGGTGAGAATCCTCACACGGGGACGCAGCGCGGCAGGCCGCACTGCACCGACAACGCGGCTCTGCTTCTCGACGGCACGATCAACTTCCCGAAGTCGTACAGTGTCGCGGCGCTCCTCGATCCTGCTCTGGCCCACGAGTTCGAAGCACTGCAAGACCGCATTCGCGACCGGACCATCCTGCTGTGGCAACGCGAACTGAACGCGCGGCGAGGTCGCGCGGGATGCATCCGCGAAGACATCGCCCGACTCGAGGTCGTCGAGCTGCAGCACCGCCGGTCGCGCGCGCTCGACCCGCACATCCATCGGCACCTGTGGCTGAACATGAAGGTGCAGGGCGTCGACGGCAACTGGTCGAGCCTCGACTCGCGCGTGGCGATGAAGTTCCACACCGTGGTCAACGCGGAGGGCGAACTCGCCGCGCGCACCGACCCGCGGTGGATCACGGCACTCGCAGCCCACGGCTACACGCTCGACGACGATGGCGAGATCGCGCAGCTCACACACGTAGTGCGTCCACTGTCGCGCCGCTCCAACAAGATCGAGCTCAACCGTGCCCGCCTCATCGAGGCGTGGCGGAGCGAGCACCCGGGTCGCGAACCCGGTGCCGACGACCTGCATCACATCGATACCCTCGCGTGGGCGCAGGGGCGACCCGGGCAAGCCCGCCCACCTCGACGAAGCGGAGTGGGAGGAGCGGGTGCGCACCGAACTCGCTGCCATCGACCCACTCCTGCTGTGGGATCGCAACCCGGCGCGCCTCGAGCCCACCTCGATCGCCGACCTCGACCGTGACCTGCTCGCGCAGATGGCGCTCGTGGATGCCGACGCTCGATCAGTCTCGAGTGGCGGCCGATTCTCGCCCTGGGACGTCCGCGCCGGAGCGATCCGAGCCGTTGCGCGAAGCGGAGCGACCGCCGATCGTGCAACCCTCGACGAACTGATCGACGACGTGGTCGCACGGGCGGTCGTCGACACCATCGACCTCGTGCCCGACGACACCACCAAGCCGCTCCACATCAAGGCGCTCATGGCCTCGGAGACGGTGCTTCTCAAACTCCGCGTCGGCAATCGCTTCGCGGCCCTCGCTGCGCCCGGCGCGCTTCCGAACCAAGAGCAGATGCGCGAGCTCGCGGCGTCGGCACGCGGGGGAGCAGGGCGGGCTCGACGACGCGCAACTGGCCGCGGCATCCGCCATCGCCGGATCGAGCCGCGTCGTCTCGATCACCGGTCCCGCCGGGTCGGGGAAGACAACACTTCTGCGTGTCGCGCGCGATGCGCTGCGCCTGCAACGCCGCAATGTAGTTCTGGTGGCGCCCACCAAGAAGGCGGCGGTCGTCGCCGGACGCGAGGTGGGGGTCACTGCATCGAGTCTGCATGCGCTGCTCGCCGACTATGGATGGCGCTGGGACAACGATCCAGCGGGTGGTCAGAGATGGTCGCGCCTGCGGTATCGGGAAGATCGACGAGACGACCGGCCAGCGTTACTTCGGACCGCAGCGCTTCGTGCTGCGTCGGGGTGATCGGGTTGTCGTCGACGAGGCAGGGATGGTCGATCTGCGCAGCGCGGATGCGCTCGCAAGTGTGCTCGAGGAGACCGGCGCGGGGATCGCGATGATCGGAGACCCGCTGCAAGCTGCGCCGGTCGGCCATGTCGGCGCGATGGCGCTGCTCACACGCAGCGCCGACAACGTCGTCGAACTCCGGACCGTGCATCGCTTCGCAGATCCGCAATACGGGGAGCTCACGCTGCGGCTGCGGAATGTCTCGGGCGCCACCGAAGCGACGGCCGTTGCAGCGGAGCTCGACGCCGGCGGTCACGTCTCGCACGTCGCCAGTACGGACGCCGCGCACGACGCAATGGTCGGCGCATGGTTCGAGCGGGTCGGTTGCGGCGAGCGGGTAGCGCTCGTGGTCGCAACCAACGACGACGCAGACGCAATCAGCGAGGCGATCCAGCAGCGGCGGCTCGATGCGGGCGAGCTCACGGCGGATGCGGTCGCGCTCGGCCGCGGCGGACAACGGATGCTCGTCGGCGATGTCATCCAGACACGGCGCAACGACCGCGCCGCGGACGTGCAGAATCGCGCGACCTGGATCATCACCGGCATCGACGACGATCGGCTCTTGCTCGCCAACACGGCTGATTCCACGGAGCAGCGCGCGATCCGCGCCGATTACGCGGCCGAGCACGCGCACCTCGCATACGCGTCGACGGTGCACGGCATCCAAGGCGAGACGGTGGATGCGTCGATCGTCGGACCGGGCGTCGATGCCGCCGGTCTGTACGTCGGTCTCACGCGCGGGCGACGGTGGAACGAGGCGATCGTGGTTGCGGGGTCGGCGGATGCCGCTCGCGAAGAGCTGGCCGACGCGATGCGGCGCGGCGTACCCGAGCCGACGATCGAGGACTCGCGGCGTGCCGCGCAGATCGACCTCAGCCGGGCCGCACGGCGGGTGGTGGCGCCGGCAGCGATGGATCCGGTGGTGCGGCCGGCGGCGAGCCGGGGGCTCGGGATCTAACTGCCCGCACATCGACGGGCCGGGCTTACTCATAACTCGACGGCTTCATAATCAACCTTAGTTGTCCTAAAGTTGATTAGCAGGCAACGAGCGCACCTTTGGAGGGATCATGGCCAGCTTTGTCGAACGACTGTGGGCTCCCGAAGAGCACGGGCAGCTGAGCCGACGTGACCGCGCGCCAGGCCGCTACCTCGCTTACGTCCCTGATGAGCTGGGCGCGAAACTTCCGAGGGTCGGAGATGAGGCGCGAGCGGCTACGGAGGATGCTCTGGCGGTGCTTGCGCGCGCGGACGAACGGATTGGGGAGCGCGCGGCATACCTGAACCACCTTCTCATCCGCTCCGAGAGCATCTCCTCGTCATGGATCGAAGGCAACCGTGTCACGCCGAAGCGCCTGGCAATTGCAGAAGTGCTGGAGGATGGGCCGCGGGTTGCACTGGACGTGATCGGCAATGTGCGCGCCACCGAAGACGCCATCGCCGCGCTCGCCGACCGCGGCCGGCCGATTACGACCGCGGACATCGAAGAACTGCAGCACGTCATCGAGCCCTCCCTCCCGCGAGGGCTCAGGACTGAGCAGAACTGGGTCGGCGGATCGGGGTGGAGCCCTCTCCGTGCGGAGTTCGTTCCCCCACCCGAGACTGAAGTAGCGCGACTCGTCGCCGACCTCGCCGCGTTCATCACGGAAACCTCCGGCAACCCCGTGGTGCGCGCCGCGATCGCGCACGCGCAGTTCGAGACCATCCACCCCTTCATTGACGGCAATGGCCGCACTGGACGTGCCTTCATTCATACGGTCCTGCGTCGCGCCGACGCATTGCGCAACGCGCTGATTCCGATCAGCACCGTATTTGCCGGCGACACCGACACCTACATTGCGGGTCTCACCGCCTTCCGCGCGGACCCGCCGCAGATCGATGAATGGGTCACCGGGTTCGCCCGTGCAACCGAACTGGCCGCCGGAAACGCGGTGCGCCTCGCGGACGACGTCGCGGCGCTAGACCAGCAGACGCTCGCCGACCTCATCGCCTACCGCCGGGATCACGCGCTGACTCCTGCAACACCGCGACGCGATTCCGTCATACTGCGGATCCTGGACGAACTCGCGACCGAGCCCGTTCTCACCGTCGAGGGCGTGGCGCGACGCCACGGGGTCTCCACAACAGCGGCGCATCGCGCGCTGACTGAACTGGCAGACGCCGAGATCCTCGGACGCACGAAGGACCAGCGTGGACGCCTCATCTGCTGGACGGCAGACCGTCACCTCGCCCTCGTTGCGCTGACCGAACGCAGCAACCGAGTCGGTGCCGGCGACACCACGGGGCGAACGCCCAAGGGTGGACCACCCCGCCCCGAAGCAGAACGTGTCGGCAGGTTGAGGCGGGAGATCGCGGCAGACTGAGCCTCATGGCCCGGTGTCCGACCGGCTTCACCTCGAAGCGAGCACGTCATCGGTTCGCGTGCACGCGCGGCTCTCCATCCATGCGAGCACTTCGGCGCGCTTGTAGAGGATCGTCTTCGCCGACAGTCGGTAGAACGTCGGGCCGTCGCCGCGGTACCGCATCTGTGCGATCGCGGCCCTCGTCATGCGCATGAGGGTCGCGGCCTGGGGGAGAGTGAGCCATTCGTCATCGGTATCCATTCCCGACCTCCTTGCGTTGACATGTCACTGATACGCATACAGTAGAGCGGTTGCGCACCTATGTCAATGAGGCGCACTCTATGGGAGGATGCATGCATGAAGACGGTCTATCCCGAAAACGTATCGGCGCAATTCAACCCATCAGGATCGAGCATCGTCGTTCCTCCGGGGATCCCCTTGCGTCCGGTCGTGAAGGGCTGGGTGCGTGTCGGCTCAAACCAGATCTCCGCGCTCGAAGAGGGTCAGGAGGCGATCGCCACCCTCCGGCTTGAGTACGCGCCCACCACCGGACGGTTCGAAGTCGCGGCCTTCGGCCTCGACCGCGCGGATCATTCGCTCGAGATCTCTGGAGCCTTCTTCCGCACGGTGCAGGTCCACGCCATCGCGAGGATGGGGATTCCCGCCGCGGTGCCAACGTGGGCGATCGATCTCACCACGCTACGAGGCCTTCGCAATCGCGGTGGCCTGAGGAGCTTTTCGGAGTTCGTTCCGTCAGACACCGACACGATGCTCTTGACCGCGTTGATCTATCGAATCGCGGAGATATCCGGCGAAAACCCGGCTCAGGCTGTCGCAGATTCAATCGGACTGAAGCAGCGCACTGCCACGAACTGGATCGGGCGCGCTCGCACCGCCGGTTACATGGAGAGCGTAGATCACGGCAACGCAGCGCGACGACTTGCGAAGGCCATCGCGCCACTCCAGAGCCGTCACGCATTCGAGGAACTGGATGCCCACCGCGCGCGCATGGGCATCACTGCTGACGACATCCGCGCCCATGTCGAGCGCGAGAACGCGGCGGTCGACGAAGCAATGGCGAAGGAGCAGTCTCGTGGGGACGATTGAGGCGTACGAGACCGCGCGCGGCAAGCGATACCGCGTCCGCTACCGGACGCCCGATCACCGGCAGACCGACAAACGAGGCTTTCGCACGAAGCGCGAAGCCGACCTCTTTCTCGCCACTGTCGAAGTGTCCAAGGCGACGGGGGAGTACATCGAGCCCGCCCGGGCACGGACCACGATCGCCGAGCTCGGCCCTGGATGGCTCGAGGCCAAGCGATCACGACTGAAGCCTTCGAGCTACCGAGCGATCGACGACGCCTGGCGCGTCTACGTCGTGCCGCGGTGGGGCACGACTCCGGTATCGGCGATCTCCCACAGCGACGTTCGCACCTGGGTGTCTCAGCTGGCGGCCGGCACCGCCAAATCGAATCGGCGGGACCACATCCGCACGCGCGGGCAGGCGGCGCGCCCGAAGAGCGCGACAGTCGTCATCCGCGCTCACGGGGTCCTGGCATCCGTGCTCGACATCGCGGTCAAAGACCGCCGCATCCCGCACAACCCGGCGCGCGGCGTCGACAATCTGCCCCGCAAACATCGCAAGGCTCATCGCTACCTGAGCCACGAGGAAATCGAGCGTCTCGCGATGGCATCGGGCGAGTACTCCACGCTCGTGTACCTCGCCTCGTACACAGGGCTGCGCTGGGGAGAGCTGACCGCCCTGCGGGTGCGCGATGTGGACGCGTTCCGCCGGCGTCTCGCGGTGAATGAGAACGCTGTCCGTGTCGGTGCGGAAATCCACGTCGGATCGCCCAAGACGCACGAGCTGCGCTCCGTCCCGTACCCCGAGTTCCTCGAGCTGCCGATCGCGAAGATGTGCGAGGGCAAGACGCGCGACGGCCTGCTCTTTGGTGACGGCATCGACTACCTGGGCCGCCCGCGTTCCTCGGGCGCATCGCGGTCATGGTTCATGACCGCGCTCGACGCCGCGGGACTCGAGCGGATGACCGTGCACGATCTTCGCCACACGGCTGCCTCGCTCGCGATCAGCTCGGGAGCCAACGTGAAAGCGGTGCAACGGATGCTGGGGCATGCGTCCGCGGCGATGACGCTGGACGTCTACGCCGACCTCTTCGACGACGACCTGGACACGGTGTCGGTGTCGCTGAACGACGCCCGGACCGCTGCGATCGCGCACTGAGCTGTGCTCTCTACTCGCGTCGCAGTCCCCGGTCTTGCACCGCGGAGCGCCGCGACATCGGCTCCATGCGCGAGGCGGCTGGTCGCATAATGCGACCGCATTGAGGACGTGACTGGACCTCGTTGAGCGTTCAGCTGTTCAGCCCGAGCTCGAATCGTAGGGAGAGTCCGTAAATCCTGGGTACGGTTCTACCGAGCGGTCCGAGTCTCGCAGTCAGGGGCACCTCTCCCACGTACGTGTTCAATTTCTCATGCGTTTCAACTAAAGTGAACACGGAACGAGAGTGAACGGAGGCGCTGTGAATAGCCAATCAGCGACGGCATTGATGGGTTGGTTCCAGGACTATGGCCTCAGCCTGCGCAGCAGCTATACACACAGCCCGATTGAAGATCTCGAGCCGGGTATCCCCGAGCGCGCGACGGTTTGGCTCGGGAAGACGACAGCGCAAATGACGATTATCTACTCGCCGGTGATGACGCTCTCTGAGATCAGTCGCTACGGCTTCGAGAATGTACACGACGAGGTCCTCCTGCTCGGCGAACGGATCAACGAGCGAAGCGCTGACATGTTTCGACGGCGCGGAGTTAACTTCCTGGACGAGTCAGGCAATGCGTTCTTCTCCTTCGAGAATGTCCACATCGATGTCCGAGGGCGCCGGGCTGAGCGGAAGCGAGTCGAGACGTCGCTGTCCTCCTCGGCGGTAGCCAATCTGTTCAGTACGAAGCGGTCACAGGTCATCTTTGTGTTGCTCACCTGGCCCGAGCTCTTGGCCGCTCCACTTCGCTATATGGCTATGTCTGCCGGCGTCTCATTGGGGCAGGTGCAGAAAACACTCGGAGAACTACACAAGGCGGGGTATCTCGCTTACGATCACGACGGCAAGCATTTGCGCCGCCAGGGAGAGCTTCTGGATCTGTGGGTTGCGGCATTTCCGACGGGTCTGGGTAGTCCGCAACGGACGCGCAAGTTCGCCGGGGACATCAACGCCTTCGAGACGCCACCGGGGGTCACCGTGGCATTGAGTGGTGAGGCAGCTCTAGCAGGCAAGATTCGTCCTGAAACTATGACGATCTATGTCGACAACGTCTTTGTGAACTCGCTCATCATGAAGAACCGGTGGCGAACTGATCGCCCTCCGAATATTTTCGTGCGTACCCAGTTCTGGCAAGAGCCTGAAGCTCCAACCGAAGGGCTGGGCTACGCCCCGTCGACACTCGTGTATGCCGACCTTCTCGCGAGCGGGGATGGTCGACAGGCGGAAGTAGCCCGCGCCTTTCGTGACAGCAATGCTCGACTTCACTAGGAGCGACCCTCGCTTGCTCGACGGGGTCGATATCGTCGTCGGGGAGCTTGGCCAGAAGGTTGGCGTTGATCCCGATCAAGTGATGCTGGTGGGCGCCGAGTGTCGCGACGTCTTGCACTCCGCGCTTGGCCACGAAGTGATGCTCCGACTCACCGAAGACACCGACATCGCTATCGCTTTGGCCGATTGGCACATCTACGAGCAGATCGCCGACACCTTTACGCGCGCTGGCCACACAGGGGTGCGATACCTCGTGGGCGGGGTCACCGTCGACATCATGCCGTTCGGCGCGGTCGAGAGCCCCGAAGGTGTGGTGACTCCACGCCCGCATGGCGAGGACATGGTGGTCTTCGGGTTCGACGACGTTTTCGTTCGTGCGCTGCCGTTGGCGCTTCCGTCAGGCAGCAAGATCCGGATACCGACAGTCGCTGGCTACACAGCCCTGAAGCTCCGCGCTTGGATAGACAGATCCGCTTACCGTCAGGATAAGGACGGGAAGGACCTTGCCGCGGCGATCTACTGGTATTGCGAATCGCGCGATGTGGCAGAGCGGCTCTACGACACCGAAAGTGGTCTCGCCCTGCTTGAACGGCTCGGATGGGACCAGGATCTCGGATCGGCGCACCTGCTCGGAGTCGATGTTGGTGAGCAGCTCACACCGGAGAACGGAACAGATCTCTCCACCAGGTGGGGGAGCGTTGAAAGGGACTTTCTGTCGCGTTCGCTTGAGCTGCCGACCGGAATGGCATGGACCCGCGATCGGTCACGAAGGCTTGCCTTGATCGACCGGGTGCTGTCGGGATTGGAGAACGGCTAGCGGCCACGCGATTTCTACATCGCGGGCCTAGGCTTCGGCTTCGGCTTCGTCCTCGACTTCCTCTTCGGCTTCGTCCTCGACATCCTCGTCGACTTCGCCCTCGACTTCCTACTAGTGCTCGCACCCCGCGACGCCATCGTCGTGCCCGACGTCGACTGCAGTCTCCTCTTCGCCTTCGCCTTCGCCTTCGCCTTCGACCTCGCCCTTGTCTTCGCGATCGCCGTGGCCTTCGCGTTCGTCTTCGTGTCCGCCTCTGCCGCCGCCGGCGTGGCCTCCGCCGTCGCCGTCGCCGTCGCCGTGGCCTCCGCCGTCGCCGTCGCCGTCGCCGTCGCCGTCGCCGTCGCCGTGGCCGCCGCCGTGGCCTCCTCCTTCGCCGTCGCGGCCGCGCCCGCTGTCGTCGCCCGCCGAGGCCTCCTCCTTCGCCGTCGCGGCCGCGCCCGCCGTCGCCCTCGTGGTCGCGTCCGCCGTCGCCCTCGTCGGTGGCCGCGGCGGTCTCAGCCCACCAACGAAGTGGCAAGGGCGGTGGCCACACGACAGAAACGACCGCCAGCGACTGCGACGTCCTGATTCACTCCCGTGACCGATGTCCTGAGACATAGCAACGCATCACGCCTCG